>NZ_CATNVD010000014.1 GCF_951230155.1 Parablautia sp. Marseille-Q6255
AGGTAGATAGGGCAGAGGTGGAAGTGTGGTAACACATGGAGCTGACTGCTACTAATAGGTCGCAAGCTTATCCAAAGACGGAGAAAGGCGGATGTGGGTACGCGAGAGCGGAAGGAAGCACAAAGTGATTCCGAACGGGAGAGCGTAGACACATAGAAAAGACGCTGATCAAAGCAATCGGAAGGGTAAAAAAGACTTGTAAAGATCGGAAAGATATGATATTCTGTATGTGGTTTTGAAGGTATGTGTAAAATATAGTACCTTTTGAAGTATTCCTCCTTAGCTCAGTCGGTAGAGCATGCGGCTGTTAACCGCAGTGTCGTTGGTTCAAGTCCAACAGGGGGAGTTTCTTTTGACCCGCAGTGCTTACTAAGGGGAAAGTAAATACGGCTCCTTGGTCAAGCGGTTAAGACATCGCCCTTTCACGGCGGTAACACGGGTTCGATTCCCGTAGGAGTCATCGTAGTCCGCCGATGTGGCTCAATTGGCAGAGCAGCTGATTTGTAATCAGCAGGTTATCGGTTCGAGTCCGATCATCGGCTTCTTGGACCTTTAGCTCAGTTGGTTAGAGCAACCGGCTCATAACCGGTCGGTCCTGGGTTCGAGTCCCCGAAGGTCCATTTTAATCAAATAAATATTTGGCCCAGTGGCTCAGTTGGTTAGAGCGCCGCCCTGTCACGGCGGAGGTCGAGAGTTCGAGTCTCTTCTGGGTCGTTATGGGGTCTTAGCTCAGCTGGGAGAGCATCTGCCTTACAAGCAGAGGGTCATAGGTTCGAGCCCTATAGGCCCCACTTTTCTTTATAAAAACTGAATATGCCGGCGTGGCGGAATAGGCAGACGCAAGGGACTTAAAATCCCTCGAGGGCAACTTCGTACCGGTTCGAGTCCGGTCGCCGGCAGATAAAGCACTTTCAATTTATGATTGAAGGTGTTTTTTTTGTGTTTATGGCAGTAATAGCTGCAGTCGATCATGGGTGGTGCGGGCTGCACAGTTATTTTACTGTGAAAATGACAAAAATGTCACTTGCAAATTCACCACAGTGTCATCTTCCTGTTTTATACTGTTTTTAAAGCCGGAATACAAAGGAAGAACAACTGCACACCGCTTTAGAGGGGGAAGAGGAGGAAAATATGGAGATATTGAGATGTGAAAATCTGACGAAGGTTTACGGGAAGGGGGATACCTGTGTCAAAGCATTGGATAACGTTTCGTTTTCTGTGGAGGCTGGAGAATTTGTGTCCATCGTGGGGCCTTCTGGCAGCGGAAAATCAACACTTTTGCACATTTTGGGTGGAGTAGATAAGCCGACAGGGGGAAAGGTGTGGATTGGAGGGACGGATATTCATGCGCTGAATGAAGATCGGATGGCGATTTTCAGAAGGCGTCAGATTGGTCTGATCTATCAGTTTTATAATCTGCTTCCAGTGCTGAATGTTGAGGAGAATATTGTCTTGCCGCATCTGCTCGATGGCAGAACGCTTGATCGGCAGAGACTTACTCAGGTAGTGAAGAGTATGGGGCTGGAGGAAAGAAGGTATAATTTTCCGGAGCAGCTCTCAGGAGGTCAGCAGCAGAGAGTATCGATCGGACGTGCACTTTACAATCATCCGGCAATTTTGCTGGCGGATGAGCCGACGGGAAATCTTGACCGGAGAACGGGGGAAGAGATTATTGCTATGATGAAGCGGGCAAACCGGGAATTGCGTCAGACACAGCTTCTGATCACGCATGATGAGCGGATTGCTTTACAGGCAGACCGGATGCTCTGGATTGAGGACGGACGGATACTCAGAGATGAGAGAATCCGGGTGATCGGAGGTGCGCAGCAGTGAGAGGCAAAAACATCGTGTTCTATGTCACCAGGCAGTATATGAAGAAAAACAGGTGCCGGACAGCTACCACGTTTGCAGGGATTGTCCTGATGGTACTGCTGATGACCTGCGTCTTTATCGGAAGGGATACAGGTGTGAAGTATCTGGAGGCACTGGCCTCTCAGAAGAACGGCAGGTATCACGCGTCTGTATATGATATTTCAGAAACAGAGTATCAGGAGATCCTGCGTTTACCATATGTAAAACAGACGGCAGCATCGGCAGGCCTTGGCAGTACGGTATTTGAGCTTTCGGCCAATGAGGAGCGCCCGTATCTGAATATCAAGGGATATACGAAAAACTGTTATGAATGGATGAATATTTCTTTGGCAGAGGGGAGGCTTCCGGAAAATGAGTCGGAGATCGCAGTCAGCAGGAGCGCTGTGGAGGATGGTTCTTCGATGAAATTAGGGGATCGCATAGACGCTGAATTTTTTGAGCGGTCTATTACCGGTATTGGCAGGGACGGCGGAACCACGTATTTTCCATTTTCCGGTCTGTCCATTCAGTCCGGTGATACCATGGATGTGCCGGAGAATTTTCCGTATTACGGAGAAAATGACAGCTTTCAGGAAAATCACCGGTATACCGGTGAACAGAAGCAGTATGAGATCGTAGGGATTATAGAACCTCCCGCATATGAATCCGGAGTTGCTGCGGGCTACACGGCGCTTACGACACTTACGACGGAGCAGGTGCTTGGCCGGGATTCTTTTAATCTGTCTGTGATATTTGATCAGGAGCTTTTGCCGGATACTTATTTTCAGGACTGGGAGAAAATGTTCCCTGACTGTGAGGTTGAGACGAATGATCTGCTGCTTGCTTTTTCGGCAGATTCTTCGGATACAACGATAAATCTCGTAGTAAGATATATGACGGTGCTGTTTACTCTTTTGATCATGGCAGTGTCTGTTGTGCTGATCTATAATGTGTTTCATATGTCCTTCCGGGAGCGCAGCAGGTATCTGGGCATGCTGTGCTCTGTGGGGGCAACGGGCAGACAGAAGCGCAGCAGTATTTATTATGAAGCATGTTATCTGCTGCTGCTTGGGCTGCCGTTGGGGATATTCCTTGGGATCGGAGTGGTCTGGATCGCAATGACGGCATTCCGGCCGCTGCTGGTGCAGTTTATGAATATTGGTTATGGGGCAGAGACGCTTGCTGTGCAGGTTCAGATTTCCATAAAAAATCTGGCTGCGGTGTCTGCTTTGAGTATCCTGACGGTCTTACTGTCCGCATATCTTCCGGCGAGAAGGATAGGAAGGATCGGTCCGATCGAGAGTATAAGGGGAAATACAGAACGAAAAAGCCGTACCTACAGGACGAGCAGGCGGGCGATCGGGCTGCTTGGTGCGCAGGGACTTTTGGCATGGAATACTCTGAACCGGCGCAGCCAGAAGATACGGTCCGTAGCGCGTGCGGCAGCCGTTTTTCTGGTCCTTCTTGCGGTCACAGCGTTTGGGTCAGAAAGTCTGCATCAGGTAATGGAAAAGAAGCTGCAGTCTGGCGGGCTTCGCATGAACCCGGAGAGCTGTGATTATATTCTGCAGGCGTACGGCTCTGCATTGGGCGGGGCTTATGAAGCGCTGAAGGAGGAGATTGTCCGGGATCCCGGCGTAGAGTCGGTGCAGGAATGGTATTTGGCGATGTTTATAGGCAATGTGGAGGCCGGTGTTTACAGTGAAGAATATTGGGAGGCAAGCTATGATATTTTTAACTCCTACCATCACGGGACACTTTCCAGAGAAACCTTTGAGAAGCAGTGGAAAAATCCCACCCCGCTGTGAATATGATCTCGGTAGATGGGGATATCTTCGGTGAAATGGCGAAGGCCTGTGGAATAGATCCGGATACTCTTGAGGAAAATTCCGTGCTCGTGCTCAATGAAGGAGAGTTTTCCACAGATAATGTGGGGGTTATGGGGATGGAACCGGACCGTTACAGATATTATCATGTCGACAATATGACGAGTCTGCACCCGGGAGATGAGCTGCCTGTGCAGTTTTATTCGGATCAGAAAGGAGAATATGTGACGAGGAAGCTGTCTATAGTCGGCTATGCGAAGACGGCGCAGCTGGAAAAATATCTGAGCGGGGCGGGCGATTATTATCTCTGGATCATAACCGGACCATCGGTCGGAAGAGATGTGATGGAGCTTACAAAGGATGCAGAGGGCGCTCCTTATATGACGCCGGAGCTCCATATCCGATTAAATGGGAAGGAGACGGATCTGATCCAGAGGCTCTCACAGCTTTCAGATCTGCAGGAAGGAGCTTTTTATCTGACAGAATCGGGCTATATACAGAGTATAGAGCATGCAGTGGTGGCTCTGGCGGATGGACTGCTGTTGTCTTTTGTGATTTTGTCGTCGCTGATCTGTCTTTTAAATCTGTTTAATTCTGTCCGTGGCTGGATGGCAGGCAGTATCCGTGAGTATGCAGTGCTGCGGTCCGTAGGAATGACGAAGGGGCAGATGAGGCAGATGCTGCTGCTGCAGTGCGGCGGGATTATTCTGCGTGCCGTACTGCTTGCGCTGCTTGGCTCAGGACTGCTGATCGCAGTGATCTACAATGGTATGACTGTGATATTCGGAAATCTGGTATTGCAGTTCCCGCTTCTGCTGTTTGTACTGGCTGTGCTGCTCGTTGGGATCGTTCTGGCAGTATTTAGCTTCTGGAGTCTGAAAAAAGAGCTGGAACAAAGTGACATTACAGTGATAAAATAGAGAAAATGATCAGCATGGCGTATGAGGAGCGGCATGACAGCGGGAGAGATGGAGGAATGCAGGCGTGAGAGTATTGCTGGTAGAGGATGATGCCATTATTTTGGAGGGACTGAAGTTTGCGCTGACGCAGGAGGGGTATCAGGTAGTGACTGCATCGGATATGGCGCAGGCACGGACGCAGATTTGCCAGGGGGAGCCAATTGATTTTTATTTGCTTGATCTGATGCTGCCGGATGGAGATGGCTGCACCTTATGCAGCGAGATCAGGCAGCACAGCAATGCTCCGGTACTGTTTCTGACGGCATGTGATGATGAGGTAAGTACGGTGCGCGCGCTGGAACAAGGCGCAGATGATTATATTGCAAAGCCATTTCGCATCCGGGAGCTTCTGGCGAGGATGAAGGCGGTCCGCAGGAGAACGGGCGGTACGCATACACCGCAGGTACAGGAAGCAGCGCAGTCAGACAGTGCTGTGATCGGCGATGTGCGGGTAGATCTTCGCACAGGCAGGCTGTACTGTGCGGAGGAAGAAATTTTGCTGACAGCAATGGAATACCGCCTGCTGCTGATTTTTCTGAATCACCGTGGACAGACGCTGACGCGCAGACAGATCCTGGGCTGTATCTGGGACGAGGCAGGAGAATTTGTAAATGACAACACGCTCAGTGTCTATATCCGGCGTCTGCGCGCAAAACTGCATGATACGCCGCAGGGACAGCTGATCCGCACGGTGAGGGGGATCGGGTATCTCATGGAATGAAGGAGCAGAAAAGTGGGAGGAAAGTGAGATGACAGAAACGGCGGCGTTACAGATAGCAGCCCTCCTTGCAGCAGTCCTTGCGGGCGTGTGCGTATGGCTGGCGATTCTTTTGCGCAGGGATCGCCGAAGAGAGCGGGAGCTTGCAGAGCTGACACAGTATTTGATGAGGCTTCAGGATCAGTCAGAGCTTCCTCAGCTGTCGCGGTGCAGGGAAGGTCAGACAGGTATTTTACAAAGTGAGCTTTATAAGCTGATGATCCAGATGAAGGAGCAGTCGTCAGGAGCGGTCCGGGAAAAGGAGTATCTGGCAGATATGCTTTCCGATATTTCACACCAGATTAAGACGCCTCTGGCGGCTGTTACGATCATGACGGATCTTTTGAAAACTCCGGGGCTCCCGGAGGAGAAGCGGATGGAATTTACACAGCGTATAGACGATTCGGTTACCCGCATCACGTGGCTGATCCGCAATCTTCTCACCCTGTCGCAGCTTGATGCGAACCGGCTGAAGCTGAAGCGGGAGCAGGTCATGGCCAGGGCGCTTCTGGATACGGTGCTCCAGCCGTTTGAGCTTTTGCTTGAGCTAAAGGAGCTGCAGCTGTGTGTGGAATGTGCACAGACGATTGAGCTGACCTGCGACAGGCACTGGAGCGGCGAGGCACTTTCTAATATCGTAAAAAACTGCATTGAGCATACACCTCCCGGGGGTCAGATCATGATATCCGTAAGCCAGAACAATTTTTCTACGAATATCTGTATCCGGGACAATGGCGAGGGCATTGACCGTGAACAGCTTTCCCACATTTTTGAACGTTTTTATAAAGGCTCCAATCAGTCTGCCGAAAGTGTGGGGATCGGGCTTGCCATAGCGGAAAAGATCATCACGCTTCAAAATGGAACTGTTACGGTGCAAAGTGAGGTCGGGAAGGGAACAGAGTTTCTGGTAAAGCTCTACAGATGAGCAAAGCGGCGCCCGGAAAAAGGCCCGGAAAAACAATGTTTCGGTTGCATTTTCCAAAAGAAAATGATACTATAGACCCACGGATAAAAGGGAGTAACTGGCATGCCGGAGCGAAGGTGATCCGGTATGTATCTTCAGGCGTCAATACGACGGCAGCAAGGACTGCTGTCCGCAGAAGGTTGAAATAGTGAGACTTTTACTACAGCTGCTGTAGTAGAGGTCTCTTTTATTTATATAAAAATAAAGTGATGCAAGGAGGAAGGTATATGGAATTTTTAACAGAGGGCTTACGTATGCTTACATGGCAGCAGGTGGTGATGTATGGAGTCGGTATCCTGCTGATCTGGCTGGCGATCAAGAAGGAGTATGAGCCGGCGCTGCTTTTACCCATGGGATTTGGCGCGATCCTGGTAAATCTCCCGGTGAGCGGAGTGCTCAATCAGGTATTGCCGGGCGTGGGTGAGACGAGCGGTATCATTGAGTGGCTCTTTCAGGTGGGGATCGAGGCCTCCGAGGCGCTTCCGGTACTGCTGTTTATTGGTATCGGCGCGATGATCGACTTTGGCCCGCTTTTATCAAATCCAAAGATGTTTTTGTTTGGAGCAGGCGCTCAGTTTGGAATCTTCGCGGCAATTTTGCTTGCAGTGATCCTCGGCTTTGATTTAAAAGACGGTGCAGCCATCGGGATCATCGGAGCGGCAGACGGACCTACCTCCATTCTTGTATCACAGATCCTGAAATCAGACTATATTGGTGCGATCGCTGTGGCGGCATACTCCTATATGGCGCTTGTGCCGGTGATCCAGCCATTTGCGATTAAGCTGGTAACGACGAAGAAGGAACGCATGATCCGTATGAACTATGAGCCGGCCAGTGTGACAAAGCGGACAAGGATCATCTTCCCGATCGCGGTAACGATCGTAGTCGGATTTGTTGCGCCGTCTTCTGTCGCTCTTGTAGGATTTTTGATGTTTGGAAACCTTATCCGCGAATGCGGCGTACTGAACACGATGTCAGAGACAGCACAGAATAACCTGTCGAACCTGATCACGCTGCTGCTTGGGATCACGATCTCATTTAGTATGCGTGCAGAACGTTTTGTGACTGTTGATACGCTGATGATCATGCTGATCGGTGTGTTTGCATTTGTAGTAGATACGATCGGCGGCGTGATGCTTGCAAAGCTTATCAATCTTTTTTCAAAGGAAAAGATCAACCCGATGGTCGGCGCTGCCGGTATTTCCGCCTTCCCGATGTCTTCCCGTGTTGTGCAGAAGATGGCGATGGAGGAGGACCCGGGCAATATTCTGCTGATGCATGCGGCAGGAGCAAACGTATCCGGACAGATCGCGTCTGTGGTAGCCGGAGGGCTGATCATCAATCTTGTGACATCCTTTTTATAAGCTGACAGGAAGGAGTGGGAAAACATATGGAAAATATACTCATGGCGCTGGAGATTATGTGGAAGGGCATGGCAGGCATTTTTGTCGCGGTTTTTATTATCATGGCGATCGTGTATCTGCTTGGAAAATTTGGGAAATAGACAGGAACATCGCCGGAAGAAATAGTTAAGAGAAACAGGAAAGCTGCGGCAGGAGAGATCTTGCGGCAGCTTTTTTACGGTACAGGAAAGTTCTCACTTTCCTATACCACAAAATCAAGATGCGCACGGATGCAAAAGGAAATGCATTGCTTCGCAATAGGCATCCGGCACAAGCACACTTTTGTTAAAGTGTTTCTGGACAGAGACGGGACTTAGCGGTATGATGGAAATAAAATAAAAGCGGGAGTCGGAGCAGATATCAGGAGGGAAGCGTGGCTGTGAGCTCAGAAAAAGGAAAAGGCATGACGGCAAATGCGAATACACAGCAGGAAATAAAAGCATATACGGTGATCCGATCCAGGAGAAGGACAGTGGCACTGCAGGTGAGAGAGGACGGCAGCGTGATCGTGCGCGCTCCGGACAGGCTTTCAGGCAGTGTGATCGAAGCCTTTGTGAGTGAGAAGCAGGACTGGATCAGACGTCAGAAAGAAATCTGCCTGGAGCGCAGCAAAAACAGGCTTTGTGTAAGCAGTGAACAGCGCAGGCAGGGAATGGAGCGCGCAGGCGAGGTGATTGCGCGCCGGACGGCATACTTTGCGGATGTGATGGGAGTCGATTATGGCAGGATTACGATCAGAGAGCAGAAGACGCGGTGGGGAAGCTGCAGCAGCGCGGGGAACCTGAATTTTAACTGGAAGCTTATCCTGCTGTCGCCGGAGGTGCTTGACTATGTGGTTGTGCATGAGCTGGCGCACCGCAGGGAGATGAATCATTCAGATGCATTCTGGCGGATCGTAGAGCAGGTGCTCCCGGATTACAGGAAGCGCAGGAAACTGCTTCGCGAAGTATATCTTTAGATATGAGGAGGGGAAGAAAATGATTAAGATTCTGATCGTGGAGGATGAGGAGCCGATCGCAAACCTGATACGGATGAATCTCGTAAAAGCGGGGTATCAGTGTGAGATCGCCTCAGACGGAGAGATGGCGGCAGATATTATTGCAGAGCGGACCTTTGATCTGATGCTGCTTGATATTATGCTTCCAAAGCTGAATGGATATGAAGTCCTGGAATACGCCAAGGAGATAGGGATCCCGGTGATCTTTCTGACTGCGATGGGGGAGACGCAGCAGAAGGTGAAAGGGCTGAAGCTTGGCGCAGAGGATTATATTGCAAAGCCATTTGATATTGCAGAACTTCTGGCGCGCGTGGAAACAGTGCTGCGCCGGTACAAAAAAACACAGAGACATCTTGGCTTTCTGGACATAGAGATTGATACAGATTCGCACACTGTCACCCAGGGAGGCCATCCGGTGGATCTGACGATGAAGGAGTACGAGCTGCTGCTTTTATTTGTAAGAAATAAGAACAGAGCGCTCTACCGGGAGACGATCTATGAAAATGTGTGGGGCGGGGAATATAACGGAACGGGCCGTACGGTAGATCTGCATGTGCAGCGTCTGAAGAAGAAGCTTGGTCTGGAGGACCATATCGTTGCGATTTATAAGGTAGGATACCGGCTTGTGATCTGAGAGAATATCAGGAGGAAGGGATGAAATTATCCTGGAAAATATTTTTTATTACAACACCGATCTTTATTATTTTTCTGACTGTATTTGGGACGTGGATGATCCAGGACAGCTTTTGGAACAGCTTTGACCGGGAAGTGGAGCAGTGCATGGTAGAAAACCAGATGTTCCAGAATGCCTATGAGCTGACGATCAATGCACTTCCCAGGGAGCAAAGGGACAGGGTATCCAAGCAGAAGATCGTGGAAAGCTTCCATCACAGAGATGCAGGCGGGAGCGGCGCGCGTATCCTCTCGGAGCGGAAAGAGGTCCTCTATCAGGACGGGGGCGTGGTGGTGCCGCATGGGATCCAGGAGAAACTGGACGCATCGCACAATGTAGGCTATGAGATCGTAAAGAAAGAGCAAGAGGTCTATATTGTAGTGATGAGTACTGGAACTTTGGATGAGTATATCGAGACAACAAAAAATATCTCGCAGATTTACAGCAACCGATCTCAGATGTATGAGCGTTATCAGATCGGTGTCCTTTTGGTGGCGGTCCTTTTGGGTGGGATCATTTTGCTTGTATTGTTCTTTGTGATGAGAAATATGCAAAAGCTCTCTAGGGCAACGCGCCAGTTTGCCACAGGCCAGTACCATACAAGAGTCAATATCCGCAGCAAAGATGAGATCGGTACGCTGGCATCCGATTTTAACTGGATGGCAAATGCTATGAATACGCAGATGGTACAGCTGCAAAATGAAGTGCAGCGGCAGGAAGAATTTACGGCTGCTTTTGCACATGAACTGAAGACACCGCTGACATCGATCATCGGATATGCAGACACGATCCGGCAGATGGAGCTTACGCCGGAGGAGACGGATATGTGCGCAGACTATATTTACCGACAGGGAAAGCGGCTCCAGTCTTTATCGTATAAGCTCCTGGAAATGACGCTTGCAGGACAGCAGGAAGTACCGCACCGCGAGATCTTTGTGCCGGACTTTTTGCAGGAGGTACAAAGGACAGTAGCCGAATCGCTTCTGGAGAAGCAGCTTACCATTCATGTGGAGGCACAGTCAGGTGTGATTTTTGGTGACAGGGAACTGCTGGGCTCTGTGTTTATCAATCTGATCGATAATGCGCGCAAGGCATCCGAGCCGGGAAAAAATATATGGGTATACGGTGTGGCTGTACCGGGAGGCTATACCGTAACAGTGGCAGATGAAGGGCGCGGGGTCACGCAGGAAGAGCTTGCCAGGATCGCGGAGCCATTTTATATGGTGGACAAATCACGTGCAAGAAAAGAAGGCGGCGCAGGTCTTGGCCTGGCGCTGTGCCGCAAGATCATTGATCTGCATCAGGGAAGCTGGCAGTTTGAAAGCGAGCCGGGAAAGGGCATGCGCATTACGGTACGGTTTGGGCTTCCAGAGGTGACCGGACGCGAGCGGGCACGCCGCAGGCGGACGGCAAGAAAGGACCGGAAAGAAAGTAAAAAGGCAGAAAAAAGCAGGTACGCAAACAGGCATGTCAGGAAGGAACTGCAACATTAGGCGGAGGAAGACAGGATGCATCAGAACAACCGGTGGAAAACAGTGATACAGTATACAGCGGGGATTGTGATAGTGGCGCTTTGCATTACTGCTGCGATGTTTTTGCCAGAGCAGTATGCGCAGTGGTCGGATGAGCAGACCATAGGAAAGGTGACTCTGTCTAAGCGGGATACGATCGAGTTTTTAAATATAGAAAAACTGGATATTGAGAAACGGCTGGAGATGCTTCAGAATGCGGATGATTTTTATTTTTTGGCGAATGACGGTCCAATGATGTATCTAAGTTCTGATGCGGAATTTATAGAAATGAGCAAACGTCTGATCGGCGGCTGGTGCGAGGCAGGGCTTTTGCCGGAGAGCTGTGAAAGGCTGCTCAGTGAAGCGATGGGTGATGTGGAGCAGTACTCATATCAAGTGGAGCTTTATCCTGTATGGTGGTATGGGATATTTGGAGATTATGAAGAGCAGGGGATGCTGCCGATGCTTACGGTTCGTGTCTCAGATGAATATGGGATGTGCAACCTGATTTTTGCCATGGATCCAGAGGTGGAGGTGCTTTACTGGGCAGTATTTAGCGGTGATATGGCGGTGCAGCAGATCATAAAGGAACTGGGATACGGCTCAAGCGATGAGGCGGAGCGGTATCTGCAGGAGCATGGAGAGCTGCAGGAGCCGCAGGTCGAGCCTCGGGAGATTGATTTTGCGGCGGCATTTGGGGCAAAGAGCGCGCAGGTACATGAGGAACCGGATCTTTTTGAGATAACGGCAAAGCTTACTTTTGACACGTTTGAAGCAGAGGCGATGCGCTGCCTGACATGGGCTAATGGGGGCACTCCGGGGATCGCGGCAATGTACGGCACAGACAAGGGGGCGCGGTATATCACAGAGCTGTTTGCCATGCAGGGGGCTGTGGCCGAATGTATCTCTACAGAAGAGTTTCTTGAAATGACAAAGAATGAGGGAATGCAGGAGAAGGAGGAGGCGTATAGTTATAATGAATAAGATGATACAACTTTGATACAATTTTGAGGACAATCTGATACACGGATCATTTATCCTCTTCGTAGAATATGCTACGGAGGGGATTTTTTTATGAATACATTTGAATATATTTCGCTGGATGATGAGGACTGCCAGGTGCAAAAACGCCGCAGGATGAACAGGGGAGCATGCGGCAGGGAGCAGGAGCGCGGTAAAAGGGGCCGCAGCCGCAGGACAGCGGGCGGTCCATTATTGGGGAAGCGACTCCTGCTTGGCCTGGTGATCGTAGCAGCGGGGACAGTCACAGCGTGGGGGCTGCAGGGAGGCAGAAGCGGGGAGGCGACCTGGGGAAACCGTGTTATTGAGTATTATGGCGAAGGACAGGGACAGGCAGATCTGCTGATGCTGGTCAATAAGGATCATCCGCTGCCGGAGACGTACGAGCCACAGCTCCACTGGCTGAACAACGGCTCCTGTGCGGTGGCGGAGGAGATGTATGGGGCATTAAAAGAGATGCTGACGGACGGATCCGAAGAAGGTCTGGAATTTGTCGTGGCGTCGGGATACCGGGACGCGCAGTATCAGCAGCAGCTTTTGGACGAGGATATTCTGGCGTCTATGGAAAGCGAAGGGCTCACCTGGGAGGAAGCGTATGCAAAGGAGACAAGAGAGACGATGCCTCCGGGATACAGTGAACACAGTACCGGATTGGCGGCAGATATCGTCTCTTTGGATTATCAGGTGCTTGATGAGGCGCAGGAGTATACGCCCGAGAATCAGTGGCTGCGGGAGAACTGCAGCAAATATGGTTTTATCCTTCGCTATCCGCGCGGTGCACAAGCAATCACAGGGATTGACTATGAGTCCTGGCATTTTCGCTATGTAGGGAAGGAAGCTGCGCAGGAGATTATGGAGCGCGGTATTACGCTGGAAGAATTTTTAGGAAAAGCATGAGACCGGAGCATGGCTTCGGGTGTCTGACAGATATGAGGAGGAATTGGGATGATAACGACGGAACAGATAGCGGGGGCGCTGGCGGACCGCGGCCTTTTGCTTGAGGCGCAGCGGGGAGCGGCAGCTGCAGTGACCCGCCTTACGTGTGATTCGAGACAGGTATGTCCGGGGGCAATGTTTATCTGCAAGGGAGCTGCTTTTCGGCCGGAGTATCTTGCTGAGGCAGCAAGACGCGGAGCAGCGTCCTATATCAGTGAGCGTGCGCTGCCGGAAGGCCGGGGATTGAAGCTGCTTCTGGTAAGCGATATCCGAAAAGCGATGGCAGCAGCGGCAGCATGCTATTTTGGTTATGCGCCGGGCTGTCCAAAGCTTACAGGCATTACGGGAACGAAGGGGAAGACAACGACGGCGTGGTATCTGAAGGCAATGCTTGACGCGTGGATGCACGAAGAGCACAGGCCGGAGACAGGACTGTTGTCTACGATCCGAAATTACGATGGAAATGAATGGAGCGATGCAGTGATGACCACCCCGGAGCCGGTGGAACTCCATGAATTTCTGGCGCGGACAGTAAAAAACAGACTGCTGTATACGACTATGGAAGTGTCGAGTCAGGCGCTTAAATATAAGCGCGTGCGGGAGCTTCGTTTTCAGGTGGGGATCTTTTTGAATATTTCCGAGGATCATATCAGTCCTCAGGAGCATGAAGATTTTGAGGATTATTTTAGTGCAAAGCTTTCCATGTTCCGTCAGTGCGACACGGCCTGCGTCAATCTTGACAGCGACCATGCGCAGCGGATTCTAAAAGCGGCCAGAAAAGCAGGACATGTCGTGACCTTTGGCAGACATCCGCATGCGGATCTGCGCTGCAGTAATATCCGCACCGGAGAAAACGGAACCAGCTTTACGGTATCGTGCGCGACATTTACAGAATCCTTTACGCTTGCTATGAAGGGGAGATTTAATATAGAAAATGCGATGGCGGCGATCGCCGCGGCATACGTGTACGGCGTACCGGTGCAATGCATGAAGCAGGCGCTGGCACAGACGAGGGTGCCGGGACGTATGGAAACGTTTGCGAGCAGAGACGGAAAAATCTGCGGTATCGTAGATTTTGCGCACAACCGTTTAAGCTTTGAGAAGCTTTTTGATGCAGTGTTCCAGGAATACAGCTCGTATAAAAAGATTATTACAGTATTTGGATGTCCGGGCGGAAAGGCGCTTAACAGGCGCAGAGAGCTGGGACTTCTCGCGGGACTTTTTTCTGATTACGTGATGATCACTTCCGATGATCCGGGAAAGGAGTGTCCGGAAAAAATCGCAGAAGAGATCAGGCGATATGTCGAGATGACAGGATGTGGCTGCGGCTTTTCGCAGGAGAGAAAGGATGCGGTGGCGCTGGCTGTGAGAAAGGCCGCGCAGTATGGGGAGAAAACGATGATCCTGCTTCTGGGAAAAGGCTGTGAGCGATATCAGAAGACCGGAGAGGGGCTGCAGGAATATCCGACGGACGCCGCACTGATGCAGGAAGCGATCCGTACGTATGAGGGATTTACATTTCAGGAAAAATGCCTTATTATGGAGGCATCTTAGAGGGAGAGAAGGTATCTGAAATGTTAAAAGATCTTGTAATAGCAAACAGAAGCTACAGAGGATTTGATGAGAACAGACGGATCACGCGGGAGGAGCTGGTGCAGATGGTAGATTGTGCGCGGCTGACAGCCTCCAGCGTGAATATGCAGCCATTCCGGTATTATCTGGCGTGGGAGAAGGAAGAGGTGGACCGGATTCAGCCGATCACAAAATGGGCGAAGAATCTTCCGGATCTTTCCCTGCCGCACGAGGGCATGTGCCCGACCGGATTCATCGTGATCTGTCAGGATACGCGGGTCTGGGAGTCCGTGGCGCGGTTTCAGAAGGATGTGGGGATCGCTGCTCAGACGATACTTTTAGAGGCCACAGAGATGGGGCTTGGAGGCTGTATGATCGGTAATTTTTCTGCAGCGCAGGTAAAGGAGACGCTGGGACTGGCAGAGTACCTGGCGCCGCTTCTGATCGTGGCAGTCGGAAAACCGGCAGAGAAGGTCGTGCTTACGCAGATCGGAGAAGGAGAGCCGACGGCATATTATCGCGATGAGGATGATGTACACTATGTGCCAAAGCGGAGACTGGAGGATATCCTCCTGAACTGACAGATAAGGAAAAACAGGTGCCTGGCAAACGTAAAATTTATACGGCCAGGCACTTGTTACGTGCAGCCGGAATATGATAATATAAGCGCATCAACAGACAAAGGAGCTTATACATGAAAGAGATCATAGCAGGGCTGCTGCTGCCGTTTGTCGGAACGAGCGCGGGAGCGGCCTGTGTATTTTTCCTGAAGGGAGAGCTGAACCAGCGAGTTCAGAAAATGCTGCTCGGGTTTGCCTCAGGTGTCATGGTGGCGGCATCCGTATGGTCGCTTCTGATCCCGGCGATGGATATGTCAGAACAGATGGGACGGTTTGCGTTTCTTCCGGCAGTTGTGGGCCTTGGAGGCGGCTTTGTTTTTTTGCTCGCAATGGATAAACTCATCCCCCATCTCCATCTGGGCGGGACCGAGGCAGAAGGACCGAGGGTGAAGCTGAAGCAGACGACGATGCTTTTGCTGGCTGTGACGCTACACAATATTCCGGAGGGAATGGCGGTCGGGGTTATTTTTGCAGGAATGCTTGCAGATCAGGCAGAGATCACTCTGGCAGGAGCGTTTGCGCTGTCGGTGGGGATCGCCATCCAGAATTTCCCGGAGGGGGCGGTGATCAGCCTTCCTCTTCGAAGCGAGGAAGGGCTGTCCCGGGGAAATGCCTTTGTAAAAGGTGTTCTCTCGGGCGTAGTAGAACCGATCGCAGGCGTGGCAACGATTTTGCTCTCGCGCCATATTACGCCGCTTTTACCGTATCTTCTGGCATTTGCGGCAGGAGCGATGCTCTATGTAGTCGTAGAGGAGCTGATCCCGGAGACGGCACAGGGAGAGCACAGCGACCTTGGCACCATCGGTTTTGCCCTGGGTTTTGCGCTGATGATGGTGCTGGATGTGGCGCTTGGCTAGTGCGGGCGGATGAGCCCGTATGAGAATGAGAAGGCAGGATAATAAGAGACAGATAACAAGAAAAAGAGTAAGAGAAAGACAGTAAGAGAAAAACAATAAGAGAAAAAATAAGAGAAAGACAGGTAAGGGATACTTGGGATGAAGACGAATAATCTTACGCAGGGCAGACCATGGCGTCTGCTGCTGCTCTTTTCTCTGCCTTTAATGGCAGGAAATATTTTTCAGCAGATGTATACGATTGTCGATACGGCAGTAGTAGGGAAGGTGCTCGGTGTGGAGGCTTTGGCTGCGCTCGGCGCGGTAGAGTGGCTGAACTGGCTTGCCCTCGGCGCGATACAGGGATTTACACAGGGATTTGCGATACTGATGGCACAGAAATTCGGTTCCGGTGAATACGCGAGGCTGCGGCAGGTCATTGCCAATTCTGTGCTCCTGGCAGCTGTGTGTGCAGTCGTGCTGACGGTATTTACGCAGGGCTGCGCGGATGCAGTGATGACGCTTCTGCAGACGCCGGCGCAGATCAAGCCGATCTCTATGGCTTATCTGAGGGTGCTCTTTGGCGGGATACCGGTTGTGATGGCCTATAATCTGGCGGCAGCGATCCTGCGCTCTCTGGGAAACGGCAGGACGCCTTTGATCGCAATGGTGCTGGCATCCTTTACGAATATCGGACTGGATCTCCTGTTTGTGCCGGTGCTCGGATGGGGAGTACAGGGAGCTGCCGCTGCGACGGTGCTTGCGCAGCTTCTCTCCGCAGTTTACTGCTTCTGGCATATCCGCAGGATTGATATTCTGCGTGCACCGGGAGAAAAAAGACAGGCAGAGGCTGCGCTTTGCAAAAGGCTGATGCTCCTTGGCGCTCCGATGGCATTCCAGAATGCAGTCATCTCTGTAGGGGGGATGATCGTACAGACGGTAGTGAATGGTTTTGGCGTTATCTTTATTGCCGGCTTTACTGCGACGAATAAGCTGTACGGGCTTTTAGAAACGGCGGCTACGTCATACGGCTATGCGATGGTAACGTACGCGGGGCAGAATATGGGAGCGGGCAGACCCAAACGCGTCTCACAGGGCCTTCGGGCAGGGATCGTGATCTCCATGGTCACCTCCTGCGTGATCACAGGGCTGATGCTTGTTTTTGGACGGCTGATCCTTAGCTGCTTTATCACAGCAGACGGCGGAGCAGGAGAGCAGGCGCTCGATATCGCGTTCCATTATCTGAGTATCATGGCGATCTGCCTGCCTGTGCTCTACCTTTTACATATTGTCAGAAGCTGTATCCAGGGACTTGGAAATACGATATTGCCGATGGCGTCAGGGATTGCTGAATTTGTGATGCGAACAGGGGCGGCGCTTGTGCTCCCGGCGCTTTTCGGGGCAGATGGAATTTTCTTTGCAGAGGTCCTGGCGTGGCTGGGAGCAGATCTGATCCTTGTGCCTAGCTATTTTTACGTGATGAAGAAGGTATTTGGCCGAAAGCCTCTGCCTTTAGAGGGATGAAGCGCTGGCAAACAGACCGGGGATATGGTAAAATGAGACAGAACCCTACAGAAAATATCAAAGAGACGGAAAAGGAGAGGTGTAAGATGAACTATCAGGAAGTGCTGGAGCAGGCAAGAGGATGTATCGGGGATTACTGTAAGGCGTGCAGCATCTGCAACGGCAGGGCATGTAAAAATCAGATGCCGGGTCCGGGTGCAAAAGGAGTCGGCGATACGGCGATCCGCAATTATGACAAATGGCAGGCGATCCGGGTGGTGATGGATACGATCTGCGAGAATGCAGTGCCGGATACTTCGCTGGAATTGTTCGGACGTACGTTCCGTTATCCGTTTTTTGCAGGACCAGTCGGAGCAGTAACGCTGCATTACGGAGAGAAATACAACGACCTTACCTACAACAATGTGCTCGTAAAGGCATGCCATGACAATGGGATCGCGGCATTTACCGGGGACGGAACAGATCCGGCAGTCATGGAAGCGGCGACCGAGGCGATCGCTGCAGAGGGCGGAGCAGGCGTGCCGACGGTGAAGCCATGGAATATCCAGCTGATCCGGGAGAAGCTGGAGCTTTGCAAAAAGGCAGGCAGCTTTGCAGTGGCGATGGATATCGACGCAGCGGGACTGCCATTTCTGAAAAATATGACTCCGCCGGCAGGAAGCAAGACCGTTGAAGAGCTTGCCAGGGTGGCCGAGCTTGCGGGCGTACCGTTTATTGTAAAGGGGATCATGAGTGTCAGAGGCGCACAAAAGGCAAAAGAAGCCGGAGCAGCGGCGATCGTAGTCAGCAATCACGGGGGACGTGTGCTTGACCAGTGCCCGGCGACGGCAGAGGTACTTGCGGATATCGCGGCATCCCTGGAGGGAAGCGGGATGAAGGTGCTGGTCGATGGCGGGATACGCAGTGGTGTGGATGTGTTTAAGGCGCTGGCGCTTGGCGCAGACGCTGTCCTGATCTGCCGTCCATTTGTCCCGGCTGTCTTTGGCGGGGGCGAGGAAGGCGTGAAGCTGTATATTGAAAAAATAGGCGCGGAGCTCGCAGATACCATGGCAATGTGCGGCGCGAAGGACCTGGCGTCCATTACGCGCAGCATGGTCTGCTAAGAAGATGCAGTACCGCACAGACAAGGCCGGGAATGCGCTGTCCATTCTCGGCTACGGATGTATGCGCTTTACCAAAAAGGGCGCAGAGATTGACCTGGATAAGGCAGAACAGGAGCTGATGTATGCGATCCGCCATGGTGTCAATTACCTTGATACAGCTTATGTATATCCGGGCAACGAGGAGGCTGTCGGAAAAATCCTCGCGAAAAACAATTGCCGGGGAGAGGTATATCTGGCAACGAAGCTGCCGCATTATCTGATCCGCAGCGCATCCGGCGCCCAGAAGAAGTTTACCGAGGAGCTGCACCGGCTGCAGACGGATTATATTGATTATTACCTGATGCACATGCTAAATGATGTAAAGACATGGGAACGTCTGGTCGATCAGGGGATCGGAGACTGGATCGCGCAAAAGCGCGCCTCGGGTGAGATCCGCCATATTGGTTTTTCTTATCATGGCAACTCGGAAAATTTTAAGGCGCTGCTGGATGTGTATGACTGGGATTTTTGCCAGATCCAGTATAATTATCTGGATGAGCATACGCAGGCCGGTCGGGAGGGGCTTTTATATGCGGCCGAAAAAGGAATCCCGGTGATCATTATGGAGCCTTTGCGGGGAGGACGTCTCGTCAATGACCTGCCGCAGGAGGCAAAGCGTCTGATCGCCGATGCAGGCTATACACCTGCCGGGCTGGCGCTTGCATGGCTGTGGGCACAGCCAGAGGTCACGTGTGTACTGTCCGGGATGAATTCGCTTGATATGGTCAAGGAAAATATCCGGATCGCACAAAACGCCGGCATGCAGGAGCTGTCGCCAAAGCAGGAGGATCTGATCCGTCAGGTCAGGCAGGAGATCGCCAGAAGTGTAAAAGTCGGATGTACGGGATGCGGCTACTGCATGCCATGCCCGAACAGGGTGGACATTCCGATGGCATTTCATGCCTACAATGCAAAATATACAGAAGGAAAAAAATCCGGCAGAAAAGAATACCTGCAGTCTACGGCCATGCGCCGTGAGACTACGAGCGCATCGCAGTGTATCGGATGCGGGAGATGCGAAAAATACTGCCCGCAGGGGATACCGATCCGCGAGAAACTAAAAGAAGCGGTGCGTGAACTGGAGACTCCTTCGTATAAAATAGTCAAATGGGCGGTGCAAAAATTCCACTTTTATTGACAATAGTGACAATCAGGAATATCTTTGAAAAAAGTTGTTGACTTTTGAAGTATGTTATACTATAATACAACTTGCGTCAAGCGAAGGACGCCGGATATACCTGAAACGGGGTGTGGCTCAGCTTGGCTAGAGCGCCTGGTTTGGGACCAGGAGGTCGCAGGTTCGAATCCTGTCACCCCGATTTTCACAGGTGGTCACGCAGATGCGGGTGTAGTTCAATGGTAGAACACCAGCCTTCCAAGCTGGATACGTGGGTTCGATTCCCATCACCCGCTTTTTGAGTCTGTAGCTCAGTTGGATAGAGCAACGGCCTTCTAAGCCGTGGGTCGGGGGTTCGAATCCCTTCAGGCTCGTTTAAATAAATATGGTGGGTATAGCGCAGCTGGTTAGCGCGCCAGATTGTGGCTCTGGAGGCCAAGGGTTCGAATCCCTTTATCCACCCTGATTAAAAAATACCCCGTAGATATTGCTGCGGGGTATTTCATTAATGGGTCATCGCCAAGCGGTAAGGCACAGGACTTTGACTCCTGCATTCGCTGGTTCGAATCCAGCTGGCCCAGATAGAAGTCTCTCACTGTGTGGACACAGATGAGGGACTTCTGCATATCAGCGCTGTGTCAGGAGACATTGGCCGTACTCTGCACGGACGCTGGCAGAAGCGGAAATGACGGAATTGGCAGACGTGCAGGATTTAGGTTCCTGTGCCGCAGGGCGTGAGGGTTCGAGTCCCTTTTTCCGCATTCGATAAAACACTTTGATTATGCACGTACAGTAAAAACAGCACGGGCAGGGAATCTGATCGGATTCCTCCTGCCCGTGCTGTTTTTATTCTGTACGGGGAAATTGCACTCAGTGTAATAGAAACGCTTTCCGGGGATCGTGCTGCCGGTATTTTCTGCTTTTTACAGATAGGATTCCAGCATTTCCATATACTGTTTATAGAATTTCAGGTAATTTCCATGCATCATATTTGTCATAGCGCTGGTGCAGGTCGTAAGCTTCCAGGTGTTCTGTGTCTTTTTCAGCTTTAATGTGAGATTTTTGGTTGTGTACCGGATCTTATTTTTGCTGCTGAGATCCCTGTAGAGCAGCGGAAGACGGTAATCTACATAGGCGGTCAGATCCTTAAGCGTTGCATTTGGATACATGGCCTGATACACAATCAGCTCCGTAGTGAGCGTATTGTACATGTTTGTGAGATTCGGGTATTTGCATCTTACCTTAACAGAAGCATTTTTTCCCTTTACCCGGATGCTCTTAACAGAATAACTGATTTTTTTGTTTGTGCGTTTATAAAGATTCTGAAATGTCTTATCCCCTCTGGCAACCAGGACATCATCCGGATCTGCAAAGCATTTCGTTATCTTTTTGATATTGTACTTTTTGGTAGCATTAAAAAATGATGTTACTGATCTTTGAACTGCGGCTTTGGATGATTTTGCAGAATCAGACGCAGCAGATACATGCAGACACGAGAAACTCAGAATAAATACGAGTGCCAGCAAAAAATAGAGTTTTCTTTGTTTTTTCATACGTATCCCTCCCACAAAAAATAGAATATTTTACAGGAATATGATAGCAGTTAAAGACAGAGAATACAAGAAAAACCGCAAAAGAACTGGAAAAAAACAGGAAAAAGCAGCAGTTGACAGTTAAAAAACAAAATGATACGATGAGCCGGAGAATAAGTGTGATCCGGGGATCCGAGGAGATTTGCAGTTCACAGGAGGAGGTGGATAGAATCATGTTGGATGCAGTGATTCTGACAGTGATCGCTGTCTGGTTTCTGGCTGTTGTCTGGAGACTGATAAAGAAAAAGGACGGATACAAAGCGTGCGGGGGCTGCACGGGAAGCTGTGCCGGCTGCAGCCGGCAAGCGCAGACATGCGGCAGTACGTGTGAAAGAAGGAGAGAAGGAAAGGCTGGCGCAGAGGAACGATAAGCCTGCATAAACAGTTGTGTTTTGAGATAAGATATAGTAAAATGAGCATAATTCCAGCCGGATGCTCCGGCGGTAAAGCGACAGATGACGCACAGATAAAAAGGAGGCGGCAGATATGGAGATAAACATGCAGGCAGTAGTATGGCTTGTGGTCCTTGTAGCCTTACTGGCTGCGGAGGCGATCACACTCGGTCTGACGACGATCTGGTTTGCGGGAGGCGCGCTGATTGCGTTTGGCCTTGCGATAGCCGGGACAGAGGTGCTGCTCCAGATCATTGTATTTTGTGTGGTGTCCGTTTTGCTCCTGGTAGTGACGCGCCCGGCCGCCCTGCGCTGGTTTAACCGGGAGCGCACGCGGACGAATGCCGGGAGCCTGATCGGTGAGACGGCAGTCGTGACAGAAGCGGTCGACAATCTGGAGGGCACAGGTCAGGTACAGGTGAAGGGTCAGTTCTGGACTGCACGGTCTGTGTCAGATCAGGGAAGGATCGCGGCAGGCAACAAAGTAAAAATAAAAAAGATCAGCGGAGTAAAGCTGATCGTAGAGGAGGTATGAGCATATGGGCTATACAGGAATATCGTTTGGCACAATACTGATCGTGATACTGGTGATTCTTGTACTTTTGATCCTCGCAAGCTGCATCAAGATCGTGCCGCAGGCACAGGCGTTTATCCTGGAGCGTCTCGGCGGCTATCAGAGCACCTGGGAGGTCGGGATGCATTTTAAGCTCCCGTTTGTTGACCGTGTGGCAAAGCGGGTGAACTTAAAGGAGCAGGTCGTTGACTTTGATCCTCAGCCGGTGATCACAAAGGATAATGTCACAATGCGGATTGACACAGTTGTGTTTTTCCAGATCACAGATCCAAAGCTTTTTACCTATGGTGTAGAGAATCCGATCATGGCGATCGAAAATCTCACAGCCACAACGCTTAGAAATATTATCGGCGATATGGAGCTCGATCAGACGCTGACCTCCAGAGAGGTGATCAACACAACGATGCGTTCTACGCTTGATGTGGCGACAGATCCGTGGGGGATCAAGGTAAACCGTGTGGAGCTGAAGAATATCCTCCCGCCGGCGCAGATCGTTGATGCGATGGAGAAGCAGATGAAGGCAGAGCGTGAGAGACGAGAGGCGATCCTCAAAGCAGAGGGAGAGAAGAAATCCTCGATCCTTGTAGCAGAAGGAAATAAGCAGTCTGCGATCCTCGATGCGGAGGCTGAGAAGCAGGCGGCGATCCTCCATGCAGAGGCAGAGAAGGAAAAGAAGATCCGTGAGGCAGAAGGTGAGGCGGAAGCAATTCTCAAGGTGCAGCAGGCAAAGGCAGAAGGCATCCGTCTGATCCGCGAGGCCGGAGCTGACCAGGCGGTGCTTGCGCTGAAGAGCTTTGAGACACTGGAGAAGGTGGCTGACGGTCAGGCAACCAAGATCATTATCCCGTCAGAGCTTCAGAATGTGGCCGGCATGGTCAAGTCAGTGGTAGAGGTGGCAAAGGACTGAGAGACGGGCAAAGATAAGAAAAATACAACGGGACGGGATAAAAAGAAGAAGCTGGGAAACACATAGGGGGCACGGCCGGAAGAACGGTTTGCCCCCAGGGGGAATCGGAGGAACATACCATGGATTTAAAGGGCAGGAGTTTTCTGACACTGAAGGATTATACGCCGGAGGAGATCTTGTATCTGCTTGATCTGGCAGCGGATTTAAAGGCAAAGAAAAAAGCGGGAGAGCTGACACATTATCTGGCAGGGAAAAATATCGCGCTGATCTTTGAAAAGACCAGTACCCGCACAAGATGCTCCTTTGAGATAGCAGCGCATGATCTCGGGATGCATGTGACATACCTGGATCCGTCAGCCTCTCAGATCGGGAAAAAGGAGAGCATCAAGGATACTGCCAGAGTACTGGGGCGCATGTATGACGGGATCGAGTACCGCGGCTACGGGCAAAGGCTCGTAGAGCAGCTTGCACAGTATTCCGGCGTGCCTGTCTGGAACGGTCTGACAAACGAATACCATCCAACGCAGATGCTTGCGGATATGCTTACGGTGCGGGAGCATCTGGGAGAACTTAAAGGAAGAAAATTTGCATATTTTGGAGACGCGAGATACAATATGGGCAATTCCCTGATGATCGTATGCGCGAAGCTGGGGCTGCATTTTACAGCCTGCACGGCGAAGGAGTATTTTCCGGATCCGTCGCTGGTGGAGCAGTGTCAGATATATGCGCAGGAAAGCGGCGCGACGATCACGCTGACAGAGAGTATTGAAGAAGGAGCGAAGGACGCGGATGTGATCTACACAGATGTCTGGGTATCCATGGGAGAACCGGAAGAGGTGTGGGCAGAGCGTATCCGCACACTTTTGCCGTATCAGGTCAATGCCACAGTTATGTCCTATGCAAAGAAAAGCGCGATCTTCATGCACTGCCTCCCGGCTTTTCACGATCTGGATACGCAGATCGGCAAAAAGATTTATGAAACGTATGGCCTTGAGGCTATGGAGGTCACAGATGAGGTGTTTGAGTCACCGCAGTCCGTAGTTTTTGATGAGGCAGAGAACCGTATGCATACTATCAAAGCGGTGATGGCGGCGACTCTGGGGATTTGATATGAAACAGATAAAAGAGAAGGACAGAAGGATACTGGAAGGATTTTGCGGTGTGACAGCGATTGCAACTGGTGTCCTTTGCATCCTTTACCTGCTGGATCTGCTGCAGAACCACTGGTTTTTGAGCTTTATCATGGGGCTTGCAGTGCTGCTCCATGTATCGCTGTCGCTTTTATTTTTCATCAGGCGCAGGCATCTGCAGATGACACTGGCTGTTCTGGCAGCGGTATTTTATGCGGGCTGCCTGATTTATTTTATGTAGATATATAAAAGGAGCATCAGAGGATGAAGGGCAGGATACTGGAAGCACTTAGTCATGCGCAGGGCTATGTGTCAGGGCAGGAGCTGTGTGAGATGCTTGGCGTATCGCGCACAGCAGTCTGGAAGGTAATCAATCAGCTAAAAGAGGAAGGATATGAGATCGCTTCTGTGCCGCGTCGCGGTTATCAGATCATCAGTCGTCCGGATGCAGTGACGGCTGAGGAGGTGACAAGCTATCTGGAGACAGAATGGGCAGGGAGCGAGATCCATTATTTTGAAAAGATCGACTCAACAAACAGCGAAGCAGCACGGCTTGCACACGGCGGAGCCAAAGCCGGGACACTTGTGCTCGCACAGCAGCAGGAGAGCGGAAAGGGACGGCGGGGCCGGTCATGGGAGACGCCTGCCGGGAGTGCAGTGGCGATGAGTCTGATTCTTCGGCCGGATATTTGGCCGGAGCGCGCTTCGATGCTTACGCTCGTAATGGGGCTTGCTGTCGCATCGGCCTGCCGCGACTGCTATGGGGTGCAGACAAAGATCAAGTGGCCGAATGACATTGTAATAAACGGCAGGAAGCTTTGCGGGATCCTGACAGAGATGAGCAGCGAGATCGATTACATCCGTTATATCGTGATCGGAGTCGGGATCAACACAAAGGTGGAGCATTTTCCAAAAGAGCTGCGGGAGACGGCAGTGTCTCTGCATGAGATCCTGGGGAGAACGCCGCAGCGGGCGCTTTTGATCGCTTCCTGCCTGAAATGGTTTGAGAAGTACTATGCAGTGTTTTTGCAGACGCAGGATCTGTCGCAGCTTCGGGAGGAGTACAACGATATGCTTGCCGGACTGGGAGATCCGGTGCGTGTGCTGGAGCCGTCCGGTGAATATACGGGACGTTCCGAAGGGATCAACGAAAAAGGAGAACTGCTTGTGCGCAGAGACGATGGAACGCTGGAGACGGTGTATGCCGGAGAAGTGTCTGTGCGCGGGATCTATGGATATATCTGATAAGGTGAGGATGACAATGGAACAGGAAACAATGGTGCTGTGCGGGGCAAACGCATACGAAGAAAAGTATTATTTAAATGAAAGATTTGGCGGACTTCCGGAGCAGATCAAAGAGGAGCTGCGGATCATGTGCGTCCTTTATACACATGATGTAGGCGGTATTTTTCTGGTCGAATTTGATGAAAAGGGCAGCCTGCAGTTTAAGACAGAGGCTGCAGAGGGAGATTATACATACGATGAGATAGGGGCTGCCTTGAAAATACGGGAGATCCAGAGGACAAAGGAGGAGCTTTTGCGTTCCCTGGAGCTCTATTATCAGATCGTGATCAAGGGGCAAAGGAAGATCGTATTATGAGGATTGGGACAGTAGAGCTGGACAACAATATTATACTGGCGCCGATGGCAGGGGTGACAGACCTGCCATTTCGTTTGCTCTGCAAGGAGCAGGGAGCGGGGATGGTGTGTACGGAGATGGTGAGCGCCAAGGCGATCTCCTTTCATAATAAGAATACAGAGGCGCTTCTGGAAACCTCGCCCGAAGAAAGACCGGTATCTTTGCAGCTGTTTGGGTCGGATCCTGATATAATCAGTGAAATGGCAGCATATATTGAAGAAAGGCCGTTTGACATTCTGGATATCAATATGGGGTGTCCGGTGCCAAAGGTCGCAGGAAACGGAGAAGGCTCTGCTCTTATGAGAAATCCGGAGCTGGTCGGGGAGATCATCAGGAAGACCGTGCGTGCGATTAAAAAACCGGTCACGGTAAAGATACGAAAGGGCTTTACGGAGAAGGAGGTAAATGCGGTCGAGATCGCAAAGATCGCGGAGGCATCCGGGGCGTCTGCGATCGCGGTGCATGGCAGGACGAGAGAGCAGTATTATTCCGGACAGGCAGACTGGGATATTATCCGGCAGGTGAAGGAGGCAGTGAAGATCCCTGTGATCGGGAACGGCGACATTGATACTCCGCAAAAGGCGCGCCAGATGCTTGAGCAGACGGGCTGCGACGGCATTATGGTCGGACGGGCTGTGCGGGGAAATCCGTGGCTGTTCGACCAGATCCGGGAATATCTGGAGACTGGAAGGATCCCGGAGCGTCCGTCTAAAGAAGAGGTACGCGCGATGATGTTGCGCCATGCACGTATGCAGATCGGATACAAGGGAGATTATATCGGCATACGGGAAATGCGAAAGCATATTTCGTGGTATACGGCAGGCTATCCGGGCTCTGCAAAGCTGAGGGGAGAGATCAATATGGTAGACTCCTATGCACAGCTGGAGCAGCTTTTGGAGGGGTGAATTATAAAAGTAACTTCCGGTTGTAAAAGTAACGTCCGGATGAAAGAGAAACTTCTGTTTTCAGGCAGGAAAACGGAAGTTTTTCTTGCCTAAAAGACTTTTTTTGTGTAAACTTTAAGTACAGTTCCGCTTTTTTGCGCATGCAAAGCGGAGCAAAGGGAGCTTTTTCTTTTTTTGTGAAAGACAAAGTTCCGTTGCCCAGAAGAATACATATGGGACGTGTGTTCATAGGGGCAAAATTAATGGTGTAAGGATAAGTCAGCGGTTGTGGCTGGCTTATTCTATTTTCAGCAGATACGGCTGAAGCGTTACGGAATCCGGTTCGATCCGTCTGACACCCAGCTTATGCAGCAGCGTTTCCCCATAAAAGAAGGAAAAGACCTCATAAGGAGTTCTTCCGCCTAATACCTTTCGTGGAACGGAATTGATATGATCGAACATAAGATTCAGATCTTTCTGCGTCAGGTGTTCGAGATTCCGCTGGTTCGGAAGGATATTCCGGACATAGTTGTGGTTATTTTCTACATGAGGTTTCTGGCTTGGTGTCTGTGGGTCGCAATAAAAGATATTTGTCCGTATCTGTCCGCTCTTTGGATTCTGTTCAAAGAGGGAGACTTTTTCAAACTCTGTCCCACGGTCAGTGAGGATCAGGGAAAAGAGGCGGAAATAGTCGATGCCGAGAAGCTCCTGAAGGAAATCTAAGGCAGAAGCCATGGATTCCGAAGTTTTTTCCTGATGGAGGAATCCGATCATAAGTCCGGTATTCTGAAAAGAAAAGGTCTGGATATAAGGTCCTTGCGGTTGGTTGTACAGAGTATCCATCTCCGTTGTCGGGATGGAAGGATTGTCGGCAAGAAACGCGAGATAGTCTGAAAACTTATGCCCCTCATAGTTGACCGGCTCTCTGCGTTTTTTCAGCTTTTTGCGTTCGCGCATGGAAACCTGTCTGCGCAGAGAGAAGTTATCAACGCCAAAGTCTTTAAAAACGCCGCCTTCGATGTAGGTGTAGAGGGATTTTACCGAAAGGGAGAGTTCCGGATGGTTAGCAAGGATCTGATAAAGGGACTGCCCTTTTTTGAGGAGCGGGGCAATGGTTTGTGCAATGAGTAGACGTTGCGGCTCTGAAAGATTAACGCCCTGTCTGGAATCGGACAGGTGAAAGAGATAATCTTCGTGAGCATGACTGGCGTTGTAGAAGTAATGATCCAGCCGGCAGTGTTTGATGTCCGGACAATGGTTGCAGGCGCCGACGGAGCGGTCACGCAGGGAACAGGACTGTTCGGCATAGGACGGGCAGGCTTCAGAACAGTATTTACGGGGTTTGCTGCACTGTTTAAAGTTTGAACAGATGACAGGTGAATTGAAGCGGTTGCGTGGTTTTAAGGTTCTATGCTTTTTGATTTCTTTTGCAATGGTAGTCGGATCTTTGTGGAGGGAACGGGCAATGGCTGTTTTGGACAAGCGCTTTTCGATGCCCTCCTGGATTATTTTTCTTTCTTCTAAGGTTAAATGTTTTGCTCTCATTATGTACATCCTTTCTCCCATGAACATCACAGGAAGAGGATAACCGGAAATAAGTCTTTCATAAAGCCTTAATGAAAAACAAGCTTCCGGAAGTGCGAAGAAGAACCGGAAGTTACTTTTACATTTCTCGCAGCTTTTGGAGGAGCGTTTTTGAGGGCGCGTTCCTTGACAAAAGGAGGGCTATCATATATAATTGTGTGATTGTGAAATATAATAGTAGTACACAGTTCCTTTTGAAAAAGGGACCAGAAAGGGTGTAGAGCAAGATGGAAGAAAAGAAGAAATTACTGACATATGCAGGATTGAAAAAACTGGAGGACGAGCTTCATGATCTGAAGGTCAACCGGAGAAAGGAAGTAGCCGGAAAGATCAAAGAGGCAAGAGAGCAGGGGGATCTCTCAGAGAACGCAGAGTACGATGCAGCAAAGGATGAGCAGCGTGATATCGAGGCGCGTATCGAGGAGATCGAGAAGATCCTTAAAAACGCAGAGGTTGTTGTAGAGGATGAGGTGGATGTCGACAAGATCAATGTCGGATGTACCGTAAAGGTATATGATGAGGAGTTCGAGGAGGAGATGGAATTCCAGATCGTCGGTTCTTCTGAGGCAAACAGCCTTCAGGGTAAGATTTCCAATGAGTCTCCAGTAGGAAAAGCTTTGATCGGACGGTGTGTCAATGATAAGGTTTCTGTGGAGACACAGGCCGGCACGATCGAGTACAGAGTGCTTGAAATTCAGAGATCCATATAAAGAGAAAGAGGAGAGAGTACAGTGGCAGAACAGAAGAAGCAGGTTCAGGAACAGGATGTAAATCAGTTGTTGAAGGTGCGCCGGGAGAAGCTGGCGGAGCTTCAGGCAAACGGAAAGGATCCGTTTGTGATCACAAAATTTGACGTGACAAATCACAGTACAGATGTGAAAGAGGACTTTGAGGCATATGACGGCAAAACAGTATCGATCGCCGGCCGCATGATGTCCAAACGTGTGATGGGAAAGGCTTCTTTCTGCAATGTTCAGGATCTGAAGGGAAATATCCAGTCTTACATTGCGCGTGACAGTATCGGCGAGGAGGAGTACAAAGCATTCAAAAAGCTTGATATTGGTGATATTATCGGTATCACGGGAGAAGTATTCCGGACAAAGACAGGAGAAATCTCCATTCATGCAGCTTCTGTGACTCTGCTTTCCAAGAGCCTGCAGGTGCTTCCGGAAAAATTCCACGGTCTGACGAATACGGATATCCGCTACCGCCAGAGATACGTGGATCTGATCATGAACCCGGAGGTAAAGGATACCTTTATCAAGCGCTCTAAAATCATCAGCAGTATCCGTAAATATCTGGACGGACAGGGATTTATGGAGGTAGAGACTCCGATGCTCGTATCGAATGCAGGAGGAGCAGCCGCAAGACCGTTTGAGACGCATTTCAACGCGCTTGATGAGGACAGAAAGCTGCGCATCTCTCTGGAGCTTTATCTGAAGCGCCTGATCGTAGGCGGCATGGAGCGTGTCTATGAGATCGGCCGTGTATTCCGCAACGAGGGTCTTGACACGAGACACAATCCGGAATTTACTCTGATGGAGCTGTATCAGGCATATACCGACTACAACGGAATGATGGATCTGACAGAGAATCTGTACCGCCATGTGGCTCAGGATGTACTCGGAACGACAAAAATCGTATACAATGGCGTGGAGATGGATCTCGGAAAGCCATTTGAGCGTATCACAATGGTAGACGCCGTAAAGAAATATGCAGGTGTGGACTTCAATGAGATCCATACACTGAAAGAAGCGCGTGCGATCGCGAAAGAGAAGCATGTAGAGTATGAGGAGCGCCACAAGAAGGGCGACATTCTCGCACTGTTCTTTGAGGAATTTGCAGAGGAGCATCTGATCCAGCCGACCTTTGTCATGGATCACCCGATCGAGATCTCTCCGCTGACCAAGAAAAAACCGGAAAATCCAGAGTATACCGAACGTTTTGAGTTCTTTATGAACGGCTGGGAGATGGCAAATGCATACTCTGAGCTCAATGACCCGATCGACCAGCGTGAGCGCTTTAAGGCACAGGAAGAGCAGCTGGCACAGGGCGACGAGGAAGCCAATACAACGGATGAGGATTTCCTCAATGCGCTGGAGATCGGTATGCCGCCGACAGGAGGCATTGGCTTTGGTATCGACCGTATGTGCATGCTGCTGACAAATTCTGCAGCCATCCGCGATGTGCTGCTCTTCCCGACAATGAAGAGCATGGGAGCCGCAAAGAATGAAGCTAACAATGCTGCACAGTCTGCTCCGGCAAAATCTGTTGCAACATTTACCGCTACATCTGACATGGCAGAAAAGATTGATTTCTCTAATGTAGAAGTAGAACCATTATTCGAAGACATGGTTGATTTCGATACATTTAGCAAGTCAGATTTCCGTGCTGTAAAGGTAAAAGAATGTGAAGCAGTTCCAAAATCTAAGAAGCTTTTGAAGTTCGTATTAGACGATGGAAGTGGCGTAGAACGTGTGATTTTAAGCGGAATTCACGATTATTATGAGCCGGAAGAACTGGTTGGAAAGACATTGCTTGCAATCACAAACCTTCCACCACGTAAGATGATGGGAATTGATTCTTGCGGTATGATCATCTCCGCTACACACCTTGTAGAAGGAAGAGAAGGATTGAATGTTCTGATCCTGGATGATCACATTCCGGCAGGAGCAAAATTGTACTAAGTGAGTAAAAATACTTCACAATTTGACAACAAAAATTTTCTTTGACAACAATTTGACAACAAATTTGTATTCCAACATGAATCATCATGAAGAATGGTGATTAGTTGTCAGTAATACTACTCCAACAATATAGATTGTTGAGGGCACTTTTTGAAAGAAAAATCTTTCAGAGAGTGCCCTTTTTTTATTCATTAACAATGTCCGTTGTGGTTGAGTAAAAGCTGAAAGGAGAAACAGATTTGAAAACAGAAAATATGTACTATAACCAACAGAAGCGTTCAGAGGTAAAAGAAGAAGCCCGTCGACTTAGAAGAAAATTTCTTCGTTATCAACAAGCAGAAATCGTATATAGCCTGTCACATAAAAAGTTGATGGAACTTGCAAATGATGCGGGTGCGATTTACAGAATGGAAGGAATCGTTTTGATAAACAGAGAAATCTTTGATGAATATCTTGAACAATTTCATGAAAAATAAGATGACAAATCGGAGAAAGGAATTTAGTTGAGATGCATGGAAAGGTATGGATGTTTTCTAATCTTATTGATGATGAAGATATAGAATTTATGCAACATGAATTTATAAGTTATAAACAAGCTATGGATTATTACGAGCTTGGATATAAGCCAATCGTAAGATTATCTCACAAGGCAGGAGCAGTTTATAAGGTTGGAAAAAAAGTTCTAATTAAGCGAAGCACATTTGAAAAATATCTGAGAGAAAATATCAGAAGGGAGAAAGAAGAATGGGAAAGGTTATTTCAGTAGCAAACCAGAAAGGCGGAGTTGCAAAAAGTACAACGACTTTAAATCTTGGGGTAGGATTGGCAAGACAAGGAAAAAAAGTGTTATTGATCGATGCGGATCCACAGGGAAGTTTGACTGCTAGTCTTGGGTATGTAGAACCGGATGATATTGGAACTACACTTGCAACTATTATGATGAATATTATCAATGACGAGGAAATTGCTGAGGACGAAGGCATTTTACATCATGAGGAACAAGTGGATCTCCTACCGGCCAATATTGAGTTATCTGCTTTAGAAGTAACCATGAGTAATGTAATGAGCAGAGAGCTGATCATGAAGGAATATATTGATACGATGCGATCACGATACGATTATATTTTAATTGATTGTATGCCGAGTTTAGGCATGATGACCATCAATGCTTTAGTAGCTTCTGATACGGTTCTGATACCTGTACAAGCTGCATATCTGCCGGTTAAAGGACTTCAACAGTTGATCAGGACTATTTCTATGGTAAAGAAGAGATTGAACCGGAAGCTGACGATACAGGGAATTCTTTTGACAATGGTGGATTTTCGTACTAATTACGCCAAAGATATTGCTTCTAGAGTGAGAGAAACTTATGGATCTAAGATTTCTATCTTTGAAAATGTCATTCCATTATCAGTTAAGGTAGCTGAAGCAAGTGCGGAAGGAAAAAGTATTTATTGTCATTGTCCAAATGGAAAAGTATCTATGGCTTATGAAAATCTGACGCAGGAGGTTTTGGAAAATGAAAAGTAGAAGTGGAGAAAAAATCAAATTGACAAGCATTGATGAATTGCTAGGAGTAGTCAATGAAGAGTCTGCAATGGAAATAGAAATCAACAGAATACATGCATTTAAAGATCATCCTTTCAAAGTATTGGATGATGAAAAGATGGCAGATTTAGTAGAGAGTGTAAAGACCTACGGGGTATTGACACCAGTTTTGTTACGGTCCGATGGTGAAAATGGATATGAGATGATCTCAGGTCATCGAAGAATGCACGCGGCTGTTATAGCTGGATTGGCAACAATTCCTGCAATTGTGAGAGAATTATCCGATGATGATGCAGTCATCGCTATGGTAGATGCCAATATCCAACGAGAAGAGTTACTTCCGAGCGAAAAAGCATTTGCTTATAGAATGAAATTGGAGGCAATGAAGAGACAAGGGGTAAGAAACGATTTAACTTTGTGCCAAAATGGCACGAAGTATCGTACTGATGTAGTTATAGCTGAACAGGTAGGAGAGAGCGCTCGTAATGTTCAGCGTTACATTCGCCTTACAGAATTGATTCCAGAATTATTAGATATGGTAGATGCAAAAAAATTGAATTTTACCATTGCCGTTGATATTTCCTACATTGAAAAGGAAATACAGAAATGGATCTACGAGTATATCCGTGATACAGGATTTGTTAAACCAAAGCAGATTACAGCTTTGAGAAAACAGTTGGAAGAAGGATCGGTGAACCAGGGATTTATGATTTCGATTTTTAATAGCTGCATAGCAGTAAAAGCACCGGAACGAAAAGTGGTGTTATCAGGAAAGAAGCTCACAAAGTATTTTCCGGAAGATTATTCGGAAACGGATATGGAAAAGGTGATTGAGGCATTACTGGAACAATGGAAAAGAGAACAGGAATAAGGGGTGTCAAAATAAGATACCCCAAAGAAAAAGAGATACAGAAGTTTAAAAAAAGGACTTCTATGAGAGAAAGGAAGGGAGGAAGATACATGGACAAAAAAATGAATTTTAAATATTTTTATGGAACAGAAGCAGACCAGTTTAGTTTTTACAGAATACCCAAAGCGTTATTTACCAATGACTGTTTTAAGGATCTTTCCAGTGATGCGAAGATCTTATACGGTTTGATGCTGGACAGAATGTCTTTATCCATTAAGAATCAGTGGTTTGATGAAGAAAATCGGGCATATATCTATTTTTCCATTGAAGATATCATGGAATTATTGAATTGTGGCAGAAATAAAGCGGTGAAATCTCTTCAGGAGCTGGATGATGAAAAAGGGATAGGTTTGATTGAAAAGCGCAGACAGGGCTTTGGAAAGGTTACGATCATCTATGTAAAATCATTTGTTCAGGAGGAATGTGAGGAACAGAAAAAAGAAAAATCAAAGATGGTGAAGTTTATAAATCAAACTTCTGTAGAGGAAGAAGAGACAGAAGAAGTTTACATTTCAAACTTCAAGAAGTCCGAAAAACAAACTTCAAGAAGTCCCGAAAATAAACTTCAAGAAGTTTACATTTCAAACTCTAATAATACTAATATTAACAATACTAATCTTAGTGAGAATAAATCTAATCATATCGTATCTGCAGGTGGGATAGGATCCGAAGAGGATGAGATGGAAACGTTACATGCGTATCAATCTCTGATCAAAGACAATCTGGATTATGATTCTTTGTTAGTGAGTCATCCTCATGACAAAAATCAGATTGATGAAATCGTGGATCTGATCGTAGAGACTGTTATGTGTAAGAGTGATAAAGTACTGATTGCAAGCAACTGGTATTCAGGAGCCTTGGTAAGAGGAAAATTCATGAAGCTGGATTATTCCCATGTAGAGTATGTGCTGCATTGTCTGGAAGGAAATACGAGTAAAATCAAGAATATCAAGAAATATTTACTTGCGGCATTGTTCAATGCACCTTCAACAATCAGTGGATATTACCGAGCAGAAGTAAATCATGATATGCCGTGGCTGGCAAGATAGGAGGACAGATATGGGTATTTTAAAAGTGGCAGGAAAAGTGTTATTGATTCCATTGTGGTTTATCATTTCGATCATAGGTGTCGGAGTGAAGCTATTAGTACATATGGTGGCAGTCGCAAAAAAAATATTGGGATTTGGAATTATGGCGTTGTTCATTGGAACAGTAATCTGTTATCAAGACTGGCTACAGGCAGCTTTTCTGGCTTGTATGGGAGGTGTTCTGATCTTTATCTTATTTGCCGGAGAATTTATAGATACTGTAATCGACTTACTTAGAGAAAAAATATGTGCATTGATTTTAGGTTAAGAAAAGATGATGATAGTTGAAAGAGTCTTAGTGATTTCAGATGAAAATAGAGCCTCTCCTTCATGGAAAGGCTCTATAAGAAAAGTCCAAACTGAAATTGAACAAAATCGCTGCGCGATGGCCTGCCAAGGCTGTGGCATAGCGATTTTCTTTTTCCTATAACAAAACAGTGGAAAGCAAGTCCTAAAAGTAGTATTGTTAAGTCACCACAACGAAACAATCAAACAGGATCGACCTTCCCACTGCCTATGAAAAGAATACCACCCTTCCGCTTGGTTGGCAAGCGGTTTTATGACCCAAATGCACCTCCATATAAAGCAGTGTTTCGGATAACTACTGATTTTATATGGAGGATTTTATTATGTATGAAAAATATTTAGAACAGCTTGAAGAAGCCGGGAAAATCCGTAACCTCAAAGAACGTTCCATCAGTTGCTATAAAAACTATGTTTCTTACTTTCTGAAATATCAGAATAAGAATCCCAAAGAACTTACCTGTCAGGATGTCAGGGCTTTTTTGCTTGCGAAAAAAGAGGAAGGACTGAAAGCCACAACTCTGAATCTTTACAATTCTGCCATCCGTTTTTTCTATCGAAATGTCCTGCATATCCTTTGGGATGACATCACAGTTCCACGTATGATCCTGGAACATAAGCTTCCTACTGTACTGACTGCCTCTGAGATTGACCGCCTGTTAGATGCTGTTGATGATATCAAATATAAGGCTATGTTCGCAGTCATGTATTCCTCAGGTATGAGAGTTTCTGAAGTGATCCATCTTCATTATGACGATATCTCCCGTTCAAATATGCAGATCCATGTCCGGGATACCAAGAATAGAATGGACCGTTATACCATTCTCTCCAAACGTTGTCTGGATATCCTTACACAATACTGGTTTGAGAAAGGTCGTCCCCGTGGCATCCTGTTTCCGAATAAATTTACCGGTAATTATCTAACAGTCAGTACTCTGGAACAGGTAATGCGACGGGCAGTAGCTGATGCAGAACTTCCAAAGGCAGCAACCCCTCACTGTCTCCGCCATAGCTTTGCAACCCATTTGATGGAACAAGGCATAGAACGGCAGAACATTCAAGCTCTGCTTGGACACCGTGACCCGAAATCTACGGAAGTTTATCTTCATGTCAGCAACAAATCCCTCATGGGCATTCAAAGCCCTTTTGACAGGAAAGAAGGTGCTGACCATGAATAAACCCACCGTCCAGGATATTTTCCGACATTTTTATACAGCATACCTTGAAAAATATTCTCCATCCCCGGAACAGGCAAAAGCTGTCCGGAACATCCTGAACTGCAAAACAGGAGCCTATGGTGCAAATATCAGTGTATGTGAAGACTGTGGTGCTGTCCAGATCCATTATAATTCCTGCCGTAACCGCTGTTGTCCCATGTGTCAGGCAGTTCCAAAGGAAATGTGGATGGATGCCCGCAGAGAAGATGTACTTGATGCACCTTATTTCCATCTGGTGTTTACAGTCCCTGACATTCTGAATCCGGTCATTTACAGTAACCAGAAACTGTTATATGACACGCTGTATCATGCAACTTCCACTACTATTCAGGAACTGACATCCGACCCAAAGCACCTTGGGGCTTCTGTTGGTTATATCTGCATCCTGCATACATGGGGCTCAGAAATGAATTTTCATCCCCATATCCATACGATACTGCTTGGCGGCGGCCTGACACCGAAAAATGAGTGGAAAGACAATGGTACGGAGTTTTTTCTCCCCATATGGGCTATCTCCAAAGTCTTTCGTGGGAAATATATGGATGAGTTGAAAAATCTCTGGAATACAGATCAGCTTGAGTTTCATGGAACAGCAGAAAAATACCGTAATCATTATGCATTCAAAGAACTTATAGATTCCTGTTATGACGCAGAATGGGTTCCTTACTGTAAGAAAACTTTTAACGGTGCACAATCTGTGATTGATTACCTTGGAAAGTATACCCATAGGATCGCTATCAGCAATCACCGCATCATCCATATGGATGATGAAAATGTTACTTTTTCCGTTAAGGATTACCGGAAAGAAGGACAATGGAAGGAACTGACCCTTTCCGGCATTGAATTTATACGGCGTTTTCTGATGCATGTGCCACCCAGACGTTTTGTCAGGATCCGGCATTATGGACTTCTATGTTCCCGCAGCAAGCACAAAAAACTCACTTTATGCCGGAATCTTCTCGGATGTAAAAAATATCTTTCAAGGCTCAGGGCTAAGGAAATGCCGGAAATACTGAAACAGCTATACGGGATAAACATCTGTGTATGTAAATCCTGCGGTGGACATCTTGGAAAACCACAACTGAGAATACCGCAAAGGTGTTAAAATCCAAATCTTTTATATGTTTTTAAGCCTCAAAATCCTGAGGTTTTATTGTTGTACCTATTTATCTGAAAACACTTGATTTCTGTAGCGTCTGCACAGGAAATCCTGTATAATTATGGATAAGAACAAAAGATTGAAAGTCCATAGGTAGCAACTACCCGGACGCTCACTTTGTTCAATTAGGTCAAATCGAAAATGGAGTAAACGAAGGGGCAGTTCACTGGAATGCCAAAACTGCTTTTTCGTTTACCCCATCATCGATTCTAACCTAAAGAATTTATCTTAGAAATTACAGCAATGTTATTTTGATAAACTTTCAAGAATTGAAATATCATGCTTATCTTTATCTCTTAATTCATAACCTGAATGGAAAACTTTTTGGCCTTTTAAAGATATACAAGGAATTGTTTTGCCTTCAAAAAAAACACTACCAAAGTAATCTTTTTCAAACTCATACCATCCACCCTCTAAATCAGCTTGTTTTGAAGTTCCGTCCTCATTTAAAACGAACGGGTGAATGTCTAAGTAACCAAGTTCATCACTATATAACTCTATTCTAACCGGTTTCCAGTCTGTATCAATTTTATAGCCCAGATTCAAAAGCACATTTAACAATTTTTCCGTATGTTGAGCATCAAAATTTATATCTATATCTCTATGAATTCTTGTTTGTTTACCAGCTAAAATATCTACACCCCATCCGCCATCCAACCAGTATGTAATTCCAGTATTTTCGAATAATTCTATTACTTTCATTAAATCTTCTTTTGTTGTTATTTCTTTTCTACCCATACAAAGTCTCCTTTACAACTTCTATATAATTGTTTAGTTAAGTCAATATCAATATCTAATTGCCAAGGCTCAAAATCAAAAATCATGGTCATCACACTCCTTTTTAAAATTCAGATTTGTCGTTTTTTTCAGTATATCATAATTTTTATATTTCCGGTAGATAAAAGGCTTTTGTTTCTACGGAATTGTCTTCAAACTCCATTTCCACATAATAATCCCGGATGAAAATTGATCGGTAATAATCTTGTAAGGAATAAATATCAAGAGTTTTAAAATCAACCAAACACAGAGGAATCGGTTCTTTCTTTTCGTTTTCATATTTCCAATGTTCTAAGGAAGCAGCAACTTTATCAAGGCAACCTTGGCAGAGATGATCCGTTAGATTTCTTTTGTTCAATTTGTAGTTTTCCGGTAACGTGATATCTATCTCAGCCATTCCTCTGGAAACATCTCCATGAGAGGAATACGTGATTTCGCCGGTGTTTCCAAAAAGTATATTTGAACCGGTTTTATTTGGTATTTCATTTCCGTTTTCATCATATGCTTTTAGTTGGAAATCTAAGACGTACCAGTCATTGAGGGAAATCAGTCCAACCGTATCAAATTTTCGATAATAGTCCATCATACTATAATCAGAACTTCCACATAAATAGCATATAGAGATATCTTTCAGATTTGATTGCAGATCGTCAAAGGTTATTTCTGTCCGTTCTTTTGGGGCATCTGCTTTCAGGGAATGTGTTAGAAAAATGCGGTGATGTATAGCATAACCGATGAGAAAGGATATAGCTAATAGGATGGTGCACCAGAATAAATCTTTTCTGATATGATAATATTTTTTTCTTTTTTCATGCATAATTGAATTCCTCCGTGAAAAAATATAGTGTACTTAAAATAAGTCCATTTAAAACATTCTACCATTATTTGTACTTAAAATGAACTTGAAATATGAACTTAATATGTACTTATAGAGATGGAGAGAATAATCATGGAGAAAGAGAAGCATTTAGGATTACGGATTGATGCTGAAACGCATAAAAAACTGAAAAGCCTGGCAGAATTTGAAGGGCGTTCGATCAATGGAGAAGTGCTATATTTAATACGTCAGGCAATCATGGAATTTGAAAATAAGCATGGAGAACTGAAATAAAAGAATCTTCACATATGGATATAAGAAAAGCCCGTTCAGTTGTATGGAACGGGCAAATTTTATTTGGCCAGGAAGTTGCTCTGTATTTCCAGCGGCATATTGTAGTTCTGACCACGCTTGATCAGACTGTATAACTTGAAGCTCATGAGTTCCGGACTGGAGTTTAAGCAGCTACAGAGCCCGAAATAGTTCAGGTCTTCGTTCTTTGACAGGTCTGCGATTTCTTTATCATCCAGGATAAGATCTGCAGCGAAAAGGTTCGCTTCGTATTCCGTATTATCCCTCATGTTATATAAGACATCATCTTTCATCGGCGCCATTTTGAGCTGAGAACGATGCAGAATGATGTGACCGAGTTCGTGGGCGGCAACAATCTTTTTCTCTTCCTCAGAGAGAAAACTGCTTACCATAACATAAATGGTCTGGCAGCTCATGAAACAGTATCCCTTTAATTTTTCGTAGCGGTCTGTTTCACCAACGATCACATTCATTTCTTCCAATATTTCAAAAGGATCCCTGGTCTTGAACTTTTTTACAAGTTTTTCTACTTTGTTGTAAATATATGAATTCCCCAAATATATCACCTCGTGTATGAATCAAATAGAAGCGGGTAATGGTACTTTTGACAATAAAACTATATCCTATAGGCTGTCCCATAATCACCCCATCTATTTGGCATCTAAATATTTCTTTGGTGTAAATTTCTTTGCACGTCTCTTGGAATCCAGATATAAAGACTGGATCTCATCCATAAAGGCTGTTTTGTCTTCATCAGAAAGCTCCCCGCCAGCGAACATTGCAGCGGCCTGTTCTAAGATCTGCTGAGCCTGTTTTGCTCCACGGTTTCCAAATTGTTCAGATGCTTCTGTGATAAAAGCCTCTTCTTCTGTCATGAGATAGGAGATATCGCAGCTTAAAATGTCTGCAAGTTTCTGGTAAAGGTCATGTTTCTTTGGATAACGGCCTTCAATTTCCCATCCCCGAACAGTCCGAAGGGAGACACCGACAGCATCGGCTAATTGGGTTTGGTTGAGTCCTTTGTTCTTTCTTAAATTTTTCACTTTTTCACCGAATGTCATAAAAATACCTACTTTCTAATTGGCGTTTCAGGATCTTTATGTATGATGCTGAAACGGGATAGGAAATAAATTTCCCATAATCAACAAGTTGCCTCTTGACAAGAGGCGAATGATTGCCTATAATGTGAATCACAACAGAAAGGCAACTACTTGCCTATAATATAAATGATATTTCCTTTCTTGTCAATGGATTTACTGAAAATTGCCTATTTTGACACGATCACTATCGTGTGAAAAAGAGTTGGGATGAGATCTGATTGCTTAGGGGAAGGAGAAAGATAGGCAACTTATGGGAGGTGATTGATTTGAAACAGAAGGAAACATTCCTCTGTATTGATCTGAAATCTTTTTATGCTTCTGTTGAGTGTGTGGAAAGAGGACTGGATCCGTTTACTACCAATCTGGTTGTTGCAGATCCGGACCGATCGGTATCCACCATTTGCCTTGCCATCACGCCGGCTATGAAAAAGCTGGGGATCCGTAACCGTTGCAGGATCCATGAGATACCGGATCATATCGAATATATTGTGGCAAAACCGAGGATGCAGCTCTATATGGAGTATTCGGCAAGGATATACGGGATTTATTTAAACTATGTGGCAAAAGAAGATATCCATGTTTACAGTGTGGATGAGTGCTTTATGGATGTTACAAGATACCTTTCCCTGTATCACCTTACAGAGAAAGAAATGGCACAAAAACTGATGGATGCGGTCATGGAAGAAACCGGAATTACAGCAACAGCAGGAATTGGAACTAACCTGTATCTTGCAAAGATCGCAATGGATATTGTGGCAAAACATATAGAGGATCATATCGGAATGCTGGATGAGATCTCTTACCGGGAACAGTTATGGGGACATAAACCATTGAGTGATTTCTGGCGCATTGGTTCCAGAACAGAGAAAAAATTAGCCGGATATGGAATCCAAACGATGGGAGATATCGCACTTGCCTCTATCCAGTCGGAAGACTGGCTGTATAAAATGTTTGGGATCGATGCAGAACTATTGATCGATCATGCATGGGGCTGTGAGTCCTGTAAAATGAGTGATATCAAAAATTATCATACAGAAGAGCATAGTCTTTCCAATGGACAGGTATTGATGAGAAATTACACATTTGAAGAAGCTGCTGTTGTTGTAAGAGAAATGACAGATGTACTGGTTTTGGATCTGGTGGAAAAGGGACTGGTAACGAATTCTGTAACCTTGTGGATCGCTTACGATCATCGTTTTGAAAGGGAGCCATCGAAAGGAACCGTAAGGTTTCCAGATCGTACCAATTGTTCCAAGGAAATGATTGATACAGTAGAAGCACTTTATCGAAAGATCGCAGATCCACATACCGGGATCAGACGGATAGAGATCATTGCAAATAAGATAACACCAGAAGGCTATCAGCAATATACTCTTTTCCAGAATTCCATAAAAGCAGAAAAGGAAAGACATCTGCAGGAAGCAGTATTACAGGTGAAAAAGCGTTATGGAAAAAATGCGATCATGCGGGGATCCAATCTGTTGGAATGTTCTACCTATCGGGAAAGAAATAATCAGGTTGGGGGACATCGTGCGTAGGAGGTGAAAGTATGCTGGCAAAGGCTTATCAGAAATATTTATATATTCCGAGACCGGTTTCCAAAAGATATCCTATGGATGTGCAGCACAGAGCGAAGCAATTTGCCCCCTTTGCAGCACTTCGGGGATTTGAGGAGATCGTTCGGAAACAGGAAGTTCTTTATGAACAAAGGAAGGTCTTATCCGAAGAACAAAAATGTGGATTGGATAGGAAGCTACAGATGGTTTCTGTTGGAATGAAGATACAGGCAACCTATTTTAAAGAAAACCGGGAAATGAAACCGGCAGGCCAGTATCATACGATTTGCGGAACCGTTGAATTTTTTGATCCATCCATTCATTTACGGATTGATGATACGATCATTTTGATCCAGGATCTTTGTGAGTTATCCGGAGATATATTTGAAGAATTGGAATTACCTTGTTAAATACAATCGGCAGAAATTCTTAGTATCCTGGGTGAGTGGGAATCCGGAGAGAATAAGGATGGATGCACCAGATCAACAAAGCAGATCTGGGATTTGATGATCATGCTGTTCGTGCAGCTTTGGCACTTACGGAATGGACAACATGATGCTCATAAGGCGGATTTGATTTCCCTTTGATCCGTTGAGTAATAAAAATGGAATTTTTTATTATTGCTTAAAGGAGGAAGCCTATGGGATCAGATGCTATCAGATGGCATGTACATTGCTCTGTATGCGGAGCATTTATTGAAAAAAGCGCACATTGCGATTCAGAAGTAGAGTGCAAGAAATGTAGAAGCACTTTGGAGATTTTAGTAAAAGATGATATTGTTTCAGTACGGCCTTTGCACATCAAAGACGAAAAACTGAAAGAAAGAATGCGGGTATATTCTCAAAAAATGATGAATTCCCGAAAGGAAACTAAATAAAATGAGCTATTAGAATAAGCGGTGGATTTGGCTGGAACCATCAAGGCTGCACCTGATAGCAAGAGTTTGTCAAGGAGCTGAACCTGACTGGAATCATGAAGAGCCCGGCAAAACATTTGCAGATACAATGCAGGATGATATTTCATTCTGTGTCTGTGGAAGCATTTGTTTTGCCGGCTTTTTTTGTTTTCTCAAAAATTTTAAAAAAAGTTGAGTTTTTAACCTGTAAAACAGGGCTTTTTCCTTTCTATATATAGAGGGCAAAGTTTCGTGTGCAAAAATCAGAGAGGATACGGAATTTTGTATGATATAGCCGAAGGAGGTAATTACATAGGAGCTGCGGACTCCCGTTCAAAAAAAACGGGTGAGTTCGTGGCTAATTGTGATGAGTTTTTTATAGAGTTCATGGATCACCCGTAGCCGTAAGGCAGAAAGGTGGTCCATATGTTGACATTAAAAGAATTAAAGAAAGTAGTAAAAGTGGCAGGTATGACAAAGAGAGTCCCTTCTGAAAAGGCGTTAGAAAAAGAAGAGATTGTAGTAAAGGAAATTCTGAGTGGGGAATGTGATATTACCGTTTACGCAAATGGGTATGTGTTATACAGGGAAAACGGAAAGAAAACCATCTTTCCACTCCATTCCTGTAAAGATTATCAATACATGGATGTGAAGGAAGATCGAAGTATTATGAACGAAGAATTTTTTGACAACGAAAATTGGTACATTCGTTTGTTAATGGAAGCAACGGATCGTATGGAAATAAATCAGACTAAGGTGGCATCAAACCATAGGATCATTTCTTATAGCGATTTTGTGGATGACAGAACCATATTGGTAGATCCATCTTCGGATATTCTCGACCAGTATATTGAAAAAGAGATGCTTCATGATCTTTTAGATTGTCTGACTGCCAGACAGAAAGAAATCATCCAATTATTTTACTTTGAAGAAATGAATCAAAACAAGATTGCGGACTATCTTGGAATCAGACAGCAGAGTGTTTGTGAAATGATAAAAAGAGCACTTTCTGTTATGAAAAAACATGCAGATAAAGAAGAAAATTAAAAAAAATCAAAAAAATTTAAAAAGCACCCTGTAAAACAGGCCGTTTTCCTTTCGTTATATGAAGACGTTTGTAAGAAACACTTCATGTACCTTGAAAAGAGAATAGCCTGCCCGGAGTGATACCTGCCTTGAATGTGCATTGTGCGTGTCCTGACAGAGAAAACGTTTTGGAGATATGGACTCTAAAACAGGAACGGATCCGGGGAAGAGAACAGGAAAACGCTTAAATCTTAAATAAAAAATAATTGTCTGAATCAAAATGAGGATGACAGTAGAAATCATATGGCGGTGTTTGTTTGAAAAAGCAGATACCGCCATATATTTGTGCTGTTATCTCAGCAAAGTGCTGACTGTCCCAAATAGCACAAAACCAGGAAAGGAGGGGATTATTTTCAGGAAAGAATGATGGAAAACGATGAACAAGTATAACGGATAAATAAGATTCAGAAGAAAGGAAGGATTTAAGAACATGAAAGTGAAACAAAAAGCAAAGCGGGTTGTATCCGGATTGCTGACAGCGGTCACTCTTTTATCTACGGTGTTATCACCAATCAGCAGTTATGCTGCGGAGCTTCCCAAAGAAAGAAAACTGCCTCTTTTGGAAGAGGTACAAAGCCAGTTAGATGAAGATGAGATTGTTCTGGCAAAGGATCATCAGGTGGAAGTGGGAACAAATTTTGATGTAAAAACAGATTTTACAGGGTTAGAGATCAAGGATGCGGCAAAGGTAAAGATTACTTTTGAAGAAGCAAAGAATGAGCAGGGAGAGGATTTTACAACATCCCATGCAGATACCTATAAAACTGTTTATCAGGTAGAAACGGTCAATCAGGAACATCCGAATTATCAGATCAGCAGAAATGTGGTCGTAAAGGAAATAGAAAAAGAGAGTGAAAGTCCTTCAGCAGATGCAGAGCAACCCGAAACAAAAGAGACGGAAGAAGATGAGGAGGATTCAGAGAAGCCGTCAGAAATCCCAACAGAGACACCGGATGTATCAGAAGGAAATGCTGCTTTTGATGCTTTGGTAGAACAGATGACAGAACAGGATACCTTTGATGAAGGATCGGGATTAGCATTACATGATGTAATGGAACAGGCTGCAAATCAGGGAGTGGATTTTGAGGCTATGGAAACCGGAGAAGTTGCGACTTTTTCAGCAATAGCAGCCAGAGATGCAAGTGTAGGATCTCAGCAGGTAACTATTGAAAAAGGTCCAATATATCGATATGCAGACTATGGGCTTGGAACATATCTTACAGAGCCGTATTATATTTCTTATGGAAGTGTAAGAGCAACGGCTTATTGTATCCAGCCGGCAAAGCCAGGTCCGGGTTCCGGTACCTATACCATCACAAAGCTGGCTGATAATCAGGCTCTTGCAAAGGTCTGTTATTACGGTACCGATGCGGCAGGTGAAGAAAGTTATTTTGCGAACAAGCACAGTGATTTTTCAGCAGGAAAGAGATTTATCCTTGTCCATATGGCGGCTGCTTATGCTTATGGCAGTAGTGATGCGTTCTATGGAACCAATGCAACAGGACAGGAACTAGCAATGGATATTTACAATTATTGTGTAAAGAAGCCTGAGATACCGGATGTATCCATGTCATTTTCCGATGCCAATGTAAAGGCTTATGTAGAAGGAAATACACAGCGTACAAAGGAAATCACATTCCATGCGGCAGGACAGCAGAGTGTGACGATCAGCCTTCCATCCGGCGTGCGTTTTCACAACGTGAGTACAGGAAGTACAAGTACACCGGGAGCAAAGGTAACGGTCAAGGGAGGTACAAAGTTTTATCTTTCTGCACCTCTGACACAGGCAGAAGATACCGCAGAAGTATTTGCTACAACCATGGCAGGTGGATTAAAGAAAGATTATTCTGCGTATAAACTGACAACGAATTCCAGTACTCAAGATCTTGCCTTTATTTTTGGAGAAGGTGTGGAAACAACAAATAAAGTAAGTCTGAATGTTACATGGACAAAACAGGCAGAAATTGCGATTGTAAAAAATGATAAAGACACCGGAAACCATCTGGCAGGAGCAATCTATGGTGTTTACCGTGATAAGGAATGCTCAGATTTAATCACACAGATGCCAGCAACAGACAGCAAAGGTGCTTCTAAAGTAACAGTCGAAAAAACACAGGAGATTGTGTATGTAAAAGAGATCCAGCCACCGGCAAATTATCAGGCAGATCCAACTGTTTATCCGGTAGATGTCAATATCGGTAAAACAAGTACAAAGAATGTTCTGAATGAACGTACTTATGCAAAGATCCATCTGATCAAAGAAGATGCGCAAACAGGAGCAAATCCACAAGGAGATGCGACTTTAGAAGGTGCGGTGTATGGCCTCTATGCGAGAGAAAACATTGTACATCCAGATGGAACAACAGGAATTGTACATAAAGCCGGTGATCTTGTATCTACCTTAAAAGTAGATCAGAAAGGAGATGCTGTGGTAAAAGACCTGTATCTTGGAAAATATTTTGTAAAAGAGATCCAGGCGCCGGAAGGATATCTGTTAGACGAGACAGAGCATGATGTGAAATGTTCTTATGAAGGTGGCACAGTCCCAATGATAGAACGTACTGTGAAATCAACAGAACTTGTTATGAAACAGCCGTTCCAGATCATAAAAGCTGCGAACAATGGGCAAACGGATGCAGATCTGTTAAAAGGGGCAGGTTTCAGCGCTTACTTAAAGAGCAGCCTGGAGAAAAAAGAAGATGGAAGTAATGATTTTTCCCATGCAGAGCCAGTCATCCTTACAGCAGATGGTAAAACGGAAATGTTCACAGATGAGAAAGGGTATGCGTGCAGTATTCCGCTTCCATATGGAACGTATATTGTACGAGAAACAACCACACCTCATAATTATAAACCGGTAGAGGATTTTGAGATTACCATCCGTGAAAACAATCCAAACAAACCACAGGTTTGGAAGGTACTGTTGGACAAAGAATTTTCCGCAAAGTTAAAGATCATCAAAAAAGATGATGAAACAAAGAAACCGGTATTAGTAGCCGGCACAGAATTCAAAATTTATGATCTGGATCATAAGAAATATGTGGAACAGGTAACAACCTATCCTACGGTCACAGTCCATAAATCTTTCTTTACGGACAGCCAGGGATACCTGATCTTGCCGAAAAACTTAGAGATCGGGCACTATCGTATTGAAGAAGTGACAGCACCGGATGGATATGTTGTGAACAAAAACTATGTAGAGATCACCGTGGATTCGGATACTGCCTATGAAGTAGATGGGGTAAGTGGAGACGTGATCATTGAAGTTTCCTATGAAGATCAGCCGGTAAAGGGAAATCTTGTTGTGTATAAGAAAGGCGAGATGATTTCCGGTTTTGAGAAAGACTTTATCTATAAGGAACAGTATCTTTCCGGGGCGGAATTTGAAGTGCGTGCGGCAGAGGATATCTGCACTCCGGATCATCAGAAAGATGCAGATGGAAACCGTATCGTACTTTATGCAAAGGATACGCTTGTGACAACGATCACAACGGGAGAGAGTGGAAAAGCTGTAGCAAAGGATCTGCCGCTTGGAAGATACTATGTAGTGGAAACAAAGGCGCCGGAAGGATTTGTATTAAATCCGGAGCCGGTAAAGGTTACATTAACTTATCAGGATCAGGATACACCGATCGTGGAAGCAGAAGCAATCGTAGGAAATGACAGACAGAAAGTCGCTATTTCCGTAGAAAAACAGGATGCAGAAAATGGACGGGTATTATCCGGGGCTGTGTTTGGCATCTATAACAAGAAAGATATCCAGGCAAATGGAAAAGTTCTTGTGAAAGCAGATACCTTATTACAGGAAATGACATCCGATGAGAACGGTATGGCAACATGCACCCTGGATCTTCCATTTGGAGAATACTATGTAAAAGAATTAAAAGCGCCGGAAGGTTTTGTTTCTTCGGATGAGGTTCTGGAATTTGTTGCAGAGTATCAGGGACAGGAGACAAAGATTGTTTCCTTACAGGCCGTAAAGAAGAATGAACCGACTACAGCAGAGTTCACAAAGTCTGATCTGACCACAGGCGTAGAGCTGGAGGGCGCAAGATTGAAGGTCATGGATAAAGATGGAAATGTGATCGATGAATGGACATCTGAAAAGGATAAGCCACATGTGATCAAGCGTCTGGTTGTCGGAGAAACCTATACCCTTCATGAAGAGTTTGCTCCATACGGTTATCTGAAAGCAACGGATGTGACATTTACGGTCAAAGATACTGCCGAAGTACAGAAAGTGGAAATGAAGGATGAAGTTCCAAAAGGGCTTCTGATCATCAACAAAAAGGGAGAATTTTTAGAGAAGATCACTCTTCTGGATAATGTGAAAGGAACGGTAGAACATTTCTTTGAATATATCACAGGAAACTTAAGTGAAGTCACCTTTGAAGTCTATGCTGCAGAAGATATCAAGGCTGCAGATGGCATAAGTGCAGACCATTATAAGAAAGATGAGCTGGTAGGCACGGTCACAACCGATGAGAAGGGAATCGCAAAAATGGAAGACCTTCCGGTAGGAAAATATTATGTGAAGGAAGTGAAAACGGCACATGGTTTTGTACTGGATGGAGAGCCTAGATTTGTGGATCTGACCTATCGTGACCAGGATACACCGGTGGTTACTTTTGATGAAGAATGGCAGAACAACCGGCAGAAGATAAAAGTAACGATCCTTAAAAAAGAAAAGGAAACAGAACGTATGCTGGAAGGTGCGATCTTCGGCTTATTTACAAAAGAAGATATCAAAGGCAGAGATGGAAAAGTCCTGATGGAAGCTGGAACGTTGATCGAGCAGAAAACAACGGATGAAAATGGACAGATTCTTTTCAAAGCAGATCTTCCAGTGGATGGGACCTATATCGTAAAAGAAATCTATGCACCGGATGGTTTTGTGACATCGAATGAAGAAAAGGAATTCACTTTTGAGTATGGAAAACCAGAAGAAGCTGAGGTTTCCTATGAGTTTGTTTTTGAAAATGAGCCGACAACGGTAGAACTTACGAAAACAGACCTTACCACAGGGAAAGAACTTCCGGGAGCGCATCTGAAGGTGACAGATGAAGATGGAAATGTAATCGAGGAGTGGGTATCTACAGAGAAAGCCCATGTGATCAAGGAACTGACAGTTGGAAAATCCTATACGATGACAGAAACAAAACCGGCAGATGGATATGTAACTGCTGAGAGCATTACCTTTACAGTAGAAAATACTGCAGAAATCCAGAAACAGGAGATGAAAGATGATGTGACAAAGGTGTTGATCTCGAAACAGGATATCGCAGGAAAAGAGCTTCCAGGTGCAAAGCTTACGATCTTAGATGAAGATGGAAAAGTGGTAGAAAGCTGGACATCTACAGAAGAGGCACATTATATAGAGATGCTTCCGATCGGAAAGTACACGCTCAGGGAAGAAACGGCACCGGAAGGTTATCTGGTTGCAAAGGATGTGGAATTTGAAGTAAAAGATACCGCCGAAGTGCAGAAGGTTGTTATGGTTGATGAGGAAAAACCAAAAGAAAGCACTCCGGAAGGTGGAAAACCTTCTAAAGATGCACCGAAGACTGGGGATAACACCAACTTGCTGTTATGGCTGCTCGTGCTTGGAATGAGTTTAAGTGGAGTGGTAGTCCTTGGAAGAAAAATAAAGAAGAAATAATGTAAGGGAAAGCGTTCATGGAAACCTGAGGGAATCTGTGAACGCTTTTTTGTAAGGAGGAACATGAGGATGGACAGGAGAAGAGACAAGAACCTGATCGTGGAACCAAATGCAGCAATGCCGGGGAGAAAATACAGTGAAGAAAAACCCTGGTCTTGTAAATATTGTTATTGGTGGGAAGGAAGAAAAAAGGGATGCATTGAGAAGCAGTGCTATTATTTGCTTCCCACAAAGGATCAAGGAAAGAAAGGAAGTGGTTAATTGCAGGATGAAGTGAATGAAAAAATCATAGCTCTGTGTGTCCAGACAACCCGGATGAGTACCGGTGTGTTAAAGGCATCTATGAGAAAATTTCTGGATGGAATGAACAGACAGAAACAGAAGCGAGTACAGGTAAAACAGGCTGTCAAAACGGGGAAAGCACAGGAAAAGGGCAGAGAAAAAGAAAGAAAACGACAGGAGATGAAAAAGCCTCATGGAAAGCAGACGATAAAGCAACTGATCGCACAGGGAGCACAGCTTACAAATATCCAGATTACAGATCAAAATATCAAGTCTTTTGACCGGGTAGCCCGAAAATATGGGATTGATTATAGTCTGAAAAAGGATTCCCGTGTGGAACCGCCGTTGTATCTGGTATTTTTTAAATCGAAAGATGTGGATGTGATGACGGCTGCTTTTAAAGAATATGCAGGTATAGAGCTGGATCAGTCTAAAAAGAAAAAACCTTCTGTCCGAAAGAAACTACAGAAGACAAAGGAGAGAAAAGCAAAACAACGTCAGAGAGTAAAAACAAGACAGAAAGTCAGAGGACAGGAACGATGATCCGGGAAAAGATGCAGAATATCCAGATGAAGAGAGTGGTGATATTAAGCATTCCGTATCTGATCATCTTCTATCTTGCAGATAAATGCTTTTGGCTTTATCGTCATTGTATGGGAAATAGCATGATTGAAAAAATCGGTGTGATGCTGATGAATTTCCCATTGGCATTTACCAACTGGTTTCCGAGCTTTTATCTACAAGATTTGCTGGGAGGTGTGATCGTAGCACTTATTTTTAGAATCGTCTTGTATTATAAAGCGAAGAATGCAAAGAAGTTCCGGCATGGAGAGGAGTATGGATCAGCCCGGTGGGGAAATCGGAAAGATATCGAACCATTTGAAGATCCGGTATTTGAGAACAATATCATTCTGACCGAAACAGAACGGCTTACGATGAATAGCAGACCGAAAGCTCCTAAATATGCCAGAAACAAGAATGTGATTGTGATCGGAGGATCAGGTTCTGGAAAAACAAGGTTTTATGTAAAGCCTCAACTTATGCAAATGACAGATCATGTATCCTATGTGGTGACAGATCCAAAGGGAACGATCATCGTAGAATGTGGAAAGATGCTAGTAAATGGAGGATATCGGATCAAGGTGCTGAATACGATCAATTTCAAAAAGTCGATGCACTATAATCCATTCCATTACATCCGTAGTGAAAAAGATATCCTCAAACTTGTGAATACCATCATAGCAAATACGAAGGGGGAAGGAGAAAAATCTACGGAAGATTTCTGGGTGAAAGCGGAACGCCTTCTGTATTCTGCTCTGATCGGTTATATTTGGTATGAAGCGCCGGAAGAAGAACAGAACTTTTCTACTCTTTTGGAATTCATCAATGCCAGTGAAACGAGAGAAGAAGATGAAGAATTTAAGAATGCGGTCGATGAACTGTTTGAAGAATTGGAGGCGGATAATCCGGAACACTTTGCAGTCAGACAATATCGAAAATATAAGCTGGCTGCCGGAAAAACAGCGAAGTCGATCCTTATTTCCTGCGGTGCCAGACTTGCTCCTTTTGATATCCAGGAACTTCGGGAGATCATGTCTTATGATGAAATGGAGCTGGATATGATCGGGGACCAGAAGACAGCAATGTTCGTGATTATCAGTGATACCGATGATACATTCAATTTTGTGGTGGCGATCATGTACACACAGCTTTTTAATCTGCTCTGTGATAAAGCAGATGATGAGCATGGTGGAAGACTTCCGTACCATGTGCGATTACTGCTGGATGAGTTCAGTAATATTGGGCAGATCCCGAAATTCGACAAATTGATCGCAACGATCCGAAGCCGTGAAATCTCTGCTTCTATTATTTTACAGTCACAGAGCCAGTTAAAAACCATTTATAAGGATGCGGCTGAAACCATCACAGGGAATTGCGATACCGTATTATTTCTTGGAGGAAAAGAAAGCTCCACGTTAAAGGAGATATCGGAAACGCTGGGAAAAGAGACCATCGATCTTTACAATACCTCTGATACCAGAGGGACAAGCCAGTCCTATGGTTTGAATTATCAGAAGACAGGGAAAGAATTGATGAGCCGGGATGAACTGGCTGTAATGGATGGAAATAAATGTATCTTACAGCTTCGAGGCGTACGGCCATTTCTCAGTAACAAATATGATATCACAAAGCATAAGAGATATAAGGAACTTGCGGATGCAGATGAAAGAAATGCTTTTGATGTGGAAAAATATCTGGAGCATAAGCTGGTATTTTCGCAAGATACAAAATTTGAGATGTATGAAGTGGATGTAACGGATGACGATGTGAAAGAAGCAGAACAGAATATATCATAGAAAAGCGCGAAGAAGATATGAAAACAGAATAAAAAGCGTTAGTGCATATAGATATCCATCTATGTGCTCTTTTTTTGCGTTTTTTTAAGAAAAAGTCCTGATGATCAGGCAGAAAGGAGAAGGAAGTGAAGATAAAAATAAGATCCCCTTGCAAAGAAAACAGGTAAAAAAAGAGGTCTGAATAATAGGGAAAGGAGAGAGGAAACGCTGACAGACCATAGAAACAGCGTTTATTCAGAAAAGAATATGGGATTTTTTGGAAGTGCGATTACAATCTTACAGACATTAGTCGTAGCGATTGGTGCAGGTCTTGGTGTCTGGGGTGTCATTAACCTGATGGAAGGTTACGGAAATGATAATCCGGGCGCAAAATCACAGGGAATTAAGCAGCTTATGAGTGGCGGTGGTGTGATCCTGATCGGTACACAGTTGATTCCGCTTTTGAGTGGATTATTTGGTTAAAGGAAAGGAGTAGAGATCCATGTTCAATCAAATTTTTGATGCGATTGAGGAATGGATGAGGGAACTTCTAACAGGTATGATCAGTTCTAACCTGGACCGTATGTTTACGGATGTCAATCAGAAGACAAGTGAGATTGCGGGCCAGGTTGGACAGACACCACAAGGATGGAATGGCAGTATCTTTAGTATGATTGAAGGATTGTCGAATTCGGTCATCATGCCGATTGCAGGCATCATCATAACCTTTGTCTTGTGTTATGAACTGATCTCCATGCTGACAGAACGCAATAACATGCATGATATTGATACATGGATGTTCTTTAAATATTTTGTGAAAATGTGGATCGCCGTTTATCTGGTAAGCAATACATTTACCATTACGATGGCAGTCTTTGATGTAGGACAAAGCGTCGTAAACTCGGCGGCAGGGCTGGTTTCCGGAGATACATCCATTGATATCAGCTCTGCGATCACAGATTTATCTACTACATTGGAAAGCATGGAGATCGGAGAACTTGTGATATTGGCATTGGAAACTTTGATCGTAAGTTTCTGTATGAAGATCATGTCTGTACTCATTACGGTTATCTTGTATGTCCGTATGATAGAAATTTACCTTTATACCTCAGTTGCACCGATCCCATTCGCAACGATGAGCAACAGAGAGTGGGGACAGATCGGAACGAATTATTTCAGAGGACTCTTTGCCCTGGCATTCCAGGCATTTCTGATGATGGTATGTGTTGCTATTTATGCAGTATTAGTGGCAGGCATCCAGTTTTCAGATAATCTGAGTTCCTCATTATTTGGTGTAATGGCATATACGGTGATCTTATGTTTCAGTCTGTTCAAGACAGGATCACTCAGTAAGTCAATCTTTAATGCACATTAATAAAGAAAGGAAGTGAAACACATGGCGTATGTGAGTGTGCCGAAAGATTTAACGAAAGTAAAGAATAAAGTGGCATTTAATCTTACGAAAAGGCAATTGATCTGTATTGGCATTGGAGCAGCTATGGGGATTCCCTGTTATTTTCTCTTTAGAAATGCTCTTGGAATCAATAATGCTGCAGTCCTTATGGTCCTTATGATGCTGCCGGCCTTTTTGTTTGCCATGTATGAGAAAGATGGAATGCATCTGGAAGACGTGTTGATGCATGTGATCCGGATGAAATTTATCCGGCCATCTGTCAGAAAATATGAAACTGAAAACTATTATGAATCGGATCCGGATGGAGAAGATCAGAAAACGATGAGAAAGGAAGAGAGGAAAGGGGGAAAAAGCGGTGGTAAGAAAAAGGAAAAAGACCGCAAATAAAAAGAAGAATGGAAAAAAAGATGTAAAGAAACTTACCGTTCAACAGACCATTGCCTACAAAGAAATGGGAAGGGATGGTATTTGCAGGGTGCAAGGAAATGTCTATTCCAAATGTATCCGGTTTTACGATATCAACTATCAGTTAGCACAGAATGAAGATAAGAATGCGATCTTTGAAAACTGGTGTGATTTCCTGAACTATTTTGACAGCAGCATCCATTTTCAGCTCAGTTTTATCAATCATAAGAGCAGCATGAAAGAATTTGAGCAGGTGATCAAGATCAGTCCACAGGGAGATGCTTATGATGATATCCGTATGGAATATGCCAACATGCTGAAAAAACAGCTTGCAAAAGGCAACAATGGTTTGGTGAAAACGAAATACATCACCTTTTCCATTGAAGCGGAAAATATCCGGGAAGCAAAACCGAAGCTGGAGCGTATCGAATCCGATATCCTGAATAATTTTAAGATCCTTGGTGTGATGGCGTATCCTCTGAATGGGGAGGAACGATTGCGGATTTTGTATGAAACCTTTAATCCGGATTCCACAGTAGATTTCCAGTTTGATTATGGCTCTATGATCAAAACCGGTTTAAACACAAAAGATTATGTAGCGCCTACCAGTTTTGTCTTTAAGGATGGGAAGACCTTCCAGATGGGAAATACGATGGGGGCGGTTTCTTATTTACAGATCCTTGCTCCGGAGCTGACAGACAAGATGCTTGCAGAGTTTTTGGATATTGATAAGGACTTGATCGTAAATCTGCATATTCAGTCTGTGGATCAGATGAAAGCGATCAAGCTGGTAAAAAGTAAAGTAACGGATATCAACAGAATGAAAATTGAAGAGCAGAAAAAAGCAGTAAGAGCAGGGTACGATATGGATATCATTCCATCGGATCTGAATACCTATGGAGGGGAAGCAAAACGGCTTTTGGAAGATCTGCAGTCACGAAATGAGCGTATGTTCCTTGTAACAGCGCTCTTTTTAAATACAGCAAAAAGCAAACAGGAATTGGAAAATACGATCTTTCAGACAGCTGGTATCGCACAGAAATATAATTGTATGTTAAAGCGCCTGGACTATCAGCAGGAAGAAGGCTTGATGAGCAGCCTTCCCCTTGGAGTCAGCCATATTCCGATAAAAAGAGCGCTGACAACGACCAGTACAGCAATTTTTGTACCGTTTACCACACAGGAATTATTTATGGGCGGCGATTCTTTGTATTATGGACTGAACGCTACCAGCAATAATCTGATCATGGTAGACAGGAAAAAGTCAAAAAATCCAAATGGACTGATCCTTGGAACACCCGGATCAGGAAAATCCTTTGCGGCAAAAAGGGAAATGACGAATGTATTTTTTACGACCAATGATGATATTATCATTGGAGATCCGGAAGGCGAGTATTATCCTTTGGTCCATGCTTTGGGAGGACAGGTCATCCATATTTCTCCAAACAGTAAGGATTACATCAATCCGATGGATATCAACATGAATTATTCTGAGGATGATAATCCGCTGGGAGTAAAATCTGACTTTATTTTATCCCTTTGTGAGTTGATCATGGGAAGCCGGGATGGAATTGAAGCAGAAGAAAAGTCGGTCATTGACCGATGCCTTCCCCTTGTATATCAGAACTATTTTTCTGATCCGAAACCGGAAAACATGCCAATCCTGGGAGACCTGTATGATTGTCTCCGCAAACAGAAAGAACCTCAGGCACAGAGGATTGCCACAGCTCTGGAAATCTATGTCAACGGCTCTTTGAAGGTGTTCAATCACCAGACCAACGTAGAACTGAATAACAGGATTGTCTGTTTTGATATCAAGGAGCTTGGAAAGCAGTTGAAAAAGCTTGGAATGCTCATCATACAGGATCAGGTGTGGAACAGGGTGACGGTTAACCGTGGCGTAAAATCTACTTGGTACTATATCGATGAATTCCATCTTCTTCTGAAAGAAGAGCAGACCGCATCTTATTCGGTGGAGATCTTCAAGAGATTTAGGAAGTGGCAAGGCATCCCGACAGGAATCACGCAGAATATAAAGGACCTCCTTGCCAGCCGTGAGATTGAAAATATTTTGGATAATAGTGATTTTATTCTGATGTTAAATCAGGCTGCAGGTGACCGGCAGATCCTGGCAAAACAATTAAATATCTCACCGTATCAGTTGTCTTATGTTACGAATTCCGGGGAAGGAGAAGGACTTCTCTTCTATGGGACAACAATCATTCCGTTTAAGGATAAATTTGATAAGTCGCTGAAGTTATATTCGCTCATGACAACAAAGCCGGAAGAAGTGGAACAAAGAGAAAAGGAAGGAGGCGGAAGTCTTGGCAGGGAAAGAACTGAAAGGAAGAGAGAAAGTTGTAAGTAAAATGACAAGAGACGGTCTGACGGAAGAAAATCTGGCAGATGGTTCTGTAAAAGATATCAGCCATAAAAGCCGAGGCAGACCGCCGGAAATGAAACAGGACTTTGTTTTTGACCGGGAAAAGAAGAAAGACAAGCTGTCAGATGGACAAAGCGAGGAACGGAATCTGCAAAAAAAGCAGATCCGAAACTCCTCTTTGCGAAAAGAAGCAATATCTGAGGAACCTATTTTAGAAGAATCTGTGTTAGACGGAGAGGGAGCTGGGGAGAAAAACGTATCTGAAAAATCTCCCCAATACAAGAAAAAGTTTCGGGAACATGCGCAGATACCGGAAGATGACTCCTTGACCGGACAGAAGAAAAAGATCCGGAAAAAGCAGATCCAGAAACAGATGAGAAAAGAGCAGGCAAAATCCGGAAGGTTATCCTTTGATGATGAGGAAAATCAGATGGTAAAAGGACCGGGGATAAAACCGGGCAGAACCATTGGAAGGTATGCGGTAAGGGATGCAATTTCAAAAGGGGTATCGGATCCAGAAGAAGAGGAACAGGATGTTGCAACGGAAACGGTTCAGTTTGCAGAAAGAGGAACCGAAACAGCAATAAGAGGTCTGCGCTATGCACAGCTTCGGAGCCAGCGTGCAGATGTAAAGGCAAACCGGAGAGGATATCATCTGGATGAAACCGGAGAAAAGTTAAAATTTGATATGAGTGACAGCATGGGAAAAGCAGGGGCGGAGGAAACGGCCAAAAAGTCGGAAGAGAAGAAAAGGGTTCTGAACCGCTTTTTTCAGAGAAAACGATATAAGGATGCCTATCGGGCTGCCAGAACAGGAAAATCTGCAGGCAGTGCAGCAACTGTTGCCGGCGTTGAGAATATAACCGTGAAAGCGAAGATCGCATTAAAAGAGATTGTGAAGCGGAATCGGGCTGTATTTTTTGGCGCCGGTATTTTTGTGCTTTTATTTCTGATCGTGGCAGTATCTTTGGGAAGCTGCAGCGCTTCCATACAAGGGGGCGGCTCTGTGATCGAGATCACCACATATCCGGGAACAGATGAAGATATCTATGCGGCTGAGAACTACTATGTTTCTTTGGAAACAGCTTTGAACCAGCAGATCAATGAGATGGAAACCACTCATCCGGACTATGATGAATACCAGTACAACGTAGGAGAGATTGCTCATAATCCGTATCATCTGATCTCCTATCTGACAGCAAAATATGGGGATTGGAAATTTGAAGATATCAAGGATGAATTACAGGCTTTATTTGAAGCACAGTACAGCTTGGATACAGAAAGCAAAACAGAAACCGTGACAGAAACGAAGACGGTACGGGTAGGGGAATCCTTAGGGAACGTAGTTACCAGCGGTTACTGTAATTGTTCAATCTGTTGCGGACAATGGTCAGGCGGTCCTACAGCGAGTGGCGTTTATCCAACCGCAAACCATACGATCGCGGTAGATGCTTCTGATCCATTTGTTCCGATGGGAACAAAGATTGTGATGAATGGCGTGGAATATACCGTAGAGGATACGGGAGCCTTTGCAAGATATGGAGTGCAGTTCGATGTTTACTATGATAATCATAGCGCAGCATCCGCACATGGTCATAAGACCTGGGAAGCGTTTATTGCGGATAGTAACGGAAGCAATGAAGTGACGGTAACGAATACAACAACGAAAAAGATCTTGTATGTAACCTTAGGGAATACAGGATTTGATGCAGTCGCAAGAGCCAATCTGAATGAGGAACAGATGATCCTATACAATGCTTTAAATACCACCTATGGAAACAGAAATTATTTGTGGGATATCGGAAATATCTCCACGGGATCCGGTTCAGACGGAATGAGTTATGAGATACCACCGGAGGCATTGCAGGATGAAGAATTTGCCCGGATGATCCGGGAAGCAGAGAAATATCTGGGAGTTCCGTATGTATGGGGAGGATATTCTCCTTCTGGATTTGACTGTTCCGGATTTGTATCCTATGTGATCAATCATTGTGGAAATGGATGGAATCTGGGAAGACAGACCGCAGAGGGATTGCGAAACAGTTGTACGTTTGTTTCTCCGGGCGATGCAAAGCCAGGGGATCTGATCTTTTTCCAGGGAACGTACAGTACGCCAGGAGCAAGCCATGTGGGTATCTATGTGGGAAATAACATGATGATCCATTGTGGGGATCCGATCCATTATTCCAATATCGGTACAGCATACTGGCAGCAACATTTTATGTGTTTTGGCAGATTGCCATAAGAAAAGGAGAGTGAAAGATTTGAATAAAAAAATCAAGAAATATATGGAGGAGATCCATAAGACAGAACAGAAGATCGCTGATCTTCAGCAGTATCTCAAAGGACTTCATGCTGCTTTAAAACAGGAAGAAGATAATGAGATGATCAAAAGCATCCGTGGAATGAAATTAGACAGTCATGCCCTGCATGATCTTCTGAATGGAATCCAGGAAGGAACCGTAAAATTTCAGGTCAGCCAGGAGTCTGAGGAAGAAGGAACAGGCTCCTTTGTATTTACAGAAAAGAAAGAGGAGGGACATCCGTATGGTGAAATGGAAAAAACTGAATAAGAAAGTGGCAGGAGTATTGTTAGGCGTTATGGTGCTTTTTTCCGCATCTACAACAGCCTTTGCATATGTGGATCCGTCAGCAGAGACGGCAAATACAGAAGCGGCACAGACGGAGACGGTACAGAATGAAGAAACAGAAAAGCCGGTAGATGAGGGGGTTCTGCCGGAAAATAATACAACAGAGAAGAAAGAAGATGCTTTTACAGAACCGGGAAATGGGGAAGTTCAGGATGATATCCAGAATGGATCCAGTAAAGAATTCCTTACGATCACAACAAAGAATAACAATACCTTTTATCTTGTGATTGACCGTAGTTCTACCTCCCAGAATGTATATCTGTTATCCCAGGTAGATGAAAATGATCTGAAGGAATTTGTGGATCAGGAAAAAGAGCCGGCAACTGTCACACCCACTCCGCAGGTAGTCATCGATGAAAATAAAACCGAAGAAACCAATAAAAAAGAAGAGATAGAAAAGCCGGAAAAAGAGAAGATGCCACAAGCGAATATGGGAGCAATGGCAGCGATCCTTATTCTTGCGTTAGGTGGAGTTGCAGCTTATTACTACTTCAAGATCTATAAGCCAAAGAAAGAGGAAGAAGAGGATTTTGAAGAGGAAGGACTGGAAACAAGTGACGGATTGGAAATCATCAATGAGGATGAATTTGAAGACCGGGAAGAAGAAAATGAATAAAAAATAAAAAAAATGAGTGGAACGCCCTGTATTTTTGGGGCGTTTCCTTTCGTTATATGAAGGAGGTAATAAGTTATGTATTTAGTAATTGCAGAAAAACCAAGCGTGTCCAAAGCGATTGCAGAAGTGATCGGGGCATCAAAAAAAGAAGAAGGGTATCTGGAAGGAAAGGGATGCATTGTCAGTTGGTGTTTTGGCCATCTTGCAGAATATGTTCCACCGGATTCTTATGATGAAAGGTTTACCAGATGGCTGTATGAGGATCTTCCGATCATCCCAGAGGAATGGAAACTGGCAGTATCCAAAGATAAGAAAGAACAGTTCTATATTTTGAAAAAGCTGCTGAACCGCCCGGATATCGAGTTTGTGGTAAATGCCTGTGACGCCGGACGGGAAGGAGAACTTATCTTTAAGCATGTATATGATCTGTCCGGAAGTAAAAAGCCGGTCAAGAGATTATGGATCAGTTCGCTGGAAAGTTCTTCGATCTTAGAAGGGATGGAACATCTGAAAGCTGGAGAAACCTATCATAATCTGGCAGAAGCGGCGGTTTGCCGGGCACAGGCAGACTGGCTTGTCGGTATGAATGCGACAAGAGCTTACACAACAAAATATTTTAAAAAGCTGACAGTTGGACGCGTGCAGACACCGACACTTGCCATGCTTGTTGAAAGGCAGAAGCAGATTTCCGGTTTCAAAAAAGAAAAATATTTTAATGTAGTTTTGGATTGTGATGGACTGATCGCAGAGAAGAAGAAAATCTTCGATGTGGAAGAAGCAGAAAGAGTGTGGAAAACCTGTCAGGGCAGCGATGCGATTGTGGAAAAGGTGGAGTCAAAGGAAAAGACGGTAAAACCGCCGAAACTGTATGACCTGACAACCCTACAGAGAGAGGCGAACCGTATCTATGGAATGACTGCTCAGCAGACATTAAATGCGGCACAGAGCCTGTATGAGCAGAAGCTGATCACTTATCCACGTACAGACAGCCAGTATTTGACAAGTGATATGGAAGAAACAGCGAAACAAGTGATCCGTAAGATCCATGAGAAATATCAATTGATGGGACCGTTTGACCAGCCCAAAACACCGGAGGTAAAGAAGGTGCTGAATAACAAGAAAGTATCAGATCATCATGCAATCATTCCTACAGTAGAACTTGCAGAATTTGACTTCTCTAAGTTAAGAGAATGGGAACAGAAGATTTTATTCCTGATCGCAGTACATACCGTAGAAGCAATGGAAGAAGATCATGTATTCATGGAAACAGAGGTAGAAGTACGATGTCAGGATGAAATATTTAAAGCAAAAGGAAAAGTGATCAAACAGATCGGTTGGAAACTATATGAGGAATGCTTTAAGAATGAGGAGGGACTTGCCATAGAAAACCCGGCGGATGCAGGAAAAGACAGCATTCCCAAAGTAGAAGTAGACCAGAAGTTTTATAACGTATCGGCAGTGAAAACGGAACATTTCACAGTACCGCCGAAACCATACAGTGAGGATACCTTGCTTGCAGCTATGGAGACCGCTGGAAATAAAGAATTTGAGGAAGATACCGAGAAGAAAGGGCTGGGCACTCCGGCAACAAGAGCAGGGATCATAGAAAAACTGATCGCTTCCCAGTATGCGGTACGAAAAGGCAAACAGATCCTTCCAACAGAGGACGGAAAAGTATTGATCGATATCTTACCGGATTTCTTGAAGTCTGCCACCATGACAGCCGAATGGGAAAATCAACTGTTAGAGATGGAGCAGGGAAAGATGGCTCCGGGGCAGTTTATGACAGGTATCGAAAAGTTGCTTTCCATGATGCTGAATCATTGTGACTCCATTCCGGAAGAAGAGACACGAAGGTTCCAGAAAAAAGAGAGCGTGGGAACCTGTCCGGTCTGTGGCGGCCTGGTCTATGAAGGAAAGAAAAATTTCTATTGCGGTAACCGTGCATGTAATTTTTGTCTCTGGAAAGAAAACAAGTATTTACAGAGTATGGAAAAGGATATGGATGCCAGGATGGCTGCTGAGCTTTTGAAGAATGGAAGTGTTCATGTGAAGGATCTGTATTCCAGAAAAAAAGATCTGTATTTTGAAGCAGATCTGCATATGGAAGCCGATGAAAACGGGAGAGTGACATTTTCATTATCTTTCCCGAAAAAGAAAACAACGAAGAAAAATAAGAGAAAATAGAAGGAGGAATAAGATATGGATTTTAATCAATTTGTTGACGAAGTAAAGGGAGGAATTAAACAGTTTCTTCCGATTGAATATGAAGATGCACAGGTAAGAATCGAAGAAATCAAGAAATTAAATGAGAATTATCTCGGAATCACGGTCTTAAAAGAAAATCAGGTAATCGCGCCGACCTTTAACCTGAATCAGTTATACGAAATGTTCCAGTCAGATCCACAGAATTCTATGGAAAACATTTTGAGAAATATTACGGAGCTGGTGCTTGATGCACCGGAACAGTTTGATCCGAAGAGCATCACAGAATATGAGAATGCAAAGGATAAGCTGTTCATCCGCGTATCTTCAGCAGAAAAAAATGAAGAAATGCTGCAGAACGTACCTCACCAGATGAGAGAAGATCTGGCAATTACCTATCATCTTGCAATCAGCATTGATGATATTGGGGTGGGTTCTACGACGATCACGAATGATATTTTAAAGCGTTATGGGATTAGTGAGGAACAGCTTCATGCAGATGCTATGGAAAACAGTCCGAATGTCAGACCCATCCATGTGATGGTAATGGGAAGTATAATCGAGCAGCTTATGGGAATGGGATCAGAAACAATTCTGAAAGATGAATCTGTTCAGAGTATTGCAGAAGCTATCTCAAATGGAATGGGAAGTGAGAATCCGATGTTTATTGTAACGAACTCACAGACAGTGGATGGAGCAGGTGTGATTTTTTATTCGGAAGTAATGGATCAGATTGGGGAAGGCTTTCAGGGAGACTTCTTTATTCTGCCTTCTTCCACTCATGAAACATTAGTCATTCCAGATAATGGAGCATTTGATTACCGGGTTCTGGAGGATATGGTCCAGACGATCAATGAAAATGAAGTCGCTCCGGAAGAACGACTTTCCGATCATGTCTATCATTATGATGTGAAAGACCGGGTATTTGAAAGGGCAGATAAATTTGAAGAGCGTCAGAAAGAAAAGGCAGCTCAGCTCGATAAAAATGAATATACCGGAAAAGAGCAGAGTATGAAGCAGCCGAAAGCTAAGAAACATGAGATGGAATTATAGAAGTGTAGAGTCCGTATAACGATAAAATGGGAATCCCTCATACACACGGCTGTATGGGGGATTTTTTAAAAGAGAAAGAGAGGAAATGAATGAGCGAAGAATTGACAAAAACCAAATTACTTCCCATACAAGGGAAAGATATGGACAGTATCATGCAAAACCTGGAAACAGGAGTCGCAGAATTATTTACCAGTGAACGGTATCAGGAATATTTGAAAACCATGTCAAAATTCCATAATTATTCTTTTAATAATACGCTGTTGATCGCCATGCAAAGACCGGATGCCACCCTAGTAACGGGATATCGGAACTGGCAGTCTATGGGCAGACAGGTAAAAAAAGGGGAGAAGGGAATCACCATTATCGCACCGGCGCCGATCAAAAGGAAAAAGGAGCAGGCAGTATTGGATCAGGATCAGAAACCAGTCATCGGCCCGGATGGAAAACCAAAGACGGAAGAGGTGGAGGTCACACTTCCGTGTTTCAAGGCCATCACAGTATTTGATATTGAACAGACCACAGGAGAGCCGATCCAGACACTTGCTCCGGAAATCTTGACAGCGGCAGTAGAAGATTTTGATTTATTCCTGGAAGCAATCCGGGAAATCTCACCAGTGCCGATACGATTCGATGCGATCGAAGGATCTGCAAACGGTTATTATCACAACCTGGATAAAGAGATCGTGATCAAAAAAGAAATGAGCCAGAGCCAGACCTTAAAAACAGCGATCCATGAAACCGCACATGCAAGGTTACATGATAAGGAGATCATGGAAAGCCAGGGCATCGAGAAGGACCGGCTGACAAAAGAAGTGGAAGCAGAGTCAGTCGCGTATTGTGTGTGCTCTGCCTTTGAACTGGATACGTCAGAATACAGTTTTCCGTATATTGCAGGTTGGAGCAGTGGAAAAGAAATGAGAGAATTGAAAGCATCTATGGATGTGATCCGTAAGACGGCCGGAGAAATGATCGATGAACTGACAGAAAAAATAGAAATGATGCTGGAACAGAAACAAGAGAAATTACTTGCTGCAGTAGAAGCTGCCGGATACCGTTTTGCAAAAGAAGAAAGCAATTCCCAACATCTGCAGTTTATTCCGGACGGCACTCATAGGATGCAGGGACATTTATTTGCAAAATCCTGGAATGAAGTGGAACGATGGGTAGATGCAATCATAGAAAAAGGAGATCCAATCCAGAAAGAACGTGTAGAGCGAGTAATCTATCCGGAACGGTTTGAACAGAGTTTTGAAGAAATGATGTTTACAAGAAAAGAATGCAGACTCTCAATTTATCATTTAGATGAAAATGGCTCTGGAAAAGATCAATTATTTGTAGGAATGGAAGACTTGCAGAAAAAAGGGATCACGGTAACTGCTGATCAGTATCGATGTGTTTATTCCAGCCTGTATCTGCCAAATGAAGATATGAATGCGATTTACAGTATTTTTAATGATGATCCACCGGCAGATTATAAGGTACACTCCCTGTCTGTCAGTGATGTTGTGATTATGAATCAGAATGGGGATATGAAAGCATATTTTGTGGATCGCTTTGGCTTCCAGGAACTTCCGGATTTTGTGGAAGAGAGAAAAAAGATACTTGGAATGGAAAGTGACATTCAGAAAAAGGATGTCTTAGAGCAAACGAGCTGTATCAGCTTCTATGCGGCAGAATGTTCAGAGTTTCCGGTATTAGGAGAAGTTCATCATGATCTTACTTTGCCGGAAGCTTTAGAAGCGTATGAGAAGATACCGGCAGAACGGATGAATGGGATCAAGTCTGTTGGATTTAACCTGCAGGAAGGAAGCGATTATGACGGAATGATGGATCTGATGGTTGCCGGAAGATCACAAAGAGAGATCTTAGATTCCATACCATTCTATAAAGAAAATAAGTTGGTGCAGGAAGCTTTGAAACGTGTAGAACAATATATCGAAGAAAAGTCTCTGAATGTAGAGAAAACCAGACCAAAAGAAGAAAAAGGAGAGATACAGAAAACCAAATCTCAAAAAAGAAGGGAGGATATGAGCTTATGAGTAAAGTAACATTTGAAGAAGATGAATTGGCGGTTGTGGCTCTTTTCCAGGAAAACACTAGAAAAGATACGATAGATATTTTGAAAGACACTTTAGAGGTATTGGAAGAAACGAAAGAAGATCCGTTGGAAGACGATCTGCTGGAAACGATTGCATCTGCGATCAGTAAGTTACAGATGATAGAAGATAAATATTATTATTCCTTGGATTTGAATCGTTATCTGAATAACCTGGAGGATGATGCTTATGAAGAATGATCAATTTGCAGTTTACCGAGTAGACCGTCATTCGGAAGGGAGAGACCTCTGGCACCTTTCCTATCAGGAAGCGGTAAGCAGGAAACTTGCGATACGAATTGAATATTACCGGCAGATGGATATCAGGCCATTATTGGCGGGGGAGAGTGCAATTGCTTTATGGAAACGCATGAAAGAGTCCTGTGAAGTCAGTGATGTGCTTGTACTGAATCGGAATGGGGAAATCCATTGTTATTATGTCAATGAAGATTATCCACAGCTTTTATCAGGGTTCATCCGTTTAAACCCATCAGGTACATTGGTCACATTGGATACGGAAAATTACCGCATTAGTGGAAAGCCGGGAAACTGGATGGCTACGGATGATATCATCATTGATGGAAAACAGTTTTATCTCATGGAGCATCAGGAATATCACAGGCAGGTTGCCTATATCATCCTAGATAGTTATGGGAAGATGATCATGGAGGAATGTAAGAATGGATTTGATGAAAAAACCAAACAGAAACTCCATGAGCTTATGAAAACACCGGAACAAAGGGAACAGGAATATCAAAAATATAAAGAAAGGCTGGAACATTATCAGAAATTTTTTGAGAATGGGACTTATGAGAGAAGCTGGGAATCCGGAACAGAAGAAAACTATAATATGGTGGATGGCCAGGTAAATAATCTAAAAAATGCAGAAGAGAAAAGTGTGGAAAGAAAGCCGGCACAGAAGCTATACCAATCCTCAAAAAAGAAACCAAAGAAAAGAGAGTCAGTAATCAAGAGATTACGGGAAAAACAGATTGCAATCGCTGTGAAATCTGGAAAACCGGTACCGAGATATTTGGAGCAGGAGATGGAAAGGAGGAGAGACTAAATGCTATGAAATTGTCAAAGTATGAAAAAGAAACGATTATCCTGACAAATGAAGAAGATCGATATTATAGTGTCTATACATTTAATCAGGGATTACAGAAACGACTAAAGAATTTTGCAGAGAGATATCCGGAATGCTGCTATCTAAGCAACTCAACAAAAGAAGGAAGTGAAACCTATATAATCCAAAAGGGACGGTTATCATTGAATTTAAGACCTCCTTATGCAAAGGAACGAATTCAGAAAGCATTAGAAACAATTCAAATAGCACGTGAGGAGAAGTCGGATGATTCATAAGACACGATTTAAACAAAAAAAGCCTCATGACCATGAGGAAAAATGAAAGCAAAAAGTATTCTGTGATAAAGTAATAAGGCTTAGAAGAGAAAATGTCTCTTCTAGGCTTTTTTTTAGTAAGAAAGTAGTTTGGACATATGTTTTTGAAACGACAATAAGTATAGTAAAATTTGTACCAGAGGGCTATACTTTAACAGGACGATAAACATCGTCCTTTTTAAATTGCAAGAATACATAACGAAAGGAGGTTAAGAGAATGTCAAGGACTTCAAAAATTACTGCACTTTATGAGCGTTTATCAAGGGATGATGACCTTACTGGCGAGTCAAATTCAATTATCAATCAAAAGAAATACTTGGAAGATTATGCCCGTAGAAATGGGTTCGGTAACATTCGACATTTTACGGATGATGGTTTTTCGGGTGTGAATTTCAATCGCCCCGGCTTTCAAGCGTTGATTAAGGAAGTAGAAGCAGGCAATGTCGCAACAATCATTGTTAAAGATATGAGCCGATTAGGGCGAAATTATCTGCAAGTTGGCTTTTATACGGAAGTTTTATTTCCACAGAAAGATGTTCGTTTCCTTGCAATAAACAACAGTATTGATAGTGATAATGCTTCGGATAATGACTTTGCTCCGTTCTTGAATATTATGAATGAGTGGTATGCAAAAGACACAAGCAACAAAATCAAGGCTGTATTTGACGCTCGTATGAAAGATGGAAAGCGTTGTAGCGGTTCAATTCCTTATGGCTATAACCGATTACCAACCGACAAACAAACACTTGTGGTTGATCCTATGGCTTCTGAGGTGGTAAAGCATATCTTTCTGCTTGCAAACGATGGTAAAAGTCCACGAGAAATTGCAGAGATACTGACCGAAGAAAAGGTTTTAATCCCAGCAGCACACGCTAAAGAATATCACCCCGAACAATATAACGGAATAAAGTTTGCAGACCCTTGTATTTGGAGTGTATCAAGCGTTAGAAAGATTTTAGACAGACAGGAATATCTTGGGCATACTGTTTTGAGAAAGTCTGTCAGCACGAATTTTAAGCTGCATAAGAGAAAAAGTACCGATGAAGAAGAACAATATGTGTTTTATAATACTCACGAGCCTATCATATCGCAAGAACTTTGGGACAGTGTTCAAAGAAGAAGGCAACGAGCAAACAGAACAGCTGCAAGAGGTACACACACAAACCGATTAAGCGGTTATCTATATTGTGCGGATTGTGGCAGAAGATTGACCTTACAGACACATTACAGCAAAAAAGACCGTTCCTTACAGTATTCTTATCGCTGTGGTGGATATGCCAGCAGAGTAAACTCCTGTACGGCTCATTCCATTAGTGTTGATAATGTAGAAGCCTTGATATTATCAACAGTAAAAATCCCGAAAGAGCCTGGAAGCGCGTATGGCCAAGTTAAACGACCAGAGCCGCAAGGACGATGTAATCACCTTTGAGGAACTCGGCGTAGATAAGCTGTATGTGGACGAGGCCCACGGCTTCAAAAATTTGTTCCTGGCAACGAAAATGCGGAACGTAGCCGGTATCGGCCAATCCGAAGCGCAGAAGTCCTCCGATATGTTTGCCAAGTGCCGGTATCTGGACGAGATCACCGGCGGGCGCGGTGTCGTCTTTGCAACGGGAACCCCGGTCAGTAATTCAATGGTCGAACTCTATACCATGATGCGCTACCTGCAATATGACATGCTGAAAGAAAGCGGCCTGGAACACTTTGATAGCTGGGCGGCCAACTTTGGCGAAACCATCACCGCGCTGGAGATGGCCCCGGAGGGCACCGGCTTCCGTTCCAAGACCCGGTTTGCCAAGTTTTTCAACCTCCCGGAACTTATGTCCATGTGGCGGGAAGCGGCGGACATTCAAACCGCTGAAATGTTAAAGCTGCCTGTGCCGGAAGCAGATAAAATCACGGTAGTCACCAAGCCCAGCGATTTTCAGCGGGCGATGGTGGAGGATTTGGGCGAACGGGCCGATCTGGTGCGCACTCGACAGGTGGAACCCCGCCAGGACAATATGCTGAAAATCACGTCGGACGGAAGAAAGCTGGCCCTGGATCAGCGGCTGGCCGACCCCTCCCTGCCCGATGACCCGGAGAGCAAAATCAATTCCTGTGTCAAAAATGTGCTTCAGGTGTGGCGTGATACAGCGGAAATTAAGGGCACCCAGCTTGTATTCTGCGATTTGTCCACTCCCAAAAACGACGGTTCTTTCAATGCCTATGATGATATAAAACAAAAGCTGATGGCCCAGGGCGTACCGCCGGAGGAAATCGCCTATATCCACGACGCGAAAACCGAAACGCAGAAAGCCGAACTGTTTGCCAAAGTACGAAAAGGCCAGGTGCGGGTGCTTTTAGGCTCCACGGCCAAAATGGGCGCGGGCACCAACGTCCAGACCCGGCTTGCCGCCCTGCACCATCTGGATTGTCCGTGGCGGCCAGCAGATGTAGGACGGATTTTGCGGACATTCAAAATAAAAAAGAATGTGGAGGTAACAGACAATGGCAAAATCATTATTTGAGGAACTGGGCGGCAAATACGAAAGGCAAGGGGATTATTTGATACCGTGCTTAACTGTACCCGCCGAAGAAGAACAGGCAATAGGCATCTGGGGGCAACGGCATTTAGATTATCTAAAACAGTTGATGTTAGAATATAAATAGTACAAAATAAACATGACCATTTTCAATAAATAGTATATGATAGTCATAGATCAAGGAGGAGAATGGTTATGGCAAAAGGTACAAAATATTCCCAACAGTTTAAAGAGGATGCAGTACAGTATCGCTTGGATCATCCTGAGCTGCCACTTCGCAAGACTTCTGAGAATCTTGGAGTCAGCGAATCTGCACTGAAAAACTGGATGAAAGCAGCAAAGGAACATAAAGGAGAGGTTCCTACCCGTGGTTCTGGAAATTATGCAAGTGAGGAAGCAAAAGAGATTGCCAGATTGCAGCGTGAATTACGAGATACGAAGGATGCTCTTGAAGTGTTAAAAAAAGCAATCGGTATTCTGGGAAACTGACAAAAGCTCTTTACACGGCTACTTCTGAGTACGTGAAAGAAATCAAATCCCTGCCCGTGAAACGTCAGGTTTCTGTCAGCGGAATACTGAAAAAATTAGGCGTTTCACGTTCGGGTTACAATGCATGGAAGAAACGGGTTCCTTCGGACACGTCTGTTCGCCGTGCAGTTTTAAAAGAAAAAATTCAAAAGATCTACGAGGAATCCCATCAAAACTACGGTGCTCCTAAAATTACTGCAGAATTGCGAAAATCCGGGGAGTATGTTTCCGAAAAAACAGTTGGAAACTATATGCGTCAAATGGGAATCAAAGCCCATTGGGTGAAACCATATGTCCAGACAACCATAGACTCTGATTTCAGCCAGAAACTCAAAAATATCCTCAACGAGGAATTCAATCCTGCTCATCCAGATGCTGTCTGGTGTTCAGATATCACTTATATTTGGACATTTGAAGGATTTGTGTATCTTACCAGTGTGATGGATCTGTATTCAAGAAAAATCATTTCCTGGGTGTTGAGTGAGACGCTGGAGGCATCCCACGTAGTGGAATGTGTTGAAAAAGCAAAACGTGTCAGAAATGTTGAAAAGCCGTTGATCTTCCACTGCGACAGAGGATGCCAGTACGTATCGGAAGCATTTCAAAAAGCAACCAAAGGTATGATTCACAGTTATTCAAAGAAAGCATATCCATGGGATAACGCCTGTATAGAATCTTTCCATGCACTTTTGAAGAGAGAATGGATCAACCGGTTTAAAATCTTTAATTATGCACATGCACATAAATTGATTTTTGAATACATCGAAACATTTTACAATACCGTGCGCATTCACAGTCATTGTGGATATTTGTCTCCAAATGAATATGAGGAACAATATCTTGAAAACATCGAGGAGAATGCAATAAAAATAGCAAGTTAAACTTCGCTCAGAACAGAGAAAATTGGTTACATTTAATTTGTACTTTTTCTTGACATAGGACCAAGTACCGTAAAGTTACATACACCAATCTTCTTACAAGCGGCAGGCTAAACGCCTACCTTGCCGACATCAACAGACAGGCACAGGAACGCTTTGAAAGGCTCATAGAGGGTATGAAACAGGCACAGGGCATAACGGAACAGCTAAAGGCAGAAAACGCCTTAGAATGGACAGGATGCCTCAATAACATAAGGGCTTGTGCGAGGGAGATTGTGGAAAAGGAAATTATTTTTGCATAAACAGATGATTAGTGGCAGGGGGAAATCCTGCCGCTTTTTCTGCTTTAGTTTGTCAGCTTGACAAATAAAGGGTTAAGGAATATAATTAGATTCAGTATTATACAAGGAGTTAATAAATATGCGGCAAGGTATTCTTAAATAAACTGTCAATTTGATAGTGGGAACAAAAAGTAGCAGTCCCGTTTCACTTTTAATATGGGGCTTAGTTTTTTGTACCCAGTTTAAGAATACTTTTATCATGTAATTTTATATGCCCGAAAACATATAAGTGTTTTGGGGCTATTGGAGTTATTTACCCAGTGATAGGAGTATTTATCACTGGGTATTTTTATGCCCTTTTTTGGGTGTTGATAGGAGGAAAATCACATGAAAATAATTAACTTAGGCATTCTGGCTCACGTTGACGCAGGAAAGACAACATTAACGGAAAGTTTATTGTATACCAGTGGTGCAATTGCAGAACTAGGGAGCGTAGATGAAGGCACAACAAGGACAGATACAATGAATTTGGAGCGTCAAAGGGGAATCACTATCCAGACAGCAGTGACATCTTTTCAGTGGGAGGATGTAAAAGTCAACATTATAGATACGCCAGGCCATATGGATTTTTTGGCGGAAGTATACCGTTCTTTATCCGTATTAGACGGAGCAGTATTATTAGTTTCTGCAAAGGATGGCATACAGGCACAGACCCGTATACTGTTTCATGCACTACAGATAATGAAGATTCCGACAATTTTTTTCATCAATAAAATTGACCAAGAGGGGATTGATTTGCCAATGGTATATCGGGAAATGAAAGCAAAGCTTTCTTCGGAAATTATAGTGAAGCAAAAGGTTGGGCAGCATCCCCATATAAATGTAACGGACAATGACGATATGGAACAGTGGGATGCGGTAATTATGGGAAACGATGAACTATTAGAGAAATATATGTCAGGGAAACCGTTTAAAATGTCAGAACTGGAACAGGAAGAAAACAGGAGATTCCAAAACGGAACGTTATTTCCCGTTTATCACGGAAGCGCTAAAAACAATCTGGGGATTCGGCAGCTTATAGAAGTAATTGCCAGTAAATTTTATTCATCAACGCCTGAAGGTCAATCTGAACTATGCGGGCAGGTTTTTAAGATTGAATATTCAGAGAAAAGGCGGCGTTTTGTTTATGTGCGTATATATAGCGGAACATTGCATTTGAGGGATGTTATTAGAATATCTGAAAAAGAGAAAATAAAAATCACAGAGATGTGTGTTCCGACAAACGGTGAATTATATTCATCCGATACAGCCTGCTCTGGTGATATTGTAATTTTACCAAATGATGTTTTGCAGCTAAACAGTATTTTGGGGAACGAAATACTGTTGCCGCAGAGAAAATTTATTGAAAATCCTCTCCCTATGCTCCAAACAACGATTGCAGTAAAGAAATCTGAACAGCGGGAAATATTGCTTGGGGCACTTACAGAAATTTCAGATGGCGACCCTCTTTTAAAATATTATGTGGATACTACAACGCATGAGATTATACTTTCTTTTTTGGGGAATGTGCAGATGGAAGTCATTTGTGCCATCCTTGAGGAAAAATATCATGTGGAGGCAGAAATAAAAGAGCCTACTGTTATATATATGGAAAGACCGCTTAGAAAAGCAGAATATACCATCCACATAGAAGTCCCGCCAAATCCTTTCTGGGCTTCTGTCGGGTTGTCCATAGAGCCGCTCCCTATTGGAAGCGGAGTGCAGTATGAAAGCAGAGTTTCACTTGGATATTTAAATCAATCGTTCCAAAATGCGGTTATGGAGGGGGTTCTTTATGGCTGCGAGCAGGGGCTGTATGGATGGAAAGTGACAGACTGTAAAATCTGTTTTGAATATGGATTGTATTATAGTCCTGTAAGTACCCCCGCAGACTTTCGGCTGCTTTCCCCTATCGTATTGGAGCAGGCTTTAAAAAAAGCAGGGACAGAACTATTAGAGCCATATCTCCACTTTGAAATTTATGCACCGCAGGAATATCTCTCACGGGCGTATCATGATGCTCCAAGGTATTGTGCAGATATTGTAAGTACTCAGATAAAGAATGACGAGGTCATTCTGAAAGGAGAAATCCCTGCTAGATGTATTCAAGAATACAGGAACGATTTAACTTATTTCACAAATGGGCAGGGAGTCTGCTTGACAGAGTTAAAAGGATACCAGCCAGCTATTGGTAAATTTATTTGCCAACCCCGCCGCCCGAATAGCCGTATAGATAAGGTTCGGCATATGTTCCACAAGTTAGCTTAACAGCTTGCAAAAGTCATATAAAATGAGATTTGAAAGGATTAGAGACTAATTATGATGAAATGCGAATGGATATTGTGTCCTGTTTGTGGGAGCAAAACCCGTAATAAAATTAGGAAGGACACTGTTTTGGAGAATTATCCCCTTTATTGTCCAAAATGCAGACAAGAAAGATTGATTAAAGTTGACAACTTGAAGATAACTGTCATCAAAGAGCCAGACGCTTAAGACGCAGAGCCGATGAAATTGTGGAACAATTCACGAATCATCGGCTCTTTTTGTTTCGTATTTGAAAGAACAAACTCACCAAATAAAAAAAACGATATTCGGGTGGGTTATTTTGTTATACCCTAAATTACCCTCTGAATTTGTTTTTAAATTTGGAGGGATTTTTTTATGTCCTTTTTTCGGGCAGTTATCTATCTGCTCATGGCCTCTTCCTTCGTACGAGGCCAACTGAATCCGCCAACATTTAATCGTTTGTAAAGAAGCAGGAACCCATCTCCTTCCCAAACCAGCCCTTTGATTCGGTCGGTACGTTTACCACAGAAGAGAAACAGGATGTTTTTCTGAAAGGGATCCAGCTCGAATTGATATTTAATAGTGGATGCCAGACCATCAATTCCACGCCTTAAGTCGGTGTATCCTGTTGCGATAAAAATCTTGTCAAAACCGGTTGCATCATTCAGCATGTAAGAGGCCTCCGATCCTACTTAGCAGTTCCGCAGAAGCAGTGTTTGAAATCTCCAACGAAAAGGAGTCCTTTCGAATGATCACATCTGGTCTGAATGCAGATGATGATACGGCGGATTGTTCAGGTAATCTTAATTCGACGAAATCAACCGACGGCTCTGCCGGTACACTTACTGCTGGAAGTGAAGAAGATTCTACTGTAGAAATATAAGCTTCTTCACGAAGCCGGCGTTGCCAGTAAAAGAATGACTTGTCAGAAATACCATGTTCTCTGCACCAGGCAGTTTTATTCATTCCACTAGCCAGGCATTCTTTTATTATGTTAGCCCATTGTTCGCAGCGGACTTTGTGAGTAATTTTATCCATAAGATGTTCCTCCCTAAAAAACCTTAGATTTTTTAGAGTAATTATCTCACAAAAACTAACAAGTGGCATGGTACCGGCTATTTACCATTTACGTTTAATTTCTTATCTTTAATTTCATAAATTACATCAGCCACATTTTCAAGTAACCGTTTGTCATGGGTGATAAACATGATCGTTCCTGCATATTCCTTCATTAGTATTTCCAAGGCCTCCAGGCTTGGTATGTCAAGGAAGTTGCTCGGTTCATCCATTAGTAGGATGTTATATCTACCCATAAGCATTTTAGCTAGCAATAATTTCATAATTTCGCCACCGCTTAAAATAGATAAGCTTTTTCCAATATCGTTCTGTTTAAACCCCATGGATGCAAGCACGGAACGAATTTCTGAAACATTGTAATCACAATCCTCCTTCATAAACTCCAGGACTTTCTGATTACTGTTGTACTTGTAACCATTTTGTGCAAAGTATCCTATTTTTGCCTTAGGTGAAATAGAAATTCCATCTTCATAGTTTAAGATCATTTGGATTAAAGTTGTTTTTCCTGTTCCATTCCCACCAGTTAGAGCCACTTTTGCTCCAAGCGGAATTTGAAAAGATGCATCTTCAAACAATACCTTATCTCCAAATATTTTAGTAATATCCGTACCGACAATAGGATATGGATTATGGAGCTCCAATGCTTTACTTTGCCTGAAACGAATTCTGCGAATGTCTTCCGGAGCTTCTACATTTCCTAAGGCCGCAATCCGATGCTCTAGAGATTTAGCGGCATTATGCATCTTTTTTTCCTTACTTCCCATTGATTTCTGATGAGCCAAACGCCCTCCACGTTCCGTACTTTTTTTCTTTGAAGCACCTTTTGCCTTCTGTTCTATTTTACGAGCCTGTTTTCGCTTTTCCTCCGCAGCCCTTTCCAATCGGGCACGTTCGGTAACAAATTGCTCGTATTCTGCAACCTGGTTCTTGCGTTCTTCCTCTTTCTGACGAAGATAATCAGAATAGTTTCCCCAATACTCAGTGATTTTGCCATCTTTCAGTTCCCATATTTTATCTACTACCTCATCAAGAAAATAGCGGTCATGGCTAATAACTAACAGTGCACCTGTAAAATATTTTAGCTGTCCGACTAGAAAATCAATTCCTTCACGGTCTAAATGACTCGTAGGTTCATCCGCTAAAATACCATGAACCTGTGCCGATAAAGCTTGTGCTATTTTAAGCCTTGTTTCTTCACCGCCGCTCAAGGTTTGTATATCTAATTGCTTAACACCAAGCTTGCCTACAAGTGCAAAATCTTTTTCCTCCTGCAAGGTTACTTCGTCCAACTGAGGGATATAGGCAAGTTCACCCAGACGATTCATTTTACATCCTAGAGGAGTTAATTCGCCTAAAAGCACCTTGAATAAAGTGCTTTTTCCTGCACCATTTGCTCCTACTAAACCAATACGGTCATAATCATATACTTCTAAATTATCTATATCTAAAACATCGCGTCCTTTAAATTCCACACGAATGTCTTTTGCTTTTAATATCAATTCCATAACATTTTCCTCCTGTCTATAATCGCATGTTTTCATTTGCTTGTACGCAGGGAAAACCCTGCGATTTAAGCAGGAAGAATTACATGAAAATAAGATACATAAATATCCCTCCAATATTGTTTATTTTAAATCAAATTTTCTAATCTCAGTTATCATTGGGCAAACTATTGCAATGCAAATAATTAAAATACCTGATAGTAAAAACCAATGATTTACACCGATTCTATCAGCAAAGAATCCAGAAAGAATTAACCCAATTGGCATAGCAAGAGACATGATACTTCCAGTTAAAGAAAATACACGTCCTAAATATTCAGGCTTTATTTTCTCCTGAAAAAGAGCTGTTTGTACACCGCTGTAAAACGGAACCGAAAGCCCCATTATTGCACAGCAGACTACAAATATGAAAAATCCACTTTGGGGAAGTAATCCTGAAATGGTTAAGCTTATCCCCATCATAAAAATGGATGCCGTTATTAATAAGATTCGCTTTTGGTAATTCCCAAATAACCCTAATAATAGACCCCCTATCAACATACCAGAGGCATAAGCAATCTCCGTAATAGAAATATACATCGGTGTACCATTAAAATATTCCATAGTGATTAAAGGATATAAAGCATTTATGGGCATATAAACAAACATATATAATGTTCCAACGAGTAATAAAGCAAATAATCCTTTATTTTGCCGTAGTACAGCCATTCCTTCTTTCATTTCTCGTATGAAATTTGGTTTCAAACTTTGCACTTGATCACCCAGTTTAGGAATACGTACAATTGCTACCGTAATAGATGCAATCACAGCACCCCATACATCGATGGCAATAATAGCATTTAGTTCCCAAACGGAGTATAAGAGTGCTGCAACCGCCGGACTAACAATATAGCTTATAGACTGCAAAGACTGACTATAGCCTGCACATTTCGTAAGCTGTTCTTCTGGTACTAAAAGTGGCGTAACCGCATTGAGAGCCGGGGTGTGAAAAGCCGTTCCAATGCTACGGATAAACAATACTACCATAACCATCCAGATAGGTAGCTCCATATACAATGCAACAATAGCAAGCACTGCCCCAGCTGCTGCGATAATTAAATCAGCACCAATCATTATCTTCTTCCTATCATGACGATCCACTAATACACCAATAGCTGGTCCAAAGACCGCATAGGGTAAAAAACCTACTAGTGAAGCCATAGACAAGACCATCGCAGATCCTGTTTTCTCTGTAAGGTAAAAAATGATCGCCATTTGCAGGATGGCACTAGTGATTAATGATACTGCCTGCCCTGCCCATATTGTATAAAACTTAAGTTTCCAATTGTTGTATTTTTCCATTTATATTATCTCCTGCATATTATTTTGCTTGAATTTCTATTTTGAACAGCATTCTAGGCAATAAAAAATGCAGGCCAAAATCCACAATGTGGCTTTTGGTCTGCATACATACAATTTGGAAACATTCATATTAAAGACATAGTTAAATAAAGGTATAGTTAAATAAAGGTATAGTTAAATAACTTATATCTCACCGTAACTAATGAATGCTCAATATCGTATAAATAAGCACAAGAAAAAAAGCCTATCATCGGGGATAGATTCTGCTTTTTTTATTGCCAGCTTATCTTAAACGCATTGAGGCTGTCATAGTTTCGGTTCCTCCTAAACTCTTATTTGTATCAGCATATATTTTAACACAATAAGTTGTTTTAAGCAACGTTTAAAATTGAAAAAAGCCACGGACAGCGATAGCAAAATACGCAATACCGTCAATGGTCTCGATGAACAGTGCAAGCACTGCCATTGACGGTATTTCTTTATTTTGCTTATGAGCAGACAAGGGCAGTAAGCCAAAAGCTGGCTTACCGCCCCAATCACTCATTCTGTTATGCGTAGATAATCTCGCTGTAAATGATTTCTCTAACTCTGGACTGAATTTCATTCATTTTCTGTACCCACAGCATAGCATTATCTGCTTTCAGTTTCTCGGTCACATTTTCCTGCTCTGCAATTTGCTTTGTCAGCAGGAGCAAACGCTCCTGTGCCTGTCTGTCAATATCTGCAAGGTAGGAGTTTAGTGTACCCTCAATCAGCATTGTGGTATAGAGGAACTGCTTATGCTCCTTTAGATACTGCTTGTGGCGCTGTCCCCACAAACCGATAGGCTGTGTTTCTTCTTCGGAAAGTATCAGACAAGGGATATAATAATCTCCCTGCAATTCATACCATAAACCGTTGCTTTCATCAAAAATGTACTTGTCCATATAATAAATCCTCCAGTATAATATATTCGCACATACGTCACAGTTCTCCGATTGCCACATTCTCTTATATCTTGTTATCAGATTTTCTTGCCCTTGTGTTTGCCCTTATCAGCTTCCAAGGGAAGAATAAACGTAAGTGAAATCGTATAATAAGTTAAGGTGAGCATTTTGCGATAAACCCTTTATTTTCAAGGGCACTGAAAAACTTCCATTTCTTCTTAAGTGGAAGTTTTTCTTTTCTATTATTTTCAAATCTTTACTTAGGAAAATCATAAAAAGCTATGGTTTACTCCATAGCCAGCTCTTCTAATCTTACTATTCGTTTTACATTTGCTGTAAATGCCGTAAAATACATTTGCAGATGCATAGCAAATAAACCTCTCGAATCTGCTTTACGCAAACCGTGAGCTTCCTTTAGTTCTCCATTCTTTTCTTCTATCCTGTGCCGAATCTTCATTCGCTCCTGAAAATATTCGCTTTCTTCAAATTTAAGCCTTTCAAGATTTTTCTCACTTGCTTGCGTGATACTGTAGCTTCTTGTTTTAGCGTTTGATCTTCCTACACGGCATTTTTCTCTTTGGGGGCATTTCCGACACGTTACTTTGCTAAATATATATCTTAAATAAGTATTCCCATTTTTTGCCGTTCTTTTTTCTACACGCGTGGAAAGCTCTCCGGCAGGACACTGCAGCATCCCAGCATCTTTATTAAAGCAGAAACCTTCCTCAAGGTTCCCGTTTGCTGCAGCAGCTACTGCTGTATTGGTCCTGGCAATCAATGTAATCTCTTTTCCGCAGACTTCCAGATTGTCATCACTGACATATGCCATATCGCCTATAACTTCTGTAACTTTTATTCCATTTTCCTTCGCGTTTTCTATCAGTTTTGGTAATTCCTGCCCATCTGGTGCTCCTCCATCTGTTACAGTGATCCCCGCAATGAGACGTTCTTCAGTCATCGCAAGATGATTCTTATATCCATAGAACGTACTGGTTGCCGTTTTATGTCCAAACCGTGCATCTTTATCATCTTTGGATCGGATCTCTTTGAGCCGCTCATCTTCTAGTAGTTCTTTCATTTCATGAGAAAGTTTCTGTATCTTTTTATTTCCACAGGATTTTATTCCTTCCTCCAGAACCTGGAGTAGTTCCTTAGTATAGGCAATTTCTTCATCCAGCCCTGCTTCCAAAGAGGGTTTTTCAGGAAATCGCTCTGATAATTCAAAAGCTGTTTTATAAACCTCTTTCCGAAGTTGTTTGCTCATATCCCGCAGAATCTGCGTTGGAGATTTTGCCCGGACAGAAGCAATTGTATGGGTGGAATCAACGATAATGGTTCCCGATTTGATCAGGTTTTTATCCAAAGCCTGTTGAATGGTTTCTTTTAACATTTCTTCCAGAATATCTTCTGTAATACGAGTTTTTCTGAATTTTGTGAGAAGACTGGGATCTATCATTTTTGCTTCTGGTTCCAGATCAAGGAAAAATTTATATGCCATGTCCGTCTGGGCGCTGCTAATCAGGGCTTCGTCAGAAAGATCGTACAGCTTTTTCAGGAAAAGTAGTTTAAACATCATTTCTGGTTCCTTTGCTGGGCGACCGAAATTTTCACAATATTGCTTACGAAGCATTGGATTTACAAAGCTGAAGTCTATATTTTCTTTAATTCTACGCAAAAGATGATCTGCGGGAATGATCGCATCATAAAGCCCCTGATAAGGTGACAATGATAATTGTAACTGCGAATGATCTTTTAACATGATAGGTCCTCCTTCCTTATATTTCTATTATAATGGAAATAATAAAAAAGCCCAATTCTTTTTTAGAATCAGACTTTTTCAGTGCCCTTTATTTTCAAGGCTTTCGGAGGATTTTATTAAAACCCTGTGAGGGTTAATAACCACTTATAAAAATGTGGTTTTCAAATTGCAGTTTGTATAACTGGCAACCCAATCACAATTAAATCTTCACAGCTTTGCTAAGCAGGAAATCTGAAATGATATGCTCCCTTTATGAGAGACAGTAAAATAATAAACTGTCATCACGAAGAGAGCATATCTAAAGATTTCCTGCTTTTTTTATTTTATTAAAAAAATTATAATTCTGCAGAAAGTTCATGCATCCAGAAGGACGCAGCATCATATTCTCTTGGTTCAGATAATACTGGAACGGTGAGGACATCGATTGGTACGTAAAGTATTTTAGCCATTTTAGCAAGGATTTCATCACGAGGCTTTCTTGCATCTGCTTCATATTGTGCAATTCTGACATCAGCAGAATCTTCCGGAAAGCCAAGTGCAATACCTAGTTCTTTTTGTGTGAGATGATTTTTCTGTCTCAAATGTTTTAATTTTCTTCCAAACGTAATCATAATAGAAAATCCTTTCTGTAAGTTATTTTGATTGTGCGAGGTGTCAAATGATATATCATTCGGCACCTCTGGTTTTATGATCTTTATTCCCCGGTACTTCCGAAAGCACCAATATCTCTTGCTTCTCCGAGATCCAGAACAAAGTCGGCAATTAGAACGGGAGTGATAACCAGTTGCCCTACACGGGTATCTTTGCTGAGTATTTGGGATTCTGAACTAACATTGCTGATAATGGCATGAATTTCGCCACGATATCCGGAATCAATAGGCGGAAGTTCGCAGACCAATCCTTTTGCAGCCATGCTGCTTCTTGGAAAGACATAACCGGCATATCCATCCGGAATCATGAGCCCAAATCCTAAGGGAATTCTTGCAATCTCTCCTGGCTTTAATGTGCAGTCATAAGGCATATACACATCGGCGCCGGCATCGTTTTCATGAGGTCGGAAGGGATAATGATCTTTCTCTAACCCAAAGTCGATCAATTTAATTTTCATAAACAGCTTCCCTCCCTTCTACGAGCAGAGGATAATCTGCTTTCATTATTTCTAATGGAGACCAGTCTTTTGGGATGGGGATTCCACAGGACATAGCACCTTCTTCACAACATCCCCTTTGGCAGAAAGGACCGGTCAGCTTCGGTGAAAATAACACCGGATCGAATTCATATAGTTTCTGCCAGATGTCCAACATTACAATTCTTGTTTCGTCGGTATTTCTTCTGCAGATACGCTGACTGATCATATGTTTCCACTCATAAGGTGTAGCACAGATGATCAGAATATTTCTTAAAGCATGGGGGAGGGCATAGCCGGCAGAATCATGATGAAATCCCACAGAACACAATTCCTGATAACATCTGAGATCCGATAAGCAGCTTTGCAGATAGAGATCAATGTATCTCTGTTCGGAAAAAAGGATTTCATATGGGATCACAAATGCAGCTTTTTCTGAATAGTTGCTATATTGCAGAGATGCACTCATGAATTTTACTTCGTTTTGATGACGAGTGATCTGTGCAAGAAAACGTCTGCTTGCACCTACAATCGCAACGGTGATCACTGTAAATTTCTGTACTGTTGGATGAGGCAGACTGGCAATCCGGTCTACAGTTTTATCCGTAAAAGATTTCTGATAAAGAGCCATAAGATCATCCATGTTTTGAATGGAATGCCCCTGTTGGGTAAGCCTTGCTGCGAATACCATGTTTTGAGCTGCTTCCTGAATGGTATAACTATTTAAAATCTTTGTCTCAATGTGATCCATAGGCTTGTTCCTCCTTTATCAATGCTTTCAGCAGAATGAGATAGTTGATGCAGTCTGTGATCTTCTCATCCCATTGTTCTAACTCAAATTGGAGCAACGAAGAGTAACACATATCATAGAGAGATACGACATGCTTCGACATCATTCCGGCCAGAGCAGTCTTAGGTGTGCATCCCTGTAATGAGGCAGCAATTTTAAATGCACTCAGGCGATCAATGCGGTCTCCGGTGTATTCTTTTTTCTTGTGTACCAGTACATCGGCACATTTTCGATATTGTTGTTCAAGGACAACATTAAATTCATTTTGTGTCATATTGTAATTCCTCCTTCGTAAAATGATTTATAATTCGGGTTCCCGTGTCTTTTGTTTTTTGGGAACCTGGTTGTGGAGAATTGCTTCCACATTTTTGTCTACGGTTCTTAAATCTTGTGTCAGATCCTTTAGAGATCGGATGGATGATTTTTGCTGGTCGATCTGTTCCTGCAAGCTGGCTTTTTGTTCCTTCAATGTTTTGATAGGAAGCATCTTTCCATCTGGATAAAAAGATTTCAGCCAGTCACGGGCTTCTTCATATGCTTGAATTTCAGCGGTGTGTTCCTTTCGGAATCTGCCTTTGTTTTTCGCTTTTAAAAATTCGGTATAGATTGCTTTCTGTGCAAAATATTGTCCGGTGTAATGGATCTGACGGTTGATGTTTTTCAAATCTGCATTCATTTCCATAAGCTGCTCTGTTGTCTGATCTAACTGTTTTTGAGATTTGGAAAAGGCATCTTTTAATTCAGTTTGGGTATTGTATCCATGTTCTTGCACATAGATAATGGTATTTGCCATTTCCTGAAGATTGGATATTTTTACCCGATGCGCATATGCAGGGCTTTGCATTGCTTTTACATTTTTCTGAAGATCTACCACCAGCCGTAAATGCGATCTGACATAAAGTATGGTTATCGGATCTTTTCGTAAGAAGAGCTGCTCCAAATGTTCTTTGCCGTATTGAGTTCCCAAAGCCTTCTCTGTGATCCGTTTGTCCCGATCCGGATGGAGATAACGATATCTTTCTCTTTCTTCAATGACGGAAATCTGATATTTTTCAAAAAGCAGAGATTGAAACTCCTGAAAGTTTTTAGAATGCGAGCTGCATTCTTCGATAGCATTTCTGATTTCTTGTTTCTGCGTTTGAAATGTGGTGGAAGTTGGTTTTAATCCATCAGCAATGATTTTTTTATTTATCGCTTCTAATTTTTTCTGTCCGGATTTTTGAGCCGTATATTCCGCCTGTGTCACCTTCGTTTCCGCCGGAGAGAGAAGATCAATCTGATGAAGGCCTTCCTGGATGCACATTTCCATAAGTTCTTTTTTGAAATAATTCAGAAATTTATTGGTGGACCGGTGCTTGTAACCGGCAATTTCTTCATGGGGCTTATCCATGTAGCTTTGTCTTTTGACAGCTTCCTTGCGGACGCTGTTGATCACAATATGCGTATGGATATTGCCGGAACCATTGTGACCATCGGTATGTGTCACGATAAGAGCCTGATATCCCGGAAATATTTTTTGGGCAAGGTCTAAAGATAGAGCCTGTGCTTTTTCTCCCGTCAGATTACATTCAATAGCATCGGTAGGATCATAACTGATGATATAGTGATGACTTTTGATTTCAGATCTGCTTCGGTTCTTTTTAAAATGTTCATTACATTCATAGCATTCAACATCAAAAGTATCGGGATTACAGTTGAGACCATCCACATATAATTCATCTCTTCGCAGTGGCCGATTAAATTCATCGAGAATCATTTTTCCGGTTGATTCATCATGCTGGAAGATGAGATAATTCAGAGCATCTGAATAGTTTGCATTCCGACTTTTAATATGTTTCACTATTGCCACGATAATCACCTATCATTTTTAGCAGGTCCTTTTTTAACCTATAGAGGTCGTAAAGGCATTGCTGGATTTCGTTTGTTACAGATTTAGAGTACGCTCCTCCTGTATTGAAATATTTTGCAATCTGATTAAGATTAGAGCCGATTTTTCCATACTCTGCTAAAAGCATTTTTATTGTCTTACTTTCAATTACAACCTCATAGCGTATTGCCATTTTGTGATCTAAAATCAGGTTTCTCAGATAATCAGAACGGGATAATTTCGCCTGAGAAGCGGCATGATTGACTAACTCTAATTCAATGTCACTTAATCTTAAACAGATGATATTAGAGTGTTTCATTTCATTTCTTTTTTTCTTTGGTGCCATGTTCCTCCTCCCTTAATTGAGTGCTTCCAATTTCATGGCACTCCACTAGAAATATCAGCTGTCCCTTCTGATACTTCTGGTGTTGCGCACACATTTTATGTGGAAGCTAATCTGACATTTTGTAAATGTCAGTAACGAGGGTATGGGGAGCGTAATCCACATCAAGATAAAACTCAGAGTAATAGGAAAGCCAAAATGGCGATACCGTATTACTGGGTGGATCTTGCTCTTGAAAGATTAACCCTCTCATATAACGAAATGCTCAGAGGGAAAAATACAGGGCGAGATAGAAAAAAAGTAAAAAAACTGCTATACTACATTTCAGAATCATCCCCCAAAATAGACTTTGAGAATAGAGGGCGAGATGCACCTTATGAAACAGAAGATGGATGCTTATCTCTTCTATGTGTGCGTAAGACAATAGATGATGTATAATAGTTTTATGTAGAAAAAATTTTGAATGTGTGATTAGGAGTTGAAATTAATGTATTTGCCATTAGAGTACGTGAAACGTTATAGTGTTTTGACAGAGTTATATTGTAGTGAGGAATATATTAATTGTGAACCTGAGGTATTACTAGAGATGATTGCAGATGCTGATTGGGGAACCAGTAATTATTCGGGTCCAAATAAAGAAAGATATATTCATACATATAATATGTTTGATAAAAACTATTTTGCTATGCATACAATAAGTGCTTGTTTTGCAACAGCTGGATTTGCTGGAGTCTGGAAATATAATAAGATTGTATATGAACCGGATTATGATTTCTCGCAAGCACTCTTAGGCACAAATAAATTAAGAGTATATCCGGAAATGCTCAAACATATACCGTTTGATACCTTTTATTTGGACTTCTCAAAAAATGAACTTTTCGTATATGAAGGATTTTTTGTACAAGTAAAAGTATACGATACAGGAGTAATAAGAATATCCTCTCTTCCGACAGAAATCGGATATTCACATATACCGGTACATGAGTATGAAGGCGAAAATCCCACGGCATATGCAGATGCATTTTGGATAAAACCAGAGATGTATAGTGTTGACAATGGCGTATATTATTTTGATTATAATTTGCATAAAGATTTGATGTATACATCAGATAGTTTTAGGACGCAGTGGTTTATTGGAGGAGTGAGTAATTTTAGACTGTTTTTATTACAATTTTTGATGTATTTATCTTCGAAAGAAGCGGATGTTATTGAAAGTTCAGAAACTATAAAAACATATAAACCATCAAGTTTGGTGAAAAATAAATATTCAGAAGTACGTAAGTGGAATGTTGGATGCCGTTATGGAGAAAAAATAAGAAGTTATCAAAAAAATAAAATTCAACAATATGAGAACAGTGAAAGCAGTCAGAATGGAAAGCGACCACATATTAGAAAAGCTCATTGGGAGCGGTATCATGTGGGAGAAGGGAGAAAAGATATTATTACAAAATGGAAAGAGCCAGTTTTTGTAAATGGAGACTTTAATGATATTGTTGCGAATATACATGTTGTAACAAATAAAGAAGCAGACTGTTCATTGGGAGAAGGGCTTGTTAAACAATATTTAGAAGCGAGAAAAATCTCTTTTCGTACAGAACATTATATACGAGAAATACGAAAAAGATATGATTTTTCGCTGGAATGGAATAAAACATTACTTTTTATTGAATTTGATGGAGAACAGCATTTTAAGTCGATCAATCGCTGGGGAGGGAAAAAGGGATATTTGAAAAGAAGACAAGCTGATATAGAAAAAAATGAATATTGTCGTAACAAAGGCATTCCGTTATTAAGAATCAGATTTGATCAGGCATACTTGATTTCTAATATGATAGATGATTTTTTAAAGAATAGTGAAAAATACTCTCAACAATTTAATACATATCTTGCGGATGATGTGTATTATAGCATTTGTCAGTAATATTAAAAAAATATGAATAGGTAAATAAGGAATAATTATGTGTGAAATTCATGTCTACACAACCGGATATGTTATCAATATTAGAGAAATTAAAGCAGAAAGAATAGTGTTTTATGATTAGATTTTGGCTTTAATAATTTGGCGCAAGAAAAACATCAGATATAATTCAGAGAATATTAACATGAAAAAATACAAATGTGTACCATAAAGTATCTAGAGTATTCTATCTGCCCCAGAAGTTGAATATTTGGATATGAATTGGAAGAAACAGAATTTGAAACTTGATGGATGGATCGCGCAGATCTGTCAGCATGAATTGGATCATTGGGAAGGAATATTGATATAAGCAGCGTAAAATTTACAGGAGAGATGGTTTATGAAAACAGAAAGAACAGATGAGTTGTACAAGGTTTTACTTACTAAAGGATATCCGAAAGAACTTTGTTCAGAAATAGCTTATAATATCTTGAATACTGATTATACGGCGACTAGAATGTTAGGATACTTGTATCGTTACACGGAACCTAGAATGGAAGATGTAATAGATGAAATGATAGCAATTTTAAGTGACCGGGAAGAATTCATAAAGAAAAAAGAAATGGAACAGGCGCAGGCTGTTATAAACGAGATTTATAGAAATGGGTTGTGATATAAAATATGAAAATAAAATAATTCAATATGAATAGTAGTAATTTGTAACGATAGTTGTCGAAGAAAATCCTTTGACAACTATTTTTTTAAACTTTTTTTCATAATCACCCTGTAAAATTCATTGATTTCCTTTCGTTATATGAGAAGACAAATTTGTTTTCTTTCTTATTTATAGATGGAAAGGAGTTTTGTGAAATGGGTTTTGCAAGAAAAGATGTGGAAGCTACTAAGAAAATGGAAAAGAAGTTCGTGAGATATCCAGAAGGTGCGGAGAAATATAGTTTAGGATTGACAAAATTTCAGGCATTAGCAAAAGAGGCGAAAGCAGTCTATAAAATTGATAAAGTAGCTTTAGTAAATTGTGAGATATTTGAAAAATATTTGGAAACATTCCGAGAGTATTAAAATTTTAAGAGAGAAAATAAGAGAGAAGAACTTCTATAGTTTTCTGCATTTTTAATTGACTTTATGTCATACAGAAAGTATAATGTTGGTATAGGAGGTATAAGAGCTGAAATGAAAAAGATGGGAAGACCAAAATCAGACAATGCAAAGAAGAAAGTATTAAGCATTCGTGTTCCTGATCAGCTATATTCCCAGATGCTTGCATACGCCGAACAACATAAAATGAATACAACGGACATTGTCCTAAAAGGGGTAGAGATACTTTTATCCGAGCAGAAAAAATAGTAAGTGCTTCTCTCTTAAGAGGAGGAAACTATTATGGCGAAAGTAAGAAAAGATTTGCGAGGAAGAACTTTACGTAAAGGAGAAGTACAAAGATCATCAGATAAAAGATACATGTACACCTATACAGATCCGATGGGTAGACGTAAATTTATATATGCTAACGATCTGGCAGAACTAAGAGAGAAAGAATCTAAACTGATGAAGGATCAGTTGGACGGATTGGATCTCTATGTTGCTGGCAAGGCAAGTGTGAATGATACGTTTGATCGGTATATGTCCACGAAGTATAATTTGCGTGAATCTACAAAAAGTTCATATTTATATACGTACGATCATTATGTACGTGACACCTTTGGAAAAAAGCGGATTGCAGATATAAAGTATTCTGATGTATTGCAGTTTTATTATTATCTTCTTAATGAAGTAAAAATTTCATTAGGAACATTAGATACTATTCATTGTTTACTTCATCCAACATTTCAGTTGGCAGTGCGGGATGAGATTATACGAAATAATCCTACTGATGGAGTAATGAAAGAAATTAGCAAAGAATCCGGGAAGAACAGAGGAATCAGACATGCATTGACAGTAGAGCAGCAAAGAGCATTTATGGAATATATTGCGAACCATCCGATATATTATCATTGGTGGCCTATGTTTACGGTGTTGCTTGGAACAGGATGTAGAATTGGTGAGGCATTAGGGCTTCGATGGCAAGACCTAGATTATGACAAAAGAACAGTCAGTATCAATCACAGTTTGAGTTATTATCAAAAACCAGAAAGCAACAAAAGTGTATTGAGAATATCCAAACCCAAAACGGAAGCGGGAATTCGTACAATTCCAATGTTGGATATTGTGAAAGATGCTTTTGAAATGCTTTATGAAGAACAACTGGAAAATGGTTTTAATGAATCAGAAATTGATGGAATGTCAGGATTTATTTTTTGTAATCGTTTTGGAATGGTTCCAAATCCACAAACAGTCAATCATACGATTAAGCGTATAGCGAATAGTTATAATGCAGACGAAGTGGTGCGAGCTAAAAAAGAACGAAGAGATCCTATTATACTACCTAATTTTTCTTGCCATCATCTGAGACATACTTTTTGTACACGACTTTGCGAAAATGAAACAAATTTAAAAGTTATTCAATCCATTATGGGACATAGAAACATTGAAACAACGATGGACATTTATGCGGAAGCAACAGAAGAAAAGAAACAAGAGTCATTCGAGAATTTAGCAACAAAATTAGATATTTTTTGAGAAGTGCTTAGTATAACGGATGACAACAATTTGTTTGGTTTACAGCAAATTGACAACAAAGTAAATTTAATAATGACGAATAATGAAGTGATTATAAGGTTTATAAATTTAGACAATATAGTACAATGACGCATCCCGAAGAATCATGAAGAAAACGTGAAATCTTTCCCGACGCTTAAGACGCTGGGCGGAGCTGAGACAGCAAAGAAGGCAGCGGAGCCGGCAAAGGGCTCAGAGCAGCCGTCTGATAAGGCAGAGGAAGTATCCGTACAGGCTGTGGCAAAGGCAGAGATCGACTTTTCTAAGGTAGAGGTAGAGCCTCTGTTTGAGGATATGGTGGATTTTGATACCTTCAGCAAATCTGATTTCCGTGCCGTAAAAGTAAAAGCGTGTGAGGCAGTGCCGAAGAGCAAGAAGCTGCTCAAGTTCGTTCTGGACGATGGAAGCGGTACAGACCGTGTGATCTTAAGTGGTATTCACGACTATTACGAACCGGAAGAGCTGATCGGAAAGACACTGATCGCGATCACGAACCTTCCGCCGCGCAAGATGATGGGGATTGATTCCTGCGGTATGATCATCTCTGCGACACATATCGTAGAGGGCAGAGAAGGACTGAATGTCCTGATCGTGGATGATAAGATCCCGGCAGGAGCGAAGCTGTACTAAAAGAAAGAACCTTGGAATGAAATAAAAAGATACAGTTGGGTGTACCAAAAAATGATACACCCAGCTGTTTTTTGCTTTATTAAAAATATCTATTCAATCCTCTTTTTTCTCTTATCGGTCACCGTTATTGTACGAAAAATTGCTCGTTGCCACAAGCAACGCATATTAACATTTAATACGAAATAGCAAATTAAAACTTGTTATTATCGCTTTATTTTAACAGTATTTATTTTACCGTTTAGTTCAAAACCGCCGTTATGGCGTTACCCATAGCGGCGGTATATATAATTATTTACTGTCTGCAAGCGTGATTTTCATATCCCGAACATTGATGATTGTTTCTTTTTTGCACTTTGGACAATAGAGAGGGAAGTTTTTCATCTCAGTATTTTCTTGTATCATTGTTCGGGTTTTATTTCCGCAGACAGGACAAAGTATCCATTGTGTTTTGATCAAGCCTTTTCCACTCCAAATCATTTTGCCTTTTGTTTTTTCAAAACTATTCCACATACGAATATTGCTGCAAAAAAGATAACAATTAAGTACCATAGATTTTCAAAACAAAATCCATTATCCAACATTAATCGGTATCCCCAAGAAGCAGGGAAAATATGCCCTATGGTTTCAAGAAAATCAGGCAGCAAGTCGATAGGAAACATAATTCCCGAAAGCATAATTGAGGGCAAGAACACTAATTGTGCTATCATTGTCAGTTTTGCTTGATTTTTTACCACCAATCCTAAAACACTTCCGATACTTAACGACACAATAATGTATATAGCAAGTGCAAGAAAGAAAAACGGAAGTTGTGTCGGCAAAGTTGCTTCAAATAAAACAGGGGCAAGCAGCACGATCGCGATACAGGTAATCATCAAATGAACAAATGCCGAAAGGAACATTGTAACAAGTCCTAAATATAACAATTATATTTTATAGAAAAAAGTCCATACTTTCTCCAATGGAATTGTATGGACTTTTTTAAAAACTATTTTTTTGATTGTTTTTGTATTTATTTGAAATATTCTTTTTCCGTTCCCTTCCAGGCAAATTTCTTTGGGGCAAAATATATTCTTCCATTTCTGCTTGCAGTTTAAAAAGCAATTGCTCTCTTCTTACAGCATTTTTTTCAAGGATTAGTTTTATCATCTGTTCTTTAAACAGTCCTATGGAAATATTTTCGTTTGTATGCATAGGATATTTGCTGCCTTTTTCACGACCTTTTACGAATACCTCCTCATCGGCTTCTTTGCGTATGTCCTGCAGCATATTATATACCAACACTTGTGCACGAAAATCCTGATCTACATAGATGGTTGATTTTCCTGTTACACTTTCAAACTTCATTTTATTTTTAAGTGTATGATATTTCTTCTCTATTTCCCATCTTTGATAATATAAATCCTCCAGTTGTTTCTGGGAAAATTCAAAGGGCAGATTTGTCATAAGTGCCAATTCATTTCCAGAAGGAAGCATAGAGGTCATGATCCTTGTATTCGTATTTCCTTTTTCTTTCATGCGCTCTAGTCTCTCAGGATGCTTTTTTCTTATTTTCTCTAATCGCTGACAGGTATGCCGTAAAATAACCGTTTCGTCAGTCGATTTCATATTTCTGCGCTCAAATTTATAATCATTGGAAGAAAGGCGGAATAAGTAACTGATTTTTTCCGTTTCCAGAAAATCAATAAATTCTATAGATGGATATCCCCTGTCAAAAATAGCTAATACGGGCTGTTTGATATCCATATGCGTTAAGTGATGCAAATTTTTCTTGGCAAGCTCCGTTTCGCTGGTAGAAATATGTGAAATTTCAATATCCAGATAAAACTGATTCAAAATATCATACATGCCACTTACCAGTGCCCGCACCTGTCCAAGTTCTGAGTGTTGATTGTTGCTTTTTCCAAAACGCTCTCGGTTTTCTGTTGAATTCGGCACTTCTGCTTTACTTCCATCAATTGCCAGTAACAGAAATCCATTCCAGAGCCTTGGCTCGGAAGAATGATAGAAATCAGCCATATATTCATCATTCAGATAAGAAAAAACTTCAGGATTAAGACGTTTTCGCTGTTGTAAATACCCTTGTTTCGACATTTTCATGGAGGGAATATCCTTTTGTATAAAATAGTTTCTCAGTTCCAGTGCAGTAGTAAGCCCTTTTTTAGAAAGACAGCACAGCAGGATATCTTTTAAAGGCATCTTTCTGTTTCTTGAAAAAGTATTGCTGTTTATTTTTCTTGCACGCTCTGCCAAAGCAGGATCTGACAGTTTTTCAGAAAGTTTTTGGATTCTTTCAATATAGGTACCCCTCATATACACCCCTGCCTAAATTTTATCATAAATAAAAGAATCTGCCCATCTCAAAGCAGATTCTCTTAAGTTTATGATGTTGGGCTTAGCCGGTGGTCTTGACTCGTTGAATATGGGGGTTATTCTTCCACACCCTCACTTTCAAAGAACTGTGCAACTGTCATACATTTCGGATGTTCCATTTCCAGACTTAAAAAGTCTTTGTCCCCTGTCAAAATAATATCCACATCGGACACAATCGCCGCATTTAAGATCGGCTGGTCTTTTGCATCGCGTATCAGCTTTTCCGCATGATCTACCGCCAGAATCAATTCATAGGACATTTCCGCAAGCAGCACTTCTGCGTCTGGCAAGAACTTTGGAGCTTTCCTTTTCAAAATATCCCGCAGCTCCACGATGTTGCGGTCACACAAAACGATTTCGTGATTATCCGCGACATACAACAGCGCTCGTGCTGGTTTGGAACGAGGGAAAACCAATGCGGAGAACAAGATATTTGTGTCAACCAATATCCGCATATTACCGTTCCTTTCCGTAGCGTACTTCGTCCACAAGTGCCTGAATATCGTCCTCGCTGATAACACCCATTGTCTCAGCAGCACCGGCAAAGGCAGCCTGCGCTTTGCAGATTGCTTTGGAAGAAGCGTTGCTTACAACGATTTCCCCATCCTGCTTCTGGAAGAACAAAATTTTATCCCCGGACTTCAAGCCGAGCAGCCGCCGGATTTCTACCGGCACAGTGATCTGACCGTTTGCAGAAATTTTCGCTAAATTCATAAAAATCACCCTTTCTATTCTTGAGAACTAAAGAAAACTTGAGGTCATTTATAGTATATCCCATTCAGTGATAAAAGTAAACTTACCGGGAGGGAAAAAGAGCTGCCGCCTTGCCTTATGAATTCTTTATGAATTTGATTAAAAAGTCCTTTACAAATCGTCTCTGGCTATTTATAGAAAAATTTGTAATATGTTCGTGATTCGTAAGTAGAAAAATTCATTAATCATCTAAAAAGGGCAGTTGCTGGAAATGCGCTGGTCTTTTTGCGAAAAATAATTATGAATTTATGAGTGTGAAAATGTGCGATTGCAGGAAATGCTGAGTTTTTGTACAATGCGATGACTGATTGAATTGTATCTAGATATGGGTTTGAGTATAAATTAAAACAGAAATACTATGCAAAAAAACACAAAAAAATAAAAAATTGTAGATAAAACAATAAAAAAGTAAAAAAGTTGAAGAAGAGAGAAAAAAAGTTTATTCAATTTGTACATTCTATTTGCTATGATTAGGACATCAAAAATATATAATTCAAGGAGGCAGGAAAATGAAAAAAAAGTTGATCGGGTTAATGGCATGGATTATGACAGGTACAATGCTTGTGCTTCCAGTATCTGCAAATGAAAAGACAGATATTAAAGTGGGATTTTCAGAACTGGATATTGATGGTGCGTGGCGTATTTGTCAAACAGATTCAATGCAGGAACAGGCAAACGCGAGAGGGTATGATTATGTGATGACAAATGCAGAATATGATACAGAAAAACAGGTTGCAGATGTAGAAGATTTGATCGCACAGGGATGCAATTTTCTGTTCATAGCTCCGATTGATATGGATGCTATTGTCCCTGCATTGGATGCTGCAAAAAAAGCAGAAATTCCAGTGGTGCTTTTGGATCGTGAAGCAGCGGGAACATGGGGAGAAGATTGGCTGACAACCATCATTGCAGATTATGTACAGCAGGGTGAGATGTGCGGTGAATGGATTGTTGAAAATAACAATATGGATGAAGAACTGAAAATTGTTGAAATTACTGGGGTACAAGGCGGATCTGATGTGAGAGACCGAGCTCAGGGATTGCGTAATGTTACTGAACAGTATGATAATATTGAGATTGTTTCTTCACAGTCTGGAGAATGGTCTAGAACAACAGCTCAAGAAGTTACTGAGAATATTATCCAGGCAACAAATGGTGATTTTGATGTGGTTTATTGTCACAATGATGAGATGGCCCTTGGTGTTGTACTTGCTTTAAAAGCAGCAGGTATGAAACCAGGAGAAGATGTACAAGTAGTAGCCATTGATGGTCAGGCGGAGGCAATAGAGGGGATTATTGCTGGTGAAATTAACTGTATTGCAACTTGCAGTCCAAGGTTTGGTGAAGCAGCATTTGATGCAATGGAGAAATACTTAGCGGGCGAGAAACTGCCAGAGAAGATTATTAATCAGGAAACACTGATTACGGCAGAAAATGCAGAAGAGCAGCTGGAATTTGGATTCTGATGAAAAGAGTTTTACAAAAATAAAACTTAAGACAGGAAACGAAAGAGGACTGTCTCACAAAACTGCAGAAAAAGTATGACAGAAAATTGGAAGCAGATGTGGGCAGTCCTTTTGCTGACAGAAAATGGTGGTGGAATATGGAATTTATTCTTGAAATGAAAAAGATTCAAAAATCTTTTCCTGGGGTTAAAGCATTGCAAGAAGTTGATTTTAGAATGAAACCAGGAGAAATTCATTCTTTAATGGGGGAAAATGGGGCAGGAAAGTCGACTTTAATAAAAATATTAACTGGTGTGTATGAAAAAGATGAAGGAACGATTATATTTAATGGAAAAAAAGTAGAAATAAAAAATACAATTGATGCACAGAATCTTGGAATCAGTACGGTCTATCAAGAATTAAATATGGTTCCCCATTTGAGCGTAGGCGAAAATATATTTGTCGGAAGATACCCTAAAAAGAATAATGTAATAGATTGGAAAACATTATTTTCAGATGCACAGAAACTTCTGGATAGTATGGGACTAAATATCAATGCAAAAGCAATGTTAAGCAATTATGGAACAGCTGCGCAACAGATGGTATCTATTGCAAGGGCAATTAGTTTGCACTGTAAAATTATTGTGCTAGATGAACCTACTTCATCTTTGGATACAGAAGAGGTGGAAATGCTGTTTCGCTTGGTAAGAGAATTAAAAACAAAGGGGATTGCAATTTTGTTTATTTCACACCGCCTTGATGAAGTGTATAAAATTAGTGATCGTATTACGATTTTAAAAGATGGAAGGTATGAAGGAACGTACTTGACCAAAGAATTGAGTCAGAATGAACTTATTACAAAAATGGTAGGGCATGAAATTGAGCAGAAAGACAAGATTGAGAGAACGCATCAATATAGCAGCGAGGAGTGTGTAATTGCACTGGATTCAATTGTTTCGAAGCCAAAATTAAAGAATATTTCCATACATATTAAAAAGGGAGAGATTGTAGGATTGGCAGGACTTCTTGGGTCTGGGCGCACAGAGACGGCACAGGTAATGTTCGGTTACACAATTCCAGATTCGGGAAAAATTCGGTTAAAAGAAGCAAATATTTTTCTAAGAAATCCAAGAGATGGTGTGAAAAACCGGATGGCTTTTTGTACAGAAAATAGGAGAGAGGAAGGGATTATTCCTAATATGAGTGTTCGTAATAATATACTTCTTTCCAGTTTAAAAGGAATCAGCAATTATGGTTTCCTGAATAAATCTAAAGGAGATGAAATTGTACAAAAATATATTGACAGATTCAAGATTAAGACCCCAAGCCCAAATCAGAAGATAAAGAATTTGTCGGGTGGAAATCAACAGAAAGTAATTTTGGCTCGTTGGCTTGCGACAAATCCGGAATTTATTATTTTCGATGAACCGACCCGGGGAATTGATGTTGGTGCAAAACGAGACGTTGAAAATTTGATAGCAGAAGTTGCGGACATGGGATTGGCGGTTTTACTGATTTCATCTGAAATGTCAGAACTAGCCCGGAATTGTGATCGGGTATATGTATTGAGAGATGGATGCGTGGCAGGAGAAATTAGTGAACAAGAAATCTGCCCGGCTACAATTACAGAGGTGATATCGGACTGCAAAATATAAAATAATAGATGGGAGGTGGAGAATATGCAGCAATTAAAAATAAAGAATGAAAAAGGAATATGGAAAGTCCTGGGAGATTACGGGGTGTTTATAGCATTTATTCTTTTATTTATAGGAAATTCTCTTTTTACTAAGAATTTTCTGAGTATTACAACGATACAAAATATTCTGTCACAGTGTGCCACAACAGTTTTTCTGGGAGTAGGAATGACTGTAGTAATTGCAACAGGTGGAATTAATATTTCTGTTGGTTCTGTAATGGCAGTATCAGCTATGATAGCAGCAAAATTTATTAAAGCTGGGTATATGTGGCAGGGAATGGTATTCGGATTAGGTGTTGCTATAATATGTGGGGCAGTTACAGGATATGTCATTATAAAATTTGATGTGCAACCGATGATTGCTTCGTTGTCTATGATGTTTATTTTAAGAGGCATAGCAAAGTTGTTAAATGATGGAAAAAATATGAATCCGGGTAATCGAGAATTAAATAATTTTTTATATGAAATGGTAGGTCCTATATCGGTACGAACGGTTATGTGGTTTGCAATTGTTATTGTTATATTTGTGCTTGTTGCAAAGACAAGATTTGGGATTTGTATTGAAAGTTATGGAGACAATGGACGTGCAGCCAGAATTGCCGGGATTAATGTAACACTTATAATTACGGCTTCTTATATCATTTGCAATATATTGGCTTGTATAGCTGGATATATTGAAATGGGATATTCATCAATTGTAGATCCTGGAAACATGGGGTTGACAAAAGAGATGGATGCTATTGCGGCAACTGTACTGGGAGGAACCTCAATAGATGGGGGAAAGACACATATTTGGGGAACTGTTTGTGGTGCAATTGTATTGCAAATGATTACTATTATGGTAAATATGAATAACATATCATCCTCTTATGCAAAAATTATTAAGGCGGGTATAATTATTTTAGCCGTGTTTTTGCAGAATGTGAAAAAAACAAGGAGGGGATAAATATGAGAAAGATAAAACATTTTCTGGGTGATAACGCTGCAATTATTGGTCTTTTATTTATGTTATTGTTGGGAACACTGATTAATTCCAGTTTTTTGACCTTAGGTAATCTTTCAAATATATTGCGTCAGAACAGCACAATTACGATTGTAACGCTCGGGATGGCGGTTGTAATTATATCCGGTTCTATTGATTTAAGCGTTGGCTCGTTGTTTTGTTTATCTGCTTTTGTAAGCAGTTATTTAAGCCAATATAACACGGTACTGGCAATCGCGGGAACATTGTTATTTGGCGCTTTAGTAGGATATGTGAATGGAATATTGGTAACTAGAATGAGGATTCATCCGTGGATTGCGACATTATCTATGATGTTAGGATTGCGGGGGATGGTTCTGGTGTTGACTGGAGAAAATACATATAAACCTAAAGTTCCAAATATATCATTTGAAGCAGTTGCAAGAGGAAGTATCGGTCCATATTTGAATTATCCGTTGATTATTACCATAATACTTGTGGCAGCCTTTGTATTTATGATGAAATATACGAGGATAGGAAGAGATTTTTATGTGTGTGGTGGTAATCGGGAAGCTGCAAAAATGATGGGAATCAATGTGAACCGGGCGATTAACATGGCATTTGTTTTAAGTGGTTTGATGTGTGCTATATCTGGTATTATTTTGGCTGCCCGGTTAGGCTCAGTTTCTCCTCTTGCGGGAGACGGAAATGAAATGTATGCGATAGCTGCCTGTGTTGTGGGTGGCATTTATCTGACAGGCGGCAGAGGAAAAATAAGTGGTGCGTTTATTGGATCTGTTATTGTTGGACTTTTAACCAACATTTTTAATATGCAGTCACTATTGAGTACATTTTGGGAAAGTGTTATTACTGGTTCTCTTGTGTTAATTGTTGTTTTGCTACAGCAGATATCGGCAAGAAGGGCAGAGCATAACAGAAAAATATATGAAATGCAGTAAGTTGCTTTTAAAGGAGGAGAAGATGAGAACATTTATTCCAGAAACAGAAGCAAAAGAATTGGTTTGTACTATTGGGCGTAAGATGTATCAGAAGCAGTTTGTATCTGCAAATGATGGAAATATTACAATACGAGTAGGGGAGAGAGAGGTTATAGTAACCCCTACGGGTGTATCTAAAGGAGATTTAACTCCGGATATGTTGGTTAAAACAGACTTTGAAGGAAATATTTTGGATGGAACCTGGAAGGTGACTTCTGAATTGCCAATGCATTTACGAATTTATCAGGAAAATGATGAGGTGATGTCAACTGCACACGCCCATCCGTGCTATTTAAGCATATTTGCTAATATGGGATTAGAATTGGATTTGCCTATTACTCCGGCAACAGCGGCAATTTCGGGAAGAATTCCAGTAGCTCCGTATCGTAATCCAGGGTCTAATGAGCTAGCGGATTCAGTGGCACCATATGTGAAAGATTTTAATGCTGTACTCTTAGCCAATCATGGACCTATAGCTTGGGGGAAAACACCCAAAGAGGCATGGTATACTCTGGAGGATGCAGAAGCGTATGCAAAAATGGCACTGATTCATAAATTTATAACAGGGATGTATCGGCCAATTACAAAAAAGCAAATACAGCTTTTGGCAGATACGCATGGATTGGAAATTAATCCCAAGCGAATGGTAAATGCGCCGGATAAAACAACAAATGAGGAGAAAGGAATATCTTTAGCTGCCTATTCTTGTTTGAAACTTGAACTTTCAGATACCTCAATTGAAAAATTGGCAGAGAAGATTATTCTTAAATTAAAATAATAGAAAGAATGTGCTATGTACTGGAGGGAAAAATATGGTGCACAGACATATGGCAGTTGATATTGGGTCAGAGAGCGGCCGTGTTTACATAGGGCATCTGAAAAATGGCAGGATTGTTACAGAAGAAATTCATCGTTTTAAGACGCAATTCATGCAGGTTCATAGAAAAAGTTTACGTAATATATACCGATATCATGAAGAAATTATTAAGGCGCTACAGTTATACGCGCAGAAATATGGGGATACATTGGAAAGCATAGGAGTTGATAGTTGGGGAAGTGATTTTGTCTTATTGGATCGGAGCGGGAATATAAGCAGGCTTCCTGCATCATATCGGACCACTTCTAAGACAATGGATGTAGTGAGAATCCTGGAGCAGAATATAGGAGTTCAAGAAATCTATATGAGAACTGGAAACCAGGCAATGCCGACAGATACATTGAGTCAGCTTATCCGCCTGATACGAGAGGGAGACTCATCTATGGATAATCCGCAGGGGATTCTTTTTATGGGTGATGTGTATCATTACATGCTGGGGGCACAACCTTGCTGTGAACATTCTTTAGCTAGTTATTGTAGATTTTATAATAATCATACTGATGCATGGGATCAAACAATTATGAGAGCATTTCATATTCCGGATTCAGTCATGCTTCCAGTTGTTCGGGCGGGAGATGTAATAGGCCACGTAGATTCAGAAATTTTAAAAGAAGCAGGAATTCATAACGAGGTTAAAATTATTACACCATGTACACATGATACAGCATGTGCAGCGTTAGCTGTACCGGATCTGGGAGAGGATTGGATGTTTATTAGTAGTGGTACATGGTCACTGATGGGGACAGAGACGAAAGCTCCGATTATTAATGAATTGTCATATCGTTATAATTTGTCTAATTCTTCTATGCCGCTTGGCACTAATATGTTGAAGAAAAATATACAGGGAATGTGGGTTATTCAACAGTGTCTGCGCGCGTGGAATAACGATTATTCTTATAGTGAATTAGTAGAATTGGCATGTTCTGTTTCAGAAAATCAGGTATATATTGATGTAGACATGGAGGAGTTTTATTCCCCGGAAAATATGGCCAAAGCAGTAGCAACAGCAGTAAAAAGAGATTTTGGAGTAGATGTGGATTGGGAAGATTATGGAAAAATTTCCAGAATTTGCTATGAGAGCCTTGCATTGAAATATCGTTATTATTGTGATAAGATTTTAGAAGTAGCAGATAAAACAATTTCCAAAATTTATATTTTAGGTGGAGGAAGTAAGAATGGTCTTCTAAATCAGTTGACGGCAAACGCAACGGGGTATCCAGTATATACTGGAGTAACAGAAGGAAGTAGTATTGCAAATATTTTGCTGCAGGCCTATGGATCGAATGAAATAAAAGATAAAAAAGAAATGCGGCAGGTAGTGTGCAATACATATAGTACAAAAATGTATTACCCTAAAAATACAGAAGTATGGGAAGAAAAATACAATATTTTTGTACATCATATTTCACACAATGCCCAATGGTAGAAGTATCCCGCTGAATTGCTGATCAGCGGGATACTTTTGTAGCATAATACACTGATTTTATGAAATGTAGGGACTGTATAAAACTGAGGGGGAAAAATGAAATTATTAGTTGTGGATGATGAGGATTTTACCAGAAAGTGTGTGTCGGAACAGATGGATTGGAATTCTTATGATATAGAAGTAGTTGGTACTGCTATTGATGGCATTGACGCCTGGGAAAAGATTTGTGTTCTAAATCCAGATTTTGTGATAGTTGATATTAAAATGCCAAGATTAAATGGCTTAGAATTACTTGAGAAAATTGAAAATGCCAGATTAGATATCGATACAGTGATATTGAGCGGATTTGATGAGTTTGAGTTTGCACAGAAGGCATTAAACTTAGGAGCTAAGAATTATCTGCTTAAACCAGTCGATTTATCCGAATTATTGAATATTATAATTATGCTCCAAGAGAAAAGGATACAAAAAAGAGAAAGCCTAGAAAATGTAAATGGTTTTGAGAATGTAATTCGTAATCTTATTTATATGGAGTATACTCCAGAACAACTGGATAAAATTTATGAAAGGGTTAAGAAGGTATGGAACAACTGGCAGGCTGTGCTATTGTTACAAATGGAAGATATTAGTGAAGCTTTATATATCGGAGCATCAAGCATATATAAAAATTTACTTCAGAAAATAAAAGAATACTGTAGTTTACATACAGAAAGCTATCTTCTAGAAAAATGCCCACAGAATATTATGATTTATTTTTTGGCGGAAGAAAAGGAAGATATAGGAAAATTGACGGATGAATTGATAGAAATAGTGCAGAATACATTGCTGAGAGCAAATTATAGTAATTATACAGTTGGAGTAAGTGCGACAAATTATACAGTTGAAGAATCAGGAAAGTCTTTTTTAGAGGCAAGCAGAGCATTGAATATGAAATTTATATATGGTAGTGGAAGGGTGTATTATACAAATTCAGATTTTTCATATGCAGAACCAGAGAGTTTAGCTTTAAATAAAATGATTCAGAAAATTATTGAATATACAGTTTATTATAATGAACAGAGTATAGACTATCTGTTAGAACAGTTCTATGAAGAGGCTCAAAAAAGAAAAATTGATTGTGATTATATGAGGCAGGCAACGTATCTTATTTTAGTGGGAATTATTCGTCATGAGGCATTGGTTAACATAGATATTGCTTCCTTATATTCAAATACGGGAGCAGTAATAATGGATTTTTGCAGTTGTGATGACAAAGAAAAAATGTGGGAAAAATTAAAATCATTTTTACACACCATAGGGAGACAGTTAAATAAGGTGAAAATAAAGAAGCCTAATCAGACAGTGGTGTGTATTGAGCAATATATTAAAGAACATTACGCACAGACAGATCTTTCTTTATCTAGGATTGCGGAGGCATTTAGTTTTAGCCCGGCATATATTTCTACACTATTTAAGAATAATTGCAGACAAACTATAACAGATTATATAAATACTGTAAGAGTGGAAGCTGCTTGTAGAATGCTTCGTGACGAATACTTTAAAGTTTCCAGCATATCAGACCAAGTTGGATATTCGAATACTACGTATTTCAATAAAGTATTTAAAAAGCTGAAAGGCTGCTCTCCGAGAGATTATCGTGAACAATGGAATGGGTAGGGTATGAAAAAATTATATGAAAAGATTTTTAAAAGATTTGCTTCAGTGGTTATTATGACAGTACTATTGACAGATGGTTTCTTTCTGGTTTATTTTATTGCAGTTTCTATAAAAAATGCGCAGATTTCTCTAGACTCGTCCGCTTACTATAGCAGTAATGTTTTGGAAAAACTTATCGAGGAAACTGCGTTGATTAATACGTTGATTCAAAATGATTCTGGTGTACAAGAAGCGTTGCGTAATGTGCCTAAGAGTAAGAACGGTACATATTCTCAAAAATTGCAAATTAATGGATATTTTTACACTTTACAGGAAAACAATACTTCGTATATAGATTCGTTTTATGTATTATTGTGGTCCTATGTCAAGATTTAGTACAAGTTAAAATGAGGTTTTCCTCATCTTAACCTGCCATCTGCAATTCGCCCTGCTGAAGCCTACGATACAGCTCTTCATAATCATTTGGTGACATATAATCACAGTGACTATGAATTCGTTTCGTATTGTAGAATGCTTCTAAATATTCGAAAATCAAACGATATGCATGATCATAATCTCGAATCTTAAACCGATTCAGCCATTCTCTCTTAATCAGGGAGTGGAACGACTCAATACATGCATTATCCCATGGATATGCCTTTTTAGAATAACTACACTGCATGGTTGCGGTTACACGTTTGTATTCTTTTGATACATACTGGCTTCCGCGGTCTGAATGCAAAATTAAAGGTTTATCGATATTGCGTCTTGCTTTGGCTTTCTTTATTGTTTCAATCACGCAGGATACTTCCAATGTTTTGGAAAGTGTCCAGGCAATGATTTTTCTGGAATATAAGTCCATAATACTGGTCAGATAAACAAATCCGTCTATCGTCCAGATATATGTGATGTCAGAACACCAAACAGCATTTGGTCGTTCTGGATGAAACTGTTCATCAAGGATATTTTTTAATTCGCTGCTGAAGTCAGAATCTTTGGTCGTGATGGTCCATGGCTTGCTCCATTGAGCTTTGATGCCCATTTGTTTCATATACTTACCAACGGTACGCTCGGAGATGATTTCTCCTGATTTACGCAATTCCCTGGTAATTTTAGGGGCACCATAATTCTGTTTAGATTCATCATAAATATCTTTGATTTTAGCTTTTACGGCTTCACGTCTTTTTTCTGTATTAGAAGGAACACGTTTTAGCCATGCATGATAACCAGAACGAGAAACGCCAAGATGTTTCAACATTCCGGAGACAGAAACCCGGCGTTTTGCCTTATGGGCAGTTTCTGCCATCTCCTTAACTTCGAGATAAATGGCTTCCGTCATTTTCCCAGAATGTTGATTGCTTTTTTTAATACTTCAAGGGCATCCTGTGCATCTCGTAATTCTCGTTTTAATCGTGCGATTTCTTTTGCTTCATCAGAAGCATAGTTACCGGAACCACGGCTTTCAATATCACCTGTTTCACGCAGTTCTTTCTGCCAGCGTGATAATGTCTGCTGACTGATTCCTAAGTTTGTAGCACAGCCTTGCAGTCCTAAGTTCTTGTGATCATGATAATACTGGACTGCATCCAGCTTAAATTGTTTGTCATAGTGCTTTGCCATAATGAGTTCCTCCTTCAGTGCGGTACCTACATTGTACCATGATTTTTCTTATAAGGAATTCTCATTTTGACTTGTACTATTTATATTCTAGCACCATTGGATGATGGACGGCAGTTTAAATCAACAAATTTTCCTCTTTTTTATAGTAGCGCGCAAGAAGTGCCATCTTATGAAAAGCTTCGGCAGTATAAAGAAATGACTTGGATGTCCGCATATGAAAAATCACTAGTGGCAAATAATTATAAAAGTGGATATGTGTCAGTCTGTTATCCTCTTTATAATATAAGAACTGGGAAAAGTGAAGGCATAGTATTAGAAGAGATTCTTATACAGACGATAGAAGAAAGCCTTGTAGCAGCGGGTTACTTAGAAGATATAAATGTGCAGATTTATGACAGTAATGCTGAGTTGCTTTTCGGAATTATTAAGCAGTTAGATAGGGAAAGCGTGCGGATAGAGAGCAAGATAGATATGAGCAATGGCTGGTGTTTGTGCTTTAGCTGTGATTTGTGGAGTATGGTTGGACAAACAGTAGGAATGGCGTTACTACTGGGTGGTGTTTTGTCAGTAATAATGATTTGCATTTCTCTTTTTCTCAGCAGAAAAATTGTCGCGTCTATATCGGAACCGATTCATCAGCTTCTTGAAATTATGAAGAATGAGGAGTTATTGCAGTATCACGAACAGGTAAAGATTAGTACGGACATTTGTGAAGTCAAGAGTTTGTTTCAAAAATATGAACAAATGATACAACGCCTTAGAATATTATTTTGCGAGTTAGAAGAAAAACAAAAAGCGTTGAGAAAATCAGAGTATGTAGCATTGCAGGCACAGATTAATCCGCATTTTCTTTATAATACGTTAGATAATATTACTTGGAAAATACGTACAGGGAACCAACAGGATGCAATTGAAGAAGTGGTAAGCCTGAGCAGATTTTTTCGCTTATCTCTGAGTAGAGGTGCAGATATGGTATCTGTCAGAAATGAGATGGAGCATGTAAAACTTTATTTAAAACTTCAGAAAAAGCGATATGGGAAGCGGTTTGATTATTCGGTAGATTCCTATATAGGATTGGAAGATATGATGCGGTACTATGTACCAAAACTGATTCTTCAGCCGTTGGCTGAAAATGCAATTTATCATGGATTTGAAGAAATACAGGAAGGGGGAATGATTTTGATCACAGTGGATTGCGGGCAAGAGAAAATAATATTTGAAGTGAAGGATAATGGCACGGGTATGGAAAAGGAATACTTGACTAATTTAAATAGAGAATTAGAAAAAACAGATTTTTCTAAACGGGCGGTCAATCAGACAGGATATGGAATTTTTAATATTAATGCAAGAATTAAAAATGTATTTGGAGTGGAATACGGATTAACTTTTGAAAGTCAGAAAGGCGAAGAAACAATAGCCAGAATAGTTCTCCCGTATATTTTGAAAAAGTAAAAAAGTAAAAAAAAATAGAGGAGACAGAGGATGAAAGATAAGGACATTGCACTTGCCTATTTAAACAGAAACAGAATATTGAATATCGGTATGCTTCAGGTACTGCGAAGGGGAACGGCAGAAATCCTGTGTGCATATGAAAATGGCGTATATCTGCGCGATACGGTGAGTGATGCATATATGCTGTCGACAGATGATGCGGCGGCGGGTATAGAGTGGATGGCTGCGTTTGAAAGTCGTTCCTATTCGCTGATGCAGATATGTAATAAAGAGGCAGTGGAGCATGCAAAACGAAAGTACGGATTTGAGACGGAGCTTATCTGCGTGCAGGCAATTTATGAAGGGCAGGGCGCGTCGCAGATTTCCGATTTGACAGCAGAAGGCAAAGAGACAGCGGGGGTAAAAGAAAAAGAGGATGGGAAAGACGGGTCAGGGATAAGCAATCCGGAAAATCCCGGAAAGCTTGTAATCTGTGAGCCGGATGATGCGACAATGGAGTTGATACAGCACCACTATGACAAGATCTCGGAGGAGGAGCTGTGGCAGATCCGCAGACTCCACAATCTCTATGCCGGATATCTGGACGGTGTGTGTGTCGGCTTTATCGGAAGCCATCTGGAGGGCAGTATGGGATTGCTTGAGGTCCTCCCTGCGTATCGCAGGCGGGGATATGCTGTGGAACTGGAACAGTTTATGATCGCTCATATGCACAGGCAGGGGCTTTTTGCATTTGCACAGATAGAAACATGGAACGAAAAGTCCCTGAACCTGCAGAAAAAGCTGGGAATGCAGATTTCGGAGGAAAAGGTTTACTGGCTGTTTTAGTTGTATCTTTTTTATTCCTCCACGAAAGCCTGACTCAGAATATAAAACTCTTCTTGACCTGGAAGATACTTCTTTTCCATTGGCTCCAATGTGTCGTCATAGCGTTTTGCTTCTTCTTCGCTGATCGCCATAACAGGGCTGTCCTGATAAATCCATTTATGACCGTCCAGCACATGAGGGACAAGCTCTTTGACCATCATTGCCGCAGGGTATTTCCCATTTTCGATACAGACATTGTATTTTTTGCAGCTTTTGAATCCGCGGCTGACATAGTTGGCAGGGCTTCCGAAGATGACAATCGTATCATAGCCTGACTGCATGGCTGCCTGGAATGAATGCTCTATAAGCATTTTTCCATACCCCATTCTCTGATAAGCCGGAAGGATACTAACCGGACCGAAGGTTAATATATCTTTTTCATTCCCGTTTTCGTCCGTTAATGTTGCTTTTGTGTACATGATATTGCCAATCACATCACCGTTCCGTTCGAGAACAAAATCCAGTTCCGGAATAAAGTCCTCATGTTCTCTCATGATATGGACTAAATAGTGCTCCACACAGCCTGGCACATAAAGATTATAGAAGGCCTGTCTTGTGATCTTCTCTACAATTTCCCGGTCTTCTTTTTTTTCATTTCTGATAATAATTTTTTCTTCCATAAAGTAAGTTCTCCTTTTTATACCCTGATTGGCATTTTCTTGATCAGTTTTGAAATTTCCTTTTCCTGTTTCCCCTTTGCAGCCATGTAGCTTTCTTTATCTTCTATATAATCATTTTCAGCTTTTAGCTTCTGATAGGCTTGCCATCGGTCTGCCTCTAATTCTCCCGTTTCCAGTGCTTTCTGAATGGCGCACCCGGGTTCACCTGTGTGCGTGCAGTTGCGGAATTTGCATAAAGAGGCAAGGGTTTCTATGTCTGCAAAGGTTTTTTCAATTCCTGTATCGTTATCCCACATTCCAAATTCACGCATACCCGGAGTATCGATTACCATACCGCCCGAAGGGAGCAGGAATAACTCTCTGTGGGTAGTGGTGTGTCTGCCTTTATCGTCATTGCGAAGTCCGTTCGTTTTTAGCTGTTCTTTACCCAACAGGCGATTGATAAGGGTGGATTTTCCCACACCGGAGGAACCGATAAATGCAATCGTTTTGCCGTCCGAAATAAATGGCAGAAGTTCCTTATATCCATTTTCCTCAGTTGAAGTTGTAACCAGAATATCCACCCCGAAAGCAACGGAAGATACTTCTGTAAGCTTATTCTCCAGATCATCACACAAATCTGATTTTGTCAGCACCACAACCGGCGTAGCGCCACTGTCCCATGCAATCGCAATATATCGTTCCAGGCGTCTCAGGTTAAAATCATTGTTTAATGCCATGCACAAAAATACGATATCAATGTTTGCAGCAACAATCTGCTCCTGCTGTGGTTCACCGGCTGCTTTTCGGATAAAAGCACTTTTTCGGGGCAACAGCGATTCAATGATGGCACTGTTTCCGGATGCATTCCAATTTACCAGTACAAAGTCGCCAACAGCCGGGTATTCAGAAGAAGCCGTAGCCTGGAAGCGGAACTTTCCTGACACCTCTGCCAGTTTTTCTCCCTTGTCCGTTATGATTCGATAGAACCCTTTCTCCTGGGAAAGAACACGAGCTGGTTCTAAAGGGCTGTCTTGTGAGAGCTTACTGGAAAATATTTCTGAGAAGCCGTATTTTTTTATGTTTATTGAATGGTCCACTGTAATTTCCTTTCTTCTTGTTTTTTTACGAAAAATATTTTTGGAAGAAATCATCGATATAGCGCATATAGCTTTGAGCGATTTCTTCTTTTGTTTCTTTTGCATCTGCGCCATCTGACATGTTGAGCAGAAGATAAAAGGGGGAATAAAACTCGATCGCCAGCGCATGAGGGGAGGGCAGCGGCTCTTTTTGTTCATTTGACATTTCACAAAGTAGATTCTCGATATACTCCAAAGGTCCGCTGACGAGAACCTTCTGGTATAAAGCATTCATTTCAGGAGATTTATATTGCTCCAGCGTCAGCATTTTGCGGAAGTTGCAGGCAATTTCATCCTCACTCCAATAACGGAACTGCGCCTTCATATAATCGCCTAAGCTTTTTGGAGATACGTGAGAGAATGCTTCCGGCATATCCGAATAATCCTTTTCCGGAACACCATTCATTCTGGAACGTTCCACATCCAGCTGGCAGACATATTCAAATATGCAATTAAAAATATCTCTCTTGTTTTTATAATGCCGGTATAACGCGCCCTTTGTCATGCCCAGTTCTCCGGCAATCTGGCTGACAGATACTGCCTCATACCCATTGACAGCAAATAGCCGCAAAGCAGCTACTAATATTTTTTCCTTTGTATTTCTCATCCTAAGCCTCCAATTAGTAAACGAATGTTTACTGATACAGTATAGTAAACAATCGTTTACTTGTCAAGCAATAAGGAATGATTAGGGAGGACACATAAAAAATGAGGGAAACATTTAGCTTAAGATGTTTCCCCCATTTTCTATCCACTATTCATTTTTCATGTGAATAGCAGTTGTTATTTTATTTATGAAATCATCTAACAGTGCACTGCCTAAATCCCCCTGTTTATGGCTGCGAACGGTGATTGTACTGCTGGAGGCTTCCTTTTCTCCTAAAATAAGCATATAAGGAATTTTCTCTAACTGTGCCTGACGGATTTTATAGCCGATTTTTTCGTCTCTGCGATCAATCTCGCAGCGGATTCCGGCTTTTCTCAAAGTTTCATAAACCTGAACTGAGTATTCCAGAGATTTTTCAGAAACAGGAAGGACTTTTACCTGTACAGGAGATAGCCAAAGTGGAAATTGGCCTGCATAATGCTCGATTAAAATTCCAATAAAGCGTTCGATAGAGCCAAAGCATACTCGATGGAGCATGATCGGACGTTTACTGTTTCCGTGCTCATCTGTGTATTCCAGCTCAAATCTCTGCGGCAACTGGAAGTCAAGCTGTATGGTACCGCATTGCCAGGTACGTCCTATGGAATCTCTGAGGTGAAAATCAATTTTAGGACCGTAAAAGGCTCCGTCGCCTTCATTTACAGTATAGTCCATATTCATATTTTCTAAAGCATTGCGCAGTCCGGTGGTAGCCAGATCCCATTCTTCATCAGTTCCGATGGAATTATCAGGACGGGTAGATAATTCTACAAAGTATTCAAAGCCAAACTGGCGGTACACCTCATCAATGAGTCTGGTTACGTTTTCGATTTCTTCCTCAATCTGGTCTTCCCGCATAAAAATGTGCGCATCATCCTGTGTAAAGCAGCGCACACGCATTAATCCATGAAGCTGACCGCTTTTTTCATGACGATGTACAACACCAAGCTCTCCGATCCGCAAAGGCAGATCTCTGTAAGAGTGCATCTGACTTTTATAGACAAGCATACCGCCGGGACAGTTCATAGGCTTGACTGCAAAATCTTCCTCATCAATAATCGTTGTGTACATGTTCTCTTTATAATGCTCCCAGTGACCGGAAGTTTCCCAGAGCTTTCTGCTTAAAATAGCAGGTGTGGATACTTCTGAATAATTTTCCCGTTTGTGTATATCACGCCAAAAATCAATCAGTGTATTTTTGAGTGTTAAACCTTTTGGGAGAAAGAAAGGAAATCCCGGACCTTCTGGTGTGAACAGAAATAATCCAAGCTCTTTTCCTAATTTTCTGTGATCTCTTTTCTTCGCTTCTTCGATCATATGAAGGTGATCTGCTAATTCGGCTTTCGACTCAAATGCCGTGCCATAAATTCTGGTGAGCATTTTGTTATGCTCATTTCCGCGCCAGTAAGCCCCTGCTACGCTAGTAAGCTTAAAGGCTTTGATACCTTTTGTATAAAGAATGTGAGGGCCGGAACATAAGTCGACGAATTCCCCCTGTTGATAAAAACTGATAGGCACATCATCTGGCAGATCCTGAATGAGTTCCATTTTATAAGGCTCATTTCGCTCTTCCATAAGCTTGAGCGCCTGATCTTTCGGAAGAATAAAGGGCTTTATTGGAAGGTTTTCTTTTATAATTTTTGCCATCTCGTTTTCCAGGGCTGCCAGATCTTCAGAAGAAAAACCTGTTTCCCGGTCGAAATCATAATAGAACCCATCGTCAACAGCCGGTCCGATCGCTAATCGTGTTTCCGGGTATAATCGCTTCACTGCCTGGGCCAGAATATGAGAAGTGCTGTGACGGATGATGGACAGAGGGGAGTCGGCATCTTGTATATTTCCATTTGGTAGTATAATTTTCATAAATATGCCTCGCTTTCTTATATAATGATTACCGTTTTCATTTTATCTGCAAAAGCATCAGAAAAAAATACCCAAATGGGAAAGAAAATATCCCATTTGGGCATTTAAAATTTTTTACATCGTTCTCCGGAATTTTTCCGCGTCTGGTTTTTTATGATAACACCTTCTTTGTAATCGTTTTATATTGTTTCCTGTAGTTTGTAGGAAGAAATCCTGTATAACTCCGAAAGGCCTCTGTAAATTTTCCCGGACTTTCATAACCTATTTCGGAAGAAATTTCTGAAATCGGTTTGGTCGTTTCGGACAACATTTTTTTCGCAATTTGTAAACGGTATTCTTTTAAGTAAGTAGCGATCGGTTTTCCGTAAATTCCTTTAAAAAGGTGTTTGAGAGAAGTAGTATTCAGTAAGTACTTTTTTGATAATTCCTCTATTGTAAAGCGATTTTCGATATTCTGGATCAAAAAATCGTGGATTTCCTGTATGAGCTCTGCCTGTGATAAGGTAAAAGGCTGAACCTTGGAAATTGTCTGCCTGTAAATCGTAGTCAGGAAAAAAAGCAATTCCTGCACCTTTAAGCGTGCATAGGGAAGAAGATATTGTTCTGGCATATCATATAAGTTTGCAAAAATAGAACTGATCAGCATACTTGAGGACAGGGAAAGAGGTTCTCCAAGAGGGCAGAGCTTTGCAATCAGATTATGTGGATCGTATCCCCAGTCTTTAAAAATATTCTGCAGAACAGGATCCAGATGAAAAGGATCGATCAAAATGGTGATACCCTCATAACAGGATAAGGGAAGATGAATCACAGAGGAAGCACAACAGTCCAGCGTATGTATTTCCAGGTCTCCCGGGTTTAAATACACAGAAGTATTATTTTTCATATCCCAGCCGATAATTCCTTTGTGACAATAATTGACCTCCAAAATATGTTCATCAGAGCTGTGCTCAAAGGAAATTTCTTCAGAAGAGAATTCTGTAAAAGACAGTTCGACTCTCTGATAAATGGGAAAATGGTTTAAGGTACCTTTTTTTAAATAAGATAGCTGCTCGGCAGATTCGTGAAACAGACTGTTCATATTGTGCCCCTCTTTTGATACAGAAAATATCCATAATTTGTTCGATCATTATGCGGATCGGTAACGTATATTGTCTCATAAAAATCTTCTTTCGGGCTTACTTTATCATAGAATATACCATTTGGAAATAAAAATAAAAGGCCAAAATAACAGATCAGCTACGAGGATCAGAAGAAAAAAGAAAGAGGAAAATTCGTAAAAGTCATGTTTTACTTCGTAAACGTCAGTGTTAGTGTTAAAGAAATATGGTATACTGTAAGTTAAGCGATTATGGAAAGGGATTGTATTTGTTACAACCAGCACGGAACACGCGGTTGATGCATTTTCTCTGCATTCGCTGCACTATCTTGTCAAGCCGGTAACGACGGCGGGAATCACAGAAGCCTTCCGGCGTTTGACGCAGGCCCGCTTCAAACCCAGAGAGCGCATTACGTTCACAGCGGGAGGGACAAAATATACGATGTATCTGGATCAGGTCTGCCTTCTTGAGAGCAATGATCACTTCGTAAATGTCTCTTTGGCGGACGGGCGGCGGCTGAGGATTTACGCATCTTTAAATGAGCTTGAGCAAAAGCTGGACAAAAGCTTTTTGCGGATCAATCGTGGGATTGTTGTCAACATGGAATATATTGCACAGATGCGGACCGGTATCTGTATTTTGCGGGATGGCAGTCGGCTGCCTATCGCAGTCCGGCAGAATGCCGCCATCCATTCGGCTTACAATGAATACGTGTTTCAGCAGCTTCCACAGAGAAAAGAATTTGAGTGAGGTGCAATATGGGGATTTATTTGCGTAATGTTATCGGTTTCTTCCTTCAGTTATTTCCCTGCAGTTTGATGCTTTTCCTTCCATTTGGTGAAGAAGCTTACCGTTTCCGGCGAAAGTATATTTTTACAGGGATCATTCTGGGTTCGGCAATTCTGGCACTGGCGTTTCCTGCACTGATCTGCTATGTGCTGCATGTATGGCCTGAGATAGATTCCGGAGCGCCGGCGAATCTGTATATGGTTGCGGCGATCCTGCTGATGCTGGCGGCCTATGTGTGGCTGGTACAGGAGACGCTGACGAAAAAGTTTCTGGCTTTTTTCAGTGTGTTATTTTATGCGGCGGTCCAATATTGGCTGGTCAATATAATTTCTATCTCCGTAACAAGTAGCTTTGTGTATCCGCCGATGAGTGTCTACAGTCTGCTCGATGTGCTGTTATACTTTGCGACCACAGCGCTGCTGTGCCCGGTAGAGTTTTTTGTAGTGCTCCGGCCGCTGGGAGAATTTAATCGGGAGATCAATCCGAAAACGATGAAGCGGGAGTTTTTCATGGCGATTTTCTCCAGCGCCGTCTGTTTTGTGCTGATGTTCTACTGCAACTCGCTGTGGCGGACGACTTTTGGCTGGACGGTGGCCCATGTGCTCTGTCTGCTGCCGGTGATGCTGTTTCTGATTATCGACCAGGCTGTCATTTACTGGCTGGTATTCCGGGAATCGGTGCGGTATAAACGTGACAGTGATCAGCGGCATGCTGCAGAGATCCAGCAGCAACAGTATGAGAAGATCACCAAAGAGATAGAGAATGCCCGGAGAATGCGACATGATCTGAGGCATCATTACAATTTTCTGAACGATATGCTGGAAAAAGGAGAGCTGGATGAGATGAAAAAATATCTCTCCCAGATCATTGATGCTACTGCCAGACGGGAAAATGAGGTTTACTGCAAAAACATGACGATCAACGGTCTGCTGCAGTACTATGCAGGGCGGGCCAGAGATGAAAATATTAGCTGCGAAATTTATGCCAGATGCGGAGAAATAGCAATAGAACCGGTAGATCTGACGATACTGTTCGGAAATGTCATAGAAAATGCGATTCGTGCCTGTCAGGAATGCGCAGAAAATCAGTGGATTACCGTTCGGGTGGGGACAGTACAAGATTCATTGGCTATCGAGATATCAAATGCCTGCAAGAGAGTGCATCTTAATCGTAAGTACCAGACGGAAAATGGATTTTCACCTGCGGAGGCCTTCGTAAGCGACCGGGATAACGGCGGATACGGCCTTCGCAGCATAGCTCATACGGCAAAGAAGTATGGCGGAAGTGCAGAGTTTAGGTTTAATGCCGGGACGGAAACCTTTACAACGCGGATCCGGCTGAATGCACAAGCCGAGATCGTATGAAAAACTTGCACTGGTTGGACGGCTGGATACGATCACCGCTGCGCAGCTGGAAACGGAGCTGAATCACAGCATCAATGGCCTTACAGCCCTGACGCTGTTGAGATTCAGAATACTCTTAAGAAAAAATTGTAGTTAGATGAGCCATCATTAAAAAATCTGCCATTTGGAGTCTGCCGTCATGCAACGCCTGTGTCAGATTCCCTTCGTATGTAAAATGAAGGAATACACAGCAGGGATCATGGAAGCAGCGATGATCACAAGGAACAAAACGGCTGTGGACTGGAAAAAGCTGTTTGCGAGAATGGCAATGCCGGCAAGGACCCAGAGCACAGAGGCGAGACGGTGTGTCCGGTTCCAGTTTTCCGAGCTGTCGAGTGTCCATGGAAGCCTGATGCCTATGGTGTAGTTCTGATGGTTTTTTGACATGTAATTCCCCAGCACGATGAAGACGATACCTAGCATCAGATTTACGATCAGACCGATATTAACAGGAAGTCCGAGGGCATATGCGTACGTGGAAAGACAGCAGATCAGAGAAACTGCCGGAATGATCCAGAAGATAAAGGAAAAGATCTTTCCGCCGATATTTTTCTTTTTTGGATCATTAAGTGTTATCAGGACCGTGAACAGATGGAGCGCCGTCAGCAGCAGCGGCATGCCGATCACAGTAAAGGGCTTGCTGCTCCAGCCGTTGGCGACATTATCTGCACCGAAGTGGGTTGCCATCTGCTCTGGAAGGCGATCCCACAAAAGCAGTCCGATAAACAGGGGCAGACAGGTGAGAAAGCAGGTTAAGATGAGCTTGTTTCTGTATGGTTTCAGTTCTTTCATTTTTTTGTATCTCCTTTCAGATTTGACAGCCACAGCATGATCTCTTCTACGGCTGAGGTATTCAGTTCATAATAAATAAAATTTTTATGCCGTGTTTCCCATACCAGATCGGCCTTTTTCAGTATGCCGAGATGGTAGGATATGGTTGCACCGCTCATATCGAAATGGCTTCCGATCTCTCCGGCTGAGAGGGAGCCCTGCCGCAGCAGCATCAGTATTTCACGCCGCGCGGGGTCAGACAGTGCCTTAAAAGTTTCTGCGAAGCTCATACGTCACCTCCTGTAAAAAATAGTCTGGATAGTATTTAGAAAAAAATCTAAATAGTTTAGATTGAATATAGTATGGATTTCTGGAAAAGTCAATACCTATTTAGAAAAAAATCTAAATACTGTTGCGCTGGACAACGCAGTTTGATTTGCGGTATACTAGTACAACCTAGTACAATAAATAAGAAAATGCTGTTTTGGACTTTTTAGAAGGAGAAGGTATGTCGCTTCAGTTTATTATGGGGAATTCCGGAAGCGGAAAGTCCCATTTTTTATACCAGAAAATTATTGAGGAGTCGCGCAGACATCCAAAGAAAAATTATATTGTGATCGTGCCGGAGCAGTTTACGATGCAGACACAGAAGGATCTTGTGATGATGCATCCGGACCGGGGGATCATGAATATCGATGTTCTGAGCTTTCGCCGTCTGGCGCACCGTATTTTTGAGGAGGTCGGCGCCGACCGCAGGACGGTGCTGACGGAGACAGGAAAAAACCTGATGCTGCGCAAGGTAGCGATAGAGCAGAAGGAAAAGCTGCAGGTGCTGGGCAGGCGCATGGACAGACCGGGGTACGTCTCAGAGGTGAAGTCGATTTTGTCGGAGCTGATGCAGTATGAGATTACTGATTTTGAGCTTCAGGAGATGATCCGCTTTGCCCAGAACAGACCGCTGCTTCGCGCCAAGCTTGAGGACGTGAGGGTACTGTACCGCGCGTTTTTGGAATACCAGAGGGAGCGCTTCATGAAGCCGGAAGAGCTGCTGGATGTTTTGTGCAGTGTAGCGGATCAGTCGCGGCTTCTGAAGAACAGTGTGCTGGCGCTTGACGGATTTGCAGGCTTTACGCCTTCTCAGATGAAGGTAATAGAGGTGCTTTTGACGATCTGCCCTGCTTTGTGGATCACAGTGACTATAGATGTGCGGGAAAATATTTACGGAAAAATCCAGGAGCATGAGCTGTTTGCTCCGAGCAAGAAGCTGATCCGGCATGTGAGTGAGGCTGCCAGACGAGTTTCTTCTATAGAAGATCCGGTGCTTCTCGGAGACGGGAAGCTGCCGCGGTTTTGCGCAGAAGGAGCGCTGCAGCATCTGGAGCAGAATCTGTTTCGCAAGAGCAGCCGCATTTATCGCGGGGAGGATCGAGAAGGGATCTCGTTTCATATATCAGTCAATCCTGCGCAGGAGGTACACTTTGCGGCCCGGACGATCTGCCGTCTGGTGCGGGAAGAAGGGCTGCGCTATCAGGATATTGCCGTGATCACAGGAAACCTGAGCGCTTATGATAATTATATCAAAAATATATTTCCGCAGTATGAGGTTCCGGCGTTTCTCGACGAAACGCGGCATATCCTGCTGAATCCGTGCCTGGAATTTATCCGGGGAGCGCTGCTTATGGTGCAGAAGGATTTCTCCTGTGAGACGATATTCCGGGTGCTGCGCACTACCATGGCAGGGCTTGCGATGGAGGCGGTGGACCGGCTGGAAAATTATGTACTGGCTGCGGGCATCCGGGGACACAGAGCATGGTCGCAGGAATGGACGTATCTTCCGGGCGGGATGACGCCGGAAGAGCTGCAGCAGTGCAATGTGTATCGTGCGCAGACAGCAGAGCTGTTTCTTCCGTTTTTCGAGAAGATGAGCCAGAAGGAGCAGCCGCTTCTTTTTTACGCGCAGGTTTTGTGCAGCCTGCTGGAGACGTGCGGGATACAGCAGCAGTTAAAGGACCGTGAGCTTTTGCTGATGCAGGAGGGCGCGCGCGAGGAAGCACGGGAGTATGCGCAGATCTACAGTATTCTGATTGCATTGCTGGATGAGATGGCAGAGCTGATGGGAGATGAAACGGTCAGCCTGAAAGAATTTTCGGAGATTTTGGACGCAGGGTTTGCTGAGGCCGGTGTCGGTATCATACCGCCGGGCATTGATCAGGTGCAGGTAGGAGATATTGAGCGCTCCAGACTTGCGCACGTGAAGGTACTGCTTTTCCTCGGGCTGAACGATGGCTGGGTGCCGGCGCATGGAGGTGGAGGCGGGATCGTCTCGGATATGGAACGGGAGCTTCTCCGGCAGACCGGGATCGAGCTGGCGCCATCGGCGCGCGAAAACAGTTATATTCAGAGATTTTATCTGTATCAGAATCTGACGAAGCCACAGCAGCAGCTGTATCTGTCGTGGTGTACGGGCAGCAGCGATGGAAGCGTCATGCGTCCCTCTTATCTGGCAGTCATGCTGGAAAAGATGTTTCCAGAGGCTTGGGTGGTGCAGGAGCCTGTAAGCGGTACTGATATTCATCAGGTCACCTCAAAGGAAAACGGGCTTTTGTATCTGACGGCAGGGCTGCAAAGACTGCGTGAAGGAAAAGAGGATGCGGCGTGGCTGGAGCTGTACCGCTGCTATCTGCAGGATGAGGCGTACTGTGACCGGGTAAAAACACTGGTGCAGGCAGCCTTTTTCCGGGGGATGCAGGGCAGGCTGTCCTATCAGACGTCCCGGGAACTGTACGGCGAGGTCATGACGAACAGTGTCACCAGACTGGAGCAGTTTGCCGCGTGTGCGTTTGCGCATTTTGCGCTCTACGGACTGCATTTATCCAAACGGGAGCTGTACGGGGTCAGGGCAGCCGATCTGGGAATTATTTTTCATCGGGCACTGGAGCTGTTTGCCAGAAAAATGCAGGCCCAGGGGGCTGACTGGACGGCGATCAGTCAGGAGGAGCAGGCAGAGCTGATCGAAATGTGTGTAGATGAGATCGCGGCAGAATATGGAAATGGCGTATTGCACGGCGGTGCGCGGGAGGAGTATACGATCGCGCGCATCAAGCGCATTTTGTGCCGGACGGTGTGGGCGCTGCACAGGCAGCTGCTGGCAGGAGAATTTAAGCCGGTCGGTTTTGAGGTGTCATTTGCTGATGCAGGAGATCTGGAGGCCGTCAATGTACGGTTCGGAAAGAATGGAAGGATCCGTCTGCAGGGCAGGATCGACCGCGTCGATACCGCGGACACACCGGATGCAGTGTATGTAAAGATTGTAGATTATAAATCAGGCAATACAAAATTTGATCCGGTTTCTCTGTACTATGGACTCCAGCTCCAGCTTGTTGTATATCTGAATGCGGCGCTTGAGATGGAGCGCAGGCTGCATGGAGAAAAACCGGTAGTTCCGGCAGGGATTTTTTATTATCATCTGGACGATCCGATTCTTGAAAAGGATGCGCAGCTTACGCCTGCGCAGATGCAGGAAAAGCTTCTCAAAAAGCTGCGGCCGGACGGTGTATTAAATGGAGATATGGAGGTACTGCGCCTTCTGGACAGAGAGATCGGCGCAGATTCGCTCGTCATCCCGGCAGGACTCAAAAAGGATGGTTCGCTAAAGGCAGCCTCAAGCGCCGTATCTACGGAGCAGTTTGAGCAGCTTTCCCGGTTTGTCTCACGCAAGATGGAGTGCATGGCACAGGAGATCGCGGATGGCGTGATAGAAGTGAAGCCGTTTGCCGACCAGCAGCAGAGCGCCTGTGATTACTGTATCTATTCGGAGGTCTGCGGGTTTGACCGCAGGATCCCGGGGATGAGCCAGAAGCGTACGCCAAAGCTTTCCAAAAGCGAGGCGTGGGAGCGGATCGCTCTGGAGGCAGGGGAGAATCCCTGTGACACAGAGCACGCAGAAACAGCGGACGGGAATATAAAAAAGGAGAAAGCGGAGGAGTTGCCATGGCAGTAAAATGGACACAGGAGCAGCAAAGAGTGATTGATACGCGGGACTGCGATATTCTTGTCTCCGCGGCGGCAGGATCCGGAAAGACAGCGGTCCTTGTAGCGCGGATCCTTGACCGGATCATGGATGAGAAAAGGCCGGTCGATATTGACCGGCTGCTTGTTGTGACTTTTACAAATGCGGCAGCTGCAGAGATGCGTGAGCGGATCCGGGAGGCGCTGGAAAGAAGAGCGGAGGAGGAGCCGGAGAATGTACATTTGCAGCGTCAGCTTGTGCTGGTGCATAATGCGAAGATCACAACGATACACAGCTTCTGTCTGCATGTACTGCGCAGCCATTTTCAGCTTGCGGGGATCGACCCGTCCTTTCGCATTGCGGACGAGGGGGAGATCACCCTGCTGGAGCAGGAAACGGTGCAGGAGACAGTGGCTTTGGCGTATGAGGGAGCAGATGAGCTGTTAACTGGGTTTTTTGAGGGATTTGCACCGGGAAAGAGCGATCAGGTCATAGAAAGCACGATACTTTCTGTGTATCATTATGCGCTTGGCCAGCCCTGGCCGGGAGAGTGGCTGAAGAACTGTCTGCGTATGTACCCGGAGGAGAAAAGTGGAAAGTATCCGGATGGCAATGTGGATCCGGTGGAAAATACAGAAAAAACAGACGTATCGCGTGGAAAACTCTGCGAAGGGCAGGATACAGGGTTTGGTGAGAACAGCAGTCAGTGGCTTTCGTATATTGAGGAGGATACGCGAAAAACGCTGGAGGATGCGGCAGAGCAGATCACAGAGGCGCTGCGCCTCTGTGAGGAGCCGGGAGGACCTTACCCATATGCAAAGGCACTGCAGGATGATCTGCGGATGCTGGAAAAGCTTCGCGGTGCGGGTTCGTATGAGGAATATGCGCAGGCATTTCACAGTATGCCGCCCTATACCATGCTTGGAAGAAAAAAGGATACGTCCATAGATGAGGAAAAGAAGGCGCTCGTACAGGAGCTGCGCAGTCAGATGAAGGATGCCCTTGCCGCGCTTTGTCAGCGATATTATTACGACCAGCCGGAGGTGCTGTGCGGGGAGTACAGAAAAAGCGGGGACTGTATCCGGGCAGTCGTAAGACTGACGCAGGACTTTATGGAACGGCTGGCGGCACAGAAGGCGGAGAAAAATATTCTGGATTTTGGCGATCTGGAGCACTTTGCGCTGCGGGCGCTGGTGGAAATCCAGGACGGGCAGGCGGTGCCTACAGCTGCAGCCGCAGAGTATGCCGAAGCATTTGATGAGATTATGATTGACGAGTATCAGGACAGCAATCTGGTGCAGGAGCTGATACTTAAAAGTGTGAGCGGGCGCGGCACGGGGGCGCATAATCTGTTTATGGTAGGGGACGTCAAGCAGAGTATTTACCGGTTTCGTCTCGCGCGTCCGGAGCTGTTCCTGGAGAAATACAAAACATATACAGAAGAATCAGACAAGACCTCCTGCCGGATCGATCTGCACCGCAATTTCCGCAGCCGTGCGCAGGTTTTGTACAGTGTGAATTACCTGTTTCGCCAGATCATGACAGAGGGACTTGGCGGAATTGTATACGACGCGGATGCGGCGCTCTATCCGGGAGCAGTATTTGCGAAGCGGCCGCAGGGCGAGGCATTTTTCGATACGGAACTTTATCTGGTGGAGACTCACACAGGAGAAAAGCAGCGGGAGGAGGCGCGCCTTGTCGGCAGAAGGATACTGGAGATTGTCGGGAAGGAAGCGGTGCTTGATAAGGAAACGGGAGAGTACCGACCGGCACGCTACGGTGATATCGTGATCCTGCTGCGCACGGTAAGCGGTTGGTCGGAGACATTTGCCGAGGTGCTCACAGATATGGGGATCCCCTGCTTTACCGGGTCGCAGAAGGGATATTTCTCTGCAGTGGAGGTGCGTACAGTACTGGCCTATCTGCAGATCCTTGACAATCCGGTGCAGGATATTCCTCTGGCGGCGGTGCTGCGCAGCGCGATCGGAGGGATCTGTGATGAAGAGCTGGCCAGGATCCGCAGCGCCTGCGAAGAGCGGTATTTCTATGATTGCGTGCAGGCGTACCGCGCGCAGGGCACAGACGATGCGCTGCGCCGGAAGCTGGATGCGTTTTTTGCGGTTTTTGATGAGCTGCGAAAAAAATCAGCGCATACGCCGGTGCATCTTCTGATCTGGGATCTTCTGGAGAAAACAGGGTACGGCGCATATGCGCAGGCGCTTCCGGCCGGGCAGCAGAGAAAGGCAAATCTCGATATGCTCATTGAAAAGGCGATCGCGTATGAGGCCACAAGCTACAGAGGGCTGTATCATTTTGTGCGTTATATTGAGAATCTCAAAAAATATGAGGTGGATTACGGAGAGGCGAACACCGGTGCGCAGGCAGATGATACGGTGCGCATTATGAGTATCCATAAAAGCAAGGGGCTGGAGTTTCCGATTGTATTTGTATCCGGGCTTGGCAAGCAGTTTAATGAATCAGACATCCGCAGCAAGGTCGTGATGCACCCGGAGTTTGGACTTGCGTGCGACTGTGTTGATGCGCAGCTTCGCACAAGACAGCCGTCGCTGCTCAAAAAGGCGATCCAGCAGAAAACATCCGCAGAAAATCTGGGGGAAGAGCTGCGAGTCCTTTATGTGGCCCTTACCAGGGCAAAGGAGAAGCTTATCCTGACCGGATGCGTGACGGATGCGGCGCAAAAGGCAGGAAAGTGGCGCACCGCGGCGGTGCATACAGGGGATACGCTGGCGTATTCTTATCTGTCACAGGCAGCGACTTATCTGGACTGGATCATTCCGGCGCTGATGCGCCATCCAGATGCAGCAGCCTTTTTTGACGAGATGGACATGGATGCAGACGGTGTGATACGCTCTGACAGACAGGAAGCAGCGTTTGCCATGCACATGATACGGGAAGAGGAGAATGAGGAAAAAGAAGCGCAGGACAGAAGCGATGAGGCAGTGTGCCTTGCGCGCCTGTTACAGCTTCCCGTGCAGGAGTGTTTTGATGAGGAGACTCAGGCGTATCTGAAAGAGGTATTCGGGGCCTCGTATCCATATAGCGCGGACAGACAGATCATTGGAAAGCTGTCCGTCTCAGAGCTTAAAAAGCTGTCATATATGCCGGATGAGGAGGATGCAGCGCAGCTGTACCAGCCGGAGACAGTGATACCGCTTGTACCGGATTTTCAAAAGCACGCGCAGCCGCTTCGCGGAGCGCAAAGAGGTACGGCCTACCACAGATTTATGGAAAATTTAGATTATTCTAAGAAAGATGCACTGGAAATACAGTTGGAAGAACTGATAAGTTGTGGTAAAATGTCCGAAGAAGAAGGGCAGGCGCTGTGCCTGGATGATATACGGCTCTTCCTTGCGACGAAGAGCGGAGGCAGAATGGAGCGTGCGGCACTGGCCGGGGAGCTGTACCGGGAGCGCCCGTTTGTGCTTGGTGTGCCGGCGGATCAGATCAGATCAGACTGGAGTCCGCAGGAGACGGTGCTCGTGCAGGGGATCATTGACGCATACTTTGTCGAGGATGAACAGATCACAGTGCTGGATTACAAGACGGACCGGACAGAGACGGCGGGAGAGCTTGCGGATAAATACCGGGCGCAGCTTGACTATTATGCCCTGGCGCTTGAGCGCCTGACCGGTTATCCTGTCGGGGACAGGATCATTTATTCATTTTATCTGGGAGAGGATATTATTTTATGAAAAAATCGTTCCGATATTTTTTTGCCGCGTTTTTTTTATCTGTCATTGCTGCGGGGATCGGGTTTGTCAGCCTGGGACTGTGGCCGTTTGGCGATAAGACGCTGCTGATCATTGACTCACTGCATCAGTATCTTCCATTTTATACGGATCTGCAGAGCAAGCTGGCCTCGGGAGAATCCTTACTGTATTCTTTTTCCGGGGGACTTGGATATAATTTCTGGTCTACGATCGCTTATTATATGGCAAGCCCGCTCAACCTTCTGCTCACCTTTGTACCAAAGGAGTACGTCTGCGATTTCATGGATCTGATGATCCTTTTGAAGCTCGGACTTTGCAGCGGCTGCTTTTCCTGGTATCTCCACAAGAGAGATCCGCAGAAGAAGTATCTGCCGGTCGTACTGGGCATGGCATACGGACTGAGCAATTTTGTGATAGGCTATTACTTCAATCTGATGTGGCTTGACAGTATTGCAATGCTGCCGCTTATCATGATGGGGATTGAGCGGATCACGCAGGGAAAGAGCGGACGGATGTTCGGACTGTCTTTGTTTTATGCACTGTGGTGCAACTACTACATCGGATTTATGCTCTGCATTTTTTCCTGCCTGTATTTTCTGGTGCGCTGGATCTCGAACAGGACGATCACCTGGAAACGCGTGGGCAAAAGCTGCTTAAACTTTGCCTGGTATGCGCTTCTTTCCGGGGGAATGGCGGCCCTGATGCTGCTTCCGGCGTTTCTGGGGCTGGCGACTTCAGAGTCTATGGAGGGAAATACCTTTCCGTCCGTGATAAAATTTTACGAGAGCGCGGCAGGTCTGCTGGAGAATCATCTGGCATTCCTGGAGCCGGTCAATATTTCAAGCTCTCAGGTCGGACTGAATGCGTACTGCGGTATCCTGACCGTTGTGCTGGCGCTTCTGTATTTGCTGGATAAAAAGATCAGGCTGCGGGAGAGACTGGCGCACGGTGCACTGTGTGCGCTCCTTGTATTTAGCTTTTCCTTTAATATACTGAATTATATCTGGCACGGTTTTCATGTACAGAATGGACTGCCGAACCGCTTTGCATTTATTTATATCGCCCTGCTGATCGTGATGGCTTACGACGCGGCAGGTCATCTGAAAAGCTTTTCGATTGCAAAGCTGCTGCTGGTATTTGCTGTGGCAGGAGCATTTGTCGCATACTGTTACGTACGTCCACAGCGCGAATATGATGCGGTGATCTATCTGATCACAGCGGGACTTTTGCTGGTGTATCTGGGGCTTTTGCTGATCGGACGCTTTGCCGGACAGCTGCGTCCCTCCATGTCTGGCGCCATACTGAGCGCAGTGCTTCTGATCGAGCTGTGCGCGAATGCGGTCTATGGGATCAACTGCAACGGCGGCGTGACGCGCAGCATCTATATTGCTGACCAGAAATCCTACCAGGCGCTGATGGATGCGGCAAATGAGCCGGAGGATGAATTTTTCCGAAGCGAGGTCGACCGTCAGAGAATGAGAAATGTGACGATGTATGCCGGCGGCAATGCGATGGTCATGTTTAATTCTACGATGCACGGATCCGTGATCGATTTTTGCGACAGAGTCGGGATTGAAGCGAGGACAAACAAAAATGGCTATCTCGGCGTGACAAAGCTGATGAACGATGTGCTGGGGATCCGTTACGTGGCGTCTCCGTCAAAGACAGCAGATACGTTTTATCAGTTTGAACGGATCGCAGAGGACGGGGAGCTGGCGCTTTATAAAAACGATTCGGCACTTTCTCTTGGCTTTATGGTCAATGATTCGATCGCAGACTGGGACATTCAGGCGAGTGAGCCGCTGCAGGTGCAGAACAGCTTCGTGCAGCTTGCGACAGGGCTTGATCCGATCTACGTGCTTGACCGCAACATTGACATGGAAGACGGACAGACGTACGGGATTAAAATACCGCAGGATAAGCAGGTGTATCTGTGTGTGGACACGAGAGTTGCCAAGATCGATCTGCGCACACCGGAGTATACGAGAGCCTATGAGGATTATACGGATCATCTGTACGTGATCAATGGAACGCCTCAGAGCGATATGGCAGATTTTACGGTAACGCTTAAGGATACGCAGGAGTCTGTGCAGGCTCACGTCTATACCTGCGCAAATGATGCATACGAGGCGGTCATTGACCGGCTCTCAGAGAGCCAGCTTACAGATGTTCGCGTCGACGGAAATGAGGTGAGAGCATCTCTGGATGCGAAGCGGGACGGGACGCTGATGCTTACGGTTCCGTACGACGAAGGCTGGGAGATCAAAGTAGATGGGAAAGAAAGTGAGTATTTCCGCATCGGAGAGGCGCTGATGGGGCTTAAAGTCGGCGCGGGTGAGCATACAATAGAAATGAAGTTTACGCCTCCGGGCTTCCATATGGGTGCGCTGCTCAGCGCAATCTGTGTTCTTCTGTATGTGCTGTCCGGCATATGGGAAAAACGCCATCCGCTGTGGTTTGCACAGGAGACGCGGATACAGGACGAACAGTTACAGGAGATATCTCCGGAGGAGAAAGCATCTTTGCAGGAAAGGAAAGAAAAATGCAGAAAATAGCAGAGCTGCTGCGCAAGGCGGCGGGAACAGAATGTGTGACAGAACAAGAAAGCATGAAGCAGCATACGACGTTTCGGATCGGCGGTCCGGCAGATGTGTTTGTGGTGCCGGATTCGGTGGAAAAGACGGCTGCGGTGATCCGCATCTGCCGTGAGCAGGGAGTTCCTTTTTATATACTGGGAAATGGAAGCAATCTTCTTGTATCCGATGAGGGATATCGGGGCGTGGTGGTGCAGATCTACAAAAATCTGAGCGAGATAAAAACAGACGGAAACACCGTGACTGCGCAGGCAGGAGCGATGCTTTCTGTGATCGCAAAAAGAGCCCTCGCTTCTTCGCTGACTGGATTTGAGTTTGCCTCTGGCATACCGGGGACGCTTGGAGGCGCGTGTGTCATGAATGCGGGCGCGTACGGCGGGGAGATGAAGGATGTTCTGGAAGAGGTTACTGTGCTGGATGAAAACGGACAGATCCGCCGGATCCCGGCAAAGGAGCTGGAGCTTGGCTATCGCAGCAGTGCGCTGGCAAAGAACGGATGGATCGCCCTGGAAGCAAGGCTTCGGCTTGAGCCGGGAGATCAGGCGCTGATCCGCGCACAGATGGAGGAGCTTAAAGAGAAGCGGACCACAAAGCAGCCGCTTGATATGCCGAGCGCAGGAAGCACCTTTAAGCGCCCGGAGGGATATTTTGCAGGTAAGCTGATCATGGATGCCGGACTGCAGGGCTTTGCCGTAGGCGGAGCGCAGGTGTCAGAAAAGCACTGCGGCTTTGTAGTAAATACGGGAGACGCCACGGCGCAGGATGTGCGCAGTCTGATTGCTGAGGTAGTAAGACGCGTAAAGGAGAACTCCGGAGTGACACTGGAGCCGGAGGTAAAAATGCTTGGAGAGTTTCAGCCTGTTTAGAAGAAAACGGTACAGAAGCGCAGGCGGAAGTCTGCGTACGGTGCACAAAAGGCATACAGAGGAAAAGACAGAAGAAGGCAGGGAGAAAATATGAGATTTGTCATTGTGACAGGGATGTCCGGCGCGGGAAAAAGTACGGCATTAAAGATATTGGAGGACGAGGGGTATTTTTGTGCAGACAACATTCCTCTTCCGCTGGTGGAAAAGTTTGCAGAGCTCTCCGGCGTACAGGAGGATGAATATACAAATAGCTACAGCAAGGTTGCGCTGGGGGTAGATGTCCGCGCAGGAGCGAATATCAGAAAGATCAAAACAGTGCTGGAGCGCCTTGTTGCAAAGGGAGTTTCCTACGAGATCCTGTATCTCGAGGCGGGAGATGGCGTATTGCTGAAGCGGTATAAAGAGACGCGCAGAAGTCATCCCCTGGCCAGGGACGGCCATATCGAGGACGGGATTGCCAGGGAGCGGGAGGCGCTGCAGTTTTTAAAGGAGCAGGCAGATTTTATCATAGATACCTCCAAGCTCCTGCCGCGTGAGTTAAAAGAGGAGATCAGCAAGATCTTTGTCGCCTGTCAGGAATATAAAAATATTTTTGTGACGATCGTTTCGTTTGGCTTTAAATACGGCATTCCGGTGGACTCAGATCTGGTCTTTGACGTACGCTGTCTGCCCAATCCGTATTATGTAGAGGAGTTGCGCCCGAAGACCGGGCTGGATGAGGAAGTACGCGAATACGTCATGCGCACAGAGACGGCGCACCAGTTTCTGGATAAGCTTGAGGATATGATTGAATTTCTTCTTCCAAACTACGTGGCAGAGGGAAAAAATCAGCTTGTGATCAGTATCGGCTGTACAGGCGGTCAGCACCGCTCAGTGACTTTTGCAGAACTTTTATACAGACATCTGTGCAAGCATGCGGGGTACGGGCTGAAGGTAGAGCACAGGGACATCGGGGTGCACAAAAAGTAAGGAGAAGGGGAGGACGAAATGTCTTTTTCCAGTGATGTGAAAAACGAGTTATCTATGTACAGCTGCGAGGCGAGGCACTGTGTGCTGGCAGAGCTCGCAGCACTCGTGGGGATGTGCGGATCTGTCTGTATTTCAGCAGCAGGATCTTATAAAATGAGAATTCATACAGAAAATATTACAGTGGCAAGAAAGTGCTTTACATTATTGCAAAAAGCATTTAATATAGGTATTGATGTTTCTGTTTATATACATAAAGGCAGCAGCAGGAAAAACCGCATTTATACAGTTCTGGTACGCAGCCATGAGGATACCATGCGTATTCTGCGCGCACTGAAGCTTCTGGATGAAGAAGGAGAGGTGACGGAGCAGGTATCGCCGGCCAATCAGCTTCTGGTACAGATGTCATGCTGCAGAAGAGCATTTATACGCGGAGCCTTCCTGGCGTCGGGATCTATCAGCAATCCGGAAAAATCATATCATTTCGAGATTGTCTGTGCTTCTGAGGCGCGGGCTGTGCAGCTTCAGGCGCTGATCGGAGCATTCGATCTGGATGCCAAAATCGTGCAGCGTAAAAAGCATTTTATTGTATATATTAAAGAAGGAGCACAGATTGTTGATATGCTTAATATCATGGGAGCGCATGTTTCTCTGATGAATCTTGAGAATATCAGGATCGTCCGTGATATGAGGAACAATGTGAACCGCAAGGTAAACTGTGAAGCAGCGAATATCAACAAAACGGTAAACGCGGCAGTAAGACAATTAGAGGATATCCGCTATCTGGAGGCTGTAGAAGGTCTGGAAGCATTGCCGGATGGATTGGCGGATGTCGCAGCAGCCAGACTGGCTCATCCTGACGCATCCTTAAAGGAGCTTGGTGAGATGCTGAGTCCTCCGGTCGGAAAGTCAGGGGTGAATCACAGATTGCGGAAAATAAGTCAGCTGGCAGAGGATTTAAGGCAGGACAAGGAGGAGTTTTAGTTATGACTACAAGAGAAATCACGATCCAGATTCCTAACGGTTTGGAAGCAAGACCGGTAGCAATGCTGGTGCAGGTGGCGAGTCAGTACCAGAGTGAGATCCACATAGAGAGCAAGAACCGCAGCGTAAATGCAAAGAGCATCATGGGTATGATGACACTGGGGCTGTCTTCGGGAGAAACGGTTGTAGTTACGGCAAATGGTGAGGACGAGGCAGAGGCGCTTCAGAATATAGAAAAGTTTTTAAGTTCTGCGAACGGAAAATAGCTTATTGGGAGACGAGGGCACTCCGGCAGGTGCATGCGTATGGCCGGTGTGCCTTTTTCTGTGATGGATGGAGCATCCCGTTATCAGAAGAGAGTACGGTTTAATACATAAGGAATGATGGAAAATGCACAGAGACAATACACTGAAATATTCGTTTCTCGCTTCCTTGCCGGTGCTGGCAGGATATCTTGTACTTGGCATTGGGTTTGGCGTGCTTTTGCAGGATAAAGGATACAGCTGGTGGTGGGCGTTGCTTATGAGTGCGACCATCTATGCCGGCTCGATGCAGTACGTGGCAGTAGATCTGATTTCCGCTGGCGCGTCTGTCGCAGCTGCGGCTCTGATGACGGTGATGGTGAACATCCGTCACCTGTTTTATGGCCTTACAATGGTAGATAAATACAGCGATACGGGGTGGAAAAAGCCCTATCTGATCTTCGCACTGACGGATGAGACCTTTTCGCTCGTATGTTCTCCGGAACTTCCGGAAGAGATAAATAGGAAAAAATATTATTTTTTTGTGTCGCTGTTCAACCAGTGTTACTGGGTGGCAGGAAGCATACTGGGAGCGGCGGCAGGAGCAGCGCTCCGATTTAACTCGGCAGGCATTGATTTTGCCATGACGGCGCTCTTTGTCGTCATTTTTATAGAGCAGTGGGAAAAGACCAGCTTTCATTTCCCGGCGGTCTGCGGTGTTGTGATATCTGTCGTATGCAGGGTGGTTTTCGGGGCATCCGGATTTCTGATACCGTCTATGCTTGGAATACTGGCAGCGATGCTCCTGCAAAAGAAGCAGGCAGAGCAAAAGCTGCATTTACAGGGGAAGGACAGACAGGCAGAGGAAGCTTTGCAGAACGCACAGGCACGCCCGGAAATGTGCTCAAAGGGAGAAGAGATACAGGGAGGTATGCGATGACAGGGAATACATATGCGCTGCTTCTGGTGGGAGTGGCAGCGGGAGTGACTGCACTGCTCCGTTTTCTGCCGTTTCTCGTATTCCGTAAACATACACCGAAAATCGTACTGTATCTCGGTGAGGTACTTCCCTGTGCGATCATGGGGATGCTTGTGGTCTACTGTCTCAGAAACGTTTCGATTTTCCCGGCTGCACATGCGTTGCCGGAGGCGCTGGCAGTTGCACTCGTAGTATTTTTGCACAGATGGAAGCACAATACGCTTTTGTCGATCGCGGCAGGAACAGTATGCTACATGTTTTTTGTGCAGGCAGTATTTAAATAACTAAAATGGTGCAGTATATCACAGAAATGGAGGAAGGACAATGAAAAAACCGGTATTAGTAGTAATGGCAGCAGGAATGGGAAGCAGATACGGCGGTCTGAAACAGATCGACCCGATCGATGAGTATGGCAATATCATTATGGATTTTTCTATTTATGACGCCATTCAGGCAGGCTTTCGCAAAGTAGTATTTATCATCAAAAAGGAAAATGAGGAGAGCTTTCGCCAGGCGATCGGTGACCGTATTGCAAAGCAGGTTGAGACAGCATACGTATTCCAGGATCTGAACAATCTTCCGGACGGGTTTACTGTTCCGGCAGACCGTGTAAAGCCGTGGGGAACAGGACATGCGGTACTTAGCTGCATCGGCACCGTGGACGGACCTTTTGCCGTGATCAACGCAGACGACTATTACGGCAGCAAGGCATTTAAGCTTGCATACGACTTCCTCGCAAATGCTCAGGAAGATGGAGAAAAGTATCAGTACATGATGGTTGGCTATCAGCTTGAGAAGACACTGACGGAGAACGGTCATGTAGCGCGTGGCGTCTGTGTAACGGATGCAGACGGGCATCTTGTAAAGATCAATGAACGTACCCATATCGAAAAGCGCGGCGATGATACTGCTTATACAGAGGATGACGGAAAGACCTGGACGGTGATTCCGCAGGGAAGCACAGTTTCTATGAACATGTGGGGCTTTACGGAGAGCATCCTTGAAGAACTGCATGCGCGTTTCCGTGCGTTCCTGGATGAAAATCTGGAGAAGAATCCGCTCAAATGCGAGTACTTCCTGCCATTTGTCGTAGATGAGCTCCTGCTCGAGGACCGTGCGACGGTTCAGGTGCTCAAGACAGATGACCGCTGGTACGGTGTGACTTACAAGGAGGACAAACCGCAGGTAGTCGCAGCGATCCGTGCATTGAAGGAGCAGGGCCTCTATCCGCAGAAGCTCTGGGAGGAATAAGGCATACTAAAATAGAAAAAACAGCTTCGGTGGCCGCAATGGCTGTCAGGGCTGTTTTTCACATTTAAGCAGTTCCGGCATATATTACGGTAGTTGGGAAAAAGGAGAGGAGCTTTTATGAAGAAAAAAATTCTTTCATTTGTACTATCTGCCGTAGTGGCTGCCGGAGGTGTTTTTTGCGTAGCCGGAGCACAGGAAGAGGAGCAGAGTAAAAAGAACGTGGCGGAAGCCGCAGACAAAACGGCCGATAAATCCGAAAAGAAACTTACGAAGGTTACGTTAAACGAAGTGGCGCACTCGATTTTTTATGCGCCGCAGTATGTAGCAATCGAGCTTGGGTATTTTGAGGAGGAGGGGATCGACCTTACACTGGTTACGGGCTTTGGAGCCGACAAGGTTATGACAGCGCTTCTTTCCGGGGAGGCGGATATTGGTTTTATGGGATCGGAATCCTCTATCTATACGTACAGCGGAGGCGCAAAGGATGCGCCCGTCAATTTTGCGCAGCTGACACAGCGTGCCGGAAATTTTCTCGTAGCGCGCGAAGAGATGCCGGATTTTAAATGGAGCGATCTGATCGGAAAAGATGTACTCGGAGGGCGAAAGGGCGGCATGCCGCAGATGGTATTTGAATATATTCTCAGACAGAACGGCATCGACCCTGCGGGGGACGTAAATATCGATCAGAGTATTGATTTTGGCTCGACAGCTGCGGCCTTTTCTGGCGGTCAGGGAGCGTTCACTGTAGAGTTTTATTAGTTACTACACCTATTTCAAAAACTTAAATCCATTGATCTTGTGCGTATTTTCATCAATGGTAATTTCGCTCACGATGCGCTTCCAAAAAGCATTTTTATGCTGCGCATCAAGCATGTCGTATAATTCTTTCCAATTCCCTGATAGCTCTTTTTTCAGATCAGTCATGCGCTGCATCAGTCCTTCCATATCTTTGTTTTGTGATTCTGTTGTAATCTCTGCTTCAATCAGAGCATATTGTTCGTCGTAGTATTCATCAGATATGCGTCCCTTCTGATAAAGGACATTCAGACGTTGCAGCTCTGATCTGAGCGCAGGAATACGATTGACAGGTGTCTCTTTTTGGGGACTCAGATTACAGATAATACTGTCGATGCTAGCGCACAGATTGTCTAACATATATTTTTCAATTACCGATTCTGTGATGCACGGAGTGGGACATTTAGAGAGCTTTGCAGAGCAACGGTATCGCTGATAATAACTCACATTGCCATTCTTCAGAGGTTGTTTTTTGCGGAATCCGGTCATAATCTTTCCACAATGCGGACATTTGACCAATCCGGAAAAGATATATGGACGATTTGTGTGCGGGTATGTTTTAGTGTCTGTTGTTTCTCTGATCAGTCTTAACTGATCGAGCGTAATGTACGCAGGATGGTAGCCCGGGATCCCGCGATAAATACCGGCATACAGTTCCTCAGTCAAAATTCGGTTTACCTGATATTTGGACGGGCAGTGATCAAAATCGGCATATTTACTCATGATATGTATGATAGTTTTTCTTTTGGAAAAGCATGAGAAATAATAGCCTACAGTATCCTCCACTATATGCTGCACTGCAGGATCCTTTTGTAGTTTTTTATCGACAGATATATACCCGTATGGTGCAGCTCCGGTCACATGCTCGCCGTTTTTAAACTTGTGATCAAGAACGACTTTAATACGTTCGCTTGTACGATCACATTCGCTCTGATTGACAGCGAGCATAATATTGACTACCATCTGTCCATTTGCAGTAGAAGTATCATACTGCTCAAAAATAGTTTTCCAATAGCAGTGGTGCCGGTCAAGGATTTCCTGAGTGATCTGGTATTCTTTTATGTTACGGAACCAGCGGTCGAGTTTGGTAACAAGGATAATATCTATTTTATCTTTCTCTACATCTGCAAGCAGACGCAGCAAAGCAGGGCGTTTGCTGACAGGTTTTCTGGCAGACACACCCTCATCAGCATACACGCCGACTATTTTATATCCCATTCTTTGCGCATATTCTGTCAGATCCTTGCGCTGCGCATCAAGAGAAAGCCCGTGTAAAAATTGTTCTTCCGTGGATACTCGCGGATAAAGTGCACATCGTAATTGCTTCATGTAAATCCCCCTCTGCATCATATGAAAAAAGAGTATAAAAAATACACCTGTACAGGTGCCGGAGGATTGTGGTATAATCAGCTTGCTTAAGGATGATTGTACCGTCCTCCGTGGACTGTATAGTTATCGTGTGCCGCTCGGTGTGCCAACATCGGGCGGTTTCACATTATTGACATTTTTGCATATTTTGCTATAATATACTTAACAGGACAGTCGGAGGGTGAGTGCACTTCACCCGATCCGGCGAAATATTAAGCTAAGAAATAGCTCGTCTACTTTACCAGAGTCAGGACGGGCTATTTCTTATTATTCATGCTCAGAATTGCAACAATTAACAGAGCGACTGTCAATATGATTTGAAATTCCTCATATGTACTCATAAGCATCATCCTTTCTGCAGGCTCAGATCGGATGAAAAGCACGTCCCCCGGCTGCCCGGGTAAGTATATTATTTTTAATGTGCCCCCTGCCGGAGCAGGGGGGATAAAGTTAATCTTTTTTCATTTTTGCAAATCCTATGTATGAAAGGACCATTTCGATAATAACGAACATAAAATACATAGGGAACAGAACAAGCGCTACAGTGTAGAGAATAGCACCAGTCAAAGCAAATCCGCGTTTTCTCATGAACAGTCCAAGTGCGTTAAAAAGGACTGCGAGAGCAGTACAGATCAGATGGGGCATAACAAGCGCCGTAGCAATGCCGGTGCCGATTTGCTCGGCGGCATCCGAACCGCTTCCGGCTGTGCCTGTCCAGTACACGATACTGTATACCAGATAAGCTACGCCGATGATCAGTGATACAAGTAACAGTTTGCTGAGTTTTTTCTTTTCCATAACTCAATCCCTCTTTTCTTTAGATTTTTATTAAAACGCCGAAGCGGTTTAATCAGATACCTTTTTCAATACCGCCAAATGCGGCTCAAAAAATATTATGTAGTTGTCAAACTCTGTGCATATCCCGTATTTATTCCGATATGCGGTTATTGCTTCTTTCAAAAATTCTTCTGTGACATCCAGATACTCCGCCATTTCATGCATACTTCTACAGTTGCGGTCAAATGCCTTTACGATTCCGCGCAGGCCAATTTGGCAGTTATACGCCCAGAGCCGTGCGCGGAGTTCCTGCTTGCGATTTGCAGCATTGGACTGATCTATAATATCGCCAACAGTGGTGTAATAATGTCCCAGCTCTTCGGCAAGCACACAGGATTTTTCTATCTGAGTCTGGATTGTATTACGGATAGCGATGCGCCGACCTTTGATCAGTCCATCGTGTTCTCGCAGCGGTTTTTCTTTTACAGCGAGGTGCTCCTGCTCCGCTGCGAGCAATAATTTTTCATACGTCAATTTAACTCCCCCGTATCAAATATCGTAAAGCACTTATGCGGCTTTTGTATAGTCGACTACAGCAATCTCCGTAAGTACAGATTTCAATTTTTCAAGGATAGACTCGATTTTTTGTAATGTCACGCCGTTCAGATATTCTTCACCGCACTGGGTGCATTTAGAACAAGGAACGTTTTTGATAATGATAAAGCATCCATTGTATTCGGTCATATAAGATGTAGTAGTTTTTTCAACATCGCCTTTACAAGTAAAACAGGTCATGATCTTTTCTCCTTTCTTGTTTCAAAATCAGATTCCCATTTTTCTGGATCTGGAAAATATGCTGTTATAACCCATATAGTCTCTAAATCACTTCCAATTACCGCATGCAGATAACATTGTCTCGTGGATTTCCCAAGAATCAGACAACTCGGATGCGGATAGTCATCCGGATATTGTTCAATAATTTTTCCATTCTTGATGCAGTCTATAACATCTTGCAGCAGAATGCCACGTTGCTCCAAACGCTTAGCTGCATGCATAGTGATCTCTATATTTTCGGGTATACATATTTTACGAATATCTTCAATTTTTAATTCCATATATGTGTCCTCAGTTAAAATTTTCCTCTTAATTCCACCACTTTCCCGATAATCTTCACAGGTTTTGTTTCGATTTCTTCGTTGCTAAAGAACATTGGATCATAGCTCGGATTATTGGAAATCAGCTCGATACCATCTCTATATTTCCGCAGTCGTTTACAAGTGGCATCATTACCGTTAATCATTGCAATCACAACATCACCTGATTCAGCATCATCCTGTTGCCGGACGATTACAACGTCACCTTCACACATTCGTGGCTCCATACTGTCACCGTGAATTTGTAATCCAAAGAACTCCCCAGTCTTTGCCATTTCTTCTGGTATTTCTTCTGTATCTATAATATCCGTAACGGCTTCGATCGGGATACCAGCGGCAACGCGACCGAGGACATTGATGACAACGCCTTTCTTGGTCTTGACAGGATCAGAAACAATTTTCTGCTCAGATAGCGAAACCTCACCTTCTAACATAGAAAACAGTGTATCGAAATCCATGCCCATAGCATCAGCAGCTTGCTTTATCACTTGAATAGATGGCGCAATAGGCTTCCCTGTTTTTGGGTGCTTATTCTTTTCTAATAGTGAAATGTAAGCTTTGCTTATTCCGCTTTTTTCAGAAAATAAATCCATGCTCATTTTTCCGTGATTTAATCTATATGCTTTTATGATATCTCCTAATAACACTTACAATCCCCCTTTCTCTATGTCTACTATATTATACAATTATAAAAAGGAAATGTCAAATATTTTAGACAAAAACTATTGACATGCTTTGTTCAATATGTTAGATTATAGATGTCAAACAAATTAAACAGAAAAGGAGTGAAATAACGTGGAGTATAAAATCAAACAGTTCAGAAATGAAAAAAATATTTCGCAGGAAGAACTGGCAAGATTGTCAGGGGTATCGAGAGCTATTATTTCGGGACTGGAGAGTGGAAGTATCAAGACAACAACAACAAGTACCCTTTCTAAGATCGCAGAGGCACTTGGGAAAAAGGTGAGTGATCTTTTTTTTGAACAAAGAGTCTAATATGTTAAACAGAAACAGGAGGTGAGAGGGGTGGAGAAAATAAAAAGAATCGGAATAAGCATACGAGGATGCGAAGAGTGTGAAACAATGAACTGCGCAATTCGTGTGATGAGAGCTTTACAATTCCGGCGCAGTAATGGATATACAGGGATTACAAAAGAATTGAACTATAGGAATGCTATTGCTTTTGATGAAGAGAAAGATGAAATAGTCATAAATGAAGAATTGTTGATGCAGGCGATCATCTTTGCAAATCCAGGGCAGGAAAGAAAAGGGATAAGGCTGGTTTCAGAAAGTGAATTTAGAAAATACAACCATATCCCTAAAGTCATTAAGGACGGAGGGCTGAAATAAAATCTGCTAACGTAGCGAATCCGTTAACGATATTTCCGAACCTATCTTTTGTTAGATTTTGGCAATCAATAATTGCTTCATTTGTTAGGGCACAAAGGCAGATAGTTTGATCGCCGTAGTCATTGATTAAATAGCCACAGCAGTCTAGTTCACGCATAGCGGAATCAACGTCATCAATCGGTAGTTGAGGGCAAAGATCATCATGAATAGCTTGCACAGAGCCAAAATGGCAAGCGACATTTTTTGATTGCCCCACTTTTCTCCGAGATAAAAACTGTGAATACAGAGCGTGAAGGACTGTTGCAGCTTCATTAGTCATTTTCACCATATAAGTACCTCCCTTCCTCGTACTCGGCTGCGGCAACAGCCTGTACAAATAAGATAGGAGGAACAGGTAGGAAAGTCAACAATTTCCAGAACACAAGGGAAGGAACACAGACAACCCATACGGCATAGAACAGTAGAGGGGTGGTGTAATGAGTATCGAGAAAATAGTAGCAATAATCATTGAGCTTCTTGAGCAGCAGGAAGGTGTGAAGATCGATTACAGGATCGAAAAGAAACAAGAAGAGAAAACCGCCTGATGGCGGAAAAGGAGGACAAACATTGTTAAAGAAACTGATCACGCTGCATGCTATCGCAGCGGCAGCAACAACGATCATCTACACATGGATGACAAAAGGCGACTGGGCGTACATATTCGCGATGATGGCGCTTTATAACTGGGTGCTGGGGACGGCGGCGATCGCGGCGGACATACATCAGGACAGAAAGGTGAGGCATCATGGAAGAATCA
>NZ_CATNVD010000015.1 GCF_951230155.1 Parablautia sp. Marseille-Q6255
CAGTTTTTCAGAAAGTTTTTGGATTCTTTCAATATAGGTACCCCTCATATACACCCCTGCCTAAATTTTATCATAAATAAAAGAATCTGCCCATCTCAAAGCAGATTCTCTTAAGTTTATGATGTTGTGCATAGCAGGGGGTTTATTTTTACCGTGACACAACAAAAAGAACCAATCTACAGAAACACACCATTTCTGCAGATTGGTTCCATGAATTACGGATGTATTTCATACGATTATAAAGAAAAATGCCCGAAATACAATGTTTTTGTATTTAATATCAACAATCTCTTATGCCTGCCGTTTGACACCGGACACCTGATACATTTGATTGTCTGAAATCACCACATTCACTTTAAAATAGGGATCGAATAACGTTTTCAATTTATCTGCCGTTATCAAGCCATTAGATACCTTACTTGCGGCTCCTTTGTGATGTCTGTCTATATCTTCTCGGCTTGCCCCGTGAGCGATTGTAAGCCGTCCATCATTTTTCAATAAAGAAGCCAGTTTCTTAATTAGATTCTGTGGTTCCGGAAAATGTGGAAAGGCATTATAAACAATAATCGCATCAAATTGAGAATCAAATTCAGCTTCCTCAACATCCCCACAGACAATTCTCACTCTTTCCTCTGCCGCATATTTTTCCTCCGCAATTTTTGCCATTTCCGGCGAAATATCAATGCCTATAACAGAGGATACCTTTCTTTCCAGATAATAAGGGATCATTACGCCCGTACCGCATGCCACATCCAAAATGTTCATATTAGCTGTCACTGAAATATTGTCCAAAATTTTTCGAATAATTTCATCATTTTTCACGATCTCCGCATCCCAAGTTGGAGCGCAATGATTGAAAAATTCGATTACATCACTCTTCTTCATATATACTCTCCAGTTTATACAAATTTCTGTCAGCGCTTGATAAAATTTATCCAAAAAATGTTTCGGTATCTATTTTCTGGTATCCACCAAAGCTAGTCGGACATGCGAAAATCTCTTCTGCGAGCTCCTGCCCAAGAAACATCTTTGTGATCTCATTTGTCTTTTCAGTCAGTTCAATATCTTCAAACGCTTCCGGATAAACAGTTTTCGCCACAAACCAACTGTTCATTAAGGCTATCTCGAAATTTGTATAATACGCATTATACGCCATCTCCAGATAAACCTCCCCATCTTGCCAAGCCTTGCAAGTATCAAACATTGCAGGATCTTCTTGATACAACGGAGTAATATTTTTTACTGCCGCCGCATCTATAATCATGATATCCATCTCATTCCCAAGCGCTACAAACTTTTCTTCTTCAATTGGCTGAATGCCGTCCATGCCACTGTCATTAAGCACATTTTTCACATTTGCAATATCCAAAGAAGGAAAATGTTCCGCTGTCATCAAATGGTCCGTTGTCCCCCAGTTACCCAAACCGCAAATATATACCCCCGGTTTTTCTTCCTCTTTAATCTCTGCCGTTCTCGAAGAAATCTCCTCTGCTTCAGACGCAACAAAGTCCACTAATTCCTGCGCTCTTTCCTCCGCCTCAAAAACTGTGCCGAGCAATTCCATCGAGCCGACAAAAGCTTCGTCAAAAACCCCCTTGGGTCCGGCTTTTAGTGTAATAACAGGAACACCAAGTTGCTCCTGTAGCGCATCTTCTTTTTCAACATCTTCAAACTCAGAAATTACAATATCCGGTTCACAAGCAAGAATTTTCTCTGCCTCAGCAGCTTGCGCCATTGGTCCGCCCACACCGCAAGACGGCAGCCTTTGAAAGGTATCTCCATATACCAGTACATAAGGTCTGGCAACAGAATCAAACATCATCGGACGCTCTTCTAAGGCAGTATTATCAATGTCCTCTACTCCGCACAAAAGTTCTGTATCTCCCACATAGCTGTACATTCTCAGTGCTCCTGCGCCAATACATACCACTCGCTCATAGCTGCCGGGTGTCACCGTGACTTTCCTGCCAATCATATCAGTAATCGTAACCTCTGTCGCTTCTTCTGCCTGAGCTACTTCTTCACATTGCGCAGACATACCGCAAACGCCAAATGTCAATACAGAAGCCAGGAGACATGCCGTAATTTTTTTAATCTTCATTTCCTTTTCCTCCTAAAATAATTTTTTCATTTTCTATCTCAGCTATTCTGACATCAATGTCAAAAATATCTTTGATCACTTCTTCATTGACACAGTCCTTACCACCTGCATATTTTATAACGCCGTCTTTCAAAAAGAAAAATTTATCGCCAAAATGCAGTGCCTGATTCAAATCATGCAGGGAACTCAAAATACTGATTTTCTTTTGTTTTGCCAATTTTTTTGCTTCTTCAATAATTAAATGCTCATTTGCTATATCCAAATTGCCCGTCGGCTCATCAAAAACCATCATTTTAGGATTCTGCGCCATAGCACGTGCAATCGCTATTTTCTGCCGCTCGCCGCCTGAAAGTTCATCTACATTTCTGTCTGCGTAATCTTCAAGATGCATATCGGCGATAATTTTCTCTACGGCAGTATAATCATTTTCACTCGCCTTGTAGCCAAAATAAGAAACCCTTCCCATAAGGATAGAATCAAATACGGTTAATGCGCCAAAATGAATTTCCTGGGGAACATAAGCAATGCGCCTTGCCCGTTCCCGCCGGGACATTTTTGTAAGCACCTCATCTCCAAAACAGATTTCTCCTTTTAAAGGTGTATGGATACCAAGAATATTTTTAAATAAAGTCGTCTTTCCGGAACCGTTTTTCCCAAGCAAAATTCCGATCTCTCCTTGCTCCAGCTCTAAATTAACATGATCCAGTACCATCTTCCCCTGACGGCTATAACGAAAACTAAGATTATTTACACTCAGCATCAGCGATTTTCCTTTCCCGAAAAAATAATTGCCACAAAAAAAGGGGCTCCTAACAAAGAGGTAATCGCACCGACCGGCAAAGCCGCTCCATTTCCCATACTTCTGGACAGAGTATCCGAAAACAGCAGCAATAAACTGCCACTCAAAGCAGAAACTGGAATCGTAACACGATGATCCTGACCAAACAGTTTTTTCGTGATATGCGGACAAATAATACCAACGAATCCAATAATTCCAAGAAAAGATACGCATACCGCAGTAATCATAGATGCCAAAAGCATAGAGACAAATCTCAAACCTTCCACATTAACTCCCATTGTTTTTGCCGTTGCCTCTCCGCTCAGCAATGCATTCAGTTTCCATGACGTGAGCGTAAAAAACAGAATCCCCGACAATACTACGGCAAACATAATTGCATCCGTCCGGTAAGTGGCTCTCCCCAAATCTCCGAAATTCCATACCACAGCGGCAGAAAGTCCTACGTCTGTCGCATAAAACTGCAAAAGCGTAGTCGCTGCGGTCCAGACAGAACCAACAGCGATACCGGATAATACTACTACATTTGGAGAAAAGGACCGCACGGTACATAATCCTAAAATCAATACGATTGAAAATGTCGAAAATAAGAACGCAATAAAACTGGTAGCATACGGGTTCACTCCAACCGCATAATTGGAAAGATTGTTCCCAGTAGAAAGGAATCCACCTGCAAAAGCAATGATAGAAAGATTCGCGCCAAACACCGCCGCATTCGACACCCCTAACGTTGAAGGAGATGCCATAGAATTATTCAAAGTTGTCTGCATAATAAGACCAGAAACAGACAAACCGGCACCGGCAATCACAGCCGCTAATATTCTCGGAATACGAATATTCCATACGATCCGCACACTTGCAGCGCTGCCCTGTCCGGTCAAAGCCAAAATGCACTCCCCCGCTGACATATGAGAATATCCTAAAAATAAACATCCAATACCTAGTATAATTACTAAAACCAACAGTCCGAAAATCACAAAATAATGTTTGTGTTTTCTGTGGCTTAGTCTCTGTTTTCCCTGCATAATAAATACTAATACCCCTGTAATGATGATTACTGCTTTGAGAAAGTGCTGTCTTTTCTCAAAGGCACATTGCCATTATTATAGCATTGAATTTTTTGCTCTGTAAGCCCCCCGTGGGGATATTATTTTTTCAACCGAAGGCTTCAACAACAAAATTAAAAGTCCTGAAACGAACATCCTCTGGAATTCGAAATTTCCAGCGTCTCAAAACTCGTATTTTTCTGGTAACCCATTCATTTTACTAAACTGGTACTTGAAGGTTTGTTTGCTATGCAATAAAACAGGCACTTTTATATAACAAAGCAAAAAAAACTTTCAAACACAACAATGGGGCAGGATTCCTAAGAATCCCACCCCGCCTATTGTCTCAGAATCGAAATTTTTTAAGTATTTAATGTTCACCACAGTCATCTGCATGTTCATGTTCATGGCAAATAGAACCTGTGGATTTTAATTCACCACGAAGATATGCTTTCACAGCCATTTTCGCATCTCCTTGTGCGCCAAGAATTACTTCTACATTGCGCTCATTAAAAATATCAACAGCTCCACCGCCCATACCACCAGAGATAATAGTATTTACGCCCATATCAGCAAGAAAATTTGGAAGAAATCCGGGCTTATGTCCTGGATTCGGAACAGATTGCTCAGAAATAATCTCACTATTTTCTGTCTCATAAATCATAAAATTCTCACAATGTCCAAAATGTGCCCAAATTTGATTTCCATTACAAGATACTGCGATTTTCATAGCCTAGTCTCCTTTATACATTTAATAAATTTTTTGTTTGCTCATATATCCCTTGGATTGCCCTTGACGCAGGACAGTCTATATGAATTACACTTCTTCCATTATTTTGAGCCTTCGTTACCGTCTCATCCAATGGGATTTTCCCAACAAACGGAATTTCATTTTCTTCACAGAAAGAGATAATTTCTTCTGTCTTTTCCAATGAAATATCATATTTGTTAATACAAACTGCTACTGGAACATCTAACTGGTAAACCGTATCCAGTATTCTTTCCATATCTGAAATTCCTGATTGTGAGGGTTCTGCTACAATTAACACCATATCCACTCCGCTTATAGAAGCAACTACCGGGCATCCAATACCAGGTGAACCATCAATGATAGCAAATTCTTCTTCCGAATTTTTTACTAATTGCTGTTTGACTGCCGTCACAAGTTTGCCGGAATTTCCTCTACCCATTTTCAATTTCGCTGTAGAAAAAGTTCTCTCCTCTTTATAAAGCATCAATTCTCCAGCGATATCGTCTTCCAGATGTATCGCTTTTGCCGGACAAATCTGCTCACAAACGCCACATCCTTCACATGCAAATTCATCTACGATATATTTTGATTTCACAAGTTTTATGGCATCAAATCGACAATTTGATGCACATGCGCCGCAAAACATACAGCGTAACTTATCAATTACAGCTTTTTGAGAACCATGAAAGTCTTTCCTATCCGGTAACACATTCCTATTTTCAACAAGGTGTAGATTCGGTGCATCTACATCACAATCCGCAAATGCTTTTGCAGCAAAAAGTTCAATCATTGACGCTGCAACTGTTGTTTTTCCTGTCCCGCCCTTTCCACTTAGTATCAGAAGTTTTTTCATTTTACCACCTCCGATATCTTGGCATATAATCGTTCAAATATTTCTTTTGCCTTTTGGTTCGTTTCGTATACAAGATTTCCTGCTGCATTCTGTGCTGCAATCTCACACGCAAAAGGAATCTGTTCTAAAACAGGCAACTGAAGTTTCTCACATAATTCCTGCATCGGATTGTTCAAATCATTCACTTTATTGATCACAATTCCAAATGGTTTTTTTAATATTTTTACAAGCTTGTAAACCATCTGAAAATTATGAACTCCAAAAATACTTGGCTCCGCAACAATCACACAATAATCTGCTTCTTTGATACTTTCCATCACTGTGCAAGCGCTTCCCGGTGGACAGTCTATGATATTATTCTTACAAGGTAAATTCTTTATCAATTCTCGAATAATCGGAACGCCGCTTTCTTCACCTATGTTCATAATTCCTGTTTTTACAATAATAGAACGATGCTTACCAGTACGAATCTCACCTATTGAATAATCTTTTTCTACAACTGCCTGATTTGGACATACAATTTTGCAGCCTCCGCAAGAATGACAGACCCCACGGAACAGCATCGGTTCCTCTTTGATGAATGCCAAAGCATTAAAATGACAGAAATCAACACATTTGCGACAGTGATTACATCTATCTGCTAAAATCTGTGGTATTTTCACACATACCTTTTGAGAACAAACATCTGTAGGTTTAAAAAATAAATGTCCATTTGGTTCTTCAACATCGCAATCAATATAAGCAGATTTCTCAATCGCAGAAGCCAGGTTACAGGAAACGAAAGTTTTCCCGGTTCCACCTTTTCCACTTAAAACTGCTATATTCATTATCTACCTCCACGTCCATGAAAACCAGAATGAAATTCTGTTAATTTTGATAATTTACACTCTTTCAATAATTCAATATTATGCTTTGCAGAACCAAATTCTGCTTTATATAATACAATTTGTCCAGTCTGAAAAACCTCCGCTGCATTTTGTCCCAATCTTGGAAGAATCACCGCTTCCACACCTGCATCAATAACAGCTTGTGCCGCTTTAATTCCAGCTCCGCCCTGAGCAGATAGCGCTGGATTCTCTATATATTTTTCTTCCTCTGTATCTGTATCAAAAATCAAAAAAAACAAAGCACGTCCAAAAGTCACACAAATATTAGTATTAATACTCTTTTCTTCCATAGGAATTGCTATCTTCATAATAAACCTCTTTTCTGCAAACCTCCATTTGCAACTCACTCTACATGTTTCCCTGAAAACCATCATGAAAATGTGTCAATTTTTTCAACCTACCGGCATAAAAATCCTCCAGAACTTTTGTTGCTACTTTTCCTTCTGATTTATATATTTTCATTCCAGCTGCTCCAAATACATCTGCGGCATTTTGTCCGCATCGCACAGTAATTAGCACATCTACTCCCTGATCTACCAAAAACTGAGCTGCCTGTATCCCGGCTCCGCCTTGGATTTCTGCCGCCGGATTTTCCACAATTCTTCCGATATTCCCATCCTGAAAAAGAAAATGCGGTGCTCTTGCTAAACACTACAGACATCGGTTTTGTTGTCCTCCAATGGAATCGCAACCCTCATTTTACCATCTACCTCTCGTTGTATGCCAATCTGATTCCGATAATGTTTGGGACATCCCATACACCGACATTGCTCATCCTTACCATCACATACTCTAAAACTTCCGCCTTCGATTTTTAATGTATATCCACTTACAAGAGCCTCCGCCATCTTCTTTCGAGCGGAATCATAAATCGTTTGAACTGTCGTCCTTGCAATTTGCATAAACTTACTACATTCTTCCTGAGAAAACCCTTCTTTATCTATCAAGCGAATGGTTTCATACTCATCTACCGACAAGATAATAACAGACGAATATAACTTTTCCCTTACCGGGCGGAATTCCTGAATTTCAGGTATATTACATACTTTCCTACACTTTCTTGGTCTTGGCATACCACCACCTCTGTCTTCATTATACATCGTTTATGGCATATGTCAATAAACCATCAAATTTTCTCTGGTTTTTTGAAAAAACACGATTTATTTCCTCATATTTTTTGTATATTCCAATGTTAAATTATCTTGTCCAAACAAGTGTTTTCTCATCATAATTAACGAGTTCACTATTATCCATATTGATCATTTTATCGGTCAAATTATCAATATAATATACATGCATAATTTTCTCTGCAAAGTCATTTCCCGGCATAGATTTAATTACTTTTCCTGAGTTAAAATCTATGATAAGTCCATTTCCAGCCCTTATAAGGTGTTCATCACTTTTAACCATCTTTGTATAAAACGTTTGTGTAATTCCAATATATAAATCATATGTATCATTACTTTGGTTTACCAAAACACATTTTGCAGATTTATAATTTTTTAAATTCACTGAAATATCTAAACCTTTATCTTCTGGTATAGTCACAGAAACAATATTTTCCGTATATTTTACTGGCATCTCCATTCCCCCAAAAAGATATGCAGCAACAATAATAAACAAAAAACTACATATTGTAATAATTATACCATTTCGAGCTTTCTTTTTACTTTTTTCGATTTCCTTACTAGCATATTCAATTGTATCTTTAATCACATATTCAGCTTCACTTTTATTCATCTTTATTTCCTCCAGTCAATAAATCATACAGAGTTATCTCCAATATTTCTGAAAGCGGAATAAGTAAGGATATATCAGGAAACGACAGACCTCTTTCCCATTTACTTATAGCTTTATCAGTAATATTTAATTTATCTGCCAGTTCTTTTTGTGACAGTCCATGCTTTTTTCTATTATCACTAATATATCTACCAGTTTTTTTCGCATCCATCGTCTTCCCCCTTTCAACATCATTTTATCTCAACTAAAAAAAAAGTAAACCGACTCTTGGTTTACTCTTGAAATCAAGCAAATTTGTCAAGGCTCAAGCCTTTACTGTTTGACGATAACTGTTTCAATAATAAATTACCCCTTGTTGCCATGTGCCATAAAGCAGATATGTGTTCCCAACATCCTCTTGGCTCTGTCACAAACAATGACTTTGTATCTCTTGTTCTCTGCCATAGGCTACACCTCTACAATCACCTCATCAAGGTCAACGTCCAATTCATCAGGGATACAACCGACTCTGCCTACTATTCTGTCTTTCTCAACTCCTAAGAATTCCTCACGGAACTTCAACATTTTTTCTTTCCAATTATAAGTTTCAATATCCATAACGACCAAATCTCCCGCGCCGTTCTTAGTAAGAAAAACCAGTTCTGCAATCAATCTTATTGCAATTTGGGCGAATTGCTACAAATGGACAAATATTCATGCCAACACCTCCTTGCGCCTATTAGATAGCAATATTCTATCTATATTATACCTAATACACACAGAAAAGTTTTCTTTTGTCCTTTATAAAAAAGGCCGGATTTCTCCGACCTTTTTTACTATCAGCGCAGCCTTATTATTTTGATACTTCTGAACATATTTTTCCTTCCACCGACAAGTCACAGCAGATCGTCTTAACGACATTGTAATCCATGCTTCACCGGAAAAGGAATCTTGCCATTTATCTAATACTCTACACATATCCGTCTCATTCTTTGCTGTGTGGAAAACAGCGCAAGGCTGAGTTTGAATTTCAAAGATTATACTCTTGGTATAATTTCTGCCTATAAACTTTATCTTCGGTTACTCTCTCAGCATCGGCAAAACGTCTCGCTTTCAGAAGTACATTTATCAAGCTGCTAAGCCTGCTTTCTCCTTCTGCACGACCTTCTTCGCGACCTTCTGCTCGACCTTCTTCGCGACCTTCTGCTCGGCCTTCTGCTCGGCCTTCTGCAAGTCCCTCTGTAAGAATTTTTTGTTTTATCGCCTCGATTTCAGGAGCCATCAGTTCTTCTAACGCTTTACACATATCTGCCTCCTCCTTTGCTGTGTGAAATAGTTCAGTATTTGCACGCATAACGACTTCCAAAACAGCGTCTGCGCACTCACGTTCATGTTTCCCCTGTGTCTTTTGCATATCCGACACCATTGTCCGCATATCCTGCTGCGTGAGATTTTCTGTCAGCCGGCTTAACCATCGCGATTCTTCACGGCTGACCTCAGACGTTACTACCACCTGCGTTATGAAAAACCCTTCTTTTCTGATGTAGTAGATCCCACCATAAGGTCTCTCTACTGCATAGCCATTTTCTGTAAACCATGCAAGCAGTTTTTTCGGCTTCAGGTCACGGACTAACGTGACCGTGATATCCTCTACCAAAATTGCATTGTCAGACGTTCCAAAAGATTTGTACAAACAGGCGTACGCCAACGCTTTGAAATAATCATCGATTCCCAATCCATCACGTGGAGATTTAAACTCCATGATATTATGGCTGCGGAAGATTTTTCCGATAATACTTTTTAGTACAAGATCTTTCTTCTTCGTCACAATGAGCAGGTCAATCTGCAATGGTTTTGAGCTGAGGTTATACTCCCGGTCAAACAACAGATTTTCAGAATCATCCAAGAACTCAAGTTCCATGGCACTACAGAAAGCAGGATGCCACTGTATTTTTTGCTGCATCTTTTGTATCTCCTTTCTATATTTTCGTAAGAAAGGTACTGTCACTGATATAGAAGCTACAGTCTTCTATATTTTCTTACATATTTAATATGTGTTTTTATACCAGTTCCAGCATAGCTATATTATAAGCTGATTCAAGCGTTTTTGCAATACCTTCTCAATATCCACCATTGGCAATACCATTTCTATTCTTTGTGGTGTTTGATTCTATAATTTACTTCAAATTTATCTATCAAAACGATATGGACCGCTACACATTGAATTACGTTGAAATAATATGCAGTTGTCAATAAAACTATCATTCTATTTTCTGCATTCTCTCCCTGTATCCTCCCATTTCTTCTGCTTTGACCTCCTGCTTTTGGTTTTCTTTCATTCTATACACCACATGCCAAACAGTATGCAGACGCACGCACCTAATCTCATCAGTAATACCGCTATATCATAACTGTTTTAGATGCCGCAATATTCTTTTCTCATAGAGTAGCGGTTGAATTTTTCATCCGCCTATCCTACCATAATAAATAACTGTTTCCAATCAAACGCCGAAAGATAAATCACAGTTTGCGCCTCTTACAAGGACATTTCTGCCCTCTCTAAGTTTTTCATGAAAAGGAAAAAGATGGCTAATGACAACCATCTTTTTCCTTTTCATATTTTATAGTGCGTATTCAAACCAGCATGTTAATTGCCTCATCATAACATTCGTTTTTTATCCTTCTTGTTGTTTTTTCTTATTTTTACGATATCTGTTAAAGGCAATTATTTCCCATGCCACTAGTGCAAGAATAACAACTACATCTACTACATATAGAGCAATTACCCAATTAGGTGTTTCTACTGTTCTCATCATTACATTAGAATTTGCCAATGCATATAGTGTTCCATGTGCTGCATTTCGTAATGCATTAACTGTACCTGCAGAATCGCGGTCAATATAAAAATCTTCTGTAATACTGAACGCTAACATTTTTGTACCTCCGGTACGAATAGCTAAATTTTGATTCATATACCAGCCTCCAGCCATCGCATCAGTAATAACAGAACCATTAAATCCCCACTCGTTTCGTAGGATATCAGTCAATAACGCTTCTGAACCACCACTCCAAATAGTTCCAATAGCATTCATTGAAGTCATAACACCCATTGCCCCTGCTTTTACCGGATACTCAAATGCTTTAAGATAAATTTCTCTAGCAGCCTGCTCATTTGTCCATGTACAAATACCATTCTGTCTATAGTTATCCTGTTCATTAAATGCGAAATGTTTGACATAACAAATAAGTCCATTTTCTGTTGCACCTGCTACCTCTCCTGCCGAAATAACGCCCGACAGGTATCCATCCTCGGAATAATATTCAAAATTTCTTCCACCAAATGCACTCCTATGGATATTCATAGCCGGGCCATACCATCCTGCACAATTAATTTCCGCACACTCTTTCGCTATCTGAATTCCTTTTTCTTTTGCCAATTCTTTATTCCAAGTGCATGCTAACATAACCTGCCCCGGATATCCAACACCTGCAGCTGCATTGTAATTGCTATGAACACCCGTAGGCCCATCACAGTCTTCCGTTGCTGAAAGTCCGATTTTTTCAATCGCAATTGTATGATATCCTCCATCAGCTGATAATTGAGCCATTTCATCTACCGTCAACTGATCTAATAACGCATCCCATTTGGGATCATCATAATCTACTCCAGTCAAGTCCGAAAGCATGACTCCGTTATCTGCTCCAGTTATCGGCATTTCGATATCTTCATCATCATAATCTGCTGCATTAAACGTAGTAAAACTTGTATAATTCTCAAGTGCTTCTTCATTCATACTAAACTCTGTCGGAGCAGCTATCGTTTTTTCATAATTTGCAAACCCATCGGCTCGACTTAAATACTCCACATCACCTTCTGCAAATCCCAAATGATTCTGTGCTACTTCTTTATCGGAAGATCGCGCCCCCTCATGTTCTTCATCATATATAATATCTTCTTCTACAACAGTAACATATGTATCAATTATGGTATGCGAATCTGAGCAAAGATTGATTTCATATTCTCCTGCTTCTAACACATATGCACCATTTTCACTCTTAATACATTCCGAATCGTAAGAAGACATATCTTCATATGCAAATGTAATCTCTAATGTTTGAGATGCCCCTGGTTCTAACAATTCTGTCTTTGCAAATTCAATCAAGTTTGCAGATGCCTTTTCTATTCCTCCGTTCGTATACGGTGGATTATAAAAAATTTCCGCCACATACTTACCTGCCGTATCACCTGTATTTGTCACATCTATACTAAGCGTAATATCGTCTCCTGTGTCTTTTACATCTGCAATTTTCGACTCAAAAGTTGTATAACTCATTCCATATCCGAAAGGATACTGCACAACTTCTTCATAATTTATTAACCCTTCTTCAGCGGCTGTTTCATAAAACTTATATCCCACATAAATACCTTCGGAATAGTTTAAGAATTTCGCTACATTCTCTTCACTGCCCGTTACTTCTGCATAATTATCATAAGATGTACCGCCAAAATTATTTACAGTAGGCGTATTTAATAAATCATATACATATGTATCTGCCAGATGTCCTGAAGGATTGACTTCGCCATTGAGTACCCGTCCTAATGAATCAAATCCTACTTCTCCAGGTGCAGCACATAACACTGCTGCTTTAATACTCTCATAATCTTCAAGCCATCCAAGTTCCATCGCATTAGATGAATTCACCACCACAACCACATTGTCAAATTCTTTGCAAACTCGTTCTACCATTTTACTCTCTCGATTACTTAATTCAAGATAACTTTTTTTTGCATCCAAATCATCTTCTTGAGTTCCAAAAGTATAGTACTGGGCAAGTTCTCCATATTGAACATTGTGCTCATCGGTCTTTGTCAAACTTTGAGGCACATCAAACCCTTCTCCACCAGTACGACTGATAACAATCAGCGCCGTATCGGAAAATTCTACTGCTTTTTTAAAAATTTCTGCTTCTTCATATTCTTCTATAGTAGGTTCCGGAATTGTCCAATCACCTTTTTTTGAGCCCAATTCTCTCAAACGTATTGTCCCAACTGGCCTTTCTGAACGAAATTTTTCATAAAAATCAATCAGTTCCGTATTTACTTCATATCCTGCATTCTCTAATCCCTGTATCAATGTTGTAGACTTTTCTTCGCTTGTTGCACCCGATCCGGTTCCCCCATAAAGTGGGCGAACACTCGACCATCCAAATAAATTTAATTTTGTTCCTTTTTTTATCGGCAATCCATTATCATCATTTTTCAATAAAACAATTCCCTCTGAAGCAATCTGATCAGCTATTTTCCGCCCGGTTTCCAACGTTTCTTCTGATACTTTTGTTTCTTCGCTAAAAATACTATTAAATATAGAATATTCAATATCCAACATAATCCAATTTGCAGCAATCAGAACAGATAAAATCATTGCAATCGGAGCTTGAATCCGAACCAGTTTTCTCTTTATCTTTTCCATTTTACTCGCTAACACTATTACAACAATCCCTGCAACAATTACCACTCCCACTATAATCAGTGGAATCTTGCAGGCATTCAATGCATCCATAAGATCGGTAGTAGTAATCCCTAAACCACCTCCAAACATTAAATTGTAAATCTTAACTGTTGCAAAAGTTAACATTAAAGTCGCAATAATCACTATTATTGTTGGTAATACCCATTTTCTTTTCTTCATTATTACTCTCTCCCATCTCATTTTTGAAAAATGCAGCCGTTTAGTTTTCTCTCTTCCATTACTCATCTCTGACCAAATTCTTTAAAGTCTATTCTTCCAATCCCACAAAATCAAAAGTACAGCACTTTCCTTTTATATCGTACTATACGTTCTCCATTTTTCTCCGTAACACTCCACTACAATCTTTGCAAGTTCAATTAGCCCATTGGAAACTTTGCAAATCAAAAAATTTTCATTTGCTATTTGTCCTCACATAATTACAGAAATTCCATTAATTCCACTTCTGATTACGAATGAAACCTCCTTTCTTGTGCCAGCTTTAAATTTTTCTAAAAAACAATGTTCTCTCCTCCTTCTTTTTAATAAAATCAAAAATTTTTTCAAATAAATCTGAATATAAACATCCTAACATTATTTTCCTGAATCTATATAGCTATTTCATAAATCGTCTTTTTTATTTCATAAACTGTCTTTTTCTTTATAAAATAGCCATTTCTTCTTACATCAGCATTGGTGCTAGAATATAAATAGTACAAGTCAAAATGAGAATTCCTTATAAGAAAAATCATGGTACAATGTAGGTACCGCACTGAAGGAGGAACTCATTATGGCAAAGCACTATGACAAACAATTTAAGCTGGATGCAGTCCAGTATTATCATGATCACAAGAACTTAGGACTGCAAGGCTGTGCTACAAACTTAGGAATCAGTCAGCAGACATTATCACGCTGGCAGAAAGAACTGCGTGAAACAGGTGATATTGAAAGCCGTGGTTCCGGTAACTATGCTTCTGATGAAGCAAAAGAAATCGCACGATTAAAACGAGAATTACGAGATGCACAGGATGCCCTTGAAGTATTAAAAAAAGCAATCAACATTCTGGGAAAATGACGGAAGCCATTTATCTCGAAGTTAAGGAGATGGCAGAAACTGCCCATAAGGCAAAACGCCGGGTTTCTGTCTCCGGAATGTTGAAACATCTTGGCGTTTCTCGTTCTGGTTATCATGCATGGCTAAAACGTGTTCCTTCTAATACAGAAAAAAGACGTGAAGCCGTAAAAGCTAAAATCAAAGATATTTATGATGAATCTAAACAGAATTATGGTGCCCCTAAAATTACCAGGGAATTGCGTAAATCAGGAGAAATCATCTCCGAGCGTACCGTTGGTAAGTATATGAAACAAATGGGCATCAAAGCTCAATGGAGCAAGCCATGGACCATCACGACCAAAGATTCTGACTTCAGCAGCGAATTAAAAAATATCCTTGATGAACAGTTTCATCCAGAACGACCAAATGCTGTTTGGTGTTCTGACATCACATATATCTGGACGATAGACGGATTTGTTTATCTGACCAGTATTATGGACTTATATTCCAGAAAAATCATTGCCTGGACACTTTCCAAAACATTGGAAGTATCCTGCGTGATTGAAACAATAAAGAAAGCCAAAGCAAGACGCAATATCGATAAACCTTTAATTTTGCATTCAGACCGCGGAAGCCAGTATGTATCAAAAGAATACAAACGTGTAACCGCAACCATGCAGTGTAGTTATTCTAAAAAGGCATATCCATGGGATAATGCATGTATTGAGTCGTTCCACTCCCTGATTAAGAGAGAATGGCTGAATCGGTTTAAGATTCGAGATTATGATCATGCATATCGTTTGATTTTCGAATATTTAGAAGCATTCTACAATACGAAACGAATTCATAGTCACTGTGATTATATGTCACCAAATGATTATGAAGAGCTGTATCGTAGGCTTCAGCAGGGCGAATTGCAGATGGCAGGTTAAGATGAGGAAAACCTCATTTTAACTTGTACTAAATCTTGACATAGGACCACATTAAAATCTTAATGGTAAACCACTTCAAAAGAGTTCCATCTATAACACAGGTAAACGTAATATCTCTTCTGAAACATTTGAGGCTTATTTCCATAAGTAATGTACACAAAATGCCTTTCCAGTTTTAAATATAAATTCCTATTTCTTGCTTTCCATTTCATCCAGATATTCAAACTTGAATACCTTTTTCACACATACGTCCTATTCCAAATAACACACAAACACTAAAATTCAATGGCGTTAGCAATACCGCTATGATCATAACTGTTTTTAACGCTTCAATGTTCATTTCTCCTACTAACGAAAAAAAGGGCCACTGCCAATGCAGTAGCCCCGTCCTTTTACAATCAGTTTTTCTTTTTCTGATACCAAATAATTGCTATAATCCCACCAAGGTAAAAAAGAGCCAGCATTGCTGGTAACCATATCTTTGCACCGCTGTCTGTAGCATGCTGCTTCTCACTTTCAGATCCTTCTATGCTTGTCAGCTCCTTCGTAACAATAATTTCTTTGGTTTGGGAATCCTTATATGGAAAAACAACCGAAATCTCCTTCTCATCCACACCATATCCGTTTGGCATTTTTGTTTTCTTCAACACATATTCCAGATCTTCAACATAAATTCCATCCTCGTAAACAGCCGTTGGAAGTGCCTTGCTCTTTGCCGTGCCGGTCGCATCTGTTACCAATGTTCCCACCTCTTTCCCTGATTTCTTTTCCCGTAAAACAAATGTGACGCCGGCAAGCGCTTGTTTGCTGTTGCTATCCGTACACTTAATTACCAATCGTCCCACGGGACGGGAATCCTTCATAGTTACCACCTGAGTTTCGCCGATATCTTTAACTTCGCATTTTAAATCTTCTGCCAGCAGGTATCCTTTTGGCGCCTGCTTTTCATGAAGGATATAACTTCCAACCGGAAGTTTTTCAATCTGGTGCGTTTTTCCTGTAGATGTCCAGCTTTCTACGGTTTTGCCCGCTTCATCAAGAAGCATCAGCTTTGCTCCCGATATTCCCCAGGAGCCTGTCGGATCAGTCTTAGAAAATTCTGCCTTTATCATATCTGTCTCCATCACATATTTCTGGACAGCTGCCGTGTTTTCCACCACAATTTCCATACTTTTTGCGGTAGCATAACCGTTTACCGGAGATTGTTCTACCAGCTTATACGTCTTTCCCGCCATCAGTCCATGTATCACATGGGGCTTATTTTCAGAAACCCATGTCTCTACTGCATTCCCAGCCACATCCAGCACTTCCAAAGTAGCACCCGGAAGTGCTTTTTTTGTCGTCTGATCTATTTTATGGATTTCTACTACCGTAGGTTCCCCCTCAAATACAAAAGAATAGGAAGTATTTCCACCCTGGTCTGCAAATACGAATTCCTGCGTTTCTCCACGATTTGCAAATCCTTCTGGGGCCTGAAGCTCCTTGACATAATAGCTTCCTCCCACCGGAAGATCTGCCACAAACCGTATTTTTCCATCCTCCCCAGTGGTCTTTAGCTCAATCAAACTATCTGCCTTTAATAGTACAGCTCCTGTATGGGAGAGAATGTCCTTCTTTGTAAAAAGTCCAAACACTGCACCGGAAAGATTGTAATCTGATCCCTTTTCCCTTTTCAGGATTTCAATCTGTATCCGCTGACGACTGTTCTGCCAGTTTTCATCATAAAAAACCACTGGCGTATCCTGACCGCGATAAGTCAAATCTACATATCTTCGTTTTTCATCCAGCACATGCCCGTATTCTGTAGCCGCTTCTTTTACATAATACCTTCCAAGAGGAAGCTGCTCCAGAGAAGCAATTCCGCTCCTGTTTGTTTTGATCGTGGCAATCAGTTCGTCTGCCCCATAATAATCCGGACTTACCCCATCTGCAGCTTTAATCGTCTCAGCTGCATAAACTTCAAAGGTTACGTTCTGTAAACTGCCGCTGATATATTCAAAAAAATGCTCCACTATATTTTTGGAATGTTCGGAAAATGTCACTTTATCTAAGAATTCCCCTTTTTTGTTAATAAGTAGCTGTGCAGTCGGAACCGTACCGGTCATGGTGACTTTTTGTATCTCTTCTGTATCCGCAACAGTAAAAGTAATCTGGTCCGCAAGCAGATACCCATATGGTGCGGTCTCTTCCCACAGGGTGTATGTTTTCCCTGTTTTCAGTCCTTTGAGTACATGCGGTTTCCCCTTGACAGAAACCCAGGAATCCACTGTTTTACCGGTATCGTCTAGCACGTGCAAAGATGCCCCGTCCAGATCCGCCCCGGTTACAAGGTCTGTTTTTGTAATCGCTACCTGCGTTGGTTTATTCTTCTTTACTGCAAAAAGGCTGATAACCGGAATCTCCTGCCCCTGATATGTTGCAGAAAACTCCAAAATCTCGTCAGAAGAAGCATACCCTTTTGGCGGTTTCAATTCCCTGACATAATAAGTACCAAATGGCAGGTCTGTCTCAAATGCCGCCTTGCCCTGCTCGTTGCTTGTGACTTTTTCTAACAGCGTATCTTCTTTTACCAAAATATTCTCCCCTGCTCGGATCGGCTCCTGGTTATACAGTCCAAACACTGCGCCAGATAGGACATGGCTGGTCTTTGCATCCCGTTTTTCTACGGTGATCTCTACTTTTTGCCGCTCATTTTCAAAAAGGGCTTCCTTCACAACCACCGGCATATTCTGGCCTTCGTAGGAAAAGGTTACTTCCTGTGCAGGATTCTTTAATACGAAGCCTTCCGGCGCTTTCTTTTCCTCAATACGGTACGTGCCAAGCGGCAGATCCTCTACTACTGCTTCCCCGTTCTCATCTGTTACGGCCGTAGCAACCAGCACATCTTTTTCATATTCCACACACCGTTTTCCCTGTGCATCCTTCTGGTGATCCGGTGTGTAGATGGTTTCAGCTGCATATAGATCAAACGCAGCGCCGGGTAACGATTTTTTTGCATAATGAAAGGTTTTCTTGTAAGCTTCAAGGGATTCTCCCACTGTTTTTATAACAAGCCTTCCTTTGGTGGCACGATTGGCATAAGGCACGGTAATGACAGCTTCGCTGCTGATTTCTTCTGTCTCATGGGCGGTATTGCTGTCTACCTTGACCTCTATATATTCCGGATTCAGCGTATATCCCTCTGGCGCGGTTACTTCCTCAATGCGGTAGGATCCGCAGGGCAACGCATCCGGAAGGATCAGACAGCCGGTTTCATCCGTAAAATAAGATTTATGGACGACCGTAGACGGATAAGAGGTAACCTGCTCCACATATTTTTCATTCTTCAGATCATATATTTTAAACTCTGTGCCTGATAAAAGCACGCTTTTCTTAGTGTCCTCATCCAACTTAACAATTTTTAGTTTCGCCTGAAATTCCGATTTCACAAGTATCTTCCAAACCTGCGGTTCCGTTTGGTTTTCCGAAATCACAATTTTGAAATCTTCTGCCGGAGTCAGGTTATGGGGAACAGTTGTTTCCCGTATGATATAGCTTCCATACGGTATCGCAACAGAACAGACATAGCCACGTTCATCTGTAATGAGTTCGGTCTTTCCACCTGGCGTCAAAACAACAGGTACAGCGTTGGAAAAATCGTAGGTTCCCTCTTCATTTTTCTTAAGGCTGCTTTCCAAATAAGCAGAAAATCCAGCTCCTTTTAAAAGATCTGTCTGTTCGTTATCTACTACTTTAATCAACTGAAAAGGCTGCTTTTTTACCTGTGTCTTGGAAATAGTCGTGCGGATCACCGTTTTCGTCATATCCCCTTCATATCCACAGTTTAAATTGTGTTCCTTGGGATCGGGTAAATACCCTTCCGGCGGTGTCAGTTCTTTGACATAATATTTTCCCAGATAAAGGTCCTTTGCTTCTGCATTTCCCATTTCATCTACGGTCATGGTGGCTACCTGTTCCCCGGCCTGGTAAAGCACACCGGATTTCTGATCTGGGTGGACAATATCTTCTCTTGCGAATATGCCATATTCCGCTCCTTGAAATTTCGCATCCCCCTGTGGTACATTTTTCGTTTCGACATCTTCCTTTGTCAACAAAATGGCCGCATCCACCCGTTCATGGGAAAATATATGGGTAAAAAATAGCTTTGCTTCCCTGTCATTGGTATAGGAAAACGAAAACGAATAAACATCTTTGGTATTGCGGAAATATCCATCAGGGGCTTTTTCTTCTTTTATATAGTAAGACTGCCGGATGGGAAGGTCTGACTGAAAGACTACTTTTCCCTCTTCATTCGCTGTAACCGTTTCCAGCCGGGTATCCTTTTTTACAACCACGGAACCATCGGAAGCAGTTATGTCCTGTGCCGCGTATAATCCGTAAATTCCTCCTGCAAGTGTGTTTTTTGTCTCTTTATCCTCCCCGGCTACAGAAACTTCCGCTTTTTGTCTTTCATTTGTAAAAGAAACCTGTCCTTCCTCTTTTCCATCTGCAAGCGTAATCACTTTTGCTTCTCCCATGCAGATAAAATTATCTGGAGCTTTTTCTTCTATTACCCGGTATGTGCCAAAAGGAAGCTCCAAAAGCTCTGTGCTGCCCTCCTCCCCGGTAACCAGCGCTTCTTTGACAAGCTCGCCTTTTTTATAAATCAATCTCCCATCAGTGCCTTTTACCTCTGTCTCTGCATAAACATGATAAACAGCGTCTTTTTGCGGTTGTTTCGTATATCGAAACGTCACGCCGCCTTCTGTTGCCTGTGCCCCGCTCAAAACTTCTCCTTCTTTGAATATCTGCATGGACCCTTTCGATATTTCGTCCGGTACTTCTATCCTTTCCTCATCTGAAGGAGTGTCCTCCGGTTCCTTGGCATCTGAAGATTCTTCCTGAAAAACACCGGCTTCCGTTCCTGACACTATCCCAGTCGCCTTTTCTGTCGCTGGTTCTGTCTCTTCTGTGCTTGTTTCCTGACTGCTGTTTTGCTGCTCTTTTGATGTTTCTGCTTCCCTTGATGTGACTATGATATTTCTGGCAAGCAGATACGTTTCCCCTGTCTTTTGTGTGACTTGATAGACACACTTATAAATTCCGGGAACATTTACATCAAACGCACTCCCATCTTGCATAGCTGCTATTTTTAGCTCTGCCGTTTCCCCTTCCGGAAGCTTTAAATCCGTAAAATCTGTCTCAACCGCAAAAGGCGTTCCGGCTGCCAGAGTAAGCTCCAGCTTTGGCATAACTTCTACCTCCGAAAAAAGCTCCGTGTTGTCCGTTTTTTCCGTTTCCTGTATCTCATAGGCGGTACCGGTCCCGGCTGCTTTTGTAAAAGCGCCTGAGCCAAAGAGCGTAGTGCAGCACATAGCAACAGCCAGTGCACCCGCAATCCATCTTTTTCTGTGATTCTTTTCCAAATGTTCGTTCTCCTTTCATAGCCTGCTTTGTTTTCTGGTTTTGATTTTTTCGGTTTATCCCGGATCTGCATGTCTTCCCTCCTTTCCTACGCCAATGATAGGCAAACAAAAAAGAAGCTGTCCTCTCCAGCTTCCCTTTTGTCTGACTACCCCGCTATTTTAAAAGAAGAAAACCGCCATTGCTGGCGGCTCTCTGTATTCCGTAACACGGCGCTTGTATATTTTCGATTGTCCGATTTTTCTGTTCGTTAAACAGCACTTTCGTTTAAACAACAGCCTCTATAATCTTCCTGCCTTCTATTTCCATTTCCCGGACTCCAATCTGCTTTTTCTGATTAAAATTAAAGCTAAGCAGATACCCGGTCTGCAATCCATAATCTTCCAGATATTCTGCTATCTGATGCTCGCCACGGGAATGGTATTCATTGCCCCGCCAGATTTTTGTTTCCACAACAAACTGTTCTCCCCGATAATCCACGATAATATCGGTTCTTCCAAGGCTTCGGGTACGCGCTTCCACATAGTAGTTTCCGGTTCCATTGATGATGGGGCGCAGATAAAGAAGAAAATAGCGCCGACCCTCCTCTTCCAGAAAACTATCTTTCTGATTTCCGTACAACTCGTGGAAATGCTCTACAAATTTTTCCAAAACCCGCCTCATATCTAAATGCCCATCACGAATAAACAGATTTTTGTCCAACAGGGAAGCTTTATACATATCCGAAGACCGAAGCTCCTCCTGGGAAAGAAAATGATTATAAAGCAGCGTATCAAAAATACGGTTTGCCGGAATCACCCTGCCATCTGCATTTTTTACAAACCCGAACATTTCTGCAAGGGAAATCACCGGATTTGTTGGATTATACGTGATCGGCTTTCCAAAAAACAACAGCTCTTTTAACATCTGCTCCAGATCCGGATAATCGGTAAGTTTACCAATCAGGGACTCAAACAGTGTATTATTTTCCAGCAGCAGCATCCGTACTGCCGCCAAAAAACCTTCTTTATTCCACGCACTGTTCGTTTTGGTTCCGTCTCCGATTTTTTCATCCAACAGCTTACAAAGTCTGGACACCAGATACGGATAGCCCGAGGTATACGCATACAAAAGCGCAGCCATTTTTCCGGTATCCATACCGGTATCATGATCTTTTTCGTATTCCCTGAGCATTCCTTCTATTTCTTCTTCGGACAAACTCATATCCACGTCAAAGTCTGCCGCTATATTCCACGGGCTGTTCGTTTTATGATCGTCCGGCTTCCGGATTTTACGTTTCAGATTTTTAATGTCATATACCCCTGCCAGGATAACGGACTGGAAGGTGACGATTCCTTTGGTATCTCTTTGCAGGTAATAGCTGCGCAGCTGGGCAAGAAAATCCAAAAACACCTGATTATTAGAAGCGCTGTCTACTTCGTCAATCATCAGGATGACAGGCTTTTCGCTGCACTTACAGACACGCTGCAGAAATCTGGATAAGACCATCAGGTTCATTTCCGTTGTATACGTTTCTGCCGCATGGTACATCTCCTTCATAATCGCGGCCATATCCGGCGTTTTTTCTGCATTGCGCCGCTGCATTTCCTGCAAAAGCAATTCCAAAAAAGCCTTAGAAAAAGTCGCCTCATCCTGGAAAGCCATACTTCCAAGATCCTGAAAGTCCAGCCAGAGTACAAAATAATCCTTTGAAAGTCCTTTATCCAGAGCGGCCAGCGTTGTGGTTTTTCCATACTGTCTTGCTCTGTTTATCGTAAAATACGATCCGGCATCTACCAACTTTTGGATTTGCCGAATACGCCTTGTCATATCAGCCATATAATGTTTTTTTGGTATACACGGTCCCGTAACATTAAATACCTTTGTCACTATATCACTCCGTTTCTTTGTACTTTTACTTTGCAGCGTTTCATATAACATGCAATCCCATACTTTAAAATCTCATTCACTCCGTTTTCCCGTAGCTCCTCGTCGTACTTTCTTGTCTCTACCTGCTTTAAAGCTCTTTCACAGGCAGCGTCAAGGTTTCCGTCACCTGCGTATTTCACCTCGATCAGAATTGCTGTCTCACTGTTTTCCATTTCGATCAGAATGTCACTGTAGCCTTCTCCAGTTTCCTGATTAGAAAATATCCCCCATTCTTCTTTGATGCCCAAAATTCCAAGCAGAATACCATGATAAAAGTTCTCTTTCATTTCCTTTCTTACAAAGGTGTCCCGTATACTGATGGTCTTTTTCAGGTAACTTTCAAAAATATCTTCAACCTTCTTTTCCTCTCCATTTTTCAGTGCCTCACAAAATCTGCCCAACGTATCCCCGTCTTTTGCAACACTTTCTTTGAAATACTCCATAATCTGGGTTTTAAAAATATCCCGGATTTCCAAATTCGGTATCCGCAGCTTGAACTTTCTCGCATCCACCTGACCGGACTGCGTTAAATACCCAGTTGAAAATAATACGCTCCAGATATTCTCGATAGACTCATACATTTCCTTATAAGTCAGTTCCGGATGAATGGTTTTTGTGATACTCTCCCCGGCCATCAAACGCTCAATCTCCCGCTTTGTGGTCAGATTTTTCGACTGCCGGATAAATTCCTTCACTTCTGCGTTGCTGCTTGTATTGATCCAGTAATTCTGAGGAATTGCTTCCCTGTTTGTGCGCAGACTTCGAAGATAGGAAACCACATCCCACGGACAATATACATCCACGTTTCCGAAGCGGTATCCATCATACCATTCTTTGATACTTTCATACTTATCCGTACATTCATAATACGTTAAAAGGTCACGTACCTCCTGATCTGTAAATCCAAAATATTCATCAAAATCGACATCTGCAATCGTAAAGGTTGTAAAGTTATTAAGTCCTGTAAAGATACTTTCTTTCGAGATGCGCATACATCCAGTAAGCACTGCAAGCTTCAGACTGCTGTTTGTTTTTAACGCCTGTTCCAACAGATTGCGAATCAGAAATACCATCTGGTCATAGTATCCATTTGCAAAGGCTTTTGCTAACGGAACATCATACTCATCAATCAATAAAATCACTTTTGTACCATAATGCTTTTCCAACAATTCCGACAGCCTTCTTAACCCGCCGCAAAAAACAGCCTCACTCATGCTGCTGTCCAAAAGTGCTTTATATTCCGACTTGTCATAGTCACTCAAAACTTCACTGTCGAGAAGAAACTGCATGCTGCCAGCTGCAGTTTTCATAATCTGCACAGCAAAATCAAAAGCGCCCTCATAAGTAGCTGCATTAATTCCTTTTAAGGAAACAGAGATCACGGGATATTTTCCCATATATTCATCGCACAGCTTCGAATCTTTTAAAATTCCCAAACCATCAAATATGCCCGGATCCCCCTCAATCGAAAAGAAATATTCCAGCATACTCATCGTTAAGGTTTTCCCAAAACGTCTTGGTCTGGTCAATAAATTTACTATCCCGCCGTTAGTAAGCAGTTCCGAGATCAGTCCTGTCTTATCTACGTAATAATAGCCATCCTTTATAAGCTGCTCAAAGTTTTCCACGCCTACCGGAAGTCGTTTTTTTTCTTCACTCATGACATCACACCCCTTCTTATGAAATCTCTCTGTCAACATTTTTGCTTTCAGAGAGATTTCATTTTGCTGACAGCTGTGGTTTCTGTTTTAAACCAGTTTTTGTTCTTCTATTTTACACCTGTGCTTTTTCGTCTGTTTGTCGTATCCAATACCCACCAGCAAAATCCGCTCAATCTTTTTCTCGTTTTTGGCTTTCTTTCCGGTAAAACGAACCAGATAGTTTTTCTCTCTGATTTGGTCAATCGCCTCTTCCGGAGAGTGATTTACCTTCAATTCCAAAATCATCCCGGTTTTTACGGAAGGCATCTCCGGATAAAAAATAAAATCTACAAATCCTTTGCCTGCTTTTTCTTCCCGTTCCACCCGATAATAATCTCTCGCAGCTAAATAAGTCAGATTCACCACTGCGCTTAATTCTGTTTCATGGTTATAGGAGAGAATTGGAGTTTCTATCTCGTGGGTTTCTTCCAGGATCTGTTCCATGGTTTCGGTATCTCCCCTAAGGGTTGCCTCCAGCATCTTTTCCGACGCCTTTGCCAGGCGATACACATATCCCAAGGACTCTTCCCGCTTTAGCATATCGGAAAACTGATCCATTAATTCCTTATTCGGAATAAATACTTCCCCGTCTTCATAGCTCAAAAATCCATAAACCACCATAGCGGAAAAAATCTGTTCTTTTGTCTTTAACTCCTGCGAGGTTGCTGCATATTCCCAGATTTTTGCAGGTATCGACTGCCCGGATACCATTAGTGCCAGATCGTCTTTTACCGCATCTACATTATTTTTAATGTAATAAAAGATCTCGTCATACGGTCCGGAGCTGGTCCAGTAATTTCCCAGATTATTATTGGATAAGGACATGACTACAGAACGGGGATTATATAACCGTTCTCCGCCCTTGGTATGATATCCGTCATACCATTTTTTCAGTCCTTCTCTGGTTACTTGTGCAGATTCAATCCCCATTTTCTCGTAACGGGCAAATAAAGCATCCACCTCCTGATCTGTAAAGCCAAAATACTCAGAAAACCGCTCCTCCGATGCCATGGTAAATTCACTGAACATATTTAATTCCGATCCACTGCTGTATTTCGCAATTGGAAGGATACCTGTCATATAGGCAAGCCGAACATAAGGCCGGTCTTTTAAAAGGTTCCGAAGAAACATCAGATATTCTTTCTTATCCTGCTCTGTGATAAAGTCCTGATGAAAAATAAAGTCCCATTCATCCAGAACAAAAATAAACCTTGCCGTTTCATCCTGTGAATACAACTCCAAAAGAGCATCCGCTGCATTATCAATCCCTTCCAGGTCCAGTTTCCTGTATTCCCTTTTGAAATCACGCAGTAGCCTATTTTCAATTCGATCAATATAATCTCTATAAGAACTGCATCTGCTTCCAAGCTCATTAAATGAAATATGGATCACTGGGAATTGATTGAGAAATTTATCATAATCCACTGTTTGGGAAATCAGCAGAGGATCAAAAATATCCCTTGCATCACAGGCATCGGAAAAAAAGGCAGAAATCATATTTGCCGTTACTGTTTTTCCAAACCGCCTTGGTCTGGTAATACAGATATGATTATTTCCAGTCTGAACCAGAGGAAATAATTCCTCCAGTATTTTAGATTTATCTACAAAAAAATTTTTTTCTGTCTCGCTTTTGTATAAGGTATATGCAGTTTTACTGTTCAAATAAACTCCCATAAGCTACTGCACCTCCATCTATTCTCTCTTACTATTTTACCATGTGTGAATCTGCCCTACAAGAAAATCTGTTCTGTTTTACCGTATGCTTTCCATTAAATGAATTATAGCATAGTTTATATTTCCTGTAAAATCTCACGCACTTTTTGCTGCCTTTCGGTTTTTCTCCAGGCAGAGCATCCAGTCATCAATTCCTTTATAATTTCCCCTCCATATGCCGTTTTGATCCGTATCCCAGGTGAGCCGCCGGTATTGCAGTCCCAGTTCTTCACAGATTTCATAAAGCTTCAGACATCCGCTGCGGATCATATCCCGTTTCTGTCTCTTTTTCGGACATTCCACGCCATAAACATAGCCCGCTCTTTCTTCACAGCTTTTGCACGTGTCATTGTAATCCTGCCGACACGTCAAAGAAAGCATCTTATCCATATCGTAGCATTCCAGGACTGTCCGCAAGCCCTTTTTCTTCAGCATTTCCAGAATCCCCTGCAGTCCTTTATAATTGGAAACGCCCGGAACCCCGATATATGCCTGTCCGGTCATCTGGTATGCGATCTCCGCTTTTAAGATTCCCTCTGTCACCCGGATCGTAGACCCGGAAAAGGTTCCGGAAAGGCTTGCCAGACTTTTACTGGAAGTTCCTCCTTTTAAACCGCTGCTGGTAAACCAGACATATTTTCTTTTATCTTTAGGATGATCCAAACGGATCTGAAACCCACACAGCATCCCTTCTGCCGAATAAACCGGACAAAGATAGCCGGAATTGGCTGGATAAAATGCGGTTTCCCAGTCCCCGTTTCTGTTGACGTAAAAACCTGGCACGCCTTTTAGGTGATACCCTTCCAAAAGCAGCTTTCTGGCAATCCTTTCGGAATCACTGCTTTGTGTACTCCGATAGCCCACACGTTTCATCCGCTCCACTGCCGCTTCAGACAATCCCCTCTTTAACAAATCCGCACGATGCTTTTCTTTGAGATCAAGCATGGCAAGCATCCTACGATACACTTCATCCAAATAATAAAGATCCTGTGCGTGGTCCAGGGCTTTCTCTTCTTTCCTGTATTCCGTTTGCCGAATAAAAGGAGTCTCTCTTTTCAGCTCGCTTCGAATCTGGCGGTACGCTTCTTTATACTGGTCGATTCCGTACAAGCCTTTCAGTTCCGCATACAGGGTAAGCATATTTCCAGAAGCCCCACAGTGGAAACAATGATAGACGTTTTTCACTTCTCCGTCTTTACAGACACAAAAACTACATTTTCCTCTGGTATCACCGCAAAAAGGGCAGACAACACGGAATTCATCCCGTCGGTTTCCCAGCCGGTGAATGCCGAAAAGATCCGCTACATCTGCTATAGTAAATAATTCCGCATAGGCCATAATTGTTCCTTTCTATAAAAAGAAGCGCACCTAAGTGCGCTTCCAGTCTCTATGCTGCCGCATAAACCTCTGCCTCCACCAAGACTCTGGCAGCTTCCTTCATTTCTTTATTCCCTCCTCGATAGCTGTTTGCAATCCATTTCAGTGTTGCCCAGCCTTTCGGTGTTTTTGCCATATCTCCCAGCGGGTGCCCCATATACGGTCCAAAATCACAAATCTTGGATTTGGCCTTTTCCACTTCCTGATCAACGGATGGTACCTCTGCTTCAAACGTTTCCGCCTCAGAAAAAGGAACTTCGTCTTTCGCTGTTACCATTCGGAACCCGTCACTGTTCGTTTCCTCTTCTACCGTAAACTCCTCTTCTGCTTCAATATCCGCATCAAAGGGTTCTTCCTCTGGCAAAGCGGTATCTGGTTCCGCCTCTTCTTTCTTTTGATTGACCGCTTTTTCTTCCTGCGCCTTTCCAGCCAGTGATACAGCATTCCCATTACGGACTTGTGGATTTTTTACAGTTTCTATCTCTTCCGGCCGGTCATCCAGATCATCCTCCGGAACAAAGGCTCGAACAGCTACGCTCTCTGTTTTTGCAGGTTTCACCTGATTTTCCTTTTGTGAGCGCTTTTCCACTTTCGGATTTTCTGTCTGTTTGGCTCTCTCTGGCTTTTTAGAAGCCTCTTCCTTTTTCGTGGAGGCTTCCTTTTTCCCGTGCATATCCGGATCTTCCTCTCCATTTTGCGAAATGTTGAATTTATTGAGCAGATAATATTTCAGGCCATAGGTTATCGCAGTCCCTTTTGCTTTATCTGCCACATCATTGCTCCCCACCAGATGAATGACCGAAGTGAGCTTCTCTTCCGGATGATCTGCATTAATCCAGCAGATTTCCAGATCTGCTTCGTACCTCCAGATATTTCCATCCCGAACAAGAAAAACAGGTCTGCCGGATTCATCCGTCTGTGTTGCGATCTCCCGGATAATGTCAAAATCCACACCATATTTATTTAAAGCCGGCGTCAGAAACTGGTTGATGTCATCCAGCTTTACAAAATCATAATCCACTTCTTCACTGTAACGTTTACGGATCAATGCCGGAAGTTTCTTCCTTATTTTAATCATCTTCTGGTTCAAGTTTAAATAACTGTATTTCTTCATTCGTTTCCTCCATTTCTTGTATTCATGCGATTTTCTGTGTTCCCTGAATGCGTCCTGTTTTGCACATATTCGATTCCATGCGCCTCATTTCCTCTCTGACACAACCATAGTAAATGCGTTTTTGAGAAATTTGCGGAAGGTCTTTTTTGATCCATTCCCATGCGGTTTTATCCACATATGAATCCTCATAATTTAAATACTGCAGAAATTCCGCATCAGAAAAGAGATGTTTCTGGGAAGTGAATGTAAAATACGGTACATACACTATATCCAGTGACCGTTTTCCCCGTTTTTGGTATTTCTCCGCCGCTGTAAGGATCTGCTCCCGGTCGATGACCGGAATTAAGTCTTTTACCGTGTATCCACAGGAAATTACCAGCTCATCCCAGAAATTTTTAATAATAATTCTTCCTTTTGCTGATACCTTACACTCCAGTTTCCTTTGTATATCATCCTTTCCAGGAAAAGAAAACACGGTTGAAATCCCTGCGATATGGTAAAGTAAAGCATTTACTTCATAGAGTGTATCATCCGTTTTCCGGAATACCCCATACAGATTCGGCTCTTGCATCTTACCTTGCTGTTCAAAAGAGAAATTTCCATAGATCAATGTGCACTTTTCTATTTCTGTTTTCCTCAATCCCGGATAGGCTTGTATTTTCCCCGTAAGCCAAGAAAAGAACGTCTGTGTCTCTTTTGTAATCCAGTCTGGTAAAAGTTGTTTCATCTCCAGGCCTCCCTGCATTTTAATATTTAATATCGCCCGGCAGGTCAAAATCATGCCACCGTTTGGAGATACACTTTGCAATCTTTTCTTCCAGCCGCAAGAGCCCGCTTTCTGTTTCACCTTCCTGTCTTGCAATGGACAATACCTCACAAATGCCGCAATAAACCTCATATGCACTGCAGGGCTCTTCTCCAGCTACTGCTTTATAGCTCTCTACAGTCTCTGCAACCAACTTTTTACCAAATCCTGCTTTGCTCATAATTCCTGCCATGGTATTAATGGGATAATTGATGTGGATGCTGCAAAGCCGCATCACATCCCGAAGAACTTCCCGATAATAATCGAATACCAATTCCATATTATCCTCAAAATCTCGGATTGTTTTGCAGTCTTTATGGCGTACTTTCATGGCTTCTCCCAAAATAAGCACCTGACCGGGACTTTTCAGAGAATAAAAGATATTTGCCCCGGAGGCTCCCACATCTGACGTGGTAATACGGACCTCGGCAAACAACTTTTCGGGAGCATTCTTCCCATATTGTTTCATCAATTCCTGATATACTTTTGTCAGTTTAGCATCCTCCAACTCCCATACAGCACTTGTTCTGGTATGATCTGCATATCCCATTACAAAACGGGCATTTTCATAATCCCCATTTACATAAGCAGAAGAAACCATATAGATTTCCGGCATGGAAAGGATGGAATAATCTTTTTCATCCCCGGACAATACTGCCCTCACCTTTCCTTCACAAAACCGGAGCAGTGCTTTTCCCTTTGCAACCTTGAGGCACTTATTTAATATGTCTGCAAAAACATCTGTTTTGACATCCGAAAGGGCACTCCCTTCGATTCTAGCACGTCCTTTTAAAGTTTTCAGTGCCGTTGTTCCGAGCAGATATACACACCCTGGAGTTTTCAGTAAAAGAGAAGTATGCTTCTTGGTATCCTGCAGCAGTGCTTCCATATCTGCACCTTCCACTGCTGTACATTCGTCTGCATTTTCTGTTGCCGACAATACGGTAATGCTCTGACTTGGCACCCGTATCCAATCTGAACGATCTTCCACCTCCCCCAGATATTCATGAAACTTTACTTCGTCTTCAAAAACTTTTTCAAAATCATCTTTATAGTACATAAAGCCTCCCTTCCCGTCAGGCCGGCGTACCTAAAGCGATTCCGATGCTGCATATTCTTCCGTCACCAACGCAAAAACAATATCCGTCTTCTGCCATTTCCAGAAGTGTCTCAAGTTCCAGTTCATTTGCGCGTTCCCATTCGACCATTATCATAGGCTCCTCCTTTACATCATTTGTATGTTTAGTTTCTTTAATAAAATAAAATGGTTCCTCCTCTCTTTTTCCGCACAAAAAAAGACACAAAAGAATCATTCTTCCTTTGTATCTTCCTGCACATTTTATTTTCTTTTCCAATTTCGGGTACTTGCCCCAAAAATTATGCTTCCGGAATGTCCGGAACAAAATGAAAACTCCTGTCTTTATCATAGACAGCAAAAGTTTTAATTCACTTTCAGACTAACACAATATATTGTAAATGTCAAATATTTTAATCTATATATTGTGTCAGTTTCTATTTTCAGAAAGAAATAGTAACACTATAAGGATCAATCCGGGCAAGGGGTTTTTTAACTCCATCCTCACCCGGTTGAAAGCTCTATTTCCTACCGTTTTAGGAATAAATGGATATATAATAGTGTATTGATTCTCTTTTTCCGGTTTCCGAACCGCCGTTATGACCTATCTCAAATCTATATTTTGAAACCGTTTATTTCCGGCACTCCCACCTGTCTATTCTTTTTTTACTTCTCTTTTCTCCAATGGTGTAATCTCTCTTGCCAGTTTCCGTCCGTTTCCATCCTCACCAACGGTAAACTCCACAGACTGCCCGGAAGAAAGTTTTTTAAATCCCTCCTGCTGGATCTGTGAGAAGTGTACAAAATAATCCACTCCTTCTTTATCTGTAATAAAACCATAGCCTCTGCCTGCACTGAACCATTTTACAGTTCCTTTTACTCTGTTTTCCATAATGTCTATCTCCTTTACTTGGTAATTCTGCATGTATAGTTTTTTGCTATTTTAATGTAATGATTTCTGCTTTCCTGCTGCGCATGGCGCACGAATCTGATGCATAAGACCTCCTTTTAAATCACTTGAAAGAAACAAATATGCTTATTTCCTGTAAGCAAATCCATTAAGCGGTTGATTTCTTTCTTGTAAACAGGAGAATGCCACCTGCCAAAGCAAGCAGTGCAACTCCAATGAATCCATAACTCCATCCACCAAATCCTCCCGTCTGCGGAAGGATAAACTGCGGCTCGTTGGTAATCTCATACAGACAGTCATAAAAGAACCATTTTCCCGTGTAACCGGAATCCTCCTTGGCACTTTTGAAATCCACATTTCCATATTTTTCTGCCTCTGCTTTTGTCATGGTAATCGGAAGCTTAACTGTGATTTTATCTTTTAATAAGGTCTGTCCCGGTACTGTCTTTACCTCTGTGATTTCATACGTTCCATGATCCAGATTTTCAAAAGCGATTTCACCTTTTTTATCTGTCTGAAAGCGTTTCGTTTCCCCTTCCTTTAACAGCCGTTTATATGGCTTGGCCAATCCTGTATCCGTTTCTGCCGCTTTTACAAATTTTATTTCAAACTCCACGCCTGCTAATGGGTTTGTTCCCGTTTTATCATATTTCTTTATACGAATTTTTCCTGGCACCAGTTCATTGTAAAGCCGCTTCACGGTCAACTTCTGTTTCTTGGTAGCAAATCCATGAATGGTATCATCAATCTGGTAGTTTGCCGGTGCTTTTACTTCCTGTATTGTCACATAACCCCCTATCGGAAGGATAATTTTTCCAGAAGATGGATCCGTATAAAAAGTATCACTCTTCATTGCTGCATCTTCCTGATAGACATGCTTAGGATCCATATATACTTTTCCTTTTGTATCTGATTTCAAATACCAGGTTTTCTTTAACTGTCCAGCATTTGCCGTAGAATCATCGTAATAGCAAACTTTAAAGACTACACCTGGAATCGGTTTTCCATGCATGGACAATTTTTCTACCAATGCATCCAGTTCCATAAAGTCATAAGGTTCACTAAATCCTTCTGTAAAGGAAGCCGTTTTTTGTTTTAATGCATCCGCAGGCATTGTAACCGTTACGGAAACCGTCTTTTCTGCCACCTGATGTCCAGCAGGAGCCGTCAATTCCTTAACATAATAAGTAGACGTTCCTACTCCTGCCTTCAGATAATAGACTGGCGTCTTTCCTTCTTCATTTGTCCGAAGCACATTGTCTGCAACTTTTTCTGTTAGCTTCTGATCCGAATAAAGCTGCACCCGTTTGGTACATGCCGAATCAGCAAATACGCCAAAAGTTGCATTTGCCAGACTATAGGGCTTCAAATTTAAAATTTCTGGACTCGCTTTCGATGCCTTTTCCACTTTCAATTTCCAGTAACGCAAAGAATCTACCGAAGTAGGAATATCTCCCTTTACAGCCAATTTCCGTATGGTATAAGCTCCTGCTGCATCTTTTTGTGCAACCAACTCCACCATATACGTATTCAGATCTAACTCATAAACATCGGATGGCGGTTTAACTTCCTTGATACGCACAAAACCAAACGGTAACATAGGAACCGTCTTTTTGGGATTTTCAATAATCGCATCACTCTGATATGTCTTTCCCTGATCCGTAAACGACTCTACATAATGTGCATGATCATAAGATAAAACGCCATTTTTATCCGTTTTAAAATACCAAGTTCTTTTCGGTGAAAATGCGTCACTGCCTTCTGTACTATACTCTACCTTATAGATAGCTCCCTCTACCGGCAATCCAGAATCATCTACTTTTGTCAAAAGCTTTCCATTAAAATACATCGGATAATTATAAATCCAGTTATTGGATGCCATGGAATCATAATCTGCATTATTTACCTTTTCATGAAGCTTTACTACACCGCTGTCTTTTTCTGTAATTACCACTGGCCCATAAATATCTGTATTTTGTGTACATCCTGCAATACGTCTTGTCTCTATGACGTAATATGTCCCTGGATCTAAAATATCGGAATCCCCATAAACGGTATCATCTTCTTTTTCATTTAAAATGATAGTACCTTCTGGTGTAACCGATGTATCCAGTACTTTTGTCGTCGGATTATAGGCAGATTCTGGATAAATGGCAAAAGTTGTCTTCAAATAGCCATATTTATCCGGATTTATTTCCATAAATTCTGGATAAGCAAATCTCTTATAAACTCTTAATTTTGCCCCATTTGTCAAAGAAGAATAAGTTTTGGACCCATAAAATCCCTGATAATTTCCATGCTGGTCGCTTCCCGGATGCAAACTACAGATAATTTTCAAACGGTAATCTTCTCCTCGCTTCTGAATATAACACCGAAACGTCACATCATATGAGCTATGTGGCCACAATCCCAGATAGTCATGCCCGCTAGCACAGTTGACATTAAAATTTGTCAGTTTCTCAGGATCAATATCATACCCCTGTTCCGTAATCCAAGCATCAATTTCGCTACGTTTTTGAGAAATCTGTGCCGTACCAGTATTGCATCCACCTACACTTCCTGAAACATACGAATGGTTTGTGGTATTTGCATCCCCTGTTGTAACCTGTCCTTTAATTTTTTTACTATCTACCGTTGACCATGTGGCCGCAGTTTCCAAGTATGCATCACCATCTTTTTCTGTTTTTCCAAGTGCGATGTCTTCCAAATGCTCCATATCTGTATCCGACAATTGACTAATGGAAAGCTCTTCCAGCTGAAAGTCATCCCCGCTTGCCCAGCCGCCTCCAGTAAAAAACTTAGCAGATTGATAATCCGGTCGGTACATAGAAAATATGACCGCTTCATTTAAATCCTTTGGCAGTTCCACACGTAGATTTCTGGAACCGTCTCCATTATCGGAAATCATACAACAATCTGTTGTCATTTCTTTGGAGGAAGAAGTAAGCTTCACATCATACTCCGGATCAATACACGTTATAGTAAAGAGATCCTCCGTTCCTACTTTTACCAGATCCCCATATCCACTGAAATGGCTGTCTGTTTCTCTTCGAAACAAAATCGTGGATTCTGTAGATGTCAAATAAATGCCCGGTTCCAAATTTTCTTTTGCAACAACGGTTACAGAATTGGCAACATACCAGGTATATTCCGGATAAAGAAAATATGACATCTCATAAGTAACCGTATAGGTTCCTTCTTTGGCTACGTCAAACCCACCATCATCTGCCAGATTATTTACTTTAAATGTTTCCGGGTTGTAATCAATCAAAAGTCCGTAAATATCAAACTCCGAGTCATCTTTTAAAACCGTAAACTCCCTTCCTGAAACCGTTTCACCCCGATATTTTGGAACAATACCACCATACCCTTCATTTCTGTCCTGTGTTACAGAAGATGGCATCAGATTCTCCAACAAAGCAGAGCCTTGTGTTGCAAGGCTTCGATCATCCGTATATTCAAAAGTTACAAACAAATTCCAGCTATAATTCTCCACATCTTTACGCGTACAGATATAGGGAACCTGAAATCTTTCTCCTACCGCTATGGTATGCTCCGGTATCTCATCTGCGCAGGAAACAGATACCCTCTCATCTTCCTGATATGGATTATATCCTGCAAAATCAAATTCGGTATCTCTGACCCAAATTTTGTGTGTCTCAGAAACAGTAGAACCTTTTCCAGGATATGGACCATCTTCTTCCATACCAGCCATATCAGAACTTTCTTCCTCCATGAGATCACTCTCTTCGGTTTTAGACATTTCCATTTCTTCCGTCTTAGGCGGAGCTGCTACATAATCAGTTGTATACACCAGACCTTTATTTAACGGAATGCCTTCCAATCCTGTCATAGATACCTGTCCGCTAAACTTTGCCGCAGCTTCAGATGTCGTACCTGCAACCACATTGTAGTCTACGGTTGCCCCATAATTAGAAGAAGAAACACGAACGCCTTTTTCATTGCAGGAGCCGACGATCACTGCTTCTGTAACCGATCCAGGCATATAGTCTATAGCATCTGCTCCGTTATTTCCTGCTGCGCCTACAACAATAATACCCATGGATATTGCTTTTTGGATTTCCGCCTCCAAAACTGCATTCATCAGGTTCCTTTTTGAGGATAAAGACAGATTGATAATTGAAGCACCCTGTTCTATTGCATATTCCATTCCTGCAACAATTGCGGAAACCGTACCTCTCCCATCATTTCCCATCACTCTTATAGATAAAATCTCCGCATTGGGGTTTGCTCCAGTCATCGCAGAAACCATCTCGTTCCCATGAGCATGTCCTTCCAAGACATCATCAATTAAGGATACTCTGCCAATCACATTTTCAGATGCAGAAGCGCCGGTATCCAAAAGTGCAATTACCCTGTTTTTCCCATCGGGCAGAAAAACAGCGCCTTCCATCTCGGAAAGCGCTGTTACCGGATTGTATGCATTTTCTTTTGGAATTTCTTCTATCTCCATGTCCGATATATCAGAAGCAATTTCCAAAAAGGCATCTGGTTCTACTGCATCCACGATTTCTTTATAGTACACATATGCAGCCATGCACCGTTCTACGGTCTCATACTCGATTAGATAAATATTTCCATAACTTCCAATCACAGCATCTGACGACAGGATGTTTTGAGGATCTGCGGTCATAACGAGAAGTCTTCTGGAGGAAAAATCTTCAATGCAAAGATTTTGGGGTACAATTTCTGATAGAATATCCTTTTCTTCCTGCGTGGGTTCTTTTTGTTGCGTTTCTTCCGGAAGTTTTTCCTTTTCTTCCTGCTCTTGGAGTTCATCCGATTTTTCCGGCGCAGCGGAAGGCTCCGTATTCTCCTTGGATTCTTCTGCCACTTTTTCCTTCCATCCAATGATGCACTTTTCAAATACATTCGTTGCGTTTTCCGGCGAAACAATTGCACTTGCCACTACCGTTTCTGCCTGATCGTTTAACAACGGAAACGTACCGGTAAGCATATCCCCTTTTGGAATATCCATTTCAATGTAGCGAGCGGTAAGCTTCTCTGCTTCTCTGGTTTCACAAAGATAAGCAGAAGCGTTCCAAATATTGCCCTCTTGGTTTGTAATCATCACTGGAAAACTTCCATCCTCATTACAGGTTGGAAACGTTATTTCGTTGCAAGCTTCTGTAAGCAACTCCTCTGGTATCATTTTTCCATTCGTTTCACTTCCTTGGTAATCCCAGAAATAAATCCGAAGTTTCATATCCTCCTGCATAGGATTAAACGCATCTACCTTTAGATTTTGAACGGTACCTGCCGCCTCTGGGTCTGGCACCTCATCACTTGATTCCAAAAGTTCCCGTGTAAGCGTTATCTCAACAAGTTCTGTCATCTGTATCTCTTCATGGTTTGACTCCGTATCGAAATCCTGCTTATCAGGCGCATCCATATCTGGTTCTTTCTGAAGAGTTTCTCCGATTTCTTCTTTTAATGATTCTGTGTCTTCTTCCTTTTCATCGGAGATCTCTCCCTCTATATCCGGTATTTCCTCTGTTTCCTTCTCCGGTGTCTGAGATTCTGCCTGTCCTACTATTTCCTGTGTTTGCTCTGTTTTCTCTTCCGTCTGTCCAGTCTCTGTAAAAGAATCGTTCCCTGGTTCTATTTCCGAAAATTCTGTTTTTGGCAGCTCTGGCTCGAAATCCTCTGTTTCTAACGGTTCCATACATTCTGTTTTCTGGGTTTCTGTTTCCGAAATCAGACCTTCTTCTATTTTAACAGTTTCTTTTTCCGCTTCACTCTCCACTTGTGGCGCAGTCGCATAAACTGCTAAGGTCGATGGCGATATTACTGACAACACCAGCGACATCAGAAGGGTAACGGAAATAAATTTTTCCAATTTCCATTTCATTTAAGTAGTCCTCCTTTTCGACTTTTAAAAACAAAACGAATTCCCATAAATATAACAATTCCTAGCGTAAAAATTCCAATACTGATCAAGACATCTCTTTTATACTCCTGCATCCATTTTGATTCTACTGGTTGTGACGAAAATGCCTCGCTTGCCATATCCTCTGTGCGTTCTGTTCGTTTTCCTCTTACCAGCAATCGATGGGAATTTACACCATAAGGGGTACAAGTCACTAAGGTACACAAATCTTTTCCCGGTATAATAGCAAGTTCTTCTAAGTCAGATGGAAACACAGTTTTAATCTGATCCACTTCATAAGCCAGTGTCTCTCCACAAACGCTTAAAAAAAAGAGGTCTCCCACTTTCAATTCTGCAAGATCTGTAAACAGCTTTGCATGGCTTAACCCAGTGTGCCCTGTAATTACACAGTGTGTGCTGGCACCACCTATGGGAAACGAGCTTTCTTTTAGATGCCCTGCGCCCGCCTCCAGCGTCTGCTCCGAGGTTCCGTGATAGATTGGCAGTGAAATATTAATTGACGGAATTTTGACAAACCCCATAACCCCATCTGCAGTCATACAAAGGATAGAATCATAATGTTCCTCCAGACTTTCATCTCCTTCTTCCGAGAAAGGGTCGGACAATCTCACATAACCGCTTGCAAGCCTTTCATTGTATTGCTTAGCCCGTTGCATCTGTAACTGCTTTTTGGAATCATCCACCGTTTCCGCTGTCTTCTCCACCAACCGGACCAACGAATCTGTCCGATGCTCAAATACATAGTTCGCAACATAAGGATATAAAATCAAACCAGCAGCGCTTAGGAAAAGCAGGAGCACCAGCAAAAATTTTGTGATGCTCCGTTTTTTCATCAAACTCAAGCCTCTTTCTTAGATTTTTTTACCAGTATCACAACTCCTGCCAGCGCAACGGAACAGCCCGCAAGAGTAAAGAGAATCGTTCCATATCCGCCTGTCTGCGGCAGTTCAAATGTAGAAGTATTTACAACCGTCATATCTACACGTGCATTGGTTGAATTCACATCTTTCACCCCATCCACACTCATAGCTGTATTTTTACCATCTACCGTAGCACTTGCTCTCTCGCCGGCAGTTTCAATCATATGTTTATGTGCATTACCGGCAATATCTTTTGCATCGTAAAGTGTGGTACGTGAGGGAACAAACTCGTCTACCGTACATTTAATATCAATTGTAATCGGCTCCTTTAACAAGGAGTATCCAGCAGACGTATGGATTTCCGTTAATAGATAGGTATTTGCTTCCAGACCATTGATGAGCAGCTTTCCAGTTCCATCCGGACTGAATATGGTGCCGTCCTCTTCTTTTGCTCCCTTACTTGCATCTGTCACATAATACAATCCGTCCTCTGCTTTTTTTGCAACGACATAATGGCCGTCTGTTTCATTTTTCAGGACAAACTGCACCTTCGTAGGATCTCCCTTTGTTTTGGTGTCTGTAAACTCTTTCTTGATATGCAGACCAAAGGTATATACGCGGCAGCGGTCTTCCAGCGTGTCCATATAATCCATACTGGTTCGTTTCCAGGTAAGGGTAACGTCATTGGTATTACCGGCATCTCCCAGAACCGAAGTGGCATCTGAATTTATGGTTGCGGAATAAGAAACGACCAGCCAGCACTGGGAAAGTGTCGGATCAATCTCTTTTAGCCCTTCCTGGGTCGGAGAAACCGTCATTTGGTTATAATCGCTGTTACTGCCAGTATAGGTTTCCTCAAACGCAGAACTTCCATGTTCCCATGTTTTAATCGCATTTGCCGTATGATTCATTCTGGCATCTGCCTCGTTATTATAAAAATAAATCGCAGCATCTTTATTATAGGTAAGCCCTTTATCCATCTTGTCTACAAACGTGTACTGCGTTAAATATGTGGATTCTGATGTGATCTTAGGCAGGTGGCTGACAAAAATATAATCCATCACATCCCCTTGCGATCCGGTGGCAATATCCCCATACTCCGGCTTATCATACAACGTTGCATCATCATGCTGCCGTACCATCTTATCCAAATCTGGAATATTGGTCTGATTCTTGGGATACACATTGACGTCATAGAACCAATTGTTCCCATCTTGATCTGTCATGGGAAGGGAAACAAAAAACGGATCTACCGTTGTATGCACATTTGCCGGAACCTTCGTTTCAAGAAACAGATAAAGACCTACGGAAAGCCCGGTGGCAGATGTAGTCCCATCTGCTTTTGTAAGGGGCATGCGCGTGGAACCGCTAGCCGATACAATATAATTTTCCAAAATATTCTTTCCAGCCGTATTATCCGTAAGAGTATCTGCCATCGCTTGGTTCAGTTCATCTGACGTATGCTTATGATCCCCTCTTGTATCAGTGAGGTTCATAGCGGCTTCCAATGCCGGAGGAATATCATAGAGCACCTTTATGTTTCCATTTACACTTTCCGTATGGATGTCTCCTACTTTCGCATATGTAAATTCAACGCCTTCTATTACATAATCTTTCAATGTTGCTTCCGCTTGCGCATCTTGTTTTCCATTTGCCGTATACTGATAAATGTCAATCCCATCTTCTGTTGCTGCAGTCATATCATATTTATGAATTGTAACGGATGCACTTCTTGCGGTATCAATCAAATCATTTGGTGCTGCAGAAACGGATAATACACCAGAAGCCCCACATGCCACAGCTAATAATACTGCACTTAAATTTATCACAAATTTTCTCATAAGCTTTAAGCTCCTTTCCAAATATTTTTTCATTAGTTACCTTTTCTTTTTCAGACGAAGGATAATAATTAATACGGTAACAAAAATGCAGATTACCGGAAGAAACACTCGGAGCAAGTCCTCTTTTTCGGCAAGTGTTTCCGTAAATCGGTTTTCCAAAACAATACCTTTTCCAGCAAGCTCTTTTTCGGCCAGTTTTTTTACGGTTACCCCTTGCTCCTTGAATTTTTTTGTGACAGTCTTTTCTGTGTTTCCCTTTACTTCCCTCTCACAATAGATCACTAACCGGTACTCTGTTCCGGGCGACATATAAGGATAACAGGAAAAAAGCGTGACCATATCTTTTCCTTCCTGAATATTCAAAATATCACATTCGCTCGCATGGATAATTTCCGTACCAGTTACCTGATAAGTCAGTTTTTCCCAAAGATTTCGGATATGGATTTTGGAACCAATTTTTAACTGGTCGATATCACGGAAATAAGCACTTCCTTTCCAGCCTCTATGAGTCGCTATCACACAGTTTGTATTCCTCCCTCCTACTGGCATGCTTGTTTCTGTTAAAACAACAGCTCCACTACTCATATTTGATTCTGTCGCCCCGATAGCAAGCGGAAGCGATACGGAAATATCCGGAAGTTCAATATGCCCTACCACGCTGGAGCCATGATTCAACTCTTTTATATTTACTGGTGTTTGTCTAAAATTCCATGCATCTGTAATATCCTGGCCTTCTAAATATAAATGAGTATTGTATTCCTGTAATGCTTTCAAAAAATCCAAAGAACCGGAAGTAGATATTTCTTTATCTCCCACCTGTGCTTCCGATCCTACTTCAGCATTTTCTTTTCTTTGGAGTTTCCTGTCATCCCCTTCCTCTGTAAAAAGCGGTTCTGCAATCTGCTGGATTTCTCTTTGATTTCTCCATTCCCTGTAATCTGGGTAAAGGAAAATAGCTATGCCCGTCACTAATATTAAGATTCCGATTACTGTTTTTGTGATTTTATTCCTCATACCTTTCTGTCTCTGAACCGCATACCGACGTTTTATTTTCACCTCCCCATACTATCTTTTATTTCCTGGTTATCTCTAATTTTCTCCAATCCCAAGAACGAACCTGTATCAAACATTGCATCTACTTGTCGAATTCCTAGCAGGGTCTTGTTTTTTTCCCTGAAATAAAACCGATACCTCTTACCCTGTTCTACTGAAAGCTTTTTACTTAATAAAAGTTCTGTATACGATCCGTCCTTTTGGCAAACTTTCAGATTTTGAAACTGCCCCGGCATCCCTTTTTTTATTTCTTCCACAATCCCTGTTACCATTTCATATCGGCCTTTTACCGCATCCCGAAAGACCACCAAAGCCTGAATCCCAACTGCTACACTTAAAAAAACGGACCATACAAAAAATCCGGCGTTTTGCCATCGAATTCCAAAAAATATACCCGAAATCAGGAAAAAAAGAGACAGGATACCAAGTTTTTGTATCCTGTCTAAAAAAATAGTAGGTATGTTCTGCATACTTTCAAAATGTCTTCTTGCAACCGCTTTCTTATCCGACCTCTGGAATTTCACATTTAATAGGTACCTCCTCAATATTTTTAAATAAAATCTGTTTTCTGATATACAGGATACGAATGCTTTTTAAGAATTCCTGCTTTTTTCCTTTGCCTTCTAAGCGCTCCAGATGCTTTCGGACACTTCCTTCTGTTTCCAACATTTTTAAAAATTTTTCTTCCTGTTGTGTCAATATTTCTTTTTTAAATGCCCGCATAGAAAAACGCAATCCTTTCCCCATAGACATACTATTTAGAAAAACAGGAATCCGTTGTATAAAATGATAAGAAACACAGGTCATAATTCCAGAACATATCAATCTGTCAATTGCGGTCTTGGCTTGCTCCCCTTCCACAGCGGCGATTAAACCTCTTCGCTCTAACCGACGCAGGCAATACAAAACTTCTACTTCCTCCAGCTTTTTTGCATTTTCTCCAAAAGCAATCCGTAAAAGGCTTTCCACACGATTTCGAATTTCTTGCTCTTCGCAGAAGGCCCATAAGAGAGCACTCCATATTTCTGTTTCCATACCTGTTAAAATTTTTTCTTCTTCCATGATTCGAACACAAAATCGTCCATCATAGGTGTTTTTTTTCACACCGATTGCCGTGTACCATTTCATAATCCTTTCCTCCTAAAATAGTTCCATAACTTCCATGATTTTAGGAAGTACATATCCAAGAGCCAAAGCTACGCCAAGACAGAAACTCACATTTGGTTTTCGCATGCTCCAGACAGTTTGATGCTTTGTTCCTATAATCCGTACCCGTCCAGGCACATTCCAGCAGAAAGTCCGGTAAAACTGTATGAATTTTTCTCTATCAAACCCAAAAGAACGGACACAGAAAATTCGTCTCTTTTGTTCTTCTTCATCCAACAATATAAAGCTTTCCAGTTCCTCCTGTCGTTCTATCAGTACCACATAAAATTCCGGTATCCCGCGTCTAACCCCTTCTACGATTTTATCAATTTCATCATAGAAAATACGGCAGGATTCATAATGTCCGTTTTTCTCCGGCTGGCAGACTGCAAGGCTGTCTTCATCCAACTCCAGATAACAGTATTGTGCTTCCATAATTTTCTGGCTCATACGGATAATCTGCCGAATGAATAAACAAAATACTACTGCCAGTGCACTGCATATATAAATCCTATCCCAGGACTGTTTCTGATAAAGAAGATACAGGCAAATTCCTTCCGCTACGCTTATAAGCGCCACAAGAATGTCGTACCGCTCCCGAAGATCCATCAGCCTGTATACATCATCTTCCGTCGCTTGTAATCGCAATGCTATCCACCCCTTCTATGCTGAATTCTGTTTCCTGGTTTCAAAATTGTGTCCCCCTTTCCTTAATCTTTGGTGCAGTTTCACAAATTCCGTGCATTCCCGAATGGTTTCTCCGCATAGATATTCGGAAAACATTCCGATATGCATATCTCTTTCCCTGAGATTCAACCGGTTCTGCAGCCAGATATAGGTGCTGTGCCTGGTCATATAGCCTTCTTTCCACAAAGCATCCAGTGCCCTATGAGCCTGTATCCGTTTATTCCGTAAATCACTGTTTGCTAGGGTGCCTTTGGGACGCATACTCTTTTCGTGCACCCCTACATAAGCATCACATTCAGGATAGCCGCTGCAGACATACAAATAGGAATTTGGATTCAGAGTATCCTTTCCATACACGTAAGAAGCCGACCGAAGAACGGCTGTCCTTCGGCAATACGGACAGATCACAGGCTTTTGTCTTTCTTTATGTTTTCTTGCCATACACATCCTCCCTTCCTTTAATACCTGCATTTTATAAAATTCGCTTTTCCTGTGACAACAGTATTTTGAAATTTTTTACATTCCGCGCTTGATCAACCTTGTAATGATTCCCTCTGCTACTTCATAGTTGTCATTAATTCTGGTAACTACAAAGCCTATCTTGTCTTTTTTCGCAGGCAGTGCCGGCATATTACAGGAATGAGCTACCGCATTTACACCAATATCCAGCCGGATGAAATATGTGCCCTTATAAACATCGGTAATGGTTCCCACATATTTTCCCTGTTTGTGACACTTTTTCAAATTATCTTTATTGACATTTGCCGTAGCACTTTTGGCATCCACCGATACTGCCAAATCTTCCGGAGAATCCCCATGAATTTCATGTACCGTTACCAGCACCAAATCCCCTATTTGAAATTTTTCTGAAGCATCAATCATCCATTCCCACGCCATATCTCTTGCCCGAACAGATACTTCTACTCCAAACACCTCCAATCGTACAGCTTTCGGCGCCACCGCAATCACACGTGCCTGAGCCAGACGCCCTGGATAAATCATCTGCTGCGCCCCTTCTTCCTCTGGGAAATAAAACATCTGGCGTTTTTTTAACATAGCGTCTTTTCGTGATGCCACAACGCTTTTCGTTTTCGTATCCAGATCTTTGATAATAAAATCAATCTCACATCCTAGCATGTTATTTGCGATTCTGGTCTGCCGATTTAATGTATCAGCATTTTCTCTTCCATCCCCGCTTAGATTTATCATCATTTCATTCATGGGAATAATAATGCGAAATCCATTAAAATATGTGACCGCAACAACCCAGCCACTTTCCAGCTTTTCTACACCTCCCAACTCTCCCGTTAAAATCTTTCTGGTACGGTGTGCATTTAACAACTGATGCCACCTGGCATCCTCCTGCTCTTCCATGCTTTCCACCTTTGAATCTACCTCAATGGTAAGTATGCCATCAACCACCGCTCTTGGCACTTTCTTTTCCGGCGTTATTACTCCGGATATTTTTTTAGTTTCCTCCATAAACTTCCTCCCATCTTTTTTTATAATAAAGAAAAAGCACAAAAAAACAACCTTATAAAAAAGCTGCTTTCTTTGTGCTTTTCTTTTACGAATACCATTGTATAATGGAGCGAATTGAAAGTCAATATCGCTGCAAATGCAATTCTATCGTGTTTTGGTCGCATTTTGGTTGCATCATTTCTTTTAACCCTTCTTCATACCGAAGCTCTGAGAAATACCATATTTTGCCTTCGATTTTTCGGCATATCCTCTGCTCTTTGAGGTATGGAAAACCAGCAGCTTCCGGATTATCTCTCTTCCATCCGGTTTTCTCATAAAATTCCTGCTCCGTTTCATAAATCTCGATACAGCTTTTTGCCAATTCCAGACGTGAAACATCATCCTCCGGAATACTAAGGTCAAATTCCCTTTCAAGCATTCTCTTAAAACTATAACGGATCAGGGAATTTTCCCTTATTTCTATTGTAGGAACAAGCATTCCTATATTCCCCCTTCCTATTTTTCAAACAGATCTTCTACTTTTGTAACTACGCCATTCTTTCTGTCGTCTTTCTTCTCTCGCTTTGGCGGCATCATACCCAAATCCAAAATCACCTGCTCTGGTTGTGTTTCATACGCTTCCTTTGGTTCTTCTTTCACAGAAAATACATCTTTTTCCCATTTCCAAGCTTCATACCATTTTGGTATATGCTGCTCCACCTTTTCCATGGTAAGCTTTCCTGCATCCGCATGTTCCGTATAATCCATCTTACGAAAGCGCATCACCTTCTGCCCCCTGATAATCAAAAGCCCCATATCCAACGGATAGCGCAGGATTTCATCCGGCAAAAGAAGCTGGCGTTTACCAACAGACGATGATTCTGAATATTCCGGTACATAATCCGTTGCCCGAATTGTATAATAATTTTTCCGAACAGAAGAAACAGATACCGTCGTCTCCCCAGTACGATCACTAAAATAAGTAGCGGTTGTCATATCATTGCAGCCCAGAAAAATAGAAAAATCACAGCCTCCAAGAATTTCTTCCCACTGATTATCTGGGTATCTATTCTGAAGCTGCGGTATATTCTGATAAAGGATGCTCATACCGATTCCCCTTGACCTGGCGGTTGCCAGTTTCTTCTTAAAATCCGGAACCACTCCGATATTTGGAAATTCATCCAGAATAAAATTCATGGGAATTGGAAGCTTTCTTGCCTCTGTTCGGTCTGCAAACCGTACCAATTTAATACTTAGAAATGACGTGAACAGTGTTGCAAGCATATCATATGTAGAATCCTGATCTGAAGTAATACAAAAATAAGCACACTTTTCTCTCGCCGGCAATGTTAAATCGATATCCGTATGGCTGGTAATCTGCTGTACCAATTTATTTTGTAAAATTTGAAGTCGTGTACCAAGCCCCAACACAGCATTCCCTTTCACCTTCTCTGCTTTGGAAAACAACTGATACGGACCTTTTGCCGGATGATTTGTTGGCAGACGTTCGAAAATAGAGTCCAGTGCTTCCACGCTTTTATTTAGCAAAAGCTTATAAGCTTCCGGAAAAGTTTTTTTATCTTCCGGGTATTCCTCATAAACATACAGACATAATGCTTTTAGAAGATCCATTTCTACATTATCATAAAAATGATCGAACTTATCTGTGGTATTACGGATCACTACATCACAGAATACATCAATCAATTCTCCGTTGTCAATTTCAGCCAGACAATTCCATGCATCCGAATGAGTTAATTGAATCAAATTTAACTGCTTAACTGTGTAGCCTTCCTCCTTTAAATATGCGCACAAATCTTCATACAGTTCTGATTTCGGATCTGTTATGTACATGCTTTCCTCACGCCGCACACACTGCAGCGCCATAACTCGCGCAAATGCTCTGGATTTCATGGAGCCTTGTGAACCACAGACAGCTATATTTCTATTCAACCTGGAATCCGTAGGCAGACTTAAAATCTCTCCTGTTTCCGGCTCTTTTCCAAAAATGATTCCTGTCACACTTTTTGTATCCATATCCGTCTGTAGAATTTTGGCCAATTCTTCTTTTTTCATAAAGCCAGCAGTTCCATAAGTACCTTGACTGGAAATCTCAAAATTCCGTTCATCCTGCTCATCATTTCCAGTTCCACGCAATACAATGAGTACTGCCAAAACGACAAAAATCACAATAACAACTAGCGCACCAGTTCTTCCTGCCACTGTCAAGATGCCTCGTCTGATACAGGTTAATGGATTTAAATCTACCTTTGCCTCTGTCAGGAAAAGGTTCATAAATCCCCCAACATAGGCAGCCAAAAACAGCATCCCTGTTACAAAAACCATGATCTTCCATTTCTGTTTTTTCGCTTTTTCCTTCCCCCTTTGTGTCAGTCCTTTTAATCCAGTGATTGATAATATTGATACAGGTTTCCATAATAACTGCTCATGGTATGTACAGAATTGTAAAGTGCAGTGATCAGTACAGCACGGATATTTCTGGCTTTGGTTTGTGTCTCATCCATTCGCTCCAACACATATTCCACATGTTCCTTGCTAAGCTTTGCAAACTGTGCTTTCACAATACTTGCTGGTTTATCTTCTTTGTTAACCCGTATTACCTGTGCAGTCGATGTCATAACATCCGTCATAATGCCTACAATTTCCTCAATCCGTTTATCATAAGGATAATCAAATTTAAGAACCTCATAATCAATCTGCTTCCGTATCCGTTCCTTTGCAGTCTCGAAAGAAACGAAACGGAAATCTTTGTTGTAATCTATGTTTGTAGTATCTGTATTTGTATCACTTTTTTGAGTGACATCTCTCACGGATTCTGGGGACACCATATACCCTGTATCAGAGATACCTCTCCCCGATTTTGGGGATACCTCTCCCTCAAATCGGGGAGAGCCCTTACATGCTTTTCTTTCCTCACCAAAATTTTCCGGATAGGTCAGTTGTTCCAGAATGTCTACATGCAGTTCTAAGAACAGTACATTGGATACCAGATGTCCACCTCTTTCAATGGTTCGAAATACCCGCTTTATCACACCCAATTTTTCCAATTCTACCACTGCATTGGTTGCGTCCCGTTTTGTAAAACCAAACTGATCTGCCATCTGCTGATAGCTTCGCTGAAGGAGATCTGACCGGAAGCGCTTTTTTTAACCAATCAATTGTCCAGTCATTTCGTCACGTACCTCCACCGGACGATACCAATACACAATATCTGCCAAAATAATGATTGCATTCAAATTGGGTTTACCCGTCGCTTTTAATATGGTTTGAAACCATGACATCGGAATGATATTTCCCGTGATACGCAAATGGCTCATTTTATCTACCGCTGGACTTCCGGTCTTGAACATATCTTCCATGCCACCAGCCCCTTTCCGCAGTTAGCAATGGCATTTATTCCATACTTTCCTGTAAAAACAGTACAGCTTTCTGTGTTATCACCGCCTGTATAGTTACAGTCTCTCCCAAATACTGCTTCAACGCTTCTGCCTGATAATCGAAGCATACAATGGTTCCCGTCCTGTTCCAGAGCATTTCTTTTTTTATGCGTAGCAGCTGCTGCATGTCCAATTCATAACAAAAATATACTGGATTTCCATGTGCATCATATCCCTCACTAAGATCGTACTCTCGTTCTTTCTTTTGAACGATCATATTGCCAAGAAACTGATGCCATTTCTTTTGTTTCCCTGTATCTGTTAATAGACATACCTGTAGCCGCGCATCTTCACACATAGGAATATAATAATAACGCTCATAGATATCATCCACCTGAAACAATTCTCCTCGGATTCCACCGTCACTTTCCAGCAATTCTTCTAAAAAGTCCATGTTTCGCCCAAGAATGACCGCATCTGCCCTTTGAAACATTCCTATCTTCAAAAGTTCCCGTTCAGTCCAAATACGCATAGAGCGTTCCAGCTTCTTTGCCCACTTCATTCTTTGCTCCATCGTATTATAGACTACATAAGCAGATTTCCCGGACAGCAACACCCCACATGCCCTGGAGCCATTGATGGCATCACAGCCATTTTTATATTCTGTACTTCCGTAATATGCTGCTGTTTCCACTCCGTTTTTTTCAATGCCCTTTCCCCATACAGGTTTTTGGCTCCGAAAAATGCGAACTCCCATTTTCCAAAAGAAAATCCATACCTCGCTCATTCTATGGAGACGTACTCTTTTTTTCAGCTCACTTTTTACGTGTGCCGTCTGAAGGCTTTCTTGAAGAAAATACGCCGTATCTTCCCTGCAATACTCCAGCATATGCCTCCGTCCCTTTTCACGCAACACATATCCCCTGTACCCATCTTTATTTCTTACCGAAATATACCCATCCTTTTTTAATCCGGTAAGCAAGGACGCCGCATAAGAGTCCGATTCAACAACCTTACCGACCAGCTGTACCGGCATCTCTCCACATACGGCAATCATACGCAATAAACTGTCACGCTTTCTCAATAGCCCCCCCTTTCTGATCACACCGCCCATCCGTACCCTATACGATGCATACTTGGGTACTCGCTTCGATTAATCTATACTGTTTTTCCTGATTTTACAGTTATTTATGGTGGCTTTCCCATGTCGATTACTGGTACCGGAAAATCTCCGCCTTTTTCGATAGCGAAAATAGATGATTTATTCACAATATTTCCAGAAATACTGGCAGAATCTGTAATATAAATAAGGGTCTTATCAGCTTCTCCCAATCTGGTGATATGACAGGTATCTACATAAAGTCCGCTGTCCGATTGTAAAAAAAAATTTGATAATACATCCAGCACATGTTTTTCTTCAAAATTATCATGATCTCTCACGCGTCCAATAGGTAATTCTCTATCATAAATATGCACGAAGCATACCATGCAAGCTTGATATGTTGGTATCAGCATGCCAGCAGCTTTTTGCTCCATACACCAGTGTTGACAGGCTATATATAGCGGTTTGTAGATATAATCTGTATAGGCTTCTTTTCTATGCGGAATCAACATCGGAAGGGATACTCTTAAATTCCCGTTCTCTTCTAAAATAGTAATTCCGTGAATTTCTACAAGGTCTACCTGGTATTGTTCATACTGCTTTGGGTTCAGCATAACTTCCATAGAAAGACGTCTTAACTTTTCCGTCAATTTTTCTCCGCATTTGGAAGCTTCAACAATCATATCCGCAAAACTGCTGTATTTTAAACCTGTCTGTTTTCTCGTACAGGCAAAAAGGATACTGCGTGCATCTGCCAAAAGATGCTCTACCTCTGTAGCTGTTTTTTGTGCATCATCTAACTGTTTTTTCAGTTTTCCAAGAACATTACTCTCCTGTTTGTTTTCGGTAATATTCAATTTTCCCATCCTCATCCACCGTGCAAAAACCTACTACATCTGGGATCTGTATTTGCGGTATATCTTCCAGATTTTCCACGACTACAATATGCCCGCAGCCTTCTATCCGTTTCCTTGCAAACAGGTTATTGATAAGACTAATTTCCTCCTGTGAAACATACAAAATATCATATAGTTCACCATCACCCACAAAAATAATCCTTATCGGATATTCCTCTTTGTCTGCCAGAAAATGTTGCTCTACCTTCTTTTGATCCATGATTCCCAAAAGTGCCCAGACACATCGAAGCGTTCCATAATCCCTTACGTTTTGTGCTGCTTCGCTAAGTGCTACCAGCTTTGTTTCCGGATTGACGATAATCTCCCGTTCTTTCTCCAGCACACTTAATGCCTTTCCTACAAACCGTTCCCGTCCATCTTTTGCAAAATATGCATAAATCTGGCTTTTATAAAGCACGTTATACTTTTGAATCAGTTCTCTAGTTTCCTGCTCTACCGCTCTTTGCTTATTCTCCATCAGTTTTTGCATCCTTTCCGTTTTAATTTTTATACACCAATATTGCGTCTTTTAGGACGTATAAGACATTTCTAAACAAATCTTTTTCCTTATGCGTCCTAAAAGGTGTTTTATACAACAACTTCTATTCCGTATCCCCCCTTTTTCCATATGCCTCTGAACCAAATTTTTGGATTCTGCTTTTTAGTTCCTGCAAATCTCTCCTATCTGTCGTGATTAAATCTTTTTCTAACTGACTTGCTTTAAATTCCACAACCAGATTGTTATTATTGGTAGAGATCAGACCATTTCCCCTTTCAAAATGGACGATTGCGTTCAGTTCCGCTTCTGACAGATCCAGTTCCTCCCGTATCCGCTCCGCCTCAGCATTTTCCATATTTAAAATAATCTTCGTCTTTGCATTGTTGAGAATCCCACGCCCAAGCTTTCCACCTTTTAATGCAAAGAAATCCACCAAATCCTGTGTTGCACACACTGCCGATCCGCCATATGCCCGGATTACCTTAAAGATTTCCAGTAAATATTCTCCAGCAAGTTCATTAGATGCTAAAAGTTTCCATGCCTCATCAACAAAAATTGCTTTTTCCACTGTCCGATCCTCTTTGGCCTTTGTCCATACAAAATCAAGGGCAACAAACATCCCAATGAGAAGATCCCCGGACAATTCTGAAATATCAAGTACCACATATTTATTATTCAGATCCACATTGGTCTGCTGATTAAAGCTAGAGGCAGAACCATTTACCAGGCGGTTTAAAATATTTGCCATTCTCCGGCATTCTTGCTTTCTTAGCAACACCTCGTATAAATCCCCCAAGATCGGCATTCTGCGATAGCACCCCGGATGACCTGGATCTTCAAGGCTTTGGTTGTCATGCGTGATTCCTTTTTCCATATACGCAATTACAAGCGCTTCATCCAAAAGCTGCTTTTCCTCATGTGTCATATCTGGTATCAGAAGACTAAAAAAAATATGAAGGCTCTGGATTTTCAGGGCAAGTGCAGAACGTTCTGTGTAACCATCTAAAAGATCACTGGTTGCCGTATCTGTTGGACGTATCTCCATAACATTAATGCAGTTTGAAGACGCCGGAGAAATCTGGATAAAGGTGCCTCCGATATTGCTACAGGCTCTGGAAAATTCATGGCCCTTATCCGGTGAAATGATAAAAACCTGAATTCCTTTGCGTCGCATTCGAAGTGCCATAAGCTGCATCGTAAAGGTCTTGCCTGCTCCAGATGTTCCCATAATAGCAATATTGGCATTTTTATAGATCTGCGTATTAAAAATATCTACGATCACAAGTGAGCTATTTGCTTTATTTACTCCCATCATAATACCGTCTTTATCTGACATCTCATAAGATGCAAACGGATAACAGGCTGCCAGACCGGAGGTCAGCACATTTCTCTTGGAACGCTCGTAAATATTTTTATCCAGGAAAAGCAGCGGAAGGGAAGATAAAAATCCCTGTTCTTCGCGGAAAATGCAGGTTGAAGTACCAATATCCTGAGAGTTTAAGAGCTTTGTCATTTCTTTTGCTCTCCACTCAACCTCTTTTGCACTATATCCGGTAACAGTAATCAGAATACTCATATAGTAAAACTCTTCACTGCCTCCAAGCCCACGTTTTAAATAATAACCCGAACGAATGGATTCGCTCAGATTATCAAAATCACTGTTCGTATCATAGGTATCTTTAATCTTTGAACGGTTCAACCGGATTCTCCTCCCAATACGATCCATACTTTTTACCTTATCCTGTTTGAATACAAAAATATCCACATCAATCCCTTCCCCGGCGTTGATGAGCAGCGACAGCCATCCTGCCGGAACTCGGGTCCGATATTTTTGCGATGGAATGAACAGATAGGTATGATATACCCCGTCAATTACCGTGTAATTCCTGCTGCGAAATTCTATTGTTTTCGGTGCAATCAACTCTGTTATGGGAATTAGCTTTATACTATCCTCTCCATTTTCTTCCAGATAATAATCCCGCACTTTACGAATTCGTTCATCAAAGCTTATGCTTCTGGCTGTCTGCCGATTTAACATCTGGTAAAGTGTTTCTGCCAGAAATCTGGTTTCATTTTCATGTTCCAAAACCACATTGCCACATAAGGCCATATATTTCTTTGCTGTCTGGACAACAGATTTCATATACAGGAATACATCTTTTTCTTCCGGATTCTTATTCCCATGATAAGATTGATACTCAAAGACCATGAAAAAACGTCTGGTAATTGCTTCCTTGGCGCTCAATGTCTGAATCAGCCGGGCATAGTCCTCCTGAAGGAGACGGCATCGTTCATCCGTCTCCTTTTCGGCTTCCTGCCAGATATTTTCCAGATATTCTTGAATATCTGCCTTTTTTGATACCACTTTAAATTGAATTTTTACTGGCGCGATTTTCAAATAGGACATAAAAGAAAAAATGATATTTCTCTGCTCCGTTGGCGAACGCAGCAAAAAATTGATTGGCAAAACCTCTACAAATTTCACATAACGGTTATCTGTAGTCCGGATAATTCCATGTTGTATTTGACGTATCGGGAGATAAGAAGACGCCCAGGTAAGTGGCAGAAGATCCAATTCTTTTGTCCTTTCCTGTACTTTTTCCCTTTTTGCCGCAGGTTTCTCAGCTTTTTGCGATTCATCCTGCTCCGGTATCTGGACCAGCTCCTTTTTCAGAATCCGTACTTCCAATTCCTGTTCTTTGATTCTGTGGTACTCCCTTTTTTCGTCTTCCTTTCGCCTCCATTCCGCTTCTTTCCTCTTCATCTGGTACTGTTTTCGTTCCTCACGGTGTTTTTTCCTTGAATTCCTCAGTTCTTCTTTTTCGTCTTTTTTCGCCTGTTTCAATCTCCGTTTCAATTCTTTGACTTCGCTTCCGATTTCTGACACCTCCCTGCTTTTTTCTCTTTTGTTCCCGGCGTTGCTGTTTTTTCTGTTTTTTCAAAATTCTCCTGCTCCGCTTTAACCGATACTGGCCGTTTGGGACTGTAAGAACCCGGCGTCTCACAAGGTACTGGATGAAATGAAAAACAAACGAAAAAATGCTCTCACCCTGAACACCAATTACTGCAAAAATGGCAGTGGGGAGAATCAGGATGACTCCTGCATATATCCGTCCTCTTACACTTAGTTTCATCGCCATCAAGAGTTGAAACAATAAAAAAACCAGAAGTACTGCTTCCACAGCATTTCTAGTTTCTACTCTTCCTGACAAAATCGTTCCCTCTTTTGCAAAATTGGGCGGTATGGTATAAATGTCTGTATGTTCTTTCCCTGACATATTACCCCTCCTGCATCGCTTTTTTATTCATATTTGTTTTGTTTTCTGCGCAGTAATATAATTCCTGCTGCACAAATCACACAAATACCACCAAACAAAAATACAATTTTTTTCTTACCTGTTTCTGGCATTTTACGCTCCTCCTTTCCTGTCATTTTTTCTTTCGATACGTCCCGCTCTTTCTTTTCGGAATTCGTTGTTTCCTGCTTCTCCCCCAGTTTAGTATCCTGTAGTTTTTTGTGTACCACAACTTTCATTACCCGGATATCTTTTGCCGGAATAAAAACAGCCTGATCGGAAAATTTGGTTACATAGTTCTCTCCATTTTCACTGGCCTTTACCGATTGAATCAAATACTCTCCGCTGTTTACAGCAACATTTTTACTGTAAAAGTCCTGTTCACTCAGCTGTACTTTTTTCTGCAATCCACTTTTCTCTTCCAGTACCAATGAAATTGTGCCGTGAAAATCTTCAAATACTTCTGCACGAATCGCGATCACAGCAGGTATTTGCTCTGTACCGGTATAGTTTTCTTCCAGTTTTTCTCTCTTTTGGTCATCTGTTTTTTGGATTACAGAACCATCTTCCCCAAACTGGACATATTTTCCGGCAGGATTGACTGAATCATACGCCCACGTTCCGGTAATCTTTGTTCCATCATCCTGATAAGCATATCCATCCTGCCATTGGGTAATGACAGGCAGTTCCCCAGCCTTCCCTTTTACAGAAACTGGTAACAGAAGCAATATCCCCATAAACATCCAAATTCCAAAACCAAACCTCTTTTTTGTCTGCATGTCTTTCCTCCCTGTTATTTCCCGATGATCCAAAACGCCCCTTCTGCTAAATCCCGTCCATAAGAAGTGATCGTCTCTACGCTGTAGACCTTACCTGTACGCTCACGGCTGGCACAATCGGCAATCGTAATATATCCGTCTCTGGTTACTCCAGTCAAAACAATAAAGTGCCCGCTGCCGCTTCCAGTGATCGTGTACGCTTCACAGATTTCTACCACCATCTTTCCCTCTTTTAAGGACTGTACCACATATCCCATCCGATCCTTTCCCACACGTTCACAGGTAAGTCCCCAGTGATGGGCAGCATTGGTCGGAAAAGAATGTGCGGTTCCTACGCCACTTACATATTCACCATTTGAAATGGAGTACGCACAGGTCATCTGCGGATTTACTGTCTGTCCGGTCAGAGTAGAGATTACAATTGCCATGGATGTGGGACCGCACCCCGCCGCACCAATTGTACTGGTGCCATAAGGCATACTTCCCCAGGGTTCCTCTCCCTGATTGTAATATACAACCCGTCTCTGGCAGTTCTCTACCGTATCATACGTGATGATATCTCCCGAAGCATCAATATTTCCAAAATAAGAATCTCCTGCCCCACTTCCTCCGGTTATAAAATCCGTCCATCTGAACAGTGAGAAAAATCCATTTCTTAATGCTTCTATCCCATCCTGCATCAGTTCCAATACACGGATAATCAGATTAAAGGTTCCTTCATTTGTGACAAATCGGTACTGATAACCATTCACACTGTTGTTTGGCTGTGCATTCAGCATCAGGGCAAGGGTATATTCCACGCGTTTTGCCTGCACAGGCTGGTTTTCTTCCCAGACATTCCCACCCTCAGCCAAAAGCTGGTCGTAAATTGCCTTTTCTATTTCCATCCGGCCATTTTCTGTCTGGGTGTAGTATATCGTCTGGACAGATTCTGTTTCTTTTTCATCCGTAACCGACCAGGAAAACAGACGGTCAAGGTTTTGCTCCACCTCTTCTTTTAATATTTCATATGCCCGTTGTACTTCACCATCCGTCTCGGAAGATTCTCCGGTATCTGCAGGAACTGTCCGTTGTTCCTGTATGCTTACATACCCCAGTACTTTTTTTACATAATCCTGTGTTTCTTTATAAGGTGGAATCTGATACCCATATTCGACTACCGCATTTGGTCCTGCATTATAAGCAGCAATGGCAAGTTCCAGTCCGTTTGAATAATTCCTGAACTGCTCAATATTCTGGGCAATATATTTTGCCCCTCCCATGATATTCTGGTATGGATCATAAGGGTCTGAAACACCCAATCCAGCCGCTGTTGACGGCATAAGCTGCATAATACCGATTGCTCCTGCCCCTGACACCACGTTTGGGATAAATTCAGATTCTACCTTCGCCATTGCAATCAATAGCGCAGCCGGAACATTATAGGTGCGTGCCGCCTCATGAAAATACGCATCATACGGACTGCTTAAATTTGTCGACATATCAAGCCCAAGGCTGTTTTCATATCCAAGAAAAGAATCCAGCGTCCCGCGATCACAGTTTTCTGCCAGCATAACGGCCAGATAATGGCTGATATTGCGTTTTAGCTTCGTTTCATACTCATCTACTACTACCAGCTCATGTTCTGCATAGTGAGCTGCCTGATCTGCCTGGATTTCCTGTAAATTCCTGTCCCTCTCCCCTACAAGAAGTGCATGAATTTCCTTCGCATATGATTCCTTTTCCATGACCAATTCCACCCTTGCCCTTAGATTGGACATTTGTGCTGACTGGGCTTCATTTGCAAAAGAATCTGCATCCGCAAATCCTAAAAACGTAAGTATAATCCCTATCAAGTTCGCAATAATAAACATCCAGAGGAAAAGAAATAAAAAAATACCGACAACGATTTTCCAAAATATCTTACTGGAAACCAAAGCGCCAACCACGGTTCCTAAAGGACCTGCCAACGCTGTTCCTGTTGCTGCGCCGGCAGCCGCCATTCCTCCTTGCGCAGCTGCACTGACCGCATAGGCAGCCTGCGCAGTATGGGCCGCAATATTCACACTGTTCTCCAATGGGGAAGAATCTGTCCCGTTTTCCTGCATATTCTCACCCCCTAATACATCCTGTTACTATCCTTCGTGCTTCTGTGTTCCTGATTCTTCGGCAGATCCCTGCGCGATTTAGGAACCTCCCATGATCCGCGGGATGCTTGTCCATCTTCCTGTGCTTTCGTATCTCCGGAAGGTATGCAACCGGCCGATAATGGATTCATTTGACCCTCCGGCTGTTCTTCTGGCTCCTCTAGCCCTTCCATTTCTGCAGAAAATTCTTCCGACTTTTCTGCTTTAAATGTCGGTTCACCGGATAGCAGCTCTCCTCCCATAGAAGGATTTCCGTTTTCATTTTGTTCGGAGTATTCTCCACCAAAAAATCCTTTTTCTTCTGATGCCGCATTTTCATTCTGCACAGAGGAATCCGTAGTAGCTGCAGCGTCCATATAATTGAAAGAGGCTCTCGGCATTTGCTCAAAATCACCGTCATCTTCTAAAGCATTGGTAGCTGCATCTGATAAATCCTGATTTCCGTATAATTCAAGCCCTTCCGTTTCAAATCCGGCTCCCAGTTCTTCAAACATGTCATTTTGGGTACCAGATAGTTCGGTACTGTGTATTGCCCCTTCCGCACCTGCTGCCATTTCTGTATTTCGTCCAGTTCCTATACCGCTTCTACTTGCTAATGTTGTATTCCCATATACATCACCGGCTGCTCCAGAAGAAACACCTTCACGTTCTATGCCGCTACTCATACTTTCTATGGTATTACCCTCCAGTTCCATAGCCACATCTTCCACTCCGTCTACAATGTTCTCTTCTACAGGATAATCGCCAATTTCACTGATGATCCCAGCATCGCTTCCTGTATAGCCCGTTTGTGCAACAGATTCTGCTGACATCATTGCTTCCGCTATAGGATCCTCACTATTTTCTATTTGGTTGAACTCGATTTCGGTTTGAACCGATCCGTCTCCTGTCTGAATCGATCCAGTTTGTTCCAATCCACCTTCGACTCCATTCAACTCGCTCCCTGATTGAGCTAATTCATGTCCAGCTTCCTCCTCATATCCAGGAATTGTGCTGTATCCTATTTCCATAGGTGTATCTTCCTGTCCAGGAAGCGGATTATTTGAGGAATCTATTGCAGCATCACTTTCAACTTGATCCATTCTTCCAATTCCAGCTCCCATATCTGACTGAACACCCGTATCGCTTTCCTGAGCAGATGCGCTTGCTTCCGCAGTGATCCCAAGTTCATCCAACACACCTGTTTCTGCCGGCTGATCTGTATAGTCACTGCCTTCTCCATAACCATTTTCGGATGGCGGAGTGTCAAAATCTTCGGAAACGGTATCTGCCATATTCATCGACTGTTTTGGTTCCTCTCCTGGTGTCATCGGAATCGGACCAGCAAACTCCTCTGTCATACCGCCGGACGTAGCTGCCTGTGAGGTTTCTCCACCTTCCGGAGAGCCTCCTCCGTTTGTAGAATCTCCACCCTTCCCGATTTGAGAAAAAATTCTGCTTGCTGCCATGATAAGTCCCATTGCACCCATTCCAGCAGAAGGACGTCCCAAATTAACCCCGAGAGAAGCCATATAAGAGTCTAGTTTAAATGTAATTTTGCAAAATCCAACCAGACAAAGTGTCGCCACAAAAAATTTTGTAAATCCGTAGGTAGAAGCCATCATATTTCCATACCCGGATAAGAACATTTTCATACACCATGCGTTCAAAATGATCAAAACCATCTGTCCTCCGAACATTTTTGCCCACGATCCAAGAATGTTGTTGGTCGCTTTGGAACCTCCGGTAGAGAATGCCAATGGCGCTGTATAAGAAAACACGCCAAGCAGGACATACCTTTCCGCGATCACAAATAACATTTTGAAGTAATTCCATGCTACTACAAACTGCATGATCAACATTAAAAGAGCAATACTCAAAGAACCAATTCCCAGTGTTTCTGTAACGCCTTCCAATGCAGAAACAAAACCGGAGAAACTTTCTACTTTAATTTCCGTCCCAACTACCCACTGGTACGGCGTACCAGCAATGCGTAAAATATAATTTACAAGCGGTTTCGCTGCTATTACAAAAAATAGAGAAATTGCAGAACGGATCAGTAATTCTATCGGCTCTTCTCCATTTACGCTTTTTCCAAACATGGACTTAAAAAGCTGCCATACTAAAATCAAAAGCAGTATGGCAATTCCCATGGGAACAATAACATTTTGATAAAGGACAGTAACAACAGAAAACAGTTCCTCAAACAAAGACAGGTTGCAGGAAAGAAGTTCTGTAAACATTTCTGTTACCAGTTCCATCATATCAACGATGAACTGTGAACAGATTTCTCTGATCCCTTCAAGTAAAAGTTCTAATAACCACCCCATCCGTTGTATATCCTAAAGGATATCCTCCTTTCCATTGCCGGGAGAGCACCGGCTGTATTTTTGTTTACATTTAACCTGCAAACATAGCCTTTGGAATTATCTTTTCGAGATATGTTACAATTGCACCCAAAGTCATCAGAGCTGCCCAGCAGATGACAATTCGTTTCAACCAGGAACGGGATTCATCCACGGTTCTCCCTGATTTTGAAAAGTTCATTAAAAACAGGCATACTGCCGCGCATACAACAGCTGCCACCGTTGCAATTCCTGCTACGTCTGTATATACGGTCTGCATAGCGGTTTTGGCAGTGCCAAAAATATCAGATGCCAAAACCGGCATTCCTGCTGCCGTCACGAATGTTACTGTCATAAAGGCAAGAAATGCAAGACGGGGAACCAACACAAACCGATGATTCCCCGCCTCTAAAGTCCTTATATCTGTTTTCTTACTCCTTTTCTTTGCTGCCAATCAATCACCTCCTCTCTTCTAAAATGCAGAAAAAAAGACAATCCCTTTCAGGACTGTCTCACTTTATAAAATTCTGCGGCTCTCCATGCATGTCTTTCGCATGCACAAAACTTTACGCTACCATTGTATAAATTTTAAAGTCATATGTCAATATCGTCTCAGTCGCAATCATGTCCGCTAAAGTCGCAATTCTATCTACGACTATATTCTTATAACAAATAAAAAATCTACAGTGCCCGAATCCCCAATCCAACATTGACAATTAAAAATCACTTCCTTATTCCATCTTCTTTTTCAACAAGTCCATAAGTTGGGGATGAAGTAACATATCTCTAATACAATACCCATAAGTACTGTTTCTTTTGCTAGCCCCCTCTAATTTCTGGAAAAGCCACGAATTATCCTAACAATCCGTGGCTTCCCAGACTCATATTTCTTTACTCTTCCATATCATCTATATATAATAAATATATCAACAATAAAGTACTGTATATAGTATTTCATTTTTTATTATATGGAAATTTTTTAATGCAAACAAGAATCCGATATACAAACTCCTGATAAAGATCTTCATCGAATTTTCCATCCACAAATGCATATTTAATCATCAATGGTCGGTACATTTCAATTATTTTCATCATAGCCTCTTTATCTTCCTTCCGTGCCCGAAAGAAAAGTTCTTCAAATCCCATTGTTTCTGCCTCCTAAAATTATCCGTATTTTTTTGATTGCATTGTAATATGTATTCTCTACCTTTTTTTGTTTTATGTTCAGCATACTACTGATTTCTTCAAAGCTTTTCAAATACAAAATCCTTAACAGTAAAATCTCTTTCTGATCCTTATTAAGACCAGATACAGCCCGATATATTTTGGAGTTGCTGATCTGATCCAATAACAGTTGAATCTGTAACACCTCTTGTCCTAAATTTTCCGATAATTTCTCAACCTGCTGCAAAATATCATCCATTCCCTCCTCGTTCACGTCTTCATTTTCAAACAATATTACTTCACTGTTTCTAATTTTTGTCCTTTTTTCCAAATATTCACTTTTTGTATATTTTATGGATGCCTTTACATATGCACTGAACTGGTTTAATAAGTCTTTTTCTTCTACGTTCATTTTTATTCTCCTTTTTGATTTTTTTTGATTGGATTTCAAAAAGGAGGTGAACGTACCTTACATGGTTTCTTTATAAGTTTTACTGTTTTTAATTGCAAATTTTGACTGAAATATTGATAACTTTTCATATTCCGACAAGCAAAAAAAATAGCTGCCAGAAATAATTTCTGACAGCTTTTGGGACTCAATTTTATTCTTTTTTCCTCGCCTGCTATATCAATTTTGATCAGTCCCTCGACTCCCAGAACAACCAATTTGCCTTAAAATATAACTATTATTTTCGGTTAAATTGCCGGGAGGCTTTTGTATACTGAGTTTATTTCAGTTTAATCATTATATATTATATCAGATATTCGTCTTATATCTCCCACCTTTTTATATATTTTAAACAATATATTTTTTCTTATATTTCTGTTTCTGAACTTCTTTTTTGTAAGAATTCTTCAATATCACCATCAAATGCTTCCATCTCATCCAATACTATTGTTTCAATTTTTTCAAAATCAAAATCAATTTGTTCTGATGTCATTGCCTTCTCCTGTTCTTGTTCAATGTATTCTGTCAACTTTTCCTTTGAAATCCCTTTTGTGAAACAAAAACCACATTCTGGACAAATTCGATTTTTCTTTGAAATTAACGTATGACACTTCGGACATTCTTTTTTTATTGCACCTCTAAATAAAAGTAAAACTGCATATCCTGCAAAGAGCATTGTACCTCCTGCTGCAAAAAACACGCCATAATGCCCGTTACCAGCTATAAACCACCAGCCCAAAAACTGCATAATGGCTATACCACATAAAATTTGCATCCTCTTACTTTTCATTTATAGCTTAGTCTCCTTTCCCAAAAACTCAAACATCTGGTAATTTCTTTTCATTAGTTCTATTTCTGCTTGTTCTGCTGAAGATCTATCTGCTCTCACTTCCACAAAATGTCTATCCTTCTTCTGTTCTTCTATCATAGAAATTTCGCCATTTTTCTTTTTACTTGGCGAAAAAAAAAGATTACTTTCACCTTCAGATAGATCACCATTTTCTTTCCCCCAGTATGCAAGGACAGCTTTTACAATATACCGGGCTTTTTTGCGTCCACAAGCATTCAGGAAAGCACATACCTTCCTATGATTTTCGTCTGTCTCGTCAAACTTTAAATTAAATCGGTACGGATCCTGTTTGCTCATCTGCCTCCACCTCCTCTTTACATTCTATTTTGTATTGCATCCTATATCCTTTAGCATTTGCCATTGTATCATTGATGATAAAATATTCTCCTCGGTATTTTTTCCATACTTCTTGGATAAATTCTGATAATAAAATTGCTCCTCCACCAACAAACACGGTCTGAGTTGTTTTAAAGTCAATCCCAAGTTCCCGGAAAATACCAAGAAGCTCTATTACATGCTTTCCTGCAATTTCTTTCACACGTTCCTGTAAGTCTAAAGAGAGCTGCATTTTCTTACCCATTATGATATTATCAATATCCGTTTCTTCTAATAAGACACTATACCTCTGCCGAATTCCTGCTTTGATTAGACGATACATTTTTATTACCCCTTCTTCCAGTGAGTCTACATAACTCGGTTCCAGGCATCCGTAACGCAAAATCATATAATCCACTGTAAAACCGCCAATATCAATAACAAGTACTTTGGGATAAGTAAACAGTCGTTTTTGCCCAGCTACAAGACAATACGCTGCATATGCCTGTATATAAACCCGCACATCAGAGAATACAATTTTATACCAGTTGTTTTTATAAGCGAAAGAAATAATCTCACCGTCACGGTAAAAATATTCGTAAAATGTCCTGCGCTGCCTACCGTAGTGCGCCGGCGGCAATCCCACCAGTAGTTTTACATCAATCAGTCCACTAGGAATCATTTTTTCCTGCATTTCATTTTTTTCAAATTCTTTTGCAATAGCAAACAAAGTTAAAACAAAATATCTATCGTCTTCCGTTTTGTCTTCCATGTAAGAAAGCCTTCTACTCGTAATCCTGTAATACTGCCCGTCATAGGTAAGAACATCTTCCTGCTCCCCTGGCATTTGATCCAACACTTCTACTCCTGCATGAAATTCGGTTGTTTCCGTTTTCACCATTTTATTTCCTGTATCTACTGCAATAATCATATAGTTTCAGTCTCCTTTCTCTCTAAGCGTCTTTCTATACATTTTCTATGTGTCCTTGCACTTTCACTATAGTTTTTACGATAAATCTGTGTCAACAGTATCCAAAAATTTTATTTTTCTTCATAATTCTCTTGAAATTGCTCCAGTAATCGAATATCTTCACTTTCGTACCCCCACAAGATACCGCTTACTGCCTCAAATGCCTTTTCCCTCCAACGAAAATAGGTTGCTCTATGTATGCGTGTAAAATTTGGAAAATGCGGTTCTAATTTGTCCAAAATTTCCTCTATATTTTCCGCCTTATAAGCCGACAGATAACTATAATACAGAACCCAATAATAACGTTCTCCATTTGGATGATAATTCCGCATCAATTCAACTGCTTCATCAATCAATTTCAAAAATTTATTTGAACGATTAATCGATTCTATTCTCTCCTTTTCTCCAGAAAGATCCTGGTTAATATCCATTCCAGCCTGATACATACTATCTAAAAATGAATCTACATCTGTACCATATTCTAGCTGAAACCGATGTTTCACCTGATTTATTTTTATCTGCATTCGCCAGTTTACAGCACGATAAATTTTAAAAAGTGCTGCAACATTATGATAATTTTTATTTTCCTGACCTTTATACTCTTCTGTTATAATTCCAGACTTTCCCATTTTTATTTCTTGTCCTTTCCGGCATTTGACTTCCATTTTTTCTGGTATAATTGCTCCATAATCTCATCCTCCTGCTTTCCCTGAACAATACAGCAGTATAAAATAAGCAAAAGAACTATTATCACCAAGATAATACCTGCAATTATCATATTCTCCTCCCATTCTTCATTAAAATAATCTTCTTTGTTTGTCCTCTAACAAAAAGAAGTAAAAAAATTATTTTTTCTGTAAAATAAAAAAAGATTATAACAGTCACTAAAATGAACTATTATAATCTCTACATAATAAAACAAAAAATGCAAATAAATTACCTACGGCAAACGTCGAATGACTTCCTGATAAGCAATTTCTGTTCTCTCATCAAACAGAACCCATATAATCGTGTCCATCTCTCCTACGTGTTCTTGCATGAATTCGTATGCTACACCAACGGCAATTTCAGCCGCCAACTTTACAGGAAAACCATATACCCCTGTTGAAATAGAAGGAAATGCTATAGAACGAATTCCATAGTCAATCGCGAGCTGCAAACTATTTTGATAGCAAAATGCCAGAAAGCTCCGCTCATTTTGCTCACCACCTTGCCAAACCGATCCCGGTGTATGTATTATATACTCACATGGCAAACAGTATGCCTTCGTAATCTTCGCTTCGCCAGTCCTGCATCCATGAAGTGTTCGGCACTCCTCAAGAAGCTTCGGACCTGCTGCTCTATGAATCGCTCCGTCAACACCACCCCCTCCAAGTAGGCTGGTATTGGCAGCATTTACAATCGCTTCCACCGTATCAATTTTTGTAATATCGCCACGTATTGCTCGAATCATGTCACTCTTAATACTCCAGTCCTTTTAAATTTATTTACAGTTCAAAAATAATACTGCTCTCATGACACTATTACTTTATACCTAATACTAATATGAATGTCAAATATTTAATGATACGTGCGTTTCTCAGATAAAAAATTTGTTTCTAATTAATAAACATTAATCAGAGAGAAAGGCTGAGGCAATTACTGACTCAATCTTTCTCTCTGCTGGTAAACGAATGCATATAGCACTTGCATTTGTATTTATCTTTTTTAAATAGTATTCATTAAAATCTGCTCTTTTTGCGTAACAAATCTAGTAGCGTAACAATATCATTCGCTCTCTTGCAATCTGTTTTCATTATGTCCAGTCCATATATATTGTATCATTCATCACCATTCGACACTATATGTTGTTCTCTGACATTTCTCTATTATATCACTCCACTGACGTCCGGAAAGCACATAGCGAAGCGGATATCCACCTGATCCCTGTCTTTCATTACCGAATTGATCTCACCGCCTATATAGCGGGCAGGCTTTTCAATACTCAGCAGTATTTCATCATTTAATGCAAGTTTTCTCATATATCTCCTTTCGATTTTTGCAGCATGCTTACAAAAAATCCGTTGTTCTTTCCTTAATCTCTTAAAAACAGACGGTTTTGGTATATTTGATACTTTTTGCTGTGAAATAAAAGAACTTATTTTTAAACGGTATATAAACCCAAAATATTATATCCTTATTATGAAAGGAATTCAAGCAAATCTTTCTTCACGACATACGCATGATGGGGCCGCATGATGGGGCATTGGTCGCCAGTGCCGACCGCCTAACGCCGATCGAGCCGGTGGGCGAAACGTTTCCCCAACCTTCCGATTTTCCTTTCACTATCTATAACACTGAGCAGAGGAATTTTGCCGAATTTTTGAGAAAAATTTTTCAAAAAGTTTTTCTTACTTCCAAGTACGCCGGATTTGCAAAAATGCCAAAGAGAAGAAAAAGAAAAACGCTATAATCCAAAAGTGATTACAGCGTGTTCGATCATATAAATTCAATTTTTATTTAAGGATTTTAATTCAGATTATTTTCTCCCCATTGTTTCATAAATTCTAAGACAGGCATAAAACTTTTGCCAAGTTCGGTCAATGAATATTCTACTCTGGGTGGGACTTCCTTGTAATCAAAACGGGAAATAAAACCGTCTGCTTCCAGTTCCCTCAACTGCTTTGTCAGAGAGGATTCTGTTATATCTCCGATATGTCGGCGTAGTTCTCCAAACCGTTGTATATTTTGAAATCCAATATAATAAAGTATTTCAATTTTCCATTTTCCGCCTAAGATTTTTTGAATTGTAGAAACAGTAGCACAGCGCTCAATCGACATTTGGCTTTTCTTCATGTATTAACCCTCCAATCCACTACAATATACCATTCTTACAATCAAAAATCAATGTACTATAAAAAAGTACAGTACTTTTCAAACAAGTGTACAGCGATATAATGAGGATAGCAAGGAAGAAAGGAGAAATTTTCATGCACTATACAGGAACGATTTGGCGGCCTCCTTATGAAGCATCCTCACTGCTTTTGGAAGCAACGGCAGGCTGTACACATCATCAATGTAAATTCTGCACTTTATATGACGATTTACCGTTTAAGTTCAGAATGACACCTATGGAAGATATTGAAGCCGATTTAAAAGAAGCTAAAGGACAATTTCGTATATGGATTGGTCATAAAATATCCCGTACTTTTTTAACAGGTGCAAATCCTTTTGTCTTAAAGGCTTCCCGTTTAATTGAAATTTCAGACCTGATACGGCGGTATTTTCCAACGAATCAATCAATCGGGTGCTTTTCAAGAATTACAGATATTACATTAAAAACAGACGAGGAACTTTTGCAGTTAAAAAATGCAGGATATGATGGCTTGACGATTGGAATTGAAACGGGTGATGACGAAGCCTTAACTTTTATGCACAAGGGATACACTTCAAATGATATTGTCCTCCAATGTCAGCGTTTGGATAGAGCAGGTATCAGCTATAACTTTTTCTATCTTACAGGAGTATCCGGTGCAGGAAAAGGAGAGGCAGGAGCAAAAAAAACAGCAGAAGTATGCAATCAACTGAACCCTCAAATCATAGGTGCAAATATGCTTACCATTTATCAAAGTTCTGAGTTATATCAGGAAATTCAAAAAGATAATTGGAAAGAGGAACAGGAAATTGAGAAATACAGGGAATTGAAAACTTTAGTCGAACATTTGAACATTCCTGTCTGGTTTGCCGCCGGAGGTGCTTCAAATGCTATTTCGATTCAAGGTACACTGCCAAGAGATACCAAGAAAGTTATTTCTGTATTGGAACGAATTATTAGCAGTGTTGATGAAAATGAACTGCGAGATTATAGAAAAAATCTCCGGCATTTATAAAGGAGGAATCCAATATTGCATTTTACAGGAAGAACATGGCGACCACCTTATGAAGCAAGTTCCTTTATTGTACAAGTAACGTCCGGTTGTACACATAACAAATGCAGTTTTTGCAGCCTGTATAAAAATGAATGCTTCCGTATGTCGCCATTAGAAGAATTTAAAGAGGACTTAGCAGAGTTGGCAAGTTATCAACCTACTGCAAGACGTATTTTTTTAACAGGTGCAAATCCTTTTGTAATGAGTTATGAAAATTTAGCAGAACGGGCATTGCTTATTCATGACTATCTTGTAGAATGTCAGACGATTGCTATGTTTTCCAGTATTCGTGATATAAAAAATAAAAAGGTATGGCAGTTAAGAAGGCTCCGCAGTTTAGGCATTAACGGAATCAGTATTGGTACAGAATCGGGCGATAACAGCACTCTGCTTTTAGCAAATAAGGGCTACACTGCAAAGGACTTGATTGAGCAATGCAGAAAATTAGATGAAGCAGGGATTGAATACTATTTTGTATATATGACAGGACTTGCCGGAAAAGGAAACGGTTATCGAAATGCTGTCAATAGTGCGAAAGTATTCAGTAAAGTAAATCCGCGTTTTATTTCCATAGATTCATTAACACTATTCCCCGATACAGAATTGTATCGAATGGCACAGGAAAGAAAATTTATTCCTGCGGGAGAAAAAGAGCGGTTAGAAGAATTACAGACATTTATTAAGCATTTGCAGATACGAACCCATTTATTTGCAAACTCTGTTTCTAATTTTTATCCAACCACTGCTTTTCTCCCAAAAGGACGTGATAGAATCGTAAGTGAACTGCAATATATCATAGATACAGTCAGCGAAGAAGAAATGCAGGAATACAGAAGGAATCTTCATACGCTAGGATAATGTTAATATGCCGTCCAGCGGTAAAAAAACCGTTGTTGTTGCGGCAGAGTTTTCATGCGCTCAATCGTGAGGTGGAATCTGAAGGAAGTCGGATGGCAACTCTCTGGTCTGACGAACAGAAATCACATGAGGTTATTCTAAGAATTTCCGAGTCTAAACATCCGAAGAATTTTATTCATCACTTTGTAGTCATTTTATGCAACTTACCCTCCTGAATCTCCAAAACCTCATCTGCTTCATCTGCCAACTGTTTACTATGTGTCACCACAATCACACATTTTCCCAACTCATGGGCTGTCTTCTTCAACAGTTCTATAATCTCTTCTGCCGTATCCTCGTCCAAATTTCCGGATGGTTCGTCAGCCAAAAGCACCTTAGCTTCACTGGCAAGCGCTCTTGCTATGGCACCCCTCTGCTGCTGTCCTCCGGAAAGCTGTAGGACATTCCGCTTCCATCCCTCCTCTGGAATCCCTACTTCCCGCAAAAGTTTTGTTGCATTATTCTCTCCTCCCAGTTTTACATTTTCCTCTGCTGTCAGATAATCAATAAGGTTATAGTTCTGAAATACCAGGGAAATATGGTGTCTGCGATGATAATTTAACCCTTTTTTCTGAATATCCTCTCCCTCATATTTCACTTTTCCAGATACAGGATTATCAAGCCCAGCTAATAAGGAAAGAAAAGTGGTCTTTCCAGAACCGCTGGAACCTACAATCGCATAAAATTTTCCCTCCTCAAAAGATACGGACACATTTTTTAAAACCATAGTGTCACGTTTTGACTTATAGGAATAGATTATATTTTTCGCTTCCAAGATCATTTTATTTCCTCCTAACTCATTTCGCTTAAAATCTCTTTTGGTTTTTTTCTGAATATCAGAATTCCTGCTGCTGATATGGACAATACAAGCAAAATTCCTATGCTTGCCACATCGGCAAACAGCATCAGAGGTGTCAGCTTTGTTTGCACTTGCGTTACAGTCAGTTCAGTATCCTGATAGTATTCATCTACACCAACTTTTCCCTCGTCTGCCTGCTTCTGAAGCTTTTTCTGTTCTGTTTGCTGTCCCACCAAATAATCTGCCGATACATTGGAAACTGTCGGAGCGAGAACAAAAGAAAGCAGAACTGCAGCCACACTAATGATTAATGCTTCCAGTAATATCTGTATTTTCACTTTATGAAGCCTTTGAACCTATTTGCCTAAAAAAGAAGATCCAGCTTATTCCGGACTTCACTTCCGAAAGCTATCCTCTTTTACATACGGATTCTCAACGACTTTTTCAACTTCTTTCCATTTACATGGATAATGCCATTTCGTATTCACCGGAAGGCGGTCGGATCGAACTTCAAGCAATTTATGACAAAAAAGAACTTCTTTTTTTGTAGCAGACCACGGAACAGGAATTGCCAAAGAAGATCAACCTTTTATCTTTGATCGTTTTTACTGCGCTGATAAATCCAGAACAGAAAAACAACACTTCGGGCTTGGACTTAGCATTGCAAAGGAACTGGCGGAGCTCCTAGGCGGTAAAATTGGCTTTTTAGAAACAGAGGGAGGCGGAGCAACTTTTTATCTAACGCTTCCCGTTTCATAATTTCTCAAATAAGTAAAGCTATCTAAAGTGAAATGCACATTATGTTTCAGATAGCTTTACTTACTTGAATATAGCCACATATGTATCGAAAATCCACTATAGATGAAAGGTTTGAAAAGAAACACTGCAAACGTACATCTTTTAATCTCACCGTTTGCACAGATAAAATACGAACCTGATATGTTGAGTACAGAAGAAAAAACCGCCAACTCCTTAATCCTTAATTCTGTATCTGCGATTTTTGACTGCTTTGATCTTAGCGTCCTTGGACTGGCGATGGAAACAAATACTTTATATCCCTGATATAACCCAAAAATCAAAAATATCAATGCCAATGCAAAAAATCTTCCTTTTACCTGCGCCCATATCCATTTTCGCATATCGTTTTCTTATAAAAAGAGCTGTGCAATAAGGATCACAAACCAGACAACGAGTAAAAGACCGTCAACGTGTGCCAGCAGTTTGAACGCTCTGTTTTCCGGCACCTTACCGCCAAAAATGGGATTGTCCAAATACACGCAATTGGTAACTATGATCAGCAAAGAATAATTCGATGCAAGGCTGGTATTTCCCCTGTACAGAGAAAGGAAGTATCCTGCAAAAGCGATAAAAATGACAGGCAGCATTACCATGTGACTTGATAAGATAGATTTTGTTTTCATAAAAAAGACCTCCTGTTGTTTTGTTTTCCTGAGATAACTATAACAAACAGAAGGTCATACGGCTCATTTTTTACGCGGATTGCCCGTTTGGTTTCACGAACGGTATTATTTTTCTTTTATACTTTGTTTTTGCTGTGCGTTATACTCTGTTTTCGCTCTTCTTGATAAAGGACACTCCTCTCCATTGTCCAGAATAACAGCCTGGCGTTTCAGATCCACTGCCTGAATGCGGTTACGGTTTACCAGGAAACCTCTGTGGCAGCGCCAGAAATCCTCTCCCATCTCTTCTGCGAAATGTTCCAGACTGCTGTTAAATTCCAGCAGTTCATTATCCAGATGAAGACAGAGTGTGTGCTTAAATCCCAGAGCTTCAAAATAAAGAATTGTCTCTACCGGAATATGGCGGACTGTGTCAAACAACCGGATTGTACAGTATCTTCCATTCTTTGGCCGTTCACTGGCCAGACGCTCCTGAATACTTGTCAGGCACGCTCTGACCCGAACTGCCATCGCATCATAATTGCCTTTTACAATATAGTCCAGCGCCTCCAGCCGTAGTCGGAAGGTTTCAAACGCCAGATCATTATGCGCTGTGATAAATATAATAAAGCCCCGCGGATCGTGAAGCCTTAACTTTTGTGCCAGTTCCAGTCCGCTCATCCTTCCCGGAAAATCAATGTCAAGAAAATATACCGCCGGTATTGTATCCTTCTTTTGAAGGTCCAACAATTTTTCAGGTGTATCTGTCACACGGACAGGTCCCATATCTCCATTCAGTATGGTGATCTGGTTTGAAATAATATGTTCCAGTCTGTCACTGATGGTTTTTTCATCATCACATATGTAAATTGGAATCATTTCTCTTCTCTCCTATGCTGCCGGAAGCCGCAATTCCTGCACAAAATATCCGTCTTTTAAGCAGGTTCTTGTGACACAGCCTTTGTATCGGGATACGATACGCCGGTAACTGGTAAGCCCTGTGCCATGACCATTTCCTTTTGTCGTATAGCCTCTCTGGGAAAGCGCAGATAACTCCGGCGTTTTTTCGTAATTATTAGAAACTGCAATATACAATTCCGTTTTTTCCTGAAGAAGGACAATCCGCACGGTTCCGTCCGTCGGTGGCACTGCCTCCATTGCATTATCAATCAGAATCCCCAGGCCCCGGAGCAGATCTTCCGTTTCCATTACAACTTTGGTATCAACCGGATAGAGTACCTCAAGTGCGGAATGTATTCCTCTTTTTCGCATATCTGCCAGCTTTGTGGTCAGCAAAGAGCGCAGCGGATAAAGCCCGATATTGTTCAATCCATCCATCTGCTGGATTTCCTGTCCCAGCTTTTCATCAAAATAGCTGCTGGTCTTTTTCATAAAATCCTGGATCCCTGCAAGATCCCCTTCCTGTGCCTGCAAGGTAAGACCGGAAAACAGATTTGTGAAATCATGGCGGAATGCGCGTATCTCCTGCTGCAATTCTTCCAAAAGCGCCATATGCGCCTGATGCTGCGCAATCGTTTCTTCCTGCGCCCGGATCTTATCCTGCCCTGCCGCATACATTGCCAGAAACTGTACCCAGAATAAAGCTGCTACGATGAGAGCAAAAAAGAAAATATTATAACCTATCCCCGGCGTTGTATCCGGATACATAAAAGTCAATACCTGCCAGATACACATCAGTACAAAGCTGAACGACAAAGTTCCAATTGCCCACGGCTTTTTGGAAAACAAATGAGAAAAGTACCGATAGAAACTACTTTTTCTTAAAATCGGTACCACAATCGCAGCACTCAGCAGCACCGCAAGGTACGGAATATAGATTGTGATAAACGTATACAGATACATACCGCCGAATGTTGGGCTATAGTAAGCTGTCACTTCCATCAGGACGGAATTTGCTGTATATGCGATAAAGTTTCCTAAAAATGCAGCCGCTAATCCCTGCCAGAAATCAGCGCCCAAACATCGGCGCAGTACAAGTGCCAATATCACAGCATGCAACAGATTCCCTAATGTGCCATTTAAAAGATTTATAATGTTTGCATACTGAAAGATTCCCATCGTTACTTCCAATACTGCTATCACTGCATATATCATTGCGTTTGCCAGCAGATAGTAGACTGTATAAATCAGGCACGGAACAGCCTTTATCTTTTTCCCTAAAATTCCGGATGCCAGAGCGTATAACCCGATCCCGAAACATACAAAAGAAAATCCGACTGAAAACAGCCGAAACGAGAGTGGCATAATAAAATCCTCCTGTTAAAAAAATATCCGAGCTCTATTATAGCTAATGCTTTCGTGCGGTGCAACACGAAATTCTTTCCGTAACAAACTTTTTGTGTTTTAAATTCACCTCGCATATTTGAAAGCGTGTAGTCTTATTCCATACTGTCTACCATTTTTTTTATCATCTCCATGGAAGTCCTGCCGCATATCGTATAGCGGATACCATCTGCCACAAATACCGCACATTTTTCTGAAATGTAATTTGTCTCCATGTCATTACCTGCTGTATCCTGAATAAGATTCACCTTGTAACCCTGTTTAGAGGTATAGCATTCCGCTGAGTTCGGTGTCTATTTTCTGTTTGATTTCTTTACGTTCCATACCCTGCCTCCTTCAAAATTTCCCCAAGTTTTTTTCTGGCACGACTCACACGCTGTATCGTTGCATTCTCTGATCTTCCGATGTTCTGCTGCCATTCCTTTTCTTCCCTCCTTTTATCTCTTAGACACAGTAGTCAGCCAAAATATTACGTTGTGCCGGAAATTAAAAAACTGCCGATTTACAATAAAACGCTGTAAACCGGCAGTTTTGGGCTTTCATTTGTATTTCTCCTGATTATTCATTTTCGCCCGTTTCTTTATAAGCTTGTTTCTTAAACCATTTCTGAAATTCTGCAGCCAAAGAACCTGAAGAAAATTTTACTTTGCGTTTTTTGCCATCTATATCCTCATACAGCACATAATAGACTTTTCCTCTGGCATGTTCTGCGATCTCTGTTTCTGCCTGGTATCGTTGGATACATCGGATATACTTTCTGTGACAGAGAATAAATCCGCCCCGGTCACAGGTCAGATACCAGTCTCTTTCCCATTTTGGACGATCCTGATCCGTCCGATCCTTCCAGTAAATACCAAGTCGGCGTTCCTGCTTCCATGCGTTTATCAAACTGAACAGGGGGATACCATACGAAGATAGGATCACCAGGGCAAGACAAAAAAGTATAATTTTTATTCCTTCCGGATCGGAGCGCCTGTAAAACAGTACAAGAAAGCCTATGGCGATACAGGCAATCAATAAAATAATAAACATAGTAAAACCGGACCATAAAAATATTCTGGTCAGAGAAGCGTCATAGATTGTTTTTTCTCTTTTTTTGCTGTTTGTCATTTCCCTTTTCTCCCGCGTTCTCTCTTTCGGTCATTTCAGTGCCAGTTTTGCAAGTCTGGTTTCTCCCCATGGCGTCTTCAATATGGTGTCATTCCCAATGATCCCGGCGCGTACAACCTCGACAGGTTCTTCGAGCTCAGAAATTCTGATGCCGTTTATGCAGGCATTAGCCTGAAACGCATCAAAATTTTGAAATATCTGATCCTGAAATACAAAGGAAATATTTTCTTTTCGCTCTTCTGCATCCGGAGGAATTACGCAGGATCCCATAAGATACGCTTCTCCCTGATAATGAAATTCTATCAGGGTAAAAGACAGATCTGCGTCATAGTCCGATCGAATGAGTTCCATTATATCTTTAGCCTTAATCCATAAAGGTTTCTGCTCTTTCTTTTTAAGTCCAAACATAACTTTCTATCCCCCTGCTGTTCTTTGCCAAAAGCCCGCCATCAGGCTTTCGACAGCTTTTTTATATTATACTTCATTCGCCTAAAGAATAAAAGATATTTTCTCTGCACTAAGTAATCATAGCTTCAGATAATATCAGAAAATGATTCTGCAATAATAAGAACGGACTTCTCCTATCTCGAAAGCAGCTTTACAAGCCTTTCGGAAGCTTCTTTTGTGTCCTCTGGCGCCCCGAAAGTTGAAAATCGGAAATAGTTTTCTCCACAGGATCCGAAGCCTTCACCCGGCGTTCCTACCACCTGTATTTCATGAAGCAGATAATCAAAAAATTCCCAGCTTCCCATCCCTTCCGGACACTTCATCCAAATATAGGGGGCATTTTTTCCGCCGCAATACCAGATACCAAGCTGGTCGAGCGCTTTCATCAGTACTTTGGCGTTTTCCTTATATATCCGGATATTTTCATGGATCTGTTTCTGGCCTTCTTCCGTAAAAACTGCCGCACCGCCTTTCTGGATAATATAAGAAACGCCGTTTGTTTTTGTCGTACGGTTACGCACCCACATGTCATTCAGATTCATTCCGGCTCGTTTGAGCGCTTTCGGGATTACCGTATAGCCAAGTCTTGTTCCTGTAAAACCGGCTGTCTTTGATAAAGAACAGATTTCAATCGCACACGTTTTGGCTCCTTTCAGTTCGTATATACTGTGAGGAAGGCTTTCATCCTCGATGAAAGCCTCATATGCCGCATCAAACAGTATGACAGCTCCTTTTTGATTTGCAAAATCCACCCATGCCTGCAGCTGGCTTCGGGAGAAAACTGCCCCGGTCGGGTTGTTTGGTGAACAGATATAGAGGATATCTGCTTCAATTTCCTCAGTTGGCTCAGGCAAAAAGCTGTTTTCCTCCCCGGATGCCAGATGGAGAATCTTTCGTCCTGCCATCACGTTTGCATCTACATATGCCGGATACGCCGGTTCGATCACCAGAGAAGCATTCGACCGGTCAAATAAATCCAGAATATCGCCCAGTTCATCACTTGCACCGCTCGAAACAAAAATCTCCTCCGGTGAAAGATGAACCGCTCTTTTTTCATAATACTTTGCGATCGCCTCTCTCAAAAACGGTGCTCCGCACTCAGGCATATATCCATGAAAAGTCGTTTTAGAAGCCTGATCCTGCACGGCTTCATACAGCGCTTTGATCACCGCATCGCACAGGGGCAGGGAAACGTCTCCGATTCCCATTCTTAAAAGCTCTGTTCCGGGATGCTGTTCTGTATACGCCTTTGTTTTCTGAGCAATATTATAAAAGAGATAGGAATCCTTTAATTCGTTGTAATACATATTCGGTCTGATCATAATGCGCTCCTCCTGTTATTTATGCATCTATCGTTGATACGCCTATTGTCACTTCCTCCAGAACATCTAACAGCACTTTCACCGTGTCCAGGGATGTGAGCATGGTGATATTGCTCTGTGTTGCTGCACTTCGTATCGCGGCGCCGTCTTCATAATGGATCCCGGAAAGAATTGCCCTCGTATTGATGACATAGCTGACATATCCGGCTCTGATCGCATCCAATATCTCGCTGCTTCCCTCCGACGGTTTTCCAAGTGTGCGGGTGCGTATTCCGTTCTGTTTTAAATATTCTGCGGTAAGAGATGTCGCTTCTATATTAAATCCCATATCATAAAAACGCCGGATAAGCGGAAGCGCTTCTTTCTTGTCCTCATCGGCAAGTGTTACAATGACTGTACCATAGTTCTGCACACGAATACCGGACGCGATCATGGCTTTATACATTGCCCGATGCAGCTTCGTATCGTATCCGATCGCCTCTCCCGTAGACTTCATCTCCGGTGAGAGGTAAGCGTCCATACCGCCTAACTTTGCAAAGGAAAATGCCGGAACTTTTACGTACCATCGCTTTTTTTCTTCTGGATAGATTTCGGAGATTCCCTGTTCCTGCAGACGCTTTCCCAATATGACCTTCGTGGCGATATCAGCTAAAGGATATCCTGTAGCCTTTGATAAAAACGGAACCGTTCTTGAGGATCGTGGATTCACCTCGATGATATATACATGCTCCTGTTTGTCCACGATAAACTGGATATTATACAGTCCGATAATCCCAATGCCGATGCCAAGCCTCTTTGCATAGTCCAGAATCGTCTCCTTTACCTTTTCTGAAATACTAAACGTCGGATATACGCTTATCGAATCGCCGGAATGAATGCCTGTTCTTTCCACCAGTTCCATGATTCCAGGGACAAATACGTCTGTTCCATCACAGACAGCGTCTATTTCCACTTCTTTTCCGCAAATATATTTGTCTACCAGTACCGGCCTGTCTTCGTCTATTTCTACTGCTGTTTTCAGATAATTCCGAAGATCCTTCTCCCTTGCCACGATCTGCATAGCTCTTCCTCCAAGCACGAAGCTTGGTCGTACCAGCACCGGATAGCCGATCTCTTCTGCTGCTTTTACGCCTTCTTCTATATTTGTTACTGCGCGGCCTTTCGGCTGCGGGATTCCAAGTTCTGAGAGCAGCTTTTCAAATGCGTCCCTGTTTTCCGCTTTTTCTATCGCCTCGCAGTTCGTGCCGATCAGTTTCACACCGCGTTCCCTTAGCGGCTCTGCCAGATTGATCGCTGTCTGCCCGCCAAGAGATGCAAGGATCCCGTCCGGCTTTTCCAGCTCGATCACATTCATTACATCTTCTATGCAAAGCGGTTCAAAGTACAGCTTGTCCGACGTCGTATAATCCGTAGATACAGTTTCCGGATTATTATTAATAATGATCGCCTCATATCCGGCTTCTCTGATTGTTTTTACTGCGTGTACCGTAGAATAATCAAATTCCACCCCCTGTCCGATACGGATCGGTCCGGCTCCCAGCACAAGGATCTTCTTTTTGTCCTCTGCGACAGATTCATTTTCCTCTTCATAAGTAGAATAAAAATACGGAACGTAGCTTCCGAACTCCGAAGCGCAGGTGTCGATCATTTTGTAGACCGGGAAAATGCCATGTACCTTGCGCATTTTATAAACATCCGTCTCTTTTATATTCCATAGTTGTCCAATTGCCCAGTCTGAAAAGCCGCTCTTCTTTGCCTGATACAAAAGAGCCGTATTTCCGGCATTTTCCTTCAGGTCTGTTTCCATATCTATGATATTCTTTATCTTGTCCAGAAAAAACAGGTCAATTTGCGTACACTCCCTGACGGCAGATACCGGTTCTCCCATTCTCAGTAACTGTGCGATGGCAAAGATCCGGTCATCTGTACCATTTTTGATGTATTCCATCAGAGCCGCCCTGTCTTTTTCTGCAAACTTTTCCATATACAGATGAATTGCGCCCGTTTCCAGTGATCGGATTGCCTTTAACAGACTTTCCTCAAAGGTTCTGCCGATACTCATTACTTCGCCTGTCGCTTTCATCTGCGTGCCCAGTTTCTGATCGGCATCTGCAAATTTGTCAAACGGAAACCGCGGCATTTTTGTCACTACATAATCCAGCGCCGGTTCAAAAGCGGCCGGTGTATTCACGAGCATGATCTCGTCCAAAGTCATTCCTATGCTGATCTTGGCGGATACTCTCGCGATCGGATATCCGCTTGCTTTAGACGCTAAAGCTGACGAACGGGAAACTCTCGGATTCACCTCGATAAGGTAATACTGAAAAGATTCCGGGTCAAGCGCAAACTGTACATTACAGCCTCCCTCCACCTTCAATGCGCGGATAATCTTTAATGCGCTGTCGCGCAGCATCTGGTACTCTTTATTGGTCAGCGTTTGCGACGGGCACACCACAATGGAGTCGCCCGTATGGATTCCTACCGGATCCAGATTTTCCATATTGCAGACGGTAATTGCTGTGTCATTCGAATCGCGGAGCACTTCGTATTCGATTTCTTTAAAGCCCTTGATGCTCTTCTCGATCAGTACCTGGTGAACCGGAGATAAAGAGAGCGCATTTTTGATCAGTCCGAAAAATTCCTGCTCATCATCTGCAAAACCGCCTCCTGTCCCGCCAAGCGTAAATGCCGGGCGCAGTACGACCGGATAGCCGATCCTGCGCGCTGCCTGTACCGCCTCCTCTGCCGTATTGGCAATAACAGACGGAAGCACTGGCTCTCCCAGGCTTTCACAAAGCTCCTTAAACAATTCTCTGTCTTCCGCCCGCTCGATGCTTTTGCTGTCCGTACCCAAAAGTTCAACACGACACTCTTTTAGGATTCCTTTTTTTTCAAGCTGCATTGCCAGATTCAGTCCCGTCTGTCCTCCGATTCCCGGTACGATAGCATCGGGGCGCTCATGTCGGATGATCTTTGCCACATATTCCAGTGTCAGCGGCTCCATATAGACCTTATCCGCCACTGCAGTATCCGTCATAATCGTTGCAGGATTCGAATTGCAGAGCACGACCTCGTATCCCTCTTCTTTCAATGCGAGACATGCCTGCGTACCTGCATAATCAAATTCCGCCGCCTGCCCGATCACAATTGGTCCGGAACCAATGACAAGTATTTTCTTTAGATCAGTTCTTTTTGCCACGCCTTGTTCCCTCCATCGTTTCTATGAACTTCTCAAACAGATACCCGCTATCCTGCGGTCCGGGCGCACTTTCCGGATGATACTGCACACAAAATACCTTATCCTCCTCACAGGCAACGCCCTCTACTGTCTGATCCAGCAGGTTCAAATGCGTTACTTTCAGACTGGTATCTGCAAGACTTTCCGCGTCCACTGCATAAGAGTGGTTCTGAGAGGTAATCTCGATCCTTCCTGTCAGCAGATTTTTTACAGGATGGTTCCCTCCCCTGTGTCCGTATTTCAGCTTATAGGTCCTTGCTCCATATGCAAGAGAAATAATCTGATGTCCAAGACAGATACCAAAAACAGGGTATTTCCCCCTCAATTCTTTCACCAGCTCAATAACCGGCTGTACGTCCGTCGGATTTCCAGGTCCGTTTGAGAGAAAGATGCCGTCCGGTTCCCATCGTTCGATCTCCCGTGCAGAAGTGTCCCATGGAAATACAGTCACATTGCAGCCTCTTTGATTCAGGCTTCTTACGATGTTCTGTTTCATGCCGCAGTCAATGGCTGCTACCCGATACTGCCCGTTTAAAACAGGATATTGCTCAATTTTTTTCCTGCTTACAAGCGCTACCGCATCTTTCGGTATTTCAAAAGTATTCAGCCTTTGAAGCCCGTCCTGCAAGGACGTATCAACAGCAGTGAGCAGTGCCTTTCTGCTCCCGAGATCCCGGATCGAGCGTACCAGTTTCCTTGTATCTATTCCGTAAATCCCCGGAATCCGATATTTTTCCATAATCTCGGAAAGCGTATACCTACTGCGGAAATTGGATGGCAGATCGTTATAATCTCTTACCGCTAATCCCCCGATCGTCGGAGTCCTGGTTTCAAAATCTTCTTCCGTTATCCCGTAATTTCCGATCAGCGGGTAGGCCATCACTACGGTCTGATACGTGTAAGAAGGGTCAGAAATAATTTCCGGATATCCTACTGGAGAAGTATTAAATACAATTTCAGTCACTTTCTCATCATTCGATCCAAACCCGTATCCGCAATATTCGCTGCCGTCTTCAAGAATCAGTTTTCTGTCAAATTTTTTCATAATATGTACTCCTCACTCTTTATCCCTGTCGGACTGATTCTGCATCCTCCCGCTCAGACAGCTTTCTTTCAAAACGATCTTTCCGAAGATCTGTCGGGATTTTCGTCGGATATTTTCCATGAAAACAGGCGGCACAGTAATCTTCGCTTCCAATCAGCTGATCAAGTCTGTTTACGTCCAGATACCCCAGAGAATCAGCTCCGATCATCTGCGCAATCTCCTCCGCACTATAATGGCAGGCAATCAGATTTTCTTCAGAATCAATATCGGTGCCGTAATAGCAAGGATGCAGGAAGGGAGGCGAAGAAATTCTCATGTGTATTTCCTTTGCCCCGGCATCACGCAAAAGTCTCACGATACGTCTGCTGGTCGTTCCCCTTACAATCGAATCATCAATGAGAACGACCCGCTTTCCTTCTACGACACTTTTTATAGGCGAGAGCTTTATCCTGACCTTATCCAGGCGATCTTTCTGTCCCGGTGAAATGAACGTTCTTCCGATATATCTGTTTTTCATCAGTCCGATCCCATAAGGAATCCCCGATCCTTTGGCATAGCCCAGCGCCGCGTCCAGTCCGCTGTCCGGAACGCCGATCACAATATCTGCTTCTGCCGGATAGCTCTTTGCCAACAGCTCGCCTGCTCTCACCCGTGCTTCATGGACAGATACACCGTCTATATCCGAATCCGGTCTTGCAAAATAAATGTATTCAAAAATACACGTATTCTTCTTCTTTTTTCTACAATGCTCCTTTCTTGACGCTACCCCGTCTTTGCTAAATACAAGAATTTCACCGGGAAGCAGGTCTTTAATGAATCTGGCTCCAACTGCCGACAAGGCGCAGCTTTCCGACGCCACCACATACGTGCCGTCCGGCATCTGCCCATAACAAAGCGGGCGGAATCCATGGGGATCTCTTGCCGCGATCAGCTTTGCAGACGACATCAGAATAAAGGAATAGGCCCCCTCCAGCAGATTCATCGCATTGCTCACTGCTTCTTCTATACTTGGCGTCATCAGTCTTTCACGTGTGATCACATAAGCGATCGTTTCTGTATCACTGGTCGAATGAAAGATCGCGCCGGATAATTCCAGCGCATCGCGAAGCTCCAGCGCATTGCTCAGATTCCCGTTATGTGCCAGAGCCATCTTTCCTTTCTGGTGATTCACTTCGACAGGCTGACAATTGTTCCGCGTCGCTGCGCCTGTTGTTCCGTATCTCACGTGCCCTACAGCCATAGTCCCATTCGGCAGACGGGCAAGTGTATCTTTTGAAAACACTTCGCTGACCAGACCGAGATCTTTATAAGAAAAGAATAAGCCGTCGTCATTTACTACTATTCCGCAGCTTTCCTGTCCCCTGTGCTGCAGCGCATACAGACCGTAGTAGACAATCTGTGCAGTATTTTCTTTTTTTGCACTCATCACTCCAAACACGCCGCATTCCTCATGAATAGCCATCTTCCTGCTCTCCTTCCAAAAACAAAAGTGTGCTTCATACGTTTTCTTTATTCTACTGTAACGGATTTCGCCAGATTTCTCGGTTTATCGATATCACAGCCTCTGTTCAGAGCAACATAATACGCAAAAAGCTGTAACGGTATCACGCCAAGAACCGGCTGTAAAAGGGGATGAGTCTCTGGCAGCACAAACAGTTCTGAGGACTGGCTGCCGATCAGCTGCGCCGTCAGTTCTGTAGTTATGGCAATCACCTCCGCGCCTCTGGACCTTACCTCAACAATGTTGGACAGCGTTTTTTCGGCCAGAGGTTCATACATAGCCAGCGCAATTACCAGTGTTCCCGGTTCTATCAGAGAGATTGTTCCGTGCTTCAGCTCTCCTGCCGCATAAGATTCCGAATGAATATACGAGATTTCTTTCAGTTTCAGCGACCCTTCAAGACCAAGCGCATAGTCCACATTTCGTCCAATATAAAAAACACTGTTATGGTTAAAATATCTGGAGGCAGATTTCTGGTAATCTTTCAGATTGTTCAAAACAGCGCTGATCTTTTCGGGCAGCTTCTGAAATTCTCCAACTATTTTTCCATACTCCTCCCGGACGATGATATCTGATTGCTTTGCAAGATATACGCCAAGCAAGAGCAAAAGCACCATCTGCGTCGTATACGCTTTTGTAGTCGCTACAGCGATTTCCGGTCCCGCCCAGGTATAGAGCACATAATCGGATTCTCTCGCTATAGAGCTCCCCATGACATTTACGATCGACAGGACTCTGGATCCCTTCCGCTTCGCTTCCCGAAGCGCTGCCATAGAATCAAGAGTTTCTCCCGACTGACTGATCACGATGACAAGCGCCGACTCCCCGAGCAGCGGTTCGCTGTACCGGAATTCTGATGCCAGCGATGCCTCCACCGGAATGTGGAGAAGCTTTTCGAGGGCATACTTTCCTACCATTCCCACGTGATACGCTGAACCGCATGCCACAATATATATTCTGGAAATATTCTTCAGCAGTTCTTTTGCATCTTTTAATTCTTCCAGCACGATTTCTTTGTCTGCAATCCTGCAGGAGATTGTTTTTCGTACTGCTTCCGGCTGCTCCATGATCTCTTTCAGCATGAAATGCGCATATCCGCATTTTTCTGCTGCGGAGACATCCCACTCAATGGTATGCTTTTCTTTTTCCAGCAAAGATCTGTCTCCGTCAAAGATCCGGACACCTTCAGCCGTAAGGACAGCCACCTCATCGTCCTCCATATAAGTCACCGTTCTTGTATGCGCAAGAAGCGCCGTTGCATCAGAGGCAATGTAATTCCCATCCTCTCCATATCCGATCAGCAGTGGGGCATCCTTTCTCGCTGCGACGATCTGATCCGGAAAATCAGAGCAGAGGATCCCAAGCGCGTATGCACCTTTGATGCGGTTTAACACGTCATATACTGCTTCCAGCAGATCGGACTTTTTTCTATAATAGTATTCCAGCAGCTGGACGATCACCTCCGTATCCGTATCGGAAGAAAATACAAATCCTTTTCGCATAAGAGACTGCTTAATCTCCAGATAATTTTCTATAATCCCGTTATGAACGACCGCAATTTTCCCTCCCTGGCCGACGTGGGGATGTGCGTTCGTATCATTCGGTTCACCATGAGTCGCCCACCTGGTGTGACCTATACCGATATTGCCTGACAAGGGTTCCTGAGTTTCCAGAAGCTTTTGAAGAACAGACAGGCGCCCTTTACTCTTTTTTACCTGTAATGCTCCATCCTCTGATACGACAGCAATGCCTGCTGAATCGTAGCCTCTGTATTCCAATCGTTCCAGACCGTCAAGAAGGACCGGAACGGCCTCCGCTTTTCCCGCAAATCCAATAATTCCGCACATTATTTTACTCCTCTTTTCTTTTTTACTTCCAATGCTGCCGAAATAAATCCGTTAAACAGCGGATGAGCCTGATTTGGCCGGCTCTTAAATTCCGGATGAAACTGTACGCCTACAAAAAACGGGTGTTCCCGCAGTTCTACGGTTTCCACAAGCCTGTCATCCGGTGAGGTTCCGCTGATCACAAGCCCGGCTTCCACCAGTTCTTCACGGTATTTATTGTTAAACTCATACCGATGACGATGACGCTCATGGATCAGCCGTTTTCTGTAGCAGGCTTCTATTCTGGTATCTGCCTTGATCCTGCACGGATAGCTTCCCAGACGGAGCGTGCCTCCTTTATCGATCTCATCACTTTGTCCCGGCATAAAATCAATGACCTTATGGGCGCACTGTTCGTCAAATTCTCCCGAATGAGCATCTTCTATTTTCAGAACATTTCTTGCAAATTCGATAACGGCAATCTGCATTCCCAGACAGATCCCCAAATAGGGAACCTGATTTTCACGCGCATATTTTGCTGCGAGGATCATTCCTTCAACGCCGCGATTTCCAAATCCCCCCGGAATGATGATCCCGTCCAAATCCTCTAATGTACTGCCTGCATTCTCCTTCGTAATATCCTCTGAATCGATCCAGCGTATTTTTACAAATGTATTCTGCTCATATCCTGCATGGCTCATTGCCTCTGCCACAGACAGATATGCGTCATGAAGCTTTACATACTTTCCAACCAGTCCGATGTGTACTTCCCCGGAACGGTTTCGGATGCGTTCAGCCATCTGTTCCCACTCCTTTAGATCCGGCTTTGGCAAGTCCATGTGGAGCGCTCTGCATACAACATCAGAAAAACCGGCTTTTTCCAGCATCAGGGGAGCTTCATAAAGATTCGGAAGCGTTCTGTTTTCAATCACACAATCCGGTTTCACATTGCAGAAAAGAGAAATTTTCTGAAATATAGACTCTTCCAGCGGTTTATCGGACCGCAGAACGATGATATCAGGGCTGATGCCCATTCCGCGAAGCTCTTTGACAGAATGCTGCGTCGGCTTCGACTTGTGTTCTTCAGATCCGCTCAGATATGGAACCAGCGTCACATGGATAAATAAGCTGTTTGTTTCTCCTACCTCCAGAGAAATCTGACGCACTGCTTCCAGAAACGGCTGCGATTCAATATCTCCGATCGTCCCCCCGATCTCTGTGATCACTACGTCCGCATCCGTTTTTCTCCCCACGCGGTACACAAATTCTTTAATTTCATTTGTGATATGCGGAATGACCTGAACCGTAGAGCCGAGATACTCCCCTCTGCGTTCTTTGTTTAATACATTCCAATAGACCTTCCCGGCCGTCAGGTTAGAATATTTGTTCAGATCTTCATCAATAAACCGTTCATAATGTCCCAGATCGAGATCTGTCTCGGCTCCATCCTCCGTCACATACACTTCGCCGTGCTGATACGGACTCATCGTTCCAGGATCTACATTAATATAGGGATCCAGTTTCTGTGCCGCCACTTTCAGACCTCTCGATTTTAAAAGTCTTCCAAGTGAGGCCGCTGTAATCCCTTTTCCCAGTCCGGATACAACACCTCCGGTCACAAAAATATATTTTGTCATGATTCTCCACTTCCTTACTCAAATTTCTGTACTAAATGAAAGTGATTTCTTTCTATGCTGCTGCCGCGCGATCCAGCGGAGCATTTTGTGCCGCAGAAAGACTTTTTCACATCACTGCGAAAATTTTTTTCTGTGTGACACAAAAAAAGAGGCAAAAACGCCTTTAAGTCTATTCAACTTAAAGACGCCTTTGCCTTCATGCACGTTATTCTACCTCGTATCATTTCACTTGTCAATTTATTATTATGAAAAATTTATTTTCCGCTGTCTCCATAATTGGAAAGAACCCTTGCGGAGGGATCATTTACATCACAGCCTTTCCAATTTTTGTTTGGCATCCAGAAATCCACGATCATCCCGGCCTGTCCCGGATAATACGTTTCAAAGATCTCTCTGTACAGTAAAGATTCCTTTGTAAACGGTCTGGCATACGTATAACGTTTGGATTTTTCCCGGAATTCCGTATCTGTATATTTGCTTTGTGCATATTCCTGCAGATAATCGACCATCGAATGTCCTACCGCATCTGAAAAGGCAGCTTTTTCTCTCCAGAGGATTTCATCCGGCAGATAACCGTCTTCTTCAAAAGCACGGCGCAGCAGGTATTTTCCTTTTCCATATGTGTTGCGCTTCAATTCCGGATCTATTGACAGCACATATCTTACAAAATCCAGATCTCCAAACGGTACTCTGGCCTCCAGTGAATTTACGGAGATGCAGCGGTCTGCACGGAGTACGTCATACATGTGGAGCTCCCGGATCCGTTTCTGTGACTCTTCCTGAAAGGCTGCTGCATCCGGTGCAAAATCTGTATACTTATACCCGAATAACTCGTCAGAGATCTCTCCTGTCAAAAGGACACGGATATCCGTCTGCTCATGGATTGCCTTACACACCAGATACATTCCCACCGAAGCCCGGATCGTCGTAATGTCGTAGGTGCCAAGGATCCGGATAACTGTTTCCAGAGAAGCGATCACCTCCTCCGGTGTCATATAAACCTCTGTATGATCGCTGCCGATATAATCTGCAGCCTGTTTCGCATATTTCAGATCGATCGCATCTTCACTCATACCGATTGCAAAGGTCTTGATCGGTTCTCTGCTTTTCTTTGCCGCAATGGCACAGACCAGCGAGGAATCCAGACCTCCTGAGAGCAGAAATCCTACTTTCGCATCTGCTACGAGACGTTTCTCTACGCCGGCTACAAGCTTGTCATGGATATTTTTGCAGACGGCGTCCAGATCGTCGTGACAAACTGTATCCGCTTTGGCAATATCGCAATAGCAGATAAACGCTCCCTCTTTATAGTAATGCCCCGGAGGAAACGGCATGATCTTATCGGAAAGTCCTACCAGATTTTTTGCCTCACTCGCAAAGATAACAGAGCCGTCTTTATCGTATCCGTAATACAGCGGACGGATCCCGATCGGATCCCGTGCCGCGATAAATTCTCCTGCTGCACCGTCATAAATGACGCAGGCAAACTCCGCATCCAGCATAGCAAACATATCCGTGCCGTATTCGCGGTATAACGGCAAAAGTATTTCGCAGTCTGATTCACTTTCAAACGTATATTTTCCTGACAGCGCTTCCTTCCACTTCTCGAATCCATAAATCTCTCCGTTGCAGATTGCATAATCGTTTTCATACTGAAACGGCTGCATGCCGGACGGAGTAAGACCCATGATGGCCAGCCTGTGAAAGCCCAGCAGACCGCCTCCGACTTCAACCACGCGGGTATCATCTGGTCCTCTTGATATTGTTTCTTTAAATCCTTCCATAAAAGTGTCAAAGGCAGCGCTGCGGCTGCAATAAGCCATAATAGAACACATAGGACAGTACCTCCGTAACTTTATGTGATACGCTATCTTACGCCGAACAGCAGATCCCCATAGGTTGGAAACGGCCAGTATTTCTTTGCCGTTGTCGTTTCCGCTTCATCACAGACAACCCGAAGCTCACTCATTTTTACTAAAACAGCATCTCTGATCCCATAAGCCTGCGTTTCAATTTCGCTGATATCCTGCACTTTTATTACCGCTTCTTTGAGTTCCTCTGCCCTTAGAGCAATCTGTTCTTCCAGCCTTGCAAGCTTCTTGAGCAGACTGGTTTCGTAGCTGCAGGGGAGCGAACTATCCACCTTTTTTTTCGCCGCCGCCGTATTTGCAAGCTCCAGCACATATGCGCTTACTGCAGGTGCAATCTCTGTTTTTGCCATATTGATCATCGTATTCGCTTCGATCAATACGGTCTTGCAATAGTTATCCAGCATGATCTCACACCTTGATTTTAACTCGGCCTCTGAAAACACCTTATGAGAAGTGAGCATCTGTACATTCTTTTCATCAAGCAGATGCGGCATACAATCCGGTGTTGTGCGATAGTTGAGAAGCCCTCTCTTTTCTGTTGCTTCTGTGATCCATGCATCGTCATAGCCGTTTCCGTTGAAAATGATATGCCGGTGGTCTTTGATCGTCTTCCGGATCATTTCATGCAGCTTATCTTCAAAATTTTCCGCCTGTTCCAGTCTGTCGGCATAGATTTTCAGACTTTCTGCCACTGCGCTGTTCAGCATAATGTTTGCACATGCAATACTGTTCGAGGAGCCAAGCATACGAAACTCAAATTTATTTCCGGTAAATGCAAACGGTGAAGTCCGGTTGCGGTCAGTGGTATCGCGGTTGAATTTCGGAAGCACATCCACGCCAAGTTTCATCTGCGCCTTCTTTGCTCCCGCATAGGGCGTATCTGTTTCGATCGCTTCTAACACCGCATTCAGCTCATCCCCAAGGAAGATAGATACTACTGCCGGCGGAGCTTCATTTGCGCCAAGTCTGTGATCATTTCCTGCAGTTGCGACAGAAAGTCGGAGCAGATCCTGATAGTCATCCACTGCTTTGATCACGGCGCAAAGGAACAATAAAAACTGAGCATTTTCATAAGGCGTCTCGCCCGGCGATAACAGGTTTACTCCTTTATCTGTCGCAAGCGACCAGTTGTTATGCTTGCCGCTTCCGTTTACCCCCGCAAATGGTTTTTCATGCAGCAGGCATACAAGCCCGTTCTTTTCCGCAACCTTCTGCATGATCTCCATTGTCAGCTGATTATGGTCGGTCGCGATATTGGTCGTCGTATATATCGGAGCGAGCTCATGCTGTGCCGGCGCTACTTCGTTGTGCTCCGTCTTTGCCAGGATTCCCAGTTTCCATAGCTCCTCGTTAAGTTCTTCCATATAAGCCGCTACTCTTGGTTTGATCACGCCAAAGTAATGATCGTCCATCTCCTGTCCCTTGGGCGGCTTTGCCCCGAAAAGAGTACGTCCTGTAAACCGAAGGTCTTTTCGCTGCTCATACATTTCCTTTGTAATGAGAAAGTATTCCTGTTCCGGTCCTACCGAAGTACGGACACACTTCACATCGTCATTTCCAAACAGATGCAGAATGCGCATCGCCTGTTTGTTCAGGGCTTCCATAGAACGAAGCAGCGGCGTTTTCTTATCAAGAGCCTCACCGCCATAAGAACAGAATGCTGTCGGAATACACAATGTTTTTCCCTTTATAAATGCATAAGATGTAGGATCCCATGCTGTATATCCCCTCGCCTCAAAGGTAGCCCGAAGACCGCCGGATGGAAAGGAAGAAGCGTCCGGCTCCCCCTTGATCAGCTCTTTTCCTGAAAATTCCATGATTACGCCTCCGTCTGGAGAAGGAGAAATAAAGCTGTCATGCTTTTCTGCCGTTACGCCGGTAAGCGGCTGAAACCAGTGTGTATAATGAGTAGCGCCATGCTTCACTGCCCAGTCCTTCATAGCTGCCGCAACCGCATTTGCCACAGTAATGTCAAGCTTTGCTCCTTCATCAATCGTTTTTCTCAACGACTCATACACCTTCGCTGATAAATTTGCTTTCATCACTCTGTCATCAAATACATTACATCCAAAAAATTCTGATACATTTTTCATAATGTCGCTCCTCCTGAATTGGAAAAGGCAAGGGCAGTCTTCATGATACGTTCCTCTGTACATGAAAGACACCCTTGCCTTTTGATTCCTGTTGTATCTGTTTTCCGTGATAAACATAAAGCGTCTCTGAGAACTCCTTCTCAAAGACGCCTTTGCCTTTACGTGTTGGATAATACACCCCGAAAAATCATTTGTCAATCCTTTTTTTATTTCTCCACCTCTGTCACTTCTGCTTCCGGCAATTTGTTTTATTTTAACTTTTTGAAATTCCCTATTGACATCCGAATAAATCAATGTTAGTATCTTTGCTGAATTAATACATTAAACCGTTGAAGCGGAGATAACGGCAATGATGCCTTTACAGAGAGCCTGTGGTGCTGAGAATCAGGCAAGAAACAATTTGTCAAATGGACCGCTGAGGGTGCAGTCAAAAGTGTATTTCTTTACACCCAGTATTCTGCAACGTACAGGCATACGTTAGTTGCCAGGGATATACCTGTATCCCGCTAAGTGCATGGGAGCATTTCCTGTGAAGCAAGGTGGCACCGCGGATCGTGTCGTACTCTTTATGATCGTACGTAATTCGTCCTTGACAGATCATTTATTCTGTCAGGGACTTTTTGCTGTGTAAAAACGCAGCCGTGTAAAAAGCACATTTTTCTCTTTTCAAGTTCCCTGACTCAGAATAAAAGGAACTTATCACTTTATTTTTATGAGGAGGAAACAGCTATGAGAAAAGAAAACATTCCCTACAAAATCTATCTGAATGAATCTGAAATGCCAAAGGCATGGTATAACATGCGTGCCGATATGAAGCAAAAACCGGCGCCGCTGTTAAATCCCGCTACCCGTCAGCCGATGAAAGCCGAAGAACTTGCAGGTGTATTCTGCAGGGATCTGATCGCTCAGGAGCTGGACAATGACACTGCTTACTTTGAAATTCCGGAAGAGATCCGCAATTTTTATAAGATGTACCGTCCATCTCCTCTTGTAAGGGCATATTGTCTGGAAGAAAAACTGGATACTCCTGCGAAAATCTATTACAAGTTTGAAGGAAACAACACCAGCGGCAGCCACAAACTAAACTCAGCCATTGCGCAGGCCTATTATGCAAAAAAACAGGGGCTTAAGGGTGTAACGACAGAAACAGGAGCCGGTCAGTGGGGAACCGCCCTTTCTATGGCGTGCTCCTACTTTGACCTGGATTGCAAGGTGTATATGGTTAAATGCTCTTACGAACAAAAACCATTTCGTCGTGAAGTGATGCGCACATACGGCGCATCCGTCACGCCCTCTCCTTCTGTGGAAACGGAGATCGGAAGAAAGATCCTTGCGCAGCATCCCGGAACTACCGGAAGTCTTGGCTGCGCGATTTCCGAAGCTGTCGAAAAAGCTGTGACAAGTGACGGTTACCGTTATGTCCTTGGCAGTGTTCTCAATCAGGTACTTCTGCATCAATCTGTCATTGGGTTGGAGACAAAAGCTGCGCTTGATAAATTTCATATCGAGCCGGATATCATCATCGGCTGTGCCGGCGGCGGCTCCAACCTGGGCGGTCTTATCGCACCGTTTATGGGTGAAAAGCTCCGCGGAGAAAAAGACTATCGCATCATAGCTGTTGAACCGGCATCCTGCCCCAGCTTTACAAGAGGCGTATATGCCTATGATTTCTGTGATACCGGAATGGTATGCCCTCTTGCAAAAATGTATACGCTTGGCTGTGACTTTATTCCTTCTGCCAACCACGCGGGAGGTCTGCGCTATCACGGCATGAGTTCTACGCTTTCGGAGCTTTACCATCAGGGACTTATGGAAGCCGTCAGCGTAAAGCAGACCGAAGTTTTTGAAGCCGCTGAATATTTTGCACGTGTAGAAGGTATTCTGCCTGCTCCGGAAAGTTCACACGCTATTCGGGCTGCGATCGATGAAGCGCTCAAATGTAAAGAAACGGGCGAAGAAAAAACGATTGTATTCGGCCTTACAGGCACTGGTTACTTTGACATGGTCGCATACGAAAAATACCATAATGGCGACATGACCGATCACATCCCGACAGATGAAGAGCTTGCAACATACCGTGCCAAACTTCCAATGGGACACTGAGCAGATTATTTTTCTCATCTCTTGACAAAAATTACTGTTCGCTGTATAAATATTAAATATGAGCAAAGGCGTTCATTTTCAGGCAGATTATTTCTGCCCTTGAAGTGGACGCCTTTCTTTTTATTTACGCCGAAAGGAAGGTACAGATAGTATGAAAATGGAAGGTCAGGTACGAATCCCTTCCGGATGTGCAATCTCTGCCGTCATATCGAAAGACGGAAATAAGATGTCCGGTGAAATGATCACAAATTCTATGAAACCCATGCACGACAGATCCAACGGACTTGGCGGAGGATTTGCCGGTTATGGCATTTATCCTGCATATAAAGAATTTTATGCATTTCATATGTTCTTTGATACCCGTGATACAAGAAAGAAATGTGAGGCTTTCCTGAAGGAACGTTTTGAGATCGTCCAGTCCGAAATAATTCCGACGCGCAAGATCCCGGCAATCACGGACGAGCCTATTATATGGAGATATTTCGTGGCTCCGCTAAAATCTATTGTAGTATCTTTGCAGCTGGACGAAAAAGAATTTGTTGCCAGAACAGTCATGAAGATCAATGAAGATATGTCTGGAGCCTACGTTTTTTCCAGCGGCAAAAATATGGGAACCTTCAAAGCGGTCGGATTTCCGGAAGATGTCGGAGTCTTTTACAAACTGGACGAGTATGAAGGCTACTCATGGACTGCCCACGGACGGTATCCAACCAACACACCGGGCTGGTGGGGCGGCGCCCATCCTTTTACGCTGCTTGACTATTCTATCGTACATAACGGCGAGATCTCTTCCTATGATGCGAACCGTCGGTTTATTGAAATGTTTGGCTACAAATGCACGCTCCAGACAGACACAGAGGTCATCACCTATATCATGGATTATCTGCTCCGTGTTCAGGGGCTTACTCTCTCAGAAGCTGCAAGCGTTGTTGCAGCGCCGTTTTGGAGTACGATCGATGCAAAGACGGATCTGGAGGATCAGAAAAAGCACAGTTACCTCAGAACGCTTTTCTCCAGCCTGCTTGTGACAGGACCGTTCTCCATTGTTCTGGGCTTTACCGGAGGACTGATGGCTTTGAATGATCGGCTGAAGCTCCGCTCCATGGTAGTTGGTGAGAAGGACGATCTTGTCTTTATAGCCAGCGAAGAAGCCGCTATTCGTACGATGGAAGCAAACGCAGAAAACATCTGGTCTCCCGCCGGAGGCGAACCGGTCATCATAAAGGTGAAGGAGGGAATGTTTTAATGGGAATAGAATTTATTTATCCTGAATTTGAAGTGATCAGAAATAACGACAGATGCATTTCCTGTCAGATATGTGTGCAGCAATGCGCCAATGAAGTCCACAGCTACGATAAAGAACATAAAAGCATGAAATGCGACGAAGCAAAATGTGTAAACTGTCAGCGGTGCGTCTCCTTCTGCCCGACCAGGGCATTGAAAATTGTAAAAAGCGACTGTACTCTTCGGGAAAATGCAAACTGGTCTGATAATACAGTCAAAGAAATATATAAACAGGCGAACAGCGGAGGTGTCCTCCTGTCTTCCATGGGAAACCCGGATCCGTACCCTGTATATTGGGATAAGATCCTGATCAATGCCTCGCAGGTAACAAATCCTTCTATCGATCCTCTGCGTGAGCCAATGGAAACACGGGTTTTTCTCGGGAGGAAACCGCAGAAGGTACGACGATCAGAAAATGGAAAACTGGACTGCAGCCTCCCGCCGCAGCTGGAACTTTCCATGCCTGTCATGTTCTCTGCCATGAGCTACGGATCTGTCAGCTACAACGCGCATAAATCACTTGCTCTGGCTGCATCTGAGCTTGGTATTTTTTACAATACCGGCGAGGGCGGTCTGCATGAAGATTTTTATTGCTATGGTGAAAATACGATCGTGCAGGTAGCGTCGGGACGTTTCGGTGTCCATGCGGATTTCCTTGAGGCCGGCGCTGCGATTGAAATAAAAATGGGACAGGGGGCAAAACCGGGAATCGGAGGACATCTTCCAGGGACAAAGATCATCGGAGACGTATCGCGTACGAGAATGATCCCGGAGGGTTCCGATGCCATTTCACCGGCTCCGCACCATGACATCTATTCGATTGAAGATTTACGTCAGCTTGTTTTTTCACTGAAAGAAGCCACCGAATATAAAAAACCCATCATCGTCAAAGTGGCTGCTGTTCATAATATCGCTGCTATCGCAAGTGGCATCGCACGCAGCGGAGCTGATATTATCGCGATCGACGGTTTCCGCGGCGGTACAGGTGCTGCACCGACCAGAATCCGGGACAATGTCGGTATTCCAGTCGAACTGGCGCTTGCCTGCGTTGACCAGCGACTTCGTGATGAAAATATCCGCAGCAATGTGTCTCTGATCGTTGGCGGAAGTATCCGAAGTGCCGCTGATGTGGTAAAGGCCGTTGCACTTGGTGCAGATGCCTGTTATGTGGCTACCGCTGCTTTGCTGGCTCTTGGATGCCACCTGTGCCGCACCTGTCAGAGCGGGAAATGCAACTGGGGGATTGCGACCCAGCGTCCTGAACTTGTAAAGAGACTGGAGCCTGAAGCAGGAAGCCAACGTCTGATCCATCTTATGACAGCATGGAAACACGAGATCAAAGAACTGATGGGCGGTATGGGCATTAATTCCATCGAAGCCTTGCGTGGAAACCGTCTCATGCTGCGTGGCATCGGATTAACAGAAAAAGAGCTTGCGATACTTGGTATCCTTCATGCAGGAGAATGATAACGGAAAGAAAGCGGGGGATCCTGCGGCATATTCTTTAGAAAAGCGTAAACATTTTTTTGGAGGTATGGTATAATATGAAAATCATTGATGCTGCGAATTTAGATTATAAAGCTGTAAATGAAGCATTGCGCAGAACAGACGGTGACTGTATGATCAAAGGCTGCTGCGGACAGAGATTTATTGCCGCCGGTATGTCCGGCAAAAATCTTACGATCCAGGGACTTCCGGGAAATGCGATGGGCGCATATTTAAACAATGCCCATATCACCGTACATTCTAATGCCCAGGATGCCGTAGGCGACACTATGAATGAAGGAAAGATCCTGATACATGGCAATATTGGCGATGCTGCCGGTTATGCCATGCGCGGCGGAAAAATCTATGTAAAAGGAAACGCGGGATATCGCGCCGGAATCCACATGAAAGCTTACAAAGAAAAGGTTCCTGTCATAATCATCGGCGGATGCGCCGGAAGCTTCCTTGGCGAATATCAGGCTGGCGGTATCATTATTGTTCTCGGACTTCACGCTGGTCAAAAACGTATCGTGGGTAATTTTCCCTGTACTGGAATGCATGGCGGAAAAATGTTTTTGCGTGGTGACTGTGATGATATCTGCTTTCCGGAGCAGGTGACAGCAAGACGCGCAGCCCCGGAAGATTTAGATGAAATTCTGGGATATCTGTCTGAGTACTGTGCAGATTTCACCTGTTCGATGGACAAGCTTTTGTCTGCTCCCTTTACAGTCATCACACCAGACAGCAACAATCCATATAAACAAATGTATGTGGCAAATTAAAAGAAAGCAGGTAAGACTATGAAGTATTCAAAAGAAGAGGTCATGCAATATATACAGGAAGAAGATGTAAAGTTCATACGCCTCGCCTTTTGCGATGTGTTTGGTAAGCAGAAGAACATATCCATCATGCCAGAGGAACTCTCCCGCGCTTTTGACTGTGGGATTGCCATTGACGCATCTGCGATCGCCGGTTTTGGTGATGAAAATCATTCGGATCTTTTTCTCCATCCGGACGCAGATACGCTTATGCCGCTGCCCTGGAGACCGGAGCATGGGCGTGTCGTACGGATGTTTTGTACGATTACCAGGCCGGACGGATCAATCTTTGAATGTGATACCCGTTCAATCTTAAAAAAGGCCGTTCAGGACGCGCAAAATGCAGGATTCCAGTTCTTCTTTGGTTCTGAACAGGAATTTTACCTCTTTTGTCTGGATGATAATGGAAATCCAACCAAAGAGCCTTATGATCAGGCCGGCTATATGGATATTGCACCGGAAGACAGAGGGGAAAACATCCGCCGCGAAGTATGTCTGACACTTGAACAGATGGGCATACAGCCGGAAAGCTCTCACCATGAAGAAGGTCCCGGACAAAACGAAATTGATTTTCGTTATTCCGACCCGCTGACAGCTGCCGATAATGCCATGACATTCCAGACTGTTGTAAAAACAATCGCAAGACGTAATGGACTTTTTGCTGACTTCAGCCCGAAACCGCTAAAAGACAGACCCGGAAACGGATTTCATATTAATATATCCGTAAAATCTACTGATGATGCAGACTATATGAGCTATATGATCGCTGCTATTTTAGACAAAGTTGCAGATATGACCATGTTTTTAAACCCGACAGAAAATTCTTATCAGCGTTTTGGGAGCAATAAAGCGCCAAGATACATCTCCTGGTCCAGCGAGAACCGCTCCCAGCTTATCAGAGTCCCTGCTGCTGTCGGAAAATACCAGCGTGCAGAACTTCGCTCTCCCGATCCATCTACAAATACGTATCTGACATTTGCCCTGTTAATTTATGCAATTTTGGATGGCATTCAAAACAAACTGGAACTGCCGGAACCTGCCGATATCAATCTGTATAAAGCAGATGCAGATACACTTGCCAGGTTCAAACAACTGCCGGGGGATTTCAAATCCGCATGTGCAGCAGCTGTAACCAGCAGTTTTGTCAAAAAACATATACCTGATGCCATACTGTCTATTTATTGCAGCAATTGATCGAAACAGATAAAAAGGAGGGGAAAGCGGAGTTATGAGCTTAAGAGAACGTTTTTACAGTATCCTCGTTGTGTCTGCGACAGATAATTTTACCTCTGCATTTTCTGACCTGCTCCCGAAAACAAGATACTACCCCATTCACAGTGTTACCAGTATCAGCGCCGCCAAACGGGCAGTCACCGAAAAAACATTTGATTTTATTGTCATTAACGCACCTTTGCCGGATGATTTCGGGACTTGTTTTGCGATTGATATCTGTGCTACAAAGCAGTCCGCGGTATTACTTTTAGTAAAAAATGATCTCCATGCCGAGATCCACGATAAAGTTGCCGAGCACGGCGTATTCACCTTGCCAAAACCAATCTCAAAACCGATTATGCTGCACTCTCTCAGCTGGATGGAAAGCGCCAGAGAACGACTGAGACAATTGGAGAAAAAGTCCCTGTCTATCGAAGAGAAAATGGCTGAGATTCGCCTGGTCAACAAAGCAAAGTGGATTTTGATCAGTGAACTGCAAATGAGCGAACCTGATGCGCACCGTTATATTGAAAAGCAGGCAATGGATCGCTGTACAGCAAAGAGAAGCATTGCAGAAGAAATTATTACGATTTATACTTAATCCCCTGTTTTCCTCCTGCAAGCAGTACAGCCTTAGCCACCTGCCCCGGCACAAGGTTTTTCTGTCTGCTCCAGCTCAGGTGCTTCTTCCAGTATCACTTCGCAATACGGACATTTGTTGAAATACTACATATCATACATGTGTGTGCCTCATCTCCCATGATCCGGATATCCTTTATCAGTGCCAATAGAACGCTGGAACAGCAGCCATGTACTGAGAAAATAACAGCAAAGCAGCAAAGCGAGAATCCCGATAATGATGCCTATTTGCCGCACCAGGGCTCCGTATCCTATATAAGCTGATATTTCCGCAGAAGCGCTTTGAAGAAAATAGCTGATCACAATAATTGCTACAACAATTGCCGATGCGCTCGGCAGCCCAAACCAAACACCAAGCTGCTTTAGAACCAAAGTATGCAGTTCCTTCTCTTCCACTCCCATTTTTCGCAAAACCGAAAACCTGTAGTGGTATTTTTCTGCATCTGAGAGCTGTTGGAGAGCCAGTACGGTAAGACACATCACCACCAGTACAATTGCACTGTAGATCAGGGACGCTTTTAAGATAAAGTTAAGTGCTATGATACGGTTCACTTCCGTTGTGCGGATAGTTGTACTATAGCTCGGCAGATTGTCTTTATTGGACTCTTCTGGATAAGAATTTACCAGAAGCTGTTCCAGCGATTCTGCGGTTTTGAAAGAAAGCGGATATTTGGTCGTCACAAACCGGTTACTCTGAACTGGAAGCAGGGCTTGCGCTGCTTCGTCAGGTATAATATACACCACAGCTGTATAAAGATTATAGATGGATTCACCCACAGGCTCCTGAAATACCGCGTTTTCACTGAGCTTTAGTGTGCCGGCATCAGTTTCCAGCAAGGGATGGGATGCGATGTAATCCTCGATATCCCTGACATCCGCCGCATAATGCCAGTGTGTGGCAAATTCATCTGCTTTTAAGATAACAGACTCATATCCCAGCATTTTCCGAATGGTATTGTAATCCGTCAGTGCGATTGCCAGGGGAGGGAAATCGTACTTTACCCGTTGGTGAAAGGATTCCCGTTTTGGAAGATATTCTGAAAAAGTCAGATCTTCCTCTATCGCAATTTGATTTTTTCCTATAAATCCTGTAATTTCCCCATAGTCTGTATCCAGAAGATTTTCCACTTCATAAACATCGTTGTAACGGCTTGAAATCTGAATATCATAGACCGCCCGACTGTCCAGATAGCCCAGACTCCATCCTGTCAGAATCGGTGCAATAACAAACAGGCAGATAGAAAAAGTCAGCGTAATACAAATCACCGTCATCGTTTTCGTATTGGTAGCAAGCTTTGAGGAAAGCTGGCCAAACAGAAATAAGCTCGTATTGTGATATTTGCGGGACACTTTAGACTCCTTCCAGTACAAAAGCGCCGCATTCGATAAATAAATGACTGCGGAAAGGATAAACAAAATATCCGCAATCCCAAACAATAAATATTGATTCAGGGTTGGAGCATCAAATCCTAGAAAATAGGTGTTTTCCAGTTTTGCGATGGAAAAAATCGGTATGGCGGTCATGACGGCTCCAGCCAGAATCCCGCAAAGGTATCTGGAAAACCCTATTTTTCTGCGTAAAAAAGTACCTGCTGTTGCCCAAAGCAACGTCAAGGCAGGAAAAATGATATTTCCCCAATACATGAGCTTAACAGGAAGCGGATGTCTGGAATCAAAATAAAAATAACATTTTACAGCGCCCACTTGCAGCATCCACAGCAGCAGGATACCATACAAAATGCAGATTACAGGCATCCATCTGCTTTTATGAAGAGGCTTTTCATTCTTCCGGTTTGCCGTCATAAGTTCGATAATCCTGCTTTTATTTAAGATACGGACATTTCCCAGCCCGACCAGAATCTGACAGACAGCAAAGAAGCCCACGGTCAGCAACACAGTATCTGGGAAAAATAACCAGGAAAAAGTGTAGGGTTCCCCAAAAGAAGCAAGCAGCATAGCCGTAATGACCTGAGAAACGATCATCCCCAGAAGGATACCCACCGCTACAGAGAATATAAGCAGAAAAAAAGTCTCGCAAAAAAAGAGCAGTCCTATCGTTTTTTGCTCCATTCCCAGTGTTGCCTCAACGGCAAACTCCTTTTGTTTTTTTCGCAGCATGAAACGATTGACATAGTGAATCAGGAACAACAAAAGCAAACTGATTCCGCAAATCGCCAGTTTCATACCTCCGGCCAGCAGAGAAATGTTATACTCCGCACCGATGACCGGATGATAGTGGCTGCTGCTGATAAACAAAAACGCATAGAACAAGGTGACACAGACCGTCATAGTCACAATGTAAATCAAATAATCCTTCGCAGACTTCTTTGCATTTTTGAAAACAAGCTTAGCGTACATCGCTCACGCCCCCTCCCATCATGGTGAGGACATCCAGAATCTTTTCAAAGAAAGTCCTGCGAGAATCACCACCTTTACGGATTTCCGTGAAGATCGCACCATCCCTCAAAAAGAGAATGCGATTTGCATAGCTTGCCGAAAAAGCATCGTGTGTCACCATCAGGATCGTGGCTCCGAGAGCTTCGTTGATACTCTGGATCGTAGAAAGCAGCATCTGGGACGAATGACTGTCTAACGCGCCGGTAGGTTCGTCCGCCAAGATCAGCTTAGGCTGGTTGATAATGGCTCTGGCACAGGCGCACCGCTGCTTCTGACCACCGGACACCTGATAGGGGTATTTATCCAGAATATCCGTGATATTCAGCTTTCCGGCCATTTCCAGCACCCGTCCATCGATCTTTCCTGCGGGGATTTTATTGATCGTCAGCGCAAGAGCTATGTTTTCCGAGATGGTCAGCGTGTCCAACAGGTTAAAATCCTGGAACACAAACCCAAGATTTTCCCGGCGAAACCGGGCGATCTGTTTTTCATTGATTTCCGTCACATCAGTCCCGTCCAGATAAATATGTCCCGCGCTGACGGTATCAATGGTGGAAATACAGTTGAGCAGGGTAGTCTTGCCAGAGCCGGATGCTCCCATGATCCCTACAAATTCTCCCTCTTGAACGGAAAAGCTGATGTCCTGAATTGCTTTTGTAACATTCCCGCCATTTCCGTAATATTTTTGGATATGATCCAGTTTCAATACTTCTTTCATTATCATCACCTCTGATTTCTATTGTAAGATAAAAGCAACCTTGTTTGTATCAAGTTTTCTTACAAAGTTCTAACAAAAATGTAAGAAGTGCAGAACGTTTCTCAGCTCTGCACTTCATGAATCAGACAGTTAATGTGAAAAGAAAGGGAAATGGCTGTGCCCTGTTCCGACGATTCCGCCGTAATACCAGTGCCCAGCTTTTCACAGAGCCGTTTGCACAGGTACAGACCAATGCCCGTGGACTGCTGAACCATACGACCATTCTGACCGGTAAATCCCTTTTCAAAAATACGAGGCAGGTCGGATGCGGTAATCCCAATTCCATTATCCTCTACGACAAGGACAATCTGATCCTGTCGTTTACGGGTAGAAATGCGGAGAGTCGGCTTTTCAGTACGATACTTGACCGCATTGGCAATCAGTTGGTTCAGAATAAAGCGTACCCACTTTTCATCGGAATAAACCGCATCCTGCATTTCCTCCACTTCCAGACGCATACCACTTTGAAGCAGCAGATATTTATTATCTGCAATCGCCTGATGCACGACTTGGGACAGCACTATTTCCCGAACAGAATAATCTTTCTCCGTATGCTCACTACGGGCATAATAAAGGGCCTGTTCGGTAAAGCGGTCGGTCTTTTCCAGTTCCAGCAGAAGTTCTTTTGCCCAGTCTGTCCGATGGTTTTCGCATAAAAGTTTCATGGCAGTAATGGGCGTTTTAATTTCATGAATCCATTGTTCAATATATTCTTTGTATTCCAGACGTTCCCGCTCGACCTCTCCAATCTGCTCCAGCATGGATTTTTCAGCCATTTTCAAAAGCTGATAGTAAACCTGATCCTCAGCCTGTTCTGGCAGCTCCATCACTTCGGGAATGAGGTATCGTTCTGAAAGCTGTTTCGCCATATCCAGAAGTTTTTTCATCTGCCGCTTCCGTTTCCAGTAAGTAAGGACAATTCCAGCCAGCAAAATCAAGGCCCAGACAATCAGAATCAATACTACTGCGGAAACAGAATTGCCACACACCAGCAGGAATACAGTAAGCGCAGCCATACAAACAAGATTCGTCAGCAGAAATGGCAGCCTGTTTTTCCAATATCGTCTGCTGCTCATATCGTGTACCCCTGTCGGTGCTTTGTTTTAATAAAATCTGTCAGGCCGATGCCTGCCAGCTTCTCCCGGATACGATTGATATTAACGCTTAATGCATTGTCATCCACATATAATTGATTGTCCCACAAATACTCAATCATATCTGCACGAGAACAGATTTTTCCTCCGTTCTTGAACAGGTAATAGAGAATTTTTAATTCGTTCTTGGTCAGATCTACGCTCTGTCCATGATAGTCTAACCTGCTGGATTCCAGGTGCAGCACAGCACCTCCATAGACAATCTGCTCCCTCTGCTGCGTGGGATAGGCTTTTTTCAAAAGAGATGCTATCTTCGCAAGCAGGATCGCTGTGTTATAGGGCTTCGTGATAAAAGCATCTCCTCCCAGCATGATGCTATTTAGTTCGTCCATATCTGTGCTGCAGCTTGTCACAAAAATGATTGGAACTTCGGAGAATGTGCGAATCTCGGTGCAAAGAGAAAAGCCATTGGTCCCAGGTAGCTTGATGTCCAGTATAATCAAGTGTGGCTGCTTGGCTTTGATCCGGTCAATCACATCAGAAAAACCCTCTGGAGCCACCGTTTCATAGCCGTTGCTTTGCAGCAGCGTTTTCAATTCATTCCGTATCAACGGGACATCTTCTATTATCAATATTTTTTCTTTCATATCAGCCTCCGTGAAAAAAATACGATATGCAGTTGTTCATTCTCCCATTGGCATAAGTATGTATGTTAAAGCAAACTACCCTTTAACCCTTTTTTGAAAACCAGTACAGCTCTTTCGGCTCCCCAAAAAGACATCGTAACAAGTCGATAGCTTTCCTTTTCCATTTCTTCTATTTTTGCGTTGATTTTCTCTGTTACATTTTCCACGGTAATTCCTTCTACTAATTCTGTCCGATACATCGTATTTTTACCTCCATAAGCACTCACTCAAAACCAATTTACTTTTTCTGCTCTGAGTTGAGGGGTATCGCCTTCCTGGTATGGATTATAGGTATTGCGATTACACCCAAATTCTTTTAACTTCTTTATTTTATTATCCTCTGTCCATTCAACCAGTGAGATTCCATCAAATTCCTCTATACTCCCATTGTTCATTTCATTTTTGAAATACCACTCTACAACCGTTTGATCTCCCTTATGGTAGAATTGCTTGATTTCCCAAACAACCACCTTGCCACGGGTATTCCATTCCTGAAACCAATGCTTTACTGTTTTACTGTTGTTATACTGGGGACCCCAGCTTTCTGTATAAATTACATCTTCTGTAAATATATCGTCAATTCCCATATCCTGCTGGTTAAGCCACATATCAAACCATAGCCGAATTGTTTTTTCTCGTTCATCCATTATATAAACACCTCTACATTTTTGTATAACCTTCTCATTTGTTTTGCACAACCTGAATTTGATATAGAAAAACAAGAATCAGAGAAACTAAGTTTTCCATTGAAAATACGTCTGTATCATGTCAGCAATGATATATGCAAATCTCAAAAAATCCTCAACATTTATGAAATCACGGCCATTCCCATACATTATACAATATTCAAAACGAGCATTAAAGATAAAAAGACTTAAAAATGGCGGCCTTACTTTACAAAGCCGCCCTCAGCGCTCCAGCACTGGTATCTTCCGCATGGACAAAGAGTAGCCTGTGAAAAGTCGGAGCCGGTTCGTCGGATAAGCGCCTGTAGGCATATTCCACCAACTTATCCTGTAATAACTGCCCTTTCATTTTATCCATGCACAGCGTTGCGCCCCGGCGCATGGCCTCCTGTACGTAGGCCTCCTTATCATGGCAGGATGCCAGAATAAAAGGCACCTCCTTATCTGCAGTCCGCACCTCGTCCAGAAAGTCTATGCCAGAGCCGTCCGGCATATCGAGGTCACAATAGACTACCAACGGCATTTCTTCTTGGAAAGCAACCCGCGCTTCTTGTAAAGTGGACGCCGTTTTGACCATATATCCCCCCATTTTGATTTATTAAAACAATAACGGAAAAAGCGGAACATTACACTGCCGCCCCCGCCATTCCCAACAGGTCATTCCATCGACCGCATTTCTTCCACAAGTGATTGATTTTTCTGCCTGTGCATCGTCCAAAAAGACAGGATGACCTCCAAGCCAAACAGCATCAGGACGAATAAGCCCATTTGCAGGAAGGGGAAGGAATATGGCATAATCGTTCCATGGAACGTCATTTCACTGAATTTCCGGGCAGCGATCACTGCAATCGGGAGGCCGACCGCCAGCGTTGCCAGCGCAGCAGAAAACGCATAGCAGATTCCCTCATAGACAGTCATTTGACAGAGCTGTTTTCTGGTCAGCCCGATGGCACGAAAGACACTGTTTTCCCTCTTTCTGGACATCTGATTGGATAGGGTTGTATTGATAAGGTTAACCACGCCAAAGAGGAATACCAGCCAGGACAGCGCCTGAAATCCTCCAAAAACAACCCTGTTTTCCATTTCCTCATAATCCTTATGTATCTCAATGGTATCCAATTTAAGATCCGGATTGGAAGAAATGATCGCACTCAGGCTGTTTTCAATCTGCTCCGCCTTTTGGGGATCGCCGACAATGCTCCAGGAATAATCAAAACAATTAATCTTTGGCATTGCTTCCTGAAACAGCTCTTTTGTTGCGATCATACAGGTGTTGTCCAATGCCAGAGGACCATGCCCATTTTTAAGTTTATTGTTTGTGATCAGACCGGAAACAGTGACAGGAATCGTCTGATCCCCTATGGTAAGGTCTATAACTGAACCCACATCTACACCAATCATATCTTCTGCATATTCCATATCCAGTGCAATACTATGGGCGTCCTGCGGCAATGTCCCCGACACAAGCGCCGCTTCCATTTTATCTCTGTTTCGGTCACTCAATAAATCGCACATTCCACCGGAGGAACTTTCCTCATTTTCAAACCGCACATGAACCGCCTGACGATTTCCTATCACATCTGTCACGCCGTCTACGGCCAGCACTTCCTGCCGAAGTGCTTCATTCAACGGATTTCCTTCCGACATCACCTCATATTCTGATTTTTCGGAGTGGATATAGATTTTATAATCTCCATCCGGGAAAAACTGTCTGGCGATCCGCTCCGGCGAACGAACCAGAAGAACCGATGCCGTCACCAGAAGGATCACGCCGCCAAGGCTCAGGGAAGCCACGATGCTGATCGTTTTTTTGCGGTCACGTCTGAAATTTGCAATTCCCATAGAGAGCGGGTTTAAGCGCATATTTTTCTTATGCGTGTGGATCTTTCCGCTCTGAATGCCAGTAAAGCGGACTGCTTCAATCGGAGAAATACTCGCAGCAATCTTTACCGGTCTGCGGATCGCAATGGATACCATAAACCAGCCAAGCAGTGCCGTCAAAACAATCGCAGCTGCATAAAATGGCAGATGAAATCCACGGGAAAACAGAGCAAACCCGGCTGCACATCCTGGCAAAATACCGATTCCTATGCCGGTCCAGCCAAGCAAACGGCCTTCCTTTTTTACAATACGGCGGATCTGCTTTGGCGTTGTGCCGATGGTCCGAAGCTGTCCATAGCTTTGGATTTTATCATTGATAGAGATTCGGAAGATACTTTGTATCACAACATATCCTCCGATGATGACCAAAGCTGCAATTCCGCCAACCAAAGCCAGCATACTGACATTCACAGGCTGCTTATAGAATTTCATATAGCTGAGGTTCATGACCGGCATTTCCAGCTGATATTCTTTGGCAATCTCCCGGCTGCGGGCAGTCAGCTCGGTTTCATCCATCTGCTGCTCATTCTTAAAATGCACATAGGCACGATAATCGGAAGGGTCATAGCCGCTCCATCCTTTCAAAGCTTCTTTGGAAAGAAGGATAGAAGAGCCATTTACCTCTTTTTCCTTATAGCCTTCCAGAATACCAGTCACCGTATATTCTCCATGGAAGCTCTCGCTGCTTAGCATAACCTTTTCGCCAATCCTGGCATCTGCACCGTATTCGGAAAGGAAATAGCGGCTGACCGCTACCTCATCCTCCTTTTGGGGCAGGCGGCCTTCCAAAAGCTTCATCTGGTCACGGGCAATATACATCGTTTCCTCATCACAATAAATATAGGAGGCATTGTATCCCTGCTGGGCAGGTTCCACAGCCAGCATATAATACTCTCCTACCCTTGAAAAGTCATCCAGTCCCTTCAGGGTAGACACATCTTCCTCAGTAATCCCGGTATAGACCGCCTCATAGGTATCCTCCACATGATTTTTCTCTATCTGCCGGGTAGATAAAGCCATCACAATCGAAAAACAGATCAGACAGGATGCCAGTGCAACGGCGATCACCACCATCAGGTTCCGGCGTTTCTCGCTTTTCAAACTTTTCTTTGCCAGTTTCCTGACAATATTTCCTGTATCATTCTCAAATGGTACTGTCATTTTGCTCATCTCCTTTAAGTCCTATATTTCTGCTGTCAGTAAAGCGGCGGCTTCACCCTGGAAGCTGCCGCCTCTGGTTAATCCATGGTCTTGATCCGATCCACAAGGGAAAGCCGTTTGGAGTAGCGGACAGCAACCACAGAGAAGATTCCGGTCACAACCAAAAGTGCCAGAACAAAAACAAGCGTTTCCATCAAGGGGAATTGATAGGACAGTTCCCCGAAAATATTAAAACTGCTGAGCACATAGTCAAAAATCCAGCCCAGGATTCCGCCGATACCAACCGACAAAAGCACCGTAACCCCTGCATACCACAGGCATTCTGCGATCAGCATACGCGAAACCTGCTTTCCAGTCATGCCCACAGACTGCAAAATCCCAATCTCCTGCTGCCTTGCCAGTAGATTCGTCATCAGGGTGTTGACCAGATTTACCATAGAGAATACAAACAGAAATGCCAGCAGCAGATAAATACCGCGGGTCATTGTCTTTAGCTGCGATTCCAGGGAAGCCGCATGGTCTGCTCTGGAAAAGACCGTCAGCACCGGATTTTCCAGCAGACTGAAAATAGACGCTCTGAGCGCATCCGAGTCCTCTGATGTATGGACATTCCAGACAGCCTCTCTGTTCTCAATGTCCGGGTAAAGCTGATCAGCCAATTCTTCTGTAAGGGTAAACAGCCCCCATGCGCCGGTGCCTGATGTCACTGACGGTTTCGCAATGCCCATGACCGTTACTTCTATAGCCCTGCCGTCCATGGATTCAAAGGTCAGCACATCCCCGATCGCAGGCGTATAGCCATAAAACATACTTAAAAAGTGATCTTCCGCGTCCGTCACGACCACACCGTTGTTTGCAGCAAGCTCCTCATAGTCCGCACTGCCCTGTTCCAGATTTTCCTTTGGCAGCCATTGCTCCATCTGCTCTTTGTCAAACACCGGGAATTTTAATGCATCGCTTTCCTGGGGGAATTTTACCGTTGCGGATATCATTTCATGGCTGGTGATGGATTCCACTCCATCCAGGGCAAGCAGCTTTTGACGAAGCTCTTCTGTCAGCGGATTCTCCCGTGCAATATCAGGCACTCCTTCCGCGCCTCCCGAATCCATCCAGCTGACCTCATAATTACAGTGATCCCCCATGGCTTCCATCGCCATCTTTTCGGGACTGATGGAGTTCAGCACCGTGGCAGCCGTTACCAGAAATACACCTGTCAGTCCTAAAGAAGTCAGGGTGATGACTGTCTTTTTCCTGCTTCGCCGGAAGTTCATCTGTGCCATGGAGAATGGCGTAATGCGGTGATTTTTCTGATCCTTCCGGTCTGTTGCCGTTTCATAACCACTGGAACGCACCGCTTCGATCGGGGATACCCTCGCCGCCATACGGACTGGCGCATGAATGGACAGAAATACTGTCAGGGCGCAGGCTGCTGCGGTCGCAGCCAGATAAGGCAGATTCCCAATCCAGCTCCAATGCGCCGGGTAAATAGCAAACCCGACAGCGCCCCCAACCAAAAGCCCAAGGGGGATTCCCAAAAGAGATAACAATAATCCCTCCCGCCGCACAATCCGGCGGATCTGCTTCGGCGTAGTGCCGATCACCTTCAGACGTCCATATTCCCGCATTTTCCCCTTCACGGAAATAAAAAAGATACTGTAAATGACCACGGCACAGGCAACCAGCAAAAGGATTGCCACCGGAATATAATATTTCATCACGCCGGTCTTAAAGCCCTGCATATCGAAATAGTTGGAACTGTAAAAAATCTGATCCTCTGCGACGCCGTTGGCAGAAAGGAAGGCTGCAATATCCGCCTTGAGCTGTTCCAGTTCCATATCGTCTGCACCGGTATAACGAAGACGGAATTCAAACAGCGGCTCTCCCTGCGCCATTTCCTCCACAAATGCTTCGGATACATAAAGCTGGAACATACGGGAGTCGTTCTCTGTATCCATAATGCCGCTCACGGTATAGGTCTGCTTTCCGTTTCCAAGGTCCACTTCTATGGTCTGTCCGATTTCTGCCGGAATTCCAAAATAATCAAGAAATGCCCGTTCTACCAGAATCTCATTGACATCCTGCGGAAGCGCCCCGGTAAATGACGGTTTCTTCCCCAGGTCCATCCAGTTGGCATCCGCATACTCTACGGTCAGAACACTGTCACCATAGCGGGCGGAACCATAATTCTGCGAAAGTCCCCAGCGTTCCACCTCCGGGCAAGCCTTTAATTTTTCAATCATGCTGCGGTCGCAATTCACCACAACTGCCTGATACTGTCCCCGGATGTCCTTCTCCAGTTTTCTGTCACTTCCCGCTCCTGCACAAAAAATCGCTGCCATCAAAGCGGCTGCCAGGGCAATCGTTACGATCACAAACAGGTTGCGCCGCTTATCTGTCTGAATGCTCCGTGACGCTATTTTTTTAATGACCGGCCCTGTATCATTTTCAAAAGGCAATGTCATGTCCGCACCCCCTTTATTCCACGATCCTGCCATCTTCGATCCGCACGATGCGGTCTGCAAGCTGGGCAATGGCATCGTTATGCGTGATCATCACCAGTGTCTGGTTAAATTCGCGGCTCGTTCTCTGCAAAAGCCCCAGCACATCGGCGCTGGTCCTGCTGTCCAGGTTTCCGGTGGGTTCGTCCGCCAGAACGATCGCGGGCTTTGACACCAGGGCGCGGGCGATCGCCACACGCTGCTGCTGACCGCCGGAGAGGTTGTTTGGCATATTTTTCAGCTTATCCTCCAGCCCCAGCATGGACACCACATCCGCCATAAATTTCTGATCCACCGTATCCCCGTCCAGCTCCACGGGCAGGACGATGTTCTCATACACATTCAGGATCGGCACCAGATTGTAGTTCTGGAAAATAAAACCGATATTGCGGCGGCGGAAAATGGTAAGCTGCTCGTCGTTCATCTTCGCCAGCTCCTTATCCCTCACCATCACGCTACCAGAGGTGGGGGTATCCAGACCGCCCATCATGTGAAGCAGGGTGGACTTACCGGAGCCGGAAGTGCCGACTACCGCCACAAATTCGCCCTCCTCCACGGAAAAATTCACGCCGTCCAGTGCGCGGGTGATGTTCGGCTCTGTGCCGTAGTATTTTTTAAGATCAGTTGTCTGCAAAATTTTCATAACAGTTACCTGCCTTTCTTGATTTGTTGAGTATAGGATAAATGAAAAATGTTGCAGAATTGTCCTAAAATCCATTCCCCTCTGAAAATTTTAAAAAAAGGCAGCCTGCCGAAACAGACTGCCTAAAAATTATTTTATGGGCAGGAACACGGAAAAAGTGGATCCCTCCCCGACTTTGGACTCTACGCTAATATAGCCTCCCTGCATGGTGATGATCTCACGGGCAAGATACAACCCGATTCCAATCCCCTCTATATCATGTACCGCTTCATCCCGGTAAAAGCGCTTAAAGATTGCGCCTTGAGAATGTTCCGGGATTCCTCTGCCCGTGTCCGTCACATCAATTTTTACATACATTTCCCACTCCTGCACACTTACCTGGATGCTGCCGCCTGCGCAAGTGTACTTTACTGCATTATCCAGAATATTAAACAATGCTTCAGACGTCCAGCGTTTATCATGAGATACGATCAGTTCGGACGGACAATCCACTGAAAAACTGATCTCCTTTTGCTCCATTAGAGCCAGAACTCCATTGATCGCATGCACCAATGTGTCCTCAACAGGAGCTGCCTGTTTTTCCAGAGTGATCACCCCTGTTTCCAGACGGGAAGTTTTCACCATCCCCTGAATGAGAAAATCCAGTTTATCCAGCTGCGCGCCTGTGGCCTGTAAAAACTCTTTCTGCTTTTCTTCTGTCAAAGGCCGTGTCAGCATCGTATCATTCAGCATCTTCAGATTAGCAATCGGTGTTTTCGTCTGATGGGAAATATCCGATATCAGAGACTGCAGATCTTCTTTTTCCAGCTCAACTTTATGTCTGGTTTTCTGCATGACATGATAGAGCCGTTCCAGACGGTGGCTGATCCGTGATAACAGTGTTTCCGCTTCATAGTCTATCTGAGGCCTCTCTGTACGATCCATCATATCGTCCAGCGTCCGACACAACCCGTCGGTAAACAGTGACAATTTCTTTTGAAAATAGTGCAGAAAAACAATCCCCCAGATATAAAACGCTCCTGTCAAAAGGCATCCGCAGGTCACAATACGCACATCTTTTGTCAGCAAATAAAAAATCAGCACCAATATAGCTGCAGTAAACATAGTCCCTGCCGCAATTTTTCTCAAAAATGCCCGAACAGATAAATTTTGCAGTTTCATCGTGACTCACCGCCGATCCACTGATAGCCTATCCCATAGGCTGTCTTGATATATTTGTGTTCATCCGTTTCAATTTTCTTTCGGATACGGCTGATAATCGTAGTCAGAGTATGCTCGTCCACAAAGTCTCCGTCCACATCCCAGAGCTTTTCTAAAATCTGCCGCTTTGTCAGAATGATACGGGGATTTTTTACAAACAAAGACAGGGTACGATATTCCTTTGGTGTGAACTCCAACGGATCCCCTGCAAGGGCTGCGCTGCGCTCTGAAAAATCAATTCTCAAAAAGCCATCGTCAAACAGATCATGCCGGGGTGTCCGCAGCTCCAGATTTGCAAAAACCGCCGCCACTTTTTTACAAAGCACCGTCACAGAAAACGGCTTGGTCACATAATCCGAGCCTCCGGCTTCGTAGCCCTTTAGCATATCGCTCTCCTTATCATTGGCTGTCATAAAAATGATATAAGTATGCTGCCCGCGCATATGGATTTCCTCACACAATTCCAGACCATTGCCATCCGGAAGGTTGATGTCTAATAATGCCACATCAAATTCATTCTGCCGCAGCTGCTCTGCAGCGCTGTCAAAATTATATACTGAAACAACCTCATATCCATCTGAAATCAGGTTATAAGAAAGCGTTCTGTTCAACAGACGGTCATCTTCTATGATCAGGATTTTTCGCAAATAGAGTCCCTCCCCTTTAAAGTATTACAGACAGTATAAATCTGAAATGTTGCAGAATTGTCCCAAACGGGATTTCGGACGTCTGATTTTTTATTTTACCATGTCTCCGTCTGCCCGGCTACCTGTTTTTCCAGAGAGGCAAAAAAAGAGTGCTGTATCTGCTAAACTCAACAGATACAACACCCTGCTGTAGATTTATCCGCGGATCCGCAGCGCTTCGATGTCTGTAAGCTCTGCTCCGTCTGTGGAAGACATCCATGTGACTTCTACGACCTGTCCTTCGGAAAGATTATCTGACATTTCGATATCCGTATTGGAAATATCAAAGGTACGATACACGCCATCCAGCCCGCTTAATTCCAGCCGGTCCGGGGAACAGTATACGACAACTCCTTCCACAGATACGGAACGCATCTCGTCGGAATGTGTATGGACTGTGTAATTATCCACCTGCGTGGCTGTGAATGGAGAACCGGCGCCGGTATAATACACTTCTACCCAGTCTCCGGTCGAGAGACCGTCTTTGAGGTTCATATTCGCGTAGATGGTATTAAAGATCGCATCTCCCTGACCGTCATCACGCCGGATTGTCAGAGTACCATAAGAAGCATCTGTAACGATCCCCGACAAATATCCATTCTTTACATACGTATCAGACACAGGCTCAGACCATGACAGGTAATCCGCATATACGTAACCAATGTGCCCGTTGAATTTCACGCGCACCCAGTTATTGCTCGTTGTGCCGGTGATCTCTATTGCCTGCCCCTTTGTAAGGCCTCCCAGTATGGCTGCATCAGAGGAATAGGAATCCCGGACATTCACACCGGTGGTCGCATACATGATGCCGCTGCCGTTTTGCGTCAGTACCGGCTGCCTGGTGCTCGTATACTCACCCCAGATATATCCGGTCGCTGTATTATACTGGATCTGGATCCATCCATCACTCGTATATCCGGTCTGTGTCACACCGCTTCCCGCAGGCAGCCCTCCGAGGATCACAGCGCTGGTATTTCCGGCTGCACGCACATTGACATCTGTTGTCACGTACAGCGTCCGCTCAAGCGGTGTGATCGTCGCTGCCGGCTCCTCCGGATCCAGCTTTTCATATCCGTCAAGCCTGGGCAGCATGACGTCCACTGCCTGCCCGTTCTGAGTGAATACTGCATCCGTCTGCACCAGAAAAGTTTCTTCCCTGTCTCCCTGCAGGACCGTATAGATCATCTGAATACTGCGCTGCGTGATACTGCCCTGCGCGTTCGTCTGAAGCGTGCCGTAAAGAGCGTCGATCTCGATCCCTTCGCTTCCAGAACCTGCAAGGAGTTTTTTCGAGTAATCTCCAAGAGTTTCGTCTGTGGCTGCAAAATGATACGTGACTGCACCGTCGCTGCCTTTTTCTGAATACAGCATTTTGAAGTAATTGCTTGTCATATTCATATAGATCTCGGAATTGATCATATCCCAGATCTGCGTGCGGTCCATTTTCCGCTTCTGCTTTTCCTGGGCAGTCTGCGTATAGAACCAGCCGTTGTCATAATAATTTTTTGTTGTCCCTTCTTCGGTCGTCACTGCCATATTTGCTTTCAGAGAAGTTCCTTTCATGCCGGAGACCTTCAAAGCTACCGATTTGTGGGATATGACATTGGTACTTGCAGATACGATCTTCTCTTCCACTGTCACATCCAGTCCGTCCAGCGCATCCTGCCCCTGTACGGCCGTATTATATGCGGCCTCCACAGATGCCTCAAATGCGGCCTGTGTACCGGTGCTGCAGGAACCGATCATCAAAAGTCCGCAGAGCAGACCTGCTGCCAGCTGTTTTCCTTTCATATTGCATACCTCCCTCTGAGCCCGGAGTGTGTGATACCGTACCGGGAATTCTTTTTTTCAGTATACACTATCCGCCTACCGGCGTGCAAGCTCCTTTGTAATATCCTCCCAGGTCACTTTGCGCTGTACCATTAATACCATAACGTGATAAAGGAAATCAGAAATTTCGTATTTTAGTTCCTCCGGATCCGGATTTTTTGCGGCGATGATAATTTCAGTGGCCTCCTCGCCAACCTTTTTCAGGATCTTGTCAATACCCTTGTCGAAGAGATAGTTTGTATAAGATCCCTCCTTTGGATGGATCCTCCGATCCTGTATTATGGAAAATACGTCCTCGAAGACCTTGAGCGGATTGGTCTCATCGTATTCCTTTTTCAGGATAGAGCGGTAAAAGCAGCTCCTGTTCCCGGTATGACATGCTGCGCCGACCTGAGATACCTTAGCCAGCAGCGTATCATTATCACAGTCGATGAGAAGCTCCTTTACATACTGAAAATGTCCGGAGGTCATCCCCTTGATCCAGAGCTCCTGCCTGCTGCGGCTCCAGTACGTCATCTTTCCAGTGCGGACGGTCATCTCAAATGCTTCGCGGTTCATATAGGCGAGCATCAGGACCTCCTGCGTTTTATAGTCCTGTACCGCTACAGGCAGCAGACCGTTCGCGTCTGTTTTTATATCCTCCCACGCAAGGGAGGACTCGTATGTATTGATGGCGATCCCCTGTAAGCGAAGTTCGTGCTTTTGCTCCATGAGATCAAAGCTCTCCTCCATAAAGGCAGGCGAAGCGACGCCCTGTACACAGCTGCCCTGCAGCAGCGCTCCCGCCTGCTGCGGGGTATCTGCCACAATATAATATGCCAGTGTATCCTCCCTGTCTTTGACGCAGAGATCATTCAGGAGAACAATGCCGTCGAGCAGTGTTCCGTGTGCCTGCGCGCATGCCAGCTCCTCAGCTGTTTTTACACAGGCCAGTATTTTTTCTTTTCCAAACCGTGCAGACGCCTCATGCGCCAGCTCGATGTTCGATTCTTTTGAAAAGTTTAAAAACACCTTGCGGCAGCCTGCGTAGATCAGCTTCTTGACATCCTCCAGACGACAGATATTGCCGCCTGCATACAATGGGATATCAATGGTGCGCGCGATCTCCTTCATAAGAGCCAGGCTGGCGTCATGCTGAGTGTCATTTTCTGACAGATCAAACAAAAGCAGCGCATCTGCTCCTGCGTGGTCATACATGCGGGACAGGCGGACAGCGTCTCCGTCTGCATACGGCGTTTGGTCAGTTAAGCCGGATACCGCTGCCCCATCGCCAAGGTAGAGCGGCACAAGCAGTTCTTTTTTGTTCATATTCTTCCTCCATTCCGGTCGGCAGCGCTTTTTGTCAGATGGTTCCCTTGGTGGAAAGCACACCGCAGATGCGCGGATCCAGACAGACTGCTTCATCGAGCGCCTTTGCAAAGGCCTTGAACATTGCTTCTGCCATATGGTGGCTGTTTCCACCGTCAAACAGTTTAAAGTGAAGATTCATGGCGGCGCCATACGATACGGCATAGAAAAATTCCTGTATCGTTTCGGTATCCATTTCGCCGATCCGCTCTGTCGGGAACACGATATTTGAGCGGTAGTACGGACGTCCGCAAAGATCAACAGCGCAGAGCATCAGCACCTCGTCCATAGGCAGGATCCTGCTTCCATATCTGCGGATCCCCGCTTTGTCTGCGACGGCCTGCCGGATTGCCTCGCCGAGTACGATGCCGGTATCCTCAACCGTATGATGGCAGTCTACGTGAAGATCGCCGGATACTTCAAGCTCCAGATCGAACAGTCCGTGCCGGGCAAAGCCCTCCAGCATATGGTCAAAAAAACCAATGCCGGTATTTCCACAGTATTGTCCTGTCCCGTCCAGCTCTAAGCGCATACGTATCTGCGTTTCTTTTGTGTCTCTGATCACCTGTGCTGTTCTGCTCATATCTCCTCCTGCTGTACTTCCTCAAATCGTACCTGGATTGAATTTGCGTGCGCCGTGAGCTGTTCTGCCCGGGCAAATGTCATAATATCCTTGCTGATCGGCGCAAGCGCCTCTTTTGAATAATAAACAATACTTGATTTTTTAATAAAATCATCTACAGAAAGCGGTGAAAAGAATTTCGCTGTACCATTTGTCGGGAGTACATGATTTGGTCCTGCGAAATAATCGCCAAGCGGTTCACTGCTGTATTCCCCGATAAAAATCGCGCCGGCGTTGCGGATTTTCGTCATTACCTCGAATGCATTTTGTGTAACAATCTCCAGATGCTCCGATGCGATCTCATTGACAGCGTCAATGGCCTCCTCCATGCTCGATGCGATCAGGATAAATCCGTACTGATCCAGAGATTTTCGGATAATATCTGCTCTGGAAAGTGTCTGTAAAAAGCGCTCGATCTCACAGGAAACACGCCCGGCCAGTGTCTCGCTCGTCGTCACGAGGATCGCCGAGGCCATTTCATCATGTTCTGCCTGAGAAAGAAGGTCAGCCGCCACATAGCGGGGGTTCGCGCTCTCATCTGCCAGTACGAGGATCTCGCTTGGCCCTGCGACAGAATCAATGCTGACATGTCCATAGACTGCCTTTTTGGCAAGCGCTACATAGATATTTCCAGGACCGGTGATCTTGTCTGCTTTTGGGATGCTTTCTGTACCAAAGGCAAGCGCGGCGATCGCCTGAGCGCCGCCTGCCTTATAGATTTCATCTACGCCCGCCTCTTTGGCAGCGACAAGCGTAGAGGCAGGGATCTTCCCGTCCTTTCCCGGCGGCGTTGTCATCACAATGCGTCTGACACCGGCCACTTTTGCCGGCACGACATTCATAAGGACAGAGGAGGGATAGACGGCCTTTCCTCCCGGCACATACACGCCGACGGTAGCAAGCGGCGTGATCTTTTGCCCAAGCAGCGTCCCGTTCTCTGTACTGTCAAACCAGCTGTATCTTTTTTGCTTTTCGTGATAGCTGCGGATATTGACCAGAGATCTGCGTATCACAAGGAGCAGCGACTGGTCCACATTCCGGTAAGCCTCTTCTATCTCAGCATCTGTCACCCGCACATTTTCTGCGCTTACCTGTGCGCCGTCAAAGCGCTTTGTATAATCAAACACCGCCTGGTCCCCATGTTCTTTGACATTGCGGACGATCTCATTTACCTGCTCTTCAAATCCCGTATAGCTGGACGGGCTTCTTTTTAAAAGCTGCTCCAGAATATTTTTTTTCGTTTCGTTTGTCAGTTTTATCTTCCGCATCTTATCCCTCCTGTGTGATCACGTCATTAAGCCTGGAAAGCAGGCCTGTGATCCGCTCATTTTCCATCCGCATACTTACGGGATTCACCACAACCCGTGCAGACAGTTCACAGATCTCCTCCAGCACGACAAGCCCGTTCTCGCGCAAAGTGGAACCTGTCTCTACGATGTCTACAATAACTTCAGCAAGACCGACGATCGGAGCAAGCTCGATGGAGCCATTGAGCTTAATGATCTCCACCGTCTGATTTTTCCGGTTATAGAAATAATCCTTGGCGATCCCGGGATACTTCGTTGCCACGCGGATCAGCTCCTGTCCATTTAAGCGTTGTCTGGCAGATTCCGGCCCGCATACGCACATCCGGCATTTTCCAAATCCAAGATCAAGCACCTCATGGATCTTTCGCCCCTCTTCCTGGATCGTATCACGCCCGACGACCCCGATATCGGCGGCTCCGTACTCCACATACGTCGGCACATCCGGTCCCTTCGCCAGAAAGAACCGGAGCTTCAGTTCTTCATTTACAAAGATCAGCTTGCGCGAATCCGGATCCTTCATCTCTTCACAGGAGATCCCGATCTGTTCAAACAGCTCCATTGTTTTTTTTGCAAGACGTCCCTTGGTCAGTGCAAACGTCAGATATCTTGTCTCTTTTTCCATTTTCAAGACTCCCTGTACTATTTTTATAGTTCAACGACGAGCGTACAGTTTTTCGCATAATTCCTGCACTTTTCGCGTGTTCTGTCTTCTGTGATGCGCACCAGCTCTACTTCGATCCCCTGGCTGCGCAGACTGGATGCTTTTGTGACGGCTTCGGACAGCTGGTCCTTCTCATACAGCAGCATACAGTGGCTGCAGGAGATTTCCTGTGTGATCTTCTGCCTGGACAGTGCGCTTAAAAGCTCATCGACAACTGCGACAAACCCGACTGCGGGAGCATCCTTTCCGAAGCAGTGCAGCAGTCGGTCATATCGCCCGCCCTTTATCACAGCATCTCCGGTCCCAAAGGTATAGCCGCGAAAAGTGATCCCGGTATAATACATATAGCTGCTCAACATCCCCAGATCAAAGGAGACGTATTTGGAAACGCCATACATGCAAAGGATATCCCAGATCTCCTGCAGCCGGTCCAGAGCAGACAGCGCCTGTGCATTTTCAGTCAGCTCTCTCGCCTTTGCCAGGATCTCCTGTGTGCCGAACAGACCGGTAAAAGAAGAAAATGCTTTCTTTTGCGCCGGGGGGATCTCCTTATCTGACAGGAGCTTTTGTACGCCAAAGGTATTTTTATTTGCGATCAGCTCCTGCAGCTGCGCGGTCAGCCCTTCATCCAGTCCGGCCTCTGCGGCAAGTGCGTGGAAAAAGCCGACGTGACCGATGCTGATCTGGAAATCTTTCAGCCCGGAAGCTAAAAGCAGCTGCACGGTAAGCGCGATACTTTCTGCATCCGCATCCGCACTGTCATCTCCGATCAGTTCTCCGCCGATCTGAGTGGTTTCTTTTAACCGGCCCTGATAGCTTGAATTATTGATAAAGGTATTGCCCAGATAGGTCAGGCGTACCGCCATATCCTCATTTAAAAAATATTTTGCTGCTGCCCTGGCAATAGACGGGGTAAAATCCGGACGGAGCACGAGCGTTTCCCCCTCCCGGTCAAAAAACTTGAACAGCTCCCGGGAAGGGATCGTGCCGATATCCCGGCCAAAGACGTCAAAATACTCAAACGTAGGGGTCTCTATATCGTGATATCCGAAAGAACGGATCACGTTATGAAGCTTTTCCTGGAGTATGAGCTTTTGCTCACACTCGGTACTGTAAATGTCACGGACGCCCTCAGGCGTATGTAAGATTTTCTGCATAATAAATTTCCTCTGCCTTCGTGGATCATCGAGAATATTTACTTTCATACTGTAAAGTGATAATTCTCTACCATATAAAAATGATTGAAGCAATTATAAAAGATTCTCTCGTTCTTGTCAATCCCTTGTCTCAAGATCTTTTTGCAGAGCGTCCAGATATGGGACGAGAATCCCGCCGTGCGGCTCCAGATAATAGTTCTGGTCAAGCTCTGCATAGCGAAAGCTCTTCCTGCCCCCCTGCCCCGCGCGATTCCAGAACTTCATCATATCTTTGTAGGGCAGATAAAACAGCTCGTTGCGCGCTGTAAAAAATAAAAGCAGGAACGCAATACCGCCCTGCCGCTCAAACTGCGTCATAAACTCGACCTGATGCGGATGGATATTCTGCAGTGCAAAGGTATCCACTGTACATTCTTTCGCATCAAAGCAGACAGGGATCCCCTGCACGGCGCCAATATAATCGACGGTACTTTTCTTGTCAAAATAGGCGAGTGTGATATGACGGCTTTCTTTATCTATTTTAATAGGAGTGATCGGAGTGGGGACCTTTTGTATCAGTGCAAGTCCCTTTTCCAGATACACCTCATTGGTACGGTTGATGAGTTCCTCAAGTGTGGAACCACGCAGTCCTCTTGTGCTCCATGTCGCCACAGCTATCCCCTCCTCTCCTGATAAGGTACCAGCTTTGTATATAGCTTTGGCATCGGGGCGCAGAACACGTTCCCTGACAGATAGGCAAACTGTCCCTCAAGCGCAGGGAATTCCAGACGAAAGGCATGCAGCAGCTGATACTGGACGTGATCCGAAAGACGGTATTTTTTGTTCCACACGGGGTCTCCGTATTTTGCATCTCCGAGGATCGGATGTCCGATCGATGCGAGATGAGCGCGTATCTGATGGCTGCGGCCTGTGATCAGATGCACTTCCAAAAGCGACAGACCATTGCATACGGCAAGTACCGTATATTGCGTCTCTATCTTCTTATCCTCTTTTGTCTGCGGCAGCGTTGATACGGAGACGGTATTTGTCTGCTCATTCTTTACAAGATACCCCTCCAGATGCCGGGAACCGGACATCTCGCCCTTTACGATGCAGCGGTAATATTTGCGCACACTGCGCTCTTTTAAAAGCCGGTTCATCGCCTGCAGCCCGGGCAGACTTTTTCCGGCAATGACGATGCCTGAAGTATTCCGGTCCAGTCTGTTGCACAGCGCAGGATGAAAAAGTGCAAGCTGCGCATCGGTAAGCGAGCCTGTCTCAAGCAGATAATCGGTTACGTACTCCACAAGTGATACGTCCTGCGGACTGGATTTTTGCGAAAGCAGTCCGGCGGGCTTGTTGACCAGGAGGATGTGCTCATCCTCATAGATGATATCCGGCGTATACCGGCAGCCTTCCATACGACGGCTGCGCACTGCATTTTTTTGCGCGGTCTTTTGACTCTGTGTGCCGGAAGGCATATCTGCCTGAAATCTGGCGATCGTCTCATCCGAAAGAAACAGTTTTATATGGTCGCCCGGCGCAAGCTGTTCCTTTCCCTGCGCCTTTTTTCCGTTTAATGTAATATTCTTTTTCCGCAGCATCTTGTAAAGAAAGCTTTTAGGGGCCTCTCTTAAATATTTGGAGAGCAGTTTGTCAAGACGCTGTCCGGCTTCATTTTGAGTGATTATGATTTCTTTCATAGCTGTACACTTTCATCTTAGAGTGAGATGGCCAGCAGCGTATGGAAAATCAGCTCTTCGCGTGACAGATCCGGATACTGCTCATCCGGCGTAAATTCAATGCCTTCACGATAATGCTCCTGTCTGTTGTATATTTCCGAAACACGCTGCACATATTTTTTTATATCCTTCATTACCTTGACCTGTACAGAGGCAAAGCCATTGATCGTCATGATCTTTGAAATGTGCTTTTCCAGATAAGCTGCATCTGTCTTTTGATCCGGTGTGTAGCAGACGAGCTGATCTCCGCAGATGATCAGCGCGTTGACCGGCGTTGTATGCTCATACGCCGTGAATACAAGCTCATATCCGGCAGTGAGGTCTTTGTTTGCTGCCTTTAATTCCTCGTATACGGGCTGCGGGACAGGCTTTTGCATCATGATCATGATCAGTCCTACCAGGGATTTACATGCCGGCAGACAGCCGAGGATCGCCACGACGGTAAGCAGGTTCAGCCTCGTTTTTGTCTGGATATATCCGGTCGCATAGATCACCAGCGGGATCAAAAACAAGATAAAGGTGATCAGAAAGGTCTTCTTTTTTTGATATTTTATATAACCGTAAGTTCCTTTTTTAACTTTTTTCATATCGTTATCCTCTATTGCCACATGCTCTTTTATGGCTGCTTTTTCTTATGAATATTGCGGATCGTTTTCTTTTTTGCAGGCGCTTTGCGATTGCCGCCTGCGCGCGTTTTCGTACGCGGACGGATCAGACAGGATGGTCCAAATCCGATCAGATCCTTTCGCCCTGTCTCGCAGAGTGCCTCCATTACCAGATGATAGTTTTCCGGTTTTCTGTACTGGATCAGTGCCCGCTGCATCGCCTTGCGGTGCGGGTTCTTTTCTACATATACCGCCTTCATTGTCCTCGGATCAAGACCTGTGTAGTACATGCAGGTAGAGATCGTAGACGGAGTCGGATAAAAGTCCTGTACCTGCTCCGGCATATAGCCAAGCCCCTTTAAATAGCATGCAAGCTCTACGGCTTCCTTCATCGTGCATCCCGGATGAGAAGACATCAGATACGGAACCAGGTACTGCTTCATTCCACAGGCTTCGTTCATCTGCCGGTACTTTTTTGTAAAGCTTTCATAGACGCGGTGCTCCGGCTTTCCCATCATCAGCAGGACCGGATCGGCAACGTGCTCCGGAGCCACTTTGAGCTGACCGCTGATATGATATTTTACGAGTTCCTCAAAAAAGGTATCAGATTTATCACAGAGCAGATAATCAAAACGGATGCCGGACCGGATAAATACCTTTTTTACTCCCGGCAGGACACGAAGCTTACGAAGCAGCGCCACATAATCACTGTGATCGACGCGCAGGTTCCGGCATGGCTTTGGAAACAGGCACTGCCGGTTCCGGCATACTCCGTGCGTGAGCTGCTTTTCGCAGGAGGGCTGACGGAAGTTCGCGGTAGGTCCGCCTACATCGTGGATGTATCCCTTAAAATCCGGCTCACCTGTCATCTCCTGTGCCTCTTTTAAGATCGACTCATGGCTGCGTGTCTGTATGATCCGTCCCTGATGAAAGGTCAGAGCACAGAAATTGCAGCCGCCAAAGCAGCCGCGGTTGCTGACAAGGCTGAACTTCACCTCTTCGATCGCCGGTATGCCGCCAGATGCCTCATACATAGGATGGTAGGTCCGGCAGTACGGCAGATCATAGATATCATCCATCTCCTGCGTAGTCAGCGGTTTTGCAGGCGGATTCTGGACAACGTATACCGTATGATAGGGCTCCACCAGACGTTTTCCGGAAAAAGGATCTGTATTGCAGTACTGCGTATAAAAGCTCTGCGCGTATTTTTTCTTATCCCGGCAGAGCTCCTCATAATCCGGCAGCAGCTCATAATCATAGACATTTTCCAGGTGCTTTGTCTTATAGCAGGTCCCGTCAACAAACGTAATATCTGAGACGTTCATGCCGACACGAAGTGCGTCTGCGATCTCCACGATCGAGCGCTCTCCCATCCCGTAAGAGATCAGATCTGCTCCGCAGTCCATCAGCACAGACCGCTTCAGGGAATCTGACCAGTAATCGTAATGAGCCAGACGCCTCAGACTCGCTTCTATCCCGCCCACAATGATCGGCACATCTTTATAAGCCTGACGGATCAGATTGCAGTAGACGACTGCCGCGTAATCCGGACGGTGCCCCATCTGGCCGCCGGGCGTATAGGCATCCTTTTGACGGCGCTTTTTCGAGACAGAGTAATGGTTTACCATAGAATCCATATTCCCCGCCGTCACTAAAAAGCCAAGCCTGGGGCGTCCGAGCGCCTGCACACTTCGTACATCCCTCCAGTCGGGCTGTGGGATCATGCCGACCGTATATCCGTGTGCCTCCAGCAGACGGCTGATGATCGCATGTCCAAATGAGGGATGATCCACATAGGCATCCCCTGTCACATAAACAAAATCCAGCTGTTCTATCTTCTGTTCTTCTAATTCCTGTCTGGTCACAGGAAGAAATTTTCTATTCATGAAAGCTCCTCATAGGTCTGATCCTGAATGTCATCGTAGGATCTGATATAATAATCTGCCAGACTCCGGATCTGCGCCAGCTGATCCTTCGCATCGTCATCTTCCACTGCGCACACCTTCATCCCGGCAGCTTTTCCGGCAAGGATCCCCATCGGCACGTCCTCAAATACAAGAGTCTCCTGAGGCGTTACCCCAAGAGTCCTGGCCGCACTCAGATAGATGTCGGGAGCGGGCTTGCCCTTTGCGACCTCACAGGCGGTCAGGATGCAGTCAAAATCCTGTACGATACCGTTTGACCGGAGACTGGCAAGGATCAGCTCCCGGCTGTTGCTGCTTGCGATCGCAGTCCGTATCCCCCGCTGTCTGAGCATTTTTAAAAAAGCTGCTGCGCCCGGCTTTGGCAAAACCTCATGCGCGTATTTATCATAGGCCATGCGGTTCCATTCTTTTTTTATTTCCTCGAGCGAATCACGGATACCGAAGCGCTCTTTAAAATACGCGGCTGTCTCCGTAAAGCTCATTCCTTCAATCTCTTTTTGCAATCCGTCCGGCACGTCGTATCCATAACGTCCGAGATATTCAATGTCAATGTCCTTCCATACCCACATGGAATCCATCAGTGTTCCATCAAGGTCAAAAATCACTGCTTTTTTATGTGCTAACATAGCTTCCCCTTATCTGCTGTCTCTTTGCCAGGTGATACAAGAATGCCGCGCTCTTCTGCTGAAAGTGCCCTCCATTCTCCCGGCGCGAGTGACGGATCCAGACAGATCCCTGCCATTGCGGTCCGTTTCAGATAAAGAACCGTATGGCCGCATGCGGCAAACATCCGTTTTACCTGATGAAAGCGTCCCTCATAGATGGTCACCTCAGCCTCTGAAGTCTCACCGACCGACAGAATGCGCAGTTTCGCCGGAAGCGTCAGGTTTTTCTCACCGATGTCGATCCCCCTGGCAAAAGCATCTGCGTCTGCCAAAGAAAGCATTCCCCGGACGCGGACAAAATACGTTTTGGCTACGTGATGCTTCGGCGAGAGCATCCGATGTGCCAGATCTCCGTCATTGATCACAAGCAGGAGTCCCTCTGTGTCAATATCAAGCCTTCCCACCGGAAACAGTTCCTTTTTTCTGTCATGGGAAATATAATCCATAACTGTCCTGTGTCTGGTATCCTCTGTCGCTGTCACGCAGCCTGCAGGCTTGTGGAACATAAGGGCGACAAAGGGCTCGTAGGCAAGGCGGCGTCCATGGCAGGTCACCGTATCGCAGAGCGTATGGATTTTTGTTTCTGCCCGCTTTTCGGGTATCCCGTTGACCATCACCGCCCCGCTTTTTAAGATTTTTTTTACTTCACTGCGCGTGCCGACCCCTGCTGATGCAAGGAATCTGTCCAGACGCATGCTGTCGTTATCTGCCAATTAAAGCTCCTCCATACTGACTGACTGTACCCGGTATCCTTCTGCAATGCTGTCAAGCTCTCTGCTAAAGCGTTTGAGCTGATCCAGATCATTTCCCTCATAGATCCGGTAAAACTCATCCTGGATCTTAAGCACCTCCCGCTCATTTGCCGTTCCGTAAAGATTCTGTATATTATTTAAAATATCGGAGACAATTCTTGAATGGAGCTGGAAAGAATTCTGTACGTCCATGATCTCGCTTCTGACGTACGACATCTCATTATCCAGCACGATGATCGCATTTGCTGCGTTCATCAGCTTTTCGCGGATATGATCCGGTATGTTCTTTTTGTATTTGTATTGCAGGGAATGCTCGATCGTTGACCAGAAATTCATGGCCAGCGTGCGGATCTGTATCTCCACCTTTATTTTCCGGCTGCCGTGCAGTCCCTGTACTTCATAATCTACAATGATATGGTAACTGCGGTATCCGCTGTCTTTCATATGGTTGATGTAATCCCGCTCACTGACGATCTCCATATCTGTCCTGTGCCGGATGATCTCCACCACCTTGCGTATGTCCTCTACAAACTGACAGATAATGCGGATACCTGCAATATCAACAAACTGCTCCTCGATCTGATCGACCGGTATGTTTTTCTTCTGTGCTTTATCCAAAATACTGGCAACGGTCTTTACCCGCCCCGATACCTGCTCAATCGGAGAATAGAGTCCCTGACTTCTGTGCTCATAAATCAGATGCTCAAATTTGACGATAAGCTCCTTTACTGCCAGATCATATGGTGTCAATATCTCGCGCCATAACTGTACTTCCATAATAACCTCCCGCGATGTCTGTTATACCAGGATCGCTGCATTTGCTGCTGAGAAAACACACAGTTTACTACTGCAAATCTGCATTTTCTTATTCTAACATATCCCAGAACAACTTGCAATGACACCTTTTGTCGTACGGTGGCGCATCGCAGCGGATTCCCCGGCAGAACGCCTCGAAAGCTCCAGATAACGCAACACCCAGTAGGGATTTATGCTGAGTTCCTCCTGCTGTGCCGTCCTGATATAGATTCCCAGATGCAGATGCACATCAAATTTTCCGCGTGTTCCTGCCGGACCGTATCCGGTATCTCCCATCGTGCCAAGCTCCATACCGGCGCGCACCTCATCTCCAATGTGGAAATCACGGCTGTAGGAATCCAGATGCGCATAATAATAGTAGCCCCCTGAAGGACTGCGTATTCCAATCCGAAAGCCGCCTTTTGGCAACCATCCGATCTGCTCCACCTGTCCGTCTGTCATGCTGACGATCCGGTAATGGCCGGAAAGATTTTCCGGAGGCATCAGATCTGTTCCTTCATGCCCTCGTTTTCCACCATAATTGCGCTCGAACATCCAGCTGTTCTCATACCGGATCCCTTCTGCCTGTACTGGGAAGTACCTGACGTCATCCCAGATTGCCGCATATGCGGCGCGTACTCTTTCGTAGCTTTCTCTGCCGTCTGCCTGCAGAAGGCGTTTCCATTTTATAAAATCAGATGCCCGCCACGTCCGCAGATCGGGGACAGATCGGATGCCCTGACGTGCGCAGATGACAGTCATCAGATCAGAAAGCTCCATGCCGGTCTGTCTTCTAAGCGCTTCCAGATCAGCCAGACTGCGTTTTGACAGACGCATCGCCCGGAAACCGTCCTCCTGCATATCCAGCCGCAGAAGCCTGCGAGACGCTTCCTTCTGGCAGATCACGGAAGAAAACTGTGCGATCACCAGAAACAGAAAAAAGAGAAAAAACAGTGTATGTAAAACCCTGCGTTTCATTTGCCGCTCCAAAAAAATCTTCTCTTCAAAATATATCCGCAGACAGGCAGAAATAGAATCCCGTCATAATGCTCCCGTTAAAAACATAGATTGCAGTGACAGCCCCTGCGGAGGACAGCTATGCCGAAACATAAAAAATATATCCGTTTGCTTCTTTTTTCTCTGATCTTTTTGTATCTGCTGTTGTTCCCTGCTCCGGCCTTATCCGGTGCGCGCGATGGCCTTCTCCTGTGGTACCGCAATGTACTTCCCGTACTGTTTCCATTTATGCTGTTAAGCGGCGCTATGCTGCGTCTTGGAGTAGTAAACTGCCTGCCGTCCTTTCTCCAAAGACTGTCCGGGCGGCTGTTTCACTGCTCGCAGGAGGGAAGCTTTGCTGTGCTTACCGGCTTTCTCTGCGGCCTTCCTATGGGAGCAAAGGTGACTGCCGATCTGTTTCATTCGCAAAAGATCAGCCGTGTCTCGGCAAGGCATCTGACAGGCTTTGTCAATAATTTAAGTCCGGTCTTTCTTCTCTCTTTTCTGAGTGCGCAGCAGCTGCAAAATCCGCAGCTTGGCGTATGGTTTCTTCTGGATGTCCTGGGAGCTGCGCTGATCTATGGGATCCTTACCGCTCCCGCCTCAGAAAAACAGCCGAAGAACCTTTGCAGCAACGGTGCTTCTGATAGACAGACTCCTGCGCAGCCCGATGACCGGCGTGCAGATGACGTCCCGCCGCTGTTTGACCTTATCGACCATGTGATCTGTGATGCCGTGCAAAGCATTGTAAAGCTTGGCGTGTGCATCATGGTATTTTCGATGGCAGGCAGTGCGCTGGCATTTTTCTGGAGAGATACCGGACTTTTTCCGCTTCTGGTAAGAGCCAGCATCGAGGTGACAGGCGGGATCGCTCTGATCTGTGAAAGCTCTCTCGCTCTGTCATGGAAATATGTACTGCTGTGCGGGATATGCGCCTTCGGCGGCTGGTCCGCGATCGCGCAGACTGCGGCCATAGCGGGCTTTGATAAAGATCTGGCGAAATACTATATAAAAAGCAGGGTAATGATTACCCTGCTCTCACTTCTGCTGTCTGTATGTACTTTATGCTTCTTCCTGCGTGGACTCCTCTGAGAATTCCGGAGCATAGCTGGACGGAGCTGCCTGCGGAGAAAGCTCAGATCTGTTTTTGCTGACGATATCGTAGCAGGACTGGATCGAATTGATGAAATTATTGTATTTGGAGCCTGCGGCATCGATCGTGTGGCTCATGATCTTTTCCAGATTCTCCAGCATCTCATCTGTGTAGCGGATCGCATTCATGCGGATGCTGTTGGAGTCCTCGGTAGCCTTGTCCATGATCTCCTGCGCCTGCGCGTTCGTCTGCTCGATCAGCTGATTGGACTGCTGCAGCGCCACCTGCATCACTTCGCTCTCGCTGACGATCTTCTGTGCCTGTGCCTGCGCCTCTGCAATGATGTTGTCTGCCTTCGTCTGAGCGTCCTCAAGGATCGCATCCTTATTGCTGATGATCTTCTGATAACGCTTGATCTCGTCCGGTGTCTTCATCCGCAGTTCGCGAAGGAGTTCCTCCAGCTCTTCTTTATTTACCACGATCTTTGTAGAAGAAAGCGGCTGAAATTTACAGCTGTCAATAAATTCTTCGATTTCTTCAATGATCTGCTCAATCCTGCTGCTCATAATATTCTCTCCTTACCCTTTCATTATTTATACTTCTGATCTGTTCCCCCTGGTTTTCAGTGAAATCTTATCGTAAACGCGCTCTGCAACCGGAGCCGGTACAAAACCGGAAATATCTCCGCCATAGCAGGCAACCTCCTTGACGATCGTAGAACTGATGTATGCGTATTTAAGCTCAGTCGTAAAAAACAGCGTATCTACATTTCGGTCGATACTGCGGTTGGTCTGAGCCATCTGAAGCTCATACTCAAAATCTGTGACTGCCCGCAGCCCGCGCACCAGAAAGGATGCGTTGCATTTTCTGACAAACTCAACCGATAAACCGGAAAATGCTTCAATCCGGACATTCGGAATATGTACCGTAACATCCTTTAACATATTAACACGTTCTTCAACAGAAAACAACGGGGTTTTTTCATTATTATTCAGAACGCCCACGATCAGTTCATCCACGATCGCAGCCGCCCGCTCAATGATGTCGAGATGTCCTTTTGTCACCGGGTCAAAGCTGCCCGGATAGACTGCACGTTTCATATGTTCTCCTGTTCCTGCAACCCGAAAAAGATATGCATATTTGTCTTGTACTCCTTTATACGGCGCACCACAAATCCAAGCTCTGAAGCGTAAGAAATGTCTGTATCCAGTGATGTTTCCAGAATGATCATGGTATCTTTATCTATATAGGAGGGCGAATGAGAGGCGAGGTATTCCAGCACACCTCTTTCCAGTCCTTTCCCATAGGGCGGGTCCATATAAATAATACCAAACGGCGCTGTTCCCTCCAGCCGTGAAAGAGCTGCCATTACTTCACTTTGCATCACTGTAGCCTGTCCGTCCAGACGGGTAAATGCAAGGTTTTCGCGTATGCAGTCTGCCGCACGGCGGGACTGCTCGATAAACACTGCCTGGCTGGCGCCGCGGCTTAATGCCTCGATCCCGATTCCGCCGCTTCCTGCAAATACATCAAGGAAACGGATGCCGCACAGATCGTTCTGCAAGATATTAAACAGTGTTTCTTTAATACGGTCTGTTGTCGGACGCGTATCCAGTCCGTCAATCGTTTTCAGCGGAAGTCTCCGCGCTTTTCCTGCTATTACTCTCATAACTTATCCTTGTATTATAATTATTCTGAATTATTATAAATAGTTACGAAGCCGCTGTCAATACCAAACAAATGTTCGTCAGACGCAAAACATACACCGGGATCCGCGCTTCTTCGGAAGGGATGACCACACTGCCCGGCCGATATCCAAAAAGCTGCAGCCAGATTTCCCGGATACGGGATCCTTTGCTGCAGCTCCTTTTTATTGTTTTCGCCCTGCTTCCAGGACTCTGTGAATGTGCAGGGCCAGATACAAAGCCTCCTGTCTGGTAAGCGGAGTCTGAAATCTCTCCTGCACAAATTTTCCGATCCGGTCCACACAGGTAAACTCTGATGTGCACACCGGGGCGATCTGATCATAAATGAGCCGGGAAGTTTCTTCCGGCAGCTGATTCCCGGACACAATGCGCTGTGCAAACAGACGTACGTGAGTGACAAAACGGGAGTAGGTAATGCTCTCCTCATCATAGATCAGCTGATAGTAATACTTTACAATATCAAGCACGCTGTCCGCAAGCTGATTGATCCGCCTGTTTTTTTCATTATATGGATGGTCGATCTGCGCATTGATAAAATGGAATGCAATATTTCCGGCTTCATCCTCCGGCATCTCCACGCCGACCTGAGTGCGCATCAGCTCCAGCGCATACAATCCGACCTGATACTCATTTGGATTAAAGCGCTGCATATCCATGGTATAGAAGTTCGGCACCATGATCCCCTCCCCCGCCCGCCTGGCAGCAAAGGCCAGATGGTCTGTCAGAGAAAGATAAATATGATCCAGAAGCTTCATCTGAAACTCCTTTACGGCATAATCTACCACACTTTTGCATATCTCAAAATATACGCTGTCTGTCTCCGCAGCCAGCCGGATAATACTGCGGGAAACAGACCGGTCCTTTAATACAAATACCTTTTCTACCTCTTCGCTTCGAAATTCATATCCGACTGCCTTATGAAAACCGATCCCTTTTCCCATCAGTATTGTTTCTGTACCGTTTTCATCCAGTGCAAGCACCAGCGAGTTATTCAGTACTTTTATCACCCGCATGATTCTCCTCCTGTAGCATGGCTGCCTTTCCTGTGGGCTGTATCAGCGCTCCTCGCCGTTCGTACGTATCACGTTCTGATACCAGTAAAAGCTGTCCTTTTTTATACGGCCAAGATCTTTAAGGTCCATATCTTCCCGATTGACATAGACAAAGCCATAGCGTTTGCGAAAGCCCTGGTGAGAGCTTAACAGGTCGATCACGGACCACGGGCAGTATCCCATCAGATCTACACCGTCCTCCATCGCAAGCTCCATCGCCTCCAGATGTCCCTTAATATAGTCAATACGGTAATCGTCATGCACTCTTCCATCGCCAGTCAGCACATCCGGCGTCCCAAGCCCGTTTTCTGTAATGATAAGTGGCAGATGATACCGCGCATAATACTCATTTAGTACGATCCGAAGGCCCATCGGATCGATCTGAGCGCCATACTCACTCGCCTTGAGGTTTGTATTGCGTTCATCCCGGCAATAGCCGTACTGGTCAAAATCCACTTCATTCCCGCGGTATACCCGCATACCGACCGGATGATCTTCATCTGCCGGGAGATAGCTTGCGCAAAGTGTCCTGTAATAATTCAGTGCAATGAAATCCATCTTTGCGCTCTTTAAAAGTGCGGCATCCCCTTCTTCCATGACCGGAACAATATCGCGCTCCTGCAGGTAGCGCATATAATATCCCGGATACGCTCCGTAATAGTGCATATCCAGACAGTAATTTGTCTTAAACCAGTCATTCATCTTTGCCGCCCACACATCCTCAGGTTTGTTTGTCAGCGGATACGTACAGGTCGAAGAGACTGCCGGAGCGATCCTGCCGCCTTCTACGATCTCATGGCAGGCATTGACTGCAAGTGCGTGCGCGAGGAACATATGGTAGTCCATCTGAGCGCGGATCTTATCAGCCTTCCACGGATCCGGTTCATTGATATTCATACGCTCATCCACGCGGATCATCAGGTTCTGTTCATTATGCACAAGCCACCATTTGACACGGTCGCCAAACGCTTCAAAGCATACTCTTGCATACCGTTCAAAAGCATACGCACATGCGCGCGCTTCCCATCCGTTATACTTTTTCACAAGCGCATAGGGCAGATCAAAATGATACAGCGTGACAAACGGAATAATATCATTGGCAAGCAGCTCATCGATCACCTGATTGTAAAAGGCAATCCCTTTTGGATTGACCGCTCCGTCACCGTCCGGGATAATACGCGCCCAGGAGATGGAAAAACGGTAGGTTTTCAGACCGAGCTCCTTCATCAGGGCAATATCCTCTTTCCAGTGGTGATAAAAATCGCTTGCAACGCGGCTGTCTGCCTGACGGTCTGAACGCTTGAAGGAATTAAAATCCGCAACAGTCATCCCCTTCCCATCTTCATCCCAGCCTCCCTCTATCTGGAACGCAGAGGATGCTGCGCCCCAGAGAAATGTTTCTGGAAACCCTTTTTTCATATAGTTCTCCTTTCATGATATGTTACCTGATCTGTTCACTGCTTTTTGATCCTGATGATATCCGTTGTGCTATCCGCATGCTGCGCCGGTACTCCTGTCACGCCTGCAAAGGTATCTGTATTCGAAACAACGACCATAACAGTCGAATCATATCCTTTTGCCGTTAACGTGTCAAGGTCAAAACTTACGAGACGGTCTCCCTTTTTCACGCGCGCTCCCTGCTCTGCGTACTTATGGAAGCCTTCTCCTTCAAGTTCTACAGTATTGATTCCGATATGGATCAGCAGCTCGACTCCATTATCCAGCACCAGCCCCAGTGCGTGAAGCGTCGGATAAAGCACCGCCAGCGTACCATCTGCCGGAGCGATGATCTCTCCTTTCGAGGGAATGACGGCGATACCCTTGCCCAGCGCCTCTGAAGAAAATACTTCATCTGAAGTCTCCTTTAAGGAAACTGCCTTTCCCGTTGCAGGGGAACATATTCTGATATCAGCCTTTCCTTCCTCCACTTCGTCAGGCAGAGACTCCGGCGCGGATCCGGATGCCTCAGCTTCTGGCACTACTTCTTCAAAACCGACAAGATAAGTAAGGATTGCGGCTCCGAAGAACGCGACTGCGATACCGATCAGATAAGAAGCAAACTGCCCGAGGCTTGTACTCTCACCATAGTAGGACATGATCGTCAAAATACCATTATTTGCAAAACCAGTGTTTACTGCGTTTCCAATACCCATGATCGCACCGCCGAGCGCACCTGCGATGACTGCACAGATCATCGGACGTTTCAGGCGAAGATTACAGCCATAAATGGCAGGCTCTGTCACTCCGACAAGAAACGCAGACAGAGCGCCCGCGCCTGCAACCTGTTTTGTCTCAGCACTTCTGGATTTCAGCGTTACGCCAAGCGCCGCACCTGCCTGTGAAAAGTTGGCTGCGCCTGCAAAGCACATCAGTGTGTTTGTACCGGAGATCGCCACGTCATTTAAGCCAATGGGAAGCAGCGCACGGTGCGCACCAAAAATAACGAATACGCCCCACAGACCGCCGACGATCGTACCCCCAAGCAGCGGGCTAAAGGAATACAGCGCCTGATACAGCCACTGCACCAGGAAACCGACGTAAATGCCTACCGGCCCCACGACCACAAGAACGATCGGAACCATAACGATCAAAGAGATACCTGGTACCAGGATGATCTGTAAAATTTCCGGTACGATCTTCTTCAGACCCTTTTCAAGGAAACACAGTATGATCACTGCCAGTATGATCGGGATCACCGATTCCGTATAGCTAAAGACCTTTGTCTGTTCTCCGATCGTAAACGCCTGCTTGATCACAGGTAATCCAAAGATCGTGGACGGCGTTGCCACATCCTGCACCAGCGCGTCAATAGCCGGATGGCACAGAAATGCTCCCAGCACCATCGCGATAATCTCATTGCACTTCAGCGCCTTTGCAGCTGTATATGCAAGGAAGATCGGCATGAAATAAAAAATGATGTTGCTGGCTGTATTCAGGATCGTATAGGTGCTTGTCGCTGTAAATGCATCAAACATCGGCAGCCTTGCACATGCAGACAGAAGCCCTTTGATCAGACCTGCTGCAGCGATCGCCGGTACGAGTGGAGTAAAGATCTCAGAAATCTTCTGGAGGACAAGATTCATGCTGAATTTCTGACTTCTTTTCTCCTGTGCGACTTTAACCTCCCCGATCTGCTTTACGACCTCATCGTAGATCTTTGTTACCTTTGCCCCGCATACGACCTGGAACTGTCCGCCTGCGATCACAACAGAGATCACGCCCTCCAGGTGTTCTACCACTTCTTTGTTTGCCTTACTCTCATCCTTTAAAACGAAACGCAGTCTTGTGAAGCAGTGCGTAACGTTTTGGATATTTTCTTTCCCGCCGACATGCTTTAAAATATCGGCAGCAATTCTACCATAATCCATGCTCTTTTCTCCTTTACCTTTTATCATATGGTGTTCCGGCCAGAACCATAAAATATGTACGGATGTCCTGATACAACAAAAAAAGATCAAACTGAAACAACGTACAAAGACTGCGTATGTCTTTGTTCATTTCAATCCGATCTTGCCTGCATTACCAGTAACACGTCGTTACATATTTACTTGATGGAAAGACTATAGCATATATTCGTAAAAAATTCAAGGCTGAAATGTCGTGTTTTTCTATATTGTTACTGTCAAGTAATCGTTGGCAAATTTTTTCATACATGATTTATCATACGCCCGTTCAGGATACAGGCAACTCTGCTAACGCACCCGCTCCATTTCACTCGCAGCGGAAGCTGACCTCATCCA
>NZ_CATNVD010000016.1 GCF_951230155.1 Parablautia sp. Marseille-Q6255
CACAGGGATTAGAACTGCCAGAGAACCCGGAGGGGCTGGAATACAGAAATATGGGAACGATGGAAAACCATGTATGGAGCGTGATCGCGAAGCGGATGAAACACAACCATACGAGCTGGAGCAAGCGAGGAGGGAACCATCTGGCAAAGATACTGGCAAAAAAATGCAGTGGAAAACTGTATGAAGTAACACAGAGTCTGAAACAGCCATTGTTTGAGACGGAGACAGTCGAGGAGCTGTATGGGGAGATCCTGTTGTCAGCAAAGGCACCGAAGAAGGATGGGAAAGGTTATGAATATCCGGTGATCGGTCATGTAGTAGGCCTGGAAGGAAAGGTGCGAGGTGACGGACGGAAGCTGTTAGCAATGGCAGGATATTAAACAGCCCGGCACAAAAACAGATACCAAGTGCAACACCTGTGAAGCCGCCGGTACTTAATGAATCAGAGCCGCAGGTGAGATGGATGAGGTCAGCTTCCGCTGCGAGCGAAATGGAGCGGGTGCGTTAGCAGCGTTGACTGTTTCCTGAACGGGCGTATGATAAATCATGTATGAAAAAATTTGCCAACGATTACTTGACAGTAACATTTTTCTAAAATAGATTTTCCCTTTTCCCCCGCTTATGATATACTTTGCTTATAGTAATTTTCAGAAATGTTTTTCCGGCAAGGCATACAGCAGGGTTTTATTTGAAAAAATAGTTTCAACACGGTGTTTTCTATTACAGTCTGGAGGTTCTGTTATGGTATCTTCTCTTACAAATAACAAAAAACAAAAGGAGTTTCTGGTGGATATCCTGTGCGATATCGCAGGCAGCATCCTGTATTCTGTCGGTATTTACACATTTGCCAAGACAGCAGATTTTGCACCGGGCGGTATTTCCGGCCTTGCGCTTATCATGAACCACCTGTGGGGACTGCCGATCGGTACTATGTCGCTTGTACTCAACATTCCGCTGATCCTCATCAGCTACAAAATCTGCGGCAGGAGCTTTATGATCAAATCACTGCGCACGATGCTTTTCTGTACCTTTTTTCTCGATATCGTCTTTCCGTTTACGCCTGCCTATACCGGCTCGCCGCTGATGGCTGCCCTGTACTCCGGCGTTTTCATTGGAGCGGCGCTTGCGATCTTCTACTCCCGCGGCACCTCCTCCGGAGGCACGGATTTTCTGACTGTGACGATCAAGGTGCTGCGCCCGCACCTGTCCATCGGAGTGGTGACAATGGCGATCGACCTGTTTATTATCGCTCTGGGCGGACCTGTCTTTCGTAATGTAGACGCGATCCTCTACGGTCTGCTGACGACATTTATCACGTCCATCACCATTGACAAGATCATGTTCGGTATGGCGTCCGGCGCGCTCGCGATCATTATCACAGACAAAGGACAGGAGATTGCGGACCGGATCGGTACGATCACCGGGCGCGGCTCCACAGCCATCCGCGCAATGGGTACTTACACAAAGCAGGACCGCGACGTATTGCTCTGTGCCTGCTCGGATGTGCAGTCTCATATGGTCATCCAGACCGTTCACGAAATTGATGAAAATGCTTTTATTATGATGACGAATACGAGTCAGGTGCTCGGCGAAGGTTTCATCGAAAAAACAGACAAAAAACAAATTTTTTAAAAATCCCCGCAACAATCCGGGGATTTTTTTGCACTTATTATATGACCAGGACAATCTCGCAGCAGCCGCTGCTGTCAAACAGCTGTCAGAAAGGAAGATTTATGAACCCAACCCCAGAACTGATCCGGCAGGCAAAGGGAGGCGATGCGCACGCCTTTGCACTGCTCTATCAATCCGTTTATAAAGACCTGTACCGGTTTGCACTCTACACACTGCGGCATCCTCAGGACGCGGAGGATACGGTAAGCGAGACAGTACTCGATGCATTTGCGCAGATCCACACACTTCGGGAGGACGCATCCTTTGGTCCCTGGATCTTTCACATCCTGAGTATAAAATGTCGCCGCCGCATCCGTGAGTATATCCATGCGCCTTCTGCGCTCGATGAGACCCGGCCGGAAGAATCCATCTCCGGATGCACTCCCCACAACAGCCTTCCTGAACAGACGGATGTGCGCAGAGCATTTTTTTCTCTTCCTGAAGAGGACCGTCTGATCATTGCCATGAGCCTGTTTGCGGGATATTCCAGCCAGGAGATCGGCACGCAGCTTGGCATGAACCCAAATACTGTGCGTTCCAGACAAAGCCGTGCGCTCAAAAAGCTGGAGGGCCTGCTCTCCTGAGTATGCCTGCTCCCCTGTATATACAGCCTGCAAAGTATTTCCGCTCTCAAAGCAGCGGATCCCATATCCACATCTTTCTAACAGGAGGAAAACTATATGGATCAGAAAGATCTTTTAGAAAAAATCAAATATGACGCAAAGGATCTGCCTATTCCTGACAGCCTGCAGCCGGACTCCATTGAAAAGCTGCTGCAGGAGAACAGCCGCAGCCGCTCCACTGATACGACCGATTTCGAACGCGCCGCAAAACGCAGACAATTGCGCAGACGATGGCTTCGTTTTGGGAGCGCTGCTGCTGTATTCGCGCTGACAGGCGCGCTGCTGTGGCAGTCCTCGCGGATCGAAAAGTACCAGAAAACAGAAGAAGCACAGGAAATGCAGATGACAGCCGAAACAAAAGAAGCCAGACAGCCTGACCAGACGGACGCTGAAAAAATAAAAGCTGCTCCGGCTGCTTCCGAAGCCTTCACCTATGCCGAAAGTCCCAAAGCCATCTATGAAGCATTGTACGAACAGTTCTGCTCCCAGACGCCGGAAGCGTATGCTGCTACATCTATGGCACGGACAGAGCTTTTGCAGTCCGCAGCGGACGTCGAAAGCGCCATAGAAGACACTTCCTACACTGCCCCGGCAGATGCGACCGGCACAGATTTCTCGCAGACAAACCTGCAGGAGCTCGGAGTCGATGAGGGAGACATCGTGAAAACAGACGGCGAGTATATCTATATCCTGCGCACTGACCTCTCTCTTGCGATCGCACAGATCAGACAGGGCAGGGCCTCCCTTCTCGGTGTGACCCCTCTGGGCGCCGGCGATAATGGTTATGCGCATGAGATGTATCTGGAGGGCGACTGCCTGTATATCATCACCAGCGAATCCGTGACCTCGCTTGAGCAGGATGAGGACGTCTATTATACCAGCACAGGCAGACAGACCATGCTGCTGACCTATGATGTCTCCGACCCCGGCGCTCCTGTACAAAAAGGAGCCATCGCTCAGGAGGGTTCGTATGCCGCTTCCCGCAAAAATGACGGATTTATCTATCTTTTTACAAGCTACTCGCCGGATATCCGCGATACCTTTGAAGACAGCACCATCATGCCCCGAATCAACCAGACAGAACTCTCTGCCGGAGATATCTATCTCCCGGACTCCATGGAGAGCACTTCTTATCTGGTGATCTCCTCCATGAAAACAGATGCGCCGGATGAGATCTTCGACAGCAAGGCGCTTGTCTCAGGCGCCAGCCATTATTATGTGAGTCCGGAAAATATTTATATTGCAAATGAACGCTACGATGCATCCTCCGTCCTGACCGAAATCACAAAATTCCACTATGCAGACGGAGAGATCACCGGCGTCGCGGCAGGCTGTGTGCCAGGATATTTAAACAACTCCTTCTCCATGAATGAATACAATGGCAAGCTGCGTGTTGTATCCACGTATACAGATAATAAAGCTGCGAGCGTTTCGGATTCTTCCGGCGCATCCGTCAAAGCCGCTGTCGATCAGGAGGAATACAACGCCCTGTATATACTTGATGAAGCCATGAAACAGATCGGTGCGATCGAAGATCTTGCAAAAGGAGAAACGATCCGCTCCGCCAGATTTTCAGGCGATACCGGCTACTTTGTAACCTTCGAACAGACAGATCCTCTCTTCTGCGTTGATCTGTCTGATCCGGAGCATCCGCAGCTTGTTGGAGAGCTAAAGGTCAGCGGCTTCTCCTCCTACCTGCATTTTTACGGGGAAGACCGTCTGCTCGGCATAGGCTATGAGGCCGATCCGGAAACCGGAAGCATCGAAGGGCTCAAGCTGTCCATGTTCGATATTTCTGATCCGGCAGACATAAAAGAAATCCATCGTACCGTGATCCCCGGCATTACCTGGTGTCCTGCCATCGAGGATCACAAAGCCATCCTTGCTGACGCAAAAAAGAATGTCATCGGTTTTTACTGTGACAACCGCTATCTCGTCTTCTCATATGACGAGACAGAGGGCTTTACAAGTGAGCTGGTATATGATTTTTACTCCGATATGCTCGTCAATCAGGCAGAATACAATACCATGCGCGGACTGTATATTGATGATACCCTTTATCTGGCAGGGGATACCTTCCTGATCTCCTTTGACATGAAAAAAGACTTTGAAAAAACAGATGTGATAAAAATTTCAAAAGAAACGTAACACCCTCACGAGGCACACGCCTCCCGCACCGGATGCAGGCGCGCGATCAGACGCCGCCTGCATCCGCGTGCATCATCAGACGTCATCTGCACTGCGCAGGATCTTCTCCATTCCGATCTTTTGTATATGCATCCCTATCTTTTCATAAAAATGGACGGCATCCTTATTGTCCGCCCATACATTCAGCGTTACATTATAGCATCCGATTTCCCGGGCAAACTCTAAAACATAGTCGTACAAAGCCATTCCGATGTGCTGTCCTCTTACCGTTTCATCCACACACAGATCATCTATGTAAAGAGTTTTCCTCTTCCTTTGTATACTGCTGTCGATCAGCTCGATGATACAAAAAGCATAGCCCACAACAGAATCCTGCTCATCTGTGGCAACAAATATTTCCTTCTGACCGTCCTCTAAAATATCCTTCAGGTCGTTGTCATCATATTTTTTTGCGCCCTGTCTGAATAAATCAGGTCTTGCGTCACTATGCACCTTCTGCACCTGATACAACAGTTTGCTGATTTTGTCAAAATCTTTCTCGTCCGCTTTTCTTATTGTCATATTCATCTATTCCTTCTGCATCAAAATCTAAGAGAGGATCTTCCTGCTCAGCCAGTCATACACATCCGCGTACACCTGCTCCCGGTCCAGCTCATTTAAAATCTCATGGCGGTCGTCTGCATACAGTCTGCACTCGACGTCCTGTACCCCAAGCGTCTCAAATCGCTTTGCCACACGCAGTACTCCTTTTCCAAAGCTGCCGACCGGATCGTGGTCTCCGGCAATAAAAAATACCGGGATCTCCCTGGGCATCTGTTCCAGATATGCCCTGCGTCCAAGCTTTGAAATACCAAGGAACATATTATAATAGGCATTTGCTGTAAACGCAAACCCACAGCGGCTGTCACTGACGTACGCATCTACCGTGCGCTCATCCCTGCTCAGCCAGTCTGCACACGTGCGGTTCGGGGCAAATTTTGCATTGCTGCGTCCGGCGACGATCCACTCCAGAAATCTGCTCCTGTATCTCCATCCATGCAGGAGTGCTCCTGCCTTTGCCAGACACATCGCAAGCCGCGCCACCGCATACGGATAATCTCCCGTGCCGCAGATCACCGCACCGTCAAGCCCTTTTCCCTCTATGCAAAGATACTGCCTGACAAGGAAGGACCCCATACTGTGTCCAAAAAGGATATACGGCACATGTCCCCCTCCTTCTGGCGCTTCACAATACTTCCTGCCAGTGAACTGCCGCAGATGGTGAATATCCCGGATCAGACACAGATTGCCATTCTCCGCGGCAAAGTACCCGTAATCCGCGGGATCCTTTACCGTATCTCCATGTCCCAGATGATCGTGACCCGTAACGAGAATCCCCTGTCCGGCCAGATACTGTGCAAACTCCCGGTAGCGTTCTATATACTCTGCCATACCGTGTACGATCTGTACGACCGCGCGCACACTGCCCGACGGAATCCACCGCACCGCATGACACTTCGCCATCCCCTCACTGGATGTAAAATAGAAATGCTCCTCCCTTACCATATACCTTCCTCCTTTGCATATCTGCCTGTCCGCCTGCGCGTCTGTTCGCCTGACCTATTCTTCTGCCTGGCCTCTCTGCGCTGCCAGTGCGTCCGCAAGCGCGCCAAACTGCTCCAGTGTAAGCGCTTCTCCTCTGGTATTCTCCGGCAGACCGGTCTGCTCAAATGCTGCAAGTATCTGCTCCTTCGTAAAGGGCAGGGATGCAGAATTCTTCAGCCCGTTTACAAGCGTCTTTCTCCTCTGATTAAACGATGCGCGGATCAGCCCAAACAGCAGTTTTTCATCCCGCACCTTTACCGGCGGATCCTGATGTCTGGTGAGCCGTATCACCGCACTGCCGACATTTGGCCGCGGGATAAAACAGTTCGGCGGAACATTTGCCGCGATGTACGGCTCTGCGTAATACTGCACAGCCAGAGACAGCGCCCCATAGTCCTTCGTCCCGGGTTCCGCCTGCATCCGCTGCGCAACCTCCTTTTGCACCATGACCGTAATACTGTCAATCGGTACTTTACTCTCAAAGAGCCCCATAATGATCGGCGTTGTGATATAATACGGCAGATTCGCCACCACCTTGATCGGACGTCCTGCATTTCTCTCCTGCGCGATCGCCGCAATATCTGTCTTCAGCACATCCTGATTCAAAACAGTGACATTCTCATACTCTGCCAGCGTCTCAGAAAGGATCGGGATCAGATTGCGATCGATCTCCACTGCTGTCACCTCTCTCGCCGCCTCTGCCAGATACTGTGTCATGGTCCCGATCCCCGGCCCGATCTCCAGCACAAAATCCTCTTTGGTGATCTGCGCCGCTGCAATGATCTTATCAAGCACCCTCGGGTCAATCAGAAAGTTCTGGCCGAATTTTTTCTGAAAATCAAAACCATATTTCTGTATAATCTCTATTGTTTTCTGTGGATTTGAAAGCTTTTCCATATTATCTCCATTCCGTTTTCCTATTGTCTGATCCGGTTATAGACACGCAGCGCATTCTCACAGGTCGCTGCCTCTGCCTCCTGCACCGTGATTCCCTTCAGCTGCGCAATCTGCCCGATCACAAGCGGCAGATACAGGGATGAATTGCGTTTTCCGCGATTGGGAGCCGGAGCCAGATACGGACAGTCCGTTTCCACCACGATCCGCTCCAGAGGTATCTTCTCCACCACTTCCTTTAACACCCGCGCATTTTTAAATGTCACCACACCTCCGACGCCAATATAATATCCGAGCTTTATGTATTCCATTGCCAGCTCTGCCGACGAAGAAAAGCAGTGGATAATACCGCCGGTCGTCCCGGCATGATGCTCCTTTATGATGTCAAAGGTATCCTGAGCAGCTTCGCGGCTGTGCACATTGACTGCAAGTCCTGTCTCCTTCGCCATCTCAAGCTGACGGATAAACCATTGCTTCTGAAGCCCGCGCGCCTCTTTGTCCCAGTAATAATCAAGACCGATCTCTCCGACTGCCACCGTCTTTGGCCTGCGGCACAGCTCATACATCCACATAAGACGTTCCTCATCAAGCGCTCCTACTTCGTCTGGATGCACCCCCACCGCCGCGTAAATAAACGGATACTTTTCTGCCAGCTCCTGGCTCGCCTTTATACCGCGCAGCGAGGCTCCTACATTAACGATCCCTCCGATCCCAGACGGCTCCATCTGCGCAAGCAGCTCCTCCCGGTCCTCGTCAAATGCCTGATCATCGTAATGCGCATGTGTATCAAAAATCATGCTCCTGCCTCCTTATTCTGTATCGTTTTGATCCGCCCGCGTCCCTTTTCCTGCAGGCTTTCTGTGTACCGCGCACGTCGGACATGCCCTCACACACGCTCCGCACCGGATACACTCTCTGCTGTTTGGCTCCTTCCACACCGGAATATCCATTTTACAGACACGCTGACATTTTCCGCAGCGGGTACATTTCTCCTCATCCACCTCATAGCGGTAGAACGCGATAGGATGAAAAAGCCCGTATACAGCTCCAAGAGGGCAGAGATATTTGCAAAACGGCCTGTAATACGCAATCGCCCCGACCACGCACACGATCAGTATCAGCAGCTTCCACTGGAACAAAAAGCCGGCTGCCGCACGCAGCGGTTCATTCGTAAGCGTGAGCGGGATCCCTGCCAGAAGCGTCCCGCTTGGGCAAAGATACTGGCAAAACCACGGTCTCCCCTGGCCTAGGAAATCAGTCGCTACAAGCGGAAGCAGTATCACCATCACGACAAGCACCACATATTTCAGATAAACCAGCAGGCGGTGTCCCGGCAGGTTTTTCCGCTTGAACGGAAACGGGATCTTATGCAGCAGATCCTGTATCAGTCCGAACGGACACAGCCAGCCGCAGACAAAACGCCCGAAAATCGCTCCGATCACCATAAAAAATCCAAGCAGATAAAAAGAAAATCTGAAATTGCGTGCTCCAAGCACCGCCTGCAAAGAGCCGATCGGGCAGGATCCCAGCGCCCCCGGGCAGGAATAGCAGTTAAGCCCCGGCACGCATATATTTTTGAGCGGCCCGGTATAGATTTTTCCCTTTAAAAAGCCGAGCGCATATCCGTTTGTCACAGCCGCGACGATCACCTGCACCCACAGGCGGGGATCACGGGAAACGCCCTGCCGATTTTTTCCCTGTGTATTTTTCACCTTCTTATCCAATTCCTATACACTCCAGACATATATTTGTAGCTTTGAGGAACAGCGTTGCCAGCTCTCCTCTTGCCACACCTACTGCGAGAAACACTGCTCCGCACAGCAGCACAGCTGCTCTCGCATACATTCTCTGACGATCTGTCATAGCTTCACCATCCGATATTTTTGTACGTTACTGCGCAGCCTCTTCCAGCAGCTCATCTGCAATAGCCGCCCAGTCTGCCTTTGATCTTGCACCTGTATAAATCTCACCGACCTGATTTCCCTGCTTATCTACGAATACTGTTGTCGGCACAGCCTGCACATTCATCAGATAATTGTAGTACAGACTCTCGGATACAACGAGATGCTGATAATCTGCCTTCGTCTCTTCTATGATCAGGTGCGCCGTCTCATTGTCCGGATCTGTCGCATCGGAGACAATCCCGATCAGCTGCATCCCTTTGTCCGCATACTCTCTCGAAAGCTCTCCCAGCTCCGGCATCTCGCTGATACACGGTCCGCAGAAGGTTCCCCAGATGTTGACCATCGTAAGCTCTGCCTGTGCAAAAATATCCTGTGTCACGGTCTCCCCGTCCAGCGTCTGGGCCTCAAATGTGCCAAAGAGCCCCGAGGAAGCAGCTTTGACTCCGCCTGCGTCCTGCTCCGTCATCTCTGCCGCAGGCTCCGTCTGCATTTCTGTCTGCGCCAGGCCTTCTGTCTGCTCTGCCGCTTCTTCTGCAGGCTCTGTATGCGTTTCTGTCTGTACCGCTGTCTGTGCCGTATCCTGCGGCTCCTTATCCTGTGCGCCGCAGCCTGTCAGCATCATTCCTGCAAGTACGCCAATTGCCAGCAAACGTATATTTCTCATATTTTATTCCCCTTTCGATAACTGCCTCTATTCTATTAAAAAAACGCCGGGAAATCAATATCCCGGCGCAAATCCATTTCTCAGATTATAAACGCTTCACATTTTGTGACAGTATTTTTCCTTACGTCCGCGCCATGCCGTCAACACTCAGGATCACGCCTGTGATATAGGAGGCCTCGTCCGACGCCAGGAATACGAATGCATTTGCAATATCCTCCGGCTGTCCGAGACGGCGCAATGGGATCTGTGCGATCAGAGGCTTCAAAACCTCCTGCGGCACTGCCTTCATCATATCTGTCTCTGTGATCCCCGGCGCTACCGCATTGACGCGGATCCCCTTTGGCCCAAGCTCTCTTGCCAGCGATACCGTAAAGCCATTCACGGCAAACTTGGACGCGGGATAAGCAATACCGCTTGGCTGTCCGTAAATGCTCACCATCGAAGAAGTACTCAGGATCACTCCTTTTCCTTTTGCGATCATGCACTCAGAAGCAGCCTTTGTGCTGTTAAACACTCCCTTAATGTTCAGATCCATGACCTTGTCAAATGCTTCTTCCGTATATTCTGTAAACGGCGTGCTCTCCGAAACTCCTGCATTATTTACAAGGATCTCAATACAGCCATACTTCTCACTGACTGCGCGAAATGCCTCCCGCACCTCTGAAAGCTTTCCCAGATTCGGACTGATCCCGTCCACTACCGCATCCGGGTACTTTTCCTTAAGCTGTGCGACTGCCTTATCTGCTGTCTCCTGACGGCTGGCTGCCAGGATGACCTTCGCTCCCTCCCGTAAAAAAGCATCTGCCGTTGCAAAGCCAATCCCTCTGCTTCCGCCTGTGATCACTGCAACTCTGTCTTTTAATCTCATATTCCTTCCTCCTGATAAATAGATATACGGCATTCCTGCCCTGATTATTCGTGATATAAATTCCTGTATAAAGCTACGATTTTTTTATGCTCCTATAATACCAGGATCTCATCTATTTATCTGTAACAAAGTCACAATAACAAAACTAATTTTTGCATAAGGCTGACGGACTTCACAGCATCAATTGTTTCTGCATATCCCCCCCGTCAAACGCATGGAACAGAATGTAGCCTATCATCTTGCCGTCAGGCAGAAGTTTCGTCATTGTCTGCTCTCTGCGCGAGAATTTGCCATCAAACCACCGCTTTTCGGCAAAAAAGATTGGATATACCATTCTTAATCCCGCTAATAGGATTCTTCCCAATAGCTGATGATCTCCTGCTCCAGTTTTACATTATGATCCAGCATATACCGGACAGTCTGCCCATAAAGCTTGGTGTCAGCCAGAGAGTTCAGCCGCTTGCGGTCTCTGTCAGTCAGCGGCTGGCAGCAGGTTGAAAATTCTTTCTTTTTAAGCTCTGCTTCCGACATCCGGTACAATCCAAATGGAATGCCTGTGATCCGGCAGAGGTTTTCGTGGATATAAAATCCCCCCGCATCCAGATCACCGAAATGCAGATATTGTATCGCCGGATTGTCGTGATACACCTTTTTCAGAAAATCCCGCTGGAACCGCGTCGCATATCCTCCCAGATAAAAGAAACTGACCGCCTGATCCCGGCAGCGGTAATAGGAGGTCTTATTTTCCACCGTCATAAATTTCACGGTGTGGACGCTCACCTGTTCCAGGGCTTCGAGATCCTCGGTGAAAAATTCAATCCCATCTCCAAGGCTTCCTAATTCCAGCAGCCTTCCGCCGATTTTCAGAGTAATATCCCCTTTCAGGCAGATCTTCTGCCTTTCCGGAATAATAGAATAATCCTGAAGGATTTCGTTTACTAATTCGTCCTCTTTACAGGGTCTTTTTTTGTATGCGCGAAGCAGACGGCACACACGCTCTAAGGTGTTTTCCTCCAGATATTTGGAGGAGCCATAGATCATCATAGAGGCTTCCCGCACATAAAGCTGCCTCTTATTTCGTTCTATAAAGGTGAGCGCTTTCAGGATCTCCTCCGTCTGCTGATAATTATTCGGGATCTTATTTTCAGCAAGAATCCTTTTCAGCCGTTCGCATTCCCGGTCAGCCGCCGGAGAAATTCCGCTGTAGCGGGCAATCATCTGTTCCACGTACTGTCTCTTCGTGCGCTTTGGTTCATACCCGTAAGCGGACTCCAGATACGTTTCGATCTCATCTACCTTCTCATCGTTCAGGTAAATCCTTGCGATTTCGTTGCTGAAACCATTTTCCTCAAAGGTCAGAAATCCATCTTCTGCGCACTGCGCCGCAGCCTGATTGATATTCTCGATCTGATCCATATCGCCGTCATTTTTGCTGTACTTCTTATATAGCTCCGAAGGAGAAATGCCCGTCCGCCGGCAGATTACATTCGTTTTACTGTCCTTTTTGCTTTTTCTGTATTTTTCCACCAGCAGCCGCAGCATTTTTTCTTTATAATCAATCATAAGTCCTTTTCCTCGTGAAACTGGACAATACCAAGCTGCATGCTGTCCGGACGCACGCGCAGCACCGGAAGAAGAACCTCACACTCATTCCCGATCGTTTCCGTCTTATCCGGAGAACAGAAAATCACCTGCAGCTTCTGTTCTCTCATAAAACGCAGCATCAGCTTTACATTTCCCGGATCCATCTTTGCAAACGGCTCATCAATAAATACCAGGCGGGTGGAATTAATCCTCTGATTATAGATCAGAAGCAGCGCCGACGACAGGATCAGCAGATACGGAATCTGTACCTCTGCGCCGGAGTTAAAGCCCGTCTGTCTCGACAGCTTTGCACGATCCAGGATCTGGTTGCTGACCAGAATTTCATACGTCATATAATTCCGGTAATCTGCAAAGCGCGCGATGGCTTCCTCACTGTTTTTCTCTATGATCCGGTTGATGATCTTTCGGAGCTCCTTCTCAAGCTCCTCGCCTTCTTCATCCGAAACGGAGGTAAACATCTCAAATGTCATCTGCCCCTCTGCAGTGCCAAGCTGCTCCCGCTCATCTAAGTATCTCGCATACTCGATGATCCTGGCGTATTCCGTACCGTCCTTTACATAGTGGACATCAAACTGATATCTGGCAGAAAAGTTCAGCTTTGCCAGCTCTGCATTGATCTGCTTCAGATCTTCTCTTGCCTTCTCGCAGTATTTCCGGATATTTAAAACAAATTCATTTTTGAAAATATCCTCATACCGTCTCGTCTGAGCCTCCAGCTCCTGACGGATCTCCTGCAGATTATCCATCCAGATCCGGTCTTTTCTGGCCGCATAAAGCTCTCTGCCTTCTTCCCCCACCGGGAGTCCGCTGTCCGGATACCTGCCGTTGTAGGCTGCCTGAAGAGAGAAAAGCTCTTTTTTATGCTGCTCCATGCTTCTTACAATGCGGGCCCTTGTTTCCTGTGCCAAAAGTCCGCCCTGCGCGCTTCCTGCCAAAAACTTCTCATAGCTTTCCACCGCTCTTTGGACCACGTTATAGAAGCTGATCTCATACTCCCGAAAACGATTTTCTGCTGATACAAGCTCGTCTTTTTTCTGCTTTGCCTTCTCCCGGCACATCTGGATCGCCACACCCAGAGTGCCGTTTTCCCGGTCATATTCCGCTCTCGCCTGCTTCATACCGGTCTGTTCCGCCTGCAGGCGTTCCACCAGCTGGCTCAGCTCCAGATATTCCCGGTTATTCTGAAGCGCTTTTTCCAGACGCTTCAGCTGTTTTTCAGAATCCGTACACAGACCGGATACTTCCTGATATTTTGATACAGCCTCATACGCGTATGGGCGGAAAAAGACTTTGTATCCATTTAGCCGGTTCTTTCTGTTTTCCAGCTCCCGGCGGTTTGTAAGCGCCTCCCGTTTCTCTTCCTGAATGCCGCATATCTTCTTTTCTGCACGGATCCGGTTCAATTCATAGATCTTCTGCCCCAGATAGTAAGAGCCGATGCGGTCAAAGCGCAGGAAATAGCTGTCCATGGCTACCGACACGCGTCCCTCTCTGGAAATGGCATTTTCAAAATTCCGAACCTGCTGCAGCTCTGCCGCATGTATTCTTCCAAGCTGAAATTCAAAGTATTTTTTTGCCACCTCATTTTTGATCTCAAGCATATGTACGACCGAATCTGCCTCTGGATCTGTCTTTTTCCTCATCAGCAGCTTCGTATTAAATAAATGGGCATATCTGTGAGAGGAACGGTTCAGCACATCGTCCGCAATGTCGTAATACTGCGGCTCTACGAGGATACTGTACCGGCGCGGGCCAAGAAACGCTTCTATGGCATCCCGCCAGCTTTCATCCGATAAACTGATCACGTACTCGCAGGCAAACTGCGCCCTGCCCTTAATCTTCCTCTGTTCAAACTCCCTGTTGATCTCATCGCGCAGACCGACATACTCCGGTATCCGGTCATACGCATTTTTATGCTTCCGGCAGTCTTCCAGAATCTTTTCCTGTATATTCAGCTTTCGGTTCAGCTCCTCCACCGCCTGATCGAGACGGTCGATTTCACGGATTTTTTCATCGTAGGCCTGCTCCACCAGACGTTTCAGTCCGTCCGCTGCCGACGCCTTTTCCGCCGCGGAATATACATTTTCGCACAGAGATGCCAGAATTTCTTTTTTCTCTACTTCCCTGCCCTCTTCCATAAAGCTGTGGAGAATTTCACCAACCTTCGTCTGGAAATCTTCCAGCTCCCGGCATTTAAGCTTCCATACATCTTTTTCTTTTTTCAGTTCGTCCAGCCGTTTTCGTTCCTCTTCCACCATTCTGGCGCCATCCATCTGGCTTAAGCTGACTCTCGCCTGGACAAGACGATGCTCCAGTTCGTCCAGCCGTTCATCCAGGATCTGAAGCTCGCGGGTAACCTCTTCTTTCTTTTTCTCTGCCTCCTCCCGGTCCTGTGACAGGCGCTCCAGATTTGCCTGCAGATCGAGCTTCTTTTTATAAACAATCTTGATCTCGTCTGCCCGCAGCCTGTTCGTCTCATTCTCAAGGGTGTCGTATTCTCCAAGGATCTGATCGAGTCGTTCGATCTCCTCCTGCACCACACAAAAAGCGGTATTCAGCCGTTCAATATTATTCTTAGCTTCAATCAGCTTGCTGAAATCCACATTTCTCTCTTCCAGAACGCTTTCCCGGATAAACCGGTCGATCTTTGCCTCCGGATCGTAGGACATAATTCCCCGCAGCTTGCGAAGATAGGTGGGCATCTGATCCAGCCTCAGCTTAAGTCCTGTCATCTGCATAAACCTTGGCAGCCCCTGCTCCCGGTTCAATAAAGTAAGCCTATAGCGCTTCTGGAGCGCGGAGGCGCTGTAAGGCATCATCATCCCGTCCTGCTTGGACGTATGCTCCATCTCATCCATGGTCGTTTTGTCCGCCACATATCGGTACGTCTGACAATTGTTCGCCGCATTCGTTTCAATCACGACGCCAAGCAGAAAAGATTTCTCCTCAATCTGGTCAAAAAACTCCAGTACAATATGACTGTATACATTTGGGATCTTCTCCGGCGGACGCATATACGTTCCTGCCGTAGCATCCAGAAGTCCTCTTGTATAGGAAGAAACCGTCCTGCTTCCCTTTCCTTCGGAAGATTTGTTGAATACCGTATCTCCATAGGCAGCATATTTGATGGCGTCCAGCATAGCAGACTTTCCATTTCCATTCTTACCTGCGATCAGTGTAAAAAATCCGATCGGCGCTGTAATAGCTCCAAAACCGTACCAATTGATCAGACGAACTTTTTTCAGTAAGATCATAGCTCTTCCTCCTCAAAATCCTCCGGTTCCAGCTCCGGCTGCTCTTTCGCCTGTTCCGCTTCCTCCGTCTTTTGGGAATCCTCCTCGTTCAGATACTCGCCCACCACCGTCTTAAACTGCGGGATATCCCAGCCGAACTGAAGAGACGGATACAGCTGGATCTTCATATCCTCTCCGTCCTCATCCTCCGCATAATTGATCAGGCTATGCTTTTTAAACAGCTTAAACGCAGCGGAAAGTTCCGTCCTAACAACGACGACTCCGTAATCTCGGATCTTATCGATCAGATCGCCCTTTGTGACAAAATTGCCCTCTCCGTACCCCAGATTCTCCAGATATACTTTCCAGAGAACCAGCAGCAGATGATACTGCAGATTTGTAAATGCGATCACATTTGCCCTCTTCAGTCCGACCGTCTCCAGGTCTTCCTCACTGGCAGTCAGCATAGCCACCCCCACCTTGTCATCCACCAGAAGATCAAACCCGATCAGCCTGAGATATTCCGAAATATCCTGCCGGTTTGATTCACGGGAAACGAACGCATACAGCTTCTCCTCCCTGTCCCGAAGAATAAAAGTAGATTCCAGCAGTTTCCTGATGCTTTTTTTGAATAATATGATACTTTCTTCTTTTATCGTTATATGCAGACTGATGTCACTCATCGTTCTTCCTCTTTACCTTAATCCGGCTGATCGCCGCAACCTCTGTCTCTACCGTTCCTTCTTCAAAAACTACCTCATAGGGAAAGCCCACCGAGCCGGAATAAATGATACTGGCTGCAGCCATCATGGCATCCTCTCTCGTGCGGATCCCCCATTCCTCCACAGATATATAACCCTTATCCGGAATCTTCTCATCCAGATAATCGCTCACTCGATCCATACTGTACCGATCTGGTATGGTAGTCAGCAGCTCATCCGTCAGGCGCATCTTCTCCTCCACAGACAGTTCGTCCAAAGGAATCCCTGCACTTTTCATGTTCGGGTTCGCCTTTTTGCGCCGCTCAAAGGATTTACGGCTGATATAGCCCACCTGCATCTGACGATGACACGCCGCGATCTGACGAAGCACCACATCCCGCTCCTCGCCCTCTATTCCCTTTAATAACAACAAAACCCGATTCAGCAGACTTTCCAGATTCGTTCCATTACTTAAAACCATCATCATACGGACCGAATAGAGATTGTAATACGTATTGATCTTCCTATCAATATACCCCATCTCCTGATCGTATTCCAGGCTGATAAAGCTGTCCAGCTCTGCAAATTGGCGGTCGATCTTCTCCTTCGCCTGCACCTCTTCGACATTCTTCAGACTTCTGTACTCCTTTATCATCTGGTCATACAATTCAGAATATCTCAATTTCCGGAGCATCCGTTCAATACTGGCAATATAGGAGGGAATCAAACCGCTCTTCTTTATGAAAAAATAATCATGAAAGAACCGGTTCAGCAGCTCGTCCTTCAGCAGGAACTGTCCCAGGCTGTTCGCATCCGTCATCTTCGTCACGGCACGCATGATTTCCTGAACACTGTCCTTCAAAATCAGCAGCTCGTTTTTCAGATCACACTCATGTTCGATCAGGGGAAGCAGAATGTTAGAATAAGGACGGATAGCACGGATGCTGTCCTTGCCAAACGAAGACTTCAATATTTCATAAATCGAAAAAATATGATTTGTGATCGCACTGTTGGAGTCCATATCAAAAATTTTATGTATAGCGTCCACCAGCTTCCAGCAATAGGCAGATACGGACGCAATGTTATCCCCACTGCGCCCGATTTCCTGCGGAGTTATCCACCCGCAGGCACGAAAATACCGGAGAATAGAGGATGCATTTTCCTGAGGCGAGCGCCTGCTGCTGACCTCCTCGCCGATATTCTCCGTCTCTATCGCATACATACAGTTCTGCAGATAAAGAATCAGACAGTTTCTCGCATCCGCCTCGTACAGTACCGAAATTTCCTTTGATTTCTCAATCAGCAGGCTGATACACTCAAAATAAATCTCCCTGTTCTGACAGCAAAACGGATTAAAAAATTTGTCATTGATATTCTCAAAAAATGACATATGGAACCTACCTTTGATGATATATTATTTTGTATTGTAACTGTCTGCCGCTGCTCTTACAGTGCATTTATCATACTCTTGACAGAAACACATACTTCATCCAGATCAGCTTGCCCAGATACTACATGGATATCATGCGCCTCATTATCGAAACAGCCGTGCTTTCTTTCCAGCATAACTGCTACGGGGGCAGGAAGATTACCCCTCATCCGTTGAGCAAACCTTTCTTTAATTGTATCCAAATCTGCTGTGACAAGGACCCTAAAAGCTTTTTCTGGCAGGAGCGACAAATGCTCTTTTTCAGAAACCACATAGATAATGTTTTGACCGGCAACAGCCTCATCCAGTTTCTTCTGAAAGAGTTTTTTTGCAATAGCTTCATTCTTTGCGAGACGCAAGTAATCCTTGCCTGTATAAACTTCTGCATTAAACAGACATTTCATCTTATCCGCAAGGGTCGACTTACCCGTGCAGCTTTCACCAATAACTCCAATAACCATTTCATTTCTCCTGACATTCTGGCTTAACACGCCAATATCCTTTTGCAGCACGCTGGGCCTGAGCCTCTGCTTCTGTCATTCTTCTCCCGCCCAAATCGTTGCAAACATTTCCCTTATATCACCTTTGGTATTACTTCGATACGGAGAAAGAAACGACAGCAAGCGCAGCAGCCGAGTACCCGATTGCGATCTTTCGGATTTTCAGGTCCTTGCCCGAAAACGAAACTTTATGTGCTTCAGAAATCTGCCATCTGGCAGCTCCTGCTCGTAAATGTCCACCTGTTCTACAAAGCTGTTAAGAAATCCTTCTTCTCCAGGCCGGTGAACTTATCATATAGTTTATCAAAATATAAAAGAAATTGATAGACGTTTTCTTCTGATATTTTCTGTTGCTGAATATTCAACAGGCAGTTCTTGACTTTCTCTATACCGTTCTCCACACCTTCAATCTCTTTTTCTATTTCTTCTGTATCTATTCTTGAACCGATTTTATTCAAGATTGCTTCTTCAAATTTAGGATTCTTCACCAGCTTCCGAATAACTTCTTCCACTGCGCTGTTAATCTTATCCTCACTCTATTGTTTACGATATCCACATTTATGACCATCTACCAAACAACGGTGTTTGCAGGCATAATAAAAATAATCCTTATATAAGGTTCCATCTTTCTTTTTCTTTCGGTTCATGTTTCCACACATACCGCTTCCACATAACGGGCATCTCAGTATTCCAGATAAGATATGTTCATGATCCGGACTATGCGTCTTTTCATACTTCACGCCTGTTTTTTCTCGTTTTTGATGAGCCAGCTTTCCACTATCTTTGGAGCTGTCAATCCCATCCTCGACACAAATCAGGTTCACCCCACAGTCTTGCATCCTCTGCAAAGAATTCAAAACATCTGCCGCATTACGGCCAAATCTGGAAAGTTTGAATACCAGTACAAACTGTATCTCATCTGTGCCATTCTCTATATTATCCAGCCTTCTCTGAAATTCCGGTCTGCCCTCTACGCTTTTTCCAGATTTACCTTCATCAGAATACCCATTTACAATTTCCATATTTTGAAATTCCGCATATCTCCTGAGCTTTTCTTTCTGAGCATCCAGACTGTAGCCATCTACCTGTATGGTTGTAGATACGCTGGTATATATCGCATTTAATCTTTTTATTCACCTTTTCTATCCTCAGAATATCCCAAAGCAATTTCCAACAATTCAGTTGCAACTTGAGAATTTCTAATACGCATTAAGTTGTCCCAAACATCAGCTTTTCCAAGAAGATTCATCCCACCATGCCATACTATTTCACCATCAATAACGGCAAAACATTCTTCTACTTCGGTTCTTGTTATCACATTTATTCCTACCACTTGCATTGTTCTGATTAGTTCATAACATACATCTGACTTTCCATAAGTAATATCTTCCGGATCTGTTGTAATAACTGTAATCTTTGCCCCAGCTTCCTGTCTCTTCTTTATCAGTAGTAGAAATCTTTCAATTTTATCCTGTCTGATATCCGGACTGGAAATTACCACCATTTTTTCTGACTCTACAAGATCTTGCTCAAATTTTTCGGTATAATTTCCGGAATCGAATATTGCATTTATCATCTGTTTAGACTGCAACTCTCCCGTCCATATTGAAAATCCTGTCTTTTTGTATGTTCTTAACCTTTTCGCATACATCTTATCAAAGAAGCGGACATGAGAATCAATATAATCATACACATAAACAGCTTCTTTTCCGGGATAATCTCTATTCAGTCTTCCCACATACTGTTCAAGACGACCTTCAAAAGACACAGGTGCTGCAAGCATTAATACATCCAGTCTTGGAAAGTCAAACCCTTCTCCTATTTTCTGACCAGTTGCAACTAAAATAAGCGTTTCATTTTCAGGAACCTGCTTTAACCTTACTCGAATTTCTGCATTTTCCTTATCGGAATTATCACCATATAGAAGAAATACATGATCTGCTTCCCCTTTCAAAGCATCATATAAAAATTTTGCATGTTCCTTAAATCTTGTCAAAATTACAGGCGTTTGTTTTCTTGTGACACAAGTTATAACATCATCTACGATCATTTCATTTCGCACCTTACTGGTACTAATCAAATTATATGCTTTGTTAATATTATCCTTGCTTTCTGCAGTATCAACTACTCTTGTGTATCTTGGGACAAAATAATGTCCAATTCCTTGTTCCTTAGCTCTCTCCAACGCAGTAAATCTATGTCTCAAAGGTCCAAGCAGCATATAGATAATCCGATCAAGACTGTCTCCACGTTTTGGTGTGGCAGAAACACCATACACATACTTTGCATTCACTTTTCGCAATAATTCCATAGATGTGTTAGAAGCTGCGTGATGACATTCATCCATGATTACCATTCCGTAAGAATTAATCTGCTCATTAAACTTTCCTCTGCTGTACATCGAACCAACCATTGCAACATCTATAATCCCTGTTAACGTATTTTTACTTCCGTGTAAAACTCCTATGACGCTATCCCTTTTTTTCTTTCTTCCTGTTTTTGTTTCATATTCCGGCGGTTCTTCTCTTACCTCCAAGAAATTATCCAATTCATCAACCCACTGATTAAGTAAATCTTTACTTTGCAGCAAAATGAGCGTATTTACTTTTCGCTCTGCAATAAGATAACTACAGACTACAGTCTTTCCAAATGCAGTTGCCGCACTCAGGACCCCATCCGAATGTGATAATAATTTTTCTGCCGCTAATTCCTGTTGCATTCGCAAATCACCTTTAAAAGATACTCTGATAGGATGTCCCGTTTCTCTTTGATCTGAAATATCAACTGAAATGCCTGCTTTTTCACACTCCTGTATAACATTTTCTCGTAGCCCTCTCGGAATCTGTATATATCCATCTATATCCTTACCCAAATATACCGCACTAAAATTATAATAATTAGAATATCCCAGCCTTTTATTTTTATAAAATTCTGGATTATCAAATGCCGCCAAACTACGAATTTGATTTTGTATTCTTGGCATAAGATTCAGGGTATCAATATAAACTCCATTGCCCAATACCATGTGCAGCCTGCCCACAACATCTGAATTACAAAACTCGCATTTCTTCTTCCATGGTTTCGGTCTGACATTCTTCTCAACATTAGTAAGCATTCCTCTGGCTTCTGCTAATTCTCCCTGCCATTTTGCCATGCATTGTTCAATATCTTCTATTCCCAGCTTTCCGGTCTTATTAAAAAGAGTATCCCATTGATCAGGATATGCATTCCAATTTTCATCTACAAAAGCACTATTTCCATTCCTAAGTGCCTGTCCCTGTAACGGCAATGCAATCAAATTACCTATGCTGCTTGCCACATCCTGCGAAGGATACATTCTATCATAATAATGAAACGATTTTAGATTGATGGAAGTTGACCCTTTATCTAATAGGAGAAATCCGAAATTTCTTGCTTTTGCCGCAGGTATTGCCTTTTTAAAGAAAATCCATACGTGAGCACCTTTTCCGGATCGGGATCTCTCAACTAAAGGTCTGATACCATTAAGCTCACATATTTTTCTAAGCGCATCCACTTCTTTATGCCACTCATTATCCGTATTCGCAAAGTCCGTAACTTCTGCTCCTTTTTCATGATTATCAAAATCAAATACAATAAATCTGCATGTACCATTTGGCAGTAAAGGATATACACCTATTACATCTGATCCATCCTCTTTTGTGCCCAACAAATGAGCAATTATTTTTTTAACATCCAGACTTATCCATTTGGTATTTTCACATTCATCACAAAATACCTTCTCTTTACGTTGCTTAGGACAAAGCCGGTCATTCCAACGATTCGCACATTGTGGAAAATAGCCCCCGTTCTTTCCCCGTCTGGCATATACATCTTCTCTTCCCCAAAACATCGAAAAGAAACGTATTGCCATTTTCTCTGTGATATACGGTGGATTTACAATACGATTCCCTTGATCCAGATCATATTCTTCTGCACTTTCTATTTTTTCTTCAAAAGGATTCACCTCTTCATATGAAATGCCTGCCTTCTTCAATTTACCTTTTAACAACTTGTTCTCATATTCAAGCAACCTAACCATCTTTCTCAATGAATCTGCATCATACGCTTCTATGTTCAAACCTTCCACCTACAATTCTTATTTTTTTGTGATATGATTTCTATCAAATATCCCAACTTTGTTTTGGTACTTGTTCCAACTACTTTCAATACTTCTTTTTATTGACATATTTTCGTTTCCCTGTACGATTCTCTCTGGTGCCAAGGTAGTGTTACGAGCTTTCTATCTGGACATTTTAGCGTCAGTGGACAAGGGGCAACACGCCTGTTCACTGACGCTACTGTTAATTATGTCTTTTGAATAAGCCGCAAGTTTTTACTACAATCACAGATATTCGTTTGTCATTCCCTTTAGCAGACTAAAGTCTCACAGCTTCATTTTCCCACTTGAGACTGTGAGACTTTCCCTTGAGATTTTGAGACTAGCTCTTTATTTTATTAAAAATCTGTCCTCAGTCTCACTTTTTACTTGAGACTGGCAAATACCATTCCCCTGTCTTTTTATCATATACTGCTCCGCACTTTTTACGAATTTTAGCGTAATCACGAAATACTGTTGCTCTTGATATCTTTAAAGCATCCATTACTTCTTCTACTGTTAATTGATTATTTTCTTCAATCAAACTGACAATCTGTTTTTCACGTTCTGTCAGTTCAGTCTTTTCAACATACTCTTCAACTGCAATCTGCGTAATCGGAATATGAATCCGAAATACATCTGCCTCAATTAATTCCGGCGTTCCCCCCTTGTGTATATATTGGCGTATATTTAAATAAATTTCTCACGCCAGAACCAATTGTATCAGCCAGACCAAGTGCAACAAAAAAACGTGCCAGAATCGGATTCTTCGGATACGGTGTAAATTCGGTTTCAGAAATTTTTCCTTGTCTTCTGGCACGACACCAGTTTTCCGTTTTTATCCAATCGTTTTCAATAACTACTTTTGCTGGAAATGCACTGGAAAAGTCTCTATGAACAAGAATATTGCTGACTACTTCACGGGCAATCAAATCTCTTACGCTTGTTCTTACGTTATCTACCAGGCAAAATTTATCTGAAGTATGTTTCGCAATAAAATCCATCAAAATTTCATAACTATCAATAAGATTTGTTTTTACAATCAAACGATCATCATATCTGTCCAGATTTTCTTTTCGACATAATGCATCCGTAACATATCCAGAAACACACGACTGTATCACTTCATCTTTTCCAAATAATAATACTGCTGCAAGATTATACCCCTGTTGCCCGGTTACAAAATCCGTTTCATACAATCCTGCACTTACCATAAGCTCCTGATCTGACATTCTCAGCCATTCATGTCGCGGATTCTTATTCGAAATCAGGCGGCGCACTTTTTCCATCAAATCCATGCGAAGATGTATAGGAGAATCTGTTATATCCATATCCCCCTCTTCATATCTTCACAAATACAATTTTATCATATAGAAAAATATTCTCCATATTTATTCCCTCAATTTATTTTCGGGGTACAACCATATAATAATGATGATAGAGACAGGATTTCTGTCATCGAAAATATTGTTCGCCCACCGGTAGCATCTAATAAATGTCCGGCTCGAAAATGTTATTATTCCTTACGAATCCTTTCAACAACGCTCTCCCGACTCATCTTTTCAAACTGATACCTGGGTATCACATACGCAATTCCAACCAAAATCGGAATCATAAGCACACATGGCACTATCGTAAGGTGCAGCCGAAAGAAAAATGCTGTACCAATTGTATTTACTAAAATCTTCTCTGCTCCAAACACAACTAACAATACTGCAATTACAAATGCGCCCCCCAAATATAGAAATCCCTCAGCCACCAGCATTTTCGATACCTGTTTTTTCGTCATTCCCACGACTTCCAAAAGCGCCAGCTCCTTTTTCCTGCTGATCACAGAAGTGGCTGTTGTATTAAAGAAATTCATAATACCGATGAACGCTAAAATAACGACAAGAAAACCACCGATCATATAATATTTGCTGACAAACCGCTGAAAACTCTCCTCCATATCCAGTGCAGAAAAAACATTGATCATTTCATTTTCTTTCAAAACATTTTCATCAATGTATTTTTTTATCTGCTTATCCGCTCCTTTCTTTGCATCGATGGCAGCATACATGGCTGACTCATTTCCCGTCTGGGTAATATACTCATCTTCTGGAACTAATACCGTAATATAGATAAGGTCTGCATACGGATAATCCAATGCATATGGCATCAGTGCTTCTCCAATGACTTCGTAATCTTTTTGGTTTCCGTTTTTGTACTCCATCTGAAAAACATCCCCGGTCTGATAATAAGAAACCGGATGTTCTGCATATTTATCACCATAATCTACAAGCACATAGTTTCCGCTTTTAAATGTATCCCATGAGCATTTTTCTCCTCTCCATTCTAATTTGTCAAACACCGACTCGCTGATTCCGAGAAAATGAACACTTACTGTATTGGAAGCCTTTGCCTCTTCCCAAACCTGTTCTTCATAATCGTTCCAGTTTTCTTCATATTTATCAGCAAATGCTTCCCATGTTTTCAGAAGTTCCGGCTCCATCTTGTGGGTTTCCTCAGAATAATACACATATCCTGTTTGAGCACTATCAGGGCATTCGTTCAGAATCTTTTTGATTTCAGGTGTAATACCATTGAAATTCGTGTTCAACAAACTGCCTGTCATCTGATCCAGTTGAAAATCAGAGGCTAAAAACACATTCCGGTAAGAATCAAAATCATATCCCTGCACCAACATCACGATACAGTTGACAACCACCATAGAAAGAGCGATAGAAAGCATAACAATCAATCCCTTTTTCCAATTTCGCAACACATTTTGAACTGCCATCCCCCACCAGGTTACAGAAGTATTCTTTTTTATTTTCCTCTGTGACTGCTCTCCTTCTGCCAGGCGCAGTGCTTCCACCGGAGATACCCTTTCCACCATTTTACAGGCCTGCAGACTGGAGAGATACACCGTTAAAAGTGTCAAAAGCGCTGCTGAAAGAAAAATCAAAGGATTTGCTGATACTACTGTCTGAGCAGTCTTTCCTGCCTGTGCACTGATTTCAGCATCTGCATTCAAGGACGGAGCCATACAAAGACCTGCAAGATAACCACAAAGCAATCCGATTGGAATCCCCACTGCTGACAATCTCCATGCCTGCATACGTACAATTTTCTTCAACTGCTTTCCTGTTGTTCCCACGTTCTTTAACAGTCCATAAGCCCGGATATCCGTTTTCACAGAAATATTAAAGATATTATAAATAATCAGGTATCCTGCCAATATCACAAATAGAATCATTACGATAAGAGAAGAAAAAGAAAAAGAATCTTCTTCCAAAAGATTATATGCCGGATTGACTTCCATTCCTGTCCCTGCTTTTGTAAATCCCGCTGCCTTAGATATAGTTTCTGTTTTCTTTTCCAGATTCCAAAGGTTCTTGTACCAGACAGAATACTCTTTCCCTCCATTGTAAATGCCATTTTCTAATTCTTCCTCTGTAACAGGATAACAATTCTCCTTTGCATAGGCTTCAGATACCCAGACCATCTGTCCTAAAACAGCTTTATCCCCTTGCCAAAATCCACAGATCCGGAACGTATCTGTCTTATATTGCTTCAGCATTGGATTTACTTCCCAGGTCAGCGTTACTTCTTCCCCAATCTTAGGAGTAACGCCCAGAGTTTCCAGTATCATGCTGCTGAGTGCTACTTCATTTTCTTTTTCCGGCAGTCTTCCTGTGGTTGGCAGACAATTAAAGCTTTCTGCCATATTTTCATCCGCATATCTGACCTCTACAGAAAAGCCAAACCGCTCATCCATTCCGGCTCCCAGGAAAATGCCGGAACCATATCGTTCCACCTCTTCACTCTGTTCGATTGTTTGCTGCAATCGCTTTGCATCTTCTTCTGACAGATTCTGTGCACTGGCATGGGCAGAATCCATAAATTGTTTGATTTCCGTTGCTCTTTTGGAAAGAATCATGGATACACTCCCCACAAAAAGACTTGTGAATAAAAGGGAAGTCAGCATGATTGCAATAACAGCAATGATATTTCTGGCACGATTCATTTTCATAAAACGCTTCGTTAATAATCGTAATGTTTCTTTATTCTCTACTTTTACCATAAAATCGCCCCCTGCTATACCAATCCACTGTCTGAAACAATTTTTCCATCTTCGATCTGCAAAATCCGGTCTGCCATCTGGGCAATCTCCTCATTATGGGTAATCATTACGATAGTCTGATGAAACCGCTTACTGGTCACTTTTAGAAGTCCCAATACATCCTGACTTGTTTTGGAATCCAGATTTCCGGTCGGTTCATCAGCCAGCAAAATAGCCGGTTTCGCCGCTAATGCCCTTGCAATCGCCACTCTCTGCTGCTGTCCCCCGGATAAAGCACTTGGCAGATTTTCCAATTTTGTCCGAATACCAAGTGTATCAATGATTTCATCTACATATTTCTTTTCAATCTTTTTCCCATCCAGTTTCACGGGAAGAATAATATTCTCCCATACATTCAGCATCGGAACCAGATTATACTGTTGGAATACAAACCCAATATTTCTGCGCCTGAAAATGGTAAGCTCTTCATCTGTCATATGGCTTAAGTCCTGTCCATCCACAATGACCTGCCCGGATGTTGGATTATCCAACCCACCAATGATATGGAGCATCGTGGACTTTCCGCTCCCGGAAGTTCCAACAATCGCTACAAATTCCCCTTTTTCCACTGCCAAATTTACACCGTCAAGGGCTCGAACTTCCGTTTCTCCCTGTCCGTATATTTTTTGTAAATCTACTGCTTTTAATATATTCATGTTTTCCTCCCTGTCTTATATTGTAAAAAAGCCTGTATTGATCTTTACAATACAGACTTTATCATAACAATGTCTCCATCCGGTTTCTGAAATATCACAGTTTTGATACTATTCGCACCTTATACGGGAAGAAACACAGAAAATGTGGAACCTTTCCCAATCTCTGATTTCACTTTCACATATCCTTTTTGTGCCTGAATAATCTCTCTTGCAAGAAATAAACCAACTCCTACCCCTGGCTGATCCGCTACTGACAGACTTCGGTAAAACCTGCCAAATATCTTTGGTATTTCTTCCTTTTTGATTCCAATACCATCGTCGATTACATCAACCTTCACAAAGGAAGAATATTTCTCCACCTTCAGCTGAACTGTTCCTCCGCCCGGCGTGTATTTTATCGCATTATCTACGATATTTCCAATTGCCTCTGCAGTCCATTTCAGGTCACAGATAACATACAAATCTGTATCGCACATACTTAAGGTAATATTCTTTTCCCTCGCTTTTGCAGCAAACTGGTGACGAATATCTTGCAGTAATTGCCTGATATTAACCTCTTCCGGATGTACCTCAATAATCCCACTTTCCATCCGGGATAATTTGACCAGTGATTGTATCAAAAAATCTAATTTCTCCGTCTGCTCCAAAATGGTATCTATCTCCTCCCGATTTTCATGATTCGTTTCAGAGAGTATTTCACCATAAATCTTCAAATTAGATATCGGTGTCAATGTCTGATGCGCAATGTCGGAAATCAGTTTCTGTATCACTTCTTTTTGTTCCTGCTGATTCTTTCTTGCCAGAAAATTACTGTCCAAATACTGTTTCATGCTGTTTTCAAGGGCAGAATACTTTTCTTCGGAGATTTCTGTCCGTTCCAATTCTCCATCTATCGCATGATCCAGCATTTGCTGCAGCCGGTTCAAAAGCCTTTTTTCTTTCTGATAAAAAAGAAAGTACCAAAAAACTCCGCTCAGGACAAATATTCCTGCAATCCATATTATTCTTTCGATCACTCTCTCACCGCCCATGTATAACCAATTCCATAAACTGTCTTGATATATTCAGGCTTCTGCACATCATCTTCTAATTTATCTCTGAGACGTTTGATCGCAACAGTCAGGGCATGGGCATCCACAAACTCTGTATCCCCCTGCCATACCTCGTCGATCAAGTATTCTCGTTTTAACACCTTACCTTTATTTTCACACAGCACCCGCAGTAGCTTTTGCTCTGTCTTGCTAAGTTCAATCGGGGCTCCATCTTTGAAAAATTCCATTTTATCAAAATAGAACTCAAATCCATCAAACTCCATAGAATCCTTAACTGTTACCTCTTTATTTCTAAGCTGCACAGATACTCTTGCACGCAGAACCATCAAACTAAACGGTTTCGTAATATAATCATTTGCCCCGGCCTCCAATCCAGTTACAATATCCACTTCCATATTATTTACAGTAAGCAGAATAATCGGCACCTGACTGTTTTTTCTGATCTCTCTTACAAAATCAATCCCATTTCCATCCGGTAAGTTCACATCTAATAAAACCAATGTGATATCTTCTTTGTTTAGAATCTCTCTCGCCTCCTGCAAGGTTCTGCACTGATAAAAGAAATAAGAATCATTCTTTAAAGCAAGACGTATTCCATCATTCAATTTTTTGTCATCTTCAACAATCAGTAACTTTTCGCTCATCATTCGCTCTGCTTTCTTTCAAATTATGCTAATTGTATTATTGCCAGTTTTATAAATCAAACCATTAAGTTAAAATCTCCAACAGAAGACAGAAATCCGGTTCCCCATCTTCATCCAGCACCACGTTGGCTGCTTCTTTCCATTTTCTCCAGCGTGCTCTTCACCAGGGCAAGCATTTCTGCATCTTCCTTTAAGAAAGGGTTCACATTTCGGATTTCCCGCATTGTCTGCCTCCAGTTCCCTTTTTCAAACATTGCCATAATGCCCCCTCCAATCTTTTCTCAAATGTTTCATAGTACTACCAGAGGCGCCTATACCAACTACAAAAACTTTTCCCTTCTCCTTTACGGTATAAAGAAATTTTTGTATAATTTCTTTATAAAGGAGGGGCTGATATGCCAACAATCCGTTCAAGCGCAGATTTGCGTAACAGCTACAACGAAATTTCTACTTTCTGCCATGATTATTCTGAACCTGTTTTTATTACCAAAAACGGAAAAGGCGATCTTGCCGTTATGAGTATTGAAGCCTACGAGCAGCTTGTAGGACGCTTTGAATTATACGAGCTGATCCAGGAAGGTCTTGAAGATGTCGCTGCAGGCAGGACACGCCCATTTTCAGAAGCAATGGCTGATATAAAAAGCCGTTGCAAACGATGAATTATCAGATTCACATTACCCTTACGGCAGAAAAAGATATGATTCATGCAGCGGATTATATCGAATTTGTTTTAAAGAACCCGCAATCCGCAGATCATCTGTTAGAGAAAGCGGAACGCCAAATCAACACTCTTTCATAGTTTCCCAGGCATCCGCATTTCTAACAATACAAGTGTTTTTTTAGTGACATCGTATCATATCCACTTTTTACAATATAATACTTTCATTCTTAATACTGCAAACTTTTTAATTCAATTCATTATTCTGTTCTTCAAGCAACTGTTTCAGTTCTTCCTTACTTGGAAGAACTGTCTGATACTTACTGGAAAATATCTTGATGCTTTAATTCACCAATCTTCAAATCAAAAAGCACAAAACATCTCAATAAACGATTATAAAAGACCAGATCCACCCGAAAATGCTCCTCGTTGAATGTAAAACGTACCTGCCGTCCAATAAAAGCAAATCCTGTACCAAGTTCCAGCAAAAACTTTTGTAAGTGATCAATAATTTGGGTCTCCTGATGCGACCAACTTAGAAAAAACTTTCTCCCACTACTTACTGTTGGCAAATTTTTGAATTGGTCAGAGACTGTCTGACCAATTTGATCGTCCACATAAGTCAGATAGAATTTTCGCATCTGTTTCAAGTTTGTAACCGAAAATCCCTTTCCAAATCGCTTTAACAAATACTCCGACAATTCTTTCAAAAGATACTTTCCATAGTCAGCACGTTCTTTCCCTTGCTATTCTTCCTCATAAATCCGGCGTCCAATCTCATAGTATGCATAAACCATAGACAAATTAACCGCTGTTTTAGCCTGTTTTCTTGCGCTGTCAAGCAATTCAGAAATATCTTGCTAAAAATTCTTATTGATTAAATCCATATTCCCACCTCCCACTATTTTCCTATTGTTTATTCATACATCAACGCCTTTTTTCTCAACTAAACTTTTCATACTGATAGGTACTTTAATTTTTTCTTTACTCTTTTTTCTCACATCATTTAATAATTGTTGAAAAATAAGATTAGCCGTATTTGTCGGGATACTTTTATCAGCTAAGTGATTGAAAAATTCTCCCTTAGTTTGATTTTCATATGCCGCTAATTGCAAATTGGATTTATGAACAAAAGTATTTTGTATAAATGCATCAAATACAGCATCAAAATTACTTGGCATATCATTGGTAAATTCATTTTTTATTCTGTCTTTGATTTTTTCATATAGTGTAATGTTTTCTACCTGTAACTTCTTGCCATCTTCAATAACTGCCTGCCACAATAAAACTTCCTTATCAAAATCATTGTTTGATACAAAATGACAATGTGAACACTCCGTACCAAAAGTTAGATAATTGTAGAAAAAAAATCCTAAGAAAGACTTTTTATAACCGCCACTTTTCTTCTTTTCGCGTTTTGACATTTCTGCAACAGTCCAATCAGATGGGTCTTCCTTTGTTTTTATTTGATAAAACTGATACTGCTGATTATCGGTAGAAAACTCTGCCATATCATCGTGAAATTCACAGAAGACACTACATTCTGTATTATCTTGAAGTTTGTCTATTATATGGCACACAATCCAATGAACTTGATATTCAAATCTGTTATAGGAGTCTGAACCTGCTTGCTCACGCTGTTCAGTTGTAAGTACTATACTCATAAATTAGAACTCCTTTCATCTTTAGTCCAGTTCATATTATATTTCCATTGTCTTTGCCATTCTTCTTCATTCACCATCGCATCAAACACAGGCTCAAGGAAAGTCTGGATTTCTGCAATGACGAATGGAAACTCAAGCGTATTGTCTTTTATATTCTTCAAAAAGAATTTCCAACGCTTTTGCATATCCTCATCATCGGCAAGTGCGACAACTCGCTTGAAACTGTTTTTGTCGTAGGGAGTACCACGCCGCTGCAAGGTTTCAAAGATAGCAACTTGCAATTTCGCTCCATCAAAATCGAATGTCCTTGAAAGATAGTAAATATCATAAAAATCTTTCATTCTGCCTGTCAGCTCAAATCGTTGCAAAATAGCATCGAACTTTTCAGCTATGGTACTTTCAAGGGAATAGGTTTTGATTACTGGTGCTTCAAAGTCTGGAAGCTGCGTATTGATTTTACGCTGTTCTGCCTTTGGCACGATAACATCTCCCACACCTATATCAACATTGAATGGTACTCGCACATTCTTTATCTGACCGATAATCTGTGTACTGATACCGTGATACTTTCTCTGCGGAGAAATCTCCTCAAAGCCTTTTGCTGTCATCTCTATATAATCATTGCCTGTCGGTGTATCAATGATTTTATAAATCAAATCCTTAACATTGTCTATTGAATTTGAATATCCACGGAGCAGGAAATCAACATCAATAGTGGCTCGACTTTCAAAATTTGTAAGAGTGTAGATAAACAGCCCGCCTTTTAATACAAGGAAATCATCGTATCTTGATTTCGAGAGCTTTCTCAAAAATTCTTCTTGCATAAAAAGCTGTAGACACTGCTGATAACTGATACCAGAAACCTTTGCTTTATTTCTGAGCTTTGCCAAAACAGAAGCCGCTTTATCTGCCATTACAACCACACTCCAATCAAATCTTTTACTCGTTTTTGCACTCTCAACACTTTTGCATATTGCATAAGGTTAGGGATGTTCTTTTTAGGGTCTTTCACATAGTTCTGAATTGCTTTATTAAAAATCTCTTTATCCATTTTGTTCATATTTCGCAAAACATCACAAATCGTGCGGTCACGATCATAAATGCGGACTTTGTGGAAATCAATTTCACCCTCGGTTTCGCCCAGCGTAACCAACTCTGACTCTACGCGATATACCTTTATAAACGGATAATCGATTTTTGTTCGCCGCTTAGAGACATTTTTATCTATTGCAAAGTTCCATTCAGCAGGATTTCTGTCACTGTATCTATAATAGAATAGGGCAGTCTCCATACAGAGCACTGCATCGGGAAACAATCGATTGATAATGACAACTTCACTTTCTCCATAATCTTGAGTCCAGTGATAGTAACCTCGCCTGACTCTTTCAATCACTCCTTCATCTAAAAGTTCTTTTATATCTGCATAGTATAACTTTGAAGCTGTAAGTTCAGCAGTAGTCATAACATAATTATGACTGCTAAACAACATTCTCAGTGTCTCAATATCTTTATTCTGAAGCATATCTTCACCTCTATTTAATCGCCCCAAATCAAACCAATGATTGGGCACTTTACTATATTATATTTGATTTTTGTCTTTAAGTCAATAATAGCAAAGTGAACGCTTTTAATTGTATTAATTAGGCAGTTTAGTATAAAATCTGTCCTCCGCTTTTATAACCAAATAAAATATTGGTCAACGAAAAGACAAATATGTAAAAAAATAAGCGTACCACTGTTTTTATGATACGCTCATCATTATTAAATTACCTCAAAATACTTCAACGCATCCTTTATAGCTTCCACTTTCTCTGCAGTCGGATGTTTCCTCGGCTGTTTCAGTTCTTCTACCGCATTAGGAGCTTCGTACATCGGCAAGCCTAAATCCCTTTTTACCTCCGCAATATATGCGGTATGTACTTTGAAGCCGTATTTAGCTTCTATGTACTCCTTTATCATTTTATAGGTCACTCTCTCTTTCGGCTTGTACACCTCGGCTCTTTTAGCGATATTATCAAGCGGCACTTTGCCCTCACCCTCGCCAAACTCCACTTTTACGCTGATTGTGCTGTCAGTTTTTTGTGGGAAAGCAGTACTACCGTTTCCACATGTGTTGTCACTAACATAGGAACACACATCCTTTACCTCGTCACGTATATGGGAACACAATTCCTTAGCTTTATCCCCCATACCCTTTGACTTGTCGAAACGTTCCTTTGCATTTCCAATTTCATTCTTAAATCCTGTTTTATATATGAAAGTTATCTTATAGGGATCTTTATATCCATCTTCATCATAGCCACCAACTATGACTTTTTCAATAATACTTTCAAATATTCCTCTGTCAAACTCTTCCAATACCTGATTGTCAGTTAACGCTTTTCTAAAATCAGAAATCCTTCTCTCTAAAAAACTTTCCTCCTTTAACTGTTGACTCAAATATTGAAGTTTTGCTTTCGCATTCGATAAATCTCTTTGAAACCCTACATCAGTTTCTTCATAAATACTTTGTTCAATAATACCATCTAAAAAACTATTAAGTAAACTCTTTCTCTTTACAGAAATTCTATCAATTGTCTTTTGTAATTTATTTATTTCATCTTCAACAGCATTTTCTCCCAGAGTCTTTTCCGTTCTCTTTAGAAATTCTTCCAGAACATCCTTGTTGTCATTACACAGCATCCGATAGGACTCAATAAACGCTTGTTCAATAACTTCCTCTGGAATACCTTTACTATCAGGACAAAAACGCTTTCCATTTTTTGTCGACTTAACACACTGCCATATCGTTTTCTTATATTTTGAACCACTGTGCCATCGTCTCCGAGATAAATTTGTGCCACAAAATCCACATTCTAACAGACAACTGAATGCATATTGACGGCTGAACTTTTCTCTCTTTCCAAGAATAACTTCATGTTTTCTATTGCCATTTCTACGGTTTCTAATTTCCTGCGCTCTCTCAAATGTTTCCTCCGAAACAATTGCCTGATGATGATCATGGATGTAATACCTGTCCTCTTCACCCAAATTATCCAATCTTCTTTTTGAAATTGGATCAACCGTAAAAGTTTTTCCTAACAGTATATCACCTTTATATTTTTCATTATTGATAATCCCCATTACACTGGATGAAGTCCAAGGATTACCCTTGATTGTCATTATTCCCTGTTCGTTTAATTCTCTGGCTATCATTGTACTGCCAGCTCCGGCAACATATCGATCAAATATGTATCGAACAACTTCCGCTCCTTTTTCATTAACAGAAAGAGATTTCGTAACCACATCATAGTCATATCCCAGGCATCCCTGAAACCCAACAAGCTCGCCCCGCTTCATTTTCATTTTCAATCCTTTTTTTACATAAGCAGATGTGTTCTCCACTTCCTGCTGTGCCACAGAGCTTAATATGGTCATCAAAAATTCGCCGTCTTTTAATGTGTTGATTTTTTCAACTTCAAAATATACAGCTACATTCCTTTCTTTGAGCATACGTACATATTTTAACGTATCTAAGGTATTTCTGGCAAATCTCGGAATACTTTTCGCAATAACCATGTCAATTTTACCATCCAGGCAATCCTGTATCAACCGTTGAAATTCATCCCTTTTATCCACTTTTGTACCAGTAATTGCTCTATCCGCATACACTCCGGCAAAAATCCATTGTTTATTATTCTGAATTAAGTCAGTATAATGCGTAACCATGGAATTATAGCTTTTTATCTGTTCTTCATCGTCTGTGCTCACTCGACAATACGCAGCAACTCTTAAACGATCAATTCTTTTTTTGGCAGAGCCATCAAATGGATCATTTGCTTTTATTAACTCAACTTCCATCTTCGCCCTCCTTTTGTATTCCTATCGTAGTGTTGATTATATTATATAGCAACACACATACTTCGTCAAGCAGTTATATTCGATACAACACCATAATCTTTCATGAGTTTTCTTTGTATTAACTGATATTCGCTTTCATTGATTAGTTTCTTAGAAAGCAACTGTTTTAACATAGATAACTGCATACTATATCTCAATAATCTATTCCCATCCATAATAATTCCCTTTCCTGAAATATACTAAAAAATTCCTGCAAGCGGCTATCAGGTATAGCCCCATTGGATTTGCACCATCTTCATCAGACCGGACTCTTGCCGGAAGTATCATTATCAAAAACAGCATCTTCGCCACAAAGTACCTATCTCTCTGTCGGGAACAAATAATTGTCGCTCGTACCTTTGCTTCAATGCCCGTAACAGCATTTCCTCGCTTACAATCCTTCTGACCTCCCGACAATTTGTCGGGAAGCCAGAAGGACAGGTAGTCCTGGCGTATCCATTCCATAGCTCAACTGCTCCATACGTCTTGCAGGATCAACCATATTCAATTTTCAAGGTGCACTGGATCCCAATCTGCCCTACTCCTGAAAGGGAAAAGAGTAGCAAGCTATGAAGTGCAATCGAACAGTTAAGATCAGAGAATTATTTCTCCTATTTCCTATTCGCAGCTTTTCCAGTTCCATAAGGAACCGGATCAAAATCCAGTATCTTTGTAATCAGTTTTGTTTCCAAACGCCGACGCAAAGTCTCATCCACACAGTAATATGCCTGTCCATATTCATCAAATAGCATTCTTGTGGATAAACTGGTTATGTATCCTTCGTAATGCTTCAGCACTACATTGATTGCTTCCACATCACCCTCTGATGCTGCCTGAATAATATGGAAAGGCAGCAATTCAGATTCATCAATCTGTCTTTCGTTTTTTCTCATCCGTATTTGCCTCCATAATTTGTTTGAGTAATTCGAGTGAGCGTTTCCGATGTTCATGGATGGTACTGCGTACAAGGTTCATTTCCCTTGCAATTTCCGCATCACTCATATCCATGAAATAGGATAACAGAATGACATTCCGCTTCTTTTCCGTCAGATTTTTTAAGGCTTCCGCAATCAAAACATCTTTAACTTCAATATCATAACCAAGGACCTGAAAGCGGCATGTTTCCAAATCGTATTCATCCATCGTAAAAAATCTGCTCAACTCCTTCTGCGACAATTCCGACAACATCACTTCGTGCTTTTGCCGATAGGCCAAATGCCTTTGATAATCAATGACTTCGCCTTTTAATGCCAATTTACATATCCGGTCAAACTGATGTCTGACCGTCCATTCTCTCCAGGAAGAAGATTGCTCCATAAGAGTTCACCTCCTTCCCGACCAACTGGTATGAGCGAAATCCTTTATTTCCCTTTCGCTCAATATCCCGATTGGGTATTTTCCCATGTTGGGGTGAAGTCAAATCTTTTTGAAAAAAATTTTGATGTATGTAAAAAGCGTCCAGATAGATATTTATCCACTGGACGCTTTTTATATCAGGTATTAAGTTTTCTCCGCATAATACAGAGGCGTATAATACACTTTCAGAAGCAGAATTAATGGCATTGCACTGAATGTTGATTATCGCCTTCTCCTTCTGCCTTTAGAATGATATTTCTCTATGGTAGAATAAAAAAATCCCTTGATCTGTCTGGCTTTCATAGACCTCCAAAACACATCAAAGGATAAAAAGTACGTCAAAAAACCTTTGAATACTGCGTTTTTTTATATGCATTACCCAAAGTTTTTTATCGTATTATAAAGGGCATTATAACCCTCTATTTTTGTGTATTATCAATGCATTTTCTTTATTGATTGTGAACTATACACTTATGCACAGGAGGTGTATATATGACTCAAAAGAGAAAAAAACGTATCAATAAAGAAATGGGATTGATTTTGAAGAAAGCCCGAACTGACCAGAAATTAACTTATGATGAATTATCCGAATTATCCGGTGTCTCCACCAGATACATAAAAGAGATTGAGAACCGTGGAAATGTACCAAGTTTTGAAAAACTCAAACAGTTGGTATGTGCGTTACATATTCCTACCGATCAGTTTTTCTATAATAACTCTGCAGATAACTTGGATTACAAACGGCTCCAGGTATATCTGTCAGAGTGTACTTCAGACCAGATTACCACTATTCTTGCTATTGTCGAAGCCTATCTTCGTACTTACAAAAATCCCGCAGAATAATATATCAAAAAAATGTGGAGATAGTCTGGAAAAATTATGAATCATTGTGATGATAGACAGATGGTGTGCTTTCTATACACACCACCTGCTTTATCTATTCTGCAACTTTACTAATTAGTTTTTTCATATTACCGCCTTTCCTGATCAAGCCAAGGCCACCCAATAATTGGACACCATCCATGATACCCTGATAATATGCCCTCTGTTCTTCTTTAAAATGGGCGTGTTCCACTGCCTCCTGATATTCCTCCAGAAATGCTTTATCTTTATCCGACAATCCTGTAAGATATTTTCCAAATTTCTTATTCGCTCTCTTCAGCTCTGCATCCGCTTCTTTCATATCCTCCGGCTTAATCGCATACTCTCTCTCCTCCGGATCACATCGCAACTCCTCCAAAAGATTTGCCACTGCTTCATAAAAATCATTCATAGTTGTTTCCGCCTTTCTCAAAATTAAGTATTTCATGTTACCGCAAATATTATCAATTCTATGGATAATCCGAACAAAAAAATTTTAAAGAACTTCATCTTTAGAAGTATATTAGCAATATTTCTTCTTAGAATCAATATATAAATACTTCATCTTTAGAAAGTCTGAGTGATAGAATGATAATATACTGGGATAAGGAAACAAATTCCAAAAACCGCATAGGGAAGCGGGTCCGGGAATTACGGACTGATAAGCAACTCTCGCAAAAAGCTCTGGCCGAGCAACTCCAGCTTGCCGGTTATGACTTCAACGATTTAACCATTTTGAGAATTGAACAGGGAACCCGCTTTGTTCCCGACTATGAGGTGGTTGCTATAGCAGAATATTTCAATGTTTCATGCGAATATCTGTTAGGCCGGACAGACATAAAATAAGCAGCAATCTGTTTTTCAGACTGTTGCTTATTTTTCTTTTACTGCTGTAACTTTTCCGAGACATAATTATACATAACCTAAATAATTTACAAGCAATAATAGTACTCTCTAAAATAGTTAATGCTTAAACTTAAATAGGAACACACTAATCACCAATTCCCATTGATATACACATAAATCCTTTTTCATGCATCTTTTTGTTCAAATCTACTGTTAAGTATTTTGCATATAAAGAATCCGTTTCTTTACGGAACCCCTCTATATAGCCAGCTATATAACATATCCTTTTTGAATTAAACATATTTTCAAAATCTTCCTCTTTTATGGGAATCGTTTTCTTTTTTGAAACATACAACTCTTCTATTTTTTTATATAATGCTTTAATAAAATTACTCTTTTGAAGCGATGCCAGTTGATGTTGCAAAAAGTCCGCAGACGCACGAATCTGATTCGTCAAATCTCTACTTCCGCTTCCATCAAAATGATATTTATTACACATCAGATAAATATTTTCAGAATCCCAGAAAAATAAATCTGCAATTTCAAAATTTGATATCAGTGCTTTATGTCCTACGATTATATTATCATTCTCGTAAAAATCGTTATTATACCTATCCTCTGTAAGCCCACTTTTACAAAGGCCAAATTTTGCTTTAATCTCTTTTACTTTCTCATACTCGCCATCATAAATGCAATCAAATTCACTTTGTAATATTCCTTTATATTTTTCATCCATACAATACCATTGTCCCTGAAAAATATAACATGGTATCTTTTCTGCACCATATTCAATAAAACCTTGAATAGAATTCATAATTGTAATAGGGTATAAAACAAATTCACCTGATGAATCTTGGGAACATATTTTCCATTTTTTTAAAAAATTAATTAGGAAGGACTTTGTCACTTTTTTTTCATTCTCTTTAAATGTCTCAAAAATATCAGAAAGTTCAATGGGATTGGATGCAGAATAATAAATTTCTCCGGCTTCTGTAGTCAAAGTATATTCTGATGCAGACGTATAATAAGCAAGATAATCATCACCCACCAATTGAAAATTATCATACTTGCCATCAATAAAATGATTTATTAATTCATCTAATAATTCACTCGTTTTTATGCCTCTTTTCTTAGCTTGTATGAAGTATCCTAATGAAAAATTATCTGTTTCTTTTTCAACACGTTCAATTGCTTCTATTACTTTTTTCAATTCGCTCAATGTAAGATGTTTTCTCAGTACCAGAGAATCTTTTAATATGACACTTGTTTTTCTATTAACAGAGACTTCTTCACTATAGACAATTCCCATTTTACTACCAATATTTTGATCAACTTCAACTGACAATTCCCTAAATATGGTACTCATATCTTGTTCTAATGTAATATTGGTTGTCTTACGATTTGCTTTACTCATGGAACTCGTATTACCAAATAGATTATTTTCCTTTAATTGTCTTATTACCCCTGCATCACTTTTCACTAATTTAGGCATTAAATGTAGCCCCCAATTTTTTTCTATGTATTTTTTTATCAAATGGCTACCATATCCACCTGTCATTACATAAATGCAATTATTATTTACATAGAAAAGGACGTATGAAACATTCACATTAAGCATCAATGAATCAACTTGATTTTCATCTTTCAGGCACTCCATTAATAAATCTTTTGCCATCTCTTCCCATGCTGGATGATGATATGTTCTGTATATTATTCCTCTAAAACTTTCATGTTCAACATTCCATATATCTGGATTCTCTTTTTGAGAAATTTTCTTTTTAATTTCTTCCAACAAAAAACAGCACATATCCACTGCATATGTCGGTTCTGTTTCCTTTAATGTAACAGTGTGTTGCTTTTTTACTTCCTGATAATCTATTTTGTATATACTGAATTGTATTCCCTCTCCGCCGCTCATATTTTATCCTCTATAGTTTCCGCTAGTTAAACGAGTATCCATTCCTATATTTATAGTATAATGAAATATTCTATATCATTCAACATATAATTACATTACACAACAATATAGCAAGCACTGCCGGTGTCATGACAACCGGCTTATTTCCATTGCCCGCCCTCCTGCTCGATTTATGGAAATAGATCAGGGAAGTTTCCCTGGCCCTCTCTGTTTTTTCTGTTTTTTCTGATTTTTCTGATTTTATTTTTTCTTCACTTGACTGTATTCCGATGCTTTGCTACAATTGTGCATGGACAAATATGCCCAAACAACCGAACATAAAGTTATCATACTGTTGTAAACCGAACAAGTTGCAACAGTTTTTTTGTACCTTTTTTACCTGCTCAAAAAAAGAAATGAGGAATGAAAATGGCAGAAAGAATACGTAAACACCCCGTACAATTTTACCTTAACGATGACGAACAATACATCCTGAATGAAAAATTCCGACTTTCCAGAATGAAAAGTAAATCCGCATTTCTCCGGAAACTGGTGCTTTATGGTTTTGTCTATGATGTGGACTACTCCCACATCCGGGAAATGAATGCCTTGCTTGGCAACATTGGAAGCAATCTGAACCAGATTGCCAAACGAGTGAACAGCACAAATACCATTTACAAAAAAGATATGAAAGAGATAAAGGAGTTGATGAATCAGATATGGCAGTTACAAAAATCCATGGTATCAAAGCAACCGTTGATAAAGCAATAGAATATATCTGCAATCCGGTCAAGACTAATGAACAGATTTATGTCTCATCTTTCGCCTGCTCACCGGAGACTGCAGCTTTAGATTTTAAGTACACATTGGACCATGCACGTGAACAGCTTCTTTCTGATGGGCAAATCAGAGAAAATAAGGCTTTTCATCTAATACAGGCCTTTTCTCCGGGAGAGATTCCCCCTAAAGAAGCACATACCATTGGAAAAGAATTAGCAGACCAACTTCTAGAAGGAAAATACTCTTATGTACTGACCACTCACATTGATAAAGGTCATGTACACAATCATCTGATATTCTGTGCTGCTGACAATATTGATCACAACCACTATCACGACTGCAGAAAAAATTACTGGTACATCCGAAAACTTAGTGACAGATTATGTACAGAACACGGTCTTTCCGTCATCAAATATTCAGAAAATCGTGGCATGAAATACAATGAATGGTCTGCTAATCAAAATGAAAAAGGCTGGAAAACTCAAATACGAAAGGATATTAATCAGGCAATTAAAGCATCTTCCACTTATAATGATTTTATCGCACTGATGAATGCCAAAGGCTATGAAATGAAAAACACTTCGCTGAATGAAAGCGGTGGTAAATATATCGCTTTCCGTCCTGCAGGCAAAGATCGCTTTGTTCGGGGCAGTTCCAAATCATTGGGTGGAAATTTTACAAAAGAGCGGATTAAAGAACGAATAGAAAACAAAAAAGAACGAAGAAGCCTATTTACCCAATCTAACCAAATGAGCCAACTTATCGACACAACCACAGATGCAACAAAGATTTCTGAAAACATTGGCTTGAGGAAATGGGCTACCAAAGAAAATCTGAAAATTGCTGCCCACACATACAGTATCATGAATTCTAAAAACATTCATAATTTTGCAGAATTGAATGAGCGTATCAATGCTCTGAAAAAACAAACCCAGACAGCCAACATCAGTATCATTTCCATTGAACACCAGCTCCGGGAGCTGTCCGAAATTATCAAATTTACAGAACAGTATCACGAAAATAAGCCTTATAATGACCGCTATGAAAAAGTGAAAGACAAAGACAAATTTCTACGTAAATATGAATCACAAATTATTCTTTTTGCCGGTGCGGAACATATGCTCCAACATATGGGAATTGACTCTCAGCATATGAAACTGGAAAATATGAAAAAACTGTACGACGATCTGAATTTACGGAAGAAACAATTATCTTCACAACATAAAACATCTGCAAGCAGTTTAAAAGAATTAGAACAGATAAAAAGAAATATGGAAGAGTATCTCCAAATTTCTCCACAGGATCAGGAAAAACCTTTTGTTTCAAATTCTGTACATGAGTTATGAGAGAAAACAGGCAGTACTTCTCACTTCAGGAAACACTGCCAATTTTTTGATTAAATCGGTATCCGACGCCCCAGACTGTCTGGATGTAAATGGGATTAGCCGGATCATCTTCTATTTTTTCACGAATATGACTAATGTGACTTGTGACAATATTGTAATCACCGATGTAAGATTCTTTCCATACCATATCATAGATCTGGTCTTTACTAAATACCCTACCTGGATTTCTCGCTAAAAGAACCAACATTTCAAATTCTGTATAAGTCAAAAAAATCTCTTTACCATGATGATATACTTTTCTACTATCTACTCGTATTTCTAATTCATCAAATTCCAAAACCAATGTCTGTTGAAATTGATATCGCTTAAACCCTGGATGCCTTTCCAATACATCTAAATAATTCTTGAAGAATTGGTTTTTCATCCTCATCAAATTCAGCCAATATAATATATCCTATGTAATCATCTTCTTTCTTATATCCTACATTTTAATTGCTCATACGTGCATCTGTATTAAATATTCTATACCGTCATTATTCCTTCAATGGATCATATACCCACTCTAATGTTAACCAACAGTCCTTAACGACAGAGTAATAATTTCGCATTAACATAATCTCCATGGAAAAGCTACAACTTTTCCAGATAACTTCAGAAAGTCTACTTTCACATCAGAAAAACGCCTCTTTTGGAACCGAATAACATAGATATAATTTAAACTACACGGACTCATCTCTTGTATGTGGAAATAATTTTGCAAAAGGGATGCTGACTGCTATCAGTTCTAATCCTAAAATAACCACATGATTCGAAAACTTTTCAAGCGGATTAAACAGAAGAAGTAATGCTAGCGTGATTCGTACCAAAAATTCTATCATTGGTATAACACAATTATTATTTCTACAAAAGAACTGCCTAATTGCCGCATTCAATGATTTAGATGCCTTTCTTATACCGATAATTGCCCAAGTAATTCCTAATGCCTCCAACGAACTGGATCCTTTCAGCAGAAATGCAACCCCCATAATAAACATCATAATACTATATGCTAATTCGTCAGCCTGCTTTTCAAAAAACTTTTTTTCCTTAAAATAGCTTACTAACATCAGAGTACCTACAAGTACCATAGCACTTCCTAATAAATAAGGTAACAGAAGAGTTACTCTATCAGAAAACAATATACAGATTAATCCTAGAGCTGGAAACAATATACTCTTGACTTTTAATATTCTATTCATTTTTCTCATTTCTCTCCTGTTCTTTTATTCATATAGTGTTTCAAGACTACAGTTCCGGCAGAAACCAAAATTCTTAATAATAATACCATGATAAACTCTATTGAAAACGGATTGCTCAACTTAGTTCCAAGCAAAGTAGTAGTAACAATACTGAGCAAAGAACCGCTTATTCCTGCTGTCAGATAAGTGGTGAATTTCACTCCACAAGCGCCAAAATACAGGCTGACAATGTCACCTGGCAAAAATCCAACAATTCTGGTTATAAAGCATACAAAAAAAGCATTTTCATTCTGATATCCTGCCAATTGTTGAACCTTGGGATATCTAGTCCCAATATACTGTATAATATCCTCACCGCTGTATCTTCCGATCCAATAAGGAATTGTAATGGTTGTCGCCAATCCAACCATACTTACCATCACAGCTATAAATGGTGTAAACAGAACTCCACTGCTCAAATATAAAATCGACAATGGAAACATAATTGTAAGGCTTTTGAGAGCAAAGAACAAAACTAAAACACACGCAGCCAAAATCATATTTTCAGGTGTATACCTCAATATCGTTTTTACAGACAAAGGTTCTTCTGATTTTCTTACAATCACAAAAAAAATCAATGTCATCAGAATAATTGCTGCTAAAGGAGTGAGTTTCTTTAGCTTTATTTCTGACTTTTTCTCACTCTTTTGTTTTTTTTCTTTGTTTCTGATTTTCATCCAACTTTTCTCATTCATAATTATAATCACAAGATATTTCTTATATCTATTCGTCTATTATATTTCCATTTACTTCATCAAACACATCCTTCATTTCAAGAGCATATTTTTTACCTATTTTACTCAATCGGTATAATATAATAATGTCAATAATGCCATTTAAAATGAAGATAATTCCTGCCATTAATGCAGCGGCTGAAACTGTATCCGGTGAAAAGAACATCATACTAATTCCAGCCAGAATAATAATACATGATAGAATAACATATGATGTACAGCGCACATGAAATATGTCTTTCATACAAACAGCCGTCTCCATACAGATTACTCCATTGATTATGATGAAAATACTAAACACGTAAGAAAACAACACTATTGTAATTCCAGCATGTGTAATGATAAAGATTCCCAAAATACATTTCAAAATGCCTTCAAATAACAATCCCTGCATAAAATAAGTATTCAACCGAAATTTTAAATCATAGAACAAATCAAAAATCCCACTGCACAAAATCATAATACCTGCAATCACTGCAATCACTTTAAATGAATCATAGGGCTTTATTATGAATAAAACTCCAAGCAATACCGTCATGATTGCATTTATCCACATATCCAGCTTTATTTTTTTCAACGTTTTCATATTTTACTCCTCCCAGTTTTAGTAAACTCTCACATTCATCAATAATATTTACTATTTCTGCTTTTTATAGCAAATGTCGAAACGGAATAATTAAAATGCGCAGGATTCCATAAAAAATCCTTTTTCCTACACTCTGTTCTATTATTTGATAATTTTCTCCATCAATAATCGTTCCGTCCGGAGCAACTTGTCTACTTTTCAGTTTCAATTTCTCTGTATGTCCACGGAGAGTTTCATTAAGTTCCTTGCATTCTATAAACAGCATCATTTCTGTATCAAGATACACACTCCTCATATCAAGATTGCAGGATCCTACTATACTGAGCGTATCTCCTGCCAATACAGTCTTTGTATGTAATGCCTGGGTTCCAACATATTCATACACATAACTTCCTGTTTGCCTCACAGCTTTCTTCTGATTCAAATAATCCGTACATCCGAAAGGATTGGCACCACTTTCTACCGCATTGATTATCAACTCTGTCTTCACACTTTTCGAACATATTGCTTTCAAATCACCATACATTTTCTGATTGCATATAACATAAGGGGTTTGTATCACAATGTTGTCCGCTTCTTTCATCTTATTTACCATCCTGTCCCAAACCTGTGGCTGTTTATTATACGGATCTAAAGGGTTGGTGCAAAGTTCAATACTTTCTGTCTCAATCGTTTCTTCAAACCAATCGATTTCACAAAAAGCTTCTGGATATTTTTCTCTGACTTCCTGATAGTGTTCTCTTAATCTGCCATTAATTCCTTCATGTTTTCCAGACATTCTACAGCAGGAAAGATTCCATATATTTTTGAAATAATCTTGAATCTGATTGTAAGAATTACCCTCACCCGGAACCGTTTCATAGACCAGAATATCCCTATCCTCATTATATGAGTCGATATAATTACCAAGAAATAAATCATCTGTGTTTCTTCCGCCAAGGATATATGCAAAATCATCTGCAATCAAATATTTGTCATGCATTCTGTAATTATTTTTCCACGGTTTTATCAGCGTAATAGGATTGTATAGCTTAACCTCCACATTTTCATGCGACGTAAGTTCCCGAAAATTTCTACTTCCTCTCAAATATAATGTTCCATTTATGCCATCAACTAATATCTGAACCTTTACACCTCTATCTGCAGCATTTAATAGTGCAGCCATCATATCCTGACCACTGTTATCGTCACGAAAATCAAAAGTTGCAAGCACGATATTTTCTTTTGCCGATTCGATTAAACGGAGCCGCCACACCAACGCATCCACATTATTTTCTATATTTAATATCCTCTCCTGTCCAGCCATATTTAACGCCCTTTCACACTCTCTGTTTTCTTCATCAGCTCGTTTGTGATACAGCGGCGGGATCACCAGACATACTATCAAATAAAAGAACCATATTCTCAAAATACCTTTTATCATCTTTCCGAATTTTTTCATTATTCTACACCATTGTATCCTTCGACATTTTATGCTACGATATAAAAAAACAAAAAGCGAGTTGATATATATGAACCATACAAAATCTGCCATCATAGATGCTTTCTGGCAGTTGTTGGAAGAACGTCCCTACACCAAGATTACTGTAAGGGATATCGTAGAACTCTGCCAAGTCAATCGAAACACCTTTTACTATCATTTTCATGACATTCCTGAGCTTCTGGAAACTACGATAAAATCTGATGTAGATCAAATCATCCAGACTAACGGACATTTTGGTTCACCGACGGATTGCTTGATTCCAATTGTTGAGCGTTGCTTAAAACGTAAAAAAGCCATGCTCCATATATACCGTTCTGTGAAACGAGATATATTCCAAAGCGAATTAGAAAGAATCATACTCTACACAGTAACTCAATATGTACATACTGTTACCAAAGATTTGAATATTCCTTCTGAAGATAAAACTATCCTAATACAGTACTATAAATGTTGCCTTCTTGGATACACATTAGATTGGCTGGACAAAAACATGAACTTTGACCTTTTGAAGTCAGTTACTCGTATTACTGATTTGATTGGAGATTCTTTGAAGCAGGCATTTCTTGAATTGTCCGAATCTTCAAGGACATAATACCCGATTAGATTGAGCACCGCTTCAACTTGACGGTGCTCTTTACATTAGTGGGGCAAATATTCTCAAGATTTCCTGAAATACCCTTATTGGCAACCTTTCTATACACTCTTCTAATGTAATCTGCGTGCACTCATTCAATGTATCAAAATAATCTTTTTTAATTTGTAATACTGCCTTACTGTTATACATCCATACTCCACATTCGAAATGCAGATAGAGGCTTCTAAAATCTAAATTCGTTGTTCCTACAGTCGCTATCTGGTCATCGGAAACAAATATTTTAGAATGCATAAATCCTTTTGAATATTCATATATTTTCACACCACCATATATCAATTCCCTGTAAAATGATCGTGTAGTCAAATGAATCAAGGCCTTGTCATAAATATGAGGAGTGATAATCCGCACATCTACACCGCTTTTAGCCGCTAAGCACAATGCAGATACCATGCTGTCATCGACAATCAAATATGGCGTACAGATATAGACATAATCCTTAGCATTATTTATAATCTGAAGATATACATGTTCTCCCACGTTTTCATTATCCACAGGACTATCCGAATAGGGTTGTACAAATCCATCTGATTCTATTCTTTCATCTACTTCATTTTTTGGGAAAAAGCACTCTATGTCATCTGGTATTCCACAACATAATTCCCACATTTCCAAAAACATTAATGTCAAACTCCATGCAGCTTTCCCTTTGATTTGTATAACTGCATCTTTCCAATACCCATGTTTTTCATAAGTATTGATGTACTCATCAGACAGATTTAAGCCTCCAGTAAAAGCAACCTTCCCATCAATTACAGTAATTTTCCTATGATCCCGATTATTCTGAATAGCCGTAAGAACAGGACGAAATGGATTAAACACTTCACATTTAATACCAATATTTTTCAATTGCATCGCATAGTCTTTCGGTAGTGCGAGAAAACATCCAATATCATCATAAATAACTCGCACCTCAACACCTTGAGAAACCTTTTCTTTCAAAATATCCAAAATAGACTGCCACATCAATCCTTCTTTTATAATAAAGTATTCTATAAAAATATATTTTTGTGCCTTTTTCAATTCCTCCAGGAAAATAGGAAAAAATTTCTCTCCCGGCGAAAGGTACTCAGTCTGGGTATCATCATAAACAGGAAAACCAGCATACTTTAGATACCGGATCTGTGGTATATGAGCAGGAGCCTCATAATATGCAGATTTTTCTGCACTTCCAGGTAATCCATAAAGGGTTCTGTTCTTTTGTCCGATCTGAAATATTTTCTGTTCAAATTTTCTTGTAGATGCCTGAAAATTATATAAGATATACAACAGACTTCCAAACAACGGAAACAATAAAATCAAAAAAATCCAGATTACTTTATTGGCCCCTTTGTCCTTTTTAGAAATGATATAAAGGACAAGAAACCCACTGATTATATGAACAACGCTTCGTAATACTTGTGCAATAAAGCTTTCATTTTGAAAAATAAAGAACAAAAAGCAAAGTTGTAAAATCAACAAGAATAATACTTGTACTCGTCTCAAGAGCAATGCTCTAAACCATGAACGCTTCATTTGATTCCCCACTTATTCTAAATTCTTATTTTTCTACTTATCCCCATACCGAAAGCCCCTGGTCCTACATGACAGCTGATACTGAAAGTCAGCGGATCGTATTTAACATCTTCCCAAGGAAACATCTCTTGGGCCATTTCCATCCATTCCTGATGTTCTTCTTTTTTTCCGAAGCTCCCTGCGACGCCAACATATATCTCATCACTATTTTTATGAAATTCATCTGCAATTGTTTTCATTTCCATAAGCAGACGCTTTTTACAGCTTTTTGTTCCACGAACTTTTGCATAGGCATCTAAACGTTCCCCGGCAATTACAAGCAGTGGTTTTATACTTAACAATGTGCCCATGGCAGCTCCCGCCGGAGTGACACGTCCTCCCATTTTCAAATATTCTAAGGTTTCCACGCCTACATAGACAATGGATTCATAAGCAGTTTGTTCTAAGGCTTCTTTTATTTCTTTTGCAGAACACCCTTTTTCTTTCAACATCAGTGCATCCAACACGGACTGCCTCTGGGTGACAGAAATGCGATGATTATCAACCACCTGTACTTTTTCTTCATAATCCTGTGCCAGTACCTGAGCTGTTTGACAGGAACCACTAAGTCCGCTGGACATTGGAATATATACAAGCTCATCATATTCGGATAAGAGCAGTTTATCCCACATGTCTAAAACTTCTGCTGGTGAAGGCTGAGAACTAAAAACTTCTCTTTTTTCCTCAAGGCATTGATAAAACTCCTCATGAGTTAAATCAATGCCTTCATAGTATGTTTTCCCTTCCAGAATCACCGGCATTGGAATGACATGGACACCTAGAATCTTTCCTTCTTCTTCAAAGATCCCACTGTTGCTGTCTGTTACAATCGCAACATTCATCTCATAATCCTCCTGTGCCATTTTTATACTATTACAAATATTTCTTTAATTCATTTACTTTATCCAGCCTTTCCCATGGAAGATCCAAATCTTCTCTTCCAAAATGTCCATAAGCAGCTGTCTGTCTGTAAATAGGTCTTCTTAAAGTCAATTCTTTGATAATACCAGCTGGGCGGAAATCAAAGTTCTCTCTTACAATCTCCGTAATTCTCTCATCTGAAAGTTTTCCTGTTCCAAACGTGTCCACCATAATTGAGGTAGGCTGTGCTACACCAATAGCATAGGAAAGCTGCACCTCACATTTTTCAGCCAACCCTGACGCTACAATGTTTTTTGCCGCATAACGGGCCGCATATGATGCAGAGCGATCTACCTTAGTACAGTCCTTTCCCGAAAAAGCTCCACCACCATGCCGCGCATATCCTCCATATGTATCTACAATAATCTTACGGCCTGTCAATCCACTGTCTCCATGCGGTCCACCTATTACAAAACGGCCTGTTGGATTGATATAGAATTTTGTATTCTCGTCCACCATTCCACCAGGCAGGATTTCGTCAAACACATATTTTTTAATATCCAACTGAATCTGTTCCTGTGTTATTTCCGGATCATGCTGTGTAGAAAGCACTACGGCATCCAGTCTGAGTGGTTTGTCCTTTTCATCATATTCTACAGTTACCTGGGTTTTTCCATCTGGTCTCAAATATGGAAGTATTCCTTCTTTTCGTACTTTTGTCAGCTGCAATGCCAGCTTATGTGCAAGCTCAATGGGATAGGGCATATACGTCTTAGTCTCATTCGTCGCATATCCAAACATCATCCCCTGATCTCCGGCTCCGATGGCTTCAATCTCTTCATCCGACAAATTATGTTCTTTTGCCTCAAGAGCCTTATCCACACCCATTGCTATATCTGCCGACTGTTCATCAATGGCTGTTAACACACCACAGGTATCTGCATCAAAACCATACTCTGCATTTGTATATCCAATTTCCCTGATTGTATCTCGAACCACCTTCTGGATATCTACATATGCATTGGAAGTAATTTCTCCCATTACCATAACAAGACCCGTAGTCGTTACCGTCTCACACGCCACCCGGCTCATAGGATCCTGCTTCAACAATTCATCCAGCACGGCATCTGAAATAGCATCACACATTTTATCTGGATGCCCTTCTGTGACAGACTCCGATGTAAAAAATCGTTTACTTTTATTCATTTTTCATTTCCTTTCATCTTTTTTCCGATTACCTGAATAAATACTTTGATATTCAAATTCATAGTTGTTTCTTTAATTTGCGATTCCCTTTTTCGCTCTGTTCTCTTTCCAAAGTTCATCTGCAACTGGCTTCCAATTCTTCGCATACTGGTCACATTTTGCACAAAGATGTTCTGCTGTTTCTGGAGATTGAAGATCTGTTGAGTGAGCTCCTGATTTTTCAACCATTGCGCGAAGCTTGTCAGGATTTTCCAGCATAGGACACGGACGAAGCATATTATCATTAAATGGCTGATTATCATGGTAAGCCATCATCATCGGTGACTGCAGTGCTTCCAGAAGCGTCTTTTCCCGAATATTAGAATCTGAATAATGGATAAATACGCAAGGATCGATATTACCGTTAGCATTAATATGTAAGTAGCGATGACCACCAGCGATACATCCACCAACATATTCTGCATCATTCTGAAAATCCAGTGCAAATAATGGCTTTGTGGCACGATAACGACGGATTTTCTCATAAACTCCGGTACGCTGCTGCGGTGTAGGCATCAACTCTGGAACAGCATCGTTTCCTACCGGCATATAATGGAAATACCATACAAAATAGGCGCCCATTTCAATCAATGTATCATAGAATTCCTCTGATGTAATTGAATCATAATTGGCACTGGTATAGCAGCAAGAAATTCCATAAATCAGTTTCTTTCTTCTGAGAAGTTCCATGGCTTTACGTACTTTCTGATATACACCAGCTCCACGTCGTCCATCAGTTGCCTCTTCAAATCCTTCCAGAGAAATGGCTGGTACAAAATTACCTACACGGAGCATTTCATCCGCAAATTCTTCGTCAATCAATGTTGAATTTGTAAAGCAAAGGAATACGCAATCCGAATGCTTTTCACAGATCCGAATCAAGTCTTTTTTACGGACCAGCGGCTCCCCACCAGTGTAAATGTACAAATAAACGCCCAATTCTTTTCCCTGGCAGATAATATCATCAATCTCATCATAAGTAAGATTTAATTTGTGTCCATATTCCGCTGCCCAACAACCAGTACAGTGCAGATTACAGGCCGATGTGGGATCCAGAAGGATAGCCCATGGAATATTACAGTTATACTTCTTTCTCAGTTCTTCTTCCTTTTTCCAGCCAACCAGACTGGCATTAATAAAAAGATTCACGGCAAGTGTCTTAGTCACATTGGGATCTACCTCTTTAAAAAGACGGCGGATATAGCTATAATAAGGATGTTCCGGATCTGTAATTGCTTCCCGAATAATTTTTCTCTGAGAAATAAATTCACCATCAGCAAATTTGTCCGCCCAGTCCATCATCTTCGGCATATGCTTATCCGGATCCTTGTAAATATAATTGAATGTCTGCTCAATTCCCAGTTTCTTTAAAGTATTTGATGCGTTCATAATAGAGTTCCTCCTAAGATTTTATATTTGTTAATAATAAATTTTACTTAAACATGCTATTCTTCCCAGTCAGTATCTTCCTCGTTCTTTTCCTGTCCTTGGATTTGTTTTGCAATCTTCACCGTCTCCTTGACCGTGAGATGGTTCATGAGACCTTCTGCAAAGAAACCGCATCCGATAATGACATGACTGATCTGACTTTCCTGAAACGGCTTTATTATAATTAAGATCCCAAAAGCAGCTACAATGATGGAAAGTGTCAATATCCATTTCCATATTTCAAGTCCAAATACTTTTGCGTCTTTTGCAGTCTGAACTTTTAATACAGCATCAAGCAAAATCAACAATCCAAGTCCTGGTGAAAGATATGAACGGATACGCAAATTGCATCCAAGCACTATCACACCAAGCACTATCAGGAATATTCCACAAGCCAGATCATATTGGAAAGCCAGATCATACAAATCATCTGAAAGATATCCAATAATCTTAACAATTCCATAGGCAACTAATATGATGCCCCCTGTGATACATAGCACCAGTGGGGATATAGATGGTATTGTCATACATACGATTCCAGCTATATAGAAAATAATTGAAATCAAAACATACCCATCTCTTGCCATACGAATCTTTTTCAATATTTTCACCTCCATTCTCTTTTTCTTACCTAAATTCTACATACTATTTCATTCTTCTTCTATGGGCAAACGTCTTCTATATATCCAAAAACTAGGCAATCTTAACATGTTTGTCTGGATTCATTCAAAGTCCTAAATTAATAAAAGCTTCCCATTGCCGATATAAGTTTCGACAATGGGAAGCTTTGGGGTATTCAAACTTTATGAGGGGCGATTTAAGAGGGTTCTTCGTAAGGGGCTAGTAAAACGAATAGGGTAGAGGAAGTATAAATTTCTCGCCCCTCCCATTGAACCGTACATACATGTCTCGTATATGACTCTACAACTTATATTTCAACTTTAACTAAGTAATAGGATAAGGGATTGAGCCATCCTACTCCATCTTTTATCCTATTTTCAAGTAAATCTTTACTGATTATGAAATTTACTACATTCATACTCCTAATGCATAAGCCCCCACTTCTTCAATCCAATGTTAAATCCATGGTTCAAAAGCATGTACCAGTGTCTGCCTCCAATCCATGCACCTCCGAAATGCTCCATTATAATAAGCGCGCATACTTTAAGTAATTCACCGATATCGCCCTTTTTTATAGAATTTTTCAATTTCAAATTATATTTGCATCCATAAATGCAATAACCCCAGCTTCTACTTCGTCTTTAATCTCCGTATAGTTTAGAATTTCATGACGATAACCAGGATAGAGTTTTGTTGTAACACGATGTCCCGTAGAACGTAGCCAATTAGCGACCTCGTATACCCCCTCTCCGTATTCGCCAACTGGATCCATATCACCTGCAATGTTATAAATTGGGAGCTCCGTTGGGATTTTTTCAGCCCATTCTTTCCCAGTGATTACATCCATTAACTGTGTAAAATTATACAAAGATTGATTATTTGTCGGTTTAGTAAATGCGTCAAAAGGATCGTCCGCATGATCCTGTTGCACATATTCACTATGACAAATCCACTCATTTCCAAGTTTTATTTCTCCACAATATTCGCACATCCATCCCAGTAATATATTTACAATAGAGGGATCTGCTTCTTTGCCTTTTCCTTCATCAATCAATTTTTTCAAAAATTTGGCACTTTCTGCAGAATGACGGAATACACCACATGTGCCACAAATTATCAGTCCATCAAGTTCAGTTCCATATTTCGACGCATAGTCTCTTGCAATCATAGATCCCATGCTATGTCCGAATAAAAAATATGGAAGCTTTGGATATTTCTCTTTAACAAGAGTTGTAAGGGTATATTCGTCTTCCATCATAGTATGAGCACCTTTGTCGCCCCAATCTCCCCATGTATTGTTTTCCAATGCCGTTTTACCATGTCCTACATGGTCATCAGCAGCAACAATATAGCCTGCATCCATAAATTTTACAATCAAATGTAGATAACGTCTAGAATGCTCTCCAAAACCATGGATTATTTGAACGATTCCTTTTGGCTTTGTGGCTGGAACATAAATCCAACCATAAACTTGATCTCTTTCGTTAAAGGATTGAAATTTTACTTCGTGTAACATACACACACACCTCCATTAAAACTTATTAATGCCATTCCTTTTTATTCAAAATACAAGTGTATTCTTCAAATCTGTAAATATCACACCAAGAGCATACGCGCCTGCATCTGGATATCCAATACTTCTATCACCAACAGTACCTGCACGTCCCATTCTTGCCGCAATTGTCTCTGTAGCTTTTGCGCCTTGCACTGCTGCCTGCGCTGCTTGTGTAAAAGCATGTTCGAATGTTTCTTTTTTATTTGCACAAGTTGCCCAAGTATCTGCACACGGGACCAACGCATCAATCAGCGTTTTATCACCCACTACTGCACCTCGTCCAAAAGAATATTCTCCCGTTTTCTGGATTCCTGCTACTGCCGCCTGCATCATATCCGCAAATTCTAAAATCTCCAGCTCTGTTTTTCCATCTGTCATTTTTCCTGCTGCTCGGAATGCAGAACCCCAGATTGGTCCGGACGCCCCTCCACAATGTTCCATAATCACCAATGAACACGCCTGAAGAAATTCTCCTATACTGGATGTATGCTCTTTCGTAAGTTCTTTCCACTCTTTCTTAAGCTGACGAAATCCTTTTGCCACACTCATTCCAAAATCTCCATCACCGGCATGGGAATCAAGTTCACAGAATGGAACCTCATTTTTGATAATGCAGTGGCTCATGGTGTCTACCATATAAACGATATTTTCTAGTGTAACTTTTTCATTGTTTACTTCTGCACAAGCTTTATATGGTTCTTCTATCAAATCCTCTTCTTTTTTACATTCAAGTGTCTCTTCCTCAAGTACAATTTCCGGAACATGCCCCTTTACAGAAAATGCCGGCGCTTCCGATTCTTGATCTAAAAGTTCTTTTAATTCTGCATTCATTTTCATAAAAGTTAAAGATGCTCCAAGCATATCAATACTTGTCATATAATTTCCTGCAAAGCTTCTGTAAATACGTATTTTCTTTTCGCGAAGCACCTTTGCTACTGCATAATTAAAAAGATACAACTCCTGTAAGGGAGTGCTTCCAAATCCATTCACCAGAACGGTCACTTCTTCTCCTTGAGTTACATTTAATTCTGTTATCAATGCATCTGTCATTCTTTTAGCCAGCTCATCTGCCGAAGGAATGTTTTCCCTTTGAATTCCAGGTTCTCCGTGAATACCAACGCCATACTCCATCTCATGTTCTTTTAATTCAAAGGTTGGAGTTCCTTTTGCCGGAACAGTACATGAACTCAGTGCAAATCCTATGCTTCGCACATTACTTATTGCATTTTCCGCCGCAGTTTTCACCTGTTTCAGAGATCCTCCTTTTTCTGCTGCTGCACCTGCTATTTTATGTACTAGGACTGTACCTGCAACACCTCGCCTGCCTACCGTATAGAGGCTATCCTTAACAGCAATATCATCATCCACCTTTACATAATCTACTTGAATCCCATCTTCTTCTGCAAGGTGAGCTGCATTTTTGAAATTCATCATATCACCACTATAGTTCTTTATAATCAGAAGTGTACCCTTATCACCGGCAGTTTCCTTAATCGCTTGATACACCTGAATCTGAGACGGTGACGCAAAAACATCTCCGCAAACAGCCGCATCCAGCATTCCCTTCCCCACAAATCCTGCGTGTGCCGGTTCGTGACCACTTCCCCCACCACTAATCAGGCTAACCTTCTTTTTATCAAGAGTTTTTTTTCGAATAATCTTGTATTTTTTTATAAATTCCAAATCCGGATTTGTTAAAGCAAGTCCTTTACACATTTCTTCCACAACTGTTTCCGGACGGTTAATGATTTTTTTCATACTTCATTCCTCCTATCCTTAACAATTGCGTGTTTTGTATTCTTTTCCAATAGAATCTGCCAGTTTAATTGCTGCAGCAACCTTTTCCACTGTAACAGGGAATGGCATTGCATAAATAGATTCTTCTGGAATACAAGCCTTTTCTGCCACTTGATATAACTCTTCTTCTGTGATGTTATTCACTCCAATATCCTCCAAGCAAACCGGAAGTCCAATGGATAAACAGAACTCAAGAACTTCTTCTATTTCTTCCATAGGCGCATTTTCAAGCGCAAGCTGTGCTATAGTTCCGAAAGCTACCTTTTCACCATGAAAATATTTATGTGTCCCCTCTAAGATTGTAAGTCCATCATGGATAGCATGAGCTGCTGCCAAACCGCCACTCTCAAATCCAAGTCCAGAAAGTAAAATATTGGTCTCAATTATCTTTTCCAGGGATTCTGTTACCACATGATTTTCGCATGCAAGCTTTGCTTTCCATCCATCTTCTAAAAGAGATTCATAACAAAGGGAGGCTAACGCAAATGCAGCCTTTGTCCCTCTTGCTTCACCACACACGCCTTCACGAAAGCCACATGGAAGTCCTGCATTAACTCTTGAATATGATTGTACATTAGCACGTGCTTCGAAAAATGTAGATAATGCATCTCCCATTCCTGATACCAAAAAGCGAACAGGCGCGTTGGCAATTACCGTAGTATCAATTAAAATCACGCTTGGGCTCTGTTTGAAATATGCATAATCATCAAAGGCACCTTCTGGAGTATATAAAACTGCTGAATGACTGGTTGGTGCATCCGTAGCTGCAATGGTAGGAACAATGATCAGATTTTCTCCCTCTGCCACACACTTTGCTGTATCAATGGCTTTTCCTCCCCCTAGACCGATGGTACATGTGCAATTACTTTCTTTTGCCAGTTCCTGTAATCTAGAAACTTCTCTTCTTGAACATTCTCCACAGAATTCACTTTCCACAAAACGAATATTGAATTTTTCTGCAGTACGCTTTAATTTGTCCCCTACTCTTTTTACATCATCCGGATGAGCAATCAAAAGCGCTGAATCCCCAAATGTTTTTACAAAATAACCAAGATTTAAAATCTCATCTTCTCCCTGTACATATTTTGTTGGACAGATAAATGCTTTTCTCACAATAATTTCCTCCTTCTTTCACCGTTTTTTGATAGCATTATCTTATTATATATTTCCGCTAATTTCTGCGTGATTATAAATCTTGTTTTTGTATTTTTTGCTATTACTTTTTTGCTTTATCGCTTTTCAATTGCACTTTTATGATAAATTGTATTAATTTTTCACTTTTTTATGTACATTCTCCCTATGCTTGCGATACATTCCCGGTGTCATCCCTACTTTTTTCTTGAATGTTCGAATAAAATATCCCGTTTCATTAAATCCCAACCGATAACTAATATCGCTAACAGACCATTCTTCTATTTCCAACCATTCTTTTGCTTTTTCTATTTTTGCATTTGATACATATACCGAAAATCCTTCTCCGGTTTCTTTTATAAACAACCTGCTTAAATGACTGGCACTTACATGACAGTTTTTTGCTGTTTCTGCAAGAGTAACATTATTTTCTAAATTCTCTTCAATATATTTCTGTGCCATTTCCACAATTCTATTCTTTTTGACCCTTTCTTCATTTTCTTTATGAAGAACGAAATCTTCCTCGTGTACACCCATGGCATTTTGATTTTCCCTCTCGACAATATAGTTGCAAATATCATATAACATATATGAAACTGTATTAATCTTATTAAAATCCAATTCACGAACCTTCTCATATTCATCTTTTAAAGCTTTCAATTTCCCTTGAATTATTTTATTTTCTGGGGCTGAAGCAATCTGCTCTAAATCATTATAATCTGTCCTTACTTGTCCGATCATTACTGCACCTAAATATGTCTCTTTAAACACAATGGGAATTGCCACATCCACCATTCCAAAGCAACACTTATAAATATATGGCTTGTTTTGTCTCACTGCTTCCGCTCCACCTCGAGAATCACATTTTTCACAATACTTTTTCAAAACCTCATCTGATCTTACCTTGTCACAAAACTCACAGCAACAACTATGCTTTGTAATCGGTCTTCCCTTATAATCCACCATCAAAATTGCCATACCTGTTGTTTCTGCCAAGGAATCCTGTACTATTTCCCATTTTTTTATCGAAAAAACTTGTTCTATTTTAATCATCGATGCCTCCAATTATCTTTCATATACATCATTTTACTAGAAACCATTTTATATTATTATAGCAAAGGTCATAAACACTTAATAGATAAAAAAGAAAAACCTTACTTTGAAATTAGCCTGAATCATTCCAAGAACAATTTCGAATCCTAATAATGATAGTTTGTTTAAAATTTTCCCTTTTGGGGCTGTATTACTTAGACACTCCAGATATTTCTCCTCTTCATTTGTCAGGATAATCGTTTCTTTTTCATACTTTGACAGTTTCATAGCATTTATCCTCTCCTCCTTTCCATATCCTGCTCCAAATATCTCGGTACCGGTTTTCCAGATTTCACAGCGATTGCAATCTGTTTTTCCCGTAATCTCTTGATCACCGACTCTCTTTTCTTTGGTTTCTTTTTTGAGGATTGTTCTGATCTTTGTGCCGGCTTTCTTTCCACTCTTTCTTCTATTGATAATTTGCATCTTCTCCAACCCACTAAAAAGGAAAGCGAATGCTATCCTTGATTAAATTCCAAAGATAACCTTCGCTTTTTTACATTTCATAATTTCCAAATTTACTTTATTTCTAACAGAACAGCAGAAAACGGATTTAATGTACAGTTTAGCACACCATTTTTAAGGGTACAGATTTCCAGATTTTCTGGGGAATCACCACCAAAACGGTTCCAGTCACTATAAACAAGCATCTTAACCTGTTTTGCCTCTTCAATCTCCACTTCATAATCGTTCTGTATCTGGTCACTGAAATTAAAGATTGCTGCCAGTTTTTCATCCTTGCCTCTTCTTAAAATTGCATAAATACGTCGGCTCTCCTGATGACAGTCCAACCACGAAAATCCTTCTTCCAGATAATCCCAGGAAGACAGCGCCGGATGTTCCAGATAAGCATGATTTAGCTCCTTCATAAATCGATAAAAAGAATCATGAATCGGATATTTTCTAAGATTCCAGTCCTGCTCTCTTTTTTCATCCCATTCTCTCAACTGTCCAATTTCATTTCCCATGAAATTGAGTTTTTTTCCGGGATGAATCATCATATAAAGATACAGGGCTCTTGCCTGTGGAAATTTATCTTCATATTGCCCATTCATTTTTTGCAAGATTGTGGCTTTTCCATGAACCACTTCATCATGAGATAAAGGCAATAAAAAGTTTTCATTCCTAAAATAATGCATGGAGAATGTTAGTTTATGATACTTTTCGCTTCGATTCTGTGGATTCGATTGGAAGTACTCCAACGTATCATGCATCCAGCCCATATCCCATTTATAGTCAAAGCCAAGTCCACCTTCACATACCGGTTTCGTCACATTTGGAAAATTTGTAGAATCCTCTGCTACCAGAATACATCCGGAATTTAATCTTTTCAGTTCCTGATTCATAAATTTGATAAACTCCACGGCGTTTCCATTGACACCTCGGTGCTCATCGCCCTGCCAGTAAATGATGCGACTTATAGCATCCATACGCAGTCCGTCAAAATGAAATTCTTTCATCCAATAATTTGCTGCAGACTGCAGAAAACTTCGTACTTCTCCCCTGGAATGCATGAAATTATGGCTGCCCCATTCGCTGACTCCCACATCCTTACTTGGATATTCATATAAGCAGCTCCCATCATATTTTGTCAAGCTGTAATCATCTATAGCAAAATGCACCGGCACAAAATCAAGAATTACTCCAATGTTGTTCTGATGGAGTCTGTCAATCAAGATTTTCAGCTCATTCAGAGTACCATATCTGCTGGTAGGTGCAAAAAAACCTGTATTTTGGTAACCCCAGCTTTCATCACAGGGATGCTCACTGATGGGGAGAAATTCCACATAATTATATCCTGTTTCTTTTAGATAAGTAATCAGGGGTTCTGCAAGCTCATCGTATCGGTACCATTCATAATTCTCTTCAATCTTTCGTTTCCAGGATCCTATATGCAATTCATAAATGTTCAGTGGTTCACCTTTCCTGTCATTTCTGGTATCCATCCATGTATCATCCTGAAACTGATAATCATAAAGATTTCTAATCACGGATTGATGATCCGGTCTTAGCTGCATTCCAAACCCATAAGGATCACAATGATCCGTGGCACTTCCGTTTTGTCCATAAATACGATATTCGTAGCATTCCCCTTCCTTTGCACCTTCTACATAAACTTCATAAAAATTTCCATCGTGTATTTTATTCATAGGAATTTCCTGACCATTCCACAAAAGAACTACATCTCTGGCATTTGGTGCAAAGGTAGAAAACTTTACTCCGCTTTGCATCAGATGGGCTCCCATCCATTCATAAGCATCTAATGTTTTTCCTGTATAAAATCCATAAAAATCTGGCATTCCATCCCTCCTGTAACTGCATTGTAGGCTTATGAGTATCTTGTAAAATTTTTTTCAGACTATTACGAAGAAATAATTCACTCTTCATCCCAGAGCTATTGAGATGGAAAATATCGATAAAATGATTAACTTTGGGCATCCATCTTTTGGTTGTGCCATGTATGGATGCCCTCACTGTGGAAGACTCAAATTTGTCCCTTTCACTGTCACATCGGTCTGATATCCTGCCACCTTCTGTACCTTTGGATATTTTCAACAAACATCCTATACGATTTCCTCTCCACTGTATCTTCCAAAAGTGTCTTTGTACTCTTAGCTTCAAATAACATGATATTCTTTCAGCAGTTTTTCCACATCTGTGTTTTTGATAAAGTCTAAAGCCTTTTTAACAGCAATCTTTTCCTTGATTCCCAACTTCATCTGAGTCAGTGGTTCTCCATCGCGCAATTTAACAGTTGCGTTCAAAAGATCCCTCACATCATATGTGCTGCCCCAAACCTCCGGGACTCCACGATCCACATTAAGCAAGGTATAAACAGCTTCCATACCGGTACGCATAGAATACTCTGTCGTAAAAATAGTATCCCTTGCTGTCTCGGCAAACTGGCCAATAAATGCAAAGTTTACTGCTCCATCAGGAACAACTTTTGGACGGTCTGTATCATTTCGAGGCATGAAAAAGGCATCAATATAAGGCATCATAACAGGAACCGTATTTGCACTATTCGCAGCCAACTCTTCAATTTCACTTTCCGGCACACCAATATGGTACAGCCATTCCATACAGATTTCTTTACCCGTACAATCTCTCATCGGCTTTTTGACATAGTCACCAGGTCTGTCATTAAAGAGCGCATATATCCAAACGAGACAATGGTCTTTCGGCTGGGAACGGAACTGTGGCTGACGGTTAATCGTCCAACTCAAAAGCCAGCTGGAATCTTTTACAGATACAATACCGCCGGTGACCACTTTACCAGTAAACGGATCTCTTTTACAGATATTTGTGATATATGGAATAATTCTTTGATCAAGTGTCTCCACAGTGGCACTCATCCAGTTACACAGTTCACTGTCATAACAGAATTTATCAGGATTTCCAAAGTCAGGGCTCTGGGCGGCAATACGTCTCCACATATCCCATCCGCCACCTGGCTTGATTTCCGGATTATATGGAGCCGGCGTATTTTGTGATCCCATTGCAGAATTTTCCACACATCCTCCATTTGTAATGAATACAAGATCATCCTCTGTGAGATCAACGAAGCGGGTCTCGCCTTCTGTTTCGACTTCAATACGGGTAGCCTGCTTTCTATCGGATGTAACATCAAACTCAACATTTACAACCTTTGTATTATAGTGGAATACGACACCGGCATTTTCCAGATATTTTACCATAGGAAGGATCATACTCTCATACTGATTATATTTTGTAAAGCGCAGAGCGGTGAAATCAGGAAGCCCTCCAATATGGTGAATATACCGCTTAATGTAACGCTTCATTTCCAGTGCGCTGTGCCAGTTTTCAAACGCAAACATCGTCCGCCAGTACAGCCAGAAGTTTGAATCAAATACTTCATCGTCAAAATATTCATCAATACGTTTATCATACAATTCTTCATCCGGCGTGAAAAACAGCCTCATGATCTCCATCTGTGCTTTGTCTGAAACTGCAAATTTCTTATCTGTATGTGCATCCTGTCCCCGGTTGACAGTAGCACGGCAAAGGGAGTAATTCGGATCTTCTTTATTGAGCCAATAATACTCATCCAGTACACTGACTCCCTCAGTTTCAATAGATGGGATAGAATGGAACAAATCCCACATAACTTCAAAATGGTTATCCATTTCACGTCCACCACGCATTACATAACCTACACCCGGATATTCAAACCCATCACAGGCACCACCAGGAATCGGATCTTTTTCAAAAATGTGTATACGTTCACCTTTCATCTGACCATCACGGACAAGGTAACATGCGGCTGAAAGTGCTGCCAGCCCTGTACCAATAATATAAGCTGACTTGTGATCTACTCCTTCTGGTTTCTGCGGATGAGCAAAAGCTTCATAGTTTCCACTTGAATAATACATAATCATACCTCCTGAATTTCAATTCGTTATATATGTTTTTCAATTACATCCTCAATATACATTGTATGATAACTACTCTCAATCAACAGAATAGCCCCATCATCGAATTCTTCGATGACAGGGCTATATTGTTGTTTTTTTCGACAAACTCCCTCATTTGCTGATATTATCATATGGCTTATCAATCCGGCATTTTTCAAGCATACGAATGATATCTCCCTCTATTAAATTACTCAGTCTGAAAATCATCTTTTCCGGTGATGGTTTCATGTCCTGCCGTATCCAGTCCAGCATCATACCTACAAAAGCATACTTGTAAAAATCGGCAATAAATTTTTTATCCTCCTCCCTGACACTCATGCCTTGTGCACATTCTTCAACAACGTTAATAATCAATTGATAAACAACCCTGTACAGATATTGAATAATCTGTTCCTGACTCACATGACGGTAAACATTAAGTATAAAAGGCTTGTTTTCTTCTACGGCTTGAAAAATATTCAGAAATCCCTGTTCCCATGTATCATATGTAGTATTTCCATTTGCTGCTATGCGGGAATCCTCCTCACAGGACCATTCAATGAGGTCATAAATATCTTTGAAATGATAATAAAAAGTTGCACGATTGACACCACAGTCTTCTGTAATATCATTAATCGTAATTTTGGTAACCGGCTTTTTCAGTAACATCTTTTTGAGAGATGCCTCTAATGCTCTTTTTGTAATATCCGACACTTATCAATCCCTCCTGTTCTGTATATCATTCCATTCGTATGAAAAATATTATACCAAACTCACATATTTTCCACAATGAACAAAAAATAAAGCACTGAAACTTCCTAAAAGCAAAAAATTCAGTGCTATATTGTAGGTAAATCAAATTACAAATGACAAATCAGCCAATGCCTGATATCGTCATAAACGTCTTCTTTGTCTGTCTCATTGATCAATTCATGTCTATCATTTTTATAAAGTTTTATCGAAATATCCTTAATTCCTGCTTTTTTATAGATTTCATAAACATTTTTAACTGCTTTTCCATAATTCCCAACAGGGTCTTCTTCTCCTGCAATCAAAAATACAGGAAGGTTGTTCGGTATTTTTGCAATATTATTTGAATTCTGTATGAATGACAGCACGTCCAATAAAGTACGGTATCCATTTACCGTGAAGGAATATGTACAATACTTATCTGTGTTATATTTATCAACAATAGTTTCATCCTTTGTAAGCCAATCATTTGATGTCCTGACGTTTGAAATATGATCATTATATTTGCTGAAAAACATATTTTTCAGCATCTTGGATCTATAGCGGTCTCCCTTAAAGAATTTAGTCAGCGATACCATTATTTTACCAGCTTTCAGTACACTTCCAGATTGGTTGCCTGTTCCGGAAATAATCACTCCATCCAACTCATTTCCACATGTCATTATATAGCGCCTTGCCATAAATGACCCCATACTGTGTCCAAACAAGAAGTAAGGAACATTAGGGTAATTTTTCTTTGCAAAACGGGTTACTTCATATAAATCTGCAACGACAGTTTCACTCATGTTGCTTGGACAAAAATACCCCAAATCGTCATCTGTTTTTGCCGTTTCTCCATGACCAAGATGGTCATTCCCAATTACAAGAATACCATATTGGTTTAAGTACCTTGCAAATTCATCATAGCGTTTTATATATTCAACCATTCCATGGGAAATCTGAACAATTCCAATTACTGGCATATTTGGCTCCCAAATAACAACGTGCAGATGATTTTTTCCATCCGTGGATGGTAAATAAAATTCCTTCATAATATTATCTCCTCTTTTTTAATAATCTTTTTATACCTCTTAATCTTAATTCGATTTAAAATAATAGAAGTGTTGCTACAAAAACGAGAAATGCCAGCAAGTTCCCCACAAAAATTGCTAGAAGGTATGTCTTCTTAAAGACATAAAGGATAAAAGTTCAACCTAAACCTAAAAACAAACCGCGAACAATACTTCGGTAATCCAAGCCAATACAGCAAAAATAAATAATGCATAACAAATGCAATAACCTAAATCATCTTTAAGCTTCTTTCTCCACTCCTTAATCAGTGTTTCCCTGTGTCTTATTCCATGCAACTTCTATGTCAGCATACCAAATTCTCATCCGCCATCAATAGACAATTGCTCTTACTATGCTTAAAAAACGGTCATATTGATAAGATTTGTCTAACAACTCATTTTTTATGATTTATAACTCTTTCGGTGAGAGAATTAACCTCTCCGTTAAAATACATTACCCAAACTGGAAGAATAATAGTTCTGGTATAATTCCCATTAAATAATAGCCAGGTTTGTAATTACTATTTGGGGCGGATGATATCTGTAAATCCCAATTAAAACAATTCGTCAATTTACATGGATTATACAAGTAATTATACATACCTTCTAGATGTCTATTTATAGGATATGTGCCCTTCTTTTGTCCATTTTCGGACATATAAGAATGACAAAAGTATCAATCCCTCCCCATTTCAGGCTTCTTCACCGTATCTTTTAGTGGTTTGCTTTCTGATTTTTCACCGGAAAGCTGCTCTTTGGCAAGTTCCAATCTTTCTACGATTGAAAACGCCCTTACTCCTTCATTTACACTTTTTACTATGTCCTTTACCATGGAATTGTTCAGCATCCCATCTATCTGGTTATAGTTGGCTTCCTCCAGTTCTTCAACTTTTGTAAGAGGATTTCTCGCTCGGCGTTCTGTCAGGTCATCCATTAATTTTCTGTCCATCTCAGACCTCCGTTTCATTCAATTTACCGACACACACCGGTCATTCGTATAACTCCCGAAACAAGTCCCTTTGTCAGTGTAAAAACCGCTTCCAGTAAACGCCATACCAGTATAAAACCACCGATAATACCACCTACCAACAGGTTTAATGCAAATATCCCAACTGTTTCACCAATACCGTAACCGCTGGGTATCAACCAGACAAACATCTTCTGTACCCCAAACGGTATTCCCATCAGGAACAGCAGTTTCCTGTAATCAATGCCGCCCTCTGCCATACACAGTGGCCGGAAAACCACTGCCAGAAAAAGGACTGCCATCACCGGCCATATTACTTTTTTCCAGATTTCCTTAACCATTACTCCAACCTCCTCCATACATATCATGGTTGACCTCTGCCCTGTAGTAATTTCCAATCGTGCTTGGGGCATTAAACAGGCAGGTCAGCAAATACGCTTTTACATTCCGGACTTTTGTTGTCGTGTCATGCAGGCATTCAAGCACATACTGGATATGGGAATAATTTACCTTCAGAAGCTTATTTTTTACAAACTGATACGGATATTCAGCCCCGCTGATCATAACGGTCTCCCGGTCAATGCTGATAGTCTCAACCAAAAGCTCTACGATCTCGTCTATGTACTCACGGTCACCAGTCCTGCATCCCTGGATTAAAATGTCATAATCAATATTGGTTTTCACAATATCGGTATATGCCTGTATGACAGCCATCGCATCCATCCTATCTTCTGTCCTGTTTCCCTGCATTTCCACTGATGGATTGATAAGATCAGTATTACTCATATAATTCTTGTTAATATAAGTATTATTAGGGTCGGTTTTCCCGACCTCTGCACTTCGGTTTTTCCGACTTCCGGACTTCGGTTTTTCCGACCTCCAGACTTCGGTTTTTCCGACCTCCAGACTTCGGTTTTCCAGAACTCCAGACTTCGGTTTTTCAGAAGTCTTGACTTCGGCTGCTTCGGCTTCCTGATTTTCTTCAGTGGACTCGTAATTTTCTTTCTCATCAGCAGACTCCTTGCACTCCTGTCTGTCCTTAATCAGAAAACTTTTCACATAAATAATGGCAGGTTTACCTAATCCACGCTTAACACGCTCAATCAGGCCAATCCCTTTTCCGGTATCCAGCTCGGCAAGAATTTTTACTCCCTTATCCTTTCCGCAATTCATATACTGCATGACCTGCTCCAGAGTAAAGATGATGTACACCCTGTCCTCCTCGTCAATCCAGTTATTTTTGATGGATAAGGACATCCTGTCCAGCATCAGGCCATATAGAACTTTGGCATCGCTGGAAAGATCCTTAAAATAGTCATCTGTGAACAATACTTTGGGAATACGGTAAAAAGCAAACTGCTCCGACTCATAACCATGGAAATAATCAAATTCAACATCGTGTTTTGCCATTTTGCTTTCCCTCCTTCCCATTTCTTACTGGCTGTTTTTCCAGTTCTCAAGCAATTCAAAAATGACCTGTTCTATCTGTTGGTTACTGTAACCTTTCGGAAAATACTGCTTCACTTTACCCGGAAGCGTTACTTTTCCCGTTTCTTTCTTTTCTTCGCACAAGATCAGTTCCACAGCAAGCTCCGTCAGTTTTCCCTCTTCACTGTGCTTTTTCAGTTGATCTGCCATTGTTCCGCTTACAGATGCTGCTCTCCCGACAACGCACTGCAGTACCCATTCCTGTTCTTCTTTTGAAAGATAAGAAAGAGAGACCGCTGGAGAAACTTTAATCTTTCCTCTGTCTACCAGTTCCAGCAATTCCGGAAGAAGTTCCGTCAGCCTGATATACCTCTGTACCTTTCTTCCGCTATCCCCAGCTTCCTTTCCTACCAGATCGGCTGTCTCGGCATCACTCCCGGTTTTAGATTTCACTCCCTGATGTTTCAAAGCCTCCAGTTTCATCTTATAAGCAAAGGCTTTTTCACTTGGCAGGATGTTATCTCTCTGGATGTTGGAATCCACCATGATCACTACGGCTTCATCGTCCGAATAGTCCCGGACAATCACCGGCATGGTATCCCTGCCTGCCAACTCACAGGCTCTTTTCCGCCTGTGGCCGGCAACCAGTTCATAACCTCCCTCTGCTCTTGGCCTTACCAGTGCCGGATTAAGTACACCGTAACTCCGGATACTCTCTACGGTTTCTTCCATCTTTTCATCATCCAGGACATAAAACGGATGGTTTTTAAACGGGAACAATTCCGCCAACGGGACTTCGATTACTTTATCCACGCCAGTATCATCTGTTTCACTGATGCCAAGCAGATCGTCATAAGTGGTTAACTGAATATCCTTCTGTGGTCTACGCACGGTTCAACACCTCCTGCGCCAACATTTCATAGCTTTTTGCACCTTTACTCCGGCTGTCATATGCAAAAATACTGATCCCTTCCGAAGCAATCTCCGCTATCGCTTCTGAACGGGGGATGGAGTTTTCAAATACCCTCATTTCTTTTCCATACGTCTCTTTGACGGCTTTCTTATTCCGTTTGGAATTGTTATACCGTGCGCTGTCCATCGTAAACAGGATACCTTCCACCTCAATTTCCGGATTAAAACGTTTTTTTGTTCCTTTCACCACTTTCAGAAGTTCCGTTAATCCATCCGCAGCATAATACTGGGGCTGAACTGGTATCAGTACACTGTTGGCAGCACTCATTGCATTGATCGTCAGCATACCCAAAGATGGCATACAGTCGATAATGATAAAATCGTAATCGTCTGTCATCATTTCCAGATATTCTTTCAGAACCTTTTCCCGATCATCTACTGTAATCAAAGACATGTCCATACCCGTGAGCAGTTTATTGGACGGAACCACGTCCACACCTTCTTTATGATGTAAAACTGCTTCTTTCGGGTCAAACTCTATCCCCATGATGATATTTTCCATCATGTTCTTCAATGTCACCCGGATATTTTTCGGAAATCCCAACCCGAGGGTAAGATGCCCCTGCGGATCGGAGTCAACCAACAACACTCTCTGTCCCATTCTTGCCAGTCCAACACCCAAATTGATGCTTGTGGTGGTCTTGCCGACTCCACCTTTCTGGTTAGACACCGCTATCACTCTGCACATAACTTTATCCTCCTGACTCACTGTCTGTTCTTTTCTACTTCTGCATACACACGAAAATACTTTTTTGTCCCTTTATTGGCATACGGCTCGGAAACATCCAACACGTTAATTCGTTTATCCCTTTCAAGGATTTTTTTGAACCATTTAATATCGTTTGTTGTTCCTTGAAGCCTAATTTTCAGCATACATATCCTCCCAATCCTGATAGAAGCAGTATTCCGGATAACGGATTTTAATTGCCTCCCAAAAATATCTTGCATAGCCGCAGCAAAAAAGTTCTTCCACGGTATAACAACTGCATTCTTCCAGTTTTCTTTCTGCATCTTCGATATCAAAAACACTAGGCGTTCCATTGCAGTAAAGGTTATACGCCATCCGAACCACTTTCATGCTGCCGCTGGTCTGCCAGCCTTCATACAGACATTCCGGCTTAACATATCCTTCTTTAAAATCATAAATTCTGTCCACATGATCTCTTGTGTCTGAATTCAATCCGAGACAATATACCAATGCCTTGTGGTACACATCCTGGTATCTGCACTTCGGCAGATATTCCATGTAGAATTTCTTGTGTGCTTCGTCCTTAAAAGTTATTGTGCGAGTAAATTTCCCGCTGTTTGCACCTAACGCTGTACTGTTTTTCACGTTTCTTTCCTCCTGTTATTTGTATTGAAAAAGGCACTCCACTATGGAATGCCCTATATAAAAAATAGGGATACTTTTACTCCAAGTATCCCTATAATCTATCAACTATCTGATAGTCCACTATTCACTTTCATATTCAGGATTTTTTGTGTTCCCCGTACCGAGGTCTAAGGCAACAACTACGGTTACTCTCTGCACAAGTATCTTTTCCTTATGATTTTCACCGATTTTGTTGAAACTGAAAAACTCTACAAAGTGCGTAAATTCAAGGATTTCTAGGTATCTTTCCTTTGTAGTCCCACCACAGTCTCAACGGTACTTTCATTGTCCCAACTAAGTTCTTCTGTTTCCGCACCATTAAAATACACCGGAAAACGGAACTTAATGTGCTTCAGGAATCTGCCATCCGGCTGCTCCTGATCATAAATGTCTATTTGTTCTACAAAGCTGTTTAAAAATTCTTTTTTCTCCAGATCAGTGAACTTGTCATATAGTTTATCAAAAAACAGCAAGAATTGGTAGACGTTATCTTCTGATATTTTCTTCTGTTTGATATTCAACAGACGGTTCTTGACCTCACTGATGCTATTCTCCACGCCCTCAATTTCATCATAGAGACGGTTCAATCTTGTCTCCATATCCTGATATTTTTTCTCATAAAATCGATCTGTAATATCCAGGCTGTCCATCTGCTGTCCAAGCCGGTTCTTTGCGCCTGTCAGCTGTCGGTGCTGCTTTTCTAATTCTTCAATTTCCTTTTCCACTTCCGATGTGTCAATCCTTGCACCGATTTTCTTCAAAATTGCTTCCTCAAATTTGGGATTCTGCACAAGTTTCCGGATTACTTCCTCTACCGCATCATTCACCTTATCTTCACTCCATTGTTTGCGGTAGCTGCAATTATGCCCATCCACCAGCCTTCGATGCTTGCAGGCATAATAAAAATAGTCCTTATATGCCGTACCGTCTTTTCTCTTTTTTCGATTGACATTCCCATACATTCCGCTGCCACAAAGAGGGCATTTCAAAATGCCGGATAAAATATGCTCATGCTCCAGACTATGGGTCTTTTCGTATGATACTCCTGTTTTCTGCCGTTTCTGATGTGCCAGTTCCCAATCCTCTTCTGAAATGATACCTTCATGGATGCCATCATTCAGCATATATTCTTCCTGCTTTACAATCCGATATTCATTTCTTGTTCCGGGAACTTTTTCATTCTTTCTGCGACCAAATGCCAGCTTTCCACAGTAGATCGGATTATCCAGAACCCCTTTAATGAAGGAAGTAGCAAAAGCATCCAGTGTATTATTCTGTCTCTTTTTCTTTTTATATCCATGCTGGTTCAACCATGAAGCAATGGCACTCATTCCCATATTGGTATGGATAAATTTATCAAAAATCAGTCGAATCACCTCTGCTTCGTCCTCTGCAATCTGAAGTTCCCCATTTACCAACTTGTAACCATAGGGAGCAAAGCCACCGTTCCATTTTCCTTCTCTGGCCTTCTGCTTCCGTCCTTCCATAGTCTGCACCAGAATATTTTCACGTTCAATTTCTGCCACCGCTGACAAAACAGAGATCATCAGCTTGCCACTGTCTTTGGAACTGTCAATACCATCTTCTACGCAGATCAGATTCACTCCAAAATCCTGCATTCGCTGCAATGAATTCAAAACATCTGCCGCATTACGTCCAAAACGGGAAAGCTTAAATACCAGCACAAACTGTACATTGTCCGTACCATCTTCAATATTGTCCAACATCCGTTGAAATTCCGGTCTGCCCTCTACACTTTTACCGGATTTCCCTTCATCTGCAAATTCCTGTACAATCTCCATGTTCTGATACTCAGCATATTTTCTCAGTTTATCTCTCTGAGCATCCAGACTGTAGCCATCCACCTGCATGGTGGTGGATACACGGATATATACATAACATCTGATTTTTTTATTCTTCATGGCAATTACCTCATTTATTACAGCCTTTTACTGTCCCAACTAAATTTTATCATCTGTTCCAACTATATTCAATACCTCTTTTTCAAAATTTTTAATTCCCATTGACATATTTTCATCCCAAACATATAATAATGATAGAGACAGGAATACCTGTCATCGAAAATATTGTCCGCTCACCGCTGGCGGCTTATAAATAAACGGCTCGAAAATATGGTTCGCTTACCGGAAGCGTCTAACAAATGTCCGGCTCGAAAATTCTCGGCCCTGCCGCATGGCAGGGCTGATTTTTATAACGAAGAAGAAATTTGTTGCAAGCAACCCGCCGCAGACGTAGAATCCTGCAAGCAGGATTCTAATTAATAGGTGATAAAATGATTTATCAAGAAGGATATGTTTACCACATAAAAGATGAATATTTTGAAAAAGTACAAGACGGTAACCTGATGCAAAACAAAGAAAACGGAACATACCGTCCGACATTTTATTGCTTGCGGGATGAAAAGACTTCTTTGCTCTGGATGGTTCCGTTAAGTTCAAGGGTTCAAAAATATAAAGCAATCCATGATAAACAAGAACAAAAATATGGACGCTGCCTGACTATCGTTCTCGGCGAATTTGATGGAAAAGAAGCAGCTTTCCTTCTCCAGAATATGTTTCCTGTCAGAGATTGTTATCTTGATCACATACATACTCGCAACAATAATCCCGTGCCGGTAAAACATTCTATCCATAAAGAAGTCAGCACAAATATGAAACGCCTCCGCCAGCTCCATGCCAGAGGGAAAAAAGTGGTATTTCCGGACATTAACCGCCTGGAACAAATAATGCTGTCAGAAATGCAGACTCAAGACACAGAATAATGCTCTTCCCATAAAAGAAACGGCAGCCCTGCGATTTCCATCTCAGGAAGCTGCCGCTTCTTTTTCCTTTTCATTTTCTTCTGTTTTCTCCTGTCCATTGTTTTTCTTTTCTTCCTCCAGTTCCCGGAGCAGCTCTTCGCCGTATTTATCTAACATCCGCACAAGAAAATCAATGCACCGTTCAAATTCAACATTCTGTTTCACAAGCTTCTCCTTCCCCGTTTTTTATTCTGTGGTCATTCTACAGGAAAGTTTTTAGATTCTCATTGAACAGAAATTGAGTACAGATTGACTGTATCCCTATTTTTTATTATTTTTGTTCATAGACTTGAAATATCATTGTGCAGAACATATGTTTGTGCTATGATAAAAGAAATCTAGTACCAGATAAAAAAAGAAATGATACAAAAAGGTGGGATTGCGATTGGATCGATGCGATTTTAGCTCTATAATGACATGTTTAAAAAATCATATCAGCGAAAGTAACCAGATGAACCAGCCTGAATTTTTATATGAAGTATTTGAGGATTTTATGGACAGCCCGGAAAGCAAAGATTTTTCTTTTGATAATGGGCTTGTCTGCCGGTGGATGACAGGACAGGCGAAGATCAGCCCTAAAATCTCTACTTACTATGCCAAACCAAGTAAACAGGAAAAACTGGCTGAAACAATACATCAAAATCTTCTGCCACTGATGACCGACTGCAGCAAGGCACTGCAGGATGTTTACACCCTGTTTATGCAGGATGCCACCGTCTCCGAAGCGAAAAAGAATAAACTGGCATTGCTGTACAAGCCTGCGGATTCACGGCTCCTGTTTCTGGCAAAGCTGATCTCCTTTGGTATGGAGCGTCAATTTGTTAAAAGGGACACCCGAAATCAGAAGCTGATCGCAGGCGGCGCCCTCTCCCCGGTTGTTCTGGATTATATCATGGACAGTGAAGTGCCCAGGCCGTGCCGTCATTTTGTTGGAAGGGAAGAAGAACTGGGAGAATTACATACAATGCTGGAAGAAAACAGCAAAGTATTTCTCTATGGGATTGCCGGAATCGGAAAGAGTGAGATGGCGAAAGCATATGCGAAACAATACAAAAAATATTATACGAACATCCTTTATGTCGAATATACCGGAGATTTACATCAGTCAGTTACAGATATGGATTTCACTGACGATCTGCCGGAAGACAGTGAAGAAGAACGTTTCCGAAAACACAATCGTTTTCTTCGCTCTCTGAAGGATGATACCCTGCTCATCATAAATAATTTTAATGTGACCTCTACACAGGATAGTTTTCTGTCAGTAGTGTTGAAATACCGCTGCCGGATTCTTTTTACGACAAGAAGTAAATTTGACGGACACTGCATTCTGCAGCTAAAAGAAATACGGGAACCCTCCAGTTTGTTTCAGCTGGCATCTGCATTTTATTCGGAAGCAGAAGAACATCGGACGCTTGTTGAAGAGATCATAGAAACCGTTCACCGCCATACTTTTGCGGTAGAACTGGCAGCTAAACTTCTGGAAAATGGGATTTTACCACCAGAGCAATTACTGGAAAAACTCCGTGTGGAAAAGGCATCCCTTGAAAATGAAGACAAAATCAATGCTATCAAAGACGGACAGAACAGCAAGGCAACTTACTATAACCATATTCACACCCTGTTCTCCCTATATTCCATTTCGCAGGAACAACAGGATATCATGCGTGATTTTTGTTTTCTGCCTCCTGCCGGTATTTCCGCCCGTATCTTTGCTGACTGGCTCGGACTGACTACTTTAAATGACATCAATGACCTGATTGAGACAGGTTTTGTGCAGGCAAACACCCGGCATACCATTTCCCTGCATCCAATGATTCAGGAAATTGCCCTTTCTGAAACCAGACCTTCCATCACGAGCTGTCACACTTTGCTGGATTCCCTTCAAAAAATATGTTTGATGCATGGCATGGAGGTCAGCTATTACAAAAAATTGTTCCAGACAGCGGAAAATATCATTCACCTGATTGAAAAAGATGATATATCCAAATACCTACTGTTTTTAGAGGATGTCTTCCCATATATGGAAAAATACCACTACCAAAAGGGTATGAGAGAGATACTCCGGGAATTGAAGCAAATTTTAAAAGAAAATAATTATGGCACCACTTCTGATCGGGCACTGTTGCTGGATTATCAGGCAACCATGGAAACAAAACCAGAAAAAGCCATCAAACTGGAAAAAGAAGCACTTGCGCAGATCAAAGAAATCACAGAAGGGAATGCCCACCTCGTTTCCAACCTTCATGCAAATCTTGGAGGTCTTTACCGCATGAACGGTCAGACAGAACTTGCAAAAGAACACATGGAAAAGGGTATCTTACTACTGGAACAGTACCATTTGCTTTATACCAATGACAGTATCCCGCAGATCAACAATTACGCCGCCTTATTGACAGAAATGCAGGAACCGGAGCGGGCAATGTCGGCTCTCCAGAAACTGGCACAGATTATCAAACACTATAATTCAGATCACTGTCTGGATTATGCACAGGTGCAGGAATCCATGGGAAATATCAGTCTGATTACAGCAAATCTCTCACAGGCAAAAAGCCATTTCAAAAAAGCCATGAAAATCTATGAGGATGTCTGGGCAGATGAACCAGAACTGATTGAAGCAAAATATCTGGAAATTCAGCAATTGTATCCACAGGTCGGCATTGCTCTAGCAAAAGGCATCTTGACCTCAAACAATAAACAGGCATAATTTTACGGCGGACATGGTTGCCCGCCGTTATTTTTGCCAAGACTTTTTCCCAATTTTGGGAGAAAGCCCCTGTGTTATCATACTCATTTATCTAACAATTACATTTCGTACTTTCGACATGCTTAGTAATCAGCTATAATTCTTTCATCAAATAGTTCTTTAATCCTGTTTAACCATACAATACCCAATTCCCACATGTGTTTGTATACATTTATTAGAGCTATCTTTCTTTTCTATTTTCTTTCTTACTGTTGCCACATGAACCCTGAGTGAAGCAATGTCTCCTTCCAAAGAACTTCCCCATATTTCCTTCGTGATGTGGGTATGGGTCAGAACTCTTCCAAGATTTTTCGCCAACAGGCATAAGATTTTATATTCAATTGGAGTCACATGAATCTCTTCCTCTTTCACATATACTGTCTGCATTTGATAATCAATGGTCAAGCTACCATTATGAAAGGCAGGATCTCCCCCCTGCTGATTATTTTGTATGTACTGAATTCTCCTATAGTTTCCTCTGATTCTTGCAAGAAGTTCCGCTGTTGAAAATGGCTTGGTAATATAATCATCAGCACCGGCATCCAAGGCATCAATCTTATCTTTATCTTCACTTCTGGCACTTATCACAGTAATTGGAACAGTTGACCAGGTACGTATTTTTCTTATTACATCAACCCCATCTATATCAGGAAGTCCCAGATCCAACAGGATCAGTTCCGGTGCCACTAATATATTTGAATTATTCATGAATCTCTACCTCCTCAGCAGGCACCGTAAAATCAAAAATGGCACCTTTCGGTTCATTATCATAAACCATTATTTTCCCACCATGTGCATTGATAATTGATTTACAAAGAGCAAGCCCAAGACCCAAACTCCGTTTCGAATCCGTTATTTCATTATTTGCCGTATAAAACATTTCAAAAATATGCGGTTTATCTTCATCCGGAATTCCCTTTCCATTATCTGCAATCTGCACATGTACAAAACTTTTTTCTTTCTTTGTAGATATCACAATCTCTCCGCCTGGAGGCGTATACTTCACCGCATTATCTACAATATTAATAATTACCTGAAGAATCAGTCGTGAGTCCACATTAACAAGCTGCATTTCATCTTCCATACTGACCCGTATCGAAAATTCCCTGCTTTTCCGGCTGATATGTTTCAACGCTTCTTCTATCAGATCTTCCAACATATCTGCCTGTTTTTTTATCTTCATTCCACCGTCTTCAATTCTTGTAACAGATAAAAGATTTTCTACCAGATTCAGCAGCCAGAACGAGTCATCATATATATAAGAATACACTTTTTCTTTTTTGTCCTCATTTAACTTTCCCTGAAGAAGCATATCCGCATTTCCACAAATACTGGTAAGCGGAGTTCGAAGGTCATGGGAAATGGACCGCAGAAGATTTGCCCTTAACTTTTCGCTGTTAGCCTTTTCCGTTGCAGCCTCTTCCCTAGTCCTTAAAACTTCCCGTTCCATAACAGTCGCCGACTCGGAAAGGATAGCCATTAACATATTGCTCTCATAAGCACTCAGTATCTCTCCATCCCCTATTTCAATCCCAACAACACCATACACCGCATCAAGGCTTCTGACTGCAAGATAATAACATGCAGCTTCACTGAATGTTCCTGTAGTTGCTCCTGCCCGTTTATTGTTCTTAAATACCCATTCAGCTACTGCATGTTCGTTTTCGGTAATCAAGCTGCTTCGATGAGATTCATCCTTCTCACCGTTAGCATTATATATCACAGGAGAACCAAGATGTTCCCCTTCCAGTCCATAATATACCACGGTGTGACTCAGCACTTTTCCCAACTGAGCTGCCATTGTATTTCCTATTTCTTCTACTGTTTTTCCATTTTGCAAAAGCTGGTTGGTATCCAAAATGATCTTTGTACGATATGCAAGTTTTGCCAGTTCTCTTGCCTGTGTTTTCATTTTTAATGCAATATTGCTTGTGATGAGAGCTGCAATAAAGGAAATCACAAAAGTAACCGGATAACCCGGATCATAAGTATCCAGAGAAAACCTTGGGTCTGTAAAAAAATAGTTGAATACCACTACACTCGCTGCAGACTGCAGGAAAGAAATCGTCCGACTTGATGTAATAATCGCAGTAACCATAACTCCCAAAATATATACTGTTATGATATTGGTATCGCTAAATTTCATTTCATAAAAAACAAAACCTATTACTGTTGACAAAAGCAGACATACCAAAGCACTCAGCATATTTTTGATTGTCATCGTATGCTCCACACTTCTTCGAAGCTTCTGTTTTTCTTTCTCCATCTTATTGTCAGGTATAATATAAATATCTATATCACAATTTTACCATCCTGCAGTCTGGTCAGACTTAAGATATTTTCTACTAAAGATTTCAGCCAGTCGGCATCCTGATAAATACCTTGAAGCAGTTCCTGACGTCTGTCTTCTTTGTCTGTCATATCCATTAGCATTTCCGAAGTTCCCATAATGCCTGATAACGGCGTCCGAAGATCATGGGAAATCGCACGCAGAAGATTCGCCCGTTCTCTTTCCCGTTCCATATTTTCTCTGTCACGCACTCTTTCTACCGTTACTTCAATACGTTCCATCGCCATGGAGACATTTTCTATGATAGAATGCAACAGCTTTTTCTTTTCCTGCAGCTGTTCCGCATTCACAGTTTTATCAATTTTTACCACTGCAAGCAAGTGTTCCCTCCCATTAACCGGATATCCATAAGTGTCCTCTTCTTCCAGATATTCTGTCCGAAGATCTGTATATTTCTTCCGAATCTCTTCTACATCCGGCAATCCTCTGTGAATCTGTTCTTTTCCTGACTGCTGAATGTAGATCGGTGCAGACTGTCTTCCAATATAAATACATCCAACATTTATCTGAAGAAGATGGCTGATACTTTCTGCAGCGATTTTCAGAACTGCTTCTATATCTGAAGCATCCGACAGTTTACTGGAGAGCATATATAAAATCTGGCTTTCTTTTCCTCTTTCATTTGCTTCTTTCGTTAAAAGTTTTTCTTTTGTTGTCAGGGCACTCGTAAGAATGGAAGTTGTCAGCATGATTGAAAAAGTAACCAGATACTCCGGATCATTTACAGCAAGCGTATGATAGGGTTCTGTAAAAAAATAATTATAACATAGTAAGGAAACTACCGCTGATAAAATCCCATACTGATATCCTGATGTAAATCTTGCAACCAAAAGAACAGCCAAAAGATACATCACTACAATGTTAGTCTCTGGAAATCCCAGTCCTGTAAATATCTTTCCAAGTATGGTAGCTACAAAGACAATTGCCGCCAGTTTTAACAGACTCAACAGTACTTCTTTTGTTTTACTCATTACAATCGCCTCTTTATTATCGTATTTTTCCTATTAAGTATAGTACACACAGGCTGTTTTTCAATCCCATGAAACGTGGCATTCAGGTTCACAGAAGTTCACAAAATCTTCACAAAATTATTAGCGCTCTCTATTGACGAGTGCTAATTCATGTGTTATATTACATATAGAACAAAGGAAGAGGAAATGATTTCTCTTCCTGATATTCATAAATCAACACTTCGGGTTTCTCCGATAGTGCAAACTTTAGTTTATGTCATGAAAGGAGATATGACTTATGTTAATGCCTAGTATTTTTGGAGAAAGTTTATTTGATGATTTTATGGATGATTTTGCTTTTCCGGACATCGATAAAAAATTGTATGGGAAACATGCTCCCCATATCATGAAGACCGATGTAAAGGAAAAAGACAACACTTACGAAGTGGCCATTGATCTTCCGGGATTTAAGAAAGATGAGATTCAGATCCAGCTTGAAAACGGTTATGTAACTGTAAGTGCCGCAAAAGGTCTTGATAAAGATGAAAAGGATAAGGAAGGAAAATATATCCGCCGAGAGCGTTATGCCGGAAATGTAAGCAGGAGCTTTTATGTAGGAAATAATGTTCAGAGAGAAGACATCCATCCGAAATTTGAAAATGGTATTCTTTCCTTTACTGTTCCAAAAGAGCAGAAGACAGTAGAAAACAACTCCCATTATATTGCCATTGAAGGTTAATCTCAAACGGGCAGGGAATAAAACCCCTGCCTGTTTTAAAAGCTAAACACAATTGGGAAAGAGGTTTTTGATATGAGTAAAACGACATCAAAAGTATTATGGATTTTAGCCGGAATCTTTCTGATTATAACCGGGATTGGATGTTTGAGGAATCCCGGAGAAATTCTTTATGGTCTTCCCATTATCTTTGGAGTTGCCATGATGTTTTCCGGCATTATAGATATAGTGATATTTGCAGCCGGTCATGATTATATGGCAGGATCTGGCTGGTTTCTTGCTGACGGCATTCTGACCGTACTGATGTCTTTATTCATTTTGGGAAATGGATGGTTTACAGCAATGACAATCTCCTTTATTTTAGGAATGTGGCTGATTTTTTCAGGTATCACCAAACTGGTTAATTCCTTTGACCTTCAAAAACTGGGAGTAAGAGGCTGGGGCTGGTTTACGGTACTTGGAATCCTGCTGACTGTGATTGGTTTTCTGTCTTTCACACATCCATTTGCAAGTATTGCAGCTATGGCCTGGGTAATCGGATTTTTCCTGATCCTTCAGGGAATTGTATCCGTTATGCGTGGATGCTTTTCCAACCGTTTCTGGTTATAAAAATATAACAAAAACTAACATTGCCAAAGAGGAAAAAGGCACCTCTTCATATAGATTCGGCTGCATACAAAATTGTGTGCAGCCTATTTTAATGAATACCTAATTCTGAAAAAAATCTTTTACTCTCTACGGATAATCTTATCCTACAACAATTTTTTCTTTTTAAAATAAATGAGTTCCAGAATAATTGTAATTACTGCAATTGCAATCACTGCAACATATCCGTATTTCCACTGCAGCTCAGGCATATTTACAAAATTCATCCCATACCAGCCGGTCAAAAGTGTAAGTGGCAGGAATAAGGTTGTCACAACTGTCAATATACACATAATTTTATTCTGTTGTGCATCCTGCTGAGATTGATACAGTTCACGTAACTGCAGTATATTTTCTCTAAGCAAATGCACATGGTTATGCAGTCGTTCTGTCCTGAGTGCATAACGATTCCACGATTCTGTATTATGGATAATAGTCAGTCCATCTTGAGACTGTAATAGATCACCAATCATAGCCAGCTGTTCATAATATGCATCCAGCTCAGATAGTTTCTGTCGATACTTTGTAAGAACCGAAAAGAAATTATCCGGAACACCTTTTATAAGCTGATCTTCCATCTTTTCAATTTCTTTTTCCAAATGTAACAAATATAGAAGATCATTTTCAATCATCAGTTCCATCATCTTAAGAAGAAACTGATCCGGCGATTTCAGCTCCTGAAACTGTTCTTCCTTTTTCTCTATCCAGTGTTTCAGTTCCCCACTGTCCTCAATTAAAAAAAGTTCTTTATCTGTCAGGTAAAATCCAAAAACAACATGCGGTGTACGTATTTCATTTTTTTCCGGTACTCGCAAGGTTCCCAGAATACAATCCCGAAACACTTCTGCTTTACAGTATCGGATTGATCTGATACTGTGTAATAATTCGTTATCATGCGGAAAATCTTTCTTCAACTCACGAAATTCATCTTCCCGTAAGATCGTAAGGAAATGTATATTCACCATAGGATCACTCATACTCCTTTCATCACATTTCTTAACAAACAAGAATACTCTTTATTCTTGTAAAATGCAAATAAAAAACTGAAGAATCCCAATACTATGATCTCCTTCGAGAAATGTAAAAGTAACTTCCGGTTCTTCTTCGCACTTCCGGAAGCTTGTTTTTCATTAAGGCTTTATGAAAGACTTATTTCCGGTTATCCTCTTCCTGTGATGTTCATGGGAGAAAGGATGTACATAATGAGAGCAAAACATTTAACCTTAGAAGAAAGAAAAATAATCCAGGAGGGCATCGAAAAGCGCTTGTCCAAAACAGCCATTGCCCGTTCCCTCCACAAAGATCCGACTACCATTGCAAAAGAAATCAAAAAGCATAGAACCTTAAAACCACGCAACCGCTTCAATTCACCTGTCATCTGTTCAAACTTTAAACAGTGCAGCAAACCCCGTAAATACTGTTCTGAAGCCTGCCCGTCCTATGCCGAACAGTCCTGTTCCCTGCGTGACCGCTCCGTCGGCGCCTGCAACCATTGTCCGGACATCAAACACTGCCGGCTGGATCATTACTTCTACAACGCCAGTCATGCTCACGAAGATTATCTCTTTCACCTGTCCGATTCCAGACAGGGCGTTAATCTTTCAGAGCCGCAACGTCTACTCATTGCACAAACCATTGCCCCGCTCCTCAAAAAAGGGCAGTCCCTTTATCAGATCCTTGCTAACCATCCGGAACTCTCCCTTTCGGTAAAATCCCTCTACACCTACATCGAAGGCGGCGTTTTTAAAGACTTTGGCGTTGATAACTTCTCTCTGCGCAGACAGGTTTCCATGCGCGAACGCAAAAAGCTGAAAAAACGCAGAGAGCCGGTCAACTATGAGGGGCATAAGTTTTCAGACTATCTCGCGTTTCTTGCCGACAATCCTTCCATCCCGACAACGGAGATGGATACTCTGTACAACCAACCGCAAGGACCTTATATCCAGACCTTTTCTTTTCAGAATACCGGACTTATGATCGGATTCCTCCATCAGGAAAAAACTTCGGAATCCATGGCTTCTGCCTTAGATTTCCTTCAGGAGCTTCTCGGCATCGACTATTTCCGCCTCTTTTCCCTGATCCTCACTGACCGTGGGACAGAGTTTGAAAAAGTCTCCCTCTTTGAACAGAATCCAAAGAGCGGACAGATACGGACAAATATCTTTTATTGCGACCCACAGACACCAAGCCAGAAACCTCATGTAGAAAATAACCACAACTATGTCCGGAATATCCTTCCGAACCAGCGGAATCTCGAACACCTGACGCAGAAAGATCTGAATCTTATGTTCGATCATATCAATTCCGTTCCACGAAAGGTATTAGGCGGAAGAACTCCTTATGAGGTCTTTTCCTTCTTTTATGGGGAAACGCTGCTGCATAAGCTGGGTGTCAGACGGATCGAACCGGATTCCGTAACGCTTCAGCCGTATCTGCTGAAAATAGAATAAGCCAGCCACAACCGCTGACTTATCCTTACACCATTAATTTTGCCCCTATGAACACACGTCCCATATGTATTCTTCTGGGCAACGGAACTTTGTCTTTCACAAAAAAAGAAAAAGCTCCCTTTGCTCCGCTTTGCATGCGCAAAAAAGCGGAACTGTACTTAAAGTTTACACAAAAAAAGTCTTTTAGGCAAGAAAAACTTCCGTTTTCCTGCCTGAAAACAGAAGTTTCTCTTTCATCCGGACGTTACTTTTACAACCGGAAGTTACTTTTATAATTCACCCTATGATCTCCTTCATTATTGAAACATCTTATTCTTCTTGTATTCCTATTTTCAAAACATTTTTCTCAATTCATACTCAATTTTCTCTCAATGTCTTATCCCTCCAACTTTTGTATGCTTATCCCACAGCAGACCAGTACCACGTAGGTACAAACTGCCAGATAAATCAACACAAAAATGGAGGGACTATTTATGAGAGAAATCAAAAACACAAAAATCATCGCCGTAGATCATGGCTACGGCAACATTAAAACTGCCAACACGGTCACGCCCACCGGAATCACAGCTTACGAAACAGAGCCGATTTTCACCGGGAACATTCTGGAATATAACGGCACCTATTACCGGATCGGCGAAGGACACAAGGAATTTATCCCGGACAAAGCGATGGATGAAGACTATTATCTCCTGACACTGATGGCGGTGGCAAGGGAACTGAATGTCTTTTCTATCCAGGAAGCAGATGTCCATCTGGCTGCCGGGCTTCCCCTGACATGGATCCGGAACCAGCGGGAAGAATTCCGCTCCTATCTGCTTCAGAATCCAGAAGTCAGCTACCGCTTCAACAACAAGGATTACCACATCCGTTTTGTTGGATGCAGCCTTTATCCACAGGGATACCCCGCAATCGTAAACCTTCTGAGCACTCTGAAAGGAACCAATCTCCTTGCAGATATCGGAAATGGCACCATGAACATCCTGTATATCAACAATAAAAAAGCACAGGAAAGCCGTTGCTGGACAGAGAAATTCGGGGTTAACCAGTGCATGATTGCCGCAAAGAATGCCATCCTCGACCGGTTCGGTGTAAAGATTGAAGAAGCCACAGTAGAACAGGTTCTGCGCTTCAAAGCAGCGGATATCTCCGCCCCATATCTGGATTGTATTACAGCTGTTGCCAGACAGTATGTGGCTGATATCTTTTCTACACTCCGCAAATATGAGTACAATCCCGACCTCATGCGGCTGTACGTAGTCGGCGGTGGTGGATGTCTGATCCGTAATTTCGGGACGTATGACGAATCCCGTGTCACGATCCTCGCTGATATCTGTGCCACCGCCAAAGGATATGAATATCTGGCCCTGATGAGCCTGAAAAGGAGGGAATAAGCAATGGCGAACAACATCAGAAGCACAAATCTGCGCTTCAATCTGGAGAAAGACCTGCAGCGGAAAGCATGGGAATATCTGCAGGCCATGGACAAGCAGGAATTCAGATCCTACAGCCATGTGATTGCCCTTGCACTGGTCGATTATTTTGACCGTTATTATCGCACACAGGACGACCCCTATCTGGAAACAAGGGAACGGGAAGAACGTTTTGTTGCACAGATTATAGAAGCCGTGGAAAAGAGCCTGAACCAAACGCTTCCCCTCTTCCTTTCCGGTCTGACAGCAGGGATGGCACAAAGGGAGCCCCAAAGCAGGGCATCCTTACCGTCTCATGAAGAACCGGAGCCAGAGACAGATGTAGACTGGGATTTTCTCGGAGAATAACCGGGACGTAAAGGAGGTGGACACATGACGGAATTTCTGACAGAAAATACCAGCCTTCCGCCCTATATGGTATTTCCCAGGTTTCTCCTGGATATGGAGCTGAATGAAACAACCAAGCTGCTCTATATGGTTCTGCTTGACCGTGCAAGGCTCTCCCTGAAAAACGAAGGCTGGACAGATACATCCGGGCATGTGTTCCTCTACTTTACCATCGAAGCAATGGCGGAGGTTCTCCACAAAAGCCAGATGACCATCAAAACATCCCTGACCGCACTGGAAAAGCAGGATCTGATTCTCCGGAAACGTCAGGGAGCCGGTCATCCCAACCGGATCTATATAAAATTCCCGACAGGTGCTTTCTGCCAGACAGACAGGATTCTTTCCCCGAGACAGACAGAAAACTGTCCTGCTGACAGACAGGATTCTTTCCCTGAGACAGACAGAAAACTGTCCGGTAATAAGAAAGAGAGAGAAAAGAACGATTTATCAAAAAGAGAGAGTCAGGAGAAACGCTCTCCCTATGGAAAATTTCAAAATGTATTTCTGTCAGAAAAAGAACTGGAAGAAGTCAGACAGTCGGTTTCAGACTGGCAGGAATATATTGAACGTTTATCCGGCTACATGGCTTCCACCGGAAAGCACTACCAGAACCATGCAGCCACCATCATCAGCTGGGCAAGGCGGGACAATCCCCCTTCCCGGCAAAGCATTTACGAAAGTGAGGAATACGAAACATTATGAGAAAGTTTACAGAAGAACTGACCAATCAGGTCCCAACCAGAGAATTGCAGCCGGATGAATATTTTCATGAATCCGACCGCCTGATCTACTGCGCCAAATGCCATACGCCCCGGCAGGGCAGGTACACCTTGCAGGGCAGGGTATTCATGCCGCCCATCCGGTGCAAATGCCAGCAGAAACTCTATAACCAGGAAGAAACGAAACGGAAACTGCTGGAAAAACAGGCAGAAATCGAACGGATGAAAGCCAGCGGGTTGCAGGATAAGGCACTCTATGATTATACATTTGACAAAGATAACGGCATCAACCCGGAGATGGCATACGCCCACAAATATGTGGAGAACTGGGAAGATATGAAAGCCAATTCCTCCGGTCTTCTCCTCTGGGGAAATGTCGGTACCGGGAAATCCTTCTTTGCAGGTTGTATTGCCAATGCCCTTCTGGAAAAAGGCGTTCCGGTGCTGATGACAAATTTCTCCCGCATTCTGAATACCCTGACTGGAATGCATTTTGAAGACAGGAACCAGTTCATTGACAGTCTGAACCGATACAGCCTGCTGATCATTGATGACCTAGGGATTGAACGCAATTCTGAATTTGCCCTTGAACAGGTATTCAATGTAATCGACAGCCGTTACCGCAGCAAAAAACCGCTGATTGTAACAACCAATCTCACATTGACGGAACTGAATAGTGCACCTGACGTGGCACATAGAAGAATTTATGACCGGATTCTGGAACGGTGTGCCCCCATTCGTATCAATAACCGCAACATCCGGCAAGTCAATGCCTCTGCCAATCTGCAGGAAGCGAAAAAAATACTGCTGTAATGAATCCGGTACCAACAATATCAAAAAATATTACCTCATTATTACCACTATTCTCAGGCGGTGATACTGCAATCTCCCTTTCCAGACATGGGAGAAAGTATCACTGCCACTGACCATTCAAAACAGTACCAATTCAAAGAATTGTAAGACCAAAAGCCCGGATACGGGCATAGAAAAGGAGGCGCCAGATATGGCAGATAAAAAAATAATGACGTCAGAAGAAAAAGCACTTTTACAGGCAAAACACCGACAGGAGGAAGCTGAAGCAAGGAACCGCAGGAAAGAACGTAACACCAGAACGCACCGATTGATCCAGGAAGGAGCAATTCTGGAAAGCGTTGCTCCACATATCCGGGAAATGGATTTGGATCTCCTAAAGCGGGAACTAATGATCCGGCTACGAGGGCTTTAAATTAAATAAAGATATTTTATTCCCGAAGGGCGCACTTACTCACCACCTGCTAAAGCAGGCGGTGGTAGCCCTCCCGTTGGTCGGGCACGTGCGCTCTCCGAGGGGGATTGCGGCTCCTGCGGGAGCCGATGGACAAGGCTGCATTTCTGCCAAACTGCCAGCCTTGTCCACGCAGTCGGCGCAGGGGTTTCCGTTTTGGAAGCCCCTGTTCATGGGGTGGTATATTGCCACCCCATCCCGCCGCCTGCCTGCGTCAACCTGCCACCGGCAGCTTGACACAGATACAGGGGTGGAACGAATCGTTACACCCCTGCTGGAGGTGCGTCGCATTTCACGACGTACTGGGCGAAAACAAGGGTGCCCTGTTTTGGGGCACCCCTTTCAGAAAGGACAAGGTGATTTATGGCGATTTATCATTTGGAGGCCAAGATGGTCAGTCGTGGAGCCGGACGCTCCGCCGTGGCTGCTGCGGCCTATCTGAGCTGTTCCCGGATACTCAACGAGTATGACGGGGTGCAGCACGACTACACCCGCAAACAGGGCCTTGGGTGGCGGCAGGTTTTTCTGCCAGCCACCGCCCCCGCAGAGTGGCAGGATCGGGAAACCCTGTGGAACGCCGTGGAGGAAACCGAAACCGCAAAGGACAGCCGCCTCGCCCGTGAATTTGTGGCGGCTCTGCCCATAGAGTTGAGCCGGGAGGAACAAATTCAGCTCCTACAAGATTTCATCAAGGAGCAGTTTGTGGCAGACGGAATGTGCGCCGATGCTGCCATCCATGACCCGTATCCTCCTGGACACAATCCCCATGCCCACATTCTGCTGACGGTGCGCCCGCTGGATGAAAAGGGAAAATGGCAGTACAAGACTGAGAAAGAATATCTCTGCGTCAAAGACGGCGAGGAACGGGGCTTTACCGCCGCCGAGTTCAAGCAGGCGCAGGCCGACGGCTGGGAGAAACAGTACCAGTACAAAGTGGGCAAAAAGAAGGTGTATATGGCCCCGTCCGCAGCGCAGGCGCAGGGCTATGAACGGGTGTCCAAGTACCCCAAAAGCACCAAATTTGGCAGACAGAACCCCATCACGGAACGATGGAACAGCGACGAGCAGCTTGTCCTGTGGCGGGCTGCATGGGCAGATGTGGCAAACCGCCATCTGGAGCGCACCGGACATGAGGAACGCATCGACCACCGCAGCCATGCCGAGCGTGGTCTGCTGGAGCGGCCTACGGTTCATGAGGGCGTGGTTGCCAGAGCCATGGAGAAAAAGGGTGTCATCTCTGACCGGTACGAACTGAACCGGCAGATCAAGGCGGACAATGCCCTGCTCCGTGAACTGAGAGGGCAGGTCAAAAAACTGGCGCAGGCAGTTAAAAATACCATCCCGGCACTTGCCGATGCCATGGAGAATCTGCGTAAAAATCTGCTGCTGTTCTGCTATCAGCTGGGGTATCTCCGCAAAGGCAAGGAGCGTCTGAACACTTCGCTGAATACGCTGCGCCCTGCTCTCGCACAGTACAATCAGCTTGCAAAGGACATTCGGGATAAGACGAAGGAGCGCCGCAGTCTGCTTTCCGAAAAAAAGACGCTCTCTGCGGTTCATGTATTCCGGCACCGGGAACTGGCGGCTAAGATTGCGGCACTGACAGAGGATTTGCAGGAACTGTGTTCGGAGAAAAATATGCTTCTGGCATCGCTGGCATATACCGAGGAAGATGCTGCCGATAAATTTCCCAAAGACATCGCCGCCATGGAGCAGAGCCTGAAACAGCTGGAAGAACAGGAGCAGAAATATTCCGCCGAGCTGGACGCTGCCCTGGCTGAATATGCCGGGCTTCGAGAGCAGGCTCAGGGCGTTGATCCGGTGCAGCTGTATGAAGCAAGGCAGGCCATCCGCCCCAGCAAGGAGCAGGAGGCGGAGAACCGGGCGCAGGAGGTTTACGGCGAGAAGTACAGCCCGCTTTTGATGTTTGACAGCAAAAAGGCGGTTTCTCGGATGCTGCATGAAGAAATGGAGCAGCAGGCTGTACGGAGATTGGTGCGGCAGGCACAGAAGGGGCAGCAGACCCATTATAAGAGAAAGCACAAAGAGCAGGAACGGTAATTCAACCTGTAAGCGATATTATGGCATTGTAAATTTCTTTTCATCGAACACAAGAAATTATACTTTACTGTGCATTGCGGTTCGTTTCGCTTTTCCGGTTATTTGTTCGGGGTAAATAATATATACGCCGGTCTTGTCCCATGCTGCCTGGATGTACTGCATCCCTTTTTCCAGAAATTCTTTGCTGTACTTTTCAAGCAATGCAATCAGACTGGCCTGCTTATCTTTTGACGGCATCATTTGACCGGTCAGAATGACGCTCTCATACAAAGTACCAAACTTTTCGGGCTGCACTGTGGTATCACCAACGACCACAAAACAAACATCCGAGCAGTAGGATATATTTTCGAGTTTCTTTCCCACATTCGCAGCACAGTGCAGATGGATCAGCCCGTCCTTCCAGGCATAACTGAGTGGAACTGCATACGGCTTTCCATCCTGGCCAACCGTGGACAGAATTCCGTATTCTCCCTTTTGGAGAATCATTTTGATTTCTTCGCCCATAATTTCTCTATCTTTCCGGCGCATATCAATACTTCACACCCTTCCAGTACATGGGTGTCATAACTTCTGCGATATCCGGCAGGGTGACATCCCGCAAGGCCCACCGCTTGAATTCCTCAAAGCCGGTGCGGTCTACGATATAGCCTATGTGTTCTTTGCCGCCGGGAGCGTTGGGATCAATGTACTCCTTCACATAGTCATAGGTGTTGAGAATGATCTTAATAATGCTATCCTCGTCCACCCATTTGATGAAATCTTCACCCAGGCGGGGATTCTTCTTACCGGTTCTGCCCAGCAGTGTGAGCCGATAATACTTTTTATCGCTGCGGGTCCATGCGGCATTGGGACAGGCCAGCACACACTCACCGCAGCCGATGCAGCGCCGTGCGTCTCGCTGGGGACGGAAGTTCACCGGTGTCAGAGCTTCTACGGACTTCTTTTTGCAGGCTTTCACACAAGCTCCGCAACTGACACAGCGGTCTGGCTCAAACTGAGGCACTGTCATACCCATAATGCCAAAGTCATGCATCCGCACCTTGGCACAGTCGTTGGGACAGCCGGTCAGAGCGATCTTAAAATGCAGGTCATTGGGGAACACCGCTTTCTCAATGCGCTGGGCAAAGGCGGTGGTATCATAGCAAGCGTAGGGACAGACACGGTTGCCCACGCAGGCGGTGATATTTCGAGTACCCGAGGCGGGATAGCCATGACCTGCCTCCTCTTGATTGATCTCCAGCCCGTCGATCAGACTCTGAAGTGCCGCATTGACCTCCGGCATTTTTTCAAAGGGAATGCCGGGGATCTCAAAGCCCTGACGGGAGGTAATGTGAACCGTGCCATTACCATAGGTTTCCGCAATTTTCTGAATCTCCCCGAGATACTTGGCATCCAAATGTCCACCTGGGACACGGATGCGGGAGGCGGTCATGCCGCGCTCCTTGGTGACGCGGAATGCGTTCTTTTTCAGTGCTTTTGTGTTGATATCCATGGTACCCCTCCTCAATCCACCAGGAACTTCCCCTTGGTATAGTTGAACACCGGACCATCCAGGCAGACATACGTATCGCCAATCTTACAGTGTCCGCATTTTCCCAGGCCGCAGCACATCTTACGCTCCTGAGAGATCCAGATATTTTCCTCCGGCAGACCAATGCCCAGTAATCCCTGCACAGAGAAACGCATCATGGCGGGAGGACCGACTACGACAGCAACGGTATTCTGCACGTCGCCCAGTTGAATCTGAGGGATGTACTGGGTGACCAGTCCTACATGGCAGGCTACATCTTCTTCAGCACAGTCTACCGTAAGGATGACGTCCATGTTCTTTTCCCAACGCTTCAGATCATCGCGGAAAAGAATATCATGGGGTGTTTTAAAGCCTGCGATCAGGGTCATATGACCTCGCTGCTCAGGGTGCTTAGAAAAATGATCCACTACACCACGGACTGGAGACAGACCAGTGCCGCCAGCCATGACAATAATGTCCTTGCCCATATAATCGGATACATCAAACCCATTTCCATAAGGGCCGCGCAGCAGAAGCGTATCACCTACATAGCGCTCAAACACTTCACCCGTGACCTTGCCCACCCGGCGGATGGTTAGATCTACGAAGTTTTCCCCAATGCCGCTGACCGAGATGGGCGCCTCTCCGTACTTAGGGATGGATACCTCAAAAAACTGTCCCGGCTTGACTTCTCCCTGAAATTCCATACGGAAGGTATACTCAATCTCCGTGTGCCGGATGACCTCCAAAATCTTAGAGGGAAACGGGATATAATCATTTTTCATCATTGCTCGGTCACCTCCGCCATAGCATTGTCCAATTTATTGATGCAGCCCGAGAACGAAATGTACTCCGGGCAGATATCATCACACCGGCCACAGCCCACACACATGTGATAGCCGTTGCGCTGCTTGTAGTCCAGCACCTTATGCAGCACCTTGAAACGCATCCGTTCTCCGTTCTTCTTTCGGTAGCTGCCGCCTCCGGCCACATCGGTAAAGCCGTCCACCATACAGGAGGCCCAGACACGGCGGCGTTCTCCTACTTTGCCGTTCTCACTGTAAAAGAGATCCTGCATGGTGAAGCAGGTGCAGGTGGGACACACAAAGTTACAGCGTCCGCAGTTGATGCAGCGGCTGTCGTATTCCTTCCACATGGTGCTTTTGGCGACCTCTGCGGTCAGATGTTCCGGGATTTTCACGGTGACATCGTTTTCTTCCACATGGTTCGGAATAACCTCCAACCGAGGAACCTCCGCAGTCTCCAGCTGCTGTGTCCATGCCTCATCCTTGCAATCCACCAGGTAAGTACCGTCCGGCTGGGGATCAATGCTCATGTCATAGTTGGTGCTGACATTGGTACCCATGCTGACACAGAAGCAATTTTCAAAGGAATGTGCACAGCCCATCAGTACGATTTTGATATTCTCCCGCAGGCGCTGATAATAGTAATCAGCAGGGCCGTTGTGCAGGTACATATCGTCCAGTCGCTTGAGGGCGTGGAAATCACAGCTGCGCAGGAAGATGACCGCTCCTTTCTTGGGAGCATCTGCTTCTTTGGTTTCGCCTTCCGTAAAGAAAAACAGTGTCTGGGAAATGGGGGTCAGAATCTCCTTGAAGGAATACTCCGACTTCTTATCGAATACGATCTCATCCACACAGTCGATTTTTCCGTATCGGATACAGTCTGTGTCCGAAAAGCGCCCACCGCCGGAAAAATTACGGGGAGCATAGATGTCATAATTGGTTTGCCATGTCTGAAATAATGCACTCAGCTGCATATTGGTAACATGAAAGCCCATATATTTTCCTCCTTATGCTCATATGAATTCATAATAACTATACGAAGTGTAACATAATCGAGTAGGAGGCGGTGATTAGCCGCCGTCCTCTCACACCACCGTGCGTACCGTTCGGTACACGGCGGTTTCAATAGTTGATGTGCAGAGACTGATAGGCTGTGGCTAAATCATAGAAGCCCCAGTTTATCAGTCTTTCTTTTGTTAATGCTCTTTTGACCACACCCGTGTTAGACATCCTCCAGTAGGATTTTCTGCTGTATGCTCCTTCGCATGCTGCCCACTCTGATAACCCCAGTCCTATCAGCTTTCTCCTCCTGGTCTTTGGCAGTTTCCACTGTTTCCAGATACACATCCGTATCCGGCGGTACAGCCATCCGTTCACGCTTTCGATATTGTTCTTCATATCCGCTATCCCATAATAGTTTAGCCATCCTCTCATGTAGACTTTTACCTTTTCCATAGTTCGGACGACACTTCCGCACTTGCTCCGGGAAGTGAGCCTGCGCAGTTCATCCTTGGCTTTCTCCCATGACTTTCCATGGACTCGGATATAGATTCCTTTTCCGTTCTTCCCAAAACAGAAGCCAAGGAACTTAAAATTTCGGATTGCGAATACACTGACTGTCCGGCTCTTTTCCCGGTTCACTCTCAGTTTCAACGTTTCCTCCAGATATTTCGTGCTGGATTCCAGCAGTCGCTCTGCGGCCCGTTCGCTTTTCGCCAGCAGTACGATATCGTCTGCGTAGCGGATGCATGGCACACCCCGCCTGTGAAACTCCCAGTCGAATTCATTCAGATACACGTTTGCTAAGAGTGGAGATAGATTTCCTCCTTGCGGGGAGCCTTCCTCCGTCTCTGTTACAACACCGTTTTCCATCACTCCGCTCTTCAGATATCGCTTTACCATCTGTACCACTCTTTCATCTTTTACCTGTTTCCTCAACTGGTTCAGCAGTATCGTATGGTTCAGCGTATCAAAGTATCTCGACAGGTCGAGGACGACTGCCCTCGTATATCCCTGCTCGATGTACTCTTTTATCCTCCTGACAGCGTCTTTTGCCCCTCGACCCGGACGATAGCCATAACTGTCCTTCGAGAACAGAGGTTCATAGATTGGCATCAGCTGCTGTGCCATGGCCTGTTGGATGATGCGGTCTATGACAGTAGGGATTCCTAGCTTTCTTGTCCCTCCATCCGGCTTCGGGATCTCCACTCTCCTGACTGGGGAAGGGCTATATTTCCCCTTCCTGATTCTTTCTACCAGTTCGTGATTATTCTCCCTCAACCATGGTAACGCCGCTTCAATAGTCATCCCATCAACTCCTGGCGCTCCCTTGTTCGCCTTCACTCTTTTGTAAGCTCTGTTCAGGTTATCCTTATTCAGTATCTTACTTAGGATATCTGGCTCTGCACTGTCCCTTTCCTTCCATATCCGGTTGAATGAGCGGTGCGCTCTCACATACCCTTTGCGTTCCGCGCTATCTCTTTGTGAGCAGCTTTCTCTGTTTTCTGTACCCATTCTGCCCATTCCTCCTTTCCCAGTCGTACGAAAGACTCCTATTGATTCAGCCCTTCGCTGAAAAAAAATCAACTACTATGGCCTCTGCTGACTTCTGTACGTTCAGCGTTACCTTCCGATAACGGTTACTCTTTTCAGAGCGTTCCGTACAGACCTCCCTGGGTACCACACGTTTCTTTCCCTCCATCCATCTGCCGCATTTACTGCACATGATTCCGTGTAGTTATCGGGCTTCATCTTGTCTTGCAGACTTACCCTCATGTACAGCCTTATATGCGATTTCTGTCCGTCAGACCAGAGGTTTGCCCGTGGGTTAGTAAGTTTCCCACATCTGGCTTCCTTCAGATTCCATCTCACGATGGACACCCTTGCCTTCGGCTATATCCTTCCCACTACCGGGCGAATTCGGGACTTGCACCCGTTAGAAACGTGCGCCGCCAGGCGCACAACAAAAAAGAATCCATGTTGCGTGCGCAACATGGATTCTTTTTTAATTGGATTGTGCCAATGAGCTAATTGGGACCTTATGGAATTTTAAAAATATGAGTAACCCCCAATATTTTCTCAAACAGGTTTTTCCTATTTACAACATAAAGATCTGTGCTTTTTTATTATAGCAGCTGAAATGTGTTTTTATCATAAATAATTAGACCATCTCGCTGCATATAGGACAATTCTCTGGTCACTGCACTACGATCAGCACACAGGTATTCAGCCAATTCGAGCCGTCCCAAAGGAATTGTAAATTGTTTGCTGCTCTGCTCCATAGCCTGTTGTCGTAAGTATGCTAATATTTTTTCTCGAAGTGTCTTTTTGGAAATCACTTCAATTTTGTGCATCAACTGGACATTTTTATCTCCAATCAACTGGACCATGTTCTCAATCAGCCGATGATGGAAGGTGCAGCTCATCTTACAGGAATGGATGACTTTGTGAAAGGGCAAAAACAAAACTTCACAAGGTGCAGCAGTCAAAAAGCTGACCTGTGCATCTAAATGACTTCCGCAGGAAAATGATTCCCCAAATAGTTCATTCTCTTTCATTACAACAAGAAGTGTTTGATAGCCTTCGGAGTCATCCTTGACCATATGCACAGTTCCAGACAATATAATACCAACATTTCTGACTTCATTGCTTTCCAAAAAAATAACTTCATCTTTCTGATATTTTTTCTGAAAACTTCCCAGGCAGGTCAACATTGCCGGAAGATCTTCCTCACGAATGCCTTTGAAAATAGGAAGTAAGGTTAGTTGTTCAATATCAAGCCTCATGCTGTCCCTCCTTTCCTAATTTAAAGTATAGCATTTTGAATTATATGTTGCAAGCGCAACGCAAGACCCGTTTGTAATGTTATATTCTATAAAAAGATATTAAAATCTTTTCATGAAAGGATGATTGTCAACGTGATAAACGATGAAACTCATCTCTTGTATAACGCAATGTGCTATGAGGAAGGGCATAGCAGGCGTACACAGCACATCCTTAAGGTTTACGCATTGGCTAAATTATTGGGAGAGCAAGAGAAGCTTCCCGTCGAAGAACAGCAGATACTACAAGCAGCCGCGATTTTACATGATATTGCAATCAAGTATTGTAAAGAACATTATAACGGGGATGCCAGTCAAGATAATCAGAAGCAGGCAGTTCCGCTTCTTGTCACTCGTTTTTTAAAAGAAGCAAATTACCTTCCCTCGTATATTCCAAGAATTATCGACTTAGTTATCTGCCATCATGATTACGATGATATCAAAAACAAACTTTTACAGCTTCTGATAGAAGCAGATCTCATTGTAAACTGTTACGAAACTCGCCCAGATCGAAAAAAAGCAGAATATATCAAAGGGCTTTTCCAAACTGATGGAGGGAAAGAGTTGTTGGCACTTTGTTTAAAAGAGGAAGTGAAATAGGAGGACTTTATGAATCTGGAAAAAATAGTCGATCTTTTAACGCAAGAAATGATTGCTTTCAATCAAAACGATCCCCAGCGTATTCACCATTTGATAAAGGTGCATCGCTTTGCACAGATGATTGGCCATATGGAACAGCTGGATGAACACACCCAGTTTTTAGCCGAATGTGCAGCACTGGTACACGATATCGGAATCCGTCCGTCAGAAGAAAAATACGGAAGGTGTAATGGAAAATTGCAAGAGCAGGAAGGTCCTGCATATGCTCGAAAAATGTTAAAAAAGCTTAAGTTTGAAGAAGCAGATATTGAACGCATCTGCTATTTGGTTGGCCATCATCACACTTACACAGATATAGACGGGATTGACTATCAGATTCTTGTGGAAGCGGATTTTTTAGTGAATTTTTATGAAGATAATCTGGGAAAGAACACAGTAGAAACCACATTACAGAAGATTTTTCAAACAGAGTCAGGAAAAATGCTGTGCAGACTTTGTTATTTGAGTTACTGAGGGAGTATGGCTATGGAAGATAAAAAGCAAACTCGAATTTTACTGGTCAATGATATGGCGGGGTATGGAAAGGTCGCCTTATCTGTCATGATTCCTGTTTTATCTCACTTGAAATTTGAAACTTTCAATTTGCCGACTGCACTCGTTTCCAACACTCTGGATTATGGGCAGTTTGATATTTTGGACACAACAGAATATATGGAAAATACGCTTCTGGTATGGAAGAAACTCATGTTTTCTTTCGACGCAATCTGTACTGGATTTATTGTGTCAGAAAAACAATCATGTCTCATATATGAATATTGCAAAGAACAACAAAAATCAGGTACTTCGATTTTTGTTGACCCTATTATGGGGGATGACGGAAAACGATACAATGGTGTGACAGATCAAGCAGTCACTTATATGAAACGGTTGTGTTCTATTGCAGATGTGATTATCCCCAATATTACGGAGGCGTGTTTTTTATCCGGATACACAGTTAAAAACACCTATTCTGAGGCGGAAATTGAAGTAATCGCAAATCGACTACATATGCTTGGTGCTAAATCGGTTGTGATTACAAGCGCAAACATTAACGGAAGAATGTTTACTGTTGTAAAAAACTCTCCGAAAAATTCGTGTGTCTTGCTCCCTTATGATGAAATACCGGTGCGTTTTCCGGGCACAGGGGATATTTTTATGGCAATTGTAGTAGGGCATTATTTAAAATCAGGACTGCTTTTAGAGAGCGTAGAAATCGCAATGAGACAACTCGAAAAAATTATTTATGCCAATGTGCATGATATTGATAAATACAAGGGAATTCCCATTGAACAATTTTTGGAGGAAATCAATGATGAAAAAGCCTAAAATTAAAATCAGTTTAATTGATCAAAAAGGTCATATGGGGTGTCATCGTGGTCATCAAATTGGAGACACCTTTGACTTTGATACCGAAAGAGGCAATCTCTGTCCAATGGCCATGCATGTGGCTTTCCCTTACATTGACATTCTGCGGTACGGCGGAAAACTTCCCAGCCAACCGGATGGCTCCATTGTATTCTGTTGTCCAGATGTGGATGTGATCAATGTGTTTAAAATTGAAGTGGTGGAGGAAAAAGACTGAAATGAATCCTTATATTGAACAAGCAAATCAGCAGTTTGTTCCTGTATATAACCGTTATCCTATTGTCTTGGATCATGGAGAAGGTATGTACCTTTATGATACAGAGGGAAAACGGTATCTGGATTTCGGGTCTGGAATCGGTGTGTGTGCCCTGGGATATCACGATCCGAATTACACACGCGCACTGCAAGAACAGATGGAAAAGCTGCTGCACACATCTAATCTTTTTTATAATGTTCCGGCAATTGAAGCTGCAAAGCTGTTTAATCAGGCATCAGGTATGGAGCAGGTGTTTTTCACTAACTCTGGAACGGAAGCCATTGAAGGTGCAATTAAAATTGCTAAGAAACATCATTTTTTGAAGCATAATAATCATAATGGAGAGATTATTGCCATGAAGAAATCCTTTCATGGTAGATCTATGGGAGCATTATCGGTAACGGGAAAAGCAGCCTACCAGAAACCTTTTGCTCCTATGCTTGCCCATGTTAAATTTGCTGACTTCAATGATCTGGAAAACGTCAAACGTTTGATTACTGACAATACCTGTGCAATTTTCATGGAAACAGTACAAGGAGAGGGCGGAATTTATCCTGCCACTGATTACTTCATCAAAGGAGTTCGAAAGCTCTGTGATGAGAACGAAATTTTGATGGTTTCGGATGAAATTCAATGTGGCATGGGTAGAAGCGGGAATATGTTTGCGTATCAATTGTATGATATTGTTCCCGATATTGTTGTTTCGGCAAAGGCTTTGGGATGTGGAGTTCCGGTAGGTGCAATTGGAACCAGAGGGGCAGCGACCGGTGTATTGCGTGCAGGAGATCATGGTACAACTTACGGTTCCAATCCTCTGGCAGCAGCAGCCGTTACTGCTGTATTCCAGTTTTACCAACAGTATGACATATTAGCGAACGTCAGGGCGATGACGCTCTATCTGGATAAGGCGTTATCTGAATTGGCTGCCCAAAAAGTTGTAATCAAAGAGGTGCGTGGATTGGGCCTTATGAAAGGCATTGAACTGTCTGTGCCTGCTGCACACTTCATAAATGCTTTGCAAGAAGCGGGGATTATCGTAATTCCCTCGGGTTCACATGTAATTCGTCTGTTGCCTCCGTTGATTTTGCAGAAAGAGCATATTGATGTGTTGGTAAATGCACTTAAGACCATATTATAATTTAGTGCAATATATTTGTTTTATACATCATAGTTTTTATAAAAAACAAGGGTGTTTTAGTGGAGAAAACACCCTTGACAAATCTCTTTCCATCAATGAATGCATTACAGATTTTCCCAAAGTCATAAGCCTTATATTCGCAGGCAAATTGATTTGCAATTACATTTCTTAATTCATCAACTTTCCTCATTTCTGTCTGTTCAATCTAATAGTATTATTTTACCATATCACTTGTTTTTTTACCATCTTCAAAAGAGCAATAGCAAAAAAGCTTATCAAGAATCATAACCTTCCAATATTTTCTCGCTCTGCATCTGTTCCATGTAAATAGATTGCTTTCCGGCACGTGAAAAAATTGTTTGTAGAAACGGTAAAAAGCTTCCGAAGGAGCTTTCCACGCTTTAAATATACACTAATTCTTTTAACACAATCTCTTCTGCTACATTTCGGATATTATTTACAGCCCTGACCAATTCCATCTGGTCACGAGCTTTCATTTCTTCCGTAATGCCTTCCTTTTCCATCATCTGACGCACTAGAATATCCATTCTCTCCTGTGTTTCATCGTCCACAAGATTCAGATGTTCCACCAGTCTGTCTTCCAACATATACAGAGAATACATTGCCGGACGATGCTCTTTCAGATACGTTTTCCGCATCATTCCATATTTCCCATAATGCGGTTCTTCATCTGTACTGACAAGATTCGGATAGTAAATTCCGTCTGCGCCAAGTGTGTAAGTTCCACCCATTTTTTCAAATGTGCTTTTCATGTGCTATTCCTCCTTGAAATCATCGATGTCCTTAGATCATCGCAAAATATTTCAGGGCAGCCTTGATAGCTTCTTCCTTCTCTTTCGGACACTGTGGCACTTTTGGATTTTCTGTCTTTGGCAGATTATAGTTCTCTCCTACTTCGATTCCACATTTCCTTTTGATTTGAGAAATATATAAATTTGAAACCTTCAAGCCAAATTCTTTCAGCACATAATCTTTGATTTCCTGATAGGTCGCTTTCGTCTCTGCACTGGTTGCATCCAACTCATCTAAGTCTAAATCGATCTCTATCGTGTCATCTGGTTTTTGTTGGGACAAAAGAACAACCGTCTCCACATGCACACTGTTGCCAAACATATCAACCGGACACACTCTCTCCAACTGATACCCGCGCTCACACAGATATTTCAGATCCCGCGCCAGTGTCGCAGAATCACAGCTTACATACACAATACGCTTCGGCTGCATTTTAATCATCGTATCAAGCACACTCTCCTCGCAGCCCTTGCGCGGCGGATCGACTACGATCACATCTGCAAAAATGCCGTCCTTCTCGTACTTTTCAGGCAAAACATCCTCCGCCTTCCCAACGAAAAATTCTGCGTTCTGCATTCCGTTTAATTCTGCGTTCTGTTTTGCATCGCGTATTGCCTCCGGTATGATCTCTACACCATAAACGCGCTTTGCCTTCTTGGCAAGAAAGAGTGAGATTGTCCCGATACCACAGTACAGATCCCAGACTGTCTCTGCCCCGGTAAGACCGGCATATTCAAGCGCTTTGCCATAAAGCTTCCCGGTCTGACACGGATTGACCTGATAAAAAGACAGCGGAGAAATGCGGAAACGCACACCGCCGATCGTATCCTCGATATATTCCTGTCCCCAGAGCAGCTTTACTTTTTTGCCCATGATGACATTTGTATTTTCTTTATTTACGTTAAGAAGGATACCCGTCATCCCCGGAAGCTTCGCCAGACTGTCTGCCAGTTCTTTGGCACGGGGCAGCGTATCACCATTTATTACAATACATACCATAACCTGACCGGTGGCAAAGCCAACGCGTGTCATCACGTGACGCACCAGTCCCCTTCCGGTTGCTTCATCATACGCAGAAATATTGTACTGCCTCATATGTGCAAGCACCCGATCCAGGATCTCTTTATTCACCTGCGCACCGAGCAGACAGTCATTACACTCAATGATCGCATGCGTACGCCCCGCATAAAACCCGGCAATCAGCTGTCCGTCCCGATTCTTCCCGATTGGAAACTGAGCTTTATTGCGGTAACGAAATGGTTCTTCCATCCCAATGATCGGCTCCATCGGAGGACAGTCAAATTTACCGATTCGCATCAGATTACTGCGCACCTTATTTTCCTTAAAACGAAGCTGGGCCTCATACCTCATCGCCTGGATCTGACAGCCTCCGCACTGCTTTGCCACAGGACACGGCGCCTCGATCCGGTCGGCGCTTGGTTTGATCAGAGTCATCAGGCGTGCGTAGCCATACGTTTTTTTCAGCTTCATGACCTTGACCTCTGCCACATCGCCGATCACGGTATCCTTTATGAAAAGAGTCAGGCCACTGCTTCGCCCGACTCCCAGTCCTTCACTGCTCATATCTTCAATCGTCACTGTTACGATGTCATCTTTCTTTATCATTTTCTGCCTCGTCTTTCTATTTTTCGAATTCACGCTCTGACCGTTCCGGAGATTCACCCATTCTTTGCACCGGTCTGTAATTTTGTGCAGAACCACAGCATGTTTTCTCCCTGCAGCCCATCCGACGGGACTACAGCTGTGTACTCCTTCTCAAATTCGACTCAAACAGTCTGTTAAATCCGATCCACTCATGGCCTTCTCCGGCGCCCTTCAAGATCTCCTTCATAGTTTCAAGCTTTGCATCCGTATTATCTGCATAATTGAGCGCCATTGCCTCGGCAAGCGCCGGTTTTTTCGGCGATCCAAACTCCAGCTCGCCATGATGTGCCAAAATACAGTGCTGAAGCTCACTGATCAGCCTTTTGGGGAAATTCTTAATATGGCGGCAGCCAAAGCCAACCAGCTCAGATCCCATTACGATATGTCCAAGAAGCTGCCCGTCATCCGTATAATCATTCTCGGGGAAATTGGATATCTCTTTTAGCTTTCCGACATCATGAAAGAGCGCTGCGGTAAGAAGCAGATCGCGGTTCAGATACGGGTACTGCTCCACATAAAATACACACAGCCGCACTACGCCAAGTGTATGCTCCAGCAGACCGCCCACAAAGCTGTGATGCACCGTCTTCGCTGCAGAATGCTTTTTAAAGGCTTCAATAAAGGCTTCATTGTCTACAAAATACATCTGGATCAGCTTCTGCAGATACGGATTCTCAACCAGCTTCATGTACTGCATCAGCGCGCCGTACATCTCATCAATATTTTTCTCACTGACCGGAAGATAATCTGCCGCCACATACTCCGACTCATCTGCCTTGCGGACACGCTTGATACTCATCTGCAGCGTCCCCTGAAAGCTTGTGACATCCCCTGTGACAAAGACATAATCCATTGCATCAAACTCACCGATCCCGGAAGAATTCGGATCCCAGATCTTCGCATCGATCGTTCCAGTCTTATCCTGCAAAATCACATTCTCATATGCCTTTCCATTTTTCGCTGTCGCCATCTGTTTATACTTGCACAGATATACATCATTTACCTTGTCCCCTTCACGGAACGCTTCTATAAATTTCATATTTCCTCCAAATCAATCTTTGATAATTTTCGTTCAGGCTTCCCATTTGCCAGTTACAATTATACACAAAAACGTCTGAATCTGGCAAACAAAATTTGCAAAATCCCGTTTTGAGGACATTCCCTCAAAATATAAGACAACTTACAGTTTTCAAAACCCAAAATATACGATACAATGTTCACGAAAGCAATGAGCAGTGCGAATCCATCGGACGGATCTCCGGCTGCTTGCAGACGTGAGAGACGGAAGCTGGATTCATAGGGCGAATGCCCGTGAGCGAGGAAATGCAGAGCATTTTCGAGCGGCACTGCGGCCTGAAGCTCTATGTACAAAAGTAACGGCAGTGCGAATCCATCGGACGGATCTCCGGCTGCTTGCAGACGTGAGAGACGGAAGCTGGATTCATAGGGCGAATGCCCGTGAGCGAGGAAATGCAAAGCATTTTCGAGCGGCACTGCGACCTGAAGCTCTATGTACAAAAGTAACGGCAGTGCGAATCCATCGGACGGATCTCCGGCTGCTTGCAGACGCGAGAGACGGAAGCTGGATTCATAGGGCGAATGCCCGTGAGCGAGGAAATGCAGAGCATTTTCGAGCGGCACTGCGATCTGAAGCTCTATGTACAAAAGTAACGGCAGTGCGAATCCATCGAACGGATCTCCGGCTGCTTGCAGACGCGAGAGACGGCAGCTGGATTCATAGGGCGAATGCCCGTGAGCGAGGAAATGCAAAGCATTTTCGAGCGGCATTGCGACCTGAAGCTCTATACTCATTTTATATAAGGTAAGGAATCTGTCATGAATGAAAAAGCATTAAAGGTACTGGAGTACCATAAGATCATACAAAAACTGACTGACTTCGCCGGCTCACAGCCTGGCAAAGCCCTGTGCCGCGGCCTCGTCCCGTCCTCGGACATCAGTGAGATCCGCCGGATGCAGCGTGAAACTTCGGATGCCACAGCAAGGCTTTACCGCAAGGGAACCATATCCTTCTCCGGCCTTTCTGACATCCGGGGTTCACTAAAACGCCTCGAGGTTGGCAGCAGCCTGAATATCGAAGAGCTGCTCCGCGTCTGCTCCCTTCTTGAGACGACCAACCGTGTCAAATCATGGGCGCGCAGCGATAACAGCCAGATCGTAAATAATGAGGAGCAAACCGAAGATTCTCTTGAGCAGATGTTTACTGATCTGCAGCCTCTTACTCCGCTCGCCTCTGAGATCCGCCGCTGTATCCTTTCAGAAGAAGAAATAAGCGACGATGCCAGTCCGGGACTTCGGCAGGTACGGCGCTCCATGCGCCTTACCAATGATAAAATCCGCACGCAGCTTGCCTCTTACGTAAACGGTTCTACGCGGAATTATCTGCAGGATGCTGTGATCACACAGAGAAACGGGCGTTTTTGTATTCCGGTCAAAGCAGAATACCGCGGTCAGGTCCCGGGAATGATCCATGATCAGTCCTCGACCGGCTCAACACTTTTTGTGGAACCAATGAGCATCGTCAAGCTGAACAACGATCTTCGCGAGCTGGAGATCAAAGAGGAAAAAGAAATCGAAATTGTTCTGTCCACCTTAAGCGGACTTGTCGCAGAACAGACAGAACCATTAAACTATAATGTTCTGCTGCTGACAGAGCTTGATTTTATTTTTGCCCGCGCACAGCTCTCCCGCTCCTACAACGGAACCGAGCCCGATTTTAATACGGACGGGCGCATCAATATCAAGAAAGGCCGTCACCCTCTGCTCGATCCGAAAAAAGTAGTTCCGGTCGATATCCGGCTGGGGGATGATTTTTCTCTGCTTGTTATCTCCGGTCCGAATACGGGCGGCAAAACAGTCTCTCTAAAAACAGTCGGGCTTTTTACGCTGCTCGGACAGGCAGGACTCCACATTCCTGCCTTTGATCATTCAGAGCTATCCGTATTTACAGAAGTATACGCAGATATTGGAGATGAGCAGAGTATTGAACAGAGTCTCAGTACCTTCTCCTCTCATATGACCAATATTGTTTCCTTCTGGGAGCAGGCAGATGAGCACTCCCTCGTTCTCTTTGATGAGCTTGGCGCCGGCACAGACCCGACAGAAGGAGCCGCCCTTGCAATCGCGATCCTTTCCAATCTGCATCGCCGCGGCATCCGCACGATCGCCACTACACATTACAGTGAACTGAAGGTTTTTGCGCTTTCCACACCTGGCGTGCAAAACGGAAGCTGTGAATTCAACGTAGAAACACTGCGCCCTACCTACCGTCTGCTGATCGGTGTGCCCGGCAAGAGCAATGCATTTGCGATCTCACAAAAGCTGGGGCTTCCGGATTACGTCATTGAAGAAGCCAGGGGACATATTTCGCAGGAAGATGAGAGCTTCGAGGATGTGATTTCTGATCTCGAAGAAAGCCGCGCTACCATTGAAAAGGAGCAAGAAGAGATCAATCGCTACAAACAGGAAATCGAAACGCTCAAACAGAGGCTCGAACGCAAAGAGGACAGGCTCGAAGCCAGCCGTGAGGCGATCCTCCAGAAAGCCCGAGAGGAAGCACAGACGATCCTGCGCGAGGCAAAAGAATTTGCAGACGAATCCATCCGTAAATACAACAAGCTGGGGAAGGAATCCGACGCCTCCCGACAGATGGAACAGGAACGCGCAAAGCTGCGTGAAAAAATGTCCGGTCTGGAAAAAAATATAGGTGTAAAGGCTGCAAAAAAACCAAAAAAAGAACTCACCGCCAAAGATCTGCGCATCGGCGACCGCGTCAAAGTCCTGAGCATGAATCTGACTGGCACTGTCAGCACTCTGCCAGATGCGCGCGGCAACCTGTTCGTACAGATGGGTATCCTCCGATCTCAGGTAAAGCTCTCTGATCTGGAAAAGCTTCCTGACGAACCTTCTCCGTACAGCGCCAGGACAAACCTCTCCTCCGGCACACGCTCCGGCAGCAGCAAGGTCAAAATGGCAAAATCCTATTCGATAAGCGCCGAGATCAACCTGCTCGGACGCACGACCGATGAGGCGATCGCTGAGCTGGACAAATATCTCGACGACGCTTACATCGCCCACCTCTCTCCGGTGCGTATCGTACACGGAAAAGGCAGCGGCGCCCTGCGCAAAGCAGTACACCAATATCTGCGCAGGCAAAAACATGTCGCCTCCTACCGCCTCGGCGAGTTCGGAGAAGGAGACGCCGGAGTCACTATCGTAGAGTTTAAGTAACAGGTGCAGAACGCCCGGTAGCCACAGGCAGAAGCAGCATCGCAGCGAAAGCAGAAAGGAGCCTCCTCTATGATCGCTAAACAGAAAATCCTGATCGTTGACGATGATGAAAATATCGCCGAACTGATCTCCCTCTATCTGACCAAAGAATTTTATGACACCAAAATGGTATATGACGGCGAATCTGCGCTGCGGGAATTTAAATCCTATCAGCCCAATCTGATTTTGCTGGACCTGATGCTCCCGGGAATTGACGGCTATCAGGTCTGCCGGGAGATCCGGCAGCACTCCAGCGTCCCGATCATCATGCTCTCAGCCAAAGGGGAGATTTTTGATAAGGTACTTGGGCTGGAGCTTGGTGCGGATGATTACATCATAAAACCATTTGACTCGAAGGAGCTCGTCGCCCGCGTCAAAGCAGTGCTGCGGCGGTTCCAGCCCTATCCGGTTAAGGAGTCAAAACCAGCCGGCAAGTGTGTCGAATATCCCGAACTTACAATCAATCTGACCAACTACGCCGTCATCTACAAAGGTGCGACCGTGGATATGCCTCCAAAAGAGCTCGAGCTCCTGTACTTTCTGGCCTCTTCGCCAAATCAGGTATTCACACGGGAGCAGCTGCTTGACCATATCTGGGGATATGAATACATCGGTGATACGCGTACTGTCGATGTACATATCAAACGGATCCGGGAAAAAATCAAAGACTACGCCAACTGGTCCATCGCCACAGTCTGGGGTATCGGATACAAATTCGAGGTGAAATAACATATGAAGCGTAAATTACTGGGCTCCTGTATTGGAGCCTATCTCATTTTTCTCATTGGCAGCTTTCTTGCTGCTCTTTATCTGACTCCGCGGCTGGTCAAAAACTATCTGCCCGAGCTCCCCGCCGCCGCACAGCATGCCCAGGAGTGGGGCGCCCACTTTATCGCGCTGCAAAACGTGTGCTATCTGCTCCTGTGCGTAGTATTTGTACTCTCCCTCATCCCTGTAGCCGTATTTGTGCTGAAATTTTACCGTCCGCTGGAACAGATCGCCCGGACGGCTGCCAGCTACACAGAGAAGCGTACGCTTGCCCCTGCCTACACGTATGACGCAGATAATGAGCTCGGACGCCTGGCAGCTTCCATCAACTACCTAGCTGCCTCTGTACACAGCTCGGAAGAGAGCCAGCGAAAATTCATTTCAAACATTTCCCACGATTTTCGCTCCCCTCTCACCTCCATCAAGGGATATGTAGAAGCGATGCTCGACGGTACGATCCCCCCACAGATGCAGGAAACCTATCTGAATATCGTTCTGGAGGAAACAAAACGTCTCAACCGACTGACAGAAGGGCTTCTGACCTTAAATGCATTCGACGATCACGGCGTTTATCTCCAGATGACGGATTTCAATATTGTTCCGGTGATCCAGAGTGTGGCCGCCTCCTTTGAGGGAACATGCCAGAAAAAGAATCTGTCTTTAGAAACCTCCTTTTCCGGCGCATCCGTCAACGTACACGCAGATATAGATAAAATCCAGCAGGTGCTCTACAACCTGGTTGACAATGCGATCAAATTCAGTCCTTCCGGATCCTCTATTGCGATCCGCGCTACCGCGGAAAAAAATCTTGTCTTTATCTCGGTCAAAGACCACGGAGAAGGAATTGAAAAAGAAGAGCTTCCAAAAATCTGGGAACGCTTTTACAAATCTGATGCTTCCCGCGGCAAGGATAAAAAAGGGACTGGACTGGGGCTCTCCATTGTCAAAGAAATCCTCCGCGCACACGATCAGAATATCAGCGTGGTCAGCACAAAGGGAGTCGGGACAGAATTTATTTTTTCACTCGCCAGAGTCAAAAGCCTCTCCTCTTAAAGGATCTCACCAGGCTGCTGCACTTTATAGACAGCAAAAACAGTGCTCTCCACATCTTACAGGAGGAGCGATTTCCGAAATACACAAAAATCCTGTCAGATACCCTGCATTCATCGCAGGATACCCGACAGGATTTTGTCAATTATCAGCTTTTTTCTTTCTTGTTTTTCTCTTTCTTACACCCATGCTTTGATCTGCTCGTATACACCAGCGCCATCCAGCTTGTACTTTGCAAGAAGTGCTGCTGCCGGACCGGACTCGCCAAATGTATCCTGTACGCCGATCTTCAGTACCGGTGTCGGAGCCTTTGCACAAAGTGCATCGCAGACTGCGCTGCCCAGACCGCCGATCACAGAATGCTCCTCTACTGTAACAACCTTACCTGTAGCCTTTGCCGCCTCTACGACAAGCTCCTCGTCAAGCGGCTTGATCGTATGGATATTGATCACCTTTGCGGATACGCCGTCCTTTGCAAGCATTTCTGCTGCCTCGAGAGCAGAATTCACGCAAAGTCCTGTAGCGATGATCGTCAGATCTGTACCCTCACGAAGCGTCACACCCTTACCGATCTCAAACTTGTAATCCGGGTTTGTATTGATCACCGGAACTGCAAGACGGCCAAAACGCAGATAAACCGGTCCTTCATGCTCATAAGCTGCCTTTACTGCTGCTCTTGCCTCTACATCATCTGCCGGGCTGATGACTACCATGCCCGGGATGGTACGCATCAGGGCGATATCCTCGTTACACTGATGGGAAGCTCCGTCCTCACCTACAGAGATACCTGCATGTGTAGCGCCGATCTTTACATTCATATGCGGATAACCGATGGAGTTTCTTACCTGCTCAAAGGCACGTCCTGCCGCAAACATTGCGAACGTACTTGCGAACGGCACCTTTCCTGCTGTAGAAAGACCTGCCGCAATGCCCATCATATTGCACTCTGCAATACCGCAGTCAATATGTCTGTCCGGAAATGCTTTTTTAAATACACTTGTCTTTGTCGCGCCGGCAAGGTCAGCATCAAGAACTACAATATTGTCATGCTGTGCGCCAAGCTCTGCGAGAGCGTTACCGTAGCTCTCTCTCGTAGCGATTTTCTTTACTTCTGACATAATGCTTCCCCCACTTTCTCTAAATCTGCCATAGCAACTGCGTACTGCTCATCATTCGGAGCTGTTCCATGCCAGGAAGCCTGATTCTCCATGAAGGATACGCCCTTGCCCTTTACTGTCTTCATAACGATAGCTGTCGGCATGCCCTTTACTGTCTTTGCCTCAGCAAATGCTGCTGCCAGCTGCTCCATGTCATTTCCATCTGCTACATTGATCACATGGAAATTAAACGCCTCAAACTTCTTGTCGATCGGATACGGAGAGCACACATCAGCAACGTTTCCGTCGATCTGGAGACCATTGTTGTCAACGATCACTACGAGGTTGTCCAGCTTTCTGTGGCCTGCGAACATCGCAGCTTCCCAAACCTGACCTTCCTGGATCTCGCCATCGCCAAGCAGTGTGTATACACGGTAAGACTTATTATCCATCTTGCCTGCAAGCGCCATACCTACTGCGGCAGAGATCCCCTGTCCGAGAGAACCGGAGGACATGTCAACACCCGGAAGATGCTGCATACACGGATGTCCCTGCAGATGAGAGCCTACGTGACGCAGTGTCACCATATCCTCTACCGGGAAATATCCTCTGTGCGCCATAGCTGCATAGTAGCCCGGAGCCGTATGTCCCTTTGAAAGGACAAAGCGGTCTCTGTCCGGATTCTTCGGATCCTTCGGATCAATATTCATCTCTTCAAAATAGAGATACGTAAACAGGTCAGCTGCAGAAAGAGATCCGCCCGGATGTCCGGCCTTTGCGCTGTGTACGCCTGTCACAATACTTTTACGAACTTCGTTCGCCATTTTCTGTAATTCCAATGTCGTCATAATGGTTCGTACCTTTCCTTTCTTAATTTATTACCAGCGGTATCTGTTACCGTCCGTAAAACAATATTACTGCCCGTAATAAGCATTTGCCCCGTGCTTTCTCATGAAATGCTTTTCCTTAATGCTGTCCGGAGCCGGTGTAACTCTCGGATTGATCAGCTCTGTCCGGCATGCCATCTTTGCCACTTCTTCAAGGACAACTGCATTATGGACTGCCTCATCCGCATCCTTGCCCCATGTGAACGGACCGTGGTTGGAACAGAGCACTGCCGGCACATAAACCGGATTGATATTCTGCTCTCTGAATGTCTCAACGATCACCACGCCTGTATTTTTCTCATATGCGCTGCTGATCTCCTCCGGAGTCAGGCTCCTTGCACACGGGATCGGTCCGTACATATAGTCTGCATGCGTTGTGCCATAGCACGGAATACTCCTGCAGGCCTGCGCCCAGGAGGTCGCCCACGGGGAATGTGTATGCACCACGCCGCCAATCTCCGCGAAAGCCTTATACAGCTCGATATGCGTCGGCGTATCAGATGACGGTTTATATTTTCCTTCGATCCTGTTGCCTTCCAGATCCATAACTACCATATCTTCCGGGGACAGCCTGTCATAGTCTACGCCGCTTGGCTTGATCACAAAGTAACCGGATTCGCGGTCGATCCCACTGACATTTCCCCAGGTATAAGTAATGAGTCCTCTGCGAGGAAGCTCCATATTTGCTTCATATACCTGTTTTTTCAGTTCCTCTAACATACGTTTCCTCCTTTAATCCATTCTCCCGAAGCGCATGATGCACCCCTGAATTACCGCGCCGCAGCGACGCACTCGTTCTTTTTTATCATACACGGTTTTCAAAGATTCGTCCAGCGGTTTCTATGTATTTTGAACAATAATCATATAATCATTCAAAACCGGGCAAAATCTTTACTCAATACTCTTAAGCGACTCTACCATGTCAATCTTTTTCAGCTTGAAATACATCGCGTAATTGACAATAACAGAAAAACCAATGGTAAATAATGTACCGTAAATAAAGCTTTGCGGATTGATGTTCCGACCAAACATACACATATCCACCTCTACTGTGGTAATGACGTATGCGTGCAGCAGTTTCCCGATCACGCAGCCGAGCACCGCTCCGATAATCGTCAGCAGCACATTCTCACGATAAACGTAGGCCGCGACCTCTCCGTCATAAAATCCCAGTACCTTAAGCGTTGCCAGCTCACGTCTGCGCTCATTGATATTGATATTATTCAGATTGTACAGTACCACAAATGCCAGCATTCCTGCTGAAACGATCAGCACTACCATCACAATATCCATTGCTCCGATCATACTGTCAATCTGGCCTGCCATCGTCCTTGTATAGGTAATATTAAGCACTGTATCCTGCGCCAGCAGCTCTTCTCCGATCTTTTCTATCACGGACTGCTCCTGCGGACTCTTCCAGAAAATACTGTTGTACTGCGGCGTCTCTCCATATACGCGCTCATACAAAGCTGGCGTCATATACAGATAGTGAGACAGATAATTTTCACATACTGCCAGTATCGGTACCTCAATATCCTCCCCATCATCCTGTTTTAGACGGATCACATCACCCGGCTGGATACCAAGCTCGTTCGCGATTTTCTCTGTAATGATCGCGCCCTCATCCGTCAGCTCATAAATCTCCTTCGTCTCCCGGTCGCGAAAACACAGGAACTCCTCCAGATTTTCCAGATCCTCCGGCACATACACGTATACGCTCCATTCCTTATCCGAAATTCCCGTTGTATCAATTTCCTCCTGCTTCATATAAAAATGCTTGGACTCGGATATCCGTTCGTCCTCTGTCACCATCTGATCCGGAACTGCCAGATCTGCCTCTGAAGCATCTGCGTCCAGTATCGTGATCGCATCATACATCTGAAGGTCTTCAAACTGCAAAATACCAATGTCCATAATGGAATCCTGCAATCCATACCCGACAAGAAGCAGTCCCATACAGCCTCCGATACCAAAGATCGTCATCAAAAAGCGCTTTTTATAACGAATCAGATTGCGCACTGTTGATTTCCAGGAAAAGCTCAGGTGCTTCCACAAAAACGGAAGCCGCTCCAAAAGCACGCGTTTTCCCTCCTTCGGCGCCGGCGGACGCATAAGCTGTGCCGGAACCGCCCGCAGCTCCCGGTAGCAGGCGGAAAACGTCGCCCCGATCGTACATATAAGCGCCGCCACCGTCGAAACGAGCGCAAAGCCCCAGTTGTACGGGATCAGAATCTCCGGCAGATAAATATAAATAATACCATACGCATTGATAATAACCCACGGAAGCAGCTTCTCTCCCACGAGAACACCGATAACACTCCCGCCGATCGTTGCCCAGAACGCATATTTCAGATATTTGGAAGCGATCTCCCACTTTCCGTAGCCGAGCGCTTTCAGCGTACCGATCTGCGTACGCTCCTCCTCTACCATTCTGGTCATAGTTGTCAGGCTGATCAGCGCTGCCACAAGGAAAAACAGTACCGGGATCACCTTTGCAAGATTTGCCATACGCTCTGCATTCTCTCCAAAACCGGAATGCTCCGGCAAAACACTGCGGTCCTCTACATACCACTCAGGCAGCTTCAGGTCATCCAGCTCCTGCTGCGCATCACTGATCTGCTGCTGCGCGTCCGCGAGATCCAGCTCTGCCTCTTCTATCTTCTGCTCGCCTTCTGCGATCTCCCGCTGTGCATCTGCCTTTCCATCCTCATAATCCTTCCATCCATCCTTTATTTTCTGTTTATTTTCTGCCAGCTCCCTGTGACCATCTGCGATCTGTGCCCTGGCGTCAGCAAGAGTCTGTCTCGCATCGGCAAGCTGACTGCGTCCGTCCTCCAACTGGCGCTTCCCGTCTGCAAGCTGATTCTTGGATACCTCCAGCTGCGCCCAGCCTGTATCAAGCTGAGTCCTTGCCGCTTTTAGCTCCTTCTTCGCATTTTTCAGCTCTTTTCTGCCCTGATCGACCTGTTCCTGAGCTTCATCAAGCTGCTTCTGCGTCGCCTCCAGCGTCTTTTCTCCCTGCTCCAGCTTCGTCCGTCCCGCCGCAAGCTCTTTCTGCTTTTTACTAAGCTCCTTCCAGCCTGCTTCCAGCTGTGCGGATGCCGATGCAAGTTCCGCCTCCTTCTGATCAAGCGTCTTCTTTGTAGCTGCGAGCGTATCAATACTTTGTTTTAGCTGTGCAGCTCCCTCCTGTGCCTGGGAAAGTCCGGCCTCAATCTGTGAAAGTGCCGTCCGGGCAGCAGCGATCGCCATCTCCTGTTCCGGAAGCCCTGCCTCGATCTTCTGTGCCTGCGTCCCTGCCTGATCTGCATTTGACTGTTCTGCAGCAATATTTCCCTGCAGCGCATCCATTTCTCCCTGAAGAGAATCGACTGTATCGTGCAGCTGCGCAATCTCCTGCGTCAGACGGTCCACCTGCTCCTGCGCCACCACTTTTTCCTCCGGAGTTGCAGTATCACTGTTTAAAACAGCCTGCCAGCCCGCAAGCTCCTGCTGCTTTGCTTCCATCTCTCCCTGCGCCGCAAGCTTCTCCCCGGCTTTTGCATCATAGTCTGCCTGATATCCGTCTCTGCGCGAAAGAGCCTCCTGCTGCTGCGCACGAAGCGCTGCCGCATTCGCAGCTGCCTCGTCATAAGCCCCCTGTAAAGCGTCAAGCTGTCCCTGCGTATCCGCCTGCTGACTGGTCAGCGCATCCACCTGCGCTTCCAGCTCATCGTACGAAGCCTGAAGCGCTGGAAGCTGTTTTGCCGCCTCCTCGTACTGTGCCTTTCCCTGCGCGAGCAGACTGGCTCCTGCATCGTACTGCTCCTGCTGTGCAGAAAGTGTCTCCTCTGCCTGCGCAAGCTGTTTTTCTCCGGTCTCAATATTGGTCAGATTTGTATAATACGTCTGCCATCCGACAGCCAGCTCTGTTTTCCCGTCATCAATCTTTTTCTGTGCCGCCGCAAGCTGCTTATTGCCCTTTTTCGCCTCCTTTTTATACTGTGCCAGGCCGGTCTGGTACTCCTTTTCTCCATCTGAGAGCTCCTGATACCCCTGATCAAGCTGCTGCTGCGCCTCCGCGATCGTGCCCTCATTATCCAGAAGCTCCTGTTCCCCATCTGCAAGCGCTCTTTCTCCGTCTGCAGCCTCCCGGTTTGCCTCGTACCAGTCCTTTTTCCCGTCGCCGAGCTGTTCCTGCCCGTCGATCAGCTCTGACTGTGCCTCGTCAAGCTCGGACTGCGCCTCCGCCTGCCCATCCGCAAGCTCCCTCTTTGCATCTGCCAGCTCCTGCTTTCCGTCTTCTACCTCTTTTCGCGCGTCATCAAGCTCGGACTGTGCTTCCTGCATCACTTCCTCATAACGGATCTCACAGCGCGCGTCAGCAATTGCCTCAATACGGCTTAACACCTCATCAACCGCCTGGTCATACCCATCCGTAAATGCTGTCTGCTCCCTGGCTCCATCTGCAAGCAGGTATGCCACCGTATAAATATCCATATCAAAATCTTCCGGCAGCACATATACAAATCCAGACAGGGATCCTGTGCCAAGCGTTGTACTGCCCCGCTCATAAGAAATATACGTTGGGCTGTAGCCCGTTCCCGTGATCGTAAATCTGCGGCGCTTCAGGCTGCTGTTCTCCTCATCCGAAACAGAGATCTCCAAAACATCCCCCGGCTCATATCCCATCTGCTTTGCGTACTCGCTATCCAGAAAGCACTCTCCGGCACGTTTAGGAAGCTCTCCTTCCATCAGCGCGAGCTGGTTCATATCGGCTGCAACGGATTCCACATGCAGTACCTGACGCGTATCTCCTTCTCCACAATAGACATCCTCACTGTAGCATCCGCTGACCGCTTCCACTCCTTCGACTGTCTGCAGCTCCTCCAGATCCTCTGCAGTAAGCCCCAGTGTGCTCATCACACGAATATCCATCAGATCACTGTCATCAAAATACTTGTCCCCTGTCATCCGCATCGACGGCGCAGCTGTCTGTATACCAGAAAAAAAAGCCACGCCAAGCGCTACAATAAAAAAAATCGAAAGAAAGCGATTCAGACTCTTTTTAATTTCCATGCGGAAGTCCTTCCGCAGCGCTTTTTTCTTCATCTTTATCCGTCCCATCTCATCTGTCCCGTCTTCTGCTGCGTATTTGCCGCAGCGAAACAGTTTACCACTCAATCGTCTCAACTGATACCGGATGCTCATTCATCCGCATACTCGACACTTTTCCATTCTTAATCTTGATCACACGGTCTGCCATCGGCGTAAGCGCCGAATTATGCGTGATCACAATGACGGTCATCCCCCGCTGCCGGCACATATCCTGCAGCAGCTTCAGGATCGCCTTACCTGTCTGATAATCAAGCGCTCCTGTCGGTTCATCACACAACAAAAGCTTCGGATTCTTTGCAAGCGCCCGCGCGATCGACACCCTTTGCTGCTCTCCTCCGGAAAGCTGCGCCGGAAAATTCTTCATACGCTGCTCCAGGCCCACATCACGCAGGACCGTCTGTGCATCCAGAGGATTTTTGCAGATCTGCATCGCCAGCTCCACATTTTCAAGCGCGGTCAGGTTGGGTACCAGATTATAAAACTGAAAGACAAATCCAATGTCCTCCCTGCGATATCTCGTCAGCTTTTTCTGATTGTATCTGGCAATATCATTTCCATCCACACAGACCTTGCCCGAGCTCGCCAGATCCATGCCGCCGAGAATATTGAGCACCGTGGTTTTACCGGCGCCACTCGGCCCCACGATCACCACAAACTCACCCTTTTGTATCTCAAAATCAATCCCATCCACCGCCTTGATCTCTACTTCCCCCATGCGGTAGACCTTGGTCACACCTTCCAGTCTTACGAACGGCTCCTGCATTTTGTACACTCCTTATCCTGTCTGCCTGGCACCGGACTGCTCCGGCACGGTACACCCCGTATTTCCTGATGTATCTGTTATATATTTTACAAGTCTATCTGCGAACCCGCAACGGGTTTATAAAAATTTAATGTAAAAACGTGGCGCTGCAAAATACACTGGTCTTCTGCCAAACCAGTATTTTACAACCCCACGTCTTCTCTTATTTTTCCTTCACAAACTGCTCATACGCCATCCGGATCATTTCCACACATCTGTCAATGCCCAGCCGGCTGCTGTTCAGACAAATATCATAATTACCTGCTTCTCCAAAATTCCGTCCCGTATAATATTTATAATATGATTCCCGCTGCTTATCCATTTTTGCAATTTTTCCAGGTGCCTTTTCATCTGCTTCCTTGCAGATATGCTCCGCCCGCGCCCTGCGGCTGAGTTATCTCCTGATCAAATTCTCCGGCCCACTCAAATCCTTTTTTCGCCATGATAACCGCAATAATCTCATTAATCACTGCCGCAGCCGCGATCGTTCCCTGAATAATTCTGGCACATTCCGGTGCAGGCTTACTCAGTACTGACACAGCAATCCCCGTAAACACAAGCGACACACCCGAATGCGGTAAAAGCGTAAAACCGAGGAATTTTTTGACTGTTTTCGGTGATTTCGTAATGCTTGCGCCAAAATAAGCGCCAAAATATTTGCCCAGCGCTCTCGCTATAATATAAACAGCAGTGAACAGCCCCGCTCCCATGATCAGATGATAATCCAGGGGAGCGCCCAAGTTCACAATAACAATGATCATGGCAATTCCGAGAAACGGATTAAACGCACTCATAATCTGCTCCAGCCGCTTCTCTGTAACCATATTTGAAAAAGTCGCTGAAAATGCCATACCGATCAGCATGAAATTCAATACCGGTTTCGGCATCACAACATTGTTAAAGAAAAACCCAACTCCTGACGCGATCAGAATATTCAATGCAAGGAGCAGCAGGGTAGCCCGGTCACTTCTCTCCTTTTTCAGCAGCACGCCAGCCAAAAGTCCCGTCACAATACCAATGACCAGAGGAAGGATCACAACCAGCGCAATCATATAAGCCGGAAGCTCGCCTGCAGAAAGCCGTCCTGCCACCAGCGCGATCGTTGTAAAGAAAACAACACAGCCCACAATATCATCCAGCGCCGCCATTGGGATCAGCGTACTCGTTACCGGTCCACTTGTCTTAAACTCCCGCACGATAGACAGTGCCGGAGCCGTGGCCAGCGCAATACCGCCGAACAAAAAGGCCAGATACAGTGGGATACCCTGAAAATAAAATACAATCCCGAAAACAAGCGATACAAACAAAAAAGTACCCAGCGACTGCGTAAGCGTCGTAATTACAATCGCTTTCCCGGAGCGCCTGATCTTATTCCACACAAGCTCCGTACCGATCATCAGCCCGACTGCACATTCCAGAATATGTACAACCGTCTGATACCATCCGGCATCTAAAATCTGCACATCTACTAATGAGACTGCATGCGGCCCCAAAATCATCCCGGCGATCAGCCATCCCAGGATAGACGGCAATTTTATTTTTGCTATCAATTTTCCCGCTAAAAATGCGAGAATAATTGCTGCCAGCAATCTTACCAATGAAATTATCATGTTCTCTTCCTCCTCGTCGTCACATACTGCCGTGCACACTGTGATTCACTTGTTCCATTTGTCCGTTAATATATTCCATCTGTAAATCTACCTCATGCAATTTCTCTGCACACAGATACAATTCCTTTTCCAAAAAAGACCCCTGTTCCTTTATTTCTTTTTTATATCTCATTTTGTGCTCAATACTGGCCCACAGATCCATCGCCATTGTCCGCATCTGTACCTCGACCTTCACCGGTTTAGTCTGATCCAGAAAAAATACCGGCACTTCCAAAATCAGATGCAGGCTGCGAACCCATTCGGTTTGGGCTGCTTAATATAATCTTTTTTCGTGATCAAACGAATGTCATCCTGCGAACAGATCTTATCTGCGAGCAGATAAACATCCTTTGGAAACGAACAGATCACCCGGATACCGGCTACATCCTGCAAATATTTCTCAATATTTTCCACACTTACCTCAAGATTTTTTCTTTTTAATTTCTCAATAATGCTGATTGTCTTCTTTAACCTGCAGGAAATCGCCTCAATCGGATTCTGATCACAATTCAGAGACAATTCCGCATCCAGCACCTCAAACTTCGTCTGTATCTCCCGCATTGCACACTGATACTCCATCATCAGCTTAATAAACGGCCGCGCGGACTCTAAAAAGGATTCCGGTCTGTTAATCGTTATTAATTTATCAAAAGTAACCTCTTCCATATTCGTCTCACCGCTTTTCCTGGCTCGCAACACCATACAACATAATATCCAAAATCTTAGACAGATTCACTTCATGATCCTTCATCAACGCATGGATATCCTCACTTTCAGACAATCTCCTCTGAAAATAGCCATTATACATCTCAAAAAAAATAACAAAATACTCCGTCGCCGCATCCATCGTGATCCCCTCGCGCAGTTCCAGCTGCTGCAGCAATTCCCCAAAACACTCCACATAAAACTGATCGTATTCCTGACGAATATCCTGTATCTCCTTGCGCAGGTGCTCCGGCGGCTGCAAAACAGTATGAAAGAATATATTACAGTCATAAGGATGTTCCTTAAAAAACTGCTGACGCATCTGAAAGAGATTGTTCATACTCTCCTGCACGGTCTGCGCTTTATACTCCCTGCTTTTAAAATACGCCGTCATCTCCCCAAAACATCTTTCCACACACTTTAAATACAGCTCATCCTTATTCTTAAAGTTGTGGTAAATAAGGCCTTTTGAAATCTGATTCTCACTGCAAAGTGTCGTTAATGAGGCATTTTCATAGCTCTTTGTCCCAAACTCCACAAGAGCAGCAGACATAATCCGCTCATACGTGCATCTCGTCTTTTCTTCCTTTCGCATCATTATCCTCCCGCCTTCAATTATTGACCACTCAGTCTATAATAGTTTATACCTTATAGACCGCCTGGTCAATAACCTTTTATAAAAACCGATAAAAAACAACCTGCTCTCCAGACATAATCAGTAAATGGTCCGACCTCCAAAATGTCTGAAATCAAAAACCTCCCAGGACCAAAATCCTGAGAGGTTTGTAAATACTGTTTGAAATTGTCTGTCCCAAAGGGAAGATTAATTCTTGCGTAACTGAAATTATCGTTTGCTGAACTGCGGAGCACGACGAGCTGCCTTGAGACCGTATTTCTTACGCTCTTTCATTCTCGGGTCACGTGTAAGGTAACCAGCAGCCTTCAGTGTCGGTCTGTAATCATTGTCTGCCTGAAGCAGTGCTCTTGCAATACCGTGACGGATCGCACCAGCCTGACCTGTTGTACCACCACCGCATACATTTACAAGTACATCAAACTTGTCTGCTGTCTCTGTAGCAGCGAGCGGCTGACGAACGATAACCTTCAGTGTCTCAAGACCAAAGTACTCATCAATATCTCTTTTATTGATTGTAATCTTGCCCGTACCCGGGATCAGATATACTCTTGCGATAGATTTTTTTCTTCTTCCTGTTCCGTAATATCTTTCCTTAGCCAATGTTCCTTACCTCCCTATTAGAATGTCAGCACTTCCGGCTTCTGTGCCTGCTGCTTGTGATCCGGACCTGCATATACATAAAGCTTTTTGTACATCTCTCTGCCAAGTGGTCCCTTCGGAAGCATACCCTTTACAGCAAGCTCAATCACTCTCTCCGGTTTCTTTGCCATCATCTCACGCAGTGTAGTCTCTTTCATACCACCTACGTAGTCAGAATGATTGTAGTAAATCTTCTGATCCAGTTTCTTGCCTGTAACCTTTACCTTCTCTGCATTTACTACGATTACATAATCACCTGTATCAATATGCGGCGTAAACGTCGGCTTATTCTTTCCTCTTAATACCTTTGCCACTTCAGATGCCAGACGGCCAAGTGTCATATCTGCAGCATCTACTACATACCATTTTCTCTCAATCGTTGCTGGGCTAGCCATATAACTTTTCATTGGTCTTCCTCCTTGATAATGATTAACTTGCTCCGGGCAAACAGAGGCTTATTTCCGTCCTCCCGCTCATTCCCTTTTCAGGGAACCTTATGATAAAATGTCCGACCGGGGCTTTGGCCCGAACATTTATACACGTTATTTTAGGGCGCAATAATACAATACTACTGAGCCATACTTTGATATTATATTACACACCTCCCGCGTGTGTCAACCTTTTTTCAGCATTATTACGCAGATTCTCGGCAGATTTTCCATCCACCGTCTTCCGTATTTCCGTCTTTGGTCATGGATTTTTCCACTTTTTCTATAGTTCTAACTATTTCTACACCATAAGCTCAATCTTCCGCCCGGTTCGCTCGTATTTGTAATAACGAACCCCTGCCGCATCCAACATCCGGCGTGATGCGACCGTAGATGGAAGATCATGATATTTGTCATCATCGTACACAACCGTCTTAATACCGCTTTGGATAATCGCCTTTGCACACTCGTTACACGGGAACAGTGAAACATACAGCTTCGCCCCCTCCAGACTTCCACCACGGTAATTTAAGATCGCATTCAGCTCACTGTGTACCACATAAAGATATTTCGTGTCAAGCTCATCTCCGCTGCGCGCCCACGGAAACTCATCATCCGAGCACCCCATTGGGAACCCATTGTACCCCATCGAAAGTATCTTATTGTCCTGACTGACAATACATGCTCCTACCTGAGAATTTGGATCCTTTGAACGCATCCCTGACAGACGCGCTACCCCCATAAAATATTCGTCCCAGGAAATATAATCTTTTCTCTTCTCATTCATTCTGCATTTCCCCTAATCAAATTTTTGTATACAAATCTTTACATGCTTCCATACTCTGATGCTACCTTATATAATACTGTTTTGCCAGACCCCTCTTTAAATCATGCCTGTTCGTTCCAGATATTCCAGAAATGCTTCGCATCCCTCCTCAATATCTGCATACGTTACCCCAAATTTCCCCGTATACCACGGATCCGCAATATCCCTTGGATTCTTCGCATAATCAAGCAGTCTGTGCACCTTCCCGTGCGGGTCTTTTCCCAAAATCCGCATCATATTGCGCAGATTCCACTCCTCCATCCCAAGCAGAAAATCGTACTTCTCATAATCATTTTTCTGAAGCTGCACTGCCCTCTTTCCGCGACAATCAATTCCGTGCTTTGCAAGTTCCTCCCGCGCAGGCGGATATACCGGATTCCCCTTCCCATTCCAGATCTCCTCCGAACTCGTAGCCGCAGATGCCACCAAAAAGTTTTTGGAAAGACCACGTTTCTCTATCATATCTTTAAAAATAAATTCTGCCATAGGGCTACGGCAGATATTGCCGTGGCAAACAAATAATACTTTTATCATTATATTTTTCCTCCTGAAACGCCGTAGATTGCCCAGTTTTTTGGACTTTTTTAAGATTTTCCGGATTACACACTTCTGTGAAGTTTTCCAGAAAATACGCAAAATGTGGCATTTTACATGCCTGGTGTACTAGTCGATAGTAGTCACTTAATGATATATTTCGTTCCTCTGCCTTTTCCTTCAATTGTAACCACACCTTTTTTTCCCATAGCTTTCAATAACTGTGTTGTTTTTGACTTGCCAAACGGTACATATGGTGCAATTTCACTTATTGGTTTCAACATCGTTTTGCTTAAGAGCTTATAAATCACTTTTTCATCTTCAGTTAAATTCGTATTCTTTTCAAATATCGGAAGTACAATTTTTATAGCATTTTCTGACACTTCAAAATCCGGTTTTGTCAAGCCTTCTGCATATAGTTGTTTTATTCTTGTAATTCCTGTCCCGAATATCTCTACAAATCCCAATCTGTAAAATACATTTGCAAGGTTTCTATTTCTTAAAACAGAAAGTTTACCTGACAAATATTCTTCTGCTGTTATTCCAGATGGCAATCCCCCAGGAGATACAACTTCTATTCTATCATTAAGCATAGAAACTTTGATATGTGAATCAACATCCCATCCCCTATGAATCAGAGCATTTGCAATTGCCTCTCTGAAAGCTGCTTCCGGTATCTTCTCCATCTTCTTTCTGTCAGCGCCCTGTATTACTTCATATTGGTAATAGTCTCTAAATACAGCAAGTGCTCTTTCATATACATCTAAAACGGATGTATTTTCAAAGGTTACTCTTTTTTGAATAATACTGATACTCTCGCCGAACTTAACAATATCAATTCCAGGAAAATGATTTTTGTCTGCTAAAAGTCCTGCTGCATTATTAAAACCATTTACATTGTCATACAGATTCAATGTCTTCAAAGTATCCTGATTGAAAGTTTCAATCTGAATACTTTCTTTCAGCTTACGATGTAAAATTTCAAAAGATAGTTCCTGGTCTTTACAAGGTAATTCTTCAAATCTAATATTTTTCCCGTCTAATACGAGCCTTGAAAATTCCAGTGTATTTACCTCTAGCGTTACTGTATCATTTCGTTTGTATGCTTTTGATTTGTATAAATATGGCTTCTGAATACCACTTTTTACAATGAGTTTTATCGTCTGATTATTATTCTGTATTTCAAGTGTATAGTTTGGTTGAGGTGAAATACTGTCATTGATTTTATTTTCGATATCAAGGCAAGCCTGCTTTACATCTGGCAAACCTTTTACGTTTCCATCATCATCTACACCAAAAAGAATGGTTCCACCATCATAATTTGAAAAGGCACTGACTGTTTTTAAAAAAGTATTCGTAATCGTTTCTTTAAACTCTAATATTCTCGTTTCACGCATAATAACCGCATTCTTTCCAACTTTATTGATATATTATATGCATAAACGCGCAAAAAATCAATCGTAAATTTTTACAATTGATTTTTTGATTGGATTTTATACTATGATTTTCTTTATTCGTTCGTTTTAGTTATTGAATAGCTCCCGATAACGGCTAATCCCGTTATATTTCGTTTTAACTTTTAAAAAGTTAAAAGTAGAATGTTTTGAGTTAAAACAAATATCATTTCTTTTGTAATAATTCATATGTGAATACACGCACAAATTCAGTCGTAAAATTTTACGATTGTTTAAATTCAATTGCAAAATGGGCACACTCGTCCTTATAACACTCTCAATGTCGTCTATTTGCCAAGTAATATCCATTCCTTATTTTTGTGCAGATGCACACTTTTATAGAATGACGGTGTATTTATCTCCACCATTTCTGTGAAAATCATGAACATGCTATCAGTTATAACGAAAATAAACTCGGTCTTTCACATTTCTGGAATAGATTTTTACAACTTGTGATAGTTTTCTGTTCTGAAGACCTTACCTTCCAAAAATTAAAAATTTTTCATTATTGAAAGCAGTATGTTTAGGTTTAATCAAATAAGAAAGAACTTGTAGCCATACAATTAGAAATCGTTCGTTGTTTCCTTTAAAGACTCTTCATGGCATCTTTATGGTCTGTAGATTGCTATTATATAATTGGTGAAACGCGCATATCCTGGATGATTCCTTTGGTATAGTTTGCATTATGAGAAGTTCGCCGATGGAAGTGTAAAATGCATTGAGGAGGAGATACCTTTTGAGCTGCCAGAGGGATGGGCGTGGGCGAGGTTAACTTCAATTTCTGAGATAATCACCAAAGGCGGATCTCCCAAATGGCAATACAATATACACTGTTCAGACATTTTATAAGGAAATCTACCATATCTAATTTATTCTCAAGCATAGCTTACCCACATCTTTCATGCAAATACTTTTCAGTTACAAATCTATTGTTATAAGTATAAAAAATTGATATCCGACCGGTTAAGCCATTTCAATACTACGCTCCCGCGTAGGGAGCGACTGCTATTATCGTATTACTTGTAAAGTTATTCAGACATTTCAATCCACGCTCCCGCGTAGGGAGCGACGCGTAGATTATATATGGCTGACAACCGGTGAGGGTATTTCAATCCACGCTCCCGCGTAGGGAGCGACCGGTATTCCCATGGCAAGCATTTTTTCTTTCGTATTTCAATCCACGCTCCCGCGTAGGGAGCGACTCTGGGCAGTAGGCACAGCAGGTTACTACACACAATTTCAATCCACGCTCCTGCGTAGGGAGCGACATATCCGGCGCGGAAATCAAAAAATCGCAAGAGAAATTTCAATCCACGCTCCCGCGTAGGGAGCGACAGCACCATTAACTAATTTTTCCTTTAGAATCAATTAGCTTTTTATTTATTATGCCATTTTTTCTTCATTATTTCAATCTTAAAATCTCCAATCAGTTTCTCAAGTTACTGTCAAGTAATCGTTGGCAAATTTTTTCATACATGATTTATCATACGCCCGTTCAGGATACAGGCAACGCTGCTAACGCATTCTCGCTCCATTTCGCTCGCAGCGGAAGCTGACCTCAT
>NZ_CATNVD010000017.1 GCF_951230155.1 Parablautia sp. Marseille-Q6255
ATCTGGAGCTGTATAAAAACAGCCTGTCAGAGGAGAAAGAGATCAAGGACGCGGAAGAACTGATCCGTTATTATAAAAACAATAAAGAGGGACTGCTGCCGTATCAGTCACAGGGATTAGAACTGCCGGAGAACCCGGAGGGGCTGGAATACAGAAATATGGGAACGATGGAAAACCATGTATGGAGCGTGATCGCGAAACGGATGAAACACAACCATACGAGCTGGAGCAAGCGAGGAGGGAACCATCTGGCAAAGATACTGGCAAAAAAATGCAGTGGAAAACTGTATGAAGTAACACAGAGTCTGAAGCAGCCATTGTTTGAGACGGAGACAGTCGAGGAGCTGTATAGGGAGATCCTGTTGTCAGCAAAGGCACCGAAGAAGGATGGAAAAGGTTATGAATATCCGGTGATCGGTCATGTAGTAGGCCTGGAAGGAAAGGTGCGAGGTGACGGACGGAAGCTGTTAGCAATGGCAGGATATTAAACAGCCCGGAACAAAAACAGATACCAAATGCAACACCTGTGAAGCCGCCGGTACTTAATGAATCAGAGTCGCAGGTGAGATGGATGAGGTCAGCTTCCGCTGCGAGCGAAATGGAGCGAGAATGCGTTAGCAGCGTTGCCTGTATCCTGAACGGGCGTATGATAAATCATGTATGAAAAAATTTGCCAACGATTACTTGACAGTAACTTGGAGCATCTTCTGATTGAAAATTCCCCGCTGCTGCCGTACAATATTTTAATTATAGAGGATATCGGATGATCGCCGAAAACGCAAACAAAGAATAAATCAGAAAAAGAGCGTTTTTTTATCTGTGAGGAGGCTCATAGTTTATGGAATACGAATCACAAAAGTTTGAAAAATTAAATATAGAAGGGAAGCGCTTTGAGAATCTGACCTTCTCGGAATGTGAGTTTTACAGGTGTGAGTTTTTTGAAAATGTGCTGGAGCGCTGTGCGTTTAAAAATTGCATTTTTCACAAGTGTGTGATCGTCAATAATGCGTTTTCGCATACTCTGGCAGCGGGGAATCGCTTCACGGGGTGCACGGTCATCGGCTTAAACTGGGACAAGATCACGCAGCCGCATGTGCTGTTTCTGCCATTTGAAAAATTTGAGGACTGTGTGCTGAAATATAATGTGTTTTATCACTTAAAGCTGAAAAGACTGGATCTGCATGGCTGCGATCTGCAGGGAAGCTTTTTTGAGGAGTGCGATCTGACAGAGGCGGATTTCAGAGACTGCAATCTGGCAGAGACAGTGTTTACCGGCGCTAATCTGACGAGGGCAGATTTTCGCGGTGCGAAGGATTATGTGATATCGCCGCAGGACAACCGGGTGCGCAGGGCAAAGTTTTCGTTTCCGGAAGTGATGAGTCTCCTGCGGTGCCTTGAGATTGAAATAGAATGAGAGGAGAGGGGCATATGCAGATTGTAAATTAAAAATAAAAAAATCAAGTGTCAATAAAAAATTTTTGACATGAATATCTTAGAAATGCCGTGTTTATACGGTGTCTAGGAATTAAAAATAGGATTTTGTGACAATGTTGTGACAAAAATGAGAAATCCCCCTTTTCCGGCTGTGTGCTGGGAGGGGGGATCTTATTTTTTATGGTATTTTTCTAAATTCAATTTCTTCTTCAGTGAGATATTCTGGTATTTTGGTAAGCAATTCTAATAATTCAATTGCTTTATTTCTACCAGCAAAATTTAATTGAGAATATGCGGATTCAAGGTATTTTTGCTGCTGAGCTTCCTCTGAATACTGGGAGGGTTCTTCTTTGTAACAACGCACAGGATAAAATTCAAAGGGGGTTAAATGTGGACCTGAATATTTTTCAAGTAGTCTAAAATAAACATTTGAAGGAATATCATCAACATAAAAGCTTTTTTCCAATTCATACCGGCAATATGTATTGTAATCAACATGATTGATATCTAACCCCGAACGATAGAGAGACTTTGAAAATTCAGCTTCAAAACCATCTATTATTGCATTATATATTTCATCTTCTGTCGAGTCCTTAGAATTTAATACATTTCTAACCCGTTCTAATACTGTATCAGCTTCTTTGTAATCAAGAAATTTTCCAAATTTATCAAAGGCCTGTTTGTACTTTTTATGATATTCTTGATGTTCCTTTATTTGGTATCTATTAGAAGGAGAGTATGTAAAATGGCAAACATCACATTGCACTTGTAATGCACAGGAACTGTTAGTTGAGTCATTTTTAAATTCAAGAGCATTAGATATTAACATACTCATAGAAATATCCAGAATTTCAGCTATTTTGTTTAACATTGCTATTTTAGGTTCTCGTTTATCTAATTCATATTGTTGTAAAGTTCCTGTTGCAATGTTTAGTTTTTCAGCTAAATCTTTTTGACTTAATTTTTTCTTTTGTCGCAAAAATTGTATTTTTTTCCCTAAGGTCATTATAACCACCTCCTTACACAATCTATAATATCATAAAAAAGAAAAACAATCAATTTGAATGTAAAAAACTAGTTGCACAATCTTAAAGAATGTGATAATATGTAAATATATTCAAAATGAATGTGAGGAGGTAAAGAATGAAAGCGAATGTTGTAAAGGTAAATATTATTATGGCGAATAATTATATGAATACAAAAGATATTCAGACAATTACCAAAATGCCGCGACCAACACTTAATAATGTGATGTCTGGGCGTTCTGTTCGCCCTGCAACATTAGGACGAGTGGCAAAAGCTTTAGGTGTCGATGTTCGTGAAATTATGGAGGTGGAATAGTATTGAATTTAGCTAAAAACCGTAATGAGAATGGAGAATTGTTAACGATTCAACAAACGTGCCAACTCTCAAATCTAGGACAAACAGTGGTTAGACAGTTAGCTGAAGAGTCTAAAGCGGTTCGGCGGATTGGGCGAAGTTACCGAATCAATAAAAAAATTTTTTTTGAATACATTGAAAATGTGTTCGCAGAATGACTCACATCAGATAAAACCTCAACAGAGGATCAATTCACAAAAGAACCTACGGGAATAATTTACAAAAGACAAATCGCCGAAATCCGGCATAAATTCCAAATTAATAAATGAAGTTAGGAGGACGAGTTGTCCGGACATAAAACTGCGGTTTCTCCTAAAAAATGAAAGAAGATTTTGAATTAATAAAACAGAAAATTAGAATTGAAGATATTTCTAACTACCTATTAGGCAAAGATGTACGAGGAATGTATAAATTTCCTCAAGAGCGAACAGCATCAATAAAAATCTATCCCAAAACACAATCATTTTTTGATTACGGGCGTGGAATCGGCGGCGATGCTATTCGATTGTGGAGCCATGTTCGTCAAGTCGATTCATGGATAGCTTTAAGTGAAATTAAATCTGCATATGGCATTTCTAATTCGCCTGATAAGGAAAATATACGGCAGAAAATCCGGCAGCAGGAACTAGATAGGCAAGCAGCTAAAAAAGTAGAGGAAAAACGGAAAGAACAATGGAGAAATAAGGTTAATTCGTTGAAAGCAGAATTTACTATTTATGAAAATTTACTTGCATCAGAGCATATATCACCTTTGTCGTGGGTTTGGTGCGAGTGCAAAAATAGGAGCCAGCTTTTAAATTATAAACTTGACTGTTTGTGCATTGAGGAAGGTGGTTGAGATTTGCAAGTTGATAAGATTCAATTTCATTTGATTGATTCGCATGGAAAGCCGACCGGGACGTTTGATTTTCGAATTTTTGAATACATAACAAATAATTATCCAATGTTTGTATGCGGCTGTCCATATATTTATGATCATGGCGTATTTGAGCCAGATCTCCAGGGCACCAAATTGAAAAAGATAATTCGTGAATGTTTATTTGACCAATTCAAGAAAAGCCGCACAATTAACCAAATCTACAACTTGATAGTAGATGCGGACGAACTACAAAAGGATATTGCAAAAGCAAACCAATATCCGAAAAGTTGGGTTAATTTTCAGGATTGCATGGTGGATTCTAAAAGCATGAATCAAATAGAACACAGCCCCCAATTTTTGAGCATTAATCAAGTGCCCTGGAAATGGGAGGATGTGAAAAAATCTTCAGAGGGCACAGAAATAGAACGTTTTTTCAGCTTTATTTTTAACTGTACAGAGGACAAAGAAATGCTATTGGAATACGCTGGCCTATGTCTGACGAAAGACACGTCACAGCAAAAGTTTTTAATTTTGTGTGGTCTGGGCGGAACAGGAAAAAGCCTTTTGATTTCCTTGATTGAAAAAGCGGTTGGAGTATCTAATGTAAGCAATATCTCGCTTCAAGAGCTGAGTAGGCGATTTTCAACATCATTATTGGTCGGGAAAACGTTAAATTCATGCGCTGATTTATCCGTAGAAGCTTTGGAAGATACGGCAACAATGAAAAAATTACTAGGAGAAGACTTTATTTTCGGGGAACAAAAAGGAAAAAATGGGTTCATGTTCAAAAATTACGCTAAAATGTTGTTTTCTACTAATACTCTTCCTCTTGTAACATCAGAGCGAACGAACGGCTTTTTTCGGCGATTGCTTATTCTGAAGATGGACAGGCAACCGGAAAACCCAGATCCGAATTTGATGGAACGACTTGAAAAGGAACTACCCTACTTCGTGCAATTGGCAGTTCTGGCATTGCATGAAATGTATCAACGCGGAACCATCACAGAATCAGCAAACAGTCGTCAAGCTGTGGCACAGATGAGGCGAGATTCGGACGTTGTAGAAAGTTGGCTGGCTGAGCGTTGCACCGTTAGAGCAGAATTGAAAGCGGATCGTACACTGGCGTTTGATGACTTTAAAGAATTTTGTGAAGCGGAGGAACGGACAGCACTCACTAGGAACAGTTTTTTCAAAGCTTTAAGGACAAAGAATTTTTCAGAGGCACGAGGAAAAACGGAACGCTATTTTTGTGGATTTTCTGTCGGCAAAGTGACGGCAGACAATCAAAAAAGTGACGATTTTATTGTTGTGACGCAGGAACAGCTTAAGGATTTGCCATTTGATTGAAAAAGTGACGTCAGTTTTTAGTCAAAATCGTCAGCATATCGTCAGTATTTGGAAAAAAGTGACGGCTGAAAAATCTTGAATATTCAATGATTTACAGCGATTACCGTCAATACCGTCAGTTTTTTACTTATAACTATGTAAAACAATGATAATAAGTATAAATACATATATAAAAGAAGTTGCGAGAAAAAAATGGCGAAAGTGACGCAAAGAGATTTTTCCTTATCAGGCCTGATAAGACAGAAAGGGGTAAATACATGGATTTTAAGCAGCGGTATTTTAATATTTGGAGCGAAGCATGGCAGCTTCACAAGAAGTTTGCTGGAATGGCAGGAAATGATGAAGAATGGGGTGAACTTGTTCAGACTTCCGAAGAAATCATGAAGGAATATGAAAAGGAACCACAAGCAAATTTTATGAAGTCGTTATTGTTGGCGGTTCTGGCGGAAATTGAGAGGAACTGTCAGTCAAGAGGAAAGGGAGGTGCGTCAGATGGAATACATGGCAAATTGGAACCGGTTTGTACAGGAGACACTGAAGCAGCGGGATAAGCCAGATAGAGAAGATAAGGGCAACCGCTGCGAACAACTTAACATTACAAAAAAAGTTGAAAATAACAGTGATTTTTCAGAGAAAGAGAGTTTGAAAGATGGCAAAACAGAATAATTTCCCAACAGGTCAATTAAATGAGGTTCCGGCTGAATTTGTGAAAGGCACAGTTAGTTCATTAAGACAATTATATGATAAAGGCAAACCGGAAACAGATATGGAACTTGAAAGCCGGATTGATGAATATTTTCAATTTTGTGAAAATTCTTCAATTCGTCCGGGCGTGGAATCGTTGGCGGTGGCGTTATCGACTACAAGAACAACTTTATGGAACTGGGAGCATGGCGTGGGGTGTAGTGATAGGCGGCAAGAGTTAATTTCAAAGGCTAAGGCGTTTATTACGGCGTTTTTGGAGCAGATGATGTTAAGTAATAAAATTTATCCAGGAAGTGGGTGCTTCTTTTTGAAAAACTGGGCAGGCTACAAAGATTCTGTAAGCGTGGAACCAGTAGAAAATAATAACATATACCCAACAAGTAGCCGGGAGGAGATCGCAGCCAGACACGCCGGATATATTGGGGCAGCAGAGCCGGAAAAGCCGGAATTTTAGACTATTTGTCACAACAAATGTCACAAGGTAATAAGATAAGGCTTGCAAATGGCTTATTTACAAGAAAAATCAAAGGTTACATATCAAGACAGAAATTTTGACATACGGTTTTGATACATCGGAAGAGAGCCGGGAGGGGTGTATGTAGGCCACCGAATAGCTCGGGCAAGGTGCTTTTGTTGCCGAAACCAATAAAAAGGCCCTCCTGCTGCCGACCGCAAAAAATTTCAAAATTTGCAAAAAGGCACTTTTAACAAGCGTACCCAGAAGTACGGGTTCAAAAAGGGAGTTGATGACATGGAAACAATTAGAGAGCCGCCGAAAACATTTGAAGAATTTATGAAAATGTCATGGACAGAAAAACGCCGGGTAAAAGAAGAATCTCCAGATCAATACTGGTCTTTTATCGGGCAAATTCGAAAATTAGAGCGTATAGTAAAGGAGAATTAAGAATGAATAAGTTTGATATTTTTAGAACGATTTTATCCCAGTTTACAAATGAGATTAGCCCACTTGCAGCAGAGAAACAAAAAAGGGCTGAGGAAATAAAAAATACATATCTCCCGGAAAAACGGAAAGAAAAATTTGAACAGTTGGATGAAGAATACAGCCAAAAAGAAAAAGCGATTCGGTCAGAATATCTTTCCATGCTTGAAAACAGTGTGAAAACCATGCAGGCCGCAGAACAAGGAAAGACAACTAGTCGAATTGATTTTGAACTGCTAAATGAACTGAATATTTTATCCTCTGCCGGCATTCCGTTGAGCAAAGAGGAAATTTCTATTTACGCAGAAAAAGCACTTCGTTCCGGTTCTTCCATCTGCTGCCGGAAAATAACAGATATGGCTGGAAAATCAGGTTTTAAACTATCGTTGCCAGATGAGGCTACAGCAACATCAATTATAAATGAAGCGGCTGAAAGGTTAATTGATTGTGTCAAAAGATTTGATGGCAATACAAAAATTGATAACACAACGACTACCGATGAACGCATGGTTAAAATGGCGGCGAGTGGGCTTTTCCTCGATAGCCTTGAAAGAAAGTTTTCTTCTGTGACGGTTGCTGATGTGGTTCTTGATGAAATTGACGAAAACGGTCAGAAAGTCGAACGGAAAGAAACAGAGAAAACGCCGTTGAAATTCTCTATTTCTATTGATGATAGTAATGAGGAAAGCCCGGCGGCTAAATATGCCAAAGAGTATTCGGAACGAATGGCGGCAACACCCATTGAGGTTAGTGGTATTTAATAATCATGTAGTAGATAAATAAAAATAGGGCAATTCCGGCTTGAAATAGCTTTAAGGTACTATTTAGCCTAAATTCATTTTGAGCCGGAAATAAGCCTAAAATCATAATGTGGAAGGGGAAAGAGAACGAAGGAAAGATCAGGAAGAAGCTTTGGAGTGGATTTTGAGGAATCAGTTGGGACGGAGAAACCTTACTGATTTTCAAAGAAATAGAATTGCACTGAAATACGAATCTGTTATTTCGGAAAGGATGAAAGGGCGTCAAGCAACTTCTACAGGAGGGAAGAACCCACAGCTTTTGACCAAATGGTCAGAAGCTGAAAAAAAGAAAAAAACAACAACGAGAAAGGAACTTGCCAAAATCGCTGGAACTTCACAAGGAAGTATTCAACGGACAAAATTGATTTTGAATAAAGGAACATCAGAACAAATTAAACGTGCGGAAAAAGGAGGAAAAGGAAACAGTGTGTCAGCAATAGCGATAATTGTTTTAGGGTGGGAATATACCGCCCACCCTCCTAGAAGTCGAAATAAGGCAAAAAATTATAATGTGGAGAAAGGACGCGGAATACATGAGTAATAATTGTTGTATGGTTTTGAAAATAATTGGTGTTTCGGTATATAACGGAACAAGCCGAGGTGGAAAACAATATACTTTGACAAATCTTGAACTTGATTATCAGGGGCGGAAAGTAAAAATCAAAGGTTTTCAAGAGGGGGCAAAAATTGGCGATTATGCGCAAATAGGAATTTCTACAAGAAGAAGTGTATACGGTGAGGAATTTTGCGTTGAGATAGAACGAATAATTCCTGCTGCCGAAATTGAAAATAATTGGAAATAATGTGATTGCCTGATATGGGAAACTGTGCTATGCTGACATTACGGAAAGTCAGAGCACATAAAAGGCGGCCTACCCTCCATCTCGGAGGGGCTAACCCTCCAGACCAAAGAGGAAAGGAGGGCGATGCCAATGTATGTTACATATTCGGATTTAATCCAGATAGGTATCTTGTTGGTTGCCCTTGCTAGTCTCATTTACGAGATTTTCAAGGGAAGAAAATAGCCGCCCACTACTGCGAATAGTGAACGGCTGATGCTGTAAAGCATATAGTTGATTATTATTGAGGGTAGGCTGTGTGTTTCTGACTTTCCCTTTTCTATTATCAATATAGCATATCTGGCAGCAGGATACAAGCAGAAAATGAAGAAAACCGCCCTTACAATAAAGACGGTTCTTCATTCCTTTAGACTTGTGCCAATCTTTCAGAAAATTGCCTATACAAATATTCTATAATTAATATAGCATATATCTGATGCGAAGGCAATAGCCTGTTTCCTGCCTATTCTTCCCTATCAGGCAAATTATCCCTGGACATTCTTTCGTCAATAGATTTTTTTATGTAGCCATTTACAGTTTCTCCTGCTGCATCTGCTGCCGCTTTGATTTCATCATACTTTTCTTTTTGAACATCAAGCGGGATGCGTTTAAGTTTGTTTTTGGCGTATTCCATATTATATTTAGTTTTAGCTGTAAGTTCAGTCATTGTTTCACTTCCTTCCGTAGGACGTTATAAAAATGGTGACACCTTTTCTATTATGTACATAGTATACCATAAAATCAAGACTATGTACATGGTGAAAATAACAGAAATACCACGTACATATTTGTGAAATATGTCAATAGACTATAAGCTACGTACGTGGTATAATGAGGACATAAGATAAAGGAAACGGAATAAGCGAAAGGTGAAAACGAAGTAGCGAAAGCACACCGGAGACACCGACATAACACCGGACAAGGGTAAGGGGATAATGAGATGGTCAAGATACCTTAGATAGCTTTAAGACCTGCCGGGGCTTGTTCCAATACAAAGGAGGTCATAAGATGAAATACAATTTAGGCCAGATAATGAAAAAGGCATGGGAACTTTTCAGAAAAGCGGAAATTACATTTTCCGAAGCACTTCACAGGGCTTGGCTGTCTGCAAAGGCTGTTGAAATTAACCAAAACCGCATTGAGAGAGCTAAAGCGGCGGCAGGAGTCACAGAGGAAACAAATACATGGAGTGAGTGGAAAAAGCTGGGATATGAGGTTATACATGGCAGCAAGGCTGTATTTGGTGCTGATTTGATATGGGGCAGTAAAGGAGATGGAGCCATGTATAAAGCCAGGTTCTTTGGACGATCACAGGTTCAGGAGGTGGTTATAGCGTGAGATACCGCATTGATTTTTGCGGGGAGCGTCAGAGCTTAGTCGTAAATAGCAGAAGGGATTTATTGGATTGGCTTAAACTTTTACATCCAAATACAATAGAAGATATACGAAAATTATATAACAGCGGTATTTCTTATTCTGTTATTGGTACCTATGATAAATACATAAGATAAGGAGAAAGTTATGCAAAAATGTGTTTGTATTCCTGTGGAACGATATGAGTTAATGTTGGCTACCTACGATAAAGTAGTTAAAGAATTGGAAGATGCGAAAAAAGCCCTTGAAGAAGCGGCAACTTCTCCAAAGGCAGAATAACCCGGACAAAAGCATAAAAGCCGGATATACTTCGATTATATGGCTTATTCGGCTAGAAATCAAGGAGGACTTTGAGAAATGCACAAAGAAACTTTAGCAAGTGAAATAATCGCTGAATTACAGGAAACAGCTGACCGAAAGAAACAGTTGATTGATCTGATTAATAATATTGAGAAACCGGAACTGATTGATTATCTATTGGGATTAGTGTCTGGAATAATTGAAAAGTGGGGGTGAAAGTTATGGATTATCAGAAGAATATTGTGGAGATGGTTCAGAAAATCACAGACGAATCAGTACTGAAGATTATTTGTGATTTCGTTACAGTACCATATAACAGAGCAAAATTAAAAAATGAGGGGGAGCAGTCAGCATGGACTACAAGAAAATGATTTTTGATTTGTTAGACAAAGTACAGAATGAATATATTTTAAAACGTGTTTATCGGCTTTTGGAGTATCTGTACATTAGAGGGTAAGAAAGTAAGGGCTGGGGATGGTTTATGCTTTATTAGGCCATTTCCCGGCTTTTACTAAATAACGAGCCTGATAATGAAGAAAGGGTGGAGATTATGGCAGGAAAGCGGAAAGACAATAAAGGGAGAAATCTGAGAACTGGAGAGTATTATGACTCAAAGAACAAACGGTATATGTTCCGAAAAATGATTGATGGAGAAAGAATATCAATTACGGCTACAGATTTGGCTGAATTAAGAGCACAGGAAAATGAGTTGTTGTGCCGGATTGACAAAGGAAATAAATTAAATACCAGGGATGCAAAAATGTCTTTAAATTCTTATTTTGATTTCTGGATGGAGACTTTTGCCAGAAGTGGAAGAAAAGCCACTACCTGTATAAATTACAAATCATATTATAATACATACATTAAAAATACCATAGGCAAAAAGCCAATTGGAAAAGTGACAAAGGTGGACTGCCAGAAGATTATTAATGATATGATTGCATCTGGAAAGAAACATTCTACCATGTCAAACCTGAAAAGCTGTTTGAATTTACTATTTGAATGTGCGGTGGATGATGATGTTATTTTGAAGAATCCGGCGAAAAATCTTCAAATACCTCAGACTGAGAGCCAAAAAAGAAAAGCTATCGAACAGAATCAGATTGATGTATTCATGGAATATGTGAAACATAAAAAAGAATATGCCTATGCGTATCCAGCGTTCGTGATCCTTTTTAATCTGGGACTTAGGATTGGAGAAATGGCAGCTCTTACATGGAATGATATTGATTTCAAGCAGAATACGATTACAATCAATAAAACACTGAACAGATACAGGAAAGTGGATTATGGTTTTACGATGGGGATTGCTTCGCCTAAAAGCAAAACTTCTAATCGAACTATTTATATGAACAGTGTAGTAAAGACAACTCTGTTAAAGCTGAAAATGTCAAGCGTAGCAGTGCAAGGCGAAAAATTGCCGTATGTGGATGATTCTGGCCATAAGAGAGGGGAGGTCTCTGGGTTTGTGTTTTATAATAGCATTGGTCATGTATGGAATGAACCTAGTTTCCGAGAGTTGATAAAAAGAATTGTGAAGAGAATAAACAGAGATGCGGAAAAGAACGGCACAGTACAGATTGAAAACTTTTGTCCTCATATGGCACGCCATACATATACAAGCCTTGCTTATTCGGCTGGTGCAGATGTAAAAATAGTTAGTCAGATATTGGGGCACGCTTCTACATCAATAACATTAGACACCTATACACACCTTACAGAGGATAAACAAAAAGAACAGGAGAACATTGCGAGGACTGTGAAAATATCATAGTAGTTTGTGACAATTTCTGTGACAAATAAAAATATTAAGATGAAATAAGATGGTGCAAGACGAAAATGAGGAAAACGGAAAGACCTTGATATTACAAGAGATAAGCAAAGACGAAATAACACGAACATAAGTTCGTAAAGAAAAAATACTTGACACCGCACGGTTTTTGCTATAAGATAGCAGAGGTGATGGACATGGATGATTTTTTAAGGCAGTCGCTTCTGTATGATTTTTACGGGGAGCTGCTGACGGAGCATCAGCGCAGTGTATATGAAGAGGTTGTGGGAAACGATCTGTCATACTCTGAGGCGGCAGAGGAATTTGGCATCAGCCGTCAGGGGATACACGAGCTGGTCAAGCGGTGCAATAAGATCCTCGCGGGATACGAAGAAAAGCTTCATCTGGTAGAACGCTTCCTGCGGATACGGGAAAATGTGCAGCAGATCCAGAAACTGTCCTCACAGTATGAGACGATCGAGAAGGAAGTACTGGCGCACAGAGTGCTGGATATTTCCGATATGATTTTAGAGGAGTTATAATATGGCTTTTGAAAGCTTATCCGAAAAGCTGCAGAATGTATTTAAGAATCTGCGCAGCAAGGGAAGACTGACAGAGGCTGACGTAAAGACAGCGCTTCGTGAGGTTAAGATGGCTCTTCTGGAAGCAGACGTCAGTTTCAAGGTAGTAAAACAATTTATTAAGTCCGTACAGGAAAAAGCAGTCGGACAGGACGTGATGAACGGGCTGAATCCGGGACAGATGGTGATCAAGATCGTAAATGACGAGCTGGTTGCGCTGATGGGTTCACAGACAACGGAGATCGCCCTGAAATCCGGCTCTGAGATTACTGTCATTATGATGGCAGGTCTGCAGGGCGCAGGTAAGACGACTACAGCGGCGAAGCTGGCGGGCAAGTTCAAGTCCAAGGGACGGAAACCACTGCTTGTTGCATGTGATGTATACCGGCCGGCTGCGATCAAGCAGCTCCAGGTCAATGGTGAAAAGCAGGGGGTAGAGGTCTTTGCGCTTGGCGATAAGATCAGCCCGGTCGAGATCGCGCAAAGGGCGGTCGAGTATGCGAAAGCAAACGGTTTTAATACTGTGATGCTCGATACGGCAGGGCGGCTTCATGTCGATGAAGACATGATGAAAGAGCTGCAGCAGATCAAGGAGCATGTGGCAGTTGATCAGACAGTCCTCGTGGTAGATGCCATGACAGGACAGGATGCGGTGAATGTCGCTTCCATGTTTGAGGAGAAAATCGGGATTGACGGAGTTATCCTGACAAAGCTTGACGGCGATACGAGAGGCGGCGCAGCGCTTTCTATCAAAGCGACCTGCGGAAAACCGATCCTCTATGCAGGTATGGGCGAAAAGCTTTCCGATCTGGAGCAGTTTTACCCGGATCGTATGGCGTCCAGGATCCTCGGTATGGGCGATGTGCTTTCCCTGATTGAAAAGGCACAGGAGACGATAGACGAGGAAAAAGCGCGCTCTATGGAGCAGAAGCTGCGCAAAGCACAGTTTGGTTTTGATGATTATCTTGAGAGCATGAACCAGATGAAAAACATGGGCGGTCTCTCCAGTATCCTGAGCATGATGCCGGGAGTTGGCGGCGCTCAGATGAAACAGCTCGAGGATGCGATCGATGAGAAGAAAATGGGGCGCATCGAGGCGATGATCCTCTCCATGACGCCAAAGGAGCGGTCGAATCCGGAGATCCTTAATCCGTCGAGAAAGCGCAGGATCGCGGATGGCGCAGGCGTGGATATCAGTGAGGTAAATAAGCTGGTAAAGCAGTTTGAGCAGAGCCGCAAGATGATGAAGCAGTACTCCGGTATGTTCGGAGGTAAGGCAGGTAAAAGAGGCAAGTTTAAACTTCCCTTTTAACATAATACAAAATCCCTAAGGAGGTGAAAGTGATGGCAGTAAAGATCAGATTAAGAAGAATGGGACAGAAAAAGGCTCCTTTCTATAGAATCGTTGTAGCAGATTCCAGATCACCGAGAGACGGAAGATGTATCGAGGAGATCGGTACTTACAACCCGAACACAGATCCGAGCGAGTTCAAGATCAATGAGGAGCTTGCAAAGAAGTGGCTTGCAAACGGTGCTCAGCCGACAGAGGTTGTCAGCAAACTTTTCAAAGTAGCTGGTATCGAGAAGTAAGATAGAGGTGAGCATGATGAGAGAGTTAGTTGAAGTAATTGCAAAGTCTCTAGTCGAAAATCCGGACGAAGTAGTAGTTACTGAGAAAGAAAGTGGGAAGGCTCTTGTTTTGGAGCTCAAGGTCGCACCGTCCGATATGGGCAAGGTGATCGGCAAACAGGGGAGGATTGCAAAAGCAATCCGCTCTGTTGTAAAAGCTGCAGCATCGAAGGAAGACCGGAAGGTGATTGTGGATATTTTACAGTAAAATCGACTGCCGTGATTGATCATACGATCAGTACGGCAGTTTTTTGTATCATGGGAAAGAATACGAGGAGAAAATTATGCAGGATATTTTACAGGTGGGGGCAGTGACATCGACGCATGGTCTTGCAGGAGAGGTCAAGGTGTTTCCAACGACGGATGATCCGAAGCGCTTCAAAAAGCTAAAGCAGGTACTCCTGGATACCGGGAAAGGCATGCGGGAGCTTGAAGTGATGCAGGTGAAATTTTTTAAGAATCTTGTGATACTGAAGTTTCGCGGCTGTGATAAGATCGAAGACGTGATGGCTTTTAAGGGGAAGAATCTTTACGTAACGCGGGAACACGCAGTGAAGCTGAAAAAAAATGAATATTTTATCGCAGATCTGATCGGAATGGATGTCTGCCTTGAAGACGGCAGTCATCTCGGAATGCTTGAGGAGGTTCTGCAGACAGGTGCGAATGATGTATATGAGGTGCGTCTGGAAGACGGCCGGGAGGTGCTGATCCCTGCGATCCGCCAGTGCATTCTTGAGGTGGACGTAGAAGCGGGGCGGATGACGGTACATTTGCTGGAGGGGCTGCTTGAATGAATTTTTATGTGATGACATTGTTTCCTGAAATGATTGAAAACGGAATGCATACGAGTATTACCGGACGTGCGATCGCAAAGGGGCTTCTGTCTTTGGAAACGGTAAATATCCGTGCGTATTCTGAGACTGGAAATGGAAGGATAGACGATTATCCCTATGGGGGCGGCGCGGGAATGGTGATGCAGGCAGAGCCGGTTTGCCGCGCATATGAGGGACTCGTGGAAAAAATCGGATCCAGGCCGCGTCTGGTATATCTGACGCCGCAGGGCAGAGTATTTGATCAGAGGATGGCAGAAGAGCTGGCGCAGGAAGAAAATCTGATCTTTTTGTGCGGACATTATGAGGGGATTGACGAGCGTGTGCTGGAAGAGATAGCGACAGACTTTGTGTCGATCGGAGACTACGTGCTCACAGGCGGCGAGCTTCCTGCGATGGTCATGATGGACTCGATCTCAAGGATGGTGCCGGGAGTACTGAGCAATCAGGAATCCGGGCAGTTTGAGAGCTTTCAGGGAAATTTGCTGGAGTATCCGCAGTACAGCCGTCCGGCAGTATGGCGCGGAAAGGAGGTGCCGCCTGTTCTTCTGTCAGGACACCATGGCAATGTAGACCGCTGGCGGCGCGACCAGTCGATCCTGCGGACATTAAAAAGTAGGCCGGAGCTGCTTTTGGAGGTTGCATTTGATAAAAAGGACCGCAAATTCCTCCGGGCGCTGCTGGCAGATGAAGGAGACGAGCGCCTGACGGAAGAACAGAAGAGTTTTTTGACAAAACTTCTTGCATTTTAGGAAAAAACATGATAAAATTATTTGCGTTGTGAGAAAGAGATGGTCCTCTGTTACAGATTGTATTAAGAACATCCGAGAATATAAGGAGGCACACAATGAACGAGATTATTAAGAACATTGAGGCTGAACAGCTTCGCGCAGACGTACCGCAGTTTAACGTAGGTGATACGGTAAAGGTTTACGGTAAGATCAAAGAGGGAAACCGCGAGAGAATCCAGGTTTTCGAAGGTGTTGTTATTAAGAAGCAGGGCGGAAGCGTCAGAGCTACGTTCACAGTTCGCAAGAACTCCAATGGCGTAGGTGTTGAGAAGACATGGCCGCTTCATTCTCCGTCAGTTGAGAAGGTAGAAGTGATCAGACACGGTAAAGTAAGACGTGCAAAACTGACTTACTTAAGAGGTCGTGTTGGCAAACGTGCTAAGGTGAAAGAACTGGTGAAATAATGAGTGGATCAGGGAGAATTACATCGTGTGAATTCTCCCTGTTTGCGTTTTGATGCCACAGTATCCGGCGTCAGACGGGGGAAGGAGTGTGTGATGAAAAGGCAGAGACAAAGGCGCAGAGAGCCTGGCGTGATGGAGCTTGCGCAGCCGGCAGAAGCTGTGCCGCACAAAAAGAGATCCGTGATCCGCAATATATTTTTGTGGACCTTTGAGATACTGGTTGTCATTTTGTTTGCGTACGTTGTAGTCTATTTTTTTGGACAGTCACGTACAAATGTCGGTCAGTCTATGGATGTAACGCTCTCGGGCGGTGATACGGTGCTTTTGAATGTCCTTTCCTATCGGCTCGGTTCACCGAAAAGAGGCGATGTGATCTCATTTAAACCAAATGGGAGCACGACCGGCAGATCAAGCATCAAGCGTGTGATCGGACTTCCGGGTGAGACGGTACAGATAAAAGACGGTATGATCTACATTGATGGTGTTGTATATCTGGAGAAAAAGAGTTATCCTGTTATTACGAATCCGGGTATGGCAGCAGAAGAGATCACGCTTGGCGATAAAGAGTACTTTGTTCTGGGTGACAACCGGAACAACAGCGAGGACAGCCGGTTTGCCGATGTAGGACTGGTGCATTCCAGCTTTATTGAAGGAAAGGTATGGTTTGTCCTGTCCCCGTCAGAGCATCGCGGTTTTTTGAAGGAATAAGAGTACAGGCTGCCTGTGCCGGAGCCGGGCAGCGGAAATGGAGCAGTGAATGAATTATCAGTGGTATCCCGGTCATATGACAAAGGCCAGGCGGATGATGCAGGAAGACATTAAGCTGATCGATCTGGTGATCGAGCTGGTGGATGCGCGAGTGCCCGCCTCCAGCCGCAATCCGGATATTGACGAGCTGGGAAAGAACAAAGCGCGTCTGATCCTTTTGAATAAGTCTGATCTGGCAGATGAGCAGCAAAATCAGCTGTGGGCAGAATATTTCAGGAAAAAAGGATACTCCGCCGTAGCGCTCAATGCAAGAAATGCAGCAGGGATGAAGCAGATCCAGGCGGCCGTGCAGGAAGCGTGCAGAGAAAAAATCGAGAGGGACCGCAAACGAGGTATCATGAACCGTCCGGTGCGGGCAATGGTTGCAGGTATCCCGAATGTCGGAAAGTCTACCTTTATCAATACATATGCGGGAAAGGCCTGTACGAAGACCGGAAACCGTCCGGGTGTGACCAAGGGGAAGCAGTGGATCCGCCTGAACAGGAACGTGGAGCTTTTGGACACGCCGGGGATCCTCTGGCCGAAGTTTGAGGATCAGAGTGTCGGGCAGAAGCTTGCGGTGATCGGTTCGATCAAGGATGAAATTTTGCAGGCGGAGGAGCTGGCTTTATGGATCCTTGATTTTATGCGGGAAACGTACCCGGGACGGCTGGCGCAGCGCTATCAGGTACCCGAGGAAGGAACTGCGGTACAGCTTCTGGAGCAGATCGCGCATGTGCGCGGCTGCAAGCTAAAAGGCGATCTGCCGGATTATCCGAAAGCAGCAGCGCTTATTGTAGAAGACTTCAGAAGCGGCAGGCTCGGGCGCATTACATTGGAGCGGCCGCCTGCAGAAGAATAAGATAACATATACGAAAGTGGTGAAGAGTATGGAGAATCAGAAAGAGGGACAGAATCCGGAAAATGGCTCTTCCGGTGAAAAGAAAATGGACCTGAAAAAAGAGATTTTAAGCTGGGTGCTCTGGCTTTTGTTTGTAGTCGTGTTTGTCTATGTAGTGATCACGTTTGTCGGGCAGCGCACCGTTGTAGACGGCAGATCGATGAACCCGAACTTAAACGACGGCGACAATCTGATCGTTGAAAAGCTGTCCTATCGTTTTAAGGATCCGGAGCGCTTTGATATTATCGTGTTCCCGCCGCAGGGGGCGCCGAATGAGCATTATATCAAGCGTATCATCGGGCTTCCGGGGGAGACTGTGCAGATTGATACGGACGGAACGATTTATATTAACGGAGAAATCCTGGAGGAGGATTACGGACTTGAGACGATCCAGAATCCGGGGCGTGCGGCTGAACCTATTACACTGGGGGAAGATGAGTATTTTGTGCTGGGGGACAACCGCAACAACAGTACAGACAGCAGGACAGAAAAGGTAGGAAATGTAAAGCGTGATACGATCACGGGGCGTGCATGGGTACGTATCTGGCCACTGTCGGATTTTGGAGTATTAAAACATCAGTAAACGGTGGGTGAGGAAAATTGCGTCAGGCACAGGGAAAGAAAAAGAGCATATGGAAGGAAATGATAAGCTGGATTTTTTATCTGCTGCTTCTTTTTGGCGCAGTCTATCTGATCGTTCATTACGTTGGAGAGCGGACGCAGGTGCGGGGGGATTCGATGTACCCCTCGCTCTGCGATGGTGATAATCTGATCGTAGACAAGATCTCTTACCGGTTTTCTGATCCCGGGCGTTATGATATCGTGGTATTTCCGTTCCGCTATCAGGAGGGGATGTTTTATATCAAGCGTGTGATCGGGCTTCCGGGAGAAACTGTACAGATCCAGGATGGAAATATCTATATTAATGGAAAAATCCTGAAGGAACCCTATGGAAATGAGCCGATCCGCAATCCCGGACTTGCCTCAGAGGCGATCACACTTGGCCAGGATGAGTATTTTGTGCTGGGGGACAATCGGAACAACAGTGCGGACAGCAGAGAGCCGAGTGTGGGCTGTATTTCACGGGAGGATATCATCGGAAGAGCTGTGCTGCGTATCTGGCCGGCATCCTCGATTGGTTTTTTGAATTAATGAGGTTAGTATGAAAAAGAGTATCAGTGAGATCAAAAAAGAATTTGCAATGGCCGACAGCGAGATGCTCCCTGCTCTGTGTAAGAGGTATGCAGAGGATGAGAGGGCAGGCGTTGCCGGCCTGATTGCGCAATATCAGAAAAAACTGGAGCGCCTGGAGGCAGAACGCAGCCGCCTGGATGCCATGCGCGAGTATGAGCGCAGATATGCCGGATACGGTGTGGTCTGCGGGATCGATGAGGCCGGGAGAGGGCCTCTGGCCGGTCCTGTCGTTGCAGGCGCGGTGATCCTTCCGCAGGACTGCGAGATTTTATATCTGAATGATTCCAAAAAGCTCAGTGAGAAGAGACGTGAGGAGCTGTATGAGGAAATTCGTGAGAAGGCTGTCTCCTGGGCAGTCGGTATGGCTTCTCCGGCCCGGATCGATGAGATCAATATTTTGCGGGCTACGTATGAGGCTATGGCGCAGGCAGTGTCGCAGCTTGCTCCCGCTCCGCAGGTGTCGCTAAATGATGCTGTCCGGATCCCGCAGCTTTCTATTATGCAGGTGCCGATCATCAAGGGAGATGCGAAGAGCGTTTCAATCGCCGCGGCAAGCATTATGGCAAAGGTGACCAGAGACAGGCTGATGAAAGAGTATGACGCCGTGATGTCTCAGTATGGTTTTGCATCGCACAAGGGCTACGGATCAGCGGCGCACATTGAGGCGATCCGCAAGTACGGACCCTCGCCGATCCACAGAAAAAGCTTTATTGGAAACTTTTTATGATGTTTTGCCGGAGGAGGATGTCAGATTCGGATGCAGCGCATGAAACAGAAGAAAGCGGCCAACAAAGAAACACTGTGTAAGGCGGCACATCAAAAAACGAGTAACCGTGCGTCAGGGCTTGCGTATGAGAAGCGCGCCGCACAGTATCTCGAAGCGTTCGGTTACCGGATTCTTTCGTATAATTACAGATGCCATCTGGGAGAGATCGACCTGATCGCGAGGGATGGCAGGTATCTCGTATTTGTAGAGGTAAAATATCGTGCGGATGCCCGGAAGGGATACGGTGCAGAGGCAGTGGATCTGCGCAAGCAGCGGCGTATCATCAACAGTGCGCGATGGTATCTGATGGAGCACGGGTGTCCGGAAGATGAGCCCTGCCGCTTTGACGTAGTAGCATTTCTTGGCGGGGAGGCTGTGCTGATCCGGGATGCGTTTTCCTGCTAAACGTGCAGGCGGGCAGTGATACAGGAGAGTAGAGCAGGCGGAGACAGATTATGACAGAAGAGAGAAGAACGAATAAGAAGACTCAGATAAGAGGAGACAGAACGCTTTTTTGCAGAAAGGGCGGTGCACCTCTTTTGCAGGAAAACTGGAAGGACGGCGTCCTGTATCTTACCTTTCCCGGCCTTGATGCATGCGGGAAAGTGATACATGGCTTTTCTACACGCATCGGTGGTGTAAGTGAGAACGAATTTGCACAGATGAACCTCAGTTTTTCGCGTGGAGATGAAAAAGAACGTGTCATGGAGAACTACAGGAGGATCGCCGCGACAATTGGATTTGACGCGAAGGATATTGTCTGTTCGGATCAGACCCACACCGCGAATGTGCGGGTGGTGACGGCACAGGACTGCGGCAAGGGCTATACAAAGCCGCGTGATTATACAGATGTAGACGGGCTTGTGACGAACGAACCGGGCGTAGTCCTTGCAACTTTTTATGCAGACTGCGTACCTTTGTATTTTGTAGATCCGGTGCATGGTGCAGTCGGTCTGTCCCATTCGGGATGGCGCGGTACGGTGGGAGATATTGCAGGGGAGACAGTTCGTACGATGAACCGGCAGTACGGCACAGTTCCTGCGGATATCCTCGCAGCGATCGGACCGTCGATCTGTCAGGACTGCTATGAGGTCAGCGAGGATGTGATTGTGCAGTTCAAAGAAGCGTATGAGACAGACTTGTGGGAAAAGCTGTTTTATGCGAAAGGAGCTGGAAAGTATCAGCTTGATCTGTGGGAAGCATGCAGACAGAACATGCTTCGCGCAGGCATATTGCCAGAGCATATTTCGGTGACCGATATATGCACCTGCTGCAATCCGGATGTATTATTTTCCCATCGCGCTTCGCATGGAAAGCGCGGTAATCTGGCGGCATTTCTTGGGCTGCGCTGATTATTTAACTTAAAAAGAAGAAAAAGAACGGGAAGCTTGCAGAATGGAAAGGCAAGCTTCCTTTGTTATATATAGCAGTTATAAAATTCCTTCGTATTATTGAGAAAATGAGACAGAATGAGACAGAATCAGAAATTTGGTTTTGGTTTTCGATATTCTGTGGTATACTTGACATGGCATAAAACTCCTTGCTGTGTACATGCATTTTGACAGCTTAACAGCTCATATGCGAGTGAGTTTATGTCTTTTTCTGAGAAAAATGTACATTAGAAACATAGAGGAGAAAGAAATGTATAAGGCAATTATCGTTGATGATGAGATGAAAATCTGTCAGTTGATTCGATGTTTGGGAAAATGGGAAACGCTTCAGATAGAGATTATCGAATGTTGTCAGGATGGAGAAACTGCCTTGGAATGTATTTTCAGAGAACGCCCGGATATCGTTTTGACAGATATCCGTATGCCGATTTATGATGGCTTGGAGATCATTCAAAATGTGAGAAAAGAAGGTCTGGAAACAGCTTTTATTGTCATCAGCGGTTATAAGCAGTTTGAATATGCGCGACAGGCACTCCAGTATGGTGTAGTAGACTTTCTCGTGAAGCCGATTAACGAAGCTGACTTAAATATTGCACTGGAAAAGGCGATTGCGGCAATCAGTGATATTCGGAAGCGTGAGGAAGCCGATTCAATTTTGCTCAATAGTGAGCGAAGAGAAAAAGAACAGCTTTTATCGAATATGGTATCTTTAAATGAAAATGAGAAAGTGTTCGAGAAATTGGAGAAAAGTGCAGAAAAAATACAGTTTGAGAGCGAAGTGTTTCAAGCGGTATTAATTAAGACCAACAGGCAGGATCTGAACCAGACAGAGTCTGTGTTTTCTGAGAATATGGTTCATTTTGTAGAGGACATGTTTCAGATAGGGGAAACGATTGCAGTTGCACGAGATGGGGGGATTTATATCCTGCTCAACTATAAAAAAGAAGAGGAACCTCTGATAAAAAATGGTTTTTATGAAATTTTGAAACACATCAAGCAGGAAAGCGATATTTACGGGCGATTTGAAGTGACTCTTGGTGTGGGATTGCCAGTTTATAATATTGGTCAGATGTGTCATTCTATACAGACAGCAAAAGCGGCCTGGCAAGAACGCATCATCCGAAATGAACGCGAAGTGATTGAATATGGGAGATTAATACAGTCAGAGGAAAAATGCAGGGCATATTTGCAGGATGAAGATTGGAAGGAGCTAAGGCGCTTTTTGGAAAACTGTGATGTGAATGGTATCAAAATGGTATTACGGACGATGGAAGCAGGCGTTGGGCGGGCGAACCGTATTAGTGTGCAGGTATTGTTAGAAGAGGTTAAGCAGATTATTATTATGGTACAGAAGCAGATCAGTGACGATGAAGCGGATTGCAGCAAGGCAGTAGAAAGCATTTTTGAAGAAATGCGATTGTGTAATACAGTTTCGGATCTGTTTTTGCGATTAACACATTTTTCCGTTACACGTATTCAAGCGTACCATGAAGAAAAAATGATGGCGAAAAAAATGCCGGTACTTGCGGCAGAAAAATTTTTGGCCCAGAATTATATGAAAGATATTTCACTGGAGGATATGGCAGAGCAGGTAGATTTGAGCCCTACATACTTTTCAAAATTATTTAAAAGTGTGGAGGGAAAAAATTATATTGACTATCTGACAGAGCTACGGTTGGAAAAAGCGAAAGATCTTTTGAAGACTACAAATCAACCGATTAAAACGATTGCTCTGGAAGTGGGTTATCCAAATGAGAAGTATTTCCACAAATTATTCAAAAAGGTTGTTGGAATTAAGGCCAGCGAGTACAGGAAACTGCATTAGGAAGGAGCGCCATGAGCACGCAGATAGTGATAGTGATTTTGATCAGCGCAGCGATCTATAGTGTGACGATATTTTTCATGCAACGACGTCAGAAAAAGACAAACACGCTTCTTTTGGAACAGTTTGCAAGAGAAAAGAAGAGTATGGAAGAAGAGTTTCTATCAAAGACATTGAGTAAGCAGGTGCAGTATGAAGCATTGCAAAGTCAGATCAACCCGCACTTTCTTTATAATACGCTGGATTCTATTAGGGGAGAGGCGATGGTTGCAGGAAATATGAGTATTGCAGCTATGACGGAGCATTTATCGCGATTCTTTCGGTATTGTATATCAAATAAGGGAAATGTGACAACGATTCTTGATGAGATCAATAATATATTTGACTACTTTCACATTCAAGAGTACCGTTTTGGCGATAAATTTCACTTGATCACAGAGGTAGAAGAGTCTTGTTATAATTATCGTATTCCGCAGATGACGTTGCAGCCGATTGTAGAAAATGCTATTTTTCATGGACTGGAGCGAAATAAAAATGGCGGGACAGTGACAATTACAATCTTTGAGACAGAAAAACATGTGCGTTTGCAGGTTTCGGATAATGGTCTGGGAATGGATGAAACACAGTTGAATAAGCTGAATGAAAGCCTGCTTGGTACGGAAGAAATTCATCGAAGCAGAAATGAGGAAAGGAAAAGAACAGGGATTGCACTTCAGAATGTAAATAAGCGCATTAAATTATGCTATGGAAAAGAGTATGGGATTACAGTCCGTTCAACCCTTTACCTTGGTACAGATGTAATGATTGTAATTCCTAAGACGAGAGAAAATGAAGAAAAAGGAGATTTTGTCCTGCCGTAATTTGTGTGTGGGACGGCATTATGGATTAAATCATTTTCAGATGGAAGTTTATCAGTCGGAAGGGGTGCTGGTATTGGGGAACTGTGCCTCTGGAAAAGAGATTTTAAGAGAACTGTTAGTGGGACAGAGGATACAGTACGAAGGTACTTTTTACTGGATGGAAGAAAGTATCACACCTAAAAAGTTGCGTGAAATTATTAAACAGCATGCGATTTTTTATGTAAATCCTGATAAAGTGCTGATTGAGAATTGCAGTATTGCAGAGAATATTTATGTGATTCGCACGCGTAAGGGAAAAGGCATTGTGATGCCTTCGGCAAAAGCGATTCATATTCAGACCGCCAACCTTTTGCGTGAATTTGAAATTTCATTGAATCCACAGATGCTTGTAAAGGAACTTACATATTTTGAGCGTTTATTGGTGTGTCTGATAAAAGCAAAATCTTATGATAGCAAAGTGGTGATTTTAGAACATTCTGATGACAATTTGCAGCCGGGGGATCTGGCAGTGTTAAAAAAAATACTTTTGCGCCTGAAAGAGCAGGGGACATCATTTATTTTTCTTGCGGAGAAATATGATAATGTGCGCGAAATGTGTGACCGCGTAATCTTGATGAGTGATGGGAGAGATAAAAAGACATCGACAACAGACAGCATTATCAAAGAGGAGATACCGTATTATTGGCTGGGAGAAGCGTACCGGAAAAATCGCTTTTCGGCAGCAGGTGCGGTCAAAGCGGATGTCTGGATTGAAAAAGAAGATGTGCATGACATGCGCAGAAAAAATGTGATGGGTATTTTTGACAAAGACTGGGGAAGCCGTGAGGGAACGCCAGAGGATCTAAAAAAACTATTTCTGGAAAATTGTGAGGTTATGCAGCCGTACAAAGCATTTACAGAAAATCTGTTTGCTACAGAAAAATTTAAACGGAAGCAGTATTTATATGTAGAAAATCGAGAATATGATAAGCTGCTGGGCGATATCTCTCTGGCAAATAATCTGATGCTTTGCAGAGACTTGCGCGAGTTTTTCGGAATGATTCATAAATCAAGGGAAATGATTTTGGAAAAAGAGTTTTATAAACAGTTTCCATTTCTGGTGGCACGCGGCAGACAATATTCGGATCACTTTTTTTACCGTTTGGTAGCTATTTACCGGTTAGAAAGATTTCACCAGAAGCTAATGATTTTAGATAATCCATTTGTGCGTCTTGATGTGGCGGAGGAAAACTATATGCGGGAATATTTGCTACATTTAGCGCAGTGGAAAAAACTGATTTTGATCAGCCATCGATTACATGAGATTGATTGCATTGCGGGAACAGTATTGTATGTGGAGGATGGTAGAATTGTACAGATTGAAACGGTTGTGTAAATGACAAAAAAGGATACCATTTCACAAGAATGGTTCCTTTTTTTATTATAGGGTTATCGATATACTAATATCACAAAGTTCAATTTCAAAAAAATTATGAAACAGGAGGAAGAAAGAATGAAACGGAAATTGGTAAGCGTGGTTTTGGCACTTAGCATGGCGTTGGGAATGATGAGTGTCAGTGCTGGAGCAGAAGAGGAAACAGAGGTATCGACAGAAAAGGTTACTACGATTAACGGAGAAGAACTGACAAAGATCGGTCTTTCCGTGGCGGCAATGGATAATGAATTTACGACCAACCTTGCAGATAGCCTGGAAGCAACGGCAGAAGAGTATGGTATTGAATGCGTAGTAGCACAGGCAGATCAGACAACAGCAAAGCAGGTGGAGCAGATCGAGAACATGGTGGCATCTGGTGTACAGGCAATCTGCGTTATTCCGGTTGACTTAAATGGTATTCTGGATGCGCTGAAAAATGCAAAAGACCAGGGCGTTGTTATTTCTATGTGCGGATGTATTCCGGAAAGCAAAGATAACTACGATGTAGTGGCCAATGTAGAGCAGTATGATCTTGGAAAATCGGCTGCACAGGCAGCTGCAGACTGGATTGATAGTACTTTCCCGGATGCAGAAGACGGAAGCATTGAAGTTGTACTTCTGACATTGAATAATACGGAAGAAGCAATTAAGAGAGCAGAGGGACTTAGGGAAGTAGTCAATTTGACATCAAAAGCAACTATCGTAGAGGAATACGATGCGACAGGAGTATCTTCCATTCCAACAAAGGCACAGGAATTTACAGAGATGGCACTTGTTTCTCATCCAGATGTAAAATGTATCCTTACATACTCCGACTTTATGGGACTTCCGGCAGACGAAGTTATTATGCGGACACCGACTGTTGATCCGGCACAGTTTGGAATTTTCGGATGTGACTATTCCTCTACAGGATGTGAAGCAATCCAGAAATCAATCAATAACGAAAGTACTTACAGAGGCTCTGGTGCCTTTGGTGTAACTTTTGGAAAAACAATGTTTGATACAGTTATTGGTGCGGTTGAAGTGGATGAAGCAGGCGTATACTACGAGCCGACATTCTTCATAAATGCAGATAATGTAGCTGATTACCTGAAGTAAACCGAAACAGAGTGTGGTTTAATTTGTAGAGGGATGTTGAAAAATATCCCTCTATACATTTAAAAGAATGAACAGCGAGGTATGATGGAATGGGTAAAATACTTGAGCTTGAGCATGTCAGTAAATTATATCCCGGTGTTGTTGCACTTGATGATGTCAGCTTTTCAATAGAAGAAGGACAGGTGCACGCGCTGATGGGTGAAAATGGTGCAGGAAAATCGACACTGATTAAGGTGATCAGCGGGGCAATCAAACCGGAGCAGGGAACAATTATAATCGGGGGAGAGCGCTATCAGTCACTGACACCGGCACTTTCTAAAGAAAAAGGTGTGGGTGTGATTTATCAGGAATTCAATCTGGTACCGACGATGTCGGTTGTAGAAAACATATTTTTAGGTGAAAGAATTGGTAGTAAGATCACGCCGGATTTTAAAAAAATGCGGGAAATGGCACGTGAGATTTTTGATGAGTTCGGTGTAGAAATTAATGTAGATGAGATGGTCAGCGAATTGACTCCGGGAAAGCAGCAATTAGTAGAGATTGCGAAGACGCTTACCAGAAATGTGAAATTGATTATTATGGATGAGCCAAGCGCCTCAATTTCGGTTGCGGATGTAAAAACGCTGTTTGAAATTATTGCGAAATTGAAGAAGAAAGGCGTAACCATTATATATATTTCTCACCGCATGGAAGAAGTATTTGAAATTGCTGATGTAGTCAGTATCATGCGCGACGGGCATTATATCGGAACCTGCGCTATGAAAGATGTGACAAGAAAAGAACTGATTACGATGATGGTGGGACGAGAATTAAATGAATCTTATCCAGAAAGAAATATTCCGAAGGGGGAATGTGTGTTAGAAGTAGAGCATCTTTATGGAAATGGCGATAGAGATATTAGTTTTTCTTTGCATCAGGGGGAAATTCTTGGGATTGCAGGTCTTGTTGGTGCGGGCAGAACAGAACTGGCAAAAGTAATTTATGGTGCGGCAAAGATGGATCACGGTACGATTAAGGTGGATGGAAAAACGGTTAAAATTCGCACCCCACATGATGCGATTGAAGCAGGTATTGGCTATATTCCAGAGGATAGAAAAAACGAAGGCGCATTTCTTGAATTCCCTATTGATTGGAATATTTCTATTATGTGTCTGGAAAAATATTCTAGGCGAATGGTTGTGGAAGTAAAGAAAATTGAAGAATTAGTAGAAGAATTTCAAAAGAAATTAGGAATTAAAGCGCCATCCATTAAACAGTATGTGAAAAATTTAAGCGGTGGAAATCAGCAGAAAGTTGTGGTAGCAAAGACGCTGGCAACGAATAGCCGCATTATTATTTTCGATGAGCCGACAAGGGGAATTGACGTCGGTGCAAAGCAGGAAATTTATCAGTTGATGAATGCAATGGTACAGCAGGGAATTTCGATTATTATGATTTCTTCAGAAATGGAAGAACTGATTGGTATGAGTGATCGTATCATTGTTATGCATGAAGGCAAGCTTGCTGGTGAACTCGAGAAAAAGGACTTTTCGCAGAATAGAATTCTTGAATATGCATCAGGAATGTAAGGAGGATCTCATGAAACTGAACAAAAAATTTAGTGCAAGCGAATTTTTACGAAACAATATGGCATGGGTATTATTAGCGGTATGCTGTTTGATTTTCGGAGTAATTTCTCCGAACTTCTTTTCATTAGTTAATATCATTAATATTCTGAATCAGAATGCATACATCATCATTACGGCATTGGGAATTTCTTTTATTATGATGTCTGGTGAGGTGGATATTTCGGTTGGTTATGCGATTTCTTTAAATGGTGTTGTGATTGCGCTGCTGATGACGAAATTTGGGATGTCCCCAGTGGTGGCTGTGATAGTAGCTGTTTTGCTTGGCATTGTACTTTGCTTGGTAAATATGCTGATTGCTTATAAATTGAAGTTGCAGCTTTTTATGGCAACGGTTGGTACATCAACAATTTTTCAAGGACTTGCGTTTGTTATGACACAGTCTAAAACAATTTCCAATCTTCCTCCGTCTTTTAAAATTATTGGACAGGGATATATTGGGATTATTCCAATTCCGGTAGCAATTGCGCTTGTATTGTTGATTGTGGTGAGCTTTATTTTAAATAAAACATATGTGGGGCGTTATGTTTTTGCGATTGGAGGGAATGTTGAAGCTGCAAGGCTGGCTGGTATCAATGTATTTGGTATGAAAATTTTCATTGCATCAATTGCAGGTTTTATGACTGGTATCGGTGCAATTATTCTTTCCGCAAGGCTCGGCTCGGTAACAGCGAATATGGGAACAGGACTGGAATTTACGATTATTACAGCTGTTTTGCTGGGCGGTGTTAGTGTGCGAGGCGGTGAAGGAAAGATCTCAGGTGTAGTTGCAGGTGTATTGATTTTGGCGATTCTTTCTAATGGTATGCAGCTGGCGAGACTGGATGTATATTATCAGTTTGTAGCAAAAGGTATTATCATGCTGGCGGCAATCGGTTTTGATGTATATCAGCTTAATCGTAGAAAGAAAATTACGATTAAAACCCAGGGAGGCAAGGAAAACATAAAAGACTAAAAATAACAGAACATGGAAGAGGCGCAATTATGGAATGGGGACATCGGATAATCAGCAATGGAATGGTTCTGCAGCAGGAGGAGGATTTTATACTGACAGGTGCAGCCGCGGACGGCGAACTTGTGAAAATAACGTTTGCAGAAGAAGAAAAAGAAGTATTTGGTGAACGGGGAAGATTCTGTGTGCGTTTTGAAAAAATAAAAGCAGGCGGCCCTTTTTCACTCACAGTAACACGCGGTGGGTATCGTGAAACAGTAGAAGATATTCTGGTTGGCGATATTTATTTTATGAGTGGTCAGTCAAATATGGAACTGGATATCAATTGGGTTTATTATAGTTTTCAAAAAGAAATTGATGAGACGTATTGCGATGCCATCAGGCAGTTTAAGGTGCCGATTTCGTATGATTTTACACAAGAGTGGTCGGATGTTTCCGGTGGTGAATGGAAAAAAGCGATTGGTGAAGATAAAAAAACGTTTGGTGCACTCGGATTTTTTATGGCAAAGAAATTATATGAAAGATACAGGGTACCGATCGGACTGATTCAGACAGCGGTGCCAGGATGCCCGATAGAGTCTTTTATGACGAAAGAAAACGCAGAGAAATTTCAACAGGTTGTTTTGGATGAAAAATGTGTTTCGCAGGAAGCAATGCGTAAGCAGAAAGAGAAAGAAGAACATGACTGGGAAATGCGTGTGCAGGAGATGCTGCGTGCAGACGATGATTTTCCGCAGGGGAGCTGGAAGCGTACGGTGATACCGTTTTTACGAGAAGAATCACAGGATTCGCAGGCAGGGATTTATGAGTTTCGTAAAATGGTTGAATTAGAAAAAAAACCGGAAAAAGATGCTGTGCTGAAGCTGGGGCTTTTAATCGAGGCAGATGTTACATACGTAAACGGTAAGATGGTAGGGAAAACCGATTATCAGTATCCCCCCAGGCGTTATATAGTACCACATGGATTACTGCACGCAGGTAAAAATGAAATCATAGTAAAAGTAATTGTAACAAATGGCATTTGTCGATTCTGGGAAAAGTTAGAATATTCTCTTGAGGTAGACGGAACGATAATTGATCTGACGGGAGTCTGGCAGATGCGAAAAGGAAAATTTTCCTCAGAGGGATTTTTTAAAAAAACTTTTTGGGAATATCTTCCGTATGGTGTGTATAATGCTATGCTTGCACCTCTTATGGAAATTCCGGTCAAAGCATTTCTGTGGTATCAGGGAGAGAGTAATACGGGGGATCCGGAAAATTATTGTAAAAAATTTGCTGTTCTTATAGAGCAGTTTCGAGAGGCAATGAAGCGGCCGGATCTGCCTGTTTATTACGTACAAATTGCATATTATGAAGATCCGGCAGATGTGGACGGAAATGGATGGAAACAATTACGCAGAGAACAGGAAAAAGCTCAGATGCTTCCGCATGTGAATATGACAGTGTCGGGCGATGTTGGTTCTCCAACTGATTTGCATCCGCAGAATAAAAAAGTCATTGGAGAGCGTATAGCGCAGCAAATTATAAAAAACACAGAAGCAGAGCAGAAATAAAAAGGAGAAAAAATTGGACAGAAGAGAAGCAAGACAGAAAGCAAAGGCGTTAGTAGCGCAAATGACATTAGAAGAAAAAGCTAGTCAGTTACGTTATGATGCACCGCCTATCAGACGGCTTGGCATTCCGAGATATAATTGGTGGAATGAAGGCCTGCATGGTGTAGCAAGGGCAGGACAGGCAACGATATTTCCACAGGCTATAGGTATGGCGGCAACCTTTGATACAGAGTTAATGAGCGAAATGGCAGATGTTGTTGCAACTGAGGGACGGGCAAAATATAATGCGTATGCAGAGAAAGATGATCGCGATATTTATAAAGGTTTAACCTTCTGGTCGCCGAATGTAAACATTTTTCGTGATCCAAGGTGGGGCAGAGGACATGAGACATATGGAGAAGATCCTTATCTGACAGAATGTATGGGGGTTGCGTTTGTGAAGGCTTTGCAGGGAGACGGAGAAACTATGAAAGCAGCTGCATGCGCTAAGCATTTTGCGGTACACTCCGGTCCAGAGTCAGTGAGGCATGAGTTTGATGCACGGGTTTCACAAAAGGATATGGAAGAAACTTACCTTCCGGCATTTGAAGCACTTGTAAAAAACGCAGATGTAGAGGCAGTCATGGGCGCGTATAATCGCACAAATGGAGAACCTTGTTGTGGAAGTGCAACTTTACAGAACATTTTAAGAAAACAGTGGGGGTTCCAGGGGCACTTTGTCTCAGATTGTTGGGCTATCCGTGATTTTCATGAACATCATATGGTTACGAGAAATATGGCTGAGTCGGCGGCGATGGCGATTAACAATGGCTGTGATTTGAATTGTGGAAATACCTATCTTCATATTTTGAAAGCATATCAAATGGGGTTAGTTACGGAAGAGACAATTACAGAATCTGCAGTACGTTTGTTTACAACGCGTTATCTGCTGGGAATGTTTGAAGGCAGTGAATATGACAATATTCCATATACGGTGGTAGAATGCTCAAAACATTTGGCACTGGCAGAAAAAGCAGCGCAGGAGAGCTTTGTTCTACTGAAAAATAATGGCATTTTACCGTTGGATAAAAATTCGATAAAAATCCTTGGGATCATCGGACCAAATGCAAATAGCAGAGCTGCCCTGGTTGGCAATTATCACGGAACAGCATCTGAATATATAACACTTCAAAAAGGAATACAGGAGTATCTTGGGGATGATGTACGGATTTTAACATCTGTCGGTTGTGAGCTGTTCCGTGAAAAAACAGAAAATCTGGCATTGCGGCAGGATCGTCTGGCTGAGGCGGAAATTGTAGCGAAAAACAGTGACGTGGTAGTTCTTTGCCTTGGTTTGGATGAAACATTGGAAGGCGAAGAAGGTGACACGGGAAACAGTTACGCTTCTGGAGACAAAATGGAACTACAATTGCCGAAAGTACAGTGTGAGCTGATGGAGGCGGTGGCAAAATATCATAAACCGGTTGTACTCTGTTTGATGGCAGGCAGTGATATCGATATGCGGTACGCATCGGAGCATTTTGATGCAATTTTAATGCTCTGGTATCCAGGCGCGCAGGGCGGCAGAGCGGCGGCAAAGGTACTTTTTGGAGAAATATCACCATCTGGGAAACTACCGGTTACGTTTTATAATACATTGGAGGAATTACCGGCCTTTGAAGATTATTCTATGCGGGGCAGAACATATCGCTATATGGAGCAGGAAGCACAGTATCCATTTGGCTATGGGCTGACGTATGGTGACGTGGAGATCAGAAATGCGGCTGTGCAGACAGCGGGAGAGAATGTTTTTGTGGAAGTGGAGGCGGTTAATAATGGTGCGTATGATACACAAGAGGTTGTGCAGGTCTATGTGAAAAATCTGGATTCAATACACGCAGTAAAAAATCCGTTCCTGACAGGCTTTGCAAGGATGTCCCTAAAGTGTAACGAACATGGCAAGATACGGATTCCCATATCGAAAAAGGCATTTGAAATCGTAGATGATACTGGAACCCGCAGAGAAGAAGGCTCCCATTTTAGATTTTATGTTGGTTGCAGCCAGCCAGATACAAGAAGTACAATGCTTACAGGAAAGTGTCCGGTGGTGTTGGAATATAATAAGTGCTAAAAAGAGTATTAGATTTTTTATAGGAAAGATCACCTGGGGTGTTCTCTTGCGTAATCATACAGTCAAAATTGTGGTTGAAAAGCAACTTTCTCACATAAAATGGGACTTGTTACTTGAGAACCTATAAAATAGGAGCAATGTTTGTCTGAATGAAGAATCGGACAGATATTGCTCCTGGTTAAAATATGCGGGACTGTTTATTTGCGTACTTTGATAAGCAGATCGTTGATTTTGTTTGTCGGAGATTCGATCTTGCTCAGTGTCTCATCGTGATTTAAGGACTCGATGATCGAAGCAAGGAATTTCGTCATATCTGCCTCTACATAATATGGCTTTGTAAAAAGCTCCGGATCCCGGTAGTTCAGGTTTGTCGTAACAACCTTGGAAATATATCCTTTTTCGTAGTACTCATCAAACTTGGCAAAGCCATCTGTGAACAGTCCAAAGGTGGTGCAGACAAAGACGCGTTTTGCGCCGCGTTCCTTGATCTGTTTTGCGACGTCAAGCATACTGTCACCGGAGGAGATCATATCATCTACGACGATGACGTCCTTTCCCTTGACCGAGTCACCGAGAAACTCGTGTGCAACGATCGGATTTTTGCCGTTTACGATCGTAGAATAGTCGCGTCTCTTATAAAACATACCCATGTCAACGCCCAGAATATTAGAAAAGTATACGGCGCGGCTCATTGCTCCTTCGTCCGGACTGATGATCATGAGATGATCGTTGTCAATGATGAAATCCTCTGCGCAGTCGAGCAGTGCTTTGAGAAACTGGTAGGTCGGCATAAAAGAATCGAAACCATTGAGCGGGATCGCATTCTGTACGCGTGGATCGTGTGCATCAAAGGTGATGATATTGGACACGCCCATATCTACAAGCTCCTGAAGTGCGAGAGAGCAGTCAAGAGATTCTCTTTTTGTACGTTTATGCTGCCGGCCTTCATACAAAAATGGCATGACTACGCTGATGCGCTTTGCCTTTCCGGTAGCGGCTGATATGATACGCTTGAGATCCTGATAATGATTGTCCGGAGACATGTGGTTTTCAAAGCCGCAGACGGTATAGGTGAGGCTGTAATTGCATACATCAACAAGAATGTAAAGGTCCGCGCCGCGGACGGAATCATTGATATGTCCCTTTCCTTCGCCGGTACCAAAGCGCGGGCAGTGGCAGTCCAGCAGATAAGAATCTGCGATATAGCCCGGAATGGCAGCCGCTGCGCTATTGTGCAGGCTGGCTTCCTTTCTGGATGCGACAAGGCAGCTGTCGACGGCTTTGCCGAGGTTGCGGCAGCCCTCCAGTGCGGCGATCTTGAGTGTGCCAACAGGTAAAATGTGATCCATTCGCTTGAAATCAGACATGTTTTCCTCCATCTATTAAAGAAATTTTACATACTTTTTCATAATATTTATATCATTTTACAAATGGTGCGTCAAGAATAATGGCGCAATTTGCCGAATATCGACGCATTTAAATAGTGCGGCCCGGATCAGACAGACGGATGCTCTGCTTTTATCTGCCGTGTCATTTCTTCATGTTCTTTTTTGATTTCTGCATAAAGCTGCCAGAAACGCCACGAACAGTTGGTTGGTGTGATGACTGCCTTCAGCGCCACGCTGGCATGGATCTTTCGCAGCTCACGCAGCAGCTCGTCCAGCCGCTCTTCGCTGAAATTATAAAAAATCAAAACTTCATCCTGGATTACCGGACGGAACTGAAACTCATTCCAGCCGGTTTCGCTGTACGTTTCAGCTTCTTTTATACCGGCCAGGGCGCCGACGGTTTCGTTTACCTGCTCTGGCAGGATGTCTCTGATGCGGATGCCAAGGCGTGCTACAGTCTCCTTTACAAGGCGTGCCTTTGCCGGGTTTTGTGTATTATAATACATCACCATCTCTTTCACAGTTATAGTCTCCTTTTTGCAAAAATATAGTTATGGTTCTTTTCGTTCTGTTTTTTATCATAGCAGTTTTCTCTTTTTGATTCAATAAAAAGAGAGTGTCTTTGTGAACCCGGGACTGCTGCAAGGTTGCATTTTGCGGCGGAAAATAGTATACTCACGATAAATATTGTGAAAGACAGGCAGGATGAAGAGATGAGGAATACAGAGCATAAGATAAAAGAGATCATACCGGGCAGTATTGCCGAGGAGCTGGAGCTGGAGGCAGGAGATACGCTTGTCTCGGTGAACGGACAGGAGATAGAGGATGTATTTGACTACCATTACTATATGAATGACGAGCTTGTGACGGTGCTTGTGCGAAAGCCTGACGGGGAAGAATGGGAACTGGAGATAGAGAAGGAATACGAGGAGGATCTGGGTATCGTCTTTGAGAGCTCGTTGATGGATGAGTACCGCTCCTGCCGGAATAAGTGTATTTTCTGCTTTATCGACCAGATGCCAAAGGGGATGAGAGAAACCCTGTATTTTAAGGATGATGATTCCCGGCTGTCTTTTTTGCAGGGGAATTATGTGACGCTGACGAATATGAGCGACCATGATATCGACCGTATCATCCGGTATCATTTGGGTCCGATCAATATCTCCTTTCATACTATGAATCCGCAGCTTCGCTGCAGGATGCTGAACAACCGTTTTGCGGGAGATATTTTTCCTAAGGTAGAGCGGCTGGCTGCCGCGGGGATCGAAATGAACGGTCAGATCGTGCTCTGCAAGGGCGTCAATGACGGAGAGGAGCTGGAGTACTCTCTGGAGCAGCTTACACAGTACCTGCCTGCGCTTCGCAGTGTTTCGGTTGTGCCAGTAGGTCTGACAAAATTCCGGGAAGGTCTGTATCCTCTGGAGCCGTTTGATCAGGAGGATGCGAAAGGTGTGATTGACTGTATCGAAAGATGGCAGAAAAAGATTTATGACAGGTACCGCCTTCATTTTGTGCATGCTTCGGATGAGTGGTATCTGCTGGCAGGACGCAGCCTCCCGGAGGCAGAGCGCTATGACGGGTATCTGCAGCTGGAAAACGGTGTCGGTATGCTGCGTCTTTTGCATGAGGAGACGATGGAGGCGCTGGCGGAGAGGGCCGAGGATGCCGGTCAGGGATCTGACGGCGGGCGCGTGAGGGAGATTTCCCTTGCGACCGGAATGCTTGCCGCGCCGTACCTGAGGCTTTTGTATGAAGAGATCAGAAAAGAGTATCCGCAGGTAAGGCTGCATATCTATGAGATAGAAAACAGATTTTTTGGAGAACGGATCACCGTATCCGGGCTGCTTACAGGTCAGGATCTGATCGCGCAGCTGGAAGGGAGAGCACTTGGGGAGGAACTTTTGCTTCCTGTCAATATGCTGCGCAGCAGGGAAGAGGTTTTTCTGGACGATATTACAGTCAAAGAACTGGAAAGTGCTTTACAAATAAAGGTTCGTATTGTAGAATCAAGCGGATATGATTTTGTGGAGGCAGTGACGGGAGTGCCGCTGCCGCGAAAAAAGGAGGAGTTTGATGAGTAAGCCGATCGTTGCCATTGTCGGACGCCCGAATGTAGGGAAGTCTACGCTGTTTAATGCGCTGGCGGGTGAGAATATCTCGATTGTAAAAGATACGCCGGGCGTGACGCGCGACCGGATCTATGCGGACGTGGAATGGCTGAATATAAGCTTTACGATGATCGACACAGGAGGAATTGAGCCGGACAGCAGTGATGTGATCCTTTCTCAGATGCGGGAACAGGCGCAGATCGCGATAGATACGGCGGATGTGATCATTTTTATGGTAGACTGTAAGCAGGGGCTCGTTGATGCGGATTCCAAGGTGGCAGATATGCTGCGCCGTTCGCACAAGCCGGTCGTGCTTGTTGTCAATAAGGTTGACAGCTATGAAAAGTATATCGCAGATGTCTATGAGTTTTATAATCTCGGTATCGGAGATCCGTATCCGATTTCGGCGGGGAACCGTCAGGGACTTGGAGATATGCTCGATCAGGTAGTATCGTACTTTGATAACGCTGAGGGGGAGCAGGAGGAAGATGATCGTCCCAGAGTTGCGATCGTAGGGAAACCGAATGTCGGGAAGTCCTCTCTGATCAACCGGCTGATCGGAGAAAACAGACTGATCGTATCGGATATTGCAGGAACGACGCGGGATGCCGTTGATGCAGATGTTACATGGAATGGCAGAGAGTACGTGTTTATTGATACGGCGGGACTGCGCAGAAAAAATAAGATCAAGGAGGATCTTGAGCGCTACAGTATTATCCGTACCGTGACAGCGGTGGAGCGCGCAGATATTGTCATACTGATGATCGATGCCTCTGAGGGCGTGACGGAGCAGGATGCAAAGATTGCCGGAATCGCACACGACAGAGGAAAGGGTATTGTGATCGCAGTAAATAAGTGGGATGCGATCGAAAAGAATGATAAAACGATCTACAAGTACACAAATGATATCCGTCAGGTGCTGTCGTATATGCCGTATGCGGAGATTGTTTTTATCTCGGCGCAGACCGGTCAGAGAATCCCGCGGCTCTTTGAGACGATCGACATGGTGATTGAGAATCAGTCGATGCGGGTAGCTACGGGCGTGCTCAACGAGATCATGGCAGAAGCGGTGGCGATGCAGCAGCCGCCGTCGGACAAAGGAAAACGCCTGAGGCTTTACTACATCACACAGGTTTCTGTGAAACCGCCGACCTTTGTTATTTTTGTCAATGATAAGCAGCTGATGCATTTTTCCTATACAAGATATCTGGAAAACAGGATCCGCGATACATTTGGATTTAAGGGGACTTCTTTAAAATTCATTATAAGAGAACGAAAGGAAAAAGAATAGATCATGGAACGTTTGGTTTGTCTTGTGATCGGATATGTGTTCGGGCTGTTTCAGACGGGATATATTTACGGGCGGCTTCATGGGATCGATATCCGCAATTACGGCAGCGGAAATGCGGGGACAACGAACATGCTCCGCACGCTCGGTACGGGCGCCGGGGCTGTCACGCTGCTCGGGGATGCGTTTAAGTGTGTCATCGCAGTGATGGTGACTAGAATGATCTTTCGGAGTACACAAGGGGATATTTTGCCTCTGCTTGGACTTTATACCGCAGCGGGTGTGATCCTTGGCCATAATTTTCCGTTTTATCTGCATTTTCGCGGAGGAAAAGGGATCGCAGCGACAGCAGGGCTGATCCTTTCTATGGATCCGATTATGACGCTGATCGCTCTTGCGGTGTTTGTGGCCACATTATTTCTGACTCACTATGTTTCTCTGGGTTCCCTGCTCGTCTATATCTGTTTTATGGCAGAGCTTCTCGTTTTTGGACAAAGCGGCGCCTTCGCAATGGAACAGAGATATCTGAATGAAATGTATATACTGGGAGGCTTCCTTATGCTGCTGGCATTCTGGATGCATCGCCAGAATATCAAAAGGCTTTTGCACGGAGAAGAACGCCGCACCTATCTGTTTAAGAAAAAAAGTGAGACAAAGTAATGCAGTGCGGTCGGTGCAGACCGGGAACAGGAGGAGATATGGCAAAGGTTGGAGTGATCGGTGCAGGAAGCTGGGGGACGGCTCTTGCGATCCTGCTAAGTGATAATAAAAATGACGTGATACTGTGGTCGCATCGGGAAGCTGAGGCGGAGAAGATCAGGCGTACGAGGGTGACGGCAAAGCTGCCGGAGATCACGCTGCCGCCGCAGATCCGCGTGACTGCAGATCTGGCAGAGGCTGTCGGGGACCGGGAGGTGCTGATCCTTGTCGTGCCTTCAGCATGCGTAAGAGAGACGGCCCGGAAAATGCAGCCGTATGTTGCGCCGGGGACGGTGATCGTCAGCGCATCTAAGGGGATCGAGGAGAGCACGCTTATGACGATGACCGATATTGTCGAAGCGTGTATCCCGCAGGCACGCGCGGCGGTGCTTTCCGGTCCAAGCCATGCGGAGGAGGTCGCCAAAGGGCTTCCGACTGCCTGTGTTGTGGGCGCCAAAGAGGAGGAGACTGCGCGCAGCCTTCAGAAGCTTTTTATGAGTCCGTGCTTTCGGGTATATATCAGTCCGGATATGCAGGGAATCGAGCTGGGCGGTGCTCTGAAAAATGTGATCGCGCTCGCGGCAGGGATTGCTGACGGGATGGGGTATGGAGATAATGCAAAGGCAGCTCTGATCACGCGGGGGATGGTAGAGATCGGACGCCTTGGAATAGCGATGGGAGGAAAGCTTGAGACTTTTTCCGGGCTTACCGGGATCGGAGATCTCATCGTGACCTGTGCCAGTATGCACAGCCGCAACAGGAGAGCAGGAATACTTCTCGGGAAAGGGTACTCGATGGAAGAAGCCATGGAGGAAGTGAACATGGTCGTCGAGGGAGTCTATTCTGCGAAGTCGGCTATGAAACTGTCAGAGAAATACCATGTGGAGCTCCCGATCATTGAGCAGGTAAATAAAGTCCTTTTTGAAGGGAAGGACCCCAAAACGGCAGTTGCGCAGCTGATGCTGCGGGATAACAAGCAGGAAAATTCTGTGATCCCATGGTGATTCCAATTTAAGAAAAATTTAACAAAGTCTGGAGAAAAACGGGAAAAATCTGTGCGGTGCAGCGCTGTGATCCCGGACCGGATACAGGCAGAAGGAAAAAATAAAAGTACGGCGGCAGGATATATGACAGATCCTGCCGTATTTTTTTGTGAAAAACGAAAAAGTTTTGAAAAAAATACACGCCAATTGTTGTGGATAAAAACAAGATATGCTATAATACAACCAAATGTCATATACTATCTTGGCATGTGAAAAAAATAACAAACATTTGCGGAAAGGAGAGCTGATAATGCATTTGATTCACGATGAAAATGGTAATCTCTGTGCTCATACCCATGATCACGAGCATCCGCATACTCATACGTATGAACATACGCATACGCACAGCCATGAGCATGGTCATGAAAATGAACATGAGCATACGCACGATCATACAGAATGTGCACAGAGCGCTTGTGAGAGTGGATGCGGCGGGTGCGGACATGACCATTCGCATGAGGCGCAGGCACCGCAGGGTGACAAGATGGTCGCATTGCTTGACTATATGCTCAAACACAACGAGCATCATGCGGCAGAGCTTGATCAGGTGGCTGAGAATCTGCGCAGAGCCGGCAAAGATGCGGCGGCAGAGCAGATCAAAAAGGCGGTGGATGAATTCCAGAAAGGAAATCTTTACCTGGGACTTGCTCTGGCATCTGTAAAAGAAAATTAGAAAAACACGCAGGCGAAGGAGGTGTTTTTATGTGTCTTTCAACTGCATATAAGACAAGTGATCCGGACTGTGTGCTCATGGAGTATATCAGCAGGATTGATGTGGACGGAAACCAGATCACGCTGACAGACGTGATGGGGGATACCAGGACGATCGAGGGAACGATCGCGATGGCAGATCTGACCGGCGGTGTCGTAAAGATCAACTGCTGACCAGAGGACCGGAAGCATATGGATTTGGTAGTAAATAAATATTTACATAAAAAAGTGGAGGTAACTAAAAATGGCAAAAGTAAAATTATCAGAAATGATGAAAGAAAAACAGCTTCTTTCTTTCGAGCTCTTCCCGCCGAAGACAGATAAGGGTATGGAGAATCTTCCGGGAACGATCGGACACCTGTGCGAGTTCCAGCCGGAGTACATTTCCTGTACATACGGTGCAGGCGGAACAAATGTTGGAAAGAACATGGATGTCTGCAAAATGATCCAGGATGCAGGTACGATTCCGGTAACACATTTCACATGTATCGGAAATACACGCGAGGGTATCAAGGAGCAGCTCCAGAACTACCTTGACAACGGTGTGGACCATATGCTGGCACTGCGCGGCGACCTTCCGTTTGGATGGACAGGTACAGGCGGAGACTTCAAGTACGCAACAGATCTCGTAGCTTTTGTACGCAAAGAGTTCGGCGACAAGATCGAGATCGCTGTAGCAGGATCTCCGGAAGGACATATCGCATGCCGCAGCCTTGAGTCTGATATCGCAGTGCTCAAGCAGAAACAGGACAACGGAGCAGACTACATCATGACACAGCTTTGCTGGGATATGGAGCAGTTTAAGCGCTGGCTCGACGCGATCCGTACAGCAGGCGTAACAATGCCGGTAGATGTAGGTATCATGCCGATCCTGGATCAGGCAGCTACGATCAACATGGCTCTGTCACGTAACGCATGCGTAATGCCGCGTGCACTGTGCGAGCTGATCTCCAAGTACTGGATCTTCCCGAATCCGTTTGACAAGGAGCCGTTCGATGCAGCAGTTGATCAGAAGAAGGCTGACTTTAAGAAGGCTGGTATCGAGTACACGATCAAGCAGATGGATGAGTACCGCGCACTTGGTATCAACGGTATCCATCTGTACGCTCTGAATAAGTGGAAAGACGTAACGGATATCATCAACGAGTCCGGTATCAGAACATTAGTATAAGACCAGACGCAGCTTTTGCTGCAGATGACTGCATGGCAGACCGGCTGTGTACTGCCGTGCAGTCTGAAATATTGAATATCAGGAGGCACACATGGCACACGTAATAGCAGTTGCAGGAAAAGGCGGAGTAGGAAAGACAACGCTCTCCGGGATGCTGATCCAGAGCCTGTGCAGGATGGGGAAGACGCCAGTCCTCGCAGTCGATGCGGATGCAAATTCCAATCTGAACGAAGTCCTTGGCGTTGAGGTTGATATGACGCTGGGCGATATCAGGGAAGAGGTTGCTCAGGCAGAGAACAGTCTGAAAAATCCTATTCCCGCAAGTATGTCAAAGGCAGACTATATGGAAGTCATGTTTCAGCGCTGCCTTGCAGAGGATGATGATTTTGACCTTCTCGTGATGGGGCGTACGCAGGGCAAAGGGTGTTACTGCTTTGTCAATGGTCTGCTGCAGACCCAGCTCCAGAAGCTACTCCCGAATTACAAGTACATGCTTGTGGACAATGAAGCGGGAATGGAACATATCAGCCGGGGCATCCTGCCGAAGGTAGATACGATCATTCTTGTCAGTGACTGCTCCAGAAGAGGCGTGCAGGCTGCCGGAAGGATTGCAGAGCTTACAAGAGAATGCAATATGAATCCGAAGACGATCGGACTGATCGTGAACCGTGCGCCGGAGGGCAAACTGAACCAGGGTACAATGGAGGAGATCGAGAAACAGGGACTGACACTCCTTGGCGTTGTGCCGCACGATGATCAGGTTTATGAATATGACTGCGATGGAAAGCCGACAGTCGGCCTGCCGGATGATTCACCTGTCCGCGTGGCGCTCGAAGAGATCATCAAAAAGCTTTCCTTATAATGTAGCTACACCCATTAATTAAGAATATTCAAGGAGGTTTATAATGGGAGACTTTAAATTAACGACAGTGGAAGAGTTTGAAGCTGCTACCGAACGGCTTCTGGAGACCGGAAAAAAGGTTGGAGCAGATGCATGGCAGTATCGTGTAAAGAACCAGACTCCGCACTGTAAATTCGGTGAGCAGGGTATCTGCTGTAGAATTTGTTCCATGGGACCGTGCCGTATCACACCGAAGGCACCGAGAGGAATCTGCGGATGCGACGTTCATGGTATCGTTGCACGTAACTACCTGAAATTCACAGCAGGAGGAGCTGCTACACATTCTGACCACGGTCGCGAGATCTGCCATACACTCTACTGCACAGACCCGAATGGCGCTTACAAGGTAAAAGATCCTGAGAAGCTGATCCGTATCGCAAAAGAGTGGGGCGTAGAGACAGAGGGTAAGGACATTTACGATCTGGCTCATGAGATGGCGCTTAAAGCTCTGGAAGAGTATGGAAAGCCGTTTGGCAACCAGAACTTCATTAAGAGAACACCGCAGCATACACAGGATCTGTGGAAGGCTCAGGAGGTTGCTCCGCGTGCGATCGACCGCGAGGTATCTTCTTCCTTACATATGACTCATATGGGATGTTCTTCCAAGCCGGAAGCACTGATCCGTCAGTCCCTGCGTGTAGGTCTTGCAGATGGATGGGGTGGTTCCATGGCAGGTACAGAGTTCTCTGACGTGCTCTTTGGTACGCCGAAGCCGATCGATACAGAGGCAAACCTTGGCGTTATGAACGCAGAAAACGTAAATATCGTTGTGCATGGACATGATCCGTCACTGTCTGAGATGGTTTGTGAGTATGCAGATGATCCGGAGATGATCGCATACGCAAAAGAGATGGGCGCTAAGGGCATCACAGTATCCGGTGTATGCTGTACATCCAATGAGGTTGCAATGCGCCGTGGTATCCCGATGGCAGGTAACTTCCTGCAGCAGGAGAATGTCGTACTGACAGGTGCGTGCGAGGCGATCGTCGTTGACGTTCAGTGTATCTTCCCGGCACTCGGGCCACTGAGCAAATGCTTCCACACAAAATTCATCACAACTTCTCCGATCGCACAGATGCCGGATTCCGAGTTTATCCAGTTCTCACCGGAAAATGCGGATGAAAATGCAAAGGCGATCGTTAAGCTTGCTATTGAAAACTTCAAGAACAGAAAGCCGGAGCTTGTTCATATCCCGGATATGAAGCAGAAGGCAACAGTAGGTTACTCCTTAGAGGCAATTGTTAAGGTACTGGATGGCGTTACAAACTCTCAGGTAGATACGCTTGGCACAACAAAGCCGCTGATCGAGTGTATCACATCTGGTGTTCTGCGCGGTGCTGTGGCAATGGTAGGCTGCAACAACCCGAAGGTACGCCCGGATACAGCACATATCGAGCTTATGAAGAAGCTGATCGCAAACGATATCATCGTGGTAGCTTCCGGATGTTCTGCACAGGCTGCAGCAAAAGCAGGTCTGATGGATAAGAGAGCAAAGGATCTGTGCGGTGCAGGACTGAAGAGAGTCTGTGAGCTGGCAGATATCCCGCCGGTACTCCACATGGGCTCCTGTGTAGACATCAGCCGTATGATGAACCTGGTTGCAGAGCTTGCTAAGGATTCCGGCCTGAACATTTCACAGCTTCCGGTTGTAGGCTGTGCTCCGGAGTGGATGTCTGAGAAGGCAGTATCTATTGGTAACTACGTAGTAGCAACCGGTATTGATACATTCCTCGGTGTTGACCCGTATGTGAGCGGTTCTTCTGAGGTTGCAGAGCTTCTGACCGGCGGAATCAGAGACTGGGTAGAGGCAGCTTATACAGTAGAAACAGATATTGAGAAGCTTGTTGATAAGATGATCGACAGAATTGAAGAGAAGAGAGCGGCAATCGGTATCTGATGACTGTTTGGAACGGCTGCCGGTTTCGACAGAATATAGAATTATGAGGTGACTGGATTATGAAGATTGCTATTACCGGAAAGGGCGGTGTAGGAAAGACAACATTTGCGGCGACGCTCGCAAGAATGTATGCAGATGAGGGGAGATCTGTTCTCGCTGCGGATGCAGATCCAGATGCGAATCTTGGTCTTGCACTCGGATTTTCCGAGGAGGAGCTGGATGAGATTATTCCGATCTCAAAGATGCGTAAGCTTGTAGAAGAGCGTACCGGTGCGGATGAGTTCAACAAGATCTTCAGAATGAACCCAAAGGTCGATGACATTCCGGATAAATACGCGAAGGTCTGCCACGGAGTCAAGCTTCTCGTGCTTGGCACAGTAGAGACCGGCGGGAGCGGCTGTGTCTGCCCGGAGCATGTGATGCTCAAGCGCATTATCAGCCATCTGATGCTCCGCAGCAATGATGTCGTCGTGCTTGATATGGAAGCAGGGCTGGAACATCTTGGACGGGGCACAACAAGCGGCATGGATGAGTTTGTTGTTGTGATCGAGCCGGGTGCCAGAAGCGTGCAGACCTATAAAAATGTCAAACGTCTGGCAAATGACCTTGGTGTAAAGCAGGTGCGTGTTGTGGCAAACAAGGTGCGCAGCGAGGACGATGAGGCGTATATCCGCTCAAAGATCCCTGCAGAGGATCTGCTCGGTTTTATCCATTATAATTCCGAGGTGATCGATGCGGACCGCCAGGGACAGTCGCCTTATGATTTCAGCCAGAAGCTGATCGAAGAAATTCGCAGCATAAAAGAAAAAATAGATCAATCGAACAATTAGTGGAGGTAGAACAGTGACTTTATTTGATATTGCTTTTAGCGGAAATGATACTGTATACGGATTGACAGAAGGTGCAATCGATGCAGCCATTGCGCAGTATGGTGCTGACAAGGCAATTGCTTTTCCGGATACAGCATACAGCCTGCCGTGCTACTACGGAGTAACAGGTACCAAGGTAGGAAACCTTGGCGAACTGAAAGAGGCACTCGGCGTAGTAAAGACTCTGATGACACGTGAGAAAAGATTAAATGACGTATTCATGTCAGGCGTGGCTACAGCTCTGTGCGCAGAGTTTCTTGAGGTGCTGAAATACATTGACGGTGCGACACCGTACGAGGCTCCGTGCTACGGACATCTCGGCGATGCTACGATCCGTGAGCTGGGCGTACCGCTCGTAACAGGCGACATTCCGGGCGTAGCTGTTATCCTTGGAGCAGCTCCGAGCGCAGAGGAAGGCGTTGCTCTTGTAAAGAGCTATCAGGCACAGGGTATCCTGGTAACACTTGTCGGCGGTATCATTGACCAGTGTGAGGAGCTTGGATACAAGACTGGTGCCAACGTACGTGTGATCCCGCTTGGAAAAGATGTGACATCCGTTATCCACGTTGTATCTGTTGCAGTAAGAGCAGCCCTGATCTTTGGTAACATCAAGGGCGGAGACGCAGCAGGCCTGATGGAATATACATTCAAGCGCGTGCCGGCATTTGTAAACGCATTCTCACCGCTTGATCCGGTGATCGTAGCATGCGGTGCAGGAGCGATCGCACTTGGTTTCCCGGTAATCACAAACGAGACTTCCTTCCCGAATATCAGCGTTCCGAAGAGCCTGATCGTACAGCCGGATGTAAGCAAGTTCAATGCTACATCTCTTGAGGCGCGTGACATCAAGATCAAGATTACAAACATTGATATTCCGGTAGCATTCGCATCTGCATTCGAGGGCGAGATCATCCGCCGCGGTGATATGCAGGTAGAGTTTGACGGATCCAGAGTAGACTGCTTCGAGCTTGTTACAACAAAGGACGTAACAGAGGTAGAAGATCACAAGATCGAGCTGATCGGACCGGATATCGATGAGTTCGAGGTAGGCTCCAAGCACTCCATTGCTTACGTGGTAGAGGTAGCAGGAAAGAGTATGCAGTCCGACTTTGAGCCGGTATTCGAGCGTAAATTCCACTCTTACTTAAACTGCGTAGAGGGTATGATGCATACAGGACAGCGTGATATGATCCGTATCCGTATCAGCAAGGACACCTTCAATGCAGGCTTCCGTGCAAAGCACATCGGTGAAGTTCTTTATGCGAAAGTAAAGAGTGAGTTTGCTGCTGTTGTTGACAAGTGTCAGGTTAAGATTTATACAGATGCAGAGCAGTGTACCAAGCTTCGTCATGAGCTGGCTATTCCGTCATTTGACAAGCGCGACGAGCGTCTGAATACACTGACAGATGAAGGCGTAGACGTATACTACAGCTGTATCATGTGCCAGGCATTCTCCCCGAGCCACGTATGTGTGGTTACACCGGAGCGTCTCGGACTTTGCGGTGCCGTTTCATGGCTGGACGCAAAGGCAACGAACGAGCTGGATCCGCAGGGACCGTGCCAGGTGATCACCAAGGAAAAAGTAATCGATGAGCGTATCGGTGAGTATGAGGACGTAAACGAGGCAGTTCGTAAGTTCTCTCAGGGTGCTCTTGAGGATGTATCCCTGTACTCTATCATTGAGAAGCCGATGACCTCCTGCGGATGCTTCGAGTGTATCTGTGGTATTGAGCCGCTTTCCAACGGTGTATGTATCGCAAACCGCGAGTATGCAGGAATGACTCCGATCGGAATGACCTTCCCGGAGCTTGCTTCCATGACAGGCGGCGGTGTTCAGACACCAGGCTTTATGGGACATGGTAAGCACTTCATCGCTTCCAAGAAGTTCATGAAGGCAGAGGGCGGAGTTGCCCGTATCGTATGGATGCCGAAGGATCTGAAGGAGCAGGTAGCAGAGCGTCTGAACGCAACAGCAAAAGAAATGTACGACATCGACAACTTCACAGATATGATCGGTGACGAGACAGTTGCAGAAGATCCGGAAACACTGCTGGCATTCCTTGAAGAGAAGGGCCATCCGGCACTCTCCATGGAACCGATGATGTAACACCGAGGAAGGAAAGGACGCTTGCGTACTTTCAACCGAGGTGTCAGCGAGAAAATCAGAAGGTGTGTTACACCGGCAGACGTGCCTGCACGGCTGGATTTTCGAGCCAGGGGATTCGCCAGCGAATCACCGTATGATGTTCACAGTTTGGGAAGTCGCTTGCGGGTTCCCATACGAGAACAGCATGATTTTTTAACGAGGAAAATGTGTAACATTTTTCGAGTCTGACAATGAGATGCAAAGGTGAAGCATTCAGGCTAGCGAATCACAATATTAATATTATTTTGTGTATCACCCCGGCTTTGCCGGGTATCAAATAAACCAGCAAACATACAGTCCTGCGTTTACCCGATGCAGGACTGGTATGGAAAAACAAGGAGGTAATGTAGAAATGCCGTTTACTGCAAAATCAGGAAAATTCAACGCAAAGATCAACACAGTTGAAATTGGCACTGGCGACAAAGCGATTAAAATTGGTGGAGAGAACGTACTTCCGTTTTATACATTCGACGATGCGATCGAGAATGCACCGAAGGTAGGTATCGAGATCACAGACGGCGGTCTGGACAATGAGCCGGAGTGCGTAAAAAAATATTACGAAGGCTGCGCAACAGTTGTTGATATGGCAAAAAAAGCCGTTACATTTGAGGGCGTTGATTTCCTCAGCATACGTTTGGAAGGCGGAGATCCGAACGGAGAGAACAAATCTACGGAGGAGCTGGTACAGCTCGTAAAGGACATCGCAGAAGCAGTTGATGTTCCGCTTGTAGTTTGCGGATGCAAGCACGTAGAAAAGGATGCTGAACTTCTGGACAAGGCAGCAGCAGCTCTGGAAGGAAAGAATGCAATGATCCTTGCAGCAAAAGAAGAGAATTACAAGACAATCGGTGCTTCAGCAGGTCTTGCTTACAAGCAGATCGTTGGCGCTGAGTCAGCCGTTGATATCAACCTTGCAAAACAGCTTAATGTACTGCTTACACAGCTTGGTGTAGATGGCAAGAGCGTAGTGATGAATGTTGGTACAGCAGCAGCAGGATATGGTTTTGAGTACGTTGTATCTACAATGGATCGTGTAAAAGCAGCAGCTCTGTCACAGGGCGATGCAACACTGCAGATGCCGATCGTTACTCCGGTTGCTTCCGAAGTATGGGGCGTAAAAGAGGCAATGGCTTCTGAAACAGATATGCCTGAATGGGGATGCCAGGAGGCTCGTGGCGTTGATATGGAAATCGAGACTGCAGCGGCAGTTCTTGCAGCAGGTTCAAACGCTGTGATCCTGAAACATCCGGAATCTGTAAAGACGATCAAAACACTGATTGCGGAATTAGCATAAGAACTGTGAAGCATAAGGAGGAAAAAAGATATGGCACTCAAAGGTCTTGATATTTTCAAACTGTCACCAAAGAAAAACTGTAAGGAATGCGGCAGCCCGACATGTATGGCGTTCTCTATGAAGGTCGCACAGGGCGCAGTATCCATTGATGCATGTCCGTACTTCTCAGAAGAAGCAAAGGCTGCCATGAGTGAGGCAACAGCTCCGCCAATGAAGACGATCAAAGTCGGCGCTGGCGAGAACGAGATGTCACTTGGCGGCGAGACAGTTCTGTTCCGTCATGAGAAGACTTTCGTAAGCAAGACAAGATATGCGGTATCTCTTTGCAGCTGCATGGATGACGCAACAATCGATGCAAAGCTGGCAGAGATCCCGAAGGTAGATTACGAGCGTATCGGTGAGAGAATGTTCGTAGAGATGGTATATGTAAACTATGCTGCAGAGGCAGGAAAGGACAAATACCTTGACCTCGTAAAGAAAGCGGCAGGACTTGGCCGTGTTCTGATCCTCGGATGTACAGACGCTGAGGTGGCAAAAGAAGCAGTTGCCCTTGTAAAGGATACAAAGCCGGTATTAAACGGAGCAAACGCTTCCAATTACGAGGCAATGAACGCAGTAGCTACAGAGGCAGGCGTAGTACTTGGCGTACAGGGCGCTGACATCAACGAGCTGTATGACACTGTGGCAGCACTTGAGAAGCTTGGCAATAAGAATCTGCTGATCGACTGCGGCACGACATCGATCAAAGATGCGTTCACAACAGCAGTTCAGTTCCGTAAAGCAGCGATCAAGGACAGCAACCGTACATGCGGTTACCCGTCTATCGTAAATGTAGCAATGCTTGCAAAGGGCAACGCTCACCTGCAGGCAGCACTTGCTTCCCTGTTCACGATGAAATATGGTTCTATCGTAGTTATGGAGCAGATGACATACGCTGAAGCACTTCCGCTTTACGGTCTGCGTCAGAACGTATTTACAGACCCGCAGAAGCCAATGAAGGTTGAGCCGGGCATCTACCCGTTAAACGGTGCAGATGAGAATTCTATCTGTGTAACAACAGTAGACTTTGCTCTTACCTATTTCGTAGTATCCGGTGAGCTGGAGCGTTCTGGTGTTCCGATGAACCTGATCATCAATGATGCCGGCGGACTTTCCGTACTGACATCATGGGCTGCCGGTAAGTTCTCATCAAGCTCCATCGCAAAATTCTTCCAGGAGCAGGATATTGAGGGCAAGATCAAGTCAAGAAGACTGGTTATCCCGGGTAAGGTAGCTGTACTGAAGGGCGAGCTGGAAGCAAAGCTTCCGGGATGGGAGATCATCATCGCTCCGAACGAGGCAGTTCAGCTTGTGAAGTTTATGAAAGAGATCACAGCATAAGCTACATAGCGCTTGCAGTACTTCAGAAAGTGCACAGAGCATCTCTGGCTGCGCTTTCTAAAAATAATACAAATAAGGAGAATGACAATGGGCAAATTTATTACAATCGGCGAAAGACTTTCTACGACTGCTCCGGCAGTAAACAAGGCTTTTACGGAGAGAGATCCGGAACCAATCATCAAACGTGCAAAACAGCAGCTTGACGCAGGCGCTGTTTATCTTGATGTAAACATCGGACCGGCAGAGTCAGACGGTGAAGAGCTGATGAAGTGGGCAGTAAAGCTTCTTCAGAGCGAGTTTGACAACGTTCCGCTTGCACTGGATACTTCCAATAAGAAAGCAATCGAGGCTGGTATCTCTGTTTACAATCGTTCCAAAGGAAAACCGATCGTAAACTCTGCCGATGCAGCAGGAAGAATCGAGTACGTTGACCTTGCAGCAGCAAACGATGCAATCGTTATCGCTCTTTGCAATGGTGAAGGTATCGCTGCAGACAATGATGAGCGTATGATGTTCCTTCAGACACTTCTGGAGAGAGGTATGGAGCACGGCATGGAAGAGACAGATCTGTGGTTCGATCCGCTGTTCCTTGTTGTAAAGGGAATGCAGGACAAGCAGCTGGAGATCCTTGAGTTTATCAAGATGATCTCTGATATGGGTCTGAACTCTACAGGAGGACTTTCCAATAACTCCAACGGTATGCCGAAGCATATCCGTCCGATCATGGATTCCGCTCTCGTAGCAATGGCTATGATGCAGGGTCTTACATCTGCGATCGTAAACCCGAATGATCTGCGTCTCATGGAGACAATCAAGTCCTGTGACGTATTCAAGGGTAATACGCTGTATGCAGATTCTTATCTTGAGTTATAATTTTATTTAAACTTTTGAACGGTGTCATAACAGAAACAGGCAGTGCAGGAGGGATTTTTGCCCGGAAACAGTTTTGCCATGAGTGAGCTGACAGCCGTAAGAGAAAGCAGTACATTCAGATACCCGGAGGCACATGTGTTTCCGGGTATCTGACCAGAAAGCTGTAGAAAAGTAGAGGAAGACGAATGTTTAAAGTAACTTTCAAATTCGAAAACAGCGAGGATGTTGTAGTGTTTGCAGCAGAAGGAGAAAACCTTCTGGAGCTGGCAAAAAAAGCAAATGTGGCCATTGATGCACCGTGTAACGGAAATGCGGCATGTGGAAAGTGTAAGGTGAAGCTGCTGGGCGGCAGCCTGCTTTCTGAAAAAACGCGTCACATTACACAGGAAGAATACGATCAGGGCTGGAGACTGTCCTGTATCAGCACGGTCAATTCTGACGTGGAAATACTGGTACCGGACATTGCGTCTGCCTACCGCAGCCGGATGAAGGTTGCTGATCTGAGTTCTACAGAAGAGATTCAGATTTTTGAAAAAGCAAAGGCGGATATCGCAGAGGCCGGCATTACATTTGAAAATGATCTGGAGATCATTGATGTACAGCTGGAGACTCCTTCGCTGGATGATACGATGCCAGATAATGAGCGGCTGATCCGGGCGATCGTGGCACAGTGCGGTGTGAAAAAGGTGAAGATCACGTTTGCTGCGCTGAAAAAGCTGGCGGATGCACTGCGCCAGTCAGGCTTTCATCTGAAATGTGTAGTGCGTCGTTTGGACAATAAAATGGAAGTTCTGGATGTGATGCCAAAGGGGGCACAGCCACAGGTAGGCGGACTTGCCATTGATATTGGTACGACAACTGTATCGGCGCTTCTGGTCGATATGCTGACAGGAAAGATCCTTGCGAAGGCTTCTTCCGGAAACGGTCAGATCCGCTTTGGCGCAGATGTGATCAACCGGATTATTGAGCAGCAGAAGGTTGGAGGCCGTAAAAAGCTTCAGGCGGCAGTCGTTGATGAAACGCTGAATCCTCTTGTGGATTCTCTTTGCCGTGCTTCAGGCTTTGCTCATGATAATATTTTCAGGATCTGTATTGCAGGAAATACGACCATGAATCATCTCTTATTTGCCGTCGATGCTGATCCGGTCCGCATGGAACCGTATATTCCGACGTTTTATGAGGTGGATGGCGTTTATGCGGCTGATCTTGGTATTGATATCAACCGGCATGCGCGCGTGATCATTGCGCCAAACATCGGAAGCTATGTGGGAGGAGACATTACGGCAGGTACGCTTGCAAGCGCGATCTGGAATAAAGACGAAATGTCCCTGCTGATCGATCTTGGTACAAACGGAGAGCTTGTGTTTGGCAATTCCGAATTTATGATGAGCTGCGCATGCTCCGCAGGTCCTGCCTTTGAAGGCGGCGACATCAGCTGCGGAATGCGTGCGACGGATGGTGCGATCGAAGCATGTACGATTGACAGGGAAACCATGGAGCCGACGTTTACGATCGTCGGAGAGGAAGGTCAGAAGCCGGCAGGTATCTGTGGCTCCGGTATCATCGACATTATCAGTGAGCTGTTCCGCTGCGGTATCATCAGTCCGAAAGGCAAGTTTATCCGTGAAGGCAGCAGGATCCGTCACGACGAATACGGTATGGGAAGCTTTGTGCTTGCCTTCCGCGAGGAGGCGGCGTCTGTTAAAGACATTGAGCTGACAGAGGTTGATATTGACAACTTTATCCGCGCCAAGGGCGCTATCTTTTCCGCCATTCGCGTGATGCTGCAGTCTCTTGATTTTGACGTGGACATGATCGATCATGTATACGTAGCAGGCGGCATCGGGAGCGGGATCAATATGCGCAATGCGGTGAACATCGGCATGTTTCCGGATATTGAGCTGGAGAAATTCACGTATATCGGAAATTCTTCTCTGTCAGGCGCTTACGCTATGCTGTGTTCTGCACAGGCAGAAGAGAAGGTCGCTGACGTGGCGCACAATATGACGTATCTGGAACTCAGCAATGAGCCGACATATATGGATGAATTTGTAGCAAGCTGCTTTTTGCCGCACACAGATGCGACACTGTTCCCATCACTGGAAATGAAGTGATTCAACAGTTCTGTACGGCAGTAATCCGAAAAAACAGACTGTGCAAGCTTGCCTGCATACGGGCTGGATTTTTCGGATTACGGGAAAGAACAGGAATAATATACTATAAAAATTATGCAGAGTAAGGAGAATTGTATGGAATTTGAATACGAAAAAGACAACATAGACAGGGTGCCTTTTGAACATTATCTGGAAGAGTATGCGAAAAAGGATCCGAAAGAAATCAGTTTGCGTACCGGTTTTCCTTATTCTGAAGAAAAAGGCGCATTTACTCTGCTGTTCCTTGGAAAGGAGTACGAGGTCAGCTATCCGGATTTTCATGTAAGACGTACGCAGGAGGACGATCAGTGGTGTCCGCTGCCTGAGATGGCAAAAGCAAAGACGCTGGTCATCCGTTTTCTGACAGAGTGCTGCCAGGCAAAGAGTACCGGGAAGTTTCTGACATACCGGGAAGTGCCGTGGGGTGAGCTGTACTACCGTCAGTTTAACGGACGCTGCATGATGCGTCTGGCATTTTCCTATGGCAACAGGCTGGAGGAATTTGTCCGTGTAATGGAAAAAATGAAGGCGAAAAAAATCAAGGCAGGAGACGAGGGGTATGAAATCGAGCTGTTTTCAGGGTTTTTCATCCGCTTTCAGCTCTGGGGCGGTGATGAGGAGTTTCCGCCGTCCTCGCAGATCCTGTTCAGTGATAATTTTCCGGTCGCCTTTCATGCGGAAGACCTCGTGGTCGCCTGCGACGTTATCCTTGGGACAATGAAGCAGTTGTAAATAAATAAAAATTATAGCAGGAGGGTTTACCAATGGGATTCAAAACAGACATCGAAATCGCACAGGAAACTACAATGTCTCCGATTACGGAGATCGCAGCAAAGGCTGGCATTGATCCGAAGTATCTGGAGCAGTACGGAAATTATAAGGCAAAGATCGACTACAATCTTCTGAAAGAAACAGATAAGAAGGACGGAAAGCTCATCCTTGTCACAGCGATCAACCCGACTCCGGCAGGAGAAGGAAAGACAACGACGACAGTTGGTCTGGCTGACGGACTGCAGAAGCTGGGCAAGAACGTTATGGTAGCGCTTCGTGAGCCGTCCCTCGGACCGGTATTTGGCGTAAAGGGCGGAGCAGCAGGCGGCGGATACGCACAGGTCGTTCCGATGGAAGATATCAACCTCCACTTTACCGGTGACTTCCATGCGATCGGCGCAGCAAACAACCTGCTTGCAGCAATGCTTGACAACCACATCTACCAGGGCAATGCACTGAACATCGACCCGAGAAAGATCACATGGAGAAGATGTGTGGATATGAACGACCGTCAGCTGCGTTTCGTTGTAGACGGACTTGGCGGAAAGACAAACGGCATGCCGAGAGAGGATGGCTATGATATCACAGTAGCATCCGAGATCATGGCAGTTCTGTGTCTGGCAAGCGACATCACAGACCTGAAGAAACGTCTGGCAAGAATCATTGTTGGTTATACATACGGAAAAGCTTCTGAGCAGAAGCCGGTAACAGCAGGCGATCTGCATGCAGAGGGCGCTATGTGCGCACTGCTCAAGGACGCTCTGAAGCCGAACCTTGTACAGACACTGGAGCACGTTCCGGCGATCGTACACGGCGGACCGTTCGCAAATATCGCACACGGATGTAACTCCGTAATCGCAACAAAGATGGCGTTAAAGCTTGGTGATTATGCGATCACAGAGGCAGGCTTCGGCGCAGACCTCGGAGCTGAGAAGTTCCTTGACATCAAGTGCCGTATGGCAGGACTGAAGCCGAATGCAGTCGTGATCGTAGCTACGGTACGTGCGCTGAAATACAACGGAGGCGTTCCGAAGGCTGACCTGAACAACGAGAACCTTGAGGCTCTGGAAAAGGGACTTCCGAACCTGCTCAAGCATGTAAGCAATATCAGAAACGTATACAAACTGCCGTGCGTAGTAGCGATCAACGCATTCCCGACCGATACAAAGGCAGAGCTTGACCTCGTAGAGAGCAAGTGTAAAGAGCTCGGTGTAAACGTAGCACTGTCCGAGGTATGGGCAAAGGGCGGCGAAGGCGGCATCAAGCTTGCAGAAGAAGTGATCCGTCTCGTAGAGGAGCCGAACGACTTCACATACAGCTATGAGCTGGAGGGAAGCATCGAGGATAAGCTCAACCAGATCGTACAGAAGATCTACGGCGGCAAGAGAGTTGTCCTGACAGCAAACGCACAGAAGCAGGCAAAAGAGCTCGAGGCTCTCGGCTACGGCAACTGCCCGATCTGCGTGGCTAAGACACAGTACTCCCTGACAGACGACCAGACGAAGCTCGGCGCGCCGACAGACTTCGAGGTAACGGTACGTAACCTCAAGATCTCCGCAGGTGCAGGCTTTATCGTAGCGCTTACCGGTGAGATCATGACAATGCCGGGTCTGCCGAAGGTACCGGCTGCAGAGAGAATCGACGTAGACGAGACAGGAAAGATCTCCGGGCTGTTCTAAATTTCTTTGCAGAAAACGATACTGTGGAAAGCGTGCAGCTGATACGCTGCTGCAGGCTTTTCACAGTGAAAAAAGTTTTGTAAAACAGATATTCAGGAATATCCGTGACAGGTAGATTAGGAGGTAGATAGCGATGGGTTTTTCAACAGTACCATGTAATGAATTTGTAGAAGTGCTCGCGTCTAAGGCTCCGGTTCCAGGCGGCGGTGGTGCATCTGCGCTTGTAGGCGCAGTTGGAACAGCTCTTGGAAACATGGTCGGAAGCCTCACAGTAGGAAAGAAAAAATATGCTGATGTAGAGGCTGAGATGTATGAGCTCAAGGCAAAATGCGACAAGCTGCAGGCAGAGCTCCTTGCGCTTGTAGAGAAGGATGCGGAGGTATTCGAACCGCTTGCAAAAGCATACGGTATGCCGCGTGCCACAGAGGAAGAAAAGGCAGAAAAAGCGCGCGTGATGGAGATCGTCCTGAAAGATGCGTGTGCAGTGCCGATGGAGATCATGGAGAAATGCTGTGAGGCAATTGAACTGATCAGAGAATTTGCTGCAAAGGGTTCTGCACTGGCGATCAGCGATGCAGGCGTGGGCGCAGCGTTCTGCAAGGCCGCATTAAAGGGAGCAAGCCTGAACGTATACATCAATACGAAGTCTATGGCAAACAAAGAGTACGCAGCAGAGCTGAATGCAAAGGCTGACGCAATGCTTGAGAAATATCCGCCGATGGCAGATGAGATTTTTGACAGCGTACTGGCACGCCTGAAATAAGGTCTGTAAAGCAGGCAATTAAATTATACGAAGCGAATAGCAGAAAAGGAGCACAAAATGGCAAAGCAGTTACTTGGTAAAGAGGTTACGGCTGCCCTCAACGAGAGAATTAAAGCGAAAGTAGCCGAACTGGAAGCAAAGGGTGTAAAGCCGACACTTGGCATTATCCGTGTCGGAGAAAATGAGAGCGATATTTCCTACGAGAGAGGTGCAACAAAGCGCTGCGAAACACTTGGCGTAGCATGTGAGAAGATCCTTCTTCCGGCTGACGTATCTCAGGAAGAGCTTTTGAAGGTGATCGACGATGTAAATAAGAATGACGCGATCCACGGCGTTCTTCTGTTCCGTCCGCTTCCGAAGCACCTGAATCAGTCTGTGATCGAGAACGCGCTGGATCCGGCAAAGGATGTTGACTGTATGACAGATGGTTCCATGTCTGGTGTATTTACAGGAAAAGCTATCGGCTATCCGCCGTGCACACCTCAGGCATGTATGGAGATCCTGGATCATTACGGGATCGACTGCACAGGCAAAAAAGCAGTTGTGATCGGACGAAGCCTTGTCGTAGGTAAGCCGGCAGCCATGATGCTGATCAAGAAGAATGCGACTGTTACTGTATGTCATACAAAGACAGTTGATATGCCAAGCGTTGCAAAAGAGGCAGATATCATCATCGTAGCAGCAGGACGCGCAGGTGTTGTAGGCGCAGAGTATGTAAAACCGGGACAGGTTGTCATCGATGTAGGTATCAACGTAAATGCAGAAGGCAAGCTTTGCGGCGATGTTGACTACGCAGCAGTGGAGCCGATCGTAGAGGCGATCACTCCGGTACCGGGCGGCGTAGGAAGCGTAACGACTTCTGTGCTCGTAAGCCACGTAGTAGAAGCTGCTGCAAAGAAGGCAGGTATCTGATCCGGCCAAAAGCAGTAAAAGATAAATGAAAAGAAAACAGCCTTTTTGTGTCGGAGTGAAAAGTCCGCAGGACATATTCACTTTCCATATACACAAAAGGCTGTTTTTTATTAAGAAGATAACCGGCTTAATCGACTGCATCTGAAAAATCCCGGTCCATACACGGGGAAAAGGAAGAATGCAACGTTCCGTTTTGTATGGAGATTACAATGCGTTTTTCCCATGCCGGATCTGTGAGAGGAAAGTCACTGCGGTAATGTCCTCCACGACTTTCTTTTCGCTGCGACATGGCAAGAGCAAGAGCTTCTGACAGAGTCAGTGCATGCTCCGCACAAAGTGCAGCTTTTAGAACACTCTCCTGCGAAGAAAACAAATATTTCCAGGGAAAGAATTTCTGACGCAGTGTTTGGATTTCCTGCCTCACAAAGTCAAGGTCGGATTGATTTCTTTGGACATTGCAGTATTTCCACATGAGATCTTTTACTTTCAGGGTGATGGCCTCTGGAGAAAGAAGATTTTCAGAAGCAATAGTATGGTCCGAGCGGTAAGTTCTGTGAAGCTGTGTTTGTAATTCGCTTTCAGATAAGGAATAAATGGAGGTCTGACTTGCATATGCAGCTGCAGATATAGCAGCCAGAGTTCCAAATACAAGGCAGCTTCCAGAAGCATTTCCACCGAGCCGGTCAGCACCGTGAATACCGCCGGCACATTCACCGCATGCGAATAGACCGGGAATGGTGCTCTGGCAGGTGTGGTCGACAAAGATTCCGCCATTAGCGGCATGAAAAAACGGTGCGATTTTGATCGTGTCTTTTGAGAGGGTTATATCAAATGTTTCGTGTAACCAGCTTATATAATCCCTTACATAGCTTCGCGGATCAAGAAGAATTTCCGGCCGGTAACAAATCTCTACTCCGTTATCACAGCTTTTTAAAGCAGCATCGAAAAGAGCAAGATCAAACTCTCCAGTTTTGTCTGCCGTCGTAAAAGGACCATGGAGCGCCCGCTTCTTCAGACAATGGCCCATTTCTTCATCGGAAGAGAAATACTGACGCAGTACATTTGTCTGGCTGGAGTCGAACAGTCCGCTGCAATAATCAAGACTGCCCTCCCGGAATACAATTTTATATCCCGGAGAGATAAAGCCGGGGATAAATTGATTAAATTCCAGATTAATTAAGGAAGCACCTGCTTTTAATGCTAATGCCTGACCATCCCCGCATACGTCAGGACTGTTAAGATTATGTTTATAAAGTCCTCCGAAACCACCGGTAGCAAGGATCACGGATTTGGCTGTGATGGCTTCATATGTCCTTGTGTTTTTCCGGTAGAAGCAGGCGCCGCAGATTGCTCCTGATGATTGCTGTAACAGGGCGATCAGTTCAGTATCCTCTGCGAGCGTGATGTTTGGGTGGGCTTCTATACGAGCGCGCACGGAGGTACGGATCTGCTTCCAGTCCTTCCAGAAATATAAGTCATGTGCATGTGTTCCGAAACAGGGAAGCTTGGGCTCCGGTAACTTTTCAAAAGCTATGCCCATTCGTTTCAGGTAAGAAATACAGGAACGGATGTTGCGGATGTAATACTGGTTCATCCAGGTATCATTCATGCGGGCACTGCAGGCGAGGATGTCTTCCAGAAAAACGGTTTCGTCATTCTCATCTATAGTTGCCTGGCAATGGATGGTATCCATCAGTCCGTAAAAGCTTGAGCCGGAGCAAAGCTGTGTTTTGGTTATCAGCAGTACGCGCACACCGGCGTCAGCGGCGCGGAATGCGGCTGTGATCCCGGCAAGCCCGCAGCCAATTACGAGGACATCAAATGTTTCTTTTTTTCTTTTTACCGGAAGTACATCGTACATTCTATTATCCTCCTCAGGTTTCGTTTATTTTTTATCGTAATCGTAATTAAAATGATAATACATGGCATCATGAAAAGCAGAGCGGTCATGTGCAAGCAGCGCTTCATAAATCCGTTTATGTTTGTCTATTGTAATATTCAGGTGGCTATGTGTGCTTTTCATTTTGTAGGTTTCATCGTACGCCCAGAAAAAGTCGATAATGGAGGTCATCAGACGATTTTGAACGTGAGAGAAGAGCGTGCGGTGAAAGGATGCATCCGCTTTAGCAAAAGCAACGCCAAAAGAGGACATTGTTTTTGCCTTTGCCTGTGATTTCCCTTTTTTCTCCATTGTGTCAACGAGAATTGCAAGCTCTGCAATATCTTCCTGTGTGATACTGTCGAAGGCATGATCCATGAAACCGATCTCAAGAATGCGCCGCAGCTCTTCGATATATTCTTCTAAATGAGGATCGCGGTAAGCAGAGAGCTGACTGACCAGAGTGGACATGAAAAAGTCCATATTGCAATCACGGATAACAATGCCGACGCCCGGCCTGGATCGCACGAGTCCCGTAATCTCGAGTGCTTTGATAGATTCCCGAAGGACATTTCGGCTGACGCCGAGCGATTCACACAGCTCCATTTCTGTAGGAAGCTTATCCCCGGGCTGAAGATTATTTCGGAAAATATATTCTTTGATCTCATCGTAAACACGAATATATAATTTTTCAGATTTCAGATTGTGAAGACCAGAAGTAGTTGTCATTGAGAGACTCCTCCTTATTTGTGTGCTGTATTTGTAGTACAAAGTACAATTATATAAAAACATAATAGTATGTTTTACAAATAAAGTCAATAACAGGTTATAATATACAAAAAATAAGATAAAGAATAGAAATATATAACATAATAGACAAAAGATTGCTTGACATAACAAAAAAACTATGTTATTTTCAACTTATCAAGGGCTTTTGTAACTGAGATTGTAGTACAAAGTACAAATTAAAAAAGGAGGACAAAGTATGAAACTCAAAAAAATCACAAGTTTCCTGTGTGCAGCTGCTATGGCAGCGGGGATGCTGTTGGGGAATGGTACAGCAGTAATGGCAGAAGAAAAAGCAGTCAGCTGTCAGGAACTGGGTACGCCGCTTGCAGATGTACGTGTGCGTCAGGCACTTGCTTATGCGATTGATCTGGACGCGATCGTAGATTCTTTGTTTGACGGAAAAGCAGAGAAGGCGATCAGCTTTACGGCGCCGGGTGACTGGCTTAATGCAGAGCTTCCGGTTTATTCCTACGATCCGGAAAAAGCAAAGGAGCTTTTGAAGGAAGCGGACTGGCCGTCTGATTACACACTGGATGTTGTATATTACTACGATGATCAGCAGACCGTGGATTTAATGACGATCATCGGACAGTATTGGAGTGAGGTAGGGGTAAAGGCACAGTTCAGAAAACTGGAAGGGGATCTTGCGGCGCAGCTTTGGGTAGCTCCGGAGGATAAGGAAAATGGACCGTCGGCGGTGAAATGGGATCTGGCATATGCGGCAGTAGCAGCACTTACAGAGAGTGAGTTTTATAACCGGTTTGCATCAACGGCAACGAATAATTCTTCCGTCCCGCTTCAGGAAGGACTGGATGAGCTGATTGCAGCATCGAACTCTACGATGGATACAGATGAGCAGAAAGAAGCCTTTAAGCAGATACAGGCTTATGTCGCAGAGAATGAGCTGGCGATGCCGCTGTATCATCAGGTATGCTTTATCTACAACAGTGATGATCTCGACATGGCAGGAAGTAAAGTCGGAAATGACCAGTTCTCTTATGAGAAAAATATTCTCGACTGGAATATCAACCGTGAGGATAAGACATTGTATACAAATGGAGGTCCGCAGGAATTCTTCTGGTATCCGATGGTAAATCCGGGATATATGATCAATACAGAGCTGATTTTTGACAAGCTGATCAATGCCGACAGTTCATTGAACCCAACGGAAGGCATGCTGGCAGAAAGCTACAGTGTCAGTGAGGATTCCTTATCCATCGAGTTTGTACTAAGAGATGGACTGACCTGGCATGACGGCGAGCCGCTTACAGCAGAAGATGTGAAGTTTACGATCGAGCTGATGTTAAAGACTCCGGGTGCAAATGCAGTGGCGACAGAGGTGGTTCAGGCGATCACAGGCGCACAGGACTATCTGGATGGAAAGAGCGAAGATCTGGCAGGTGTCGTAGTAGACGGAAATAAAGTAACGGTTCAGTTTGATAAGATTGCAGCAAATGCACTGCAGGTATTCTCTCAGTGGCCGATTCTTCCGAAACACTGTCTTGAGAATGCCGATCCGGCAACCTTACAGCAGGATCAGTTCTGGCAGAAGCCAATTGGCTCAGGTCCGTTTATGGTAGATGAGGTTGTCCTGAATAATTATGCCACATTGAAGAGATGGGATGGATACTATAAACAGGGCAGCGGAAATATTGAAAAAATTTATATGTTTGCAAGCGGAGAAAATGATGCAAACCTGGTCAAAAATGCAAGTGCAGGAAAGATCGATTATGCATGGAGCAAATCTACAGATGATGCAAAGGCAATAGAAGAGCTGGAGAACATGAATGTAGAGGTGGCAAATATCCGGTATACGAGATGCTTCTATATCAATCAGTTCCCGCATGAGGCAAATATCAAGTAATGAATTGTATTGAGGTGCTGCAAAATCCACGGAAAGAAGTTTTTGCAGCACCTCGTTTTTTAGGAGGCAGGTATGACGAATTATGTAATTAGAAAGATTCTGTCCTTAATCCCTATGATGCTTGTTTTAAGCTTTTTAATCTATCTGGGGATTGAACTGATGCCAGGAGATGCAGTGGATTTTCTGATTCCGCCAGATGCGCTGTCCACGATGTCAGAAACGCAGCTTAATGAGATGAGAGAATCGCTTGGATTGAATGATCCTTTTATGGTCCGCTATGTTAAATGGCTTGGCGGAGTTCTTCATGGAGATTTTGGCTATTCTCTGCAAAGCGGCGTTCCGGTTGCAACACTGATGAAAAATCATCTTCCGGCAACAATCGAGCTGACAGTGACAGCGCTTATTTTTTCTTCTATTTTTGGCATTTTGTTCGGCGTCATCAGTGCATTGAAAAAGGGCAGCATTCTGGATCAGATGTTAAGTGTAGTCGGTATGATCGGCGTGGCGATTCCTCAGTTTTTGCTTGGTTTGATCTGTATCAACGCATTTGCTCTGCATTTGAATCTTCTTCCGGTTGGAGGACGGATGGCTTCCATGGATCAGAATTTCTTTGAAAGGCTTCCGTATCTGATCATGCCGGCGCTTGTACTCGGATTTTCTCTTACCTCAGGTGTGATGCGCTATGCAAGAGGAAGTATGCTGGACTCGATGGGAAAGGATTATATGAAGACAGCGCGCGCAAAAGGAATCCCTGAGTGGAGGCTGAATCTGCTACACGGTTTGAGGGCAGCACTGACACCTGTTGTTGTGCTGATCGGATTCCGTCTTCCGATGCTCATCGGAGGAGCGGTGGTGATCGAAGAGGTGTTTCAGTGGCCGGGGATCGGGGCCCTGTTTGTGGATTCTGTCCGGGCGCAGAATACGCCGCTTGTAATGATGATCGGATTTTTCAGCGTACTGCTGGTGCTGATTTCAAGTATTATTGTGGATATTGTAACAGCGGCACTTGATCCGCGTATTAAGTTGAGTTAGGGAGGCGCCAGATGAGTTCATTAGATCGGAAAATGGATAAAATCCTGGCCAGAGAGGAAGCCGGGCAGATAAAAAAGCGCATGAAAAACAGAGCTCTGCGTAAGATGTTTGCCAACCGGCTTTCAGTGGCAGGAATTATAATTTTTGTTGTTATTTTATTTATGTGCTGTGCAGCGCCTCTGTTCACGCCGTATGATGCAACGAAGGTAGATCTGCGAAGCATCCTGCAACCGCCGTCAGCGGAACATATTTTAGGAACAGACAAGATTGGGCGTGACATCTGGGCAAGGATTTTGTTTGGAGGAAGAGTTTCCATTGCAGTCGGACTGGGAAGTGCGCTGATAGCGACAGTACTCGGTGTATCACTTGGTACGATTGCGGGCTATAAGGGGGGATGGCTGGATGGCATCGTAATGAAGGTATCAGAGATCATGATGGCATTCCCACAGATGATCCTCGTATTGATTTTAGTAACGATTACAGGACAGAGCCTGTGGAACCTGATTTTTATTTTTTCTCTTACCGGCTGGCCTTCGATGTATCGTATGGCACGTTCTCAGATGCTTTCTCTTCGGGAACAGGAATATGTACAGGCACTGAAAGCATTTGGCATCGGCGGAATGAGGATTGCGTTTAAGCATATTCTTCCGAATGCGATAGGTCCCATTTTTGTCAATATCACACTTTCTACTGCTATGTTTATCCTTCAGGAGGCAGCACTTAGCTTTCTTGGCCTTGGCGTACCGCTTGAGGTAGCCACATGGGGGAATATTTTGAATGTGGCACAGGATTTGACGATTTTGAAGCAGGCATGGTGGATCTGGCTTCCGACCGGTATTGCAGTAACGCTTTTTGTTATCAGCATAAACTTTATTGGTGATGGCCTGCGTGATGCAACAGATCCTTCTCAGATAGGATAAGAGGTGATGGAATGGAACGAAATCAGGATGTAGTTGTGAAGGTGGAGGACCTTCATGTGAATTTTTATAACAATGACCGCTGCAACAAGGTGCTGCGAGGGGTTTCTTTTGAGCTGAAAAAGGGAAAGATCATGTGTATTGTCGGAGAGAGCGGCTGTGGAAAATCAGTTACAGCTAATTCTATCATGGGACTTCTGCCGGATCTGTCAAGGATAGAAAAAGGGAGCATCACCTTCCATTATCAGGGCGAGGATATCCGTATCGACAGGCTGAAACGAAAAGGGAAAGAAATGCGAAAGCTGCGCGGAGAGGGAATGGCAATGATCTTTCAGGATCCAATGACAGCATTAAATCCTGTATTTACCGTGGGCTATCAGATTAATGAGGCGTTGCTGTATCACAACGGTGCTTCTTCGCGTAAGGATGCAACGAAAAAGTCGATACAGCTTCTGAAAGAAATGGGGATCCCCCTTCCCAAGCAGCGGGTAAAGGAATATCCGCATCAGTTTTCAGGTGGAATGAGCCAGAGGGCAATGATCGCAATGGCGATGAGCTGTCGGCCAAAAGTACTGATCGCAGATGAGCCGACAACGGCGCTGGATGTAACGATACAGGCACAGATCTTCGAGCTGATGCTGGATCTGAAAGAAACTAATGATACGGCTATTTTACTGATCACACATGATATGGGAGTGGTCGCAGAGCTGGCGGATGATGTGGCGGTAATGTATATGGGGAATATCGTTGAGAGCGGGGATGCAAGGGCAGTCCTGACGCGGCCTTCGCATCCTTATACGAAAGCGCTTCTGGATTCCATACCAGTACTGGGCAGAGGGAGGGAACAGAAGCTGGAACCGATCAAAGGCTCTACGCCGGATCCTTACAACCGTCCGGCAGGCTGTCAATTTGCTCCCAGGTGCGCATATGCCACCCCGGAATGTGAGACCGGTATGCCGCCTGAAAGCATGGTAGAAGAGGGGCATATGTGCAGGTGCTTCCATCATCTGAGAAAAAAGGAGGGAGAAGCGAATGACTGATGACAAAAATGTCCTGATCAGGGTCAGAGGGCTGAAAACATGGTATCCGGTAAAAAAAGGAGTTTTTAAGCATACGGTTGGATATGTAAAAGCAGTTGATGATGTGGACCTTGATGTATATCGCGGAGAAATCCTCGGGGTGGTAGGAGAGAGCGGCTGCGGTAAGACCACGCTTGGAAAGAGCATCCTTCAGTTGATACGTCCTTATGCGGGAAATGTTTTTTACGATTTCCCGGAAGGAGAAAAAGATCTGATGACCATGAAAAAAAAGGATCTGGACGAGGCGCGGCGCCGGATGCAGATTGTATTTCAGGATCCCTATTCTTCATTAAATCCATCTTTTACGATTTTCGGGTCTATGCAAGAGCCGTTGATCCGTTTTGGAATGAAAAACAAGGAGGAGCGGAAAAAGAAAATCGCAGAGCTTTTGCAGGCAGTGAATCTTCCAGAGGATTACATGGAACGTTATCCAAATGAGTTTTCGGGCGGACAAAGACAGAGGATCGGAATAGCCAGAGCTTTGTCTGTTTCACCGGAATTCATTGTATGCGATGAAGCTGTATCAGCCCTTGATGTTTCCATTCAGGCGCAGGTACTCCAGCTTTTGATGAAGCTGAAGGAAGAATATAAGCTGACGTATATGTTTATCACGCATGATCTGTCGGTTGTTGAGTATATCAGTGACAGGATCATTGTCATGTATTTGGGGCATATTGTTGAGATTGCGGATACACAGGAGCTTTTTGCCAATACACTTCATCCGTATACAGAGGCGCTCATCAGTGCGATCCCGGTTGCGGATATCAACCAGAGAAGAAAGCGGATCCCACTGCAGGGAGATGTTCCAAGTCCGGTAAATCCGCCGTCCGGCTGCCCATTCCATCCCAGATGTCCCAAATGTCAGGACGTCTGTAAAACAAAAAAACCAGAACCGGTGACGCTTATGAAAAATGGCCGACCGCATACGGTCTGCTGCCATCTTGTAAAAACAGAAGAGAGAAAGGAGAAAAAAGAATGAAACATTATGATGTTACAGAAATCAAGGGAGTAATTCCGGCAAATCTGACAATCTTTGATGAAAAAGAAAATCTGGATGACAGCCGCACAAAAGAAGTCCTCGATTTTTTGCTGGATCATGATGCAGATGGATTTTATCTGACTGGAAGTACGGGCGCATGCTTTACCATGACAATGGAGGAACGTATGCACACAGTAGAAACCGTGATCAATCATGTAAATGGCAGAAAACCGGTAATTGTCCACGTGGGCGATATTGGGACAAAGAAATCGATAGAGCTGGCAAAACAGGCAGAAAAAGCAGGGGCAGATGCGATTTCTTCTGTGCCTCCTTTTTACTGGAAATTTTCGCAGGATGATATCTTTTCCTATTATAGGGATATCTCAGAATCAGTAGACCTGCCGATGATTGTATATAATATTGCACTGGCCGGGATTATGGACGAAGGACTTTTGCAGAGGATTGCGCAGCTTGATCACGTAAAAGGATTAAAGTATACAGCTCGTTCTCATGATGAAATGGGATTCCTGAAAGAAAAGCTGGGAAAAGATTTTATGATTTATTCCGGCTGTGATGAGATGGCACTTTCCGGGTTCTGCTTTGGAGCGGACGGCATTATTGGTTCTTTTTATAATGTTATTCCTGACATTTACAAGAAAATAGAGAATTCGTTCCGTGAAGGAAATATGCCGGAGGCTATCCGTTTGCAGAAAATGGCAGATGAGTTTATCTTCGCTTGTCTGAAGTATGATTTTCCGTCTGTTTTGCATAATCTGCTGCGATGGCGGGGCGTGGATGGCGGATATATCCGCAGACCTTTCTGCAACTATGAGGAGGATGATCTTCAGGCGCTTAAAGAAGCAATCCGGGAGATCCGGGATCGTCTTGGAGCAAAAGAATTGGATGTATTTGAGATCTGATGCATGGAAAATATACAAAAGACAGAGACGGCGTTGTCACAGGGCAACGCTGTTTTTTCATCTTTCAATTGACAATCGGTATGGGTCCCGATATCATAGAAAATAAGAACCTGAGCGTTAAGAAAGGGACAGAGGAGGATATATAATATGAAAAGGATCCAGCTGTATATAAGCAGTGTTTTGGCCGGCGTGCTGTGTTTTGGAGGTTTTGCTTTGGGTGCGCAGGCGCAGGAGCAGGAGGGTGCGTTTGGCGTATATCAGGTAGAGAAAAAGACGGAAGCCTCCGGTGAATTTGTTTCGTATGAGTATCCGGTGCTGACAGGGATCGACAGCTTTGATCAGGAGATTCTCGATAAGGTCAATCAGTATTTTTATGATGAAGCAGTACGCACTGTGCAGACAGAGGCTGCGAATATGGAGCAGGTACAGGCAGAATTGCAGGAGTATAATTCAGAAGCAGCAAATGCGCTTGCATTTGATGTGACGTGCGATTCTCTTTATCTTGACAGTGACATTTTTTCTGTGATGCAGTATGTTTATACATACAGCGGAGGGGCTCACGGGTACGGCTATGCAGTCGGTACATCGTTTGACCTGCGTACAGGGGAGCAGCTCACGATGGGAGATCTGCTTGGCTGCGAGGAGGAGACGGCAAAGGAGGCTGTTGTGGAAGCCTATCGGGAACATATCATCGGACAGGTTGAAAATATTACGGAAGACAGTATCCGCAGCTATCTTGACGAAATGGCTTATTGGAAGACTGCGGAAGGGATGTACGCGGATATCCCGGCCTACGGTGTGGCATCGTATGCAGCAGGACCGCAGCAGGCACTTGTGACTCCGGAAATCGTAGCGAAGGTAAAAGAACGTATGGGTACACAAAATAGCGGTGCAGATGAAGGCGCTGCCGGGTCTGCTGCTGATACGGATGCAGAGACTTCCGGGCAGCTTACTGTGATAAATGGTATCCTGGCTCCTGCTTCCGACTTTATTTTCCCGCACAGCAGCAAGGAGCTTCTGACGGATGAGGATCTGACAAAGCTGCAGGCAGATACAGTGGAAGAACGCCATTACTGGTCGCAGCTTGCTATTAATGAGATCCTGGCGCGGTACGGCTATACGTTTAGTGAGGCACAGGGCGGCGCGGCGAAGGAGGCGTACGATCAGTTTGAAGGCAAGGACTGGTATGAGCAGGCAAAGCCATACTGCCCGTCTGCATCAGCGAATGAAATGCTCTACACATATATCAGCGCCACAGAGCTTGAAAATGTCAATATCATCTGTGAGTGGCAGAAACAAAACGGGTGCTATTACTGATATATGACTATATGACTGTATCGGACCAGGCAGAAGGAAAATATAAAAACAGATAAAAGTAAAGGAAAAGGCCGTAGCGGATATCGCTGCGGCTGTTTTTTGCCTGACAGGCGTCCCTTACAGCGTACAGAGATGGGGGCATTTTATTGCTTTGCAATGTGTGTCTTATTTATTTACAACTTAGTTACAATCGCTTTGTATCATATATGTCATAATAAAACTATCAGGGCAGCTGGCTGCCCGGGATGAGAAATGGAGAAAAAAGATGTCAGAACGTATTTTAGTAATAGAGGATGAAGACGCGATCAATGATCTGATCTGCATGAATCTGGAGGTGGCCGGCTATGAGTCACAGCCGTTTTTTGACGGGAAGGAGGCATGGGAGGCACTTGCGGCAGATCACAGCTATAGCTGTGCGGTGGTTGATGTGATGCTGCCGGGGCTGGACGGTTTTGCACTGCTGCCGCACCTTCGCGAATACGGGATCCCGGTGATCTTTCTGACTGCGAAAGGGGATGTGAACAGTAAGGTACGGGGGCTGACTGCGGGGGCAGAAGATTATATTGTAAAACCGTTTGAAATGCTGGAGCTTCTGGTTCGCATAGATAAGGTGCTCGCCCGTCGCCGTCCTGCTGATGCAAGGATCCGTATCCGGGATGTGGAGATTTTCCCGGAGGAGCGCAAGGTACTAAAAAACGGCTGTGAGGTTTATTTAAAGCCCATGGAATTTGACTGCCTGATGATGTTTGTGCGAAACAGAAACAAAGCGCTGACGCGAAGTCAGCTTCTGAGCGCGCTCTGGGGTGTGGCATTTGATGGGGAGACGCGGACCGTGGATGCGCATGTGGGACGTATACGGAAAAAGCTTGGCTTTCAGGATGTGATCCGTACGATCCCGCGCGTCGGATACCGTATGGAGGCAGACGCAGGCACGCAGGAGGGCGGACAAGACAGGTAAGATAGAGCATGGACAACAGGGGTATATGTATGAAGCAGTTTTGGGATACAGGGATGAAGACAAAAAAAGGAAAAACAAAATGTGGAGCGCTGTTCTGGAAAATTTATCTGCAGGTATCGCTTGGAATGGTGCTGCTGGCGGTAATCCTGACCGGATACCTTCTGTGGAAATCACAGCAGCAGGGCATGGAGGATATTGTGCAGTATGAGAAGGAGCGGATCGCGCGGGAATGCGTACAGATGCAAACGAATATGTGGCATGCTAGGACTGCAGCTATATCGGACAGAAGCAGTGAGGCACAGAATGAGGCGGTACTGTACAGAGCAGTGGCGACAGGGGCATTCCGGCGGATATTTCTGAGCAGAGGCGCGCTGTTTGAAGGAACAGAAGAAATATTTAACAGCTCTCCTTATACATATGATATAGATTTTTTAAGAAAGAACGAGGAACTGCTTTCCAGTTATCCAGATATGATTTCTGTAAGCAGCGTTCAAAAGGTAAATGGCAGAAGGCTGCTTTTGTTTTCTCAGGGTGGGATCACCGCCGGGGGACAGACTTACAGTGTGATCCTCTACCGGGATGTAACGGACATCTTTGCGAGAACACAGAAGGTGTTCTGGCAGGGGATTGCCTTTACATCATGCCTGCTTCTGCTTTGCGGCGTCTTTTTGTACGCCGGGATCGCCCGCGCGCTTTTTCCTCTGATGGAGCTGCAGCAGGCGGCTTCTGCCATTGCAGGCGGGGCATATGAGAGCCGCGCACAGGTAAGAGGACGGGATGAGATCGGCGCGCTGACTGTGAGCTTTAACCAGATGGCAGAGAAGGTGGAGGAGCATATGGCGCTTCTGACAGATACGAATGAGCAGCAAAGGCAGCTTCTTGGCAGCCTGGCGCACGAGCTTAAGACGCCTCTGACAGCGATCATAGGATACGCAGATACGCTTCTTACGACGTGTCTGTCTGAGAAAAATCGCGTACGTGCTCTTGGCTACATCCGCAGTGAAGGAAAACGGCTGTCCCGGCTGTCTGAAAAAATGCTGGAGCTGACAGGGCTGTATGAGAGCAGTACGCAGGAGATTTGCCTGCGTACGGTAAGGCTGGAGGAGCTTTTTCGTCGGCTGGAGGAGCTGACCGTATTCAGACTCCGGCAAAAAAACATCCGGCTCGTCTGTACCTGCATTCCCAGAGATCTGGAGCGCAGTATGGATGCGGATCTGATGATGAGCCTTCTGATGAATCTGGTAGACAATGCCTGTAAAGCATCCCCGGACAGAAGTGAGATCCGCGTGATCGCAGACGATCACAGCATTGTGGTGGAAGATCACGGAAAAGGCATTCCTGCAAATGAGCTGGGGCGGGTGACAGAGGCATTTTATATGGTAAATAAATCGCGGGCAAAATCTGCGGGCAGTATCGGGCTTGGACTGGCTCTGTGCAGCAGGATCGCGCGGCTGCACGAAGCGCAGCTTGTGATAGAGAGTGAGGAAGGAAAAGGGACGCGGGTGTCGGTGGTGTGGTAGTTACAAAATGGTTACAGTTTGGGGAAGACTTGCCCGAGGCAGCTTTGCTACAGTAAGTACGGAGTAAATTCAGAAAGAAGGGGACCATTATGAAGAAAAAATACATTTCCATGCTGGGTATTGTTATTGGCGCCATGGTGTTTTCCGGGTGCGCAAAGACGCCGGAGAGCTCGCTTGTGAAGCAGAAGGGGAAAGCTTCTATGGAAAATTATAAAGAAAGCACATCCGAAAAAACAGATGATGCTGCGAAAGGGGATGCACAGAAAGAAGATGCAGCTGCGCAGGAGGGAGAACTGCGGACGCGTCTTGGAGCGCCAAAGCATTATCAGAATGAGACGGTGGACGCAACCGGACGGCTGACCGTCACAACAGATGCGGATGTAGAAATACCTGCTGCGGATCAGGCGTCTATGATCGAGGTGAGTCAGCATCCGCTTGATCAGGAACAGATAGACCGGATCACAGAGACGTTTTTTGGCGATGCAGAGATTTATGATACCTACAGCCTGATGCAGGAGACAAAAGGAGAGATACAGACAAAGCTCGAAGAACTAAAGGGATACGTGTCACAGGGAAACATGGACCCATATGATATGGGCGTAGATGAAGAGGGAAATTATTACTATGATATTAACCGGAGCATCGAGGAGCTGGAGGCGGCAATGGCGGAGGCGCCGGAGGAGCGCACGTGGGAAGAGGTCAAGCCTCAGCTTGTATCGGATGGTCAGGAAGAGGGGGGATCCTTTGCGGGATATGTCAGTATGCCGGATGGGACCTATTGTAACTATCGTATATCGTCATATGCAAGCTTTCCCTTTGAGGTAAATATCGATAGAGTGAAGGATATAGAAGATACTTCTGCGTCCGAGCAGTGGCTGGAATACGATCTGCTCAATAACGGAAGTATCTCGGATCTGCCTTCTGAGGAGGAAATAAGCGAGGAGATCGGTATTTCTTTTGAGGAAGCAGTGGCGATCGCAGAGGAAAAGGTAGAACAGCTCGGATTTACGGATATGAAGCTGAACGCCTGGGAAAAAGGAGTGAAATACTGGGAGGAAGCAGATCTGTCTGCGACAGATAATGTCGGCTATGCCAGAGAGCGCCAGACCGGGGCAGGCTACATCCTGCATTATACGAGAACGCTGGACGGCGTTCCGGTGACCTATACGTCACAATACGGGGGCGGACTTGAGAGCATGGACAGTGACATGGAGACATGGGGGTATGAGCGCCTGGATATGATCATTTCCAAAGATGGAATCGAAAAGGTGGAATTTCTCAACCGGTACGATATCGGTGAAGTGCGGACACAGAATCTGGAGCTTCTGCCATTTGACGAGATTATACAGATTTATGAAAAGATGATGCAGGTCAGCAACGCAGATGTCCTGAACTATGAAAAAGAGAGAAATTATCACATCAGCCGTATCGTGTTTGGCTATGGCAGGATTTATGAACCTGCCTCTGACGCGAACTCCGGTCTGCTGGTGCCGGTGTGGAATTTCTTTGGAACATTTCAGTCCAGCTATGAAGAGGAAAATGGACAGATTGCAGAATATGGCGGATCAAAGAGTAAACAGGAGAGCTGCCTGACGATTAATGCCGTAGACGGAAGCATCATAGATCTGGGACTGGGGTATTAATATGCAGGCGATCCGGCAGGTCTGTTCTGTTGTACGGTACAATTTCCGGGGCTTCTGGAAGAACCCGAAGGTCATACTGACATTTTTGCTTGGCTTTGTCCTGTGTTATCTTTTAAGCTCGAGAGTAATGGTGGTCATAGATGCGTATGGAACGCCGGTACAGCTTGCGGAACCGTTTCTTTGGACCTTTGGCGACCCGACCTGCGTGCTGCTTAGCTCAGTGCTGCTTTTGCTGCTGTTTTCAGATCTGCCGCAGATGAGCAGTGCGACGCCCTATTATCTGTACCGTACGACCAAAAAGCGATGGCTGGCGGGGCAGTTTGCTTATGTGATCTGTGCTTCCCTGCTGTATACGGTATTTCTGTTCGCGGCTACTGTTCTTTTATGTATGAAGATGAGCTATGTGGGCGATATCTGGAGCGAGACGGCGGCAATGCTTGCGTATTCTAAGCTCGGGGAAGAGCTTTGCGTACCATCTACAGTAAAGGTGATGGAAAGTATTACGCCATACGGCTGTATGCTTCAGGTGATACTGCTTTTATTTCTGTATACGCTGTGCTTAAGCTTTCTGATCCTTGCAGGAAACATTGCGCTTGGGGCAAATCGGGGGATGCTGCTCGGGCTGTTTTTTAGCCTGTATGGTTTCCTGCTCGAACCGGAGGTACTAGGGGCACTGTTACATATGGAGGAATACGAGATGTACAAGATCAATGTGCTGATCGGATGGCTCAGCCCTTTAAGCCATGTGACGTATGCCAGACACAGCTTTGGCTATGACCGGCTTCCTGCTGTCTGGCAGTCCTGTATCGTTTTTGGCGTGCTGCTTGTGGCGTTTTCAGGGCTCGCGCTTGGTTCGATGAAACGATACAGCTTCCGTTTCCTTGGAGAGAGGAGCTGACGTGTGATGAAAAGCGAGCTGGCAAGAATGTTTCTGGGGAAAGGCTTTTGGATCGCGCTGGTCTTAGCTGTTGCGGGCATGATCGCAGGGACTCCATTGCCCAAACAGGAGGGGCTGCTGCAGACCGGCTGGTTTCTGGAGGCATTTGAGAAAATGATTTCCTCCAAATCAGTCTGTTATCTGCTCCCGGCCGGGGCTGTGCTTGCCTGGAGCGATTCTTTTTTGTATGAGTGGAAGGGCGGATTCCTAAAAAGCGCACTCCCGAGAACCGGAAGGCGCGCTTATGTCGAGAATAAGATTTTAACCGTCGCATGCAGCGGCTTTTGCGTCTGGGTCATTGCGGGGCTTTTGGTACTGTTTGGATATTTCCTGTTCTTTTTCCCATTAGAGGAAACCGGGAAAATCAGGCTGACGGCGGTATGGGAGGCTCTGGAGCCTCTGCTTCGCTGCGGGCTGATCGGAGCCGTGTTTGCTTCACTTGGCGGATTTTGCGGTGTGCTTGGCGGTTCCGGATATCTTGCATTTGGTATTCCATTCGTATTTTATTATTTTTGCATCATTTTACAGGAGCGATATTTTCCTGATGCGCTGTGGCTGTATCCACCGCAGTGGATTTCCGGGAGCGCACAGTGGGGCGGCCGGGGCGAGGGACTCTGGCTGTTTTTGCTCCTGCTTTTATTTCTTTTTGCCGGGGCGCACGCAGCGGTGATGTATGCAAAACTGGAGGAGCTGTAGGGATTGCGGACACAGCGAAAAGAGGATGGGACAAAGGCATGGGAGGAAATACAGGATGCTGTCAGGAGCAAAAAAAGAAATGTGGCTGGAGCTTTCCGGTGTGACGAAACGTTTTGGAGATGATCTTGTCTTAAAAGAACTAAGTCTGTCACTGGAAGCGGGAAAAGTGTATGGGATTGTGGGAAATAACGGATCTGGAAAGACTGTTTTGATGAAATGTATCTGTGGATTTCTGACCGCTACGACAGGGACGGTGCGTGTATTTGGACAACAAATCGGCGTGGATACGGACTTTCCTGAAAGTCTGGGGGTCATTATAGAGACGCCCGGTTTTCTTACGAATCTTACCGGCAGGAGGAATCTTGAGATCCTGGCTGATATGCGGCACAAGATTTCCAGGGCAGATGTCCGTCTGGTGCTAAAAAAGGTAGGACTGGATCCGGATATGAAAAAACCTGTGGCAAAATATTCTCTTGGTATGCGTCAGCGGCTGGGGATTGCGCAGGCAATCATGGAAGATCCCCGCCTGCTGATCCTCGACGAGCCGTTCAATGGTCTTGATAAGCACGGCGTGGCAGAAATCCGCAGGATTATTCTGGACTTGAAGCAGTCCGGCAAAACGATATTGCTGGCAAGTCATAATGAAGAGGATATTCGCATTTTGTGCGATGAGGTCTATGAAATGGATGCAGGTGTGCTGCGCAGAATGGATCCTGAAGCAAATCCATAAAATACAGACCGGTTGTTTACGATCAGAAACAGGGAGCGTATGAAAATGAAAAGAAGATCAGTAAGTATAACAGTGACTGCCGCGATCCTTATAGCATCAGGCGCAGGCTGGATCGGATGGGGCAGCTCTGTGGAAAGGGTACACGCGGCAGAAACAGAAATATGTATCGAAGCGGTCGGAGAGCCTGCTGCATACAGCGCTGTTAAAGAGAAAAAGAACAGGACGAAGGAAGAGGTGAAGCGAACCGTCCCGACGGAGACCGCACCGGATTTTCTGATAGAAAATATTGAAGTATCTGATCCGGGACTAAGCGGAAGTACTGCTTTTGGCGCTTCGGGCGGCGAGAGCAGCGCGCTTCCAAACGGGCAGGCACAGACGGTACCGGAGACGCAGCAAAATGAAGGAGTGCCGGAGACACAGCTTTCGCAGGAGGAGTGGCAGCAGCCTGGGGCGGAGGAAGGACAGACGGAACCAGAGTCTGACGCGGCAGGAGGGGACCAGACCGGATCCGGGTCTGATATGACAGAACCGGATCAGACCGAATCGGAGTCAGAGCTGGTGATGGAGCCGCAGACGGAAGCTCAGACACAGTCGGAGGAGATGCAGGAAAGTGAGTCCGGTCATACGCAGGAGCAGGAAGAGGCGATCTATCTCGGGATAGATAACCGGCACCGCTACAGGGGAATGAAGCAGTCATTCTCAGAAGGGTACCAGCCCAAAGTAAAAAAAGGCGTTTTGTACCTGGCGATCCCATTTACTGCCAGCGGAGCGCTCAAGGAGGACCGTCTTACTGTGGATCTTGCATTTGCGCAGACAGAAAATACGCCATTTGTATTAAAAAATTATCAGAAGGATATTTCCAGCAAATGGTACATTCTGCAAAACGGTATCATGGAAGAAGATGCCGATCAGAGTGATCCGGCCAAAGAAAGTTTGCATGCTGCTGGTGCGCTTGGATATTCCTCTGACAGAAAGCAGGTCTATCTCTACACCTGCGAGGTGCCGCTTCAGGAAAGTGCGGTACCGGGTCAATACTGTGTGACGGTGAAGGCATGGGGCTATACGAACAGGAATGAAAAGGTTTCTCTTGATTATCAGATTTTTGTGCAGATACCAGAACCAAAGGATCCAGGGAAGGGGGAGAACTTCGGCGGCGGAGATACAGGCGGCGGGGGCGGAGGATATTCTGGAGGAGGCGGAGAGGCACCGGAGGAGATTATCCGGCAGCCAAAGTTTCTTCTGGAGGAGAGCAGCTTATCCGGAAAGAGCCTGCCGGCGGGAGGACAGGAGACGATGCGTGTCTCGTTTCGCAATCGCAGCAGCTCTCAAACGGCACATAATCTCAAGGTAACTGTACAGACAGAGGCAAAATCTGTGCAGCTTGGGCGTAATTCTTTTTACTTTTCAGAAGTAGCGCCGGGCGGAGAGATCGAACTGGAAAATACGATAAAAGTAATGCCGCTTGCCGAGGAGGATCGGGCAGTGCTGTCTTTTCTCTTTGAGTATGAGGACAAAAAGGGGACACAGGTGACAGGCACAGAAAGTCTGACTGTCCCTGTCGTACAGCCGGTGCAGGTGGAGCTTGAGATGGGGCAGATCCCTGCCGACGTATATGCCTCTGATACTGTAGAGCTGCCTCTTTCTGTCATGAATCTGAGCCGCACGGATGTGTACAATGTGAGACTGAAGCTGGAAGGGACCGGCCTGTTTCCAAATGAAGATGCTTTTATCGGAAATATGGAGGCCGGTACACAGGGAAATACCGTTATGCGCGTTTATGTAGGTACGCGGACCATGGAAGCGATCGGAGAAGATCCCGGTACAGAGGATTCTGAAAAATACGGGCCGGTAACCGGTACAGTGACACTGCAATATGAAGATGTAAATGGCGAAACACATGAAATAACGAAAGAATATCAGACAGAAATAAAAAAAGCAGAGGTGCTTTCTCTGAAAGTCGAGGATGAGCCAGAGGCCAATTCCTGGTGGATATCAGTTTTTGCGGCTGTTATTGCAGGACTGATCCTGCTGATCCTGATTCTGATCTGGAGACTTCGCAGGAGCGGCGTGCTGCTTAAGGAAGCGCGGCAGAGCTCCCGTACAGATCCCCCAAGACAGTAGGCAGCATCGCACGGCGCTTACTGGAAAAGGATGATACGAGGAAGGGATGACGCGGATGAAGAGGGGAAAGAAAGCATATATACAAAGCAGTGCAGACAGGATCGTGTTCTGGTCCTGTACAGCTTTGCTGGCAGCCCTTGTATGGCTTGGCGTATCGCTGTTCCAAAGTGTGCAGTCGCAGAAAAAGATCTGTCAGGGGATCGTACCGCTTGGTAAATACAGCTATGACGCGAGATTTCTGGAGCAGGCGAAAGCGCTTCCAGGGCTTCGCTCCATCACGCCGATATGTGAGATCCCGGTGCGGCTGCGGGTAGAAGATTATGTGATGGACACAGTATGGACGGGAGCAGACCTGACGCAGCTTCAGATGCATGTAAAGCAGGCGCAGGATACAGCGCTTGGGAAGGTGCCGGCTTTGTTGATCGGTGAAAACAGCCTGCAGGCCCTGACGGATATGACCGGACATGCGGTTTCGGAAAAACGGAGACGCTCCATACTGGAGCAGTATAAGGAACTTACCTGGCAGTATCAGCTCATTGACGGTATACCGGCAGCAGACAAAGAGGCAGAAGGGAATGCAGACAGCGTCACAGGAAAAGCAGCTTCGCCAGAGGGCAGAGCCGCCCCAAAGGACGGGGACTGGAGCCCCTGCAATGTGGCAGCGGTACTCGGAGAATCAGAAGAACGCATCTACCTTCCGTATGAACAGGCCTGTACCCTGCAGCCATCCGATAGCGATGTCACACAGATACTTCTGTGTGTACGGGGAGAGGACAACTATGAGCAGGCATTGGAGCTGATCCGGGGAGCGTCAGAGAGCAACGAGTGAAGCGTTTACCGGTGCGGGATATTCGGAAAATTTCGGAAAACTGTAAAAGCGGGAGGAAAAAGGGGATATATTTGTAGTTGACGGGGCAGAAAAGAAGTGCTATAGTTTATTTGTGTAATTTAGAAATTGCCATGTCAAGTGCAGAAGATCTTCCGGAAAGGAAGCTTCTGAAGAGGGAATCAGGTGAGAGGCCTGAACGGTCCGGTCACTGTATGCAGCGAGCAGACTCCGTATATCCATTGCGTACCCGTTAGAGCGCGAGAAGGAGGAGCAGGCGTTTAAGCTGTGAGTCAGGAAACCTGCTTGATATGAGAGATGAGCTTCCGGTAAAGCCAAACACTCCACACGGTCGCAGGACCGCATCAATCCGCGATGGGGAAGCGGATCCACAGAAAAAAGGAATGTTATCTCGGGGCAATGACCTACACAAATACCTCCTTGTTCTTTGGCGCAGTTCGGACTCCGCAAACCTGAGGCGCTGAAGATAGTACAGATGACATTCCGCAAATGAGTCTGTACGCTGCACGGTCTTTCTCTGCTGAGGAGCAGATGAGGACCGTGTTTTTATTTGCAGACGGAAATTAATTAAATCGAAAAAATAATAAAAAACAGTTGTTAAAACTTTGTCAATATGATATACTACAGAAAATGAAATCTGAATAGTGTAGGATTTCATTTTTTTGGGAAGAACTCGTTAAAAAAATAACAATAAAAAAGGAGAAACGTATGAGCAGCAAAATTACAATTATCGGAGCGGGCAGCGTAGGTGCAACTATTGCATACACATTATCTCATGAGGATTTCGCATCAGAGATCGTTTTGATCGACATTAACAAAGAAAAAGTAGCGGGCGAAGTTATGGATATTGAGCAGGGAACCTGTTTCCGTGATCCGATTTCGATCGTAGCCGGAGAGTATGAGGATGCGAAGGATTCCGATATCGTAATCATCACATCCGGGATTGCCAGAAGACCGGGACAGACCAGGATCGAGCTGACGCAGACAAATGTCAATATCCTTAAATCGATCACACCGGAAATTGTAAAGGCAGCGCCGAATGCGCTTTACATCATCGTCAGCAATCCGGTTGATATTCTGACCTATGTATTTACTAAGATTTCCGGACTGCCGGAAAATCAGATCATTGGTTCTGGTACAGTGCTTGATACGGCACGTCTGAAATATGGACTGTCTGAGCATTTTAAGGTTGCACAGAAGAATATTCATGCGTATGTATTTGGCGAGCATGGCGATACCTCATTTGTGCCGTGGTCAGGAGCATATATTTCAGGTGTAAGCGTAGATGAATACTACAAGATCATGAAAGCGCATGGAAAGGATATTGAAGAACTCGACAAGCAGGCAATGGAAGAGTACGTGCACAAGTCAGGCGGACAGGTGATCGCAAATAAGGGTGCGACCTTCTACGCAGTCTCTACATCCGTGTGCAATCTGTGCGCATCTCTGGTAGCCTCTTCTGAATCGATCGCCACAGTATCTTCTATGATGCATGGCGAATATGGGATCGAGGACGTATGTCTTAGCACTCTGGCTCTGATCGGACCGAACGGGGTACAGGGCAAGATCCCGATGCGTATTACAAAAGAAGAGCATGACAGGCTGCAGGCAAGTGCAGATGCGCTGAAGGCAGTCATCGCTCAGATCGAATTATAATCGTATCCGGTACATCCGGTTATAAGAAAGGACGAAAAATATGAAGTACAGCTATTATCCCGGTTGTACTCTGAGAAATAAAGCGAAAGCTCTGGACGATTATGCCAGAGCTTCTGCTTTAGCTCTTGGATTTGAACTGGAAGAGATCAGTGAATGGCAGTGCTGCGGCGGTGTGTATCCGCTGGGCAGCGATGAGATTGCTACAAAGCTTTCTTCTGTGCGCGCCCTGAATGCAGCAAAAGAGAAGGGGCAGGATTTGGTGACGCTGTGTTCTGCCTGCCACCATGTGATCAAACGTGTAAATGATGATATGAAAAACGTAGAGGATATCCGGACAAGGGCGAACAACTATATGGCGCTTGAAGAGCCATATGCAGGAGAGACGACCGTGCTTCATTTCCTTGAAGTGCTTCGCGACCGTGTAGGATTTGACAGGCTGAAGGAAAAGGTAGTACATCCATTTACAGGAAAACGGATCGGTGCATACTATGGCTGTCTGCTTCTGCGTCCGGGCCGGATACTGGAATTTGATAATCCGGAGAATCCAAGGATCATGGAGGATTTTATCCGCGCGATCGGAGCGGAGCCGGTGCTTTACCCATATCGCAATGAATGCTGCGGCGGGTATGTGTCACTGAAGGAGGCAGAACTGGCAAAAGGCATGTGCGACAAGATCCATAAAAGCGCCTCCGGGTTCGGCGCAGATATGCTGATCACGGCGTGTCCGCTGTGCATGTACAATCTGAATAAAAGTCAGACGGGAGGACTTCCGGTGTATTATTTCACTGAGCTTCTGGCACGCGCGCTCGGCGTATGCGAAGCGTGTGGTAACAGCCGGGAAGAAGACGGGGAGGTGACATCACTGTGACAGCACAGAAAAAACAGGCAGAGCAGATAAAAGAGATCAGCGGTGTGAATCCTCTTAAATGTATGAAGTGCGGAAAATGCTCTGCATCCTGTCCATCGTACAATGAGATGGATATTAAGCCGCACCAGTTTGTCTCCTACGTGATAAATGAAGATATAGAAGCGCTGGTACATTCGAAATCTCTGTGGAAATGTCTGTCGTGCTTTGCATGTATAGAGCGCTGCCCGCGTGATGTAAAGCCTGGAAAGCTGATCGATGCAGCCAGACAGCTTGTAGTCCGGAAAAAGGGCGGAGATTATCTTTCTCCGGATGAGATGGCGCAGCTGCTCGATCCCGAGATCCCACAGCAGCTTCTTGTGAGCGCATTCCGAAGATACAGGAGGTAGGACAGGTGCAAAGAGTAGGTGTATTCGTCTGTCACTGCGGCAGCAATATCGCAGCCACGGTAGACGTAAAAAAGGTAGCAGAGATGGCGCTTATGGAGCCGGGAGTGGTCCATGCTGAAGATTACCAGTATATGTGTTCTGAGGCGGGGCAGGCGAGGATCCAGGAAGCGATACGGGAAAAGCAGCTGACAGGGATTGTTGTGTGTTCCTGTTCTCCGCGCATGCATGAGACGACATTCCGTACAGCGGCACAGCGCGCCGGGCTGAACCCGTATATGGTCGAGATCGCAAATATCCGTGAGCATTGTTCATGGATCCATAAGGATATGGAGGAGGCCACAAAAAAGGCAGTGCTCCTGATGAGAGCTGCCGTGGCAAAAGTAAATCTCAATACGCCTCTTCGGCCGGGAGAAAGCCGGGTGACGAAGCGTGCGCTTGTGATCGGAGGCGGCATTGCGGGAATACAGACAGCGCTTGATATCGCAGATGCAGGATATGAGGTAGATATTGTAGAGAAAACGCCGAGCATTGGAGGACGGATGTCACAGCTTGACAAAACCTTCCCGACGCTTGACTGTTCCGCCTGCATCCTGACTCCGAAAATGGTGGAGGCAAATGCGCATGAGCGGATCACGATCTATACATACAGCGAAGTAGAAAAGGTGACGGGCTTCGTAGGTGACTTTACCGTAGATATCCGTAAAAAGGCACGCAGCGTTGATATGAACAAGTGCACAGGCTGCGGCGTCTGTCAGGAAAAATGTCCAAGTAAAAAGACGCCGAGCGAGTTTAACCGCGGACTGAGTACGAGGAGCGCGATTTATACGCCGTTTGCACAGGCGATACCGAATGTCCCGGTTATCGACCGGGAGCACTGTATCAAATTTCAGACTGGAAAATGCGGTGTCTGTGCGAAGGTCTGTCAGGCAGGTGCGATCGATTATGAACAAAAGGATGAGATCATCACGCAAAAATACGGTGCGATCGTGGTGGCGACCGGCTTTGATATGATCCGGCTGGATGATTATGATGAGTATGCGTACAGCCAGAGCAAAGACGTAGTCACATCGTTAGAGCTGGAGCGTATCATGAACGCCGCAGGTCCGACGAAGGGACATCTGGAGCGCCTCTCAGACGGAAAAGCGCCCAAAGAGATCGTCTTTATCCAGTGTGTCGGAAGCCGCTGCGCAGACAACAGGGGAAAGAGCTACTGCTCGAAGATCTGCTGTATGTATACGGCAAAGCACGCGATGCTGATCCGCGACAAGTACCCGGATGTAAATGTAACGGTATTTTATATTGATGTCCGCACGCCGGGGAAAAATTTCGATGAATTCTACAGACGCGCTGTGGAGGAGTATGGTGTAAATTATATCAAGGGACAGGTCGGCAAGGTGATCCCTCAGCCGGATGGCAGACTCCTTGTACAGGGAGTGGATCTGATTGACAACAGACAGATCCTGAAAGAGGCCGATATGGTCGTGCTGGCGGCGGCGATCGAGCCTGATCCGGATGTCCGTAAAATCGCGACAATGCTTACAGCAAGCATTGATACGAATAATTTTCTGACAGAGGCACATGCGAAGCTGCGGCCGGTCGAGTCTCCGACAGCAGGGATCTTTCTCTCCGGAGTATGCCAGGGACCGAAGGATATTCCAGAGACGGTATCTCAGGCAGGTGCGGCTGCAGTCAAGGCGATCGGACTTCTGGCAAAGGATAAGCTGCTGACGAATCCGTGTACGGCTCATTCGGATGAGCTTTTGTGCAACGGCTGTTCCCAGTGCGCGAATGTCTGTCCGTACGGTGCGATCTCCTATGAGGACAGACAGGTCAATGATCATGGGATCCGGGAGGTGCGCCGCATTGCGGTTGTCAATGACGCGCTGTGCCAGGGCTGCGGAGCATGTACCGTTACGTGCCCATCCGGCGCTATGGACCTGCAGGGATTTTCAAACAGACAGATTCTGGCGGAGGTAGATGCATTATGTCGATAGAAGCAAAAGAAGAATTCAGACCGAAGATCGTCGCTTTTTGCTGCAACTGGTGCAGCTATGCAGGCGCTGATCTGGCAGGGAGCAGCCGTCTGTCTTATCCGGCAGATGTAAAGATCATCCGTGTGCCATGCTCCTGCCGCGTAAACCCGATGTTTATCCTGCGGGCGTTTGAGAAGGGGGCAGACGGAGTGATCATCTGCGGCTGCCATCCGGGGGACTGTCACTACACGACGGGAAACTTTTATGCGAGACGCCGTATGACTCTTTTATTTTCCATGCTTGATTTTATCGGCGTGGAGAGCGGGCGCACACGTGTGGAGTGGGTCTCGGCTGCGGAGGGCGTGAAGTTTTCGGCAACGATGAACGAGTTTGTGGAGAAGATCCGTTCCCTCGGCAAGAACGTGAGATTGGAGGATTTGAGATGCCAGAATGTGTAAAAACGATGAGTCAGGCAGAACGCGAAATCCATTTAATGACTGCACAGCAGCAGACGACGCAGACTCAGGTGGTGAACCGCGCAAAAGAACTCCTCGCTGATGGAACTGTCGCGCGCGTGCTCGGCTGGAAGGCGGGAGAGCTGCCGTATGCTCCACAGCCTGCGTACTTTGAAAAGGAAGAGGATCTGGAGGAATTCGTCTACAACGGATTTTGCGGGGCGAACCTGAGTAAATATATGATCGAGGCTTCTAAGCTGGACGGAAAAACGCTCGTCTGCCTGAAGCCGTGTGATACCTACAGCTTCCGGCAGCTTATGAAGGAACACCGTGTGGACCGTGAAAAAGCATATATCATCGGTGTGGGCTGTAAGGGAAAGCTGGATATCGAAAAAATAAAAGCACAGGGCATAAAAGGCATTCAGAGTATCCAGGGCGCAGAGCGGACAGATGATGCGGATACACTGACGATCCAGACGCTTTACGGAGAAAGAACCTGCGCTTATGCAGATGTCATGCTGGAACGCTGCCATGTCTGCAAGGGGAAGGAGCATATGATCTTTGACGAGCTGATCGGGGAGTCCAGAGATACGAAGGACCGTGACCGGTTTGCACAGGTCAAGGAGATCGAGGCGATGACTCCCGGGGAACGGTTTGCATTTTTTCAGAAGGAACTTAGCCGGTGTATCCGCTGCAATGCGTGCCGCAATGTCTGTCCGGCGTGCAGCTGCCGCAAATGTGTATTTGACAGCAGCCAGTTTGACAGTGCGCAGAAAGCAAACGCGGATCCGTTTGAAGAAAAAATGTTTCATATCATCCGTGCGTTCCATGTGGCGGGAAGATGTACCGACTGCGGCGAATGCAGCAGAGTATGTCCGCAGGGGATCCCGCTCCACCTGTTTAACCGGAAATTTATCAAGGATATCAATGAATTTTACGGTGAATACCAGGCCGGAGCTGATCTGGAGCCGAGGGGGCCGCTGACTAGCTATGTATTTGAGGATGTGGAGCCGGGCATCGTGGCAGAAAGGGGATAATGGATGTACAAGATAGCAAAAAAAGATCTGCCGGCATTATTCCGCAGGATTGCCGCCGGTAAGGAGTTGTATCTGCCGCTGGAAAATGGCGGTCAGGTAAATTTTGGAGTATGGGATGAGGGGGGCAGCGTATCACTCGATACACTGAAAACAGTAAAATCTCCCAAGGATGCATTTTTTCCTCAGAGTGAGACGCTGTATACCTGCAGGCGTGACGGCAAAAATCTTTCGGTCGATCCGGAAGCGCTGCAGGAGCAGGAATTTGTCCTTTTTGGAGTAAAAGCCTGTGATGTCAGAGGCTTTGAGATACTGGATCAGGTCTTTCTGGCCGATCCGGTGGATACGTTTTATGAGGCAAGAAGAGCGCACGCCACGATTGTGTCGCTTGCATGCCATGAGCCGGAAGAGACGTGCTTTTGCAACGTATTCGATATCGACTGTGCGGCTCCCGCCGGAGATGTAGCGTCGTGGAGCATCGGGGAAACACTTTACTGGAAGCCGCTTACTCAAAAAGGAGAAGCGCTGACCGAAGCAGTAAAAGACCTGCTTGCACAGGCGCAGGAAGAACCGGTGGAGTCAGAAAAAAACTCCATCCGCGCAATCGTCGAAAAGCTTCCGTATTCGCATCTTTCCCTGGAAGGCTGGGGCGGCGGTGCACTGGAGGAGGCATTTGATTCTCCGCTCTGGGAGGAGCTTTATAAGCCATGTCTGGCATGCGGTACCTGTACCTTTGTCTGTCCGACGTGCCAGTGCTATGATATTAAGGACTATGATACCGGACACGGAGTGCAGCGGTACCGCTGCTGGGATTCCTGTATGTATTCTGATTTTACGATGATGGCGCATGGCAACAACCGTACCAGCCAGATGCAGCGGTTCCGCCAGAGATTCATGCATAAGCTTGTATATTTTCCGGCAAATAATGACGGGATATATTCCTGTGTCGGCTGCGGGCGGTGTGTGGAAAAGTGTCCGTCAGCGCTTCATATCGTAAAGGTTATCAAAACCTTTGCCGAAGCTTCAAAGAGCAAACACACAGGAGGTGAGCAGCCATGAGCGGGATAACGCAACATACAGGAAATACTGACAGAAAGGATACATGCTCCTGTCATAAAAATTATACGCTGGACACTCTGATCCCGAAGGTAGGCGTGATCACAGATATCCGGGAAGAGACGCCGGATGTAAAGACCTTCCGTGTCAATGCGCCGCAGGGCGGTAAGCTTTTTGAACACATGCCCGGGCAATGCGCGATGCTGTGCGCACCGGGGATCAGTGAGGGGATGTTCTCCATCACCTCTTCTCCGACCAATGAGGCGTATCAGGAGTTCAGTATCAAAAAGTGCGGGATGCTGACCGATTATCTGCACAGCCTTTCCGTCGGGGATCAGATCACCGTGCGTGGGCCATACGGCAATCATTTTCCGGTTGAGAAAGAATTAAAAGGAAAAAATCTTTTGTTTATCGCGGGCGGTATCGGACTTGCGCCGCTGCGCTCAGTGATCAATTATGTCCTTGATAACAGGGGCGATTATGGGAAGGTGGATATTGTCTACGGATCCCGTTCTGCCGATGATCTCGTTCAGCTAAAAGAGATCCGTGAGGTCTGGATGAAAGCGGAAGGCGTCGATGTCTACCTGACGATCGATCGCCCGCAGGAGGGCTGGGACGGACATGTCGGCTTTGTTCCGGATTATGTAAAGGAGCTTGGCTTCGATGTAAATAAAACAGCGCTTGTATGCGGACCGCCGATTATGATCAAATTTGTACTTGCCGGACTGCAGGAGCTTGGTTTTTCAAAAGAGCAGGTCTATACGACCCTGGAGCTGCGCATGAAATGCGGAGTCGGCAAATGCGGGCGCTGCAATATCGGATCCAAATACGTATGCAAGGACGGTCCGGTATTCCGGTGCGATGAAATTGATGAAATGCCGAATGAATATTGATCAGCAATGAGCAGTGCTCGGGCTTACATAAATGTGGAAAGGAAATACTGACATGGAGAAAATGGTAAATGTATATTTTTTCGGTAAAAAATACAGCGTTCCGGCTGACCTTACGATCATGACAGCTATGGAGTACGCAGGCTATACATTAAAGCGGGGCTGCGGCTGCCGCCACGGTTTTTGCGGTGCATGTGCGACAATTTACCGTATTAAGGGGAAAAATGAGCTGAAGACCTGTCTTGCCTGTCAGACACAGGTAGAGGAGGGTATGTATGTTGCCAGTATCCCGTTTTTTCCAACGGATAAGCGCACGTACGATATGGAAGACCTGCGTCCAAACCAGCAGGTGATGATGGAGCTTTACCCGGAGATCTACAGCTGTATCGGCTGCAATGCCTGTACGAAAGCCTGCACGCAGGAGTTAAATGTAATGCAGTATATTGCATATGCGCAGCGCGGAGAGCTGGAAAAATGCGCGGAGGAGTCATTTGACTGCGTTGGCTGCGGCTGCTGCTCTGTGCGCTGTCCGGCGGGTATTTCTCATCCGATGGTCGGGCTGCTCGCAAGAAGGCTGACCGGCAAATATATTGCCCCGGAATCGAAGCATCTGACACAGCGTGTCGATGAGATCCACAGCGGAGCGTATGACGAGCTGATTGAAAAGATCATGCAAAAACCGATAGAAGAGATGCAGGAACTGTATAATACAAGAGAGATTGAAAAATAAGGAGGGAGATTCATGTTTACACCGGAAATGATGGAATCCGTGAAAAAGGTGGAGGCAACCAGAGCATCCCGGATGGGGATGGAGCCAAGGCGGATGACGGCGGAAGAAAAGGATGTCCTTCTGAAAGCATTTCATCCTGACTATAGAGAGGACGCGTTTGAGGAGATCAAAATAGGGCCGAATAAGGGACAGAAGGCTCCGGCAGAGCTTGTGCATCTGCTGCATTCCAACAGCCGCCTGCTGGCAGAAAAGATAGATTTGAATAAAGTGGACTATGATGTAGATGTGCTGGTCATCGGCGGCGGCGGTGCAGGCGCCTCAGCGGCGATCGAGGCGCATGAGGCAGGGGCAGATGTGATGATCGTCACAAAGCTTCGCATCGGAGACGCAAATACAATGATGGCAGAGGGCGGTATCCAGGCCGCAGACAAGGAGAATGATTCTCCGGTACAGCACTATCTTGACGCCTTTGGCGGCGGGCATTTTGCAGCCCGGCCGGAGCTTCTTAGGAGACTCGTCATGGAGGCGCCGGATGCGATCCAGTGGCTGAACCGCCTTGGCGTGATGTTTGACAAGGACGAAAATGGACGGATGGTGACGACGCACGGCGGAGGCACATCCAGAAAGAGAATGCATGCATGCAAGGATTACTCCGGCGCAGAGATCATGCGGACCCTGCGGGATGAGGTATTAAACAGGAAGATCCCTGTCGCAGAGTTCACCTCTGCAGTCGAGCTTCTAAAGGATGAAAAAGGGCAGGTCGCAGGTGCCGTCCTTTTAAATATGGAAACAGATGACTACCTTGTCGCGCGCGCAAAGACCGTCGTGATCGCGACAGGAGGAGCCGGACGTATGCATTATCAGGGGTTCCCGACCTCCAATCATTATGGGGCGACGGCAGACGGACTGATCCTGGGCTACCGTGCCGGAGCGCCGCTTTTGTATCAGGATACCATCCAGTATCATCCGACTGGCGTAGCGTATCCATCGCAGATCTTTGGTGCGCTCGTGACAGAGAAGGTACGCTCCCTCGGTGCGATGCTCGTTAATAAGGATGGAGAAGCGTTTATGCATCCGCTGGAGACACGTGATGTGGCGGCTGCATCGATTATCCGGGAATGCTCGGAGAGAGGGAAGGGAGTCACAACTCCGATCGGAAGCGGCGTATGGCTCGATACCCCGATGATCGAGGAGCTTGGCGGGGCAGGAACGATTGAAAAGCGGATCCCGGCAATGCTGCGCATGTATATGAATTACGGTATTGATATGCGAAAGCTTCCGATCCTGGTTTATCCGACGCTGCATTACCAAAACGGAGGCCTGGAGATCGGCGGGGACGGCTTTACAAAAGTCATTGATAATCTTCTCGTGGCGGGAGAGGCAGTCGGCGGCATTCACGGAAGAAATCGTCTGATGGGAAATTCTCTTCTTGATATTATTGTATTTGGACGCAATGCCGGAAAAGCTGCCGCAAAAAAGGCGAAGAACGTATCGCTTGGAAAGGCAAATCTCGATCATGTGCAAGCGTATGCCAGGGAGCTTTCAGAAGCAGGGCTTGATACCGGCGATGTATCCCCGCTGCTGCTTCCCAGGTATGCAAGACATGAGCGGTAAAACCGGAGGCAGGCAGAAAAACAATGGAGGTGGTTTATGATGCGTGAAATACAGGCACAGCAGATCACAGACACAGTCGAGCGTCTGTGCATTGAAGCAAACCAGTATCTGCCGGAAGACGTACAGTGTGCGATCAGGAACTGTCGCGCATGCGAGGACTGGGAGATCGCGCAGGGTGTGCTTGATAAGATTATTACTAACTTTGAGATCGCAGGAGAAGAGCAGGTGCCGATCTGCCAGGATACCGGCATGGCATGCGTATTTCTGGAGATCGGCCAGGATGTACATATTACGGGAGGCAATCTGGCAGATGCTGTGGACGAGGGGGTGCGCCGCGGATATGACAAAGGGTATCTGCGGAAGTCTGTTGTCAGAGATCCGGTGCGCCGCGGGAACACAGGCGATAACGCGCCGGCAATGCTCTATACGGAGATCGTACCTGGAGAACAGATCAGGATCACAGTCGGCCCAAAGGGCTTTGGCAGCGAAAATATGAGTGCGATCCGCATGTTCAAGCCGTCTGCCGGGCTGCAGGGGATCAAGGATTTCATTCTTGAAACTGTCGAAGCGGCAGGACCTAATCCGTGCCCTCCTATGGTGGTAGGCATCGGTATCGGAGGTACTTTTGACAAAGCGGCGCTTCTTGCAAAGAAGGCGCTGATGCGTCCGGTCGATTCCAGTAACCCGGATCCGTTCTATGCAGATCTCGAGAAAGAAATGCTGGAGAAGATTAATGCGCTTGGCATTGGCCCTCAGGGCTTTGGAGGAAAAACTACAGCGCTCGGACTTAATATTGAGACGCTTCCAACTCATATCGCCGGAATGCCGTGTGCGATCAATATTAACTGCCACGTGACGCGTCATAAAACGGAGGTGATCTGAGATGGAAAAGCATATTACCCTTCCCTTAACAGAAGCGCTTGCAAAAACGCTCCGCGCAGGAGATACAGTCTATCTGACCGGAACGATCTATACGTCCAGAGATGCGGGCCATAAGCGGATGTGTGAAGCGCTCGCAAGGGGTGAGGCTCTCCCGTTTGATCCGACAGATGCGACCATCTATTATGTAGGGCCTACCCCGGCAAAGCCAGGAGCTGTGATCGGCTCTGCGGGTCCGACAACAAGCGGGCGCATGGATGCGTATGCGCCGACGATGATGTCAGCAGGCGCGCGCGGCATGATCGGAAAAGGCGCGCGTCTTCCGGAAGTCGTAGAGGCAATGAAGAAATATCATGGCGTGTATTTCGGAGCAATCGGCGGGGCGGGCGCACTGCTTGCAAAATGTATAAAAAAGGCTGAGCTGATCGCGTATGAGGATCTTGGCGCGGAGGCGCTTCGCAGACTTTATGTAGAAGAGATGCCTCTTGTTGTTATCATTGACTGTGAGGGCAGAAATCTTTATGAAGAAGGCAGAAAAGCGTATCTTGACAGCAAAAAAGGGTGAGCCCGGAACGTTTTTTGCCAGGTAAGGAGAAGGCTATGAACCAGCTTCAAAAGAAGGCTTCAGAATCCTATACGGTGGCCATCATACTTGCTTTTGTCGGCGGTTTTCTCGACGTGTATACGTATGTGTGCCGCGGAGGCGTATTTGCAAATGCGCAGACAGGAAATATCGTTCTGCTCGCGATCCATGCATCGAAAAGAGAGTGGGCGCAGGTAGGGATGTATGCACTTCCGATCTTTGCGTTTATGCTCGGAATCCTTGTGACAGAATTTGTGAAGGTCCATTACAGACGAACCCATCATTTTCACTGGAGACAGATCGTGATCGGTCTGGAGTTTCTCGTGCTGTGCACGATCGCTTTCGTGCCGTCCGGAAAGTATGATGATTTTGTAAATATTGCAGTGTCTTTCGTCTGCTCCATGCAGGTAGAAAGCTTTCGGACATTTGAAGGAAACGGTTTTGCCACAACGATGTGTACCGGAAATCTTCGTTCCGCCACAGAGCTCCTGTTTTACTCCAGCGTCAACAAAGACGAGCGGGCACGCAGGAGAAGCCTGCAATATTATGGTATTATCTGCGTCTTTATCCTCGGAGCGATCTGCAGCATGCAGGTCACGCAGACGTATCAGGAACAGTCGGTGCTGTTTCTGTGTATTTTGCTGGCAGTTGTATTTGCGCTGATGTTCATCCCGATGGAGGAAGAGTCTTCTCAGAAAAAAAAATAAATTTGTTCTTAGCATAACCGATACGCCCCCTGCATATATTTTTACCAGTAGATGCAGGGGGTCTTTTGATGGAAAAATTTAATTTATACAAAGACATTCAGATGAGGACGGGCGGAGAAATCTATGTGGGAATCGTAGGCCCTGTGCGGACAGGGAAATCGACCTTTGTGAGAAAATTTGTAGAACAGCTTGTGCTTCCGGAGCTTTCTGCGCAGGAGCGCGACAGGACAAAGGATGAGATGCCGGCAAGCGCTTCCGGGAAGACCGTTACTACTGTAGAGCCAAAGTTTATCCCGAGACGTGCGGCGCAGATCGAGATCGGAGACGGCACCGTGATGCAGGTGCGGCTGGTAGACTGTGTCGGTTTTCTTGTGCCCGGCGCAGAAGGAGCGGAGGAAAATGGTATGCCAAGAATGGTAAAAACTCCGTGGCAGGAAGAGGAGCTTCCATTTTCCGAGGCGGCGCGGATCGGCACGCAGAAGGTGATCACGGATCATGCCACGATCGGCATTGTAATGACGACAGACGGAAGCTTCGGAGATCTTCCACGGAGCAGTTTTCTGGAAGCAGAAAAAGAGGCGATCACACAGCTGTCCAGACTGGGAAAACCGTTTCTCGTGATCGTCAATTCAGCAAAGCCATACGGAGAAGAGGCAAAGAGTGCGGCAGAATTTATCAGGAATACGTACGGGGTTTCCTGTCTGACCATGAACTGTGAACAGATGGGGCAGGGAGATATCCAGAAAGTATTTGAACAGTTTCTGCTGGAATTTCCGCTTACCCGCGTTGTATTTCAGGTCCCGAAGTGGACAGAGACGCTCGAAAACGACCACTGGCTGAAGCGGGAGCTGTTCCAGACGGTCCGGGCTGCCATGCAGGAGCTTCGCTGTGTCAGAGACATTTACCAGGAAGATTTCAGGCTTGAGAGTGAATACATAAAAAAATCAAAGGTTGAGCATGTAGACCTTGCGAGCGGCGGCGCGGAAGTGTCTGTGACGATGCAGGAGCCTCTGTACTATGAGATCCTGAGTGAGATGACGGGTACAGACATACGCAGTGAATACCAGCTCATTTCTATTGTGCGTGAAATGGCAAGGCTGAAACAGGAATATGAGAACGTAGCCTCCGCTGTGTCTGCCGTGAAGCAGACAGGATACGGTGTGATCACGCCGCAAAAGACAGAAATCTCGATGGAGGAGCCGGTTGTGATTCGGCAGGGAAGCCGCTACGGTGTAAAGATCCGGGCAAGTGCGCCGTCGATCCATCTGATCCGGGCGGATATTGAGACAGAGATCGCTCCGATCGTTGGCAGCGAAGCCCAGGCAGAGGATCTGATCACCTATATGAAGGCGAGCAAAGAGCAGGAAAATGGAGAAGGGAACGCTCTTATTTTCGGAAAGTCAGTAGATCAGATGGTGGAAGACGGTATACGGACAAAATTATCCTCCATCGGAGAAGAGAGTCAGATCAAGCTTCAGGAGACAATGAAGCGTATCGTAAACGATTCCCGGGGGCGGCTGATCTGCATTATTATTTAAGGTTTTATGCATATTCTTTTTTGTGGCGGGCGGTTTTCCCGCCACAGAGTATTTTGGGCGCGGGCGTGTAAGAAATTACCATATTTAATATATAATTGACAAGTTGTAATATATATCATATAATATGAACGGTATGTTACAAAATAATGAACGAATGCAGAAAGAGTGAGGGAGAACATATGGCAAACCAGTGGAAAAACAGAAAGCGTTTTTGTCTTGCAGGACTTCTGTTTTTGATGATGTTTCTGAGTGTTCCGGTAAGCGCGCAGGCGAAATGGAAGCAAAACTCCAATGGTACATACTCGTATTATAAAAAGGGAAAGCTTCAGCGAAACCGTTGGGTCGGAGACTATTATGTCAATAGCAAAGGTGTGCGTCACACCGGTTTTCTTCATAAAAAGGGAAAATGGTACTTTTTTACAAAGACAGGTACGCTTCTGAAAAGCACCTGGATCAAGTCAGGGGACGATCTGTATTATGCAGGTCCGTCCGGCGCCCTTTTGACTGATGGAAAATACAAGATCGGCAATTATTATTATGGGTTTGACAAGCGTGGAGCGCAGCTTCGCGGCAAAACCGTGATCGATGGAAAGACCTACTTTTTCGGTTTGAAAAAAGGGCAGATGCAGACGAAAAAGTGGATCAAGACAGGAAACAAATATTATTATTACGGTAAAAACGGCGTGATGAAGACCAGCCAGTGGGTCGGTAAATACTACGTCAACAAGCACGGCGCCCGGACAAAAAAGGTCAGGGATGAAGAAGAAAATAATACGGGAAATAATTCCGCAAACGGCGGAAAGCCATCCAACGTACCTGCACCGCACTGCAGTGTGGAGAGTACCTATTATACGCATCCGGTAGTAGATGATCAGACGCTTCTGTCCGCGATCATTTACTGTGAGTCCGGCAATCAGCCGTACAAAGGGCAGCTTGCAGTCGGTATGGTCATTATGAACCGGGTATACAGCCCGCTGTTCCCGTCTAAGACGATCCGCGAAGTCATATATGAAAAGACACAGTTCACTCCTGCACGTGACGGCAGCTTACAGAGAGCCTTGACCAATCCGCTGATCATTACGGACTCGGCCAAACGCGCAGCCGCAGAGGTGCTTGCGATGTACAAGGACTATACTCCCGGAAAGACGATGTATCTGAATACCGGGAAAAAGCTGGTTCCATTCCCCTATATCTTTTTTATGACAAAGGCTGCCTACCAGCGGCTGGGACTGTCCTCCCCATATAAAAAGATCGGAGATCATGTATTCTTTACTGTCTGGAAATATTAAAAGCCGGACAGACACAGAAAAAAGCCCAAAAGGATAAAATCGAACGTATGATTGATTTTATCCTTTTTCTATGCTAAAATGCAGAAGATATAACACCAAAAAAGGTGTTAGTGTACAAAGGTATAGATAAGGAGTCAGATTTTGATCGCATATTTAAAGGGAATAGTAGCTGATGTTTCAGAGACACGGCTTGTTTTGGATGTAAACAATATTGGATACCAGATTTTTATCTCTTCGCGGGAGGCGGCGGCGATGCCCGGGCGCGGCGAGGAGGTCAAGATCTATACGTATCTGAATGTAAAAGAGGATGCCATGCAGCTTTTTGGATTTCTTTCAGAGGATGATCTGGAAATGTACCGGCTGCTGTTGAATGTAAATGGGATCGGGCCAAAGGCCGCACTGGGCATACTGTCTGTGCTGACGGCTGATGATGTGCGTTTTGCAGTGCTCTCTGATGATGCAAAATCCATAGCCAGAGCACCTGGCGTCGGTACAAAAACAGCGCAGAAGCTGATCCTTGAGCTAAAGGACAAGCTGAGTCTTGAGGATGCATTTGAGAAAAAACTGGAGCATACGGCGCAGGCGGCAGGGAAAAGCGGGCTGTCTGATGCAAAGGCAGAGGCAGTACAGGCGCTTACCGCTCTCGGGTATTCAAGCAGTGACGCGTTAAAAGCGGTGCGCCGGTCAGGCGCAGACGATACGATGGATACAGAAGAAATCTTAAAGCTTGCGCTAAAGCAGATGGCGGTTTTATAGATTAAGGAGAAGACATGGCAAAAAGAGTGATTGCAACAGATACGACGGAGGAAGATATCCGGCTTGAGCCGGGACTGCGTCCAAAACTCTTAAATGAATATATCGGTCAGGAGAAGGCCAAAAGTACGCTCAAGATTTTTATAGAAGCAGCAAGACAGAGGAAAGACTGTCTTGACCATGTGCTGTTTTACGGACCGCCCGGGCTTGGAAAGACAACGCTGGCATGTATCGTGGCAAATGAGATGGACGTCAATATCAAGATCACATCCGGTCCTGCGATTGAAAAGCCGGGGGAGATGGCTGCGATCCTGAATAACCTTCAGGAGGGTGACGTACTCTTTGTCGACGAGATCCATCGTCTGAACCGTCAGGTAGAAGAGGTGCTCTATCCGGCAATGGAGGATTTCGCGATCGACATTATGATCGGAAAAGGGGCGGCAGCGCGCTCTATCCGGCTTGATCTGCCAAAGTTTACTCTGATCGGGGCGACTACGAGAGCCGGTATGCTCTCTGCCCCCCTGCGCGACCGCTTTGGAGTCGTCAACCACCTGGAATATTATACAGAAAAAGAGCTCCAGACGATCGTGCTGCGTTCTGCCGATGTGCTTGATGTCGCGATCGACAGCCGGGGGGCGCTGGAGATCGCGCGCCGCTCCAGAGGTACGCCGCGTCTGGCAAACCGGATGCTAAAGCGCGTGCGTGATTATGCGCAGGTACGCTACGATGGAAATATATCCTCTGCTGTCGCCGCAGAAGCGCTCGATCTGCTGGAGGTGGACCGTTATGGGCTTGACCGGATCGACCGGGGGATTCTGGAGCTGATGATGGATAAATTCGGCGGAGGACCGGTCGGACTCGATACACTTGCAGCGGCGATCGGAGAAGATCCGGGTACGATCGAGGATGTATATGAGCCGTATCTGATCAAAAACGGCTTTATTAACCGCACTCCAAAGGGCCGTGTGGCGACAGACTTTGCATACGAACATCTCGGCAGAACAAAATAAGTAACCGTCTGGCATCCTTGCGAAGCGTTCAAACGGGTCCGGATTCAGATTTTGCAGCTTTGTGCACGGTCAGACTGTTACCAAAATAAAGTATTGTAATTCTCTGATTTTAGATTATAATCAATGTATAGAAATACACAGGTGGAAAGGTAGGGCAGCTATGTCGGCCAAAAATAAAACACAAGTGATAATCGCAGGAAAGATTTATACACTGAGCGGCTATGAGAGCGAGGAATACCTGCAGCGTGTTGCATCATATCTCAACGGAAAGATCTCTGAGTTTAAAAATATGGAAGGCTATTCACGGCTGTCACCGGACCTCAAAAGTATTATGCTTGATCTGAATATGGCAGACGACTATTTTAAAATGAAGAAAAAGATCGAGGAGCTGGAGCAGGAGCTGATCGCAAAGGAACGGGAGATCTACGATTTCAAGCACGACCTGATCACGGCACAGATCAGACTGGAGAATGCACAGAAGGATGTCCAGACACTGGAAGAAAAAAATATCCAGCTCCAGAAGGAAAATATTCAGATGGAAACGCAGCTCAAAAATACGAGCAGATGATAAAACAGATCACGGGGATTTCAGAAGACGCGATCGAAGCTGAGATGCCTGCATATACGTCAGTGCACAATGGACGACATGCCCCTTGTCCACTGACTTTTTTATAAGGAGGTATTATGGTCGAATTGCTTGCTCCTGCAGGCTCCTTTGAGAGTCTGCAGGCAGCTGTGAACGCCGGCGCAGATGCGGTTTATATTGGAGGGGCGCATTTTGGAGCCAGAGCATATGCGGATAATCCAGATGAGGAGCATCTGAAACGCGGGATGGATTACTGCCACCTTCGCGGCAGAAAGCTCTACCTGACAGTAAATACGCTTCTGAAAGAGCAGGAGCTTGAGGAAAAGCTCTATCCATATCTTGCGCCATATTATGAAAATGGTCTGGATGCAGTGATCGTGCAGGATCTTGGGGTGCTCAGTCTGATCCGGCAGTACTTTCCGGAAATGGAACTGCATGCAAGTACTCAGATGACGGTGACAAGCTCTTATGGCGCCGGATTTTTAAAAAGACAGGGGGTTCATCGCGTCGTTTTGGCCAGAGAGCTCTCCCTTTCAGAAATAAAAGCGATCATTCAGGAAACGGGAGTAGAAGTGGAGACATTCATTCACGGTGCGATGTGCTACAGCTATTCCGGGCAGTGTCTTTTAAGCAGTATGATCGGCGGACGCAGCGGCAATCGGGGACGCTGTGCGCAGCCGTGCCGGCTGCTGTACTCTGCATCAGAGCAGGGGGAAAAAAGGAAAAAAGAAAGACAGCAGTATCTGCTCAGTATGAAGGATATGTGTACGCTTGATCTGCTCCCGGAGCTGATCGAAGCAGGGATCGCTTCTCTGAAAATCGAAGGGAGGATGAAGCGTCCGGAATATACGGCAGGCACGGTCAGCATATACCGGAAATATATAGACCGGTATTACCAGTATGGGGCAGACGCATACCAGGTGGATGAGGAGGATCGCCGTATGCTTATGGACCTGTATAACAGGGGCGGATTTTCGGATGGTTATTACCATATCCATAATGGCAGGTCAATGATGGCGCTTGACCGTCCGAATCATCTCGGGACTGAGGCTGCCCGGATCACCCGAAGCCTTCGCGGACAGACAGAGGCGGTTGCACTGGAGCCGCTCTACAAAAGAGACGTTCTGGAAATGGCTCCCGGCCATGAGATCACCCTGTCAGCCGATGTCAGACAGGGCGCTTCTTTTCTGCTTCCATGTACAAAAGCAGGAATACAAAAAGGCAGAACGCTCCATCGGACGAAGAGTGAAAATCTTCTTGCTTCTTTGCGGGAGAAATTTCTTGACACCGGCGATAAAGAAAAAATTAAGGGTGAGTTAAGGATTTTTTGCGATTCACCTGCTATACTAAAATTACGGTGCAGAGATATCGAGGTGGTATGCTCGCGCGACATTGCCGAAAAAGCTGTGACAGTGCCGACAGATGAAGCTGCGGTGCGTCGGCAGATGAACAAGACGGGAAATACACCGTTTGTATTTGAAACGCTTGAGATCTGTCTGGATGAGGGACTGTTTGTACCTGTGCGGGCACTGAATGAGCTGAGAAGATGTGCGATGGAGGCGCTGGAACACGCGGTGCTGGAGCAGTTTTACAGAAAACCGTCCGCGTTCTGTGCCGATACCGTTCTGAACGAAACAGGATCTGAAAAGCGGAAGAATCCAAAATATAAAGATACGGCAGACAGCAGGCTCACGGTTTCTGTCATGACGCGCGGCCAGCTTGGTGCTGTGCTTGCCTTTGACGGACAGCTGATCGATACAGTATATCTGGATTCTATGCTTCTGGGCGATGCACAGGAGAGAAAAAATAGCTGTGCATGGCTTCAAAAACAGATCACAGCGCTTCAGGGAAAGGGATGCAGATGCTTTTTCAACTGTCCTCCCGTGCTGCGTTTTCGTGAACAGAAGCTTTTATCTGAGCCTGCCGTTGTGCAGGTACTTGCTTTGATGGATGGTTTTCTGGTACATACGGCAGATGAGCTTGCCTATATCCAGGAGATCACCAGAGATTTTTCCAGGTCAACAGAGATTGCCTCAGATGCTGATCTGTATGCCTGCAACAGCCGTGCGCTTGCATTTTTGAAAGAGCAGGGCGTCTCCCGTACAGCCTTTTCGCAGGAACTCAATTTCCGCGAGCTGGGGATACTTACAGGAGAAGGCAGGGAGCTTACGGTATATGGATATCAGGCGCTGATGCAGTCTGCGCAGTGTGTGGTAAAGAATACAAAGGGCTGTACAAAAATGCCGGAGATCCTTTACCTGCGCGACCGCAAAAATGCCTATTTCCCGGTGCAGAACCGCTGCAGTATCTGCTGCAATACGATTTATAATTCTGTACCGCTGCAGCTGGGCGGCTGCCGCACAGAGATCGCCCGCCTTGCACCGGACTATATCAGGCTTTCTTTTACCATAGAAAGTTCCCGGGAGACAGAAAAGATCCTCGCAGAGTATGGAGCGCTTCTGCTGGGAGAACGAAGGAATGAGGATGCTGACCTGGAAGGAACCAGAGGACATTTCAGAAGGGGAGTAGAGTAATATATGACCAATCTGATTATACAGGTTTCAAAATACCTGATCATTATTTTAATGGCGCTTTATACGTTGCAGTGCTTTACTGTATTTAGCAGAAGAGATGAAGAATCGCGACAGTATCTTTTTCTGCGCCAGAATATGCTGATGTTTTTTATGCACTTTGTGGCTTTTATGGTCCTGTATCTGGAGATGGCGGAAACGACACTGCTGATTTTTTACGGAGCGCAGGTGATCTATCTGGCTGCCGTTCTCCTGCTGTTTACGAAGCTGTATCCGCGTGCGTCCAGACTGCTGGTCAATAATATGTGTATGCTGATCAGTATCGGATTTATTATGATCACACGGCTCTCATACAGTCAGAGCACCAAACAGTTTAAGATAGCTGTCGTAGCCTCTGTAGTGGCGCTGCTTGTACCGGTTCTGATACGCAAGCTGCGTTTCATCACAAAAATATACTGGCTGTATGTACTTGTGGGTATCGGGCTGCTTGCCCTTGTTGCGATCGCGGCACAGTCCACCTACGGAGCAAAGCTTTCCTTTAATTTTGGCAGCTTTTCGATCCAGCCCTCCGAGTTTGTAAAGATCATTTATGTGTTCGCGATCGCGGGACTGCTGTCCCATGCGCGTGATTTTAAACGGATCGCAGTGGCGACAGGGCTGGCCGCGCTGCACGTGCTGATCCTTGTTGTTTCAAAGGACCTCGGAAGTGCGCTGATCTTTTTTGCCACCTATCTTGTTATGATCTTTGTATCAACACGCAATCCGTTTTATACCCTGGCGGGGATACTTGCCGGGTCAGGAGCGGCCGTGGGCGCCTATTTTCTGTTTAACCATGTCCGGGTGCGCGTGCAGGCATGGCAGGATCCCTTCCAGGATTATCAGGGAGGCGGCTACCAGATCTGTCAGTCGCTGTTTGCGATCAGTGCGGGAGGATGGTTCGGAACTGGGCTGTGTCAGGGATCACCGGAGGCGATCCCGTTTGTAGAGCAGGACTTTATGTTTTCGGCGATCGCGGAGGAGCTGGGAAGTATCTTTGGCATATGTCTGCTTTTGGTGTGCATGAGCTGCTTTGTCATGTTTGTCAATATTTCCATGCAGCTGACCAACCGCTTCTACCGTCTTGTGGCAGTGGGGCTTGGCACGACGTATGCGGTCCAGATCTTCCTGACAGTAGGCGGAGGGATCAAGCTGATCCCGATGACTGGTGTGACGCTTCCTCTTGTCAGTTACGGCGGAAGCTCGATGCTCAGTACACTGATCATGTTTTCTATCGTGCAGGGGCTGTATATGCTCCAGAGAGATGAGGAGATCAAAGACGAAGAAAAGAATCTGCGTATGGCTCAGGACGCTGCTTTCACGCAGGGATATCAGCAGCAGGGCGGCGGATATGATCCGTTCTATGATACCGGATATGGGCAGGAGTCCTATCGAAATGACGGATACGGGCAGCAGCCGTATCCGGATGATCCATATGAGGACGACCCGTATGCGGATCAGACGTATGATGAGCCGGGATATATGCGGGATGGATATAAAGAAGAGTATGATGAGCCGCCATATGGCGGCGATGACAGCGGAAATCCGGGATATGGAGGATATGACGGGTATGACGACGGAACGAAATACGACTACTACGGGGAAGAAACATACGGAGCGTACGGGGAAGAGGACGAGGAGGACCCGTACCGGCAGTAAGATCCCTGTAAAAGTAAAGGAAGTACACTTTGAACAGGAGCCGGAGCCGGTAACCGGAAAGGGGAGGAACACAGAGCTTGGCATTGTGACCTATGTGTTTGTGTTCGTCTTCCTGCTGATGATCGGCTATCTGGGGTATATTAATATCTGGAAGGCGGATGAGCTCAATAAAAATGCATACAATACAAAACAGGACGCAAACATGGACAAATATATCCGTGGCTCTATCCTCTCCTCAGACGGGAATGTCCTGGCACAGACAACGGTAACAGATACCGGAGAGGAAATCCGGGAGTATCCGTATGCAAATGTTTTTTCTCATGTTATCGGATATGCTTCAAACGGCAAATCCGGGCTGGAGGCAAGCGCAAATCATGACCTGCTTTCCTCTCATGCATCCGTACTGACACAGATACAAGACGAAGCGGACCAGGAAAAAACAATGGGAGATTCCGTTGTTGTGACACTGAACGCACAGCTTCAGAGTGCGGCTTACGAGGCGCTCGGTTCTTATAATGGAGCGATTGTTGCGATGGAGCCGGATACAGGAAAGATCCTTGCAATGGTGTCCAAGCCGGATTTTGACCCGAATTCTATTGAAGAGATCTGGGACAGCGTCGTGACAGACAGCTCGAGCAGCGTACTTTTAAACCGAGCGACACAGGGGCTTTACCCACCGGGATCGACCTTCAAGATCCTGACAACGCTTGCGTATATGCGGCAGGAGCCGTCTGATTTCCGCAAATTCCAGTATGACTGTACCTCTAAGCTCACGGTCGAGGATGTGACGATTAATTGCTACAACAATTCCGTACATGGACAGGAGGATCTGAAAAGCGCGTTTGCTCACTCCTGTAATACGGCATTTTCTACTATCGGTCTGGAGCTTGACAACGATGAGTTTCATTCTCTGTGTGAGGAATTTCTGTTTAATAAATCTCTTCCCACGAAGTTGCAGCACAGCACCTCCAGATTTGAGCTGGATGGCAGCTCCTCCTATGGCGAGGTGATGACTACGGCGATCGGACAGGGAAATACACTCGTCACGCCGCTCCAGATGGCGATGATCACATCCACGGTCGCAAACGGCGGTATCATGATGAAGCCGTATTATGTGGACCGGATACAGACGCATGACGGGAATACGGTATCCAGGACAAAACCCTCCCGGTATAAACGTCTGATGACGACAGAGGAGGCGAGAACCCTGTCGGAGTATATGCAGGAGACAGTAAAAAGCGGAACGGCGACTGCTCTTGGCTGGTATGACTTTACTGCCGCCGGAAAGACAGGGTCTGCAGAATATGTATCAAACGGATATGAAGGTACACATTCTTGGTTTGTCGGATTTTCAAATGTAGATAATCCTGACCTTGTGGTAGCTGTGATCGCGGAGGATGGGGGCACGGGAAGTGAAACGGCTGTACCGATCGCCGCACAGGTATTTCAGGCGTATTACAGCATATACGGCCACTGATCCTTTCTGACTTTGAAGGCATCACATACGCGCAAGGATTTCTGGTTGCGTGATCTGCAAAAAAGAGTTATACTGAGTGCAGTCATTTTTGGCACACGCAGACAGGAGGGATTGCAATGATCGAGGCAACAAGCTGTGGCGGTGTGGTGATATTTCGGGGAAAGATCCTTGTCCTTTACAAGAGCTACAAAAATAAGTATGAAGGCTGGGTGCTTCCCAAGGGGACAGTGGAAGAAGGCGAGGACTACAAAGAGACTGCTGCCAGAGAGGTTCTGGAGGAGACAGGAGTCCGCGCTTCCATTATCAAATACATTGGCAAAAGCCAGTATACCTTCAATGTCCCGGAGGATACAGTCGCAAAGGATGTGCACTGGTATTTGATGATGGCAGACAGTTATTACAGTAAACCACAGCGAGAGGAGTATTTTATCGACTCAGGGTATTACAAATATCATGAAGCATATCATCTTTTAAAATTTACCAATGAAAAGATGATCTTAGAAAAAGCTTATAATGAATATTTGAATCTGAAAAAAAATAATCTTTGGGGCAGTAAAAAATACTTTTAACCACCTGATGCCGGGATTTCGCGTCTGCGGAATGTCGGCATTTTGGCAGTATGCGTTTGGGTGATGGAGGCTAAGAGATGAAGTGGCATACACAGCTGTATCTGGGTGCGACAGTCAAAAAGAAAAAGGATATTCTGATTCAAAAGATAGAAGAAGGGAAAACTACAGTTAATATCTATTTGATCACACTTTCCGGAAATGAGAGAAATCAGCTGGAGATCATACCGACATGGAATCTGCGGTTCTGGTATACGCGGGAAAACTGTCCGTGTATCGTCGGGCTTTCCTTCGGCTGGAGCGAGGCGTGCGGACTCGTGGCGCAGATCGTGCAGGAGGCGTATGAAAAGACCGGCGGCACGGATCTTCGGAGTTTTTTTGCAATACAGGAAATGAAAACAGTATTATAGAGAGGGCAGCAGGAGAGAATATGCTACATATTATTCTGGGTATACTAAAGCTTATCGGTATCATACTGGGCATTTCGGTGCTTCTGGTTTGTACTGCACTGCTTTGTATTCTGTTCGTTCCGGTGCGCTACCGGATCAGATTGCAGAGGGAGCCAGAACAGCTAAGGGGATCGGTGCAGGCGAGCTGGCTTATGCATAGCGTCAGTGTGAAAGCCTGCATGGATAAGGATTCTGGAGGCACAGTCCTGGTGAAGCTTTTTGGAATACGGCTGTTTGGATCCGGTCAAAAAAAGGAGACTGAGACACAGCAGATGCGGCAGACATCCGGCATGCAAAAACCGCCCGGGCTATATCCGGTTCCGGATAAGGAGGAACTGCATAAGGCACATCCGATGCCGGACGGGGAGGAGCTGCACAGGGCGCATCCGGTTTCAGACGAGGAAGGACAGCTCAGGATACATCCGGTGCCAGATGTGAGGGAGACGAAGGCTTCAAAAAATAAGTGCAAAGTAAAACGCATCTGTGATAGAATAAAGCAGGGCAGGGTGCTGGGAAAACGCCTTTGGAACTGGTTTTCCGGGATTCCGGACAGGATCAGGCGCGCTTATCAGACGCTTTTGAAGGCGTTCCATAAATTTGCCGGGTTACTTCATAAACCGGAGGAGCTCATGGAGCTGTTTCGGCGGTATGAGATAAAAGAAAATCTGCGTACGCTGTATGGCTATCTGCGTGATCTGTGGAAGCATTACTGTCCCCGGCGTATCAGCGGATACCTGCATTTTGGAACAGGAGATCCGGCACTTACCGGGCAGCTTACCGGGATCATTTATCTGGTGCTGCCGGCACGGGCAGACAGATTTACAGTCCGTCCGGATTTTGAAGAGCCTGTGCTTGAGACAGATCTTTTGTGTACCGGGCATATCCGGCTGTTTCACTTTCTCCGGATCTGCATGCGTGCGTTCTTTGATGAAAGGCTTCGCCGCCTGATCAGACAGATACGTGCGAAAAGATAGGTGCAAATAAGAAAATAAAACAGAAAATCCGCCCAGACAGCGGGAAAGGAGACCGAATATGGAAAATTTTCAGAACACAGTAGGGTCATTATTTAAAGGAATGGAGAATTTTATTACTACCAAAACAGTGGTCGGCGATGCGATCACGGTCGGCGATACGATCATTCTGCCGCTCGTAGATGTGAGCTTCGGCGTAGCTGCCACCGCAAAAACAGAGGAAAAGAAAAATAATGGCGGTGGAGGTATGGGAGGAAAGATCTCGCCAAGCGCCGTGCTTGTGATCCAGAATGGAACGACCAAGCTTGTCAACATCAAGAATCAGGACAGTGTGACAAAGATCCTGGATATGGTACCGGATTTCGTGAATAAATTTACAGCCGGAAAAAACGCAGATGCAGGGGCTTCTTCTGCGCCTGATGTAGATGAGGCGATCCACAATGTAGCATCGGAAGAGAAAACCTTTTGAGCAAAGGCCTGGAATCGTGACCGGCTCTTGGGATATTTCTAAAAGAGCAGTGTTGAATGATGCATTCTGTGCATATGATAGATATAAGAAACAGAAAGAGGGTATCTGTGTATGCGCAGAATGGCCGGATTTATCGTATTCTGGATCGCGGTCGGAATGATTGTGGAGCTGTTTATAGAGAGTATCCTGATCAGTATACTTCTGATACTTTTTTTGCTGCTGTTAGGGTACAATCTTTTTTTGTGCTGATACCGCTAATCGTACAGGTTGTTTTTTCTGCGCACTTCCGGAATATGAGCATAACAAAAAGGCAGGTTATCTTTCGATAACCTGCCTGCATCTGTTTCATGAAAACTAAGCTCTCTCAACTTTTCCGGATCTCAGACAAGAAGTACATACATACATCTTTCTGGCAGCACCACCGTTAACTTTAACCTTCACATGTTTGAGATTTGCTTTCCAAACCTTGTTGCTTCTTCTATGAGAATGACTCACATTGTTTCCAAAATGAACAGCTTTATCACAAATAGCACATTTAGCCATGACCGCACCTCCTTGAAATGAATTAAGTCTAATTTCACGATTTAGACTCACAGCACAATTATTCTATCAGATACTACAATATTTTGCAAGTGTAAAATAAGAAAAAATAAAATAATTTTGCAATTCATAAAAAGCATCTTTGCAAGACGCAGGTTTTCTGGTAAGATAGGTATGGAGTATGCTTTGCATGGAAGATTATATTTTGAAATAGATGGAGGTTTCTGTTTATGAAAGGACGCATGAGCAATGAACTCGGGTCTATCGTAATCGACCCGAACGTGATCGCTACCTATGCAGGCAGCGTTGCAGTAGAATGTTTTGGTATCGTCGGCATGGCGATCGTCAGCGTAAAAGACGGTCTTGTCAGACTTTTAAAGCGTGACAGCCTTGAGCGCGGACTGAATGTAAAGATAGAGGAGAACCGGATCACGATTGACTTCCATGTTATCGTTTCCTACGGTGTGAGCATTTCCGCTGTTGCGGATAATCTTTTCAGCAATGTCAAATATCGTGTAGAAGAGTTTACCGGTATGGAAGTGGAAAAGCTGAACATGTTTGTTGAAGGCGTAAGAGTAATTGATTAAGGAGGAACAATCGTGAGTGCGATTACAATAGATGCTTCTCTTTGCGCCAGAATGTTTCTGGCCGGAGCTAAGAATCTCGAATCAAAAAAAGAATGGATCAACGAATTAAACGTATTCCCTGTACCGGATGGCGATACAGGTACAAATATGACCCTGACGATCATGGCGGCGGCAAAGGAAGTCGCAGCGATAGAGCAGATCACTATGGAGAGCTTTGCAAAGGCTGTCTCATCCGGTTCTCTGCGCGGCGCGCGCGGCAATTCCGGTGTCATTCTTTCTCAGCTTCTGCGCGGCTTTACAAAGGTGATCCGCAGCGAAGAGGTCATTGATGCGGCAGTGCTCGCAGCAGCGTTCCAGAAGGCGGTAGAGACGGCATACAAAGCAGTCATGAAGCCAAAAGAAGGAACGATCCTGACCGTAGCAAGAGGCGGCGCAGAACGCGCGGCCGAGCTGATCGAGGAGAATCCGGACATTGAGCTTGGCGTGATGATCGAGGAGATCATCAAACGCAGCGAGGAAGTGCTCAATCAGACGCCGGAAATGCTTCCGGTACTGAAGGAGGCAGGCGTGGTGGACTCCGGCGGACAGGGGCTTGTGCAGGTACTAAAGGGTGCGGCGGATGCGTTTGCGGGAAAAGAGATCGATTATACGATCGAAGGTGTATCAGCAGGAAATGGAGGAGCTGCCGCTTCTGCATCGGCTGCCGCTCCGGCTGATATCAAATACGGCTACTGTACCGAATTCATCATTATGCTGGAAAAAGAATATACAGAGGAGACGGAGCTTTCCTTTAAGGCATTCCTCGAGTCGATCGGAGATTCTATTGTTGTTGTATCAGATGACGGCATCGTAAAGGTGCATGTCCATACGAATGATCCGGGTGTTGCGATCACACGCGCGCTCACCTATGGTTCTCTGACCCGTATGAAGATCGACAACATGCGTGAGGAGCATCAGGAAAAGGTCATCAAAGAAGCGGAAAAGCAGGCGGCAGCACAGCAGGCAGTCAAAGCAGAGCAGCCCGTCAGCTTAAAAGAGACCGGCTTTATTTCTGTATCGATCGGCGACGGGATCGGCGATATTTTCCGTGATCTCGGTGTGGATTATCTGATCGAGGGCGGTCAGACCATGAATCCGAGTACAGAGGATATGCTGAACGCGATCGAGCAGGTGCACGCAAAAAATATTTTTATCCTTCCAAACAACAAAAATATTATTCTGGCAGCGAATCAGGCAAAAGCGCTTACAGAAGATAAAAATATCATCGTCATCCCGACAAAGACGGTACCGCAGGGGATCACAGCTGTGATCAACTTCGTACCGGAAAAGTCGCCGGAAGAAAATGCGGCCCTGATGGAGGAGGAGATCTCCAGAGTCAGAACAGGGCAGCTCACCTATGCGGTGCGCGACACACATATTGACGACAAGACGATCCATGCCGGCGACATTATGGGCGTCGGGGATCATGCGATCCTGTCTGTGGGAAAAGATATTGATACGGTTGCGCTTGAGACAGTCAGCCTGATGGTGGATGAGGACACAGAACTGATCAGCATTTACTACGGCGAGGATATGAACGAGGATGAGGCCTCCGCTTTGAGGGATAAGATCGAAGAGCAGCATCCCGACTGTGATGTTGAGCTGAACTGTGGAGGACAGCCGATATACTACTATATTATTTCCGCAGAATAAACAACGTCTGCAAGAGTAAGAGGTAACTATGGATCTGGGAGCTTCTCTTGATTCCCTTAAAGGGATCGGTGAAAAAACAAAACAGATATTTGAAAAGGCCGGCATCAGAGATATTGCCTCCCTGCTGGCCTATTATCCCAGGATGTACGAGCAGTTTGAAGCGCCGGTTCCGATAACCAGGCTGCGAGAGGGGGAGACAGCCTCTGTGTGTGCACAGCTTACTGCACCGATTGCCACGAGGCATATAAGAGGTCTTTCCGTCTCAACCGCGCTCGCATCAGACGGGACGGATGGGATCGCTCTTACCTGGTTCAATATGCCATTTTTGCGAAACTCCCTTCGAACGGGAGAACGGTATGTATTCCGAGGCAGAATAAAATCAAAAGGACAGCGGCTGCTCATTGAGCAGCCTGCTGTTTTTCATGAAGAACAGTATCGTGCGCTGACAGATGAGCTGCGTCCCGTCTATCCGCTTGTAAAGGGGCTGACCGGCACGATGGTGCAAAAGGCAGTGCGTCAGGTTCTTGCGCAAAAGTCGCTGCTCGAAGATTATCTTCCGCTGCAGTATCGAAAGAGATATGATCTTTCCGAATATAACTTCGCAATTGAGCAGATCCATTTTCCTAAAGACCGGCATGCGCTTGCCCTCGCAAGAGGAAGACTTGTTTTTGACGAATTCTTCTTTTTCCTTTTGCAGCTGCGGAGTCTGAAAACTGCCCGGGTAAAGGCAAAAAACAGCTTCTCCATCGAAACGCCGTATCTGGCGCAAAAGCTGATCCAAGGTCTGCCGTATTCCCTGACAAAAGCACAGGAAAAAGTCTGGCAGACCATCGCGCAGGAGCTTCAGGGACCGTCTGTCATGGCGCGTCTGATCCAGGGAGACGTCGGATCAGGTAAAACCATTGTATCTGTTCTTGCGCTTTTGACCGTGGCGCAGAGCGGATATCAGGGGGCGCTGATGGTTCCGACAGAGGTACTTGCACGGCAGCACTACGCATCTATCACAGAGCTTTTCAGCCAAAACGGGCTTCCCTTTCATACCGTACTGCTTACGGGCTCGATGACAGTCCGGCAAAAGCGGGAAGCATACGAAAAAATAAGCTCCGGGGAAGCATCCGTTATCGTAGGCACGCATGCTTTGATCCAGGAGAAGGTTGTTTATCATGATCTGGCGCTTGTCATTACTGATGAACAGCACCGTTTTGGCGTACGGCAGAGGGAAATGCTCGCCCAGAAGGGCAATATGCCGCATACGATCGTGATGAGCGCCACGCCCATCCCGAGGACTCTGGCCGTGATCCTATATGGTGATCTGGATATTTCAGTGATCAATGAAATGCCTGCAAACCGTCTTCCGATCAAAAACTGTGTCGTGGGGACGGGATACCGGCCGAAGGCGCACGAATTTATCCGGAAGCAGATAGCTTTGGGACATCAGGCATATGTGATCTGTCCAATGGTCGAGGAGAGCGAGGCAGTAGAGGCAGAAAATGTAGTTGAATATACACAGCTGCTTCAGAAAGTGCTTCCTCAGGAGATCTGTGTAGCGTATCTGCACGGAAAAATGAAGCCCGCCGAAAAGAATGAGATCATGGAGCGTTTTCTGAAAAACGAGATACAGGTGCTCGTCTCTACGACTGTCGTAGAGGTCGGCGTAAATGTGCCAAATGCAACCGTCATGCTGATCGAAAATGCCGAGCGCTTTGGACTGGCGCAGCTTCATCAGCTGCGCGGCAGGGTCGGCAGAGGAGATGCGCAGTCCTACTGTATCTTTCTTTATTCCATGGAGGGAAAGGACATTAAACAGAGACTTGATATCCTGTGCCGGTCGAATGACGGGTTTGAAATAGCGAACCGGGACATGCAGCTGCGCGGACCGGGAGATCTTTTTGGTGTGCGCCAAAGCGGGATGCTGGATTTCCATCTGGCAGACATTTACACAGATGCGGCGGTGCTGGCCAAAGCAAACGAGGCAGTGGATGAGATCCTGTGTGCTGACCCGCAGCTTAAAAGGCAGGAGCATCGTGTATTGAAGCAGCGTTATGAGAAGTTTATGAAAGAGCAGACAGAGCAGATCAGTCTGTAGTCTCCGATAAGACAGGACATGCTCCGGTGCAGGTATACAGCTGCATCGGAGCATGTCCAATAGAAAAATAGAAAAGTGTATGGAGCTTCTTTTTTAGTGTCTGTCTGCTCAAAAATCGTCTGAGCGAATGTTCAGTCTCCAGTCGAGATCTCCGCGTGCCAGACCGAGCACCAGAGACTCTGCTGTAGCGATGTTCGTAGCGATAGGGATATTGTATTCATCACAGCATCGGGAGATCGCATAAATATCCGGTGAATTTGGGCTGGTCATTACCGGGTTATAGAAGAAGATGACCATATCCATACAATTTCGCTCAATCATATCGATAAACTGTTTATCACCGCCGACACTCCCTGGAAGGAACTTGTACACTTTCAGATTTGTGACGTCTTCGATTCGCCTTCCGGTACTTCCGGTAGCATATAAATTATGTTTGGAGAGGATATGCTTATATGCGAGACAGAAGTTTTCGATCAGAGTCTTTTTACTGTTATGCGCAATAAATCCGATATTCATCTTTTACCAACCTTTCCAAGTCAAATTGTCTCAAATATAGTATAGCAAAAATTTCTAAAAAAGCAAGTGATTTTATCCTTTTTTTATAACTAATGACAGAAAAGACGGAAAAACGTTTCCTGAACGAAAACGGAACCGTTCAGTCATGCACAAAAAATTATGTTTTATAAAATGTAATAGCCATTCGTCTAAAAATGTCGTATACTAAGAATATTGTATATGCAACACGCTGCCCGCAGATTTTGTCTGTGCGCAGGCAAACACAAGATCAGAGGAAGATGAGGAGAGAACTATGAGAACAGGATTTGACAACCAGAAATATCTTCGTATGCAGTCTGAAAAGATCAAAGAGCGGATTTCCATGTTTGACAACAAGCTTTATCTGGAGTTTGGCGGAAAGCTTTTTGACGATTACCACGCGTCGCGTGTTCTTCCGGGCTTTGCACCCTCCAGTAAGCTTCAGATGCTGCTGCAGCTAAAGGAGCAGGCAGAGATCATCATTGTGATCAACGCAGAGGATATTGAAAAAAATAAAGTCCGTGCAGATCTTGACATCACATATGATCTCGATGTACTCCGTCTGATCGACATTTACCGCAGCCACGGGCTGTATGTGGGCAGCGTCGTGCTGACGCAGTACCGCGGGCAGGGCCTTGCTGATGTCTTTAAGGCAAAGCTGGAAAAACAGGGAATTCCGGTATACTGCCATTATCGCATTGAAGGATATCCGAAAAATATTTCTCTGATCGTCAGCGAGGACGGATACGGAAAAAATGATTATATCGAGACGACCCGCCCGCTTGTTGTCGTGACTGCACCCGGACCGGGAAGCGGAAAAATGGCTACCTGCCTTTCTCAGCTCTATCATGAACACAAGCGCGGGATACGCGCCGGATATGCCAAATTTGAAACCTTCCCTGTCTGGAACCTGCCGCTTTCTCATCCGGTGAATCTCGCCTATGAGGCAGCTACGGCAGACCTCAATGATGTCAATATGATCGATTCCTTTCATTTGAGCGCCTATGGAGTGTCGACGGTCAACTACAACAGAGACATTGAGATCTTCCCGGTGCTTAACGCCATGTTTGAGAAGATCTTTGGCAGCAGCCCATACAAATCTCCGACAGATATGGGAGTAAATATGGCGGGGTACTGTATTGTGGATGATGACGCATGCTGCGAAGCATCCCGGCAGGAGATCATCCGGCGCTATTATGAATCGCTGATCCGCAAAGCAGATCTTGAGTCGACGGAGGATGAGCTCTTTAAAATAGAATTTCTGATGCAGCAGCTGGATATTACAACGAATGACCGTAAATGTGCAGCAGCAGCAAACGATCTTGAGGCGAAAAGAAATCTGACAAGCGCGGCGATCGAGCTGGCAGATGGAAGGATCATCACAGGAAAAACCTCTCATCTGCTCGGACCGTGTTCTGCAGTTCTGCTGAATGCCTTAAAAGAGCTGGCTGGCATCGATCATGAGAAGCTTCTTATTTCTGAAAAAGCCATTGAGCCGATCCAGAAGCTTAAGACACAGTACTTTGGCAGCCGCAACCCGCGTCTGCATACGGATGAGACACTGATCGCACTTTCTATCAGCGCTGCGGAAAGCGAAGACGCGCAGAGAGCGCTTGACGTCATGGGCGAGCTCAATGACTGTGAGCTGCACTGCTCCGCACGGCTTTCTAAAGTCGATCTGAATACGCTGAAAAAACTGGGCCTTCACGTGACAATGGAGCCAAAACGCGAAAAATTTTGACATTTTTTATGCAAAATTTCGGATTCCTGCTGAATTTTAAGGGAATTTTTGACTTGCAATGTCTGGCGAATTAGTATATGATGCTTGGTGATGTATATAATACCGTGCCATGTACGCGTTTTATACATGGAGCAGGTCTACAGGTTCTAGGAGGATTGTTATGAAAAAGGTTGTAAAGGATGCTGAGGTAATTGCCAGGGAAACAGCAGAGAAAGTCGCTGCTGAGGTGAAAGACGCACCGCAGACAGTAAAGAAGGCAACTGCGAAAGTGGCAAAGGCTGCAGCTGCGACTGTAAAAGAGGTCGCTGAAAAAGCAGAAGAAAAGACAGATGCAGTAAAGGCTGAAGTAAAGAAGGCTGCTGCAAAGAAAGCTCCTGCGAAAAAGGCTGTAGTAAAAGAAAGTGTTTACCTTCAGTACCTTGGAAAGGAGATCAGTCAGGCTGATCTCATGAAACAGGTAAAGGAGATCTGGACAAAGCAGATGAAAAATAAAGCTGCTGACCTGAAATCCATTGCTCTGTACCTTAAGCCGGAAGAGAACATGGTTTACTATGTGATCAACGATGACGTGACTGGAAGTATTGCATTATAACATTATATAGAATCGAAACGGCAAAGGATACCCTGAAGTCAGTGATGACCCGGGGTATTCTTTTTTTGTTTGTGATCATTTCAAACAATTTCCAGTTTATATCTTCTCAAGCTGCACATACTAGCAATGCAGCAACAAAGAGCTGCAAAACAACGAAATGATAAAAAAGAAAAGAAATGAAAACAAAGGAGGCGTTTGATATGGCATCAACAAACAAAGCAGTACCGGAGGCAAAAAGTGCAATGGATCGTTTTAAATTTGAGGTGGCAAGCGAGCTGGGAGTTCCGCTCACAGACGGATACAACGGAAACCTCACATCCAGACAGAATGGATCTGTTGGCGGATATATGGTGAAAAAGATGATTGAGCAGCAGGAGCGCCAGATGGCCGGTGGTCAGATGGGCGGCGCTATGGCAGGTGCCCAGATGGGAACTCAGCCGAACACTATGATGTAAGCAAAACGCACAAATGCAAACAGGGGGTGTCCGATCCGGGCATCCTCTGAAATAAAAAATAGCAAAATAGCAACAATATAGAACTTAGAGTATAATTATCATTGGCAAAAAGTAAAAAAATAAAGGAAGAGGCCGAAACCTCTTCCCAATCATACAGATTTGTCTTATTGTTTAATTGTCCAGAAAAAACATAAGGAGTCTGTATGATG
>NZ_CATNVD010000018.1 GCF_951230155.1 Parablautia sp. Marseille-Q6255
GTAAGATTAGAAGAGCTGGCTATGGAGTAAACCATAGCTTTTTATGATTTTCCTAAGTAAAGATTTGAAAATAATAGAAAAGAAAAACTTCCACTTAAGAAGAAATGGAAGTTTTTCAGTGCCCTTTAAACATGAGGGATACAGCGATTTTTTCTTTTTCTAACTGTCAAAGATGGGAGTATATCACAGCACCTGAAATTTTACTATAAAAACTTTTTCATTTCATTTACTTTTCACTTTTCTTCCAAAATCCGGCATGCTAGTCTGCTTTTACCAGCCTGGCAAATGAAGCAAACATTTTTTTGACACCGACACGGTCAAACTCTACCGTCACTTCGTAGTCTCGCCCGCCTTCAACAATCTCCTTTACTGTTCCTTCACCAAATTTAATGTGACGGACACGATCTCCTGCCGTATACTCCAGTCCCTGCGCTTTTTTTACCTGGAACTGCTGTGGAGCAAATACCTTTGCCTTAAATGTCTCCCGTGCCTGCTGATATGGCGTAACTGTTTTTTCCCAGGTGCGCTCCTTTTTCGCTGCCGTCTGATCTTCTTCCTGAAGCAGATTCTTTGGAATATCATCTATAAACCGGGAGACTCTGCTGTAATGTACCTCTCCGCGCACCATCCGCTGTCTTGCCGCAGTCAGATACAGTTTTTTCATTGCGCGCGTGATCCCCACGTAGCACAGTCGCCGCTCCTCTTCCAAATCCAGAGGATCTTCGGAGGCGATGCTCATATAGCTTGGAAATGTGCCATCCTCCATCCCAACTAAAAATACAACCGGAAATTCCAGACCCTTGGCGCTGTGCAGCGTCATCATCAGCACGTGGTCAGGATCCTCTTCCAGATCATCTATGTCAGCCACAAGCGCCACTTCCTCAAGGAATCCTCCCAGGCTGTGCGTTTCATTCTCCTGACTCTCATCATATGCCGCTGCCTTATTCAAAAGCTCATCAATATTATCTATCCGCTCCTGCGCTTCTTCGGTCCCTTCTGCTTCCAGTTCCCGTATGTAGCCCGTCACTTCAAGGACGTCTTCAATCAGCTCCTTTACTGAAAAAAATTCTTCCTTGCTGCGGAAGGTCTGGATCATCTGAACAAAATTCTGGAGTTTCATGACACTTTTACCAATGCCGGGAATCGTCTCGGCAACGCGCAGTGCGTTGTAAAAGCTTGCGTCATGAGCAATCGCGTACTCCTGCACGCGTGAAATTGTCGTTGCACCGATCCCACGCTTTGGTACATTGATTATCCTGCGCACAGCCAGATCATCCTCCGCATTCGCGATTGTCTTCAGATATGCCAGAACATCCTTGATTTCTTTTCTCGCATAGAAATTCACACCGCCTACGATCTTATATGGAATATTTGCAAGCAGGAATTTCTCCTCAAACATGCGTGACTGTGCGTTTGTCCTGTATAGGACCGCGCAGTCGCCGTATTTCCATGCGCCGCGACTGACCTGTCCGTTGATGATCCCTGAAACATATTCCGCTTCTTCAAATGCATTCATAAATTGACGGAATTTTACGCGGTCACCTTCTCCGTTGGCGGTCCAAAGCCGCTTGCTCTTTCTGCCTTTATTGTGACTGATCACTTCATTGGCCGCATCCAGGATATTCTGCGTGGACCGGTAGTTCTGTTCCAGGCGGATCACTTTTGCATCCGGAAAAAAATGTTCGAAATTCAGAATATTTCCAATATTTGCACCACGGAACTTATAGATGGACTGATCATCGTCACCAACTACGCACAGATTTCCATACTTGGAGGCCAAAAGACTCACCAGCTTAAACTGTGCTGTATTCGTATCCTGATACTCATCTACCATGATAAAACGAAATCGCTCCTGATAGTAGTCTAAGACATCAGGACAGCTCTGGAACAGCTCTACCGTCTTGCCGATCAGGTCGTCAAAATCCAGTGCGTTACAGCTGTGGAGCTGGCGCTGATATTCTTCATAGACCTCGGCCACTTTCTTAAGCCTGAAATCTGACTGCGCTTTCGCTGCATACTCCTCGGGACTTATCAGCTCATCCTTTGCGGATGAGATCATGCTCATGAACATGCGCTCCTTGTACATTTTCGTATCAATCTTCAACCGTTTGCAGATTTCCCGAACCACAGATTTCTGATCATCTGCATCATAAATCGTAAAATTTGTGCTGTAGCCGATCCGGTCTATGTATCTGCGCAGAATGCGGACGCAGGTGCTGTGGAACGTCATCACCCATGCTCTCTGTGCCTCCCCGTCCAGCATCCGGTTTACCCTGTCTCTCATCTCGGCAGCAGCCTTATTCGTAAAAGTAATCGCCATGATATGCCACGGGTCAATCCCCTTTTCCTCCATCAGCCATGCGATCCGGTGCGTCAGCACTCTCGTCTTTCCGGAGCCTGCTCCTGCCAGGATCAAAAGCGGTCCCTCATAATGACACACCGCTTCATACTGTTCCGGGTTTAAAGAATCATATATACTCATATTTTTCACCTTATCCATTCGTTTTTTATCTGCTTTCGTATCTGCCTGATCTGTATCTCTTTGCAGCGCTGCGGCTTTTCATCCTTACTCATCAAATTCTGCCACAACCGTATAACCGCTCTCGTCCGTCCTCACCTGTGTGACAACACCCTCTCGCACACTCAGGCGTTCCCGGTTTCCATAATTTGCAGACATTGCGATCGCCGGCTCGATTGTATAATACCAGCTTGACGGAAGGACACCTTCTGACACTGTAATCTTGTCCCCCGGCTTTACGAGTCCCTCCCGCTCCATTTTAAACTCCATTTCCCGCATCTTCCTATCCACTCCTTCGTCTGACAGGATACCTTTTACTCTGTTTTACTGTTTTACTGTTTCGCTGTTTTGCTGTTTCGCCGTTTTTCTCTCTTCATTTCTGCCTACTTATTCTAACTGATAGCCCTGTGACTTGCAAGCGCAATATTTCATTATTTACTACTTGTCATCTCGTTTCAAAAACTATATACTATATAGTATATTACCAGAGTCCGTGTACGGGATCTGTTTCCGTACGTGCATTGACTCTACTATACGTTCAGAGGTGATTTTATGCAGCAGGAATACACAAACCTACTCTCCGGTATCTTAAGTAAGATGGGCAACACGGATCACATACGTCTTGCGGATATTCCAGACATTGATTTATATATGGATCAGGTCACGCATTTCATGGAAGAGCATTTAAAAAGCTCCAAGCGATATGAGACAGACAAGATTCTGACAAAAACGATGATCAACAACTACACAAAGAACAAGCTTCTGCCTCCATCCGAAAAAAAGCGCTATACGAAGGAGCATCTGCTGGTGCTGATTTTTATTTATTATTTTAAATCCTTCCTTCCGCTTTCAGATATACAGGCGATCCTTCATCCCCTTACAGAACGTTTTTTCAACTCTGATGAAGAATTCGGTATTGAAGATGTTTACTCGGAGATTTATTCACTGGGGAAAACTCAGATCAGCGAAACCATCCATGATATTATGGACAACTTTCATTCTGCGGGAAATTCTTTCCGCGACTGTCCAGAAGAGGATCGGGAGTTTATGCAGATATTTTCCTTTATCTGTCTTCTGAGCTTTGATATCTATCTGAAAAAAGAAGTGATCGAAAAAATGCTTGATTCTCTGCCCCGGCACGTGACAGACAAAAACTCCGGTGATCATCGGCCCAAAAAGACTTCCTGAACTATCACAAAACCGCTGCCCGGTCATCCTGCCCGGTACAGCGGTTTTCCTGTCTGTCACTTCATCCTGCCTGGAGGTCTTAGTCCTCCTTTGTTTCTCTCGTATCGCCTGTCTTCAACCGGGAAAATACCATCTCATAGCCGTCATTTCCATAATTAAGCGAACGGTTCACACGGCTGATCGTGGCCGTGGAAGCTCCGGTCTTCTCTGCAATTTCAAGATAGGTCTTCTTTTCCTTCAGCATATGTGCCACCTCAAAACGCTGTGACAACGATAAAAGCTCATTGATCGTGCACACGTCTTCAAAAAACAGGTAGCACTCCTCCTTGTTCTTAAGGCACATGATCGCCTCAAATAGTTCATCCACCGCATCTGTACGGATTTTTTTGCTCATACTTCTACCCCTTCTCATCTTCGTATTCACTGCAGGTCTTCTGCCACGCCTCTTCTGTATTTTACCATGTTACTTTAACAGTGTAAAGCGATTAATATATTTTTTATATTCTTCCACACTGCGGTTTACGATCAGATGCTCCGGAAATCCCGTTTCCTCAATCAGTCTGTCTGCGAATTGGTGATCTCCGACATCAAATGCACAGTGCGAGTCACTGTTGACGATGATCTGCGTCCCGTATTTACGGCAGGCCTCCAGCATTTTTATATCATTTGGCACCGGATCTGTGCGGGATCCTTCTGGATTCAGGGAGCTGTTATTGAGTTCGAGCAGCACATGGTGCTCCTTCGCGGCTGCTGCCAGCTCATCATAATCCACCGGATACCGGCCGTCATCCGGATGCCCGATAATGTTGACCAGCGGATTTTCAACTGCCTTGATATATGCCCGTGTATTTTCCGCCATTGTGCCCGGGCGGACACACGGAATATGCATGCTGGCGATCACCACATCCATCCGCTTTAAAAGCCGTTCAGACATATCAAGTGTCCCATCATAATCCATAATATTTGCTTCCGTGCCAAATAAAACCTCGATCCCGCACATCGTTCTCGGCAAAACACGCAGATTCAGAAAGTAAAATTCATGACACGTTCCTGGCATTGCCATCGCATGTTCTGTCAGCGCCAGCAGCTCAAGTCCCTTATCCGCCGCTGCCTGAGCCATCTCCTGAATCGTATGATACGCATGCCCACTCGCGATCGTATGCGCGTGAGAATCCAACACATGTTTTCTCATCATGTACCCTCCTGTAAAAAACTGCAAAGTTTTGTATATATCCTGTATGTCACAATCCCTCCTGCACTGCAGAAGATTGCTGCCAAAATCTTAACATATGGAGAAAATTTTCCACACAGCAGAAAAAGCAGGACAGTGCACTGCATAAAGCCGCACATCTATCCCGCTTTATTATACCTTCATTTTCTCAAAATAGCAATCTGAGACACCTTCTGAATTCCTATTGAATTCCTGCTCGTGAATTTCCAGAGAATTGCTCGGGCTGTCCGCGGTCAGTCCTCCCATGGACGGATGCGGTACGTTACGTTCAGCCGCTCACAGAGTGCGCGGCACTGTTCTTCCTCTTCTTTTGTAAGCGTGGTATCCACCGTCGTCATCACAACACTGGGCACATATTTCCTGCTCTCGGTGGCAAACTCCAGCATGGCGTCAAAAGAGCGCTCCCCAAATCTGGAGCGCACCAGCTCATGATACCGGTCTGCATTCGGTGTATTCAGACTGATAGAAACTGTGTCGATCAGCCCTTCAAAAAGCGGTGCGATGTTCCTGCCGTTGACCAGGCTTCCAAGTCCGTTTGTGTTCACACGCAGCGGTTTATGATACGTTTCCTTTGCGAAGCGGGCGACAGAAAGCAGCACATCAAGCGCCTCTGTCGGCTCGCCAAAGCCGCAAAATACGATCTCTTTATACTTATCCATATCCCGCTTTTCCAGTTCTGCGATCACCTCCGCATAAGAGGGCTCATGCGTAAGCCACAGTGTACCGGATGCATCCATCTCATCCCTCGTCTGCCTCAGACAGAAGGTACATGCACATGGACATTTGTTTGTCAGATTTATATAAAGATTATCATATACCTCATATAAAATAGTCATTGCCGTATGCTTCATACCGTGTTTCCTCCTGCTCTTCCTTATAGTCCTTATCATACAGAGGTTATGGTATTTTAGGAATAACCAGTTTTATGAAGTTTGAGAATGCCAGTTTATTTTGCACATCCCTGCAGCTTCTCCAGTTTTCTGATACAGTATACACACATCGGCACCAGGTACAGACAAACAGACACCCAGGCCGCCTGATCAGCAAAGCAGATCGCCAGATATCCGAATACCGGCGTAAATCCAAGGCTTACGATACAGCGGGCTGCCATTTCGACCGCTCCGGCAAACACAGCTCTGCCGGAAAATCCCATCCCCTGGATCGCCTGACGCGATACATTGAGAATGCCGAGCGTCCAGTAAAAATATCCCATGCAGCGCAGATACTGTCCCGCCGCATCCATAACTGCTCCTGCTCCGCTTCCTCCTGATACGAACAGACCGGATAACTCCCGCCCAAAAAAGATCAGTACAAGCCCCGAAATTATACCGTAGCCGACAGACACTGCCGTACCTGCAGCGATCCCGCGGCGCACACGGTCCATGCGCTTTGCCCCGACATTTTGCCCGCAGAAGGTCGCGACTGCCGTAGCAAATGCGTCAAACGGGCACATAAAGAGCTGCTTGATCCGCACGCCCGCTGTAAATCCTGAGACATACACTGTGCCGAGTCCATTATTTGCAGCCTGCATGACCATGCTTCCGATCGCCGTGATCGAGAACTGCAGCCCCATCGGAAGCCCCATCAGAAGCAGCCTGTTCGTGTACTCCCGCCGCATGCCTCGATGCTCCCGTTCAAAACGCAGAGCCGGACATTTCTTTATAATAAAGATCAGACAGAAAAACCCGCTCATCGCCTGGGACATGATCGTTGCGATCGCAGCGCCTGCCACGCCCCATTTCAGCACAACAATGCAGAACAGATCCAAAACGATGTTCAGACATGTCGATACCGCAAGGAACAAAAACGGCGTCCTGCTGTCCCCCACCGCGCGCAGCAGCCCTGCCAGAAGATTGTATAAGATATTAAACGGGATCCCCAGAAAAATGATCAGCAGATATATGTACGCTCCATCGTAAATCTCCTCCGGCGTGGACATCATATGGAGGATCTGCGGACACAGGCAGGCGCAGACAACTGTCAGGACGACTGCGATCACAGTGGACAGTACCGCCGCATGATATACATAGATTTTCATGGAAGCATAGTCCTGCGCTCCGAAGCGCTGGGCGACCGGGATCGCGAAGCCGCAGCACATCCCAATACAAAATCCAAGGATCAAAAACTGGACGCTGCTTGAAGCTCCTACACTGGCCAGCGCATCTGTCCCCAGAAAACGTCCCACGATCGCCGCGTCCATCGTGTTGTACGTCTGCTGAAACAGATTGCCCAGAAGAAGCGGCAGCGCAAACTGCATCAGAAGCCCCAGCGGCTTCCCTTCTGTCATACTTTTTGTCATAACACTCTCTCCTCTTTCTCTTGCAGAAATGTCGCAAAATGCACCGACAGCTATCCCGCCTGTGCTATTTGCGACATTTTCATTCTAATCTTTTTTTCTGAATATGCAAGAGATTTTTCTGTCCGGACCCGCTTTTTTTCCTTCGCCTCTTTCTCCTTGCAAAAGCGGTGTTATACGGTCCGGACCGCTTTACAGATATGCTCTTAATTCTGTTACCAGCGCTTCCTCTGCCCCGATAATATCCTCTGTCAGCTTTTTTGCCTCCTTGTCTGCCGCCGGATACTGATGCAGGTAGCGGTACAGGGATTTGATCCCCATATTGCAGCCGTCCGTGAGCAGATCTGCCGCTGTGCGGTCAGACTCCTCTCCCGCAAGCTTCACATTCGTCTTTACCCATGACATTACCTTTGCCATCGCGGCAGGCTCCTTTCCGCTGTCGTGGCATTTAGCAAGATATTCGTGCGCTCTGTCGCCAAGGCGTTCGTGCGTCTGCCTGCTGTGCCGGAGCAGCTCCCGCAGCTTCCCTTCCCGTACATGGTCCATCACATCATCCAGTGATGAGATCCCCATCTTCACACCTGCATTGCACTCGCGCAAAAGTCTGACCGTATCGTCTTCCATGATCTTCCTCCTTATCTGCCGGACTATGCCTGCTGCCGGATTTTCCGCAGACCGTCCCTGCTTTACTGCTTTCTTCTGCATTGCTGTTCAGAAAAAGCATTTCCGGAAGATCTTCTTTTTATGTATGGCCGTTTTTATTTTATTAATAAATTCGGAAGCCATGTCACAATCTGCGGACAGTATGTACACAGGAACAGGACTGCGATCAGCGGTACCAGGAAAGGCAGGATCGACTTGTAAAGTGTATCCAGCTTGACCTTTCCGACATCAGAAATAACGAACAGACAAACGCCAAACGGCGGCGTTACCTGACCGATCATCAGGTTCAGTACCATGATCAGACCAAAATGTATGAGGTCGATCCCAAGCGGCTTCACGATCGGCAGCAGCACTGGAAGCATCAGTGTCAGGATCGCTCCCGGCTCCATAAACATACCGAGGATCAGCAAAATAATATTGATGATCAGAAGGATCACTGCCGGATTATCGCTGATGCTGAGGATGAAGTCTGCGATCTGTGCAGAGATTCCTTCCTTGACCAGCACGTATGTAAAGAGCGTTGATGTACCAATAATAAACAGGGTATTGGCTGAGGTGATCGCTGAATCCAGAAGGCATTTTTTGAATGTCTTCCAGTCCATCGTCCGATATACGAGGAGTGAGATCACCAGCGCATACGCTACTGCGATACTGGATGCTTCTGTCGGTGTAAACCAGCCCGTTGTAAAGCCTGCCAGAATGATCAGCGGTGTGATCAGTGAAAGCAGGGACGAACCAAACTGCTTTACCATCTGCTTAAAGTGGAACGGATGCCGCTCAAATTTATATCTGACTGCAAAAATAAATACGAGGATCATCAGCGCCACACCCATAAGCAGCCCCGGTATCACGCCTGCCATAAAGAGCTTGGCTACGCTGACGCTGGCCGTCGCACCGTAGATGATCAGCGGGATGCTCGGTGGAAAGATCGGACCGATCACAGAAGAAGCTGCTGTCACGGCAGCCGAGAATTTCGGCGTATAGCCGTTCTTTGTCATCGCCTCCATCTCGATCGTCCCAAGTCCTCCCGCATCGGCTGTAGCACTTCCTGACATCCCCGCAAAGATGATACTTGCGACAATATTCGCATGTCCCAGTCCTCCCGGGATCCAGCCGACCAGCTCTTTACAAAAGCTGAAGATTTTTTCCGTGATTTTTCCGGCATTCATCAGATTGCCTGCCAGGATAAACAGCGGGATCGCGATCAGCAGATAAGAGTCAATGCCGGTCACCATCTTCTGCCCGATGACCATCAGCGGGTATCCAAGGGAAAGACAGCCCAAAACAGCGCTGGCTCCAATCGAAATGCTGATCGGAGCACCGATGATCAGCAGTACGAAAAATGTGATAAAAAATATAGCCATGTCCTATTTCCTCCTTTATACCTGATCGCCGCCGCGGTTTATGATCTGATCCAACACCTGGTAAATGCTGTCCAGTACAATAAAGCCGCCTGCAAGAGCCATAGGGAGAAAGTGCCATGCCTTAGAAATAAACTGCATCGTAGAGAAATAGCTTGTGCTGTTGATCTTATACATTCCACAGTACGCAACAAGCATCGTCACTCCCAGACCTATCGCAAATATTTTACTAATGTACCAGAATACAAGCTGCCATTTTTTCGGCGCGCTCCTGTAAAAAATGTCAAGCGAGATCAGACCGTTGCGGTCGTACAAAACGATAACGCCGAGAAACGCCATCCACATAAACAAAAATCCACACAGCTCTGTAGAAAACCGGAAGCTTTTGTTGAAGAAGTTTCTGGCACACAGCTCTGTCAGCATCATCGCAACGATACCGACAACCAGCAGCATCAAAATCCCCGATACGATCTTGACTAAAATATCCAGTAATTTTCTGAAATTTTTCATTTAAGTCCTCCTGAAAATGAAAGTGAAGAAAAGCAAAATCAAAATCTGCCTGAAAAAGCCAGGACGCGCCGCCGCATCCTGGCTTTTTGTGCAGCTCTCACAATCCTCTAAACCATACCGGCAGATTCTTTCTTATCGCCGGACTGGCATCACGTTCATTAGTGTGCAAGAATCTCATCGAGGATCGCCTGGTCAAACCATGCCTCCTCTGCGTATCTCTGATAGTATTCCTCACCGCCAAGCTTATCCTTAAAGCTCTGGATATCCGGCTCTTCATCAAATTCAATACCCGCATCCTTCAATGTCTGTGTGGCAGCTTCATTATCCTCTGCGATGGTATCAAAAGAGTATTTTGCCGCTACTACTGCCTGCTCTTTCAGGATTGCCTGATATTCTTCCGGAAGTGAGCTCCATGTATCCTGATTTGCCGCCATCGTGCAGCCCATCCACATATAATTGATGAAGCTGAAGTATTTAATATCGTCATACGTTGCATTTGCCACCAGATGATAGGTCGCATTATCCTGTCCCTCTGCCGTACCGTTAGAAAGTGCGATCGCCAGCTCATTTAATGCAAGTGCGACCGGATTTGCTCCAAGCGTCTCCCAGCAGTCCAGATACATCTGGCTCGTCGGTACACGCAGCTTCAGTCCCTCTACGTCCGCCGCCGTATGAACTGCCTTATTTGTAGTAGATATCTGTCTCATACCATTGTCGCCCTCGGCAAGATATACAAGCCCTGTATCCGGAAGATCTGCAAAAATCTTTTCACCGATTTCTCCGTTTACTACTTCATAGGCCTCCTCTGCAGAGTCAAACAGGAAAGGAAGATCCAGGATCTTTGCATTCTCATAGAACTCTGTAAAGCCGGACGTACCTGCGAAGATCAGATCGATCGTCCCCATACGCGCAGACTGCAGCGCCTCTGCATCATTTCCGAGCTCACCGGAATGATGTACATCCAGTGTGATCTGACCGTCTGACGCTTCTTCTACCAGCTTTGCATACTCGATGATCGTCTTGGTCGGAACCGAGTTCTCATTTCCCGGCGAATAGATCGACAATGTCACCGGATCAAGAGAAGACAGATCTTCTGCACATGCTACATTAGAAAAAGCGGTGAGTGAAAGGGCTGCTGCCGCAAGCAAAGCTACTTGTTTCTTCATAATTCATTTCCTCCGTCATCATTTAAACTTTTACGTTCTTGTTGTAAGATTGTAGAACAACTTGTTGCTTATAGTATAAATACTACAGAAATAAAAGTCAATATAACAGAGTGCATAAAATATTTTGACCATTTTTGTCTATTTTCCACATTGATTTTTGTTCAAAACGTATGATATCATTCTCAATTGTAGGACAACTAGACATTCGACACTTTTAACTTATTTTTAACTTATAGAGATAGTTCAGAAACCATTTTAAAGCATTTTGACATTTTAAAGCATTTTAAAATGTTTTAAGCTTTCACCCTTTCACCGTTTCTGAACACGAAAGGAGAAACAGACAATGACAGGAAAAGATCCTTTATTTGACGTAACTGATAAGATCTGTATCGTGACCGGAGGGCTCGGACAGCTCGGAGCACAGTATGTAAAAGCGCTGCATGAAAGAGACGCAAAGGTTGCCGTCTGGGGCCGCCATATGAGCAGGGAAAGAGCAGAAAAGAAGTTTGCCGAGCTTGGTTTTACCTTAGATGAAAATATCCGCCTCTATCAGGTAGATATTTCCAAAAAAGACGACCTGAACCAGGCGCTCGACGACATAGAAGCCGTCTGGGGAGCGCCGGACGTACTTGTCAACAACGCCGGTATTGACACACAGCCAAGCGCCCCGCCAGAGGTATCCGGTCCGTTTGAAAACTTCCCGGAGGAAGTGTTCCGCGAGGTCGTAGAAGTCAATCTGGTCGGTACCTTCCTTGCCTGTCAGGCAGTCGGCGCACGTATCAAAAAGGCCGGAAAACCGGGCTCGATTATTAACATCGGCTCCATTTACGGCATGGTCTCCCCGATCCAGGATATTTATGCCTACAAAAAGGAGCTGACCGGTGTTCCATTTATCAAGCCGGTCGCATACTCTGCCGCAAAATCCGGTATTTACAATCTTACCCGGTATCTCGCAACCTACTGGGGCAAGGATAACATCCGGGTCAATACTCTGACGCCGGCAGGCGTATGGAGAGATACACAGGACGAAATTTTCCAGGGAAATTTCTGCGCAAGAATGCCAATGGGACGCATGTCGCGGGAGGATGAGTACAACGGCTCCCTGATCTTCCTGGCTTCCAGCGCTTCTTCCTTTATGACCGGCGCAAATCTCGTAGTAGACGGAGGATGGACCGCATGGTAAATAAAAAAGACCTGGAAAAAATTTTTTCTGCTCTGATCGTCCCGATGAATGAGGATCAGAGTATCAATTACGATGCGCTCAGAGAACTGATCCGCCAGCAGCTTGCTGATGGCGTGGAAGGCTTCTACGTATGCGGCTCCTCCGGCGAGGGGCTGCTGCTTTCCTGCGAGGAGCGCAAAAATGTCCTTGCTGTTACGGTGGAGACGGTAAAAGACCGCGTGCCTGTGATCGCCCATGTCGGAACGATCCGGACACAGGACGCCGCCGATCTGGCGCGCCATGCGCAGCAGACCGGCGCCTGTGCCATTTCCATGATCCCGCCCTATTATTACCATTTCTCTATGGACGAGATCCTCTCCTATTATGAGGATATCCTGCATGCAGTTCCAGGTATGCCGGGCATTATTTACAATATCCCGCAGTTTACAGGGGTAGAGTTTAATAAAGAAAACGCAGGGCGTCTTCTGGAGAATCCTGCGATCATCGGTATCAAGCACACCTCTCAAAATCTCTACGCAATGGAGCGGATGCACGACAGCTACCCGGATAAGATCCTCTTCAACGGATTTGACGAGCAGTTTATCGCAGCATTGCAGATGGGCGCTTCCGCCACAATCGGTACTACCGTAAACCTGTTTGCGCCGCTGTTCCTGAAAGCGCGCGAGCTGTTTTTGCAGGGGGAGAACGCACGAAGCGCCGAGATCCAAAAACAGATCAACGCCCGCGTGGAGACGATGTGCAGCGTCGGGATCTTTAATGCTGTAAAATATGCGTGGACGCTGCGCGGTATCCCCTGCGGTGACTGCCGAAAGCCTTTCAAACCGCTGACCGACGAACAAAAGCAGGTAATCCGGGCTCTGATGGAGGTTTAGCATCACATCGTTTCTTGTTTTTTATAGAAATATGTGCTATATTTTAATGGATAAAATCGATTGCTGAAGCGAGGTAAATATGAAGTCGATTGAAAAAGTATCTGTCGTACAGCTGGCAGAGACGGAAATTAAAAAATACATTCTCAGCGAACAGGTAAAGATCGGGGACAAGCTGCCGTCAGAAAAAAAATTCTGCGAAGAGCTGGGCATTGCCCGCGGTTCTGTGCGCGAAGCGCTGCGTCTCCTGCAGGCCAAGGGATATCTGGAGATCAGTCATGGAAAAGGCGCCGTTGTTCTGCGAAAAGAAGAGATCACCCAGGAGGAGATGGCTGTCTGGTTTCAGGACAATGAGGTAGAACTAAAAGACGTGATCGAAGTGCGCATGGCCATCGAGCCCATCGCTGTCCGCCTCGCGATCGACCGTTACACGCCAAAAGAGCTGGAACAGCTTAAAGACATCCATCGAAGAGCCGTCGATGCCGCCTGCTCTCACAGCATACTGGAAATGGGCGTGCTCGATGAGCGCTTTCACACCGCGATCATCGAATGCAGTCACAACAAGCTGCTGATCAGTATCAACAAGGAGATCGTAAAGACGCTCAAGCAGTTCCGGAAAAATACCTTTCAGATCGAAGGCAACATTGAAAACTGCATCCCCTACCACACTGCCATCCTGATGGCGATCGAAGAAAAAGATGTAGAGCGGGCGCAGCAGAAGCTTCTGGAGCATCTGGAGTGTGTCGCAAGTGATCTGGAGATGAGCAAGCTGAAAACATGGCACAAAAATGAGGACTCCCTCGAAGCAAATGAATAAAAATACCGCAGGCTTTCCGGTATCAGTCATGATCCTTGAAAACCTGCGGCATTTTTTTACGTCAGAAAGTCTTTGAGCCTCTTGCTCCTTGACGGATGGCGCAGCTTACGCAGCGCCTTTGCCTCGATCTGACGGATACGCTCTCTGGTGACGTTGAACTCCTTTCCAACCTCTTCCAGTGTGCGCGCGCGTCCATCTTCCAGACCAAAGCGAAGACGCACTACCTGTCGTTCCCTGTCAGTCAGAGACTCGAGAGCTGTCCCAAGCTCTGCGCGCAGCATGGAAAATGCTGCAGAATCTGCCGGGGAAAGAGCCGTATCGTCCTCGATAAAATCGCCCAGATGGGAATCATCCTCCTCACCGATCGGCGTGTCAAGCGATACCGGATCACGCGAGATCTTCAGCACCTCACGCACACGGCTGACCGGCACGTTCAGACGCTCTGCTACCTCCTCCGGGGTCGGCTCCCGTCCAAGCTCCTGTAAAAGTGTTCTCGTCATACGCAGCGTCTTGTTGATCGTCTCTACCATATGTACCGGAACACGGATCGTCCTGCCGGTATCCGCAATACCTCTCGTGATCGCCTGACGGATCCACCACGTCGCATACGTACTGAACTTATATCCCTTTGTATAATCAAACTTGTCCACTGCCTTCATCAGACCCATGTTTCCTTCCTGGATCAGATCAAGGAACGGCATACCTCTGCCGACATACTTTTTCGCAATGCTGACTACCAGACGCAGATTGGCCTCTGTAAGCGCCTTTTTGGCCTCTTCATCACCGGACTCTACACGCTTTGCCAGCTCTACCTCTTCATCACCGGAAAGCAGCGGGACATTACCGATCTCCTTGAGATACATGCGCACAGGGTCCTCTGTGCTGACACCCTCCAGCACGTCCACATCACTGATCAGCTCTATCTCTTCATTGTCAGACAGGAGAATGTCCTCCTCTGACTCCAGAAGCAAATCATCCTCCGCGTCATCTGGAGACTTTCCCTGCAAAATATCAATATGGCTTTTCTCGAGATACTCGAGAATCATATCCATTTTATCTTCTGTCAGTTCGATCCCGGTAAAGGCGCCAAGAATCTCATCGTATTCCAGTACATTCTTTTTCGTCTTCGCCAGTGCCTTAAGACTTTCCAGCGTCTTTAAAAACTGCTCCTGTGCTTCATTCATGAATGATCTCTCCTCATCATTGTCGTTCTCTCTAACATAACATTTTTGTCAATCGCTGTCAATGTCTGTACAAAAATTGCCAGAAAGATCCTGTTTACCTGTTGCTGCTCTGTGCGCTCATCACTGCTTGCTCTCTATCTGCGGTACGACGCTGCGCAGAGTGATCACCGGTCCTCCTGTATGCTCAATATATTCTCTCGTAATTTTTACGCTTCCGATATTTTCATCCTTCGGTATCTCATACATAATATCCAGCATAAATTCTTCGATGATCGCCCGCAGCGCGCGTGCGCCTGTCTTCTTTTCCAGCGCCTTCTGCGCGATCGCCTCCAGAGCGCCGTCATCCATCGTAAGCTCCACCTCGTCGAGAGCCAGAAGCTTCTGGTACTGCTTGATGATTGCGTTGCGCGGCTCGCGCAGGATGCGCACCAGCATCTCCTTTGTCAGCGCCTGCAGGGAAAAGATGATCGGAAGTCTTCCAATAAACTCCGGTATCATGCCGAACGTCCTCAGATCCTCCACCGTCACCCGCTGTAAAATATTCGGGTCTTCATCATATTTATCCTTAAGGTCTGAGAAAAATCCGATCGCTGCCTGTTTATTCAGACGTTCCTTTACAATGTCCTCCAGTCCCGGAAATGCTCCGCCGCAAATGAACAGAATATTTTTTGTGTTGACGGTTGCCATGGGGACCATCGCATTTTTGCTGGCCGCACCGACCGGCACCTCCACTTCGCTGCCTTCGAGCAGCTTGAGCATTCCCTGCTGTACCGCCTCGCCGCTGACGTCTCTCTGATTCGCATTGCGCTTCTTCGCGATCTTGTCGATCTCATCAATGAACACGATACCCTGCTCTGCGCGGTCAACGTCATTATCTGCTGCCGCCAGTAATCTTGAGATCACACTCTCGATATCGTCACCGATGTATCCTGCCTCGGTCAGAGAGGTCGCATCTGCGATCGCAAGCGGCACATCCAAAAGCCTTGCAAGCGTCTTTACGAGGTACGTCTTGCCGCAGCCTGTGGGTCCCAGCATCAGCATATTGGATTTTTCAATCTCAATATCATCTGCATCTGCCGTTCCGATCCGCTTATAATGATTATACACTGCGACAGAGATCACCTTTTTGGCATGCTCCTGGCCTACCACATACTCATCCAGCTTTGCCTTGATCTTGTGCGGTGCAGGGATCGCTTTAATATCAAACTCCTTTTTCGCCTCTTTATCCTTTGACTTTTTCTTTTTTACCTGCTGACGCTGGAAGCCCATGCCGCCAAGCAGATCGGAAAGATTGATCATACTGATGTTCGGTATGCCGGAGTCTTTGTTTTCATTTTTTTCACTGTCTTTCGGGTCCTGTTTCTCATCGCCCTCCCCGGTCAGTACGACCTGAGCAGGCATACTCATATTCATCATGTCCTGATAGGAGAGACCGGAATTCTTCATCGAGTCGATCGCGTTCTGCATACAATTTGCGCATACGCAGATGCCGCCTCCCATATCCACCATTTTTCCGGCCTTGCTCTCCGGTCTTTTACATAAGAAACAGATTTTTTCGTATTCGTCTTTTTTTTCTTCGTTATTGTGATCCTGCATTTTTTACTCCTGTTTATCCTGTTGTGCGGACTGCTCTGCTGCTTTCCAGTATCCCCTGTTCATGCTGCATTTGTATACGAGTTTTGGCGGAAGCCGCTTATAATTCTTTCCGAGCCGATAGCCCGCATATTTTGCCGCACTTTGTACCAAAAGCTTTGGCAGCAGATAGGCCCTGGCATGCTTCACAAGATATCCGGCCGTCTGTTTTACCATACGGATCCCCTCGCTCTCCGACTTTACACAGTCAAATACTTCGGGATGATCTGCCTGAGATACGCCGAGATCAAAATTCCTGTGAAACTGCTGTATGCTGCTGTAATTGTGAGAATGGATGACCCTTGCCTGCGCGCAGTAGGCTACCGCTCTGCCGCTTTGGATCAGCCTCGCGGCAAAGATCATGTCTTCATTGAAAATCGTATGGCGCACAAAGCCTCCCAGCTCCTCGTAAGCGCTCCTGCGGTACATCGCGCACACATTCGAGCAGAAATAGGTTTTGATCCCAAGCCCTGGCAGGTCGTCTGCCGTCTGAATCCGGCTGTCCGGTCCATAATTGAAGCTGCGCGTATATCGCTCGATCGCATTGCAGTCCCTGGCCGGAAGCTGTCTGGCATATGCTGCGCAGACATTCGGATCTGCAAACGGACGGCACAGCTCCAGCGTCAGCTGATCATCCGCCGGCACAGCATCCTGCGTCATAAACAGGATATACTCACCTGTCATTTGCATCGCCGCCATATGTCTCGTGCCGCCATGATCAAATTCCTCTTTTGTGATGTGTATTACCTGCGCGTCACGGATACCCTCCATGCAGCTCTCATCAAACAATTCTTCGTGCGTATTGACCAGCAGGATATGCTGCGGGCGAAGCTTCTGCGTTTCCAGGCGCCGGAGCAAAAGCCGCAGCTCCTTCCCCGGGCGATACACCGGAATGACCACATCAATTCTGGTATCTGGCATAAATCCCTCCGATGCTGTTTACTGGATCCCTGTATCAGAAATAATCTTGTTGCTGATCTCCTGTACGGTCTGGGACGGTGTATAATTCTCCTCCCCGAAGAGGTAGCTGTGCAGCTGCGTCACATTCGCTGCGAGATTGACCGGCACGACACAGTCGCCGGCAGCGATATTTGCCGCCTGATGCTCAAACGGGAAGCCCGTCGTATCTGCGATCTTGTACTTCGCGATCCCGGACGCCAGAGAAATGATCTCTGTATTGCTAAGGCTCGTTGACACGTAATCCATCATGACATTGACCAGCGGGATCAGTCCTGTCACGCCCTTTTCCTGCGCTTTCTGGAAAATCTTCTCCAGCACGACCCTCTGGCGCTCCGTACGTTTATAATCCCAGCCTTCCGTATATCGGATACGGCAGTACGCCATCGCCTGGATACCTGTCACCGTCTGCAGGCCAGGAGCGTCGATCGTCGTGTACGGGACTCCCGTCACCTCAGAGGTCTCTACGAGATAGCCGTTGAGCCAGCCCCTCTCCTCCTCTGTAATATCCAGCTCGATGCCTCCAAGCAGGTCCACTGCCTTGATAATGGCATTGAAATCAACTGTTACAAAATCCTTGATATCAAGGTCCAGGTTTTTGTTCAGCATATTGACAGAGCGCTCCGCTCCTCCTCCGGAAAAGCACTCGGTCGCCTTGCGGTATTCTCCGTTTGTATTGTCCAGGTACGTATCGCGGTATACAGACACCAGCTTGATCTCACCGCTGCGCTGATTGATGCTCGCCACCATGATCGTATCGCTGTTGGTGCCTCCCTCCAGCTGCCCGGAACGGGAATCCACACCAAACAGTGCGATATTGCGGTAACCCGATTTGACGATCCCGCTGTTTACCAGGACATCAGAAAGCTTTACACGATCCACGCGCCCAAGCTGCGCAAATGCAAAGATGCCAAGCGCCAGGATCAAAAGCAGCAGGATCTCTATGACAAGAAGCACCTTTCTGTGCTTCTTTTTTTTCTTTTTCTTCTTTGCCGGTCCCTGCGGATCCTGATAATATCCCTGCGGACCATTCTGCGGACCATAGCCGGGCTGTCCATAATATCCGCCCTGCGGCTGTCCATAGCCCCCCTGGCCCTGATATCCGCCCTGTGGCTGTCCGTAGCCTGCCTGACCCTGATATCCGCCCTGCGGCTGTCCGTAACCTGCCTGACCCTGATATCCGCCCTGCGGCTGTCCATAGCCTGCCTGACTCTGCGGTCTGCCCTGCGGCTGTCCGTAGCCTGCCTGACCCTGATATCCGCCCTGCGCTTCTCTGCGCCCTGTCTGGCCCTGATATCCATCCCGCTGTGTGCGGTCTGACTGCCGCATACGGCGTCCGCCGTCTCTGCCGGGCTGCTCATCCCTTACTCTTCGTTTTTCTGTCATGGCTTTCCCTTCTTTCAATATGCGTTCTTGTTTACAAATCCCTTAAATACGGTCAGAAACAGGATCTTAATATCCAGTCCGATCGTCCAGTTTTCTATATAATACAGGTCATAATCGATCCTTTTCTTGATCGATGTATTGCCGCGATAGCCGTTGACCTGCGCCCACCCGGTCATTCCCGGGCGTACCTGATGCTTCACCATATAGCGCGGTATTTCCTCACGGAATTTTTCTACAAACTGAGGCCGTTCCGGGCGCGGTCCGATCAGGCTCATCTCTCCCTTGAGCACATTAAAGAGCTGCGGGAGTTCATCAATGCTTGTCCTGCGGATAAACTTTCCGATCCCTGTCACACGGGGATCATTCTTGGTCGTCCATCCCTCTTTTTCCTCCTGCTTCGATTGTACCTCCATGGACCGGAATTTATACATCTTAAACGGACGGTTGTGAAGTCCCACACGCTCCTGTGTAAAGATCAGCGGCCCCTTGGAGGTCAGCTTGATCAGGATCGCAGTCAGAAGCATCACCGGAGAAAAAAGTACGATGCAGATGCTTGCTCCCACCAGGTCGAACACCCGCTTTACCATCATATTGAAGGTATTCGTCAGCGGCACATGGCGGATATTCACAACGGGAAGTCCCAGCAGATCCTCCGTATACGGCTTGGTCGGTATGATCTTGCTGTAATCCGGAATAAACTTTGTATGCACGCCGGATTTCTCGCACATCGCCACAATGTGCTCCAGCTTGTCGTATTCGTTCAGACCCAGAGTGATCGCGATCTCATCCGGGTGGCTGTCCTCCAGAATATGAGAAAGGCTCTCCGTAAACCCGAGCACCTCGATATTTTTGTAAAGCGTCCCCGCAACGACATTATCATCCAAAATCCCCAGGATCTTGTAGCCCCACTGCGGATTCTGTACGATACGGTCAATATACTCCTCCGCCGCGCGGCTGTAGCCGACAAGGATCACATATTTCTGATTCAGGCCGATCCTGCGCGCATTCATCAATACCATCCGCACGACATTGCGCTCGATAACAGTCAGCGTCACATTAAGGGCAAGGAATACACCCAAAACGATACGGGAAACATCGCCCTGCTTAAACCAGAACAGCGCCGCCATCAGTGTAAGGCCGCAGATCGTATTTGCCTTGAGGATATTTCCTCCCTCCAGCCGCCTGCCCTGTATGCGCTTTGGCGCGTACAGATTGCATGCATAGTACAAAAGCAAAAGGAATGGCACCACCATCAGAAGCACCATCAGGTATACCTCCGCCGGAAGTACCCCGACCTCATCTCTGTCTACAGAGCGTATCATGATATACCATGCGATCAGGTATGATATCACAATAACCAGCCCGTCTAAGACTACCTGAAGACGATTAAAATATTTTTGATTATCTCTGATCAATATCTGTCCCCCCTGTACTCTCCCGAACTCAGATACCCGCCAGACGGCGGACGATATTTATCCAAAGCTCACACTGTATTCTCAGATAATGGGGCAGATTCCTGCTCCGAAACGGTACCTTTTTGCTGTGTTCGCAAAGCCTGATCCCTTTGCCAAGCCCTGTCACGTACTCCCGGAAATACCCCTTCCGGGCAAAAAACACCGTCTTTATCAAAAATCCTGCTGCCAGAAACGGCAGGTTGAGCAGGATCTGCAGCCACGGCATGTTCTTGTATACAAGGTAAATACTGTTGCGCGAGGAATGCCGGATCTTAAATTCATTATAGATCGAACCGCTTGTCGCGCTCCCCACGTGATGCACCACAGCCTCCGGGATGTAGTAGTTGTGATAGCCCGCGATCTTTGCCCGGTACGCAATATCCACATCCTCCAGATACGCAAAATGCGCTTCATCAAACAGGCCGATCTCATCAAACACAGACCGGCGGTAGATCGCCGCCCCGGCACACGCAGAAAAAATCTCCCGGCGTTTCAGATAATGACGCACCGGCCGGTCCTTGCCGTACGCATACGCCCAGCCGAGCGCACAGTAGTAATCTCCCGCGTTGTCGATCAGTCCTGCATCCTGCATCTTTACCATCCGGGATGCACAGGAAAAACAGTCCGGGTGCTCCTCCATCGCAGCGATCAGCTCAGAGACAAACTCCGGCTCACAGACTGTATCATTATTTAAAAGGATCACATACGGCGTATCGGCTCTTCGTATCCCCTCATTGACCGCCCCGCAAAATCCCCGGTTCTGTGCAAAACAGACAAGCTCGACCTCCGGATAATGCGATTCCACCAGACGGACACTGTCATCCTCAGAGCCGTTGTCGATCAGCAGTACCTTAAAATCATGTCTGCTCTGCTCCCGCAGAGAATCAAGACAGCCTTTTAAATATTTGATTCCGTTATAATTCGGTATCACGACCGTTGCTTCCATAACGCGTCCTCTTTATCGTTTTTTCAGGGAGTAATCGCACGTTTTCAGAGAGAAATTCGGATTGTAGTAAGGATCCCCCTCCTGCAAAAACTGCTTCCAGCGCTCCTGCATAAAATTAATTTCGGATTGAAAGCGCTGCTGTTTTTCGGGAGTATCTTCATATCCGCGGCTCTTGGATTCATAGTGGTACAGCTCCACATTCGGCTCGTATACCACCAGATACCCCTGCTCCCTTACTCTCAGGCAAAAATCAATATCGTTGAAGGCGACGGCAAGCTTCTCATCAAATCCGCCGACTGCCTCCCATGCGCGCCGGTCCACCATCATACAGGCCGCTGTCACAGCGCTTAAATCCTGCTGCAGGATCGCCTTTCGCAGATAACCGCTGCGCTCCCTGGGCATGCCGACAAACAGCGCTCCCGCCACGCCTCCGATACCGACGATCACCCCCGCATGCTGTATGGTATTGTCCGGATAGTAAAGCCTTGCCCCGACAATACCGACTTTGCGCCGCTGGCACTGCCCGATCATGCGCTCCAGCCAGTCCGGCGTGATCACCGTAATGTCGTTGTTCAGGCACAGAAGGTATTCGCCTCCGGCAAATGTACTGCCGAAATTGTTGAGCGCAGAATAATTAAAGCCTTCCTTCCAGTAAACGACACGCACACGGTCTTTCCCGTCAATTTCTTTATAATAATCAAACGTTTCTTTTTCCGTACTGTTATTTTCGATAATGATGATCTCATAATTGCGGTACGTTGACTTCTCTTTTATCGAGGTCAGACACGCCCTCAGGGTATCCCTTTCATCCTTATTCGGTATCAGGATCGAGACGAGCGGTTCTCCCTCCACCCGGTACTTTACACGGTAAAATCCCGGAAACTTCGTATCTGTCACCTCTGCCTCTTCTCCGCAGCGTCTGATATGATCTGCCACTGCGCGCTTTCCCGCATCAAAGGCGTACGCTTTGCTGAGCGGATTGTCCGCCGTAGAAGCCTCGTGCACCCGCCAGTGATACAGCACCTTCGGCACGTGCGCGATCCGCTGTGTCAGCTCTGTACACCGCAGAATGAAATCATGGTCCTGCGCCCCGTCATACTCCTGCCGCAGCCCTCCGACCTCAGCAAGCAGCGCTCTTCGCACAACCAGAAGATGGCAGATGTAATTGTTTGCCCGCAGCAGATCCAGATTAAAATCCGGCTTAAAATTCGGCTGATACCGTTCCTTTGAAGCGCCTTTTATCTTATCCTCGTCTGTATAGATCACATCCGCATCCTGCTCTCTTGCCGCCAGCGCCACTTCAAAAAGCGCGTTTTCGCACAGCAGGTCATCGTGATCGAACAAAGCGATATACTCGCCCTTTGCCATAGCGAACGCTTCGTTTGTATTGCCGGATATGCCGAGATTCTTTTCCAGTCTTTTATAACGGATCCTCCGGTCTGACAGATACTCTCCGATCACAGACTGCGTCACGGATACATCCGGGCTTCCGTCTGCGATACACAGCTCCCAGTGCGGATACGTCTGCGCAGTGACAGACTCGATCATCTCCCGCAAGAACTGCTCCGGAGTCGCAAACACCGGGACAACGACACTGATAAGAGGCGGGTTCTCCCACTCCTTCTCCGTCTGCAGCGCCCGCTCCTGCGGCGTGAGCACATCCTTTTTGCACCAGTCGGCGTAATCCGTCTCGACCTCTTCAAAGCGCTCCGACAGACGGACCTGAAACTCCTTGAGCCCATACTGGCGCAGATACGCAAGCCCCTTTTTTACGGTATAGACATTCAGGCTTTTTACAACCTTCTTTACATCCATGCTTTTCCTCCATGCTGCTTCCAGAATACGATACGCCTACTGTCGGAAGAAGCTGTGTATCTCCTCCACCACACGCGCCCGGTCTTCCGGTCTGAGACCATAATACATCGGCAGCCGCAAAAGCCGCTCGCTCTCCTTTGTCGTGAAGCGGTCCTCTCCGTGGAAACGCCCGAACCGCTGTCCGGCCGGAGCCGAGTGGAGAGGCACATAGTGGAACACCGTGCTGATGCCACGTTCCTTCAGATACCGGATCAGAGCTGCGCGCGTCGGCTCATCTGCAAGCTTAATATAATACATATGGGCATTGTGCGCTGCGTAATCCGGCACGAACGGCTGCTCGATACAGCCCTGATCCGCCAGATCTTTAAGCTCCTTATGATAAAACTCGTACGTCTCCATGCGGTCTGCATCGATCGCGTCAGCCAGCTCCAGCTGCGCCCACAGATATGCCGCATTGAGGTCGCTGGGCAGATAGGAAGAACCATAATTTACCCAGGTGTATTTGTCAATCTGTCCCCGGAAAAACTTGCTCCGGTTTGTCCCCTTCTCCCGCAGGATCTCAGCAGCTTCCTTGCTCTCATCGCTCTGGAATACGAGCGCGCCGCCCTCTCCCATAGAGAAGTTCTTTGTCTCGTGAAAGCTGTAACAGCCAAAATCGCCGATCGTGCCAAGCGCTCTGCCTTTATAGTATGCGTCTACGCCCTGCGCCGCATCCTCCACGACCTGCAGATGATGTCTGCGCGCAATATCCATGATCGTATCCATCTCGCACGCTACTCCTGCATAGTGTACCGGGAGGATCGCCCGCGTCCGGTCCGTGATGGCGTCTTCGATCAGCGTTTCGTCTATGTTCATCGTGCGCGGGTCAATATCAACAAACACGAGCGTGGCGCCGCGCTGTACAAATGCGTCTGCAGTCGAGCAAAAGGTATAGGACGGGAGGATCACCTCGTCGCCCTCCTTCACTCCTGCCAGATGCGCCGCCATCTCAAGCGCATGTGTGCACGAAGTGGTCAAAAGCACATGCTTCACCTGAAAGCGCTGTGCCATCCAGTCCGAACAGTATCTCGTAAACTTGCCGTCTCCGCTTATCTTGCGCGATGCAACGGCCTCCTGCATATATTCAAATTCCTTGCCTGTAAATGGCGGTACATTAAAACCAATCATGATTTTCCTTCTCTCTGCAATAACGCAAGGCTCCAGGCACAATCTCCCCAAAAAACTGTACCTCGAACCGCCTCCTGCTTTTCTGTATTCAACTGATACCTACAATAATATTAAAATAACGCTTTTCTGTCAAGTCTGCCTTTTCAATCTAAGTAGCCCATGTTAAAATAAGCTTGCTTTAAATTTTAACAAAAGAAAGGTATCGCTATGTCATACATGAAAAAACTGTTCCAATCCAAGCGTTTTGTGTCCCTGCTCCTTGTATGGGGCATGCTCTTTGTCAGCTGTCTGGTCATCTTTTCTGACTTCCTCTTCGGAGATTCTCTTGCCGTCTTTAATGACGCAGGATCTGATACCCGTCAGCAGTACCTGATGCAGTATGCCACGATCGTGAACCATTTAAAAAACGGCAACTATTCTCTGTGGGACTTAAACAACGGCTTTGGGGCCAGTATGTTTTCTTTGAATATATCAAATATATTTCTGATCCCCGTATACCTGGCAGGCTACCTGTTCGGGATCGGCCGCATACCGGGAGTGATCGTTTACCTGCTGATCACACAGATCCTCCTGGCCGGCACAGTATGTTTTTTATTCCTTGATCAGTTTTCTTTCTCCGGGCGCAGCAAGATCATTGCTTCTTATTTATATGCCTTAAACGGCTATCTGCTGGTGTGGGGGCAGCATTATCAGTTTGGCTCCTTTGTGATCTTTCTGCCGCTTTTGCTGCTTTTCGCCGAGCGCGCGATCCGCAGGAAAAAATTCAGTCTGGGTATGCCGCTTACCGCAGCTGCTATGGTCTGCGCGAGCGTCTACATGTCCTATATGGCCTTTATCATGGCAGGCTGCTACCTCCTGTACCGCATGATCCTCCTGGATGAGGACCGCCGGGTGCGCATCCGTCAGTTTTTCATGCACTGCGCAAGCCTTGTGCTCGGTATCGGCATGGGCGCCTTTATCTTCCTGCCTATGGCATATTACCTGATGACAAACAGCAGCCGGCTGGACAGCAGTGTCCCGTTTCTGGAAAAGCTTGCAGGCTTTTGCTCTTTGTACGGCTCCGACTTCTATCAGACCGCATTCCTGCGCTCCTTTTCCTCGGTTGCTCAGGGACTTTCCGACTACAGAGGATACTCCAATTTTTACGAGGCCCCTGTACTGTTTTTCTCCGTGCTGTTTTTGATCCTTGCCTTTCAGTATATCTTTACGATACACAGGCAAAATGCAGCAAAAAAAGCAAAGGTTCTGCAATATACGGCGATCGCCTTTTTCATTTTCTGCCTGTTTACACGGCTGGGAGCGGCGGCCTTCAATGCCTTTGCCTATCCGTTCGCGCGGCATTCCTTTATTTTTATGCCGCTGTTCGCCATTATTTCGGCTTACACGCTGGATCAGATCCTTGTGCGCAGACAGCTCTGCCTGCCCGCGCTGGCGCTTTCAGCTGTCTACATAGCCGCAGCCGGATTTCTGTCTTTTTCCGAGGTAACAGAAAAAGCGCTGAAGGCAAACGCAGTCCTTTCTGTACTGATCGCTGTGTTCCTGTGCGCCCTTTTCTTCCTCACCGCGCACAAAAAGACGCTGCCTGCTGCCGCTTTCTTAAAAAGGCACAGCGGGATGCTTTCTCTTTTGCTGCTTGCATGCGCCATGCTCAATATGACGGCAGAGGGATATTTCTGCTATAACCGCCGAAATGTGCTCACCAGGACCGATCCGGTCTACTGGCAGAGCCTGTACAATCCAAATGTCACGCAGGCGCTCGAGTATCTCCATGAGACTGATCCCTCCCTCTACCGGATAGAGAAGGATTACTACGGCGGAAGCTTCTGCATGGACGGCATGGCGCAGGAATACCGCGGGATCAGCGCATATAATTCTACTCCAAACAGCAATCTGGAGGAGTTTGTCAATCTCGTGATCCCAAATTTCCCGATCATGGCACGATATGAATATTCCTATCGCCAGATTGGCTATTACACCGGTCACAGCACGCTCTTTGGTATAAAATATCTGCTTTCTCAGCAGCCTGATCTGCAGCTTGACGGTTTTACACTGCTCAAACAGTTTGGCGATATTTATATTTACCAGAACCACAATACCGCTTCCCTTGCGCGTTTTTATGCGGATACGGCAGACAGCGAACTCCTCCGGGACGCATATGGGACCCTGGATCTGGAACGCATGCTGCTGGAAACACTCTTTCTTGATGCTGCGGGCACTACAGATGGCCTGATCGGCAATCCTGCCGCTGACAATACCGACACGGCCAAAGCCGCCGAATATGGAAATACTGTCTCAAAGGACGCCGTGCTGGAAGAATACGCACTGGAAAAGCTTCCCGTCCGTATGAAAAAGATCAAAGCAGACGGAAGTACTGACTCTGTCACGATCCCGTTAAATGCGAGCGATCTGGAAGGATATGAGCGCACCTATCTGGAATTTGACATCACAGCGCCAAAGGTGAGCGACTTTGTCGTTAATGACGGACAGCCCATGCCGTATCATTTCCGGGTAAATGCCGGTGAGAAAAAACATGTGCAGCTCGCCATTCCTGGATCCGCAGATGCCATCACCCTCACCCGGGTAGACGGCTGCTTCGAAGGAACAGTGCGAAATATCCGCCTGCTCGGCTCCCGCACCTCCTGCACGCAGGATGCACAGTCCTCCGTTTTTATGGAGGATCCGGTCAATGATTCCAGCCTGAGCGGAACCGTCACAGCCGCGCAGGACGGCTATGTATTCCTGCCTGTCCCCTATGAAAATGGATGGAGCGCCGCCGTAGGTGGCACACAGGTGCCCATCCTCCGCGCAGATATCGGCTTTATGAGCATCCCGGTAAGCGCCGGTGAACACACCTTCACCTTCACCTACCATCAGCCGTATATGCAGGAGGGTATCGGTATTTCTATCCTCTGTATCCTGATCTGGATCTCTGTCCCGGTAAAGAGACGTCTCTGCGCCAAAAAGGCAGCCGGGAAGCAGGCCTGCTAGCAGATCCTCCGGCTTTTACCCGCTTTAGCGCTTCAGACGCCATGCAAAAAGGCTGCGGCAAACGATCATCTCCGGTAAACATACCGCCGGATGATTCTGCCGCAGCCTTATTTTGTCCTTTTGAGGACTGTTTTTCTTTACGCAAGCCAGCGGATCCCTGCTCCCTGTGCTTACTCCTTTTCGTCGATCAGATTGATCCTGTTCTGATGTCTGGGCGCTCCGGAAAATGGTGTATTCAGGAATGTGTCCAGAATCTTTACTGCCAGTCCCGGTCCTACCACTCTGCCGCCAAGCGCCAGGATATTCGCGTCATTGTGCTGTCTCGTAGCCTCTGCACAAAAGCAGTCGGTACAAAGCGCCGCGCGGATTCCCGGAATCCTGTTTGCTGTGATCGAGATACCGATCCCGGTACCGCAGATCAGCACGCCTTTCTCGCAGCTTCCGTCAAGGATCGCGGAAGCAACCTTTCTCGCATAGATCGGATAATCAACCGCCTGCGTGCTGTCACATCCAAAATCCTTGTAAGCGATCCCTTTTTCATCCAGATATTTTAAAATTTCCAGTTTTAATTCATAACCACCATGGTCACATCCAATTGCCAGCATTGTCTTCCTCCTGTCCGCCTGTGCTGTTTCTGCCAGTTTTTTTGCTCTTAATTTGTTTTCCTTTTCTGTTCTTTTTCTGTACCCTTTTCGGGGTCCTTTGTTCTTCTTTCTGTTTGCTTCCCGCCGTCGCTGACGTCCCTGCCGCTTATACCGGTCACTGACGGTATTCTTTGAGGATCTCCATAAATGCCTTTGTTCTGCCTGTAATATCCTCTCCAAATACTGCCGAGCCTGCGACACAGATGTTTGCTCCTGCTTCAAGCACACTGCGCACCATATCTGTCTTGATACCGCCATCCACCTGGATGTCCGTCTCCAGCCCCATCTGTGTCAGTCTCTGACGCAGCGTGCGGATTTTCTCGGTCATCTGAGGAATGTATTTCTGCCCTCCGAATCCAGGGTTGACTGTCATGATCAGGATCATATCCACATCCTCCAGCACGTGATCCAGCGCTGACAGCGGAGTCGCGGGATTCAGCGCCACGCCCGCCTTTACACCGCACGCATGGATCTGCTGGATCGCCCGGTGCAGGTGCTTTGTGGCCTCTGCATGCACCGTGATCCCGTCCGCTCCGCACTGTGCAAACCGTTCAATATAGCGCTCCGGCTGTTCCACCATCAGATGCACATCAAAAAAGCAGTCTGTGCATTTGCGGATGGACTCGATCACCGGCATGCCAAATGAAATACTTGGCACAAACATCCCGTCCATCACATCAATATGCAGATATTGTGCGCCTGCATCGACCGTCTGTGCAATGTCCTGCTCCAGATGACAAAAATCTGCTGACAAGATCGACGGCGCCAGAATATTTTTTCTCATAATCACTCTTCCTCCTCTGTTACTCCTGTGCTTCATCTGCCCGGCCGGGCAGGAACTCAGCCATTTACTGCTTCGATAAAACGGCCGAATGCCGCCTGCCCTTCCGGAGTTCTCTTATAAACCCCCGCATGCTCCAAAACCTTGCTGAATACAAGACCTACCTCATCCTCAATGATGCGGTCGATCGTGCCGCGTTCAAAGCTGCCGTATTTTTCCTTCAGCTCTTCTACCCAGTCTGCATGCTTTCCAAGCTCCTCATCCCCTGCAATATCACGGCCCTCAAGCATTGCCTCCTTGAGATGCTCCAGCTCATCCTTGAGACGTGCCGGAAGCACTGCCAGTCCCATAACCTCGATCAGACCAATATTTTCTTTCTTGATATGATGCAGCTCTGCATGCGGATGATATACGCCAAGCGGATGCTCCTTTGTCGTGATATTATTGCGCAAAACGAGATCCATCTCAAATTTTCCATCGCGCTTTCTCGCGATCGGCGTGATCGTATTGTGCGGCTCTCCATCTGTCTGTGCATAGATAAACGCAGCCTCGTCTGTATAGCCTCTCCAGACGTGGAGGATCTTATCCGCCAGATCAATGAGCCTTTCCGTATCCTCGCAGCGCAGGCGGAGCACAGACATCGGCCATTTCACGATCCCCGCCTCGATATCCTCATAGCCCGTAAAGGTCACCTCTGTCTCCACCGGCGCCTTTGCCATCGCGAACTCGTAGCAGCCGCCCTGAAAATGATCATGGCTCAAGATTGATCCGCCTACGATCGGCAGATCCGCATTTGATCCTACAAAATAGTGCGGGAACTGCTTTACAAAATCCAGCAGCTTGCCGAAGGTCGCACGCTCGATCTTCATCGGGATGTGCTGAGAATTGAAGACGATGCAGTGCTCGTTGTAGTACACATAGGGGGAATACTGAAAGCCCCAGCGGCTGCCATTGATCGTCACCGGAATGATACGGTGGTTTTGGCGCGCCGGATGGTTCAGTCTTCCTGCATATCCCTCATTTTCAATGCAGAGCAGACACTTCGGATAGGAGGTCTGCTTTGCCAGCTTTGCTGCCGCGATCGCCTTCGGATCCTTCTCCGGCTTGGAGAGGTTGATCGTAATGTCCAGATCCCCGTACTCCGTCGGAGAGATCCACTTGCGGTCCCGCGCGATGCGGTAACGTCTTATGTAGTCTGTATCCTGACTGAACTTATAATAAAAGTCTGTTGCCTTTTTCGGATCCTCACGGTACAGCTCCTGGAACCTGCGGATGATATTGGAAGGACGGTCTACCAGCAGACTCATCACCTTCGTATCAAACAGATCCCGGTAGCCGACTGTGTTCTCCTCTAATATCTTATGCTCATACGCATAATCGCAGATCTGCCCGAGTATCTGCGGAAGCTGTGCTATGATCTCCCCACTGCCCGGCTCATACGCACAGATCGCGCTGTGCGCACTGTCCTCCAGTGCATCGATCTGCAAAAGCTCCAGCACACGGTTTGTTGTGTATACCGCATCCTCCCGCTCGATCAGTCCCGTCTCCAGCCCGTACTGGATCAATTTTGCAATACTATCCTGAATCATCTGCCAAACCTCCTGTTTCTCATCCTGTATTTTACTTTTATCATTCGCCACTGATGCCCGAACTTTGCGAACTCTGCGAACTCCGCAGTGCTACCTCGGCAATGCTTCGCATTCCCTCGTCACGGGCTTTCGCCCTATGAATCCAACATCCGGCTCTCCCGTCTGCAAGCAGCCGGTGATCCGTCTGATGGATTCGCACTGCTCATTGCTTTCGTGAACATTGTATCATAGTTTTGGGGTTTGTAACACTATTTGTTTCTGATTTTTTGTGATTCGTCAGGCGTCTTTAAACGGCGCTAACCGCTCAGCCTGCTGTTTTTTCCGGTGCGGTTTCTTCTAGTAGACTTTTGTAAAAATCTCTGCTATTCTATCTTTATCTATCAGGAGGGGATGACGATGAGTGAATTGAAATTATATCGAAAGCGAATTATCCCTGATGAGTGTATTCTGCTGGAGAATGATGAGATACTGTATCATGACCAGGAGGTCATCATCACAAAATGGAACACGATCCGTCCTAAGAAAACGCTTTGCCGCGGCTACTCCTGCTACTTTATGGAACGCGGCTTTAAGGTGAGCAAATTTTACGATCACGAGGATCAGCTGATCAGCTGGTACTGCGATATCATTGACTACACCTTTGACAGTGACACAGATACTTATATATTTACAGATCTGCTTGTGGATGTGATCGTTTATCCGGACGGCTTTGTGCGTGTTGTCGATCTTGATGAGCTCGCAGACGCTGCGCGCGATGGTCTGATCACACAGGAGCAGCTCCAGCTTGCGCTGCGCCGCACGGACAAGCTGCTTGGCGTGATCTATAAGGGCGCGTTTGCAAAGCTGCAAAAATATATTGAGGATTATGAAGCAGCATCCGGCAGATAGCGGATCTGTACCAGTGTAAGTCCCTGCGGGCGTGCGGTATCTCCTGCACGGCTCCGGTCGCGTGCGGCCAAAATTTCGGGGATTTCCTCCGGCTCCATCATTTTGCTTCCGACACGCAGCAGCGTCCCGACGATGATCCGCACCATATTGTACAGGAAGCCGTTTCCGCGCACACGTATCGTGATCATCTCGCCGTCCCGCACCACATCGATGCTGTAGATCGTACGCACACGGTCTGTCACCTCCGGCTTGTTCGTGCAAAAGCTTGTAAAATCATGTGTCCCCACGAGGTAATCGGCTGCCCGCTGCATTCTGTCCACGTCAAGATCCCAGTAATAAAACAGCGAGTACAGTCTTGCACACGGATCCGGGAATCTGCGGTTGCAGATCCTGTACTCATACGTTTTCTCTGTATGACAAAAACGCGGGTGGAAATCAGAGGGCACCTCACAGGACTCCTGGATACGGATGTCCTCCGGCAGACGCGTATTGAGCGCATAGGAGATCTTCTCTGCCGGAATCCGGGATGAGGTATCGAACACCGCCACATTTCCGCGCGCATGCACGCCTGCATCGGTGCGGCTTGCCCCGATCACGCGGATCTCCTCTCCCAGCAGCTCGCTCAGATGCCTGTTCAGCTCACTTTCTATTGTCACACCGTTTGGCTGCACCTGCCAGCCACAGTAATTTGTCCCGTCATAGGCAACTGTAAGTTTCACCCGTTTCAATGTCTGTTCTCCTGTCTTTTACTCTTCAAATATGACTTTTCCTGAAACCTTTACAAAAGCACAAAGGAGGCTTCCTCAAATTGTCTGACTGAAAATACCATGCGCCACTCGACCTCCTCTGACACCGGCTCAAAATGCAGCGCAGAATACGCGATATGAATCGGCTCCCGAAAGTCTGTCCCCAGCACGATCTCTGTCGGTCCGTCTGCTCCTCCGATAATGCTGACGCCACTTGCCGCAGGATGCGGCTCACCCCCTCTTTGCCCGATCTCCCTTGGTCTGTCACTTTCTGCACAGTCAAAGAGAGATATCTTCTCCGTCGGTTCCGGCGAAACCGTATAGCTCATGGCAATATAGTGAGTCGGACAGACCAGTCGGGCATCTGCAAGCCTGTCTGAGGGGAGGCTCTGATGCTCGATCTCCTTTACCGTCAGCGTATGAGAGATCCCGCTTGCGGGACTGGAAAATGTAAAGCGATCCCCCACTCCGTGAAGCCGGACATGCGGCCCCGGGATCTGTACCGGCTGCTGCTCCAGTGTCAGAAAAAGCGTCCTGATTTCAGGTCTGCATCTGCCAGCCCAGCGAAATGCATTTCTGTAAATAATCCACCCAAAGGAATCATCCAGCCCATAATAGTCCATGATCCTTTTCACTTCCGGTTCCCTGCCGGCCTGATCCGGCAGAAAGGGATGAAAGCTCACAGAACAGCCGCGGGAAGCCTGCAGCATTTTTCCGTTCACCTCTATGCGCGGTCTGATATGCATGCAAAGAGGGTGCTCCAGCTCCATCTGCATCTGCTGCTCGCGGCTAAGACTTTCATACCAGCCTGCTTCCTGTCCCGGCTTCCACTTTTCCATAAAGCTGCGGATGCTTCTGGCACTGACCCGCATACAAAGATCAACGACAAGTCCCCTGCCGCAGGAATACACGCCCGGGATCACCCAGTGGTGCCCCGCCCATTCCAATTGCTTCCCGACCGGGATCTCTTTCCCGGCATGATCTCTGCCGTGATGCCCCCAGAAGCCTGCGTCGAAGTAAACCTTCCACTGCTCTTCCATCCTTACAGTCCCCACAATCCTGCAAAAAATCCGATCCGGTTCAAAAGGAACATTACCACAAGGTAGCCAAGCAGGATCAGGTATGCCATCTTGTCCCTGCCGTGATATACCAGCGGCTTCATCTTCGTCCTGCCCTCATCTCCGTGATACCCGCGCGCCTCCATTGCCATAGCGAGATCATTTGCACGCCGGAAGGCAGAAATAAACAGCGGGACAAGCAGCGGGATCATACTCTTTGCTTTCTGGATCAGACCGCCTGACTCAAAATCAGCCCCGCGCGCCATCTGCGCCTTCATGATCTTATCTGTCTCTTCCAGAAGGATCGGGATAAAGCGCAGCGCGATCGACATGATCATCGCGATCTCATGTACTGGAACCCGGATCTTTTTCAGGGGATGGAGCGCTTTTTCCAGTCCGTCTGTCAGATCGTTCGGTGTTGTCGTAAGCGTCATCACAGAAGAACCGATGACGAGATAGATCAGACGGATCGCCATCGACACTGCCATCTCGATTCCTTCCTTCGTGATCGTAAAGATCCAGAAGCTTACGACCGGAGTCCCCTTTATTAAAAACAGATTAAATACTACCGTAAACATCATCAAAAAGAAAATGGATTTCAGTCCGCGCAGCATAAAACTAAGCGGTACCCGCGAAACAGTGATGACCGCTGCTAAAAAAAGTGTTGCCCCGATATATGCCTCCACGGAATGAAAGGCAAATAAAGAAATAATAAATACCAGCGTGCCTGCAAGCTTCACGCGCGGATCCAGCCTGTGGATCACGGAGTTTCCCGGATAATATTGTCCTAATGTTATTTCTCTTATCATGATTTTTTCTCTCCCGCAGGTCTTTTCCCTTCCTGCTCATTTTTCTGACGGCCGCGAACGCAGTTATTTTAAAAATCGCCGTATCGCATCCGCCGCTTCCTCCACGGTTGTCGCATCCGTCGCAATATCCCAGCCCGCCTCCTGCAGCCCGTGCATCAGATATGTGACCTGAGGGGCAGCCAGCCCTACTTCCTCGAGCTCTCTGTAGTGATGAAACACCTCGCGCGGCGTATCGTCAAACATGACCTGTCCCCTGTTCATTACGATAATGCGTTCCACGTAGCGGGCGATGTCCTCCATACTGTGCGAGACGAGCAAAACAGTGATCCCTCGCTCCTCATGCAGCATTTTCACCTGATCCAGGATGTCATCGCGTCCCTTCGGATCCAGCCCCGCTGTCGGCTCATCGAGGATCAGCACCTCCGGGTTCATCGCCAGGATACCGGCGATCGCCACACGCCTTTTCTGTCCGCCGGAAAGCTCAAACGGGGACGACTTATAATACTTTTCCTTTAATCCCACAAGCTTTAACGCTTCATAGGCGCGCGCCTCGACCTCCTCTGCCGGAAGCCCGAGATTTTTGGGACCGAAGCACACATCTGTAAACACATCCGTCTCAAAAAGCTGATGCTCCGGATACTGGAATACGAGTCCGACTCTGCTGCGCAGCTGCTTTCTGTCGTATCCCTCCCCGTAGATGTTCTCTCCATTATAATATACTTCTCCTGAGGTCGCCTGAAGGAGGCCGTTCAGATGCTGGATCAGTGTGGACTTTCCTGATCCGGTATGACCGATCACACCGATAAACTGACCATCCGGTATTTCCAGATTAATCTCTTTTAACGCATGCCGCTCAAATGCTGTCCCGGCGCTGTATACGTAATTCAGATGTTCGATTTTAATTGCCATTTCTCTGCCCCTTCCGGTACTCCTCAAGCGCTGCCACCAGTTCCTCATTCGATAAAATCCCGTCCGGCAGATCAATGCCTGCCTTCTGGAGCTCGTGCGCGACCAGTGTCGCCTGCGGCACATCCAGCCGATAGCTCTTTAGCTCCTCCACACGAGAAAATACCTCGCGCGGCGTCCCCTGCATCACGATCTTTCCCTGATCCATGACAATGACCTTGTCCGCGTCAATGACCTCTTCCATATAATGCGTGATCAGCAGGACTGTAACGTGCTCTGATTTATTCAGGCCGTGCACCGTGCGGATCACTTCTTTTCGCCCATTCGGGTCCAGCATCGCTGTCGGCTCATCGAGAATGATGCACTTCGGCCGCATAGCGACCACGCCGGCGATCGCCACTCTTTGCTTCTGACCGCCGGACAGCTTGTTTGGAGAATGAGAACGGTACTCCCACATACCGACTGCCTTGAGGCTCTTCTCGACGCGCTGCCAGATTTCCTCCGTCGGGACTCCCATATTTTCCGGTCCAAAGCCGACGTCCTCGTCAACGATCGTACCAATGATCTGATTATCCGGATTCTGGAATACCATCCCGGCGCTCTGCCGGATATCCCACAGCTTTGACTCGTCCTTTGTATCATTGCCGTCTACGAGAAGCGTCCCCTCGCTCGGGAGCAATATCGCATTGATATGCTTGGCAAGCGTGGATTTTCCTGATCCATTATGTCCGAGGATCGCCACAAACTCCCCCTCCTGCACATCCAGATCAACGTGATCGACTGCGCGTGAGACGGACTCTACCCTTCCCTCATCATCCAGTTTAAAATAATCGTGCGCAAGCTTTCTTGCTTTAATAATTCCCATGATCTGCCTCCAGCTTTTTATGCCGTTTTCTCTGCGCGCCATCTGCCATGCGGCGCGTCTGCACCGGCGCGCCATGACGCCGCCCGTCTCTCTACAGCTTTCGCGTCGATCCTCCCAGGACCAGCTCCGCCTCAAAGATGCGCTGTCTGCGTACCGGCTTTTTCCGTATCAGGTCAAACAGCATCTGGATCGTCGCTTCCGCCATCTCCCGGCGCGGCTGACGGATCGTCGTGATCGAAGGCTCATAGTACTGTGCCACCGTAAGCCCGTCGTATCCGGCCACGGAATAATCCTCCGGAATCCTTTTGCCCGCATCAAAAAGCGCCTTGCAGGCTCCGATCGCCATGCTGTCCGACATCGCATAAATACATGTAAACTCTTTTCCAAGATTCAAAAGCTCTTTTGTCAGAGCATAACCATTTTCCATAGAATAGGTCGGCTGTCCGTCCTTTGTCCGCATCACGAGCGCATCATCATACACAATCCCGTACTGCTCAAGCGCCCTGCGGTAACCGTTTAAACGCTGCGCGCCGATGCTTGCATCCTGGCGCCCTGCCGCGAGCACTGCGATCCTGCGGTGTCCGCAGGAGCAAAGGTATTCTACCAGCCTGCAGCTCTCCCTCTCATCATCCACGGTCACGTAGGCTGCTCCGTTGCCAAGCGCCGCTGCATTTACGGTACTGATCACATACGGTACGGTAAGCTGCTCGAGCTTATCCGCCGTATGGCTGCTCAGTCCTCCAAGAAATACGATCCCCTTGAGCCGTTTTTCCTTCTCGAGCTGTACGGCAACATCCACCTCATCCTCGAATTCCTCCACATGCTGCAAGATAAAAGAATACCGCTTTTTTGTGATCTCCCGCTCAAATACCTGGATCATATCTGCAAAAAACGGGTTCGTGATCCCCTTTGCAAGCACAGCGATCGTATTTGAATCTATTCTTTTTAAATTGCGTGCACTGTTATTGGGTATATAATTATACTCCCGGATCGTATCCATGATCTTTTTCTTTGTGTCTTCGTTGATATCCGGATGATCATTGATCGCCCGCGACACCGTACTCACTCCGACTCCGCACAATTTTGCCACTTCTTTGATCGTCAACTGTCCCATGTGCCGGTCCTCCTTCCGATGACACAAATCTCCTCCGCCGTATGCGCCGCTGTATCTCATGTGCCGCTGTATCTCATGCACTGAGACAGACCGCAGCGCACGCACCAAAACACGTCGGAGTTTGCTGTGTCAAATTATAACAACTCGCCTCACAAAATGCAAGAAAAACAAAAGCCGCCTGCTGCAAAACAGATCCGGCGGATATGTCTCACAGCAGACAGCTCATTTTCTAGCAGTGTCTTCCATATAATTCAGCTAATCTGCCGATTTTCTGTATCAGCTCGTCCGTCAGGCAGCCCTGCGTCATCCTCCATCTCCAGTTTGTCCCGATCGTAGACGGATGATTCATCCGCGCCTGCGCCCCCAGGGCAAGGTAATCCTGCATCGGGATCACTGCCGTATCAGCCACGCTTGAAAGCGTCAGGCGGATAAACGCCCATACCGTCTCCTCGCGATCCTCATCTGTGAGGTGCAGGTACTCCGCAGCCATAGCCCGGTCCGCATCATTTAACTCATCATACCATGCGAAAAGCGTCTGGTTATCGTGGGTCCCCGTGTAGACGACACAGTTATGCGTATAATTATAAGGCATATAATCTCCGGCCTCCCTCGAATCAAACGCAAACTCCATCACCTTCATGCCCGGGTAGCCCGTATCCTCCACAAGCTTTATCACGCTGTCTGTCAGATAGCCGAGATCCTCCGCGATGATCGGCACCGTGCCGAAATGCGCCCGCAGAGCGTCAAACAGCTTCATCCCGGGACCCTTTTTCCAGTGCCCGCCTGCAGCAGTCCTGTCTCCGTACGGTATCGCATAATACTCATCAAAGCCGCGGAAATGATCCACGCGCACCACGTCATACAGCCGGAAGCAATGCTCCATCCGGCGGATCCACCACGCATAGCCGGTCTTTTCATGGTAATCCCAGTCATACAGAGGATTGCCCCAGAGCTGTCCGTCGGCAGAAAATGCATCCGGCGGGCAGCCTGCCACCATAGACGGTCTGCGGTCCTCATTATACTGGAACATCTCCGGGGACGCCCAGCTGTCTGCACTGTCAAACGCCACGTAGATCGGAATATCACCGATGATCCTGATCCCTTTTGCATTCGCATATGCTTTGAGCGCTGTCCACTGCCGGTCAAACTCATACTGCAAAAATTTATAAAAGCCGATCTCCTCTTTGCAAAGCCTGCGGTACCGCTCAACCGCCTCCGGCCTGCCAAGTCGGATATCATCGTCCCATTCTTCCCAGCTTTTCCCGCCAAAGCGCCGCTTGACCGCCATATACAGGCTGTAATCCTCCAGCCAGAAGGACTGTTCCCGCTCAAAGCGTTCAAACTGCGCATTGCCCGCAAGGCAGGCTCTGCCGTATGCAAGTTTCAAAACCTGGAAACGCACGCGGTACAGCTTTTCATAATCCACGGCCGTCTCCTCCTGCCCGTAATCCAGATCCTCATATTCTCCCGGCAAAAGCAGGCCCTCTTCCTTAAGCGTATCCAGATCAATGAAATACGGATTCCCCGCAAACGCTGAAAATGACTGATACGGGGAATCGCCAAATCCAGTAGGTCCAAGCGGAAGTATCTGCCAGTAGGTCTGCCCGGCGCGCTTCAGCTGATCTACAAACTCGTATGCAGCTTTTGAAAAACAGCCAATCCCGTACGGAGAAGGCAGGCTCGATACTGGCAGCAAAATTCCACACGTTCTCATATGTGTCCTCCTAATTATCTGTTTGCCGTTTCCGTATGTTCGATCAGCCCTTTACAGCTCCGGCAACCACGCCCTCGATGATATATTTCTGACATGCAATATAAAATATGATGATCGGTATGATCGCGATCACAAGCGTTCCCATCATGGCGCCCATATCTACAGAACCGTATCCGCCTTTCAGATACTGGACCGCCATCGGGATCGTCTTCCACCGCTTCTGGTCAAGCACCAGAGAGGGGAGCAGGTAGTCATTCCAGATCCACATCGCCTGCAGGATCGTCACTGTCACGCATGTCGGTTTCATGATCGGCAGCACCACGCGAAAATACGTCTGCAGCGGATTGCAGCCATCGATCATCGCCGCCTCCTCGATCTCCAGCGGGATCGACTTGCAAAAGCCCACGAACATAAACACTGACAGACCTGCTCCGAAGCCGAGATAGACAACAATGATGCCGACCGGATTCCCGAGCTTTAACATATTTGCGATCTTGGAAAGTGTAAACATAACCATCTGGAACGGCACGATCATGGAAAACAGACACAGATAATAAATCGTCGTCGTCACCTTCGTCTTCACCCTGCAGATATACCATGCCGTCATCGAGCAGAACAGAATGATCGCTGCCACAGAAAATACAGTAATAAATACCGAACAGCCAAACGCCTCAATCAAGTTTGTTTTCTCAATACCATTTACATAGTTATCCCAGCCGACAAACATCTTGTCTGTCGGGATCTGAAACGGCGCGCGGCTGATATATGCTTTTTTCTTAAATGAGTTGATAAATACAAGCACGATCGGGAATACCCACAGTACAGACAGTATGGAGAAAAAGAGTGTCCAGATCCACCCATGCTTTGCTTTTCTTGCGTTCATTACTGCTGCACCTCCTTCGACCTTGTCAAGTAGTTCTGTACCAGCGCGATAGCTGCCACAAGCAGGAAGAAGATCACTGCCTTCGCCTGTCCGACGCCTTCCCAGCCGCTCCTGCCATAGAACGTATTATAAATATTCAGCGCGAGCATCTCCGACATCTTTGACGGATCGCCGTCCGTCAGCGCCAGGTTCTGGTCAAACAGCTTAAACGAGTTCGTAAGCGTCAGGAACGTACAGATCGTGATCGACGGCATGACCATCGGGATCGTCACATTTTTCAGGATCTGACGCGGCGTCGCTCCATCGATCTTTGCCGCCTCGATCAACTCTCCCGGAATATTCTGGATACCGGATATGTAAATGATCATCATATAACCGATCTGCTGCCAGCACATCAGGATCACCAGACCAAGAAATCCGTAAAGCTCATCGTATTTGAGGTTGCGCTGGAACTGCGCCAGAATACCGTTTAACAGAAGCTGCCACACGTAGCCAAGCACCAGACCGCCGATCAGGTTCGGCATAAAAAATACGGTACGGAACAGATTGGTTCCCCGGATCTTTTTCGTCAGCGCCAGAGCTACCGCGAATGCCAGCACATTGATCAAAAGCACTGTCACGATCGTAAATAATGCGGTAAACCACAGGGAATGTAAAAATACATCGCTTGGATCGTTCCAGAAACGCAGATAATTCTTAAGCCCTACAAATTTTGCATCTGTCACTGTCGTAAACTCACAGAATGAAAGGTATACACCGAGTATGAACGGCGCGATAAAACCGATTGTGAATGCGATCATCGTAGGAAGCAAAAATATCGGGGCATATTTTTTCATAGACCGGTTGTTCATGTCTTCGTCCTTTCTTCTTTTTCAAAAAGGGATGCTGCCCTTATCCGATGACACCCTTTCGGGTATTTTCCCGGAAAACCAGCAGCATCCCCTTCTTTATCTTTTTCTTTTTATTTCTGAGTGTTGTGTCCGGTTACTTTGTAGCTGCTACCTCGCTTGCCCAGCCGTCAACGAATGCAGTAACTACGCCGTCCCATTCGCCTGTACCCTGTGCGTACTCAAGAAGCGCACTTCCTACGCCGTTTTTCCACTCCTCAGACGGCATCGTTGTGAAGCACCATGCAACAGATTTCTTTCCTGCATCGATGTACTCATTTGCTGCATCGAGAAGCGGATTCTCTGCGCCGTACTCATCTGTAAAGGTCGTAAACGGTGTCTCAAATCCCATCTCATTTGCCAGAGAAGCGCGTCCTGTGTCACTTGTAACTACCCAGTTCATGAAGTCAAGCGTTGCCTGGATATCTTCCTCAGAAGCCTTTGCATTTACACACCAGTAGTTCTCAGATCCTGTGCAAAGACCCTGATTCTCCTCACCCTCTACACCGATGTAGATCGGGAGCATGCCAAGATCCTCGTCTGCCACTTCGTTGCCTGTGATATCGCCGTATGCCCATGTACCATTCTGATAGAAGACTGCCTCGCCCAGTGCGAACTCTGCTGCAGCATCCTCTCCTGTCATGCTCGCGATCATAGACGGCTCACATGTCGCATTGTTGATATACAGATCCCAGACTGCCTTGTAATTGTCAAGGTAAGTACCCTTGATCGCATCTGTGGAAGCAATGCCGTCTGCCTGATACTCATAGTAGATCGGCAGGTTTGCCAGATGTGTCTTAAATCTCCAGTCAGAGGAAGAATCCATACCTGCAGAAGTAAATGCACCGAGCACGCCCAGCTCATCCTTCTTTGCCTGAATATCCTCAGCGACTGCCTTTAATGTCTCAAAGCTCGTGATCTCAGAAGCATCCTTGATCACTGCTCCTTCTGTTGCACAGTAGTCAGCCAGAAGAGCCTTGTTGTAAATAATGCCGTATGTCTCGATCACGTATGCGATACCAAGGACTGCATCGCCATCCTTTAATGCAAAGTCATCACTCTTTAAGTAGCTGTAAAGCTCGCTGTCCTTCAGATCATAGCAGTAATCCTTCCAGGATGCCAGTCCCACCGGTCCGTTTACCTGGAACATCGTCGGAGCCTCATCCTTTGCCATCTCGGATTTGAGCGTAGACTCATACGTACCGGAAGCTGCCGTCACAACAGTCACCGGAACACCTGTCTCCTCCGTATAAGCCTCTGCCAGTGCCTCCCACTGCTCTGCCTGCTCCGGCTTAAAGTTCAGATAATAAACAGAGCCTGCGGCCTCCTCTGCCTGAACCGGTACAACTGCAAGACCTGCTACCATCGCTGCGGACATCGCTGCTGCAAAATACTTTTTAAATCTTCTCATCATTTTACCCTCTTTCTTTTCAGGATGGTTGATAGTTCCTCTTTTTGGAATCGTTTTCGGTAACGTTTCCAACTCATGCACTTATACTAACACAAAATGAGAAGATGTGCAATAGCTTTTCCACATCTTCTCGTTAATTTATCTACTGTTTACAATTTTATTATCTGTTTTTTGTGCATTTTCGACATGAGCTGTAACAACTGCAGCACAGATCAGAATTGAAAATAGATAAACTGTGTAGCGTTATATCCCGGCCCGTATACGCCAAATACCAGAACGCCAAAAATCCCTGCAAAATAGACGAGCCACCGCAGCCACACGCCCTGGTGCGTCAGCCACTCGATCACCCGGATCCCGCGGTATTTACAGATATCCGCAAAGATCAGCACAGCGAGAGACAGAACCAGAAGATTGCGTGTCTGCGGCGTCAGTCCCATCACGGCAAGGTTATCTCCCCAGGTAAACCACGGCAGACTTCCCAGACCTGCGATCCTTTTGAGGATCTCCACACCCTGCGCAAAGGAAGCGCGGAAAAATACCCAGCTAATGTCTACCAGTACAAAGGTGATCAGCATCTGCAGCACGCGGTGGCTGGCTGCATGCCGGTCGACTCTGCAAAGGCGCATGATCCTCTCGCGCAGCGGGCGCAGCCACTCTCCGATGACCTGATACGCTCCGTTTAAGCCTCCCCAGATGACAAAATGCCAGTTTGCACCGTGCCACAGACCGCTTACAAGAAAGACGACCATCAGATTGAACCACTTGCGCACACGTCCCTTCCGGTTCCCTCCCAGAGGGATATACAGATAGTCCCGAAACCAGGTAGAAAGAGAGATGTGCCAGCGTCTCCAGAAATCTGCCACAGATACGGCAAAATACGGCGTATTAAAGTTCTCCATCAGACGAAAGCCCATGACCTTTGCCGCTCCGATGGCGATGTTGGAATAGCTGCCAAAATCACAGTAGATCTGAAAAGCAAACAGCACAGTCGCCACGAGCAGCTGAAAGCCTGTGCGCTCTGTATATGTATTGTAGACGCCATTTACCGCGATCGCCAGATATTCCGCCAGCACAACCTTCTGGAAAAATCCGTAAAGCATGAGCAAAAGCCCGTCCCTTACACGCTCAAACTCAAACCTGTGCCGCTCATTGATCTGGACCAGCAGATTTTTAGAACGCTCGATCGGCCCTGCTACAAGCTGCGGAAAAAAGGAAACGAACAGCGCATATTTGCAGAAATTGCGTTCTGCATAAATATCACGGCGGTATACATCCACCGTATAGCTGAGCGCCTGAAAGGTATAAAAGGAAATGCCCACCGGAAGGATCACATCGAAAACCGGCGGCTGTACCTCCAGCCCGACAATCCCCAAAAGCCTGACTGCCGTTGCCGCGGCAAAATCAAAATATTTAAAAAAGAATAATATCGCAAGATTACTGATAAATGAAAGCGCCACGTACCATTTTTTACGGCAGATACGCTTTTTTTCATCCGGAAGCTTTTCCGCTGAATCGATCAGAAGCCCTGACGCATAGGTGATCGCCGTAGAAGTCAGCATCAAAAGTGCGTATTCTGGATTCCAGCACATATAAAAGAAATAGCTGCACGCCAGCAGGAACAGATAACGCACCCGGTGCGGGATCACGTAATAGCAAAGGCAGACAACCGGAAAAAATACAAGAAATTCCAGTGAATTAAATAACATGTTGTTTCCTCCGAAAAATATTAAACATCATTTGGCCGGGGCTATCCCGGCCTATCTCCTACGCGCCCGCTTCAGGCGGATTTTCCATGACCCACCGGGCTTCCCGGTCATACTGCTTAAGATCCTCCTCCCAGGAGGCATATGCGCTTTCTCCCTTATGACCTTCCAGATCACAGTGCTCTGTCAGCCATTCTCCCAGATGCCGGGTCAGCTTTACCGCACCGTACGTATTCAGATGCGTCTTGTCCCGAAAATCCAGTGAAAAATTGATGATCTCAGGATAATCCCGCTGATAAAACAAGAATGGGATCCCTTCCCCGCTCAGATATTCCTCCAGCGTGAGATTTAGTCCCTGTCTCTTTTTATAGCGCCTGTTGTCTGTCTCCACTCCAAACGGAATCGCCATCATGACAAACTCTGCGTCATTCTCTTCACAAAGCTGTATGATCCTGTCCAGATATTTCATACTGTTTTCCGGAATCTTTGTGCTCTTCTTCGGGATCCCCGGATCCTCCAGCGCCACTGTCGTATAGTCAAGCCTTGCTCCTTTGAGAAATGGCTTTGTCACAAAATCATAGTCCTCCAGCTGTGACCAGCGGGAGTGGTACTTTAAAAACGGCAGGAAATACGTAAGCTTCTCTTTTATCCCTGCCTCCGGCAGCATCTCACGCACCATTTCTATTTTCGTTTTTCCAAAACGCATTCCGTCAAACGCCTGCCGCAGCCGCGCCTCGCCATTGTACAGCTTGCTGTTCCACAGATAATAGCTCTCCATGACAACGACCTTGGGCTTCTGGCGTGTAAATGCCTCTTTGAGGAGAAAGTACGAGGTTGCCGCCGTCTGCTCCGGACTGCCCATGACATAAGACGTGATCCCGTAATCACGCCACAGCTCATTTGGCTGTACCCCATAGTACAGATGACTGCTTCCAAGAAACAGGACATCCAGTGTATCCTCCTCTATCTCATAAAACGAATGTACCATATCCGTTGCCTCCGCAGTCTTTCTGCGCAGCACTTCACTGATACCGCAAAAAATCAAAATACCTGTAATCAGAAACAAAACCGTCCCCAGGATCCGTCTCATGCGCATAGTATGCACTCCTCTTTCTGTGTGTTATTTTTGTCTTTGGCACGTTTCATCCGGCAGCGCTGTTTCCCCGCTGCCTTCCTGCTGCCTTCGGTCTTCCCGAAAAACAGCCAGTTTATACTCTAGCATACTATAATTTCCTTGTAAACTGTTTCCCTGAAATCCAAGCTTTTTCGCAAGACGCAGAGACGGCTCGTTCCCGGCTGCGATCCGCACATATACCTTCTGCCAGTCCGTCCTCTCCTCCGCATAGGAAAGAGCTGCCGCACACATTTCTGTTCCATATCCCATGCGGCGGTATGCTTCATCCAGCATATACTGAAGCTCTGCAACCTCCCCATTTTGCGAAAACCCACAGCACCCGATCAGCGGACCGTCTTTTTTCCATACTCCCCATATCCCGTAGCCGAAAAAACGATAGGCATGTCCGATATAGGCAAGCAGCGTCTCCTGCCGAAAAAAATTATCCTCAAATCCGCCTGCCAGAGCCGCTTCCATCCCCTTCTGCGTACTGATCTGATAAAGGCGCGGGGCGTCCTGCGCTGTGATCTCCCGCAAAACGAGACGCTGTGTATACGCTACCGTGACCGGGCGGCCCGTCCCGCGCAAAAGGCATTCCTCCAGTACATCTGCATCCAATGCTTCCAGGGTATCCGTCACAAGCGCGGCTCCTTCAAAAAACCCGGAAATCCCGCACTGCCCATCCTCATCCTCGCACCCGATACAGATAAATCCTCCGGCAGCCAGTCGGGCAGCCACTCCCCGGTCATCCGTAATAATCACCGTGTTCATCCTGCTGACATCCTCACCAAAAACAAAAGCGCTGCCCTTTTCCTCCCGGACCCCTTCACCTGATGGCAGATCCCGGTACACCCTGCAGGTAATCCCTTCCAGAGAAAGGCTGGCAGACAGCTTCAGCACCTGCTGCTCCCGGGGCTCATGCAGTATCACTATCACCCGCTCCACGGCTCTTCCCCTGTTGTTTTCCACTTTACATCCCTCCATTTCTCATCTGCTGCCTCTTTCCGGCACTTTCATCCACCGCCCTGCCCGATCCGGTCCGGCTTTTCCACATCTTCCCCACGGTTTTTCCCCCTTCTTTGCTGTCTTTCCTGTTTTTCAAATACTTGCCTTCTTTTCCCGAAACGATTATAATAAGGACGGCATCATTTTAACAGGAAAATCCAATACAGAAAGGACTACAACTATGGCACAAAATCCAATCGTTACTATAACTATGGAAAACGGCAATATCATCAAGGCTGAGCTCTATCCGCAGATCGCTCCCAACTCTGTGAATAATTTCATCAGCCTGATCCACAAGGGCTTTTATAACGGACTGATCTTCCACCGGGTGATCAACGGCTTCATGATCCAGGGCGGATGCCCGGACGGCACTGGTATGGGAGGCCCTGGATATACCATCCCAGGAGAATTTTCACAGAATGGGTTCAAAAATGATCTGAAGCACACAGAGGGCGTCCTCTCTATGGCACGCGCCATGCATCCAGACTCTGCCGGAAGCCAGTTCTTCATCATGCACAAGACATCCCCGCATCTGGACGGCGCATATGCCGCATTCGGAAAGGTGACAGAGGGAATGGATATTGTCAATAAGATCGCTGAGACGGCAACAGATTTCCGCGACCGGCCGCTCGAGACACAGAAGATCGCCTCTATGACCGTAGATACGTTCGGCGTTGATTATCCGGAACCGGAGAAATCAGGAAACCGCTGATACAGGAAAGTGAGAACCTTCCTGTACCATTAAAAAGGGATAATGCCGGCAATGTGCATATCGCATATGCCCTGCATTATCCCTCTTTTCTTCTCTTTTCCAGAAATCTCCGGCCTTTTCTTTCCTCCTGATAAGAGTCAGGATCTGCCTATTCTACCGTGATCACCCAGGTTGTCTCATAGCTCCTGCCTGCATCCAGACGGGTAAGGTCTGCCTGCTGCGTAAGCTCCTCAACAATCCCGTCACGGGACGGCAAAGCACTCCACGGCTCCACACACACGTATGGCGCATCGCAGTTCGGTTTATGCCAGAAACCGATATACTGAAAATCCGGATAATCTACTGTAATACTCTTCTTGCCCTTATCACTTGCGATCTTCACACTGCGCGCCGCATTTTTCAGCACGATCGCATCCTGCGCAAACATCTCATGCCTAAGAGGAAGTCTCCTGTCATCTGCCAGCGGATAGATATCATCATGGCTGGTCAGGAAACACTTATCCGTAAATCCGATCCGATTCGGACGTGCCGGGTGAGAAAACTCAAGATAATAATCCTCAAAGGAAAGCCCTTCTTCCATGGGAACATTAAATCCCGGATGCCCGCCGATCGCAAAATACATCTTCTCTGCGCCCCTGTTTTCTACGCTGTTCGTCGTAAGCAGACGGTTTTTGTCCAGGCGGTATGTGATCCTGTAAGTAAACTCAAACGGATAATGCGCCTTCGTCTCCTCACAGCTGTCAAGGCGGAACGTGATCGCATCACACTCCTGCTTCTCCGCGGTCAATGTCATATATTTTACAAAGCCGTGGATGTTCATCTCGTACTCTTTTCCGTTTACCGTATACTTTCCATCTGTCATACGCGCAATATACGGGAACAGATTCGGCGCCTTGTCTTTCCAGTATGCCGGATCTGCCTGCCAGAGGTACTCTGTGCCGTCAGCACCCCTGATCGACTGCAGCTGCGCACCCTCATCGCTGACTTCTACGGTCAGAAACTCATTTTTTATCGTATAATTCATTTTGTCTCCTTTATTTTTCCTGCACTTCCAGGATTCCCATCGGACATGCCTTCGCACAAATACCGCAGGAAATACATTTTGATGCTACCGGAGAGGTCTCCGCCTTTACCATCACGCCCATCGGACAGACTTCAACACACTTACCACAGCCTGTACACAGCTTCTTGTCTACTACGTATACACCCTTGGCATTCTGCTTGATCGCGCCCGCCTCACAGTTTCTTGCACATTTTCCACACTGGATACATGTCTTTACTGTCGCATCCGTACCTGTCTTGGAAACAATCTGAATACAGGACTTCGCCGGATCAAACTCCTTGTAAAAAGCCTGTGAACATGCCTCCACACAGCTCAGACATGCCATACACGCTGTCTTGTCAGTAACTACTAATTTCTTCATATGTATACCTCCACTGTATAATAATATGATATAAAATAAATATCCCGCAAAGCGCAAAACCGCGCCAAGAGTTCTTTTCATTATACCATCAGAGGTGTACTAACGTCAATTTTAATTGTCTGGTTTTGTAAATTTGGTGAGTTGATCTCCTTTTTATTATATACGCACACGATTAACCGAGTGTGGAGCAAAATGAATTTCTCCCTTTTCAGCAAATTCTTTCCTTACCACAGGTACTATATTCATTTGTTCTATACTATTCCTGTCTGACACCTTTTTCGATGTAATTTCAGTAATCTCTGCTTCATGTGCCTCAAATTCAGTCTGAAGCACAAGCTCTTCTTCTAAGGACCGATTGACTACAAAAAGAATCCTATTCCCCTGGTCATCTAGGCAGACAACAATGTCTGCATACGGCACATCTTGCAATGGTTCTATATTTCCAATCTGTATTTCTGTATCATATGACTCACAGCTTACACAAGAATCTATAATTTGAGAAATTCTGCTTTCTGCATAAAGCTTCATGACATAATAGCTTGCTGTACCATATGCAGTTCCATTTTTACTCACGATAATTCCACCTGGCCAGCCATTCACTAAGTCTGAAATATTACACATTTTAAGTTTATCTGTATTTCTCAAAAACATATTCAGCATTCCTGCATTGAATATCGCCGCTTCCAGCGTTTGCTCGCGAAAAGAATCAATCAACGTTCCAAGGTTATACTCTGTGACAGCAAGCTTTGCGCGGGAATTTGAAGCTGTTACAATATCAAAGGTCTCATTTAATATTTCTTCATATTTTACTACCGATCCTGTCACTGCATAGTAAATATCTCTATTATCTACATGCCGTTTTTCCATAGCCTTTAATGTATACATATGTAAGCACAAAACATCAAGCTGAGTCCCTAAGACTGCACTAACTGTCTTATTCCAATCCTGAGAGCGACTGTCTCCATCTCCCGCACAGGCCATAAACACAATGCTATCATCCTTCTCTTTCATGGCATGGTAAAATTCTTGATATTTTTCTGCATACTCTAGAGCATTGCAATGACCGATCTCCCAATCTCCAAATGTCTCATTTCCAATATCCCAGTATTTGATATTATAGGGTTCCGGATGTCCGTTTTCTGCTCGCATCTGCCCATACTGTGTATCTGATGCGCCATTGCAATATTCAACCCATGCTGCCGCCTCCTGAGCAGTGCCGCTTCCAAAATTCACGCAAATCATTGGTTCACAGCCGACTGCTTTGCAAAATTCCATATATTCATCCGTGCCAAAACTATTATCTTCATAGCCGCCCCAATGACGGTTATGACGATACGGTCGCTGATCCCTTTCCCCTACTCCATCCATCCAATGATAGCAATCTGCAAAGCAACCGCCCGGAAAACGAATAACTGGAGGACACAGCATTCTTATATGTTCATAAACCTGCGGCCAAATTCCATGTTTGGTATTTGCAGGCATCAACGATGCTCCATCGAGCCACACCGTTCCTTCTCCCAGTAATCGAATTTCAAAAATGCCATTTGTAGTCGGCCGTCCCGCCTCAAATTCAAAGTCAAACCGCTGCCATTGCTGCCCTGCTACAAATCTAACACTGTGATAGCTATAGCCATCCCCATCTTTTACACTTATCTGAATTTGCGCCGTATCTTCTGACTTCGCCCATATATGGCCGTTGTACGTTTCTTTTTTTAAGAACAAATTGCCCTGCGCGACACCGACATAACCATCATAATCATTGTAACACATAAGTTTCTGCGACAATCCATCCTTTGCCAGAGAAGGATTTTGATCCAAGGTTATGTCAAAGGAATTATTATACCCTGTACGATACCAACCTTCTGCAATGTTCGGATTTCCGTCAACAACTCCCTGCGGTATCTTCTTTCTTCTGTCAAATCCTCTGTTCTTTAAAAGCTCTGCCCACATTCCATCGTCAATACAATCTCTCATAAATTCAATAAAATGGCCGAAGATCAATGGGTTTGCCTGTCTCAAACTTGTTTTTTTCACTTTCAGCTTTGCCTTCTTCATATTATCATCCTTTCATTCCTGTCATCGCTATTCCCTGCACAAACTGCTTTTGAGCAAAAAGATATGCAAGCAAGATTGGAAGAAGCGACAAACATGCACCTGCCATAATCACGCCATACTCCACAACATGAGTTCCCATAAACGTTGCCAATCCCGCCGGCAGTGTTTTCATACTTTCATCAGTAGTCAATATCAATGGATACAGAAGGTCATTCCACTGATACATAAAGTGAAAGATAAACAAAGAAACAATGGCCGGCTTGCATAACGGAACCATAATTTTAGCAAAAATACGGAACTCACCGGCTCCATCAATCCGCCCTGCATCCTCCAGACCTTTTGGAAGTGATATAAAAAACGAACGCATCATAAAGATACCAAAAGCATTTGTTGCTCTTGGAAGCAGTAATCCAAGATATGTATTTGTCAGATTCAATTTAAAAATCTCTACAAACAGAGGAATCATAATTACCTGAAATGGTATCATCATAGTTCCCATTACAAGTAAAAACATAATATTTTTGCCTGGAAATTTCATTCTGGCGAAAGCGTATCCCGCCATAGTATCAAACAATAAGGAAACACACGTTACTGAAGTTGCAAAAATAATAGTATTCTTATAGTAATCCATAAAGGGGATTCTTTTCCAAATATCAATATATGATTGCAGCCCAAAATGTCCAGAAAAAAGTTTTGGAGGAAAAGCAACAATATCAGCCTCTGCCTTAAAAGAAGTTACCACCATCCAAAGAAACGGATATAATACAACAAACAATAAAATTCCCAGCACCAAAATTCTGAGCAACCAGCCTACCCTTTTCCCGGTATGTCCTGTCTTCATTTTAACTCCTCCTCTTATGCCAAATCTTCTTCGCCTTTTGTCATTCGTTTAAACGTCAATACAGAAGCAACAAATGTGATCAGGAATAATGCCACAGCAATCGCAGATGCATAACCCATATTGAAAGAATCAAACGCTGTACTATAAATCAACTGCACCAAAGTCTGTGTCTTAAACAAAGGACCGCCCTTCGTCATAACGTACACCTGATCGAATACCTGAAATGACCCTATGATAGCATTCACAATGGTAAAACTAAGTGTAGGCATTAGCATCGGAACCGTAATACGTTTGAACTGCTGCCAGCTAGTCGCACCGTCAAGTTTCGCCGCTTCATAATAAGATTCATCAATACCATTTAGTCCCGCCAGCAAAATAACCATATTAAACCCAAAATTTTTCCAAACTCCCACCAAAATTACTGCTGGCATAGCTAATGTCGGACTATTTAATACATTGACCGGCTCAAAACCAAATAAGGTAAGCCAATAACTAAACATTCCCACATCCGGGTTAACCAGAAAGCTCCAGACAATTGACACCACCGTCATAGAACATATTGCCGGTAAAAAAAATACGGATTTGCAAATACTTGAAAACCAGCCTTTTCGTTTTACCAGCACAGCTGCGCCCAGTGCCAGTCCAATCAGTAGCGGCACAGAAAACACTGTATAGTACAACGTATTAAACAAAGCGTTCCAAAAACGCTTGTCCTGAACGAGTTTTATATAATGATCAAATTTCTGAAATTCAATGTGATTAAACATCATGTCAAACTTCAAAAAGCTAAAAACAACCGCTATGATCAGAGGAACAAATACGAACACCGTAAAAATAATCATAGATGGTGCCACAAATAGCAATCCTGCCCGTTCTCGCTTTTTTTCCAGTGTAACTCTTTTCTTCATAATCTTCCTCCAGTAATACGTAATCTGCCCTTAAATTTAGGAGTGGGGGACGCTTTTATGTTCCCCCATTCCTCTCACTGTCTGTTAATTTTTTACTACTACTGAATCAGGCTCTCAATAACTGCATTGGCCTCATCTAATGTTTCTTGTACATCTGCATTCTCAAGTAATATCTTCTCAAATGCCGGAACAATCGCCTGCGTATCTACTTCAGCAAAATTTGTCAGCTGCTGCAAATACATCTTGCTTTCATTTGCCGACTTAGCAAATTCTGCAATATATAGGTTCTCCGCCAGTCTCTCGTCGTCAGCAATGTCTGTTCTTGCTGGCGGGAATCCTGTTCCAAGGCTCCACTTTACCTGTGTATCTTTCGAATTCCACCATCCGAAGAAATCATAAACTGCTTCCTTTTGCTTGCTGGAAGAAGTCAGATACATACCCACACCATTTGCCTGTGTAATCTGTTCCTGCGGCCCTGCTGGTGCCTGTGCTACCCCATAATCAATTCCTGCATCCGTAAATCCGTTCGTTGCCCATGGACCACAGAAATACATTCCTAGCTTCTGACTTTCAAATAGTTTATCAATTTCTCCACCAGTCAATACCTCTGGACCAAACTTCTTATCTCTGATATTCTCTGCCCATCTCGTGATTGTCTCCACATTCTCTGGACTATTAAATACTGCTTTACCATCTTTAATAATGTCACCACCATTTCCCCAGAGCATAATACACCACATCGGTGTAGTATCCTTTACTGCCATATCAAAACCATATTTATCTGTATTATCCACAATCTGCTGTGCATACTGTTCCAATTCCTCCCATGTAGTTGGCGGCGCTTCCGGATCCAGCCCTGCTTCTTCAAAAATTGTCTTATTATAATACAAGAGCAGTGTCGCAAAATTCATTGGAACACCGTAATACGTTCCATCATATTTCAAGTTTTCTCTCAATGTTTCCGGAATAACAGATTCATCAACAATGCCTGCTTCATATACATCATCTATTGGCACAAATGCTCCTGGCTCCGCATATGTGCCAATCCGCTCTGTTGCCATTGCCAAAATGTCCGGCCCTTCCCCTACCGGGAGTACTGTGGCAAGCTTCTGATAAAGACTATCCCATGGCATGATTGTCATCTCAACCTCAATGTTTTTGTCATTTGTTTCATTATACTCATTTACCAAAGCCTCCAGCGTTTCTTTATCAGAGCCAGTAAATCCATTCCAAAATGTGATAACTGTCTTTTCTGCGCTTTCTTCTGCACATACGTGTGTCGCCATCGGTAATACCATAGCTGCTGCTAATACAACTGCAAGTATCTTTCTTTTCATGTCTTTTCCTCCTATGATTATATAGTTTTATCTGATAAGCGCCTCGCGCTCCATCATTCCAGCTTTCTGATGATCCGTGCAACCTTTTCCGGGGCAATTTTATCCGAATGATCCATATACATATGACCGTTTTGTTCCTGTTCAACATCTGTCAATTGGGTCATACAGAAACCGCAAAACTGTCCCATTTCCAAAACAGTATCAATCAGACTCTCTAAACGTTTCAAATATCCCTCCTCATTCTGTTCCTCAGCCCCGTATCCCCAACCATTTTCGTTGTTTCCATATGCGATTCCACCAAACTCACTAAGCATTAATGGCTGTCCTTCATACTGATACCCTTCTGCAAATGCATATCTTTCTCCATTAAAAGCTCTTCGATTGGCCAGATTTTCTTCTGGATACCTCCAGTTTCGTTTTAACTGCACTCCATCTGACGCATAATCATGCAACGTAATAATATCTGACTTTGTATGCTCCCAGCCATCATTGCTAATTACAGGTCGCGTATCATCCAATGCCTTTGTTATGTAATAAAGCGATTCTGTAAAATTCTGCGCCTTGCTGTCTTTAATGACACGCGGAATCCCCCAGGATTCATTAAACGGCACCCAAGTTATAATAGACGGATGATTGTAATGCTGCGTTACAATATTTATCCACTCCGAGGTTACCTTAACGATTGCAGCATTGTTTAGTTCATAAAAAGATGGCGCTTCACACCAAACCAGGACCCCTTTTACATCAGCCCAGTAATAAAAACGTTCGTCTTCAATTTTCTGATGTTTTCTGACTCCGTTATATCCATATGCAAGAATCTCATCAATATTTTTTCGGATTGCCGCCTCATCAGGAGGTGTCATTCCTGAATCCTTCCAATATCCCTGATCTAGGATCATTCTCAAATAATAATCCATATTATTAATCTGAATCCTACATCCTCGGGCAGATACCTTTCTAAGGCCAAAATAGCTTCCCACCTCATCAACCAGTATCCCATTCTTATAAATTCTCACACATACATCATACAAATGCGGGGACTTCGGGCACCAATACTTCACTTTCCATTTCACATTATCGTTTTCAAGTGAAAAGCGTCTGGAATAGCTGTCTTTCACAAGCACTTCTTTCTGACTACATACCAGTTCCTCCTTATAACTGATGATTGTTTCCACCTCTACCGTATCATCACTGGAAGTACAAAAGATGCGATACTCCAAATCTACAGCATTTTCATCATACCTTGGAATTATATGCAAATGTTCTAAGTATGTCTTACTGACAGCCTCTGCCCATACACTTTTCCAAATACCTGTAGTCTGCACATACCAACAATCGTAATTGTTTTTTAACCAGCGCTGCTTACCTCGAGGCTGTATAGTAGAAAGACTATCACTCACCCGCAATACCAGAATGTTGTCTCCCTCTTTCAAAAAGTCCGAAATATCAAATGAAAATCTTGTATATCCTCCTTCGTGACTGCCGGCAAATACGCCATTTACCCAAATCTCTGTCTTATAATCAACGCCTTCAAAATTTAAAATTACATTTTTTCCCTGTGCGCAAAGACTTGCAAAATTAACATTCTTGCTATACCATATAGTTTCATGAGGTTCCAAACAGCCAATACCGCTCTTTATAGTCTCATAGGAAAAAGGAACCATTATTTTTTTATCCTCAAAACCATTCTGCCAGCCAGAGGCAGTTCCTACTTTTTGATCATCAAAACGAAAATTCCATTCACCGTTTAAATCAAGATAGGAATCTCGAACAAATTGTGGTCTGGGATAATTTTCCCGATAATACTTTGTCATATTTCTTCCTCTCTTTATTTCACTTTTACTGTATAATCACTATAATATATTTTGTATATTTTGTCAATATTCTTATTGTTTTTATTTACTTTTTTATATATTTTGTACAGTTTTATTGTTTCGATCCATTTATTTATTACAGTATTATTATAATAAATTGATTTTTCTATTTTGGTATGATACAATACATTTTGAAATTAACAACAATGCTATTTTCATCCGCGGAGGCTTCTCATGAACGCTACAGAAACAATAAACTCAGGAAAAATCAATCGACACATCGCTCTAACCCTGGATGACCCCAACCACTATAGACCACTCGAGATTATCGGAAAGGCACTTTCCTCTCCCGTGCGCTTGAAAATGCTCTATCTTCTTAAAAATGACTCTTTAAATATTATAGAACTTGCGCAGGCATTACAAATCCCTGTATCTTCTGCCGCTTTTCATGTAAACCTTCTAGAAGAAGCCGGACTGATTACCGCCGAAATCCTCCCTGGCGTCCGTGGATCTCAAAAAGTATGCAGCTCCAGAGCACAGGATATTCACATAGCCATAAATACCGCTTCACAGCAAACGCCTTCTCGTTCATTTTCTGTGGACATGCCAATAGGTAACTATTTTGATTTTAAAATCCATCCTACCTGTGGGATGGTCGACGAAAATACTTATATTGAATCTTGTGACGATGTTCGAGCCTTTTATTCACCACGCCGTATCTCCGCCCAATTAATCTGGTTCCATAAGGGATTTATCGAATATCGTTTTCCCAACCATTTCCTGATTGATTCAAAGCCAACCTTTCTTTCATTCAGCCTGGAAATTTGCTCAGAAGCACCCGGATATCGCAATGTATGGCCTTCGGATATCACATTCTTTATTAATGATGTTGAGCTTCTAACTTATACCTCTCCAGGAGATTTTGGCGGACGACATGGCAAGCTGACCCCCGCCTGGTGGACCGACGGAAACACACAATACGGACTGCTTAAAACAATCGGAGTAAGTGATAAAGGAGTCTCTTTAGACGGCATATTAATAACTGACAACATTACCATCGACTCTCTTAGCCTCCCTACCATGCCTTATATTTCTTTTAAAATCGCAATCAAGGAAGATGCTATACACACCGGTGGAATCAATATTTTCGGGAAATCTTATGGAGATTACTCTCAGAATATTATTATGTATATTGACACACAAAACTAACTTTACAAAAAAAGCAGACTCCCTACGGAATCTGCTTTTTATATTCAGAACTTTTCTAATTAAACCAGCTCAAGAACTACTTCCATCGCTGCGTCACCTTTACGCTGACCAATCTTTACGATTCTTGTGTAACCACCGTTACGGTCTGCATACTTCGGTGCGATCTCATCGAACAGCTTTGCTGTCAGGTCGATCTCTTTTGTATTTTTCTTCTTTCCTGCTGCCTCAGCCGGAACCTCTTTTACCGGATAAAGAACCTTCAGCATCTGACGACGTGCGTGCAGTCTGCTCGGCTTATCCTTTTTGATCTCCTTCTGAACCTCATCGTATACGGTAACTTTCTTTCCGTCTACTACTTCTTTGACTCTCTTACCGTCTTTGTCCTTGCGGGCAACCTTTGCTGTAACGGTAACTGTCTCATAGTTGTCTCTCTCTTTTACTGCGAGTGCGATAAGACCTTCTGCGATCTTGCGAACTTCTTTCGCCTTAGACTCTGTAGTAACGATCTTTCCTCTGTAGATCAGAGCTGTTACCTGATTGCGGAGCAGAGCCTTTCTCTGGTCTGCTGTTCTGCTCAGTTTTCTATATCCTGCCATTATAATATTTCCTCCATTCTGGAACGCATAGCCACACTCTTCGGATTTTACTGACTACACGCTGTCTTGTCCATCGTGTATATACGCCGCTCCTCTCCATCCGGAAAAGCGGCTGGCTTCTCAACCGCTTCGCCTGTCGAGAAGTATCGGACATCCCGCTTCGCCCGTATGTCCTTACTCGTCGCTCGGATTCAGTGATAACCCAAGCTCTTTCAGCTTGCCAAGAACCTCTTCCAGGGATTTGCGTCCGAGGTTGCGGACCTTCATCATATCCTCAGATGTTCTGTTGCAAAGCTCTTCTACTGTATTGATACCTGCGCGCTTCAGGCAGTTGAAGGAACGTACGGAAAGCTCCAGCTCGTCGATGTTCATCTCGAGAACCTTTTCTTTCTCGTTATCCTCTTTTTCAATCATAACTTCTGCTGATTTTGCATTTTCAGAGAGGTCGATGAAAAGCCCCAGATGTGCGCTCAGCACCTTTGCTGCAAGACTGACTGCCTCATCCGGCTCCAGCGTTGCATTTGTGTATACATCCAGTGTCAGCTTATCATAATCCGTAATCTGTCCTACACGCGTATTCTCAACAGTAATATTCACACGCTCAACCGGAGTATAGATCGCATCTACAGCGATCACGCCGATCGGCATATCCTCTGTCTTGCCTTTTTCAGCGCTGACATAGCCGCGGCCCTTTGTGATCGTAAGCTCCATATAAAGCTTACTGTCTGCGCCGCCATTTAATGTCGCGATCACCAGATCCGGATTCATGATCTCAATATCCTGATCTGCCTGAATATCTCCCGCCGTCACTACGCCTTCGCCTTCGAATTCAATATACGCAGTTTTCGGCTCGTTTGTCTCACTGTTGTTTTTGATCGCCAGTGATTTGATATTCATGATAATCTCTGTGACGTCTTCTTTTACGCCAGGGATAGAGCTGAACTCATGCAGTACGCCATCGATCTTGACCTGGCTTACAGCAGCGCCCGGCAGAGAAGAAAGCATGATTCTTCTCAGAGAATTTCCAAGCGTTGTACCGTAGCCTCGCTCAAGCGGCTCTACTACAAATCTTCCAAATCTCTTATCTTCTGACATTTCTGCTATTTCAATTTTCGGTTTGTTGAAATCGAACACTATTCGCCCCTCCTTACTGGGAATGTGATATTCTGAGGGTTTCTTATACTCGCTGTGCTTCCCCGACTACGCTGCCGCACGTCCTTGCCCCGGGCATTTGCCCTGCCAGGCAGCATTTGCGAAAATCTGCTTTTTGAGCAAGCTCCCTGCATCTGCGACTGACTGCCAGCTGGCACAGCTCATAGCTTTCGTGTATTTTAAGTAACAGTTCAGCCATGCACAAGGATAGAAAAATCTGAGTGCAAACTCGTCCAAAAACAATGGCTGAACGATTACTATTTTATTTAGAATACAGCTCGACGATAAGCACTTCGTTAACCGGAACATCGATCACTTCTCTGGACGGAAGCTCTTTTACTGTTCCTTTCAGTGTCTCTGTATCAACATCCAGCCATTCCGGTACAAGGCGTCCGCCTGTTACCTCAAGAATGTCTTTGTATCTCTGAGAACCTTTGCACTTCTCTTTGATCTCGATTGTATCGCCAGCCTTTACGATGTAAGACGGAATATTTACCTGCTTACCGTTTACAAGAACATGCTTGTGGTCAACGATCTGTCTTGCTTCTCTTCTTGTTCTTGCAAGACCCATACGGAATACTACGTTGTCCAGACGGCACTCCAGAAGCATCATCAGGTTGTTACCTGTCTGTCCCGGCATTCTGTCGGCTTTCTTGTAGTAGTTACGGAACGGCTTCTCCAGCACACCGTAGATGAATTTTGCTTTCTGCTTTTCGCGCAGCTGCAGACCGTACTCACTTACTTTACGGTTTGCGCGCTTTAACTCTCTGTTTGATTTTTTATCTATTCCTAAATATACCGGATCAAGACCAAGTGATCTGCATCTTTTAAGAACTGGAACTCTGTTAACTGCCATTTCTATAGACCTCCCTGATTAGACTCTTCTGCGTTTTGGCGGACGACATCCGTTGTGCGGTACCGGCGTTACGTCGCGGATACTTACTACCTCAAGACCGTTTGCGGAAAGTGCGCGGATCGCTGCCTCGCGTCCTGATCCCGGTCCCTTTACGAATACGTCAACTGTCTTCAAACCATGTACTAAAGCTGCCTTTGTAGCAGTTTCTGCAGCCATCTGTGCTGCATACGGAGTAGATTTCCTTGAACCTCTAAATCCAAGACCACCAGCACTTGCCCATGATAAAGCATTTCCCTGTGCATCCGTCAGAGTAACGATCGTGTTATTGAAGGATGACTGGATATGTGCCTGTCCACGTTCAACGTTTTTCTTTACACGCTTTTTTGTCACTTTCTTTGTAACTTTTTTAGCTGCCATAATCTAAACTAACCTACTTTCTGTGTTTTCCTAATTATCATTTACGGGTAGGTTCGATTCTCCAAGCTCTGCCTTCGCCTGCGGCTGTCAGCGCTAAGGTCATCGAACGAAGTACGCATCAGGATTTCAACTTCGCTGCTCGCTCGTTTTATCGAGTGCTTACTTCTTCTTGTTTGCTACTGTTCTCTTCGGACCCTTACGTGTTCTTGCGTTGGTCTTTGTCTTCTGACCACGAACCGGAAGGCCTTTTCTATGACGGATACCTCTGTAGCATCCGATCTCCTGCAGTCTCTTGATGTTGAGCGCCGTATCTCTTCTGAGGTCACCCTCTACCATGTAATTCTCATCGATAATATCGCGGATACGTCCTACTTCCTCATCTGTCAAATCTCTGACACGTGTATCAGGATTTACATTCGCTGCAGCCAGAATCTTGCTTGCACTTGTTCTACCGATACCGTAGATGTAAGTCAAACCGATTTCTGCACGTTTTTCTCTTGGTAAGTCTACACCAGCAATACGAGCCATGTAATTGTTCCTCCATTTTCTTTTATTGGTTCTAATTGGGGCAAACATCGTCGCCCAGCCACCGAAGTGACCTTTCCGTTCCATTAAGCCATGAACCTCTCACACGCACCGAATCTGTATCGGCACTGTCTGTCGGATGGCGTCCGCCAGACTGTTCTTGCAAGGCATGCTCATCCTGTGCACAGCGGTTTTCGCACAGAATCGTATACTGCCAAAATCCTGGACCGGTATCAAAATCAATATCGCAACGAAATAAAATCCAGATCTCATTTATTTCATCGTTATATTGTCATGACGAGTGAACTGTAACAATCCACTGTCATTTCCGCCGTTTTCATTTTGCACAATGTTTCAGGATGTGCGTGTTGCCTAGCCCTGTCTCTGTTTGTGCTTCGGGTTCTCACAGATAATCCGGATGCTTCCCTTTCTCTTGATAACCTTACACTTTTCACAGATAGGCTTTACTGATGATCTAACCTTCATGGTTAATCCTCCTTTCACCTTTGTTCTGTTTTTGAGCATAATAAATGGGCGCACTGCACCCGTGCTCACAAAAGTACAGATGTCATTATAGTACAGCTCCCCCGGAAATGCAAGAGGAAATTTGCTTTTTTCCATTCTTTTTAGGTTGACAAATCCCGCTTCTTCAATTAGTATACTTTGTGAACTAATTATGGCAATACTGTTTTTTATTTCAGAATGAAAGAAAGAGGTACATAAATGATCCGAATACTTGTAGACTCATCCTCTGATTATCCTGTGGAAGAAATCAGACAAAAAAATCTGGAGCTCGTCCCCATCTCCATCACTATCGGGGAGCATAATTATATAGAAGGAAAAAATCTCGACCGGGATACATTTTATGAAATACTCACGGATGGCCGGGAGATCCCAAAGACATCACAGCCATCTCCGCAGGATTTTCTGACCTGTTTTGAACAGGCAAAGAAAAACGGCGATGAGCTCATCTGTATCCTGCTCTCCTCCGCATTGAGCGGCACATATCAAAGTGCAGTTCTTGCCAAAAGCATGGCAGATTATGATGGTATCTATCTGATCGACTCGCTTGCAGCTACAGTTAATATTAAAATTCTGGCTGACTACGCGCTTTGCCGCATTGCTGCCGGAGACAACGCTGCAGAAGTGGTTGCGGCTGTCGAATGTCTGAAGCCGCGCGTTAAAGTCATCGCAGCGCTTGATACGCTGGAATATCTGCGCCGTGGCGGACGTATTGGACGGGCAGCATCATTGATCGGGGAAATGGCCAATATCAAGCCAGTCATTACGCTCCTGGAAGATGGCACGATCGGCGCTGTCGGGAAATGTCTCGGCCGCAATAAAGCAGTCTCTTCCCTGATCAACCGGGTCGCAGAGCTTTCCCCGGATCCAGCCTTCCCGGTCTACTCGATTTACACGTACGGCACCGATAATTCCGAACGGTTCGAGCAGAAGCTTGTAAAAACCGGTATTTCCATCGCAGGCCGTATGCAGATCGGAGCTACCATCGGTACACACATCGGTCCCGGAGCCTTTGGGCTTGCGTTTGTTGCCAACGAGTAATAAAATGTCACAATGAAAGAGGTTGTCACAAAAATACGGACAACCTCTGACTTTTCATATCTTTAAGTTTTTCTGAGAAACAATATACCTTTAGATTTACTCATTTAAAAAGTATTTTATACACTCTGAAATTCTCCATACAGTAAAAGCAAACTCTATTATTGATCGCCATGCAAGCCTGCTTTTGCAAAATGCGCTTTATATACACCCGCTCTTTTCCAAAACCTGCTGCAAATGCATCTCCTGCTTCCCATTCAGCGGCTGAAAAGGATTTCACAGTATTTCTCCCGATAGCCGCGATCCGTTTTGTGCCATCGCCTTGTTCAAAGGACGCTGCCAATTCTGATCATTTCAAAGTAAAGCTTACAAAAATGCCCTACTCCCACTCGGTTTCGACAACTATATATTGTGTCTAATCAAGTTTTATATTTCGATATTTTATATAATCATTCTTGATATTCTATGCATTCTTCCTAATTTCGGGACCTTTTGCAAGCATTTTGCAACCACAATTACTTCGAAGCATTCCTCAGATATTTCTCTATGTATTCCCGGCACCCATCCTCTAAAATATGGAACGCACAGCTATTGTCGGTTAAAATCTGCTTACGATTTGATGTAACCATCTCATATATTTTATTAGCCTTCTTCTGAATTCGCTCTGCATTTTTCATACAAAATTGATATTCTTTATTTAACAATAGTCTGTATTTTTCATCCTCGACATCTTTGATTACCAGTTTTTCAATACATTCATCCCATTTACTTGCATAACAGCACCAAATGCAAACTTATTACGGTCTGTATACCGGATATTCGGCACTTTTGTCACTCCTCTTTTTTCCTTTTCGTATCTTTGGAGAAATCTATTATACTCCTCGTTTATGCGGTAAAAATCCATTTATATCCTCCGTTGTATAAACAAAACAGGGAGATAAGATACTTATCTCCCCGAAATTAACGATTCGCATTTTAAGCTGCGAAACACTTAAATTAAAGGTTCACATTCAAAGTAGTGAAGCACTTAAATTAAAGGTTTGCACTCAAAGTAGCAACGCACTTAAATCGAGCAAATTCCTTTGCTCACTTATATTATATGCAGTTCTGATAAAAAAATCAATATAACTTTTCAAAAACACAAGAGCCAGTTGCTGTAAAATTCCGTCTCTGAAACCAAAACACCCGCAGGATCTTCTCCAGCAAACTGCTGCAAATATATCCTGCGGGTGTGCGTGTTATTTATCTCTCCAGATGATTCTACCCTTTGTCAGATCATACGGGGAAAGCTCGATCGTAACCTTGTCTCCCGGAAGAATGCGGATAAAGTTCATACGGAGTTTTCCGCTGATATGCGCCAGCACGACGTGCTTATTCTCAAGCTCTACGCGAAACATCGCATTCGGAAGCTTCTCCAGCACAGTACCCTCTACTTCAATGACATCTGCTTTTGACATATGGACCTCCTGTCATTTCTACAATAATACGGACAGCATCACTGCCCCAAATGTTATCCCTGTTCCTGCAGCCTGCGATAATCCGCCAGAAGCTTCCTCACGTGTGCGTCCAGTGTAATGCTTTGCATCTGGTCAAGGATCTCGTCCGGCAGGTGCTTGATCACCTGCACGTGCTTACATTTCTTTTTTTTCGGCGACTCTAAAAGACGCCTTTTTCCGTCCGCCAGCCAGACGTATGTCCCGTCGTTTTCAAGAACCAGATACAGCGTATCCCTGTCATGTCCGGCTCTTGATACAGCCAGCATCCCGGCGGTCATTTCCTTCATATATTTCCTCCTAGAACGGAAACTTTCTTCCCTCTGGGCTGTCCGCACTGAGCGTCAGGATTTCCGGTTCGCCGTCTGTGATCAGGATCGTGTTTTCGTAGTGTGCAGACAGGCTCCCGTCCTCCGTCACTACTGTCCAGTCATCATCCAGCCACTCAACATCAGCACGGCCTGCATTGATCATCGGTTCAATGGCAAGCGTCATGCCCGGTACCAGACGGATACCACGGCTTCTCTGGCGGAAGTTTGGTATCTGAGGATCTTCATGGAGCTTATGACCAATCCCGTGTCCGACCAGATCTCTTACTACGCCGTAGCCAAAGGATTCTGCATAGTCACCGATCGCCGCTGAAATTTCGTGAAGACGATGTCCTGCTCTGGCAAATTCAATCCCACGGAAGAAGGATTCCCTTGTCACATCGATCAGCTTCTGCGCCTCCGGAGAGATCTTTCCCACACCGTATGTGCGCGCCGCATCGGAGTGCATCCCCTTATAGATCAGCCCTGCATCGATGCTGACGATATCGCCCTCATGAAGGATTTTTTCTTTATATGGAATCCCGTGCACAACCTCGTCGTTTACTGAGATACAAAACGACGCCGGATATCCGTTGTAGTTCAGGAAGTTCGGCTCGCATCCAAAACTGCGTATCACTTTCTCCCCAAGTTTATCCAGCTCATACGTAGATATTCCCGGACGGATCGCGTCTGCCAGCTCCTTGTGCACAATCTCAAGAAGTCTCCCGGCTTCGCGCATCAGTTCGATCTCTTTTGCCGATTTCACTGTAACTGCCATTTTTATGCCTCCAGAATCTTTGTGACTGCTGCAAATACGTCATTCATATCCTGTGTGCCATCCACGGTTTTAAGGATACCCTGTTCCGTATAGTAATCGATCAGCGGCTGCGTCTGCTCGTGATAAACACTCAGTCTCTTGTGTACTGTCTCAGGCTTATCATCCTCGCGCAGGATCAGTGTTTCCCCGCATACTTCACAGATATCGCCTTTTTTTGACGGATTGTGTACAATATGGTACGTTGCCCCGCAGCCTGTGCAGGCACGTCTTCCAGACATTCTTGTTACGATATTCTCATCCGGTACGTCTACATTGATCGCGTAGTCCATCTTCTCCCCGCGTTTTGCAAGTGCGCCGTCAAGCGCCTGTGCCTGCGGGATCGTTCTTGGAAATCCGTCCAGGATATATCCTCTGCTGCAATCGTCCTGGCTCAAGCGGTCGATCACGAGATCTACGGTCAGCTCATCCGGAACGAGAAGCCCCTGATCCATGTATTCCTTCGCTTTTTTGCCGAGTTCTGTACCGTTTTTAATATTTGCACGGAAAATATCGCCTGTTGAGATATGCGGCACCTGATATTTTGAGGCAATCATCTTTGCCTGCGTGCCTTTGCCGGCACCTGGTGCTCCCAGCATAATTATCTTCATAATTTAACACCGCCTTCGTATGTGCACTGATGAATGAACTATTCAATATCTTCATAGTTATAAAATTTTAGTGCACCTCCTCCCACCGCGTCATAATCGTCCCACGGGCCGGTTATCTTACAGCAGAAGTGAAGTACACCAATATTTAGGTAACGATGTGACCTGGATCGTTACATATTTTGCATCCGGCAGGGTCTGCCGGAGCAATCATTAATCTGTCAGGAATCCTTTGTAGTTACGAACTAACATCTGGGATTCAATCTGCTTGATCGTCTCAAGGATAACACCAACGATGATGATAAGAGAGGTTCCGCCAAAGGAAACCTGCGCTCCAAACACACCGTTAAAGAATACCGGAATGAGGACTACAAGGATAAGTCCTGCAGCACCGATAAAGATGATGTATCCAAGCACCTTATTCAGGTAATCAGTAGTCGGTTTGCCCGGACGGATGCCTGGGATAAATCCACCCTGCTTCTTCATATTATCTGCCACTTCAATCGGATTGAAGGTGATAGAAGTATAGAAATATGCAAAGAAAATGATCATTGCGATATAAAGAAGCAAACCTACTGAATAAATCGGCTGGCTGAAATTAAACCAGTTATTCTGGCTGAGCATTCCGACGATCGTAGCCCACACTCCTTTCGGAGTCGCATGAGAAAATGCGATGACGATCTGCGGAATAGACATCAGCGAGGAAGCGAAGATGACAGGAATAACACCTGCAGTGTTGACTTTAAGCGGAATGAAGGTAGACTGACCGCCGACCATCTTTCTGCCCTGCATCTTCTTCGCATACTGTACCGGAATCTTTCTCTGCGCATCGTTCAGGACAATGACCAAAACGACAGTAAGAAGGATTACGCCCAGAATGATGATTACTGCGAGTGCTCCGTGTGCAAGGGATTTTCCCTTTACGAACATCTCAAATAATCCTGTAATGTCTGAAGGAACGCTGGAAAGGATGTTCACCATCAGGATGATGGAGATACCGTTTCCGACTCCCTTCTCTGTGATTCTCTCACCCAGCCACATCAGGAATGCACTTCCTGCAGTGAGGGCAATGACTACGGTAAGGCCTTTCAGGAAGGTGATATCCGGGATCAATCCGGATTTTCCAAAGCCTACTGTCATGGCAGTACCCTCAACGAGTGCCAGAGCAACTGTGACGTAGCGTGTGATACTAGCAATTTTCTTACGTCCGTCCTCTCCATCCTTATGCATCTCCTCAAGCGCCGGAATGGCGATCGTGAGGAGCTGGATAATAATGGATGAAGTAATGTACGGCGTAATGCTCAGTGCGAAAATTGACATTCTCTCGAATGAGCCACCGGTGAATGCGGAGAAGAAATTCAGTGCATCATTGGACTGCTGTGCAAACCACTGTGAAAAGTAATTTCTGTCTACTCCCGGCACCGGAAGCTGTGACCCGAGTCGAACCACGATAATCATGCAAAATGTGAAAAACAGCTTTTTGCGGATATCTTTAATTCTGAACGCATTCTTCAGTGTCTCTAACATATTAGATCACCTCTGCTTTTCCACCGAGCTCTTCGATTTTTGCTTTTGCGCTTGCGCTGTATGCGTTAACCTTTACGTTAAGCTTCTTTGTCAGAGTACCGTTTCCGAGTACCTTAACACCGTCTTTTGCACTCTTGATGATGCGCTTCTCGAGCAGAGCCTCGATCGTAACGTCAGCATCATTGTCGAATACTTCCAGTGCGCTGATATTGATAGCTTCGATGTCCAGAGTGTTTCTGTTTGTGAAGCCTCTCTTCGGAATACGTCTGTATAAAGGCATCTGTCCACCTTCGAAGCCGATTCTCGGTGCTCCTGAACGTGCTTTCTGACCTTTATGTCCCTTACCGGCTGTCTTGCCGTTTCCTGAACCGTGTCCGCGTCCTCTTCTGAAGTTATCACTCTGTACAGAGCCAGCTGCCGGCTTTAAGTTTGATAAATCCATGATGACACCTCCTTATCCAAATAATCTATTATGCTTCTTCTACTTTTACGAGATGAGAAACCTGAGCGATCATGCCCTTAACTGCATCATTGTTCGGCATCTCTACCGTCTTGTGCATCTTTGTAAGACCAAGAGCCTTCACTGTTGCACGGTGCTTCGGAATCGCACCGATCGGTGATTTTACTAATGTGATTTTCAATGTATCTGCCATTGTTCAAACCTCCTAGCCTAAAATCTCTTCTACAGATTTTCCACGGAGTCTTGCAACCTCTTCCGGGGATTTCATCTGCTTCAGAGCTTCCAGTGTTGCAAGAACAACGTTCTGCTTGTTGTTAGATCCCAGTGACTTTGTACGGATATTCTTGATACCAGCAAGCTCCAGTACGTTACGTGCCGGACCACCAGCGATAACTCCAGTACCCTGCGGAGCTCTCTTCAGAAGTACGGAAGCACCTCCGAATTTTCCGATAAAGTCATGCGGAACACTTGCATTGTCATCCATTGCAATATAAATCAGTTTCTTCATAGCGTCTTCTTTACCCTTACGGATCGCCTCCGGAATCTCCGTTGCCTTTCCAAGTCCGGCGCCCACGTGTCCGTTGCCGTCACCAACAACTACCAGAGCTGTAAAACGCATGGTACGTCCACCCTTTACAGTCTTAGATACACGCTTGATAGACACTACCTTATCAGTCAGTTCGAACTGAGTCGGATCAATAATCTCATGTCTCATGTGTCTTTTCCTCCTTCTTAGAATTCCAGTCCAGCTTCTCTCGCAGCCTCAGCCAGTGCTTTTACCTTGCCCTGGTAGATGAATCCGCCTCTGTCGAAAACAACCTCTTTGATTCCCTTCTCCAGTGCCTTCTCTGCGATTACTTTTCCAAGATAAGCTGCTGCATCAACGTTGTTGGTCTTCTCCAGTTCTGCCTTTACATCTTTCTGAAGTGTACTTGCAGCTACCAGAGTGTTTCCAACGGAGTCATCAATAATCTGTGCGTACATATGATTATTGCTTCTGAACACAGCAAGACGCGGTCTTTCAGCAGTGCCGCTGAAACGATTACGAATTCTTTTATGCTTATTCAAACGAACTTTAGTTCTTGATTCTTTGCTAACCATTCTTCACACTCTCCTTACTTATTTTTTACCGGTCTTACCAACCTTACGTCTGATCACCTCATCAGCATACTTGATACCCTTGCCCTTATACGGCTCCGGTTTTCTCTTTTCTCTGATTTCGGCAGCGTACTGGCCAACCTTCTCTTTGCTGATACCTGAAACAACGATCTTGTTTCCATCAACCTTTGTCTCGATTCCCTCTGGATCCTCCATCTCTACCGGATGAGAATATCCAAGAGCCAGCGTCAGCTTCTTACCGCTCTTCTGAGCTCTGTAACCAACACCATTTACCTCAAGTGTCTTTGTATAGCCTTCACTTACGCCAACGATCATGTTATGGATCAGTGTTCTTGTAAGTCCGTGGAGAGATTTCATTCTCTTCAGATCGTTCGGTCTTGTAACTACTACGTGACCATCTTCGATCTTAATTTCCATTTCCTGCGGGAGCTCTCTTACAAGTGTTCCCTTTGAACCTTTTACGGTAACCTTGTTACCCTCGGCAATCTCTACAGTAACGCCTGCCGGGATTGCTACTGGCATTCTTCCAATACGTGACATGCCTTTTTCCTCCTTACTTAGATTTTCGGAGCGACACTGGCGGTCGCTCTGTTTTCAGTATAACAGTCCAGTCATGCGACAAAACAGGAAAGCAGGCTGCGCAAGTTTACTTGCAGCAGACTGGTGACTGTTTTGTGGATGGGCGGGACGCCCAGTGAGTCACAGACGAAAGCTGCTGTGCAGCGGACAACTCGCAACGCGAGCGGTCTGTGACCTGCATGACACGACATGCTTGCTTAATACGGGTAGCCGGGTATGTTCGGGCTTTTACACCAGACTCGCTACGCTTCGCCAAGTGTTCAATGCCAACGGGGCCTACCAAACGAACGCCAGAACCTCGCCGCCGACCTGAAGCTTTCTAGCTTCTTTATCTGTGATAACGCCCTGGTTTGTAGACAGGATTGCGATACCCAGTCCGCCAAGTACCTTCGGAAGATTGTCCTTGCCTGCGTATACACGAAGACCCGGTTTGGAGATCTTCTTCAGACCTGTGATGATTTTCTCATTCTTATCAGCACCGTATTTCAGTGTGATGTGGATGGTCTTGAATACGCCATCCTCTACCAGATCATATTTCTTGATGTACCCCTCATCCAGAAGAATGTTTGCGATAGCAATCTTCATCTTGGAAGCTGGTACGTCTACAGTGTCATGCTTTGCTGTGTTTGCATTACGGATACGCGTAAGCATATCTGCGATCGGATCGCTCATTGTCATGATAGTTTCCTCCTAATAATTCAGACTTTTCACGTCATTTATATATTTGCTATTTATTACCTTTTGGGGGCTGAATACCCGTTTCCTAAAAAACGGGTATGTTCGCTCAACTAAACTCATGCTGCACCTTGCGGCTTGCATTCGTTAGGTCAAGGAAGTTCGATTCACTAAGCTCTGGCGTCGCCTTACGGCTCGCCAATCGCTAAGTTCCTTCGAACGACCTTCGCACTAAATTCATGCTGCGCCTTGCGGCTTGCATTCATTAAGTGCTCTAGGTCACCAGCTGGCTTTCTTTACACCCGGGATCTGACCCTTGTAAGCCAGCTCACGGAAGCATACACGGCAGATGCCGTATTTTCTCAGTACAGAGTGCGGACGTCCGCAGATTCTGCAGCGTGTATATTCTCTTGTGGAGAATTTCTGTTTGCGCTGCTGTTTGATTTTCATTGCTGTCTTTGCCATGAAATTTCCCTCCTGTTATTTCGCAAACGGCATGTTGAACAGTCTCAGTAACTCACGTGCCTCTTCGTCTGTCTTTGCTGTTGTAACGAAGATAACATCCATACCTCTTACCTTGTCGATCTTGTCGTACTCGATCTCCGGGAAGATGAGCTGCTCTTTGATACCAAGTGCATAGTTACCTCTGCCGTCGAAAGCATTCGGGTTAACACCTCTGAAGTCACGTACACGCGGCAGCGCCAGATTGATCAGGCGGTCTACGAAGTCATACATCTTCTCGCCACGCAGTGTTGTCTTACATCCGATCGCCATACCTTCTCTGATCTTGAAGTTAGCAACGGAATTTTTTGCCTTTGTGAGAACTGCCTTCTGGCCGGTAATTGTCTCCATATCCTTTACAGCAGATTCCAGAACCTTAGCATTGTCCTTAGCCTCACCAACACCCATGTTGATGACAACCTTGTCAAGCTTCGGCACTTCCATAATATTCTTATATCCAAATTTTTTGATCATAGCATCTACGATCTCATTCTGATAAACTTCTTTCAGTCTACTCAACTTGTGCGACCTCCTCTCTCAATTAGTCAATCACTTCGCCTGTAGCCTTTGCTACGCGGACTTTCTTGTCTCCCTCTACCTTGAAACCAACGCGTGTCGGCTGTCCTTTGTGAAGGAGCATAACGTTGGAAGCATCAATAAAGGACTCTTTGTTTACGATGCCGCCCTGCTGGTTTGCTGCTGACGGTTTTGTGTGCTTTGTCACCATGCCGATCCCCTCAACGAGAACCTTGCCGTCCTTTACGTGCAGAACCTTGCCGTCTTTTCCTTTATCCTTACCTGCGATCACCTTTACTGTATCGCCCGTTTTGATCTTCTGCATTCCTGTGGCCCTCCTTATAATACTTCCGGAGCCAAAGATACGATCTTCATAAACTTCTTATCACGAAGCTCTCTGGCTACTGGTCCAAAAATACGAGTTCCTCTCGGATTCAGATCATCCTTGATGATAACTGCTGCGTTCTCATCAAATCTGATGTATGAACCGTCTTTACGGCGAACGCCTTTTACTGTACGAACTACGACAGCCTTTACAACATCGCCCTTTTTAACAACACCACCTGGCGTTGCATCTTTAACAGAAGCAACGATGATATCGCCAATACCTGCATATCTTCTTGTAGAACCGCCCATAACACGGATGCAGAGAAGCTCCTTCGCACCAGTATTATCAGCAACTCTCAGTCTGGTTTCCTGCTGTACCATGCCGATATACCTCCTAATTATTTAACCTTTTCTACGATCTCGACAAGTCTCCATCTCTTGTCCTTAGACAGCGGTCTTGTCTCCATAACTTTTACTGTATCTCCGATATTGCATTCGTTGTTCTCATCATGAGCTTTCAGCTTGTAAGTTCTCTTTACGATCTTTTTGTAAAGCGGATGTCTTACGTGGTCTTCTACTGCAACAACGATCGTTTTATCCATTTTGTCACTGACAACCTTACCCGTACGGGTTTTTCTAAGATTTCTCTCCACGGAAAATTCTCCTTTCTTTCAACCTGAGCTGCGATTTAGGCGTTTGCCTTCTCTGTGATAACTGTCTGAATTCTGGCGATGTTCTTGCGAACCTCTTTGATTCTGCTTGTGTTATCGAGCTGGTTTGTTGCGTTCTGGAATCTCAGATTGAAAAGTTCCTTCTTAGCAGCTACTAATTCTTCATTTAATTCTGCAGCTGATTTGTTCTTTAAATCTTCCACATACTTATTAATTTTCACTGTTATCACCGCCTTCTAAGTCTGCACGAGAAACGATTTTACATTTACAAGGTAACTTGTGCATAGCAAGACGCAATGCTTCACGAGCAACTTCTTCAGGAACTCCTGCAAGCTCGAACATTACACGACCTGGTTTTACAACTGCTACCCAGTACTCCAGCGTTCCTTTACCGGAACCCATACGTGTTTCTGCTGGTTTCGCTGTTACTGGTTTATCCGGGAAAATCTTGATCCAGACTTTACCGCCACGCTTGATATAACGTGTCATCGCAATACGGGCTGCCTCGATCTGGTTGGATCTGATCCAGCACGGCTCTGTAGCCACAAGACCGAATTCACCGTAAGAAATTGTATTTCCTCTTAACGCTTTTCCTTTCATGGAACCGCGGAACTGTTTACGACGTTTTACTCTCTTCGGCATTAACATAATTATTTATCGCTCCCTTCTTTTTTAGATGGAAGTACCTCGCCCTTATAGATCCAAACCTTTACGCCAACCTTGCCGTAAGTTGTATCTGCCTCTGCGAAGCCGTAGTCGATATCTGCTCTCAGTGTCTGAAGCGGAATAGTTCCTTCGCTGTAGAACTCTGTACGTGCCATATCAGCGCCGCCGAGACGTCCAGATACAGAAGTCTTGATACCAAGCACGCCTGCCTTCATGGATCTGCTCATTGTAGATTTCATAGCACGACGGAAGGAAACACGGTTCTCAAGCTGTGCTGCAATGTTCTCTGCAACGAGCTGAGCGTCCTTATCCGGTCTCTTGATCTCTTTAATATCAACGATCAGTTTCTTGTCAATGAATTTCTGAAGCTCTGCTTTGAGCTTTTCGATCTCTGCACCGCCCTTACCGATCACAACGCCCGGCTTAGCTGTGTAGATGATCACCTTAACACGATCAGATGCTCTTTCGATTTCAATCTTGGAGACACCTGCGCTGTATAATTTCTTCTTCAGGAATGTTCTGATCTCGTGATCCTGTACGAGGCAGTCTGCGAAATCAGCTTCTGCATACCATCTGGAATCCCAGTCTTTAATTACGCCAACTCTAAGACCGTGTGGATTAACTTTCTGTCCCATGATTGTCCTCCTTATTTCTCATTAAGCACGATTGTGATGTGGCTCATTCTCTTTTCGATTCTGTAAGCCCTTCCCTGTGCTCTCGGTCTGACTCTCTTCATTGTCGGTCCCTTGTTTGCGTAGCACTCCTCTACGTACAGGTTCTCAACATTCATTCCGTTATTATTCTCAGCGTTTGCGATAGCTGATTTTAATAATTTTGCGATCAGTTCAGAAGCGTATCTCGGGTTGTATGTTACAATACCGAGTGCTGTCTGTACATCTTTACCTCTGATGGCATCCAAAACGTAACATGCCTTCTGAACAGAAACACGTGCATATGATAACTTAGCTGACGGTCTCGTATCCTTCTGAGCATTTCTCTCTCTCTTGATCTGGGATCTATGTCCTTTAGCCATTGGATGTAGCCTCCTTTCAAATTTTACACCGCGAAGGTTTCCCCGGTACCCGCCTGGCAGGTACCGCCTCCGCTTCACATCAATTCCGCGCGGATTATCTTACGCCGGATCTCTTCTCATCTTTTCCATGTCCTCTGTATGTTCTGGTTGCTACGAACTCTCCGAGCTTGTGTCCAACCATATCCTCTGTGATATATACCGGAACATGCTTTCTTCCGTCATGAACGGCGATCGTATGACCTACGAACTGCGGGAAAATTGTGGAGCGACGTGACCACGTCTTGATTACCTGCTTATTTCCTGCTGCGTTCATGGCATCTACTTTTTTCAGTAAGCTTTCGTCAGCGAAAGGTCCTTTTTTCAGTGAACGAGCCATTGGTTACCTCCTTATATATTCAAACATTAGTTGATCGCTTTTCCGTCTCTTCTTCTTACAATCAGCTTGTTAGAAGCTTTCTTCTTCGCTCTTGTCTTCAAGCCGAGTGCCGGTTTGCCCCACGGTGTGCATGGACCTGGACGTCCGATGCCGGCCTTACCTTCACCACCACCATGCGGATGGTCGTTCGGGTTCATTACAGAACCGCGGACAGTCGGGCGGATACCCATGTGACGTTTTCTACCAGCCTTACCGATGTTGATCAGGTTGTGCTCTGCGTTTCCTACTACACCAACTGTAGCACGGCAGTTGAGCGGAACCATTCTCATCTCACCGGACGGAAGTCTCAGTGTTGCGTACTTTCCTTCCTTAGCCATCAACTGTGCGCCGTTACCAGCGGAACGAACCATCTGTCCGCCGTGTCCGGCATAAAGCTCGATGTTGTGTACCATAGTACCAACCGGGATCTCGGAGAGCGGCAGGCAGTTTCCGATACGTACTTCTGCTTCCGGTCCGTTCATGACCTTCATGCCCACCTTGAGTCCCTGCGGAGCAAGGATGTAAGCCTTCTGACCGTCTGCGTAGCAGATCAGTGCGATGTTGGCTGTTCTGTTCGGATCGTATTCGATACCGATTACTGTTGCCGGGATACCATCTTTATTTCTCTTGAAATCGATGATTCTGTATTTCTTTCTGGAACCGCCTCCGCGGTGTCTTACTGTGATCTTACCCTGGTTGTTACGACCAGACTGCTTCTGCAGAGATACCAGAAGAGATTTCTCCGGCGTGCTCTTTGTGATCTCAGAGAAATCAGAGCCCGTCATGTGTCTTCTGGAAGGTGTATATGGGTTATATGTCTTAATTCCCATGATGTTTCTCCTTTCGATATTAGTTATCCTACTTCGCAGTAGATATGCCCCGTCGAGCAGGACGGGTGGGTTCGCTCAGCTAAGGCTCACCCTTCGCCTTTGGCTCGGCTTCGCCAAGTCTTACAGGCCCTCGAAAATCTCGATATCCTTGCTGTCCTCTGTAAGAGTTACAACAGCTTTCTTTGTCTTTGCTGTCTTGCCAACTACCAGACCGCGTCTTCTGTTCTTTCCATCAAGGTTCATTGTGTTCACACTCTTAACCTTTGTTCCTTCGAACATTTTCTGAACAGCTTCTTTGATCTGATTCTTTGTTGCATCTGTATGAACAAGGAATGTGTATTTTTTCTCTGCCATAGCATTCATGCTCTTCTCTGTAACCACCGGTTTCAGAATGACATCATAGTACTTAATATCTGCCATTATGCATACACCTCCTCAATTGCTTCTACAGCAGCTTTTGTTGTCACTACTGTGTTGTATTTCAGGATGTCAAATACATTGATCGTATTTGTCAGGGCTGTTCTTACTCCCTCAAGGTTTCTTGCGGAGAGAACTACGTTCTGATCATTGTCAGCCAGAACTACGAGCGCCTTATTTACGTTCAGTGCATCGAGAACTGCCTTCATGTTCTTTGTCTTGATCTCGCCGAACTTCAGCTCGTCAAGAACGATGAACTTGTTCTCCTGTACTCTGGATGTCAGTGCAGACTTCAGAGCCAGTCTCTTCTCTTTCTTATTCATACGGAAAGAGTAATCTCTCGGTGTCGGAGCAAATACTACTCCACCGCCTGTCCACTGCGGAGCTCTTGTTGAACCCTGTCTTGCATGACCAGTTCCTTTCTGTCTCCACGGTTTTCTTCCGCCGCCGGAAACTTCAGAACGTGTCTTTGCTTTCTGTGTTCCCTGACGCTTATTTGCAAGCTGGTTCACAACTGCCATGTGTACGAGATGCTCATTGATCTCCACACCAAACACTGAATCATTCAGCTCCATTGTGCCAACTTCTTTGCCTTCCATATTGTAAACAGCTACGTTTGCCATGTGTGTCTTCCTCCTTTCCTGCATTCAGGCTTATTTGCCGGACTTCACTGTTGACTTGATCGTTACAAGTGCTTTCTTCGGTCCCGGAACAGCGCCCTTTACTAAAATAAGATTGTTCTGCGCATCTACGCGGATCACTTCAAGATTCTGAACTGTGATCTGCTTTGCACCCATATGTCCCGGCATCTTCTTGCCCTTGAATACCTTGCTCGGGTCAGATGCGGAACCGTTGGAACCTGCATGACGATGATACTTGGAACCATGTGTCATCGGTCCTCTGTGCTGTCCGTGTCTCTTGATCGCACCCTGGAAACCTTTACCCTTTGAAATCGCTGTAGCATCGATCTTCTCGCCTGCTGCGAAGACATCAGCCTTGATCTCCTGAGCTACCTCGTAGCTCTCTGCGTCATCGAGTCTGAACTCTCTTACATATCTCTTGTAAGAAACGCCTGCTTTGTCGAAAGAGCCCTTCTGCGGCTTTGCAACCAGCTTTTCTCTCTTATCAACAAAACCAACCTGTACTGCACTGTAACCGTCATTCTCAACTGTCTTAACCTGTGTTACTACACACGGTCCAGCCTGAAGAACAGTTACCGGAGTGAGAACTCCGTCATCACTGAAGATTTGAGTCATTCCGACTTTTGTTGCTAAAATCGCTTTCTTCATTCCTTTACCTCCTGTTTTTCTACAGCGGATCACCGCATGGTGATCATCCTAGTGAACAGAGAATGATATAAGTGGAACTAACGTTGCTTCTATATCAACCTGATAGGATTTGCTTCTGATTTAGTGGGTGATGCTTATTTCTGCTTCATCTTGATGTCGATGTAGACACCAGCCGGCATTTCCAGTCTGGACAGTGCATCAACTGTCTTCTGGGTCGGTGTAATGATATCGATCAGTCTCTTGTGTGTTCTCTGCTCGAACTGCTCTCTGGAATCTTTGTACTTGTGTACTGCACGAAGGATTGTAACTACCTCTTTCTTCGTCGGAAGCGGTACTGGTCCGCTCACCTGTGATCCGTTTTTCTTTACAGTTTCGATAATTTTCTTTGCAGATGCATCAACAAGCTGATGATCATACGCCTTCAATGTAATTCTCATTACCTGACTTGCCATAAAAAAAGTCGCCTCCTTTTCGCACTTTGTTTCAGTACGACAAGCGGTGACTGTACACTCTCCCGTGCGTATCATCAATCTACACGGTGTCCGATTGCTTTGGACCATTAAAATTTTGTACAGTGACTTGTCGCCAGTTTTATAACTTGACATTCGCTCCACGGAAAACCTGCAGTTCTAAAGCTGCAGCAACCTCGCGCTTCTACGCTATCAATGTCACAACGCCAATATTATAAAGGAAAGCTCCCGCAAGCGCAAGAGCTCTTCCGGAAAAATATTGTATTTTTTTCAGTACATTCTCCGAAACAGGAATATCTCTTCTCTTCCCCGGAAGACAGAGAGGATTGTAAGCGGCCAGCCGGCAGCTCCTGATGCTTTATGTTTTCTTTATGTTTTCTTTTTGTTCTCCTCACGCTGCTTCCTGCGGTATGCGGCCGCAGTCATCCCGTATGTTTTCCGAAAGCACTGCGCAAAATAACTCGGCGAAGAGAATCCGGAAAGCTGGGCAATCTCTGCTATGCTGTAATCCGCCGTTTTCAGAAGATCGCAGCTCATCTGCAGACGCCGCATGGACAGATAGCTCATAGGCGACTGCCCATAAAATTTTGTAAACGCATGGACAAAATAGTATTTGTTCAGGTGCGCCATCTGCGCCAGAGAATCCAGTGTGATATCTTCCTGATAGTTGGAATCAATATAGCGCTTCATCCTGCTGCACTCTCTGCTCGCATCCCTCGATACGATCTGCTCTGCTCCCGAACCGATCAGGCGGTTCAGATACAGGCACAAAAGCTCGGCGAGATTCTGGCAGACTCTCTGATAGCCGGCAGCCTCGCCTTCTACCTCTTTTAAAATTGTGTCAAAATACATTCCGACCGGATAGGGGACAGATGTACAGTCCAGCATAAAGTGCTCCTCTCTGGCCCCGAAGGAGAAACGCATCTGTTCCATCCCCAAAGCGATATACTCAAGCGGTGCACTCCCTTCCAGGGATACCTCTGTGTGCTCTACGTCAGGATTTATGATGATCAGATCGCCCCTTATAATAGGAAACTCTATTTCTTCAATAACAAATTTTCCTTTTCCTGATTTCACGTAAAACAGCTCCGCAAACCGATGGGTATGCCGGATGCTCTTCCACTCGCCCTCATACACAGAGTACGTCACATAGGTCAAAATCCCGGCCCTTGGTCCCGCTTCCTCTCCGGTTATCTGATATTTGCGTATACCCATATAATAGCATCTCCATTTAGTAATCTTGCTTTGCCCAAATGATAATTTTATTTTACCAGAGCCTTTTCATGGTTACAATATAAAATTTCTGTCAAAACCATCTTTTCTTTTTGTATATTTTGAAGAATAAACGATTCTCCATTTCGGCATATATGATATATCTTTGTCGAAATAAATCGGTTTTTTTCTGCATGAGAGCAAGATTTCTAAATTTTAGAACAATATACAGCTTGAAAACTTCGGCAGAACTATGTATGATAGAGACAGAAACAAAAGTTGTTTGAGCGTTTTTCAATCAAAAGGAGGACAAGTATGAAAGCAAAAAAAATCACCAGTTTGTTACTGACAGCTTCCATGGCTGCTGGTCTTGCAACAGGAATGGCTGTTCCGGCATCTGCTGAGGAAGAGCAGACTCTGAAGGTTGCAGTTGTGGAGACTGCATACGGACAGGATATGTGGAAAAATGTCTGTGCAAAATTCGAAGAAGCAAACCCGGGCGTAACAGTTGAGCTTACGATCGACAAGAAGCTGGAAGATATCATCACTCCGGCAATGAAATCTGGCGATTATCCGGACGTGATCATGCGTGCAGTCGGATCAGAATCTGCTCTGACAGAGACATTTGTAAAGGACAACAACGTTGAGGAAATGACAGATGTACTCGAGATGACAGTTCCGGGCGAGGACGTGACTGTAAAAGAAAAAATCCTTCCGGGATTCGTTGAGAACTCCATCACAAATCCGTACGGCGACGGCAAGACTTATCTGATGCCGATGTTCTACGGACCATGCGGACTTTTCTACAACAAGGGTCTCTTTGAAGAAAAGGGCTGGGATGTACCGACAACATGGGATGAGATGTGGACACTGGGCGATACAGCCGCTGAAGAAGGAATCGCACTGTTCACCTATCCGACAGCCGGATACTTCGACGCATTCTTCTATGCACTGCTTCATGAAGCAGCAGGCAACGACACTTTCCAGGAAGCTCTGAAATACGGCGAGGGCGTATGGGATACAGAGGGCGCTCAGGCTGCATTTGATATCATCGAAAAGCTTGCTTCCTACACAGAAAAAACAACACCGGCAAATGCAAACGACAATGACTTCCGCAAGAACCAGCAGCTCATCCTTGACAACAAGGCTCTGTTCATGCCGAACGGAAACTGGGTAATCGGCGAGATGGCTGACGCTCCGAGAGCAGATGGCTTCGAGTGGGGCTTCACAGCACTTCCGGCAGTGACAGAAGGCGGCGAGAGAGCTTCCTACACATTCTTCGAGCAGGTTTGGATGCCGAAGGGAGCTGTAAACAAAGATCTTGGAAAGCAGTTCATCGCTTACCTGTACTCTGATGAGGCAGCTACTATCTTCGCTGAAGACGGCGGAGCGATCCAGCCGATCCAGGGAATGGCTGACAAGCTTGAGGGTGACGCAAAGATCTACTACTCCATCTACGATGACGGCGCAGTTGCTGTTATGGATGCATTCGCAACGACAGATCCGGTAGAGGGCGTAACAGTTCGTACTACATTCTTTGACCCGATCAACTCTCTTGTAAGTGGAGATAAGACAAAAGACGAATGGGTTGAGCAGATTAAGAAAGACAGCGATGCACTTCGCGCAGCTCTGAAATAATCCTATTCCCATATCTATAAGATGAAGAATGAAAACGGACGGTGTTACCACCGTCCGTTTTTCGGAATCAGAGAGGAGAAAATGTTATGACAAAGAAAAAGGGAAGGAGCCGTTTTATTTTCTGTTGCCTGGCTCCCGCAGCAATTCTCTTTATTATTTTTATGATCATCCCCACCATCGATGTATTTCGGATGTCCCTGTACAAATGGGGCGGCTATACTGCCGAAAAAACGTTCGTGGGACTTAAAAATTTCGTTACCCTGTTCCAGAGCGACCGCTTCTATCAGGCGTTCCAGAACAGTATTCTTCTGATCGTTCTTGTGACGATCGTGACCTTTGCCCTCGCGATCATCTTTGCCGCAGTCCTTACACGCGAAAAACTCAAAGGGCAGACCTTCTTCCGGGTTGTGTTTTATATCCCGAATATTCTTTCTGTAGTTGTCATCAGTGCGATCTTCTCCGCGATCTACGATCCGACTCAGGGTCTTCTCAATTCTTTTTTGAACCTGTTTCGCAATGCGGATGAGCCGATCCTGTGGCTGGGCAGTCAGAAGCTGGTTATCTACAGTATCGTCATCGCTATGGTATGGCAGGCGATCGGTTATTACATGGTCATGTACATGGCCAGTATGGCAAATATCCCGGAAAGCCTCTACGAATCAGCCAAGCTGGAAGGAGCCGGACGACTGACACAGTTCTTCTCCATCACGCTTCCGCTGATCTGGACAAATATCAGGACAACGCTCACCTTCTTCGTCATCAGTACGATCAACATGAGCTTCCTGTTTGTAAAAGCGATGACAAACGGCGGTCCGGACGGAGCTTCCAGCGTCTTCCTGAGCTATATGTATCAGGAGGCTTACACGAACTCCTCCTACGGATATGGTATGGCGATCGGCGTTACAGTATTCCTGTTCTCATTCGCCCTTGCCGCTGTATTAAACGCTGCAACCAAACGTGATGAAATCGAATTTTAAGGAGGATCAGACATGGCAAACAATAAAAAAATCGGTCGGACAGGCTTTAGTGCTGCCAAAGTGTTGATCTATCTCATCTTATCTGCTCTGGCAATCACGATCATCGTTCCTGTCGCCTGGGTATTTGTGGCATCCGTAAAAGAGAATTCCGAATTTTACGGAAATCCGTGGGCTCTTCCACAGGGTCTGCATTTTCAGAACTTTGTCGATGCATGGCAGACTGCCAACATGGGTTCTTACATGCTCAATTCCGTTTTTGTAACTCTGCTTGGAATTTTCCTGCTGATCATCATTGCTCTTCCGGCAGCATACGTGCTCGCAAGATTTAAGTTTAAGACCGGAAAGTTCTGGAACGTAATGTTTATGGCAGGCCTTTTTATCAATGTGAACTACATCGTTGTTCCAATCTTCCTGATGCTCAACAACGGTGACGCAAAGCTCCGCCAGATGTTCGGGGCACCGTTTTTCCTCAATAACCTGTTTATCCTGGCTCTCGTTTACGCATCCACAGCGCTTCCGTTTACGATCTACCTTCTGTCCGGATATTTCAAATCTCTGGCGAAGGATTACGAGGAGGCAGCCTATGTCGATGGCGCAGGTTATTTCAGGACCATGTTCCAGGTCATCATGCCTATGGCAAAGCCAAGCATCGTCACTGTCATTTTGTTCAACTTCCTCGCATTCTGGAACGAATACATCATTTCCATGACACTGCTTACGAAGCCGGAGCTGAAAACACTTCCGGTCGGTCTGATGAACCTGATGGCAGCACAGAAATCTGCGGTACAGTACGGTCAGATGTATGCCGGCCTGGTAATCGTAATGCTTCCTACGCTTCTGCTTTACATCTGTGTCCAGAAGAAACTGACACAGGGCATGACGCTGGGCGGACTCAAAGGCTGATAAGGATACCGGATTGGAGGATATGAAAATGGATGAAAGAATGAAAAGCAAACTGATTGCTCTTCTCGCAGGGATCTTTTTTATCATCTGTGTGGCTTTGGTAATCGTTGGTCAGAGACATATCGGCCCTCAGGGCACTCTGGTCATGCTCGCAGGCCTTGCAGGACTGATCCTGCTGTTATACTGCTACAATAGAAAATTCAAATAAACAGGAGGTATTTTCCAGATATGAGTACAACAAAAGGACGCGTAACCATCCCGACCGATATAGACGTAATACCGCAGACACTGGAGCTGATGGAGCGCTGGGGCGCTGACGCAGTGCGTGACTGCGACGGAACCGACTTTCCTGCTGAATTAAAGGATGTCAGTGCAAAGATCTACTCTACCTATTATACAACCAGAAAAGACAATGCCTGGGCACTGAGCCATCCGGAAGAGATCCAGCAGATGTACCTGATGACACCGTTTTATACCGCAGAGGATACTTCTCTTGAAATCGTTCTGATGAAGGGTCTGTATCCGGACATGCTCACACCCAACTGCCGCGATGATATCCGCCGCTGGTGGGAGGTCGTTGACCGGACGACCGGCGAAGTCGTAAGCACAGACCGCTGGTCCTACGACAGTGAAAAGGGCAGCGTCCATATCGACAGCGAACCGTTCCATGACTATACGGTAAGCTTCCTCGCGTATATTATGTGGGACCCGGTACATATGTATAATGCTGTCACAAACGACTGGAAGGATGTAGAGCACCAGATCACCTTTGATGTACGTCAGCCGGAAACACATAAATATACCATGGAACGGCTCCGGAGATTTATCAAGGAGCATCCGTACGTAGACGTCCTTCGCTTTACTACCTTTTTCCATCAGTTTACTCTCGTATTTGACGAGCTTGCCCGTGAAAAATACGTAGACTGGTACGGATACTCAGCATCTGTCAGCCCGTATATTCTGGAACAGTTTGAAAAGGAATGCGGTTATCCGTTCCGCCCGGAATATATCATTGATCAGGGCTACTACAATAATCAGTACCGGATCCCTTCCAAAGAATATCAGGACTTCCAGGCCTTCCAGCGCAGACATGTCGCACGCCTTGCAAAAGAGATGGTAGACATCACTCACGAAGAAGGAAAAGAAGCTATGATGTTCCTCGGAGATCATTGGATCGGCACAGAGCCATTCATGGAGGAATTTCAGCAGATCGGTCTGGATGCCGTAGTCGGAAGTGTCGGTAACGGCTCTACTCTCCGTCTGTTGAGCGATATCCAGGGTGTCGACTGTATCGAAGGCCGTCTCCTGCCCTACTTCTTCCCGGATACCTTCTACGAAGGCGGCGATCCTGTAAAAGAAGCAAAGGTAAACTGGGTGACTGCACGCCGCGCGATCCTGCGCAAGCCGATCGACCGTATCGGTTACGGCGGCTACTTAAAGCTTGCTCTCCAGTTCCCGGATTTCGTGGATTATGTAGAAACAGTCTGCGACGAATTCCGCTGCCTGTATGAAAATATCAAGGGCACCACACCTTACTGTGTAAAGAAGGTAGCCGTATTAAACTGCTGGGGCAAAATGAGAGCCTGGGGCGCACATATGGTACACCATGCACTGTATCAGAAGCAGAATTACTCCTATGCAGGCATTATCGAATCACTCTCGGGTGCTCCATTTGACGTGGTATTTATCAGCTTCCAGGATATTTTAAATGATCCGTCCATCCTTGACGACATTGACGTGATCCTGAACATCGGCGACGGAGATACCGCTCATACCGGCGGCTTCTGGTGGACAAACCCGACCATCGCTCAGAGCATCAAAGCCTTCGTTCACCGCGGCGGCGGACTGATCGGCGTCGGAGAGCCGACCGGCCATCAGGCACAGGGCCGCTATATCCAGCTTGCCAGCGTCCTGGGCGTAGAAAAGGAGACCGGCTTTACGCTCGGATATGACAAATACAACTGGGAGAACCACCCGCAGCACTTTATCACAGAGGACTGCAAGGGCGAGATCGACTTCGGAGAGGGCAAGAAAAACATGTACGCGCTTGAAGGAACAACAATCCTCGTCCAGAAGGACAAGGAGGTACAGCTTGCTGTAAACGAATTCGGCAAAGGGCGCAGCGTATACATCAGCGGTCTGCCGTACAGCTTTGCAAACAGCCGTCTTCTGTACCGTGCGATCCTCTGGAGCTGCCACGCAGAAGAGCTCCTGCACCACTGGTTCAGTACGAACGAAAACGTAGAGGTGCACGCTTATCCTGCCAACAAAAAGTACTGCGTCGTAAATAATACATACGAACCGCAGGAAACAACCGTTTACAAAGGGGACGGTGAAAGCTTCACCCAGAAATTAAAAGCAAATGAGATCTTATGGTATGAATTATAAAACAGACTGGGATGATACTATATCCTGGGAAAACAGCATCTGCCGCTGGGACGAGGGGATTCCCCTCGGCAGCGGCAGATGCGGCTGTTTATGCTGGGGAACACCTGACAGCCTGCGTTTTTCCCTGGACCGCACCGATATCTGGGACAAAACAGCACAGTGGTCCCCGACAGAAGCGTTCACCTATCAGAACATGGTCGATCTGGTGCATAAGGGCGATGAGGAGCAGATCCGGAAAATCTTTGACGCCCCGTATTACTATCCCACCCCTACAAAACTTCCGGCAGGAAAAATTCTGATCCACTTTTCCCCCCTGTCTGCGCATTCTCCTGTACATTCCCACTTATCCCTCAAAAATGCCTGTGCCTGTATGCACATCGGAAACGGGCAGACGGCTGCCGCTCTGGAGGCCTGGATCCACGCAAAACGTCATGTGGGGATCATCACCATCGCCGCTCCCCCCGATTGCTTTGAGGCAGAGCTCCTCTCTCCGGATTTTGGGATCGCCGGTGAAGCAGACACTGTCACATGCAGGGACAAAGACCGTCAGATCTCCCAGGGGACTCTCAGGGATCTGAAGTACGCACCTGCGCGCTATGGAGCAAAGCTGCACGGTCCTCTCCGGCTTGAGTGGTTTTTACAGGAGATCTGCGCAGACTTCTCCTACGGCATCGTCATGGCGGTAGAGACAGGCCGCACGCAGACGCGTCTTGCATGGCAGATCATCTCCAGCGAAGACGGAAGCTGCTATCTGGAGCAGGGCAAACGCGCAGTCACTGACGCACTTCTTGCCGATCCGGATGATCTGTTTGCGGAGCATAAGGACTGGTGGCACACGTACTGGTCGCAAAGCGGCATTTCTCTGCCGGACGCCCGGATGCAAAAGCAGTGGTATCTTTCTAATTATCTTTTTGCCTCTGCCTCCCGCAAGGGCAGCGCTCCCATGCCGCTGCAGGGTGTATGGACGGCCGATGACGGGACGCTCCCGCCATGGAAAGGCGATTATCACCATGACCTGAACACAGAGCTTTCCTACAGCCATTACCTGAAAGCGAACCATCTGGAGGAGGGCGAAAGCTTTCTCGACCTGCTCTGGAGCCTCCGTAAGCGCGGCCAGGACTTTGCAAAAACATTTTATCATGCAGACGGCTGCTGTCTGCCCGGCGTCATGACGATTGACGGACAACCACTTGGAGGATGGGGCATGTACTCCCTTTCTCCCACCAATCAGGTCTGGATCGCCCGGTGCTTTTCTGAGCATTACCGCTACACAGGCAGCAGAACCTTTCTGCGGGACCGCGCCTACCCCTATCTGCGCGACACCGGATGCTTTATCGAGGATCTCCTGGTGGAGCAGGCAGACGGCACACTGGCGCTTCCGATCTCCAGCTCGCCGGAGATCCACGATGATACGATACGCGCATGGCTGACCCCCATGAGCAATTACGATCTGGCTTTGATCCAGGACCTGTATGCGACTCTTCTGAAGCTGTCAAAAGAGCTGGGGCAGGATGACGATACACGGAAATGGGAACGGCTGCTCAAAAAGCTGCCTCCTCTGTCCATAAACGAAGAGCATGTGCTGATGCTCTCCCCGGACGAACAGCTCACAGAGTCACACCGCCATCTGTCAAATGCCATTGCCATCTCTCCGCTCGGCCTTCTGTCCTATAAAAATGAACAGGACGCTGCCATTATAGATGCCTGCATCCGTGACTACGAGAAGCTTGGTACGAACAACTGGGTAGGATATACCTTTCCGTGGATGTCGCATCTCTATGCAGCCGCCGGAAACGGAGAAAAAGCTGCCGGGATGCTTGCTGTCTTCTGGGACTGTTTCTGCGGTCCGAACGGCTTTCACCTCAATGGGGACTATAAGCATACCGGGCACTCTGATTTTACGTACCGCCCCTTTACGCTGGAGGGAAATATGTTTGCCGCTGACGCGCTTCAGGAAATGCTGTTTCAGATGAAAAACGCAGAGATCGTGCTCTTTCCGGCAATCCCGACTGACTGGGCACGGCGCGGCGTCTCCTTTGCTACGCTGCGCGGCGAAAATGGCCTCCTGTGCAGCGCCTCTCTTTTTGAGTCAGATCGTGTCTGCTGGGAAATTTATGCGCCACAGGCAATGACGGTAACCGTACATTTTAAACAGAGCCAAAAAACCAGGAGGCTTGACGCTAAAGAGACGTGGCGTGACACATTTTCTTAAATAGTTTGCGGAAGCTGTGACTTTATCTTGATTCTGTCCCTTTCATCGAGTATACTTTTGGGGAAAACAGCTTATTTTTGTGGAAAAGAGCTTATACAGGAGGGCTTTATGTGGATTGCAGATAACTGGAACGATTATGAAGTAATAGATACATCCTGCGGAGAAAAGCTGGAGCGCTGGGGAGATTACCTGCTCGTGCGTCCGGATCCGCAGGTCATCTGGAATACGCCGAAGCGCCACTTCGGCTGGAAGCATCTGAATGGTCATTACCACCGCAGCAAAAAGGGAGGCGGCGAATGGGAGTTTTTTGACCTTCCGGAACAGTGGAGCATCCGCTACCGCGATCTTACGTTTCATCTGAAACCATTCAGCTTCAAACATACCGGACTCTTTCCGGAGCAGGCGACAAACTGGGACTGGTTTTCGGAAAAAATCAGACATGCCGGGCGTCCGGTCAAAGTCTTAAATCTTTTTGCCTACACAGGCGGCGCTACGCTTGCCGCAGCGGCAGCAGGAGCAGCCGTCACACACGTAGACGCATCCAAAGGCATGGTCGGATGGGCAAAGGAAAATGCAGCAGCCTCCGGGCTTTCTGACGCGCCGATCCGCTGGCTCGTAGATGACTGTGTCAAATTCGTAGAACGGGAGATCCGCCGCGGGAATCACTACGACGGCATCATCATGGACCCTCCCTCCTACGGACGCGGTCCCAAAGGCGAGATCTGGAAGATCGAAGAATCGATCCATCCATTCATCCAGCTTGCCGCAAAGCTTTTAAGTGATGATCCGCTGTTCTTTCTCGTCAACTCCTACACAACAGGGCTTGCTCCGGCCGTCCTGACCTACATGATCTCAACCGAGCTGAAAAAATTCGGCGGTCACGTAGAGTCGCAGGAGATCGGGCTGCCTGTGACCGAAAGCGGTCTCATCCTCCCGTGCGGAGCATCCGGACGGTGGAGCCGCTGACCGTTCTGTCGCCAGACAGGACATACAAAAACAGAGAGATTGAAAGGAATGCCGCAAAATACATCCCTTTCAGTCTCTCTGTTTTGTTATCTGCTGTTTTGTTATCTGCTGTTTTGCTTATCACTTTGCCGGCTGCCTCTGAAACAACCGGAATGCTCCCGTCTGCTCGATCAGTCGAAGGAGCGTATAATAAATCACCGAATCAATGGGCCACATGATCATATTTTTCAATGCACGGGCCGGAAGAATCGCCACAAAACCTTTTCCATACAGCATATCCAGCCACAGGGTGCTTAACAAAATATTGATGACCACTACGACAATCAGTTTCGTAATAAGTACACGTTTAAAAGTCAGCTTATGGCGATAATAAGAGCATCCATAAATGAAAGCACCAAGCATCGCATTAAAAGTAAAACCAAAGAAAAACGGTCCGTCCGGTCTGACAAAATATTTTACAACATCAAGCACGCCGGCAAATAATGATCCGGAAACCGGACCAAACAAATAATCTACAATCTGATTGGGAATACCGGAAAATCCGATTTTCACATACGGGCCAATGTTAATGGACGCTACCTGGTTCAAAATGAAAGCAAGGGCAGCCAGCATTGCACACATGGTCAGAGCAGATGTTTTTTTCAACTCTCTGGCCGACTCGAGGAACATGTTGTTTTTCTTCATAAAAAAATTACCTCCTTTTCTTTTTCGCACACAATAGGAGATAATCTTTCTTGTATTAACTATCTTCTGTTGCAGCGAGACGCAATCCATGTACCGCAAGATAACTCTTTTCGACCTTCGGCAACTCTCCATCCAAAGGGACTTTACGCACATGAATTTACTCTGCATTCCTTTACGTTCGATAGTATAGTACATCTTACACACGAATACAAGCAGAAATTATCCGTATTTACTACTTTTTTGTACTTTTTCGTACAGCTATGTCTTTTCTTGTAATCCTTGCAGATTTTCTGTAACGCTACCGGAGCCGGGGCGCAAAAAGTGCTTTCAGACCACGAGCTTTTCTCATGGCTGAAAGCACTTTTCCTTATCACTATCCTATTTACTCTGCCTCAGGTTTTTCTGTCTTTATCTCCTGCTGCTCTGTACGCTCTGACTGCGCATCCTCCTGCGGCTGCTCTGTGCGCTCTGACTGCGCATCCCCCTGCGGCTGCTCTGTGCGCTCCGGCTGTGCATCCCCCCGCGGCTGCTCTGTGCACTCTGTCTGCGGATTCTCTTCGACAGCTCCCGGAAGCTCTATCACAGTACCTGGCTCTACCATTTTGGCGCTGTCCTGCGGACCATCCTCACGGATACGCTCAGAGATGCGGGAAGAGGAAGTCTTTCCTTCTTCCTCATGGATCCCTTCCACCTCATGGAAGATCGCCATAAATTCTTTTCCTGTGATCGTCTCTTTCTCGATCAAAAACTCTGCGATCCGGTCGAGCGCTGTGCGGTGCTCTGTCAGCAGACGCTTTGCTTCCTCGTAGGAATCCTTGAGCACCTGCATAACCTCCTGATCCACATCTGCAGCCGTCACATCACTGCAGTTCATGACCGGACGATTATCCAGATACTGGTTCGCCTGTACCTCAAGTCCCATCAGACCAAAGCGCTTTGACATACCATACTGCGTCACCATCGCACGTGCGATGCGCGTTGCCTTTTCAATGTCATTGGCTGCGCCCGTCGTCACTGTATCAAATACGATCTCCTCTGCAGCACGTCCTGCTACAAATTCAACCAGCATAGCCCGGATCTCTTTTTCTGTATTTAAGTACTTCTCTTCCTCCGGCACATTCATAACGTAGCCGAGGGCTCCCATCGTACGCGGTACGATCGTAATCTTCTGCACGGGCTCAGAATCCTTCTGAAGCGCGCTGACAAGCGCATGTCCTACCTCATGGTAAGAAACGATCCGGCGCTCCTCCTTGCTCAGGATACGGTCCTTCTTCTCCTTACCGACAAGAACGATCTCCACCGCCTCAAACAGATCCTTCTGTGAAACTGCCTTGCGCCCCTTCTTGACTGCCAGGATCGCCGCCTCATTGATCATATTCGCCAGATCTGATCCGACTGCTCCTGACGTCGCCAGCGCGATCGCCTCCAGATCGACCGTCTCGTCCATGTGAACATCCTTGGAATGGACCTTGAGTACATCAATACGTCCCTTCAGGTCCGGCTTATCCACGATCACTCGTCTGTCAAAACGTCCCGGACGCAGCAGCGCCTGATCGAGCACCTCCGGGCGGTTCGTTGCCGCCAGCACCAGAAGTCCCTTTGATGTATCAAAACCATCCATCTCGGCAAGGAGCTGGTTCAGCGTCTGCTCCCGCTCGTCATTGCCGCCGCCATACCGGCTGTCACGGCTCTTTCCGATCGCATCGATCTCATCGATAAAGATGATACACGGAGCATTCTTCTTTGCCTCTTCAAAAAGGTCGCGGACACGGGAGGCGCCGACGCCGACGAACATCTCCACGAAATCGGAACCCGATAAGGAGAAGAACGGACATTTCGCCTCTCCTGCAACTGCTTTCGCAAGCAGCGTCTTACCGGTTCCCGGAGGTCCTACGAGCAGAGCGCCCTTTGGCAGCTTTGCACCAATCGTTGTATATTTCCCGGGATTCTCCAGGAAATCGACAACCTCCTGCAGGGATTCCTTTGCCTCATCCTGTCCGGCAACGTCCTTAAAGGTAACTCCTGTTTCCTTCTGCACATAAACCTTTGCCTTGCTCTTTCCGACGCCCATGATGCCGCCGCCTCCGCCGCCACCCATCTTGCGCATCGCAAAACCAAAGATCAGCCAGACAAACAGCACCGGCACAACAAAGGTAAAGATCATATTCAGGATCAGCGATGATGTCGTATCCGGGATCTCTGCCTTATATTTGACTCCGGCTTCGTCGAGTCTGCGGATCAGATCCGGGTCATCCGGGTTGCCGGTATAGTACGTAAGCCTTCCGCGGCCATAATACTTATCTACGGTCTCCCCTACTGCATTCTGCGTGATCTCGATCTCATTCGGAGATATCACAACGCTCTCGACAAGCCCGCTGTCAAGACGCTCCAGGAACTCATCATATGTGATCTCTACGGATGACGTAGATTCTCTTAAATTATTCAGCATTGCCACTGCCAGCAGTGTGAACAATGTGATCAGAAGAAGCGCTGTAAAAGTAGAACGTTTCTTCTCAGGTCCTCCCGGACCGCCTGGTCCGCCCGGGCCCGGATTTCCGGATGGACGGTTCGTATTTTGTTGGTTATTTTCCATTTCTTCCTCCTAAACCGACTCCCGTGCGCTGTGCATCGATCCAGCATCTTCGCCGGGGCCAGCAGCCTTCCTTCGGGAAAACTGCGAGTTCACTGTGTGAACTCAGATAAACTACATTATAGTTCATACCGATCCTATAAATCAATAGCAGAAATATAAATGTTTTCTAAATTTGTAGCCCTTTGGCCATCCGCCCGGATCAGCTGCCACGCAGCTGATATCGCCGCATATGCGTCTGCATTTCCCGAAAAATCAGGCTGTCGCGATGATCCTCTGCCGGCTCAGAACATCGCTTCTATATCATGCGCCTCCATGCCAAAGCTGTCCGTTACATTTTTGCAGGTGCAGTATCCGCCATACGTATTTACAGCAGAATAGATCACCGGATTTTCCTGACATGCTCTCTCCAGTCCTTTTCCTGCGATCTGCAGACCGTACTTCAGGGTAGCGTTCGTCAGCGCGATCGTAGATGTGCGCGGCACTGCCCCCGGCATATTGCCGACACAGTAATGGATCACCCCGTCTACCGTATAGATCGGATCGTCATGGTAGGTGACTCTCGTCGTCTCGCAGCAGCCGCCCTGATCTACTGCGACATCCACGATAACGCTGCCCGGCTTCATCTTCTTTAAATACTCCCGCTTCATCAGCTTGGGGGCTGCCTTGCCCGGGATCAGCACGCAGCCGACCACAAGATCCGCATCCGATACGGCCTTTTCGATCACTGCATCCGTGCTGTAAAGTGTCTGGATCCGCGCGCCGAACAGATCATCCAGATAGGCAAGCCTTGAAAGGTTCATGTCGATCACCGTCACATCTGCTCCCATGCCCACTGCGATCTTGCATGCGTTCGTACCGACATTTCCGCCTCCCAGGATCACGATCTTTGCTTTTGGAGTACCCGGAACGCCTGCAAGCAATACCCCTCTTCCTCCAAACGTCTTTTCGAGATATTTTGCTCCCTCCTGGATACTGAGCCGCCCTGCGATCTGGCTCATCGGCGCTAAAAGCGGAAGGCTTCCGTCACGCTCCATCAAAGTCTCGTACGCGACGCCCTTCACGCCGGCTTCCATCAAAGCCTCCATCTGCGGCTTGTCTGCCGCAAGATGCAGATACGTATACAGGATCAGGTCCTTGTGGAAAAACGGATACTCCTGCGCAAGAGGCTCCTTGACCTTCACCATCATCTCGGCGATATTCCACACTTCCTCAGGCGTATCGAGGATCCTTGCCCCTGCCTGCTCATATTCCTGCGTATCAAATCCGGAGCCAAGCCCGGCATCGCGCTCCACATACACCTCATGTCCGGCCGCTGTATAAGCTCTTACATTGTCTGGCGTCAATCCTACCCTGAATTCTTTGTTCTTTATTTCTTTTACGCATCCAACTCTCATGATCCATCCTCCACTTTCTGACAACTAGTATTGTATGTTTCATTTTTAGTATACATCATTCTAAAATAGAAAGAAATGAAATTTTCGTAAAATATCTCACCGACAGCACTCAGGATGTCACGTGTACATCCATCTGCGGATATGGGATATGGATGCCTTTTCGGTCAAATTCTGCCTTGATCTGCTCATTCATTCTCCACAGCACCGGAAAATACTGCTCCGTTCTTACCCAGCAGCGCATGCCGATCACCACACTGCTCTCTCCCAGCTCTGCCACAAACACCTGCTGCTCCTCTTCCCGGATCACATCCGGGTCGCGCTCCATCAGATCATGGATCACCTGCTTTGCCTGCTCCACACTGTCCTGATACGAAATCCCGACCTTTATTTCCAGCTTGCGCTTATCAGCAGCTGTCACATTCACCATCACATTATTTGCAAGGCTGCCATTTGGCACAATGACTCTGCGGTTGTCCACCGTCTGAAGTGTGGTATAGAGGATCTCGATCTTCTGAACCGTTCCCTCTACCCCCTGTGTGATAATATAATCCCCGACATGAAATGGCTGGAACAAAAGCAGCAGAAAACCGCCTGCAAAGTTTGACAGTCCTCCCTGCAGTGCGAGCCCGACCGCCACTCCGCCAGAAGCTACAATGGCAGCCACCGATGATTCTTTCAGACCAAATTGCGTTGCGATACCAAGGATCAGGATCAGATACAGGACAATCTTTGTCATAGACACGGCAAACGTCACCGCTCCGGCCTGAACCCTTGCACGCTCCAGCAGCCTGCGCACTGCCCTTACCGCAAAGGCGATCAGCTTTTTCCCGATCATATATACAGCAAGGCAGATCACCACCTTGAGCAGAAATGCCGCTGCTCCGGGAAGCTGCCGCTGCAGGCTCTGCATGATCTGTGATACAACCTTTTCCATCTTTGTGTTCCTCCTCTGATAAAAGTAAACTGTTTTCGTCTGTTCTGCTCCCTGCGCCTGAATGCGTGAGATGTTCCTATTATACCATAAAATTCAAAAAGGAGCGCTGCAAAAGGTACCGAAACCTCCGGTATCTGTTTTGCAACACCCCTTTATAGCATCAGATGCATCCTGCGAAGCTGCCGCCGCCTCCGCATCTAAGCACGTGTATCAGACTTTTTCCTGTTCAGACGATCTCCAGTCCCTGTGCAAACACGATGCGGTCGTCGTGCAGACAGTCCTCAAAGGACCGGATACATGGGACATCCGTGTCGCCCCCGCACGCCCTGTGCGGCGGAGTATACCAGACGCCATGCAGTCCGCATGCAGCTGCCCCGATCACATCCTTTTTCAGGCTGTCCCCGATAAACACACACTCCGCTGCAGCGCAGCCCATCTTCTCGACGCAGGCTGCAAAAAATCTGGGATCCGGCTTTTCTGCTCCGGTCTCCTCGCTTACTGTGATCTGACTGATCTGATCCAGTATGCCAAGGCGCTCCAGCTTCCTGTACTGCACATAGGCTGTCATATCGGAGCCGATGCCTATCGGCACCCGCTTTTTCCGGAGGGCGGCAATGAGCGCCTTAAGCCCGGGTTCCGGCTCCATGACAGCGATCAGATTGTCCCAATAAGCATGATACATCCGCATCGCATGGGACGGAGTCTGTATTCCCAGAAGTTCCAGAATACACTGAAAACGCAGCAGTCTGTTATGATTGGCAGCGCAGTCAGATCCTGTCCGCATCTTTACCACCTGCTGTGCGCGGTCAAAGGTCTGAAGAAATTCCTTTTCCGATACTGCGAGCGCCGAAGTACTGTAGTCGAGCAGAGCTCTCATCCCGGTCAGATGTGCCCGGTCATAATCATAGATTGTATTGTCAATATCAAAAATAACTGCTTTAATCATACCGCGCCTCCTGTGCTCCGGGGAGGTTATCCCAGTGTGTACATTGCGACTTCATCGATCTCGCGGTTGGTCGAGATGATGACGTCCTTTCCGTTATGCTCATAGTGATAGACATTTGCCGGTCCGCAATCCGTATCAAGCACCTCGACCTGATACTTTCCCGCCTCCTGATCGTAGGTAAAGGCAAGCAGCTCGCGCGCGCCTTTGCGATGTCCTACTACGAACGCAGGTCTGCCGCACAGCATACCGCCGTAGATGGCATGTGTAAACTCTGCCGGCTTCTCGTACTCATATACCTTTTCAAAAGCGCCGTCTTTTTTCTTATAGATGCTGATATGATCGCCATGGAACGGTGAAAGCACTCCGAGCTCCTTTTCTCCGTCCCCGTCAAGGTCTATGAGGACTGCATCGCTGGAAGCCTCAGAAAGCAGCTGTTTGATCTCCCACTGTCCGTCTGCAGAGGCCGGCGGGATAAACTGGAACACACCGTTGTCCGCGGAGATGATACTCGTTGTTACGCCCTCATCCTCTACTTTGTAGTAACCGTGATTCTTCAGCAGCCCTTCCTTGATCACCTGCAGCTTGAGCTGATTATTCTCATTAAATGCGCTCAGATCGTCCGGAAGCACAGCGGCAAATACCTTACCCGGAAATCTCCAGTCATCCTTGTATTCATGATCTGATTTCAGCGCACACGCGATCAGATATCTGACGCCATTTCTTTCTACGATGTCAAAGCGGTGTACGAATGGAAGCTCTACAAGCGTGCGGATCTCCCAGTCTCCCTTTGCCTTCGGAGTCGCGATAACAATCTTTGCTTCTTTTGAGTCATTTGGTGAATAAAACTGATGCGTCGCAAGGAATTGTCCGTCTGTCCCCGGCACCTGCACCATCGTCATGACGCCGCCTGGCTGCTCCCAGACAACATCCTCCTGATTGCCGTCCAGATCAAAGAGCAGACACTTGTCTACCTTCTCTGCCGCTACCAGAAAATGCTTTTTCCCCTGATACGTAAGCGGCGCTATAGAATAACACTTTGTCAGATTTGAGATTACTTTTTTTTCTACTTTCATCGGCTCTTCCTCCTGCTATATATCTTACCTGCTATCGTCTCTGTAAGGTCGCTGTCTTTTTCTGCCTCTTCCTGGCTTTATGCGTCCTGTCTGTCTAAGATAGCTGTCATCATCTGATTGGCAAATACGAGATCCTCCCGCCATGCTTCATTTCCTGTATACCAGAACTCTGTCACAAATTTGCGGACTCCAAGCTCCCACGCCTTCGTGATCCCTTCTTCAAAATTCACATGACCTGTCCCAAACGGGATCTCACGGAATTTGCCCGGCACAGTCTCCTTTAAATGCATGGCGCACAGATGTCCTCTTCCTGTCTCCAGATCCGCCGGCACGTCTGTGCCGTACAGCACTGCGGCATTTGTTACATTGCCCAGATCCGGATATACATTCAGGTAGCAGGAATTTACGATATTGACATACTTCATGGATTTCTCCACGGTATTCATAAATTCCGTTTCCATGGTCTCAAATCCGAGTACCACGCCTGCTCCTGCCGCCATCTTCACCGCCTCTTTGAGATTCGCCTCAAAACGTGCTACAGTCTGTGCGTCTGACTCCTCATAATAAACATCATATCCTGCAAGCTGAATGATCCGGATGCCGAGATCCTCTGCAAGACGGATCGCTTTCTCCATGATCTCCATTCCTCTTTTGCAGGTCTGCGGATCATTGCTGCCAAGCGGGTACTTCCGGTGTCCGCTCAAACACATTGTGCGGATCGGCAGCCCCACCTCATACATCGTATTTACGAGCTGCGCTCTCTCCTCCTGCGTCATGTCAAGACGCGCAAGCTTTTCCTCTGTCTCGTCAATACTGATCTCCACAAAATCAAACCCTGCTTTTTTCGCCTCTGTCAGCTTCTCTTTCCAGCTAAGAGCAGCCGGCATAGATTTTTCATAAAGCCCCAGCGTATATTTTTTCATCTCTCATCCTCCATATCGTCTCGTGCCTGCGCACGTAATATTCCCGGTCTGTACAAACGTCTGTTATTGCGCCTTTTTTACCTGATAGACATCCACATTCTGCGCCTTCATCAGCTCAAGCTCATCTGCCGGTGCCTTTTCATCTGTGATCAGATGCTTTACCCTGTCGATGCTGCAGCTCGTAAAGCTGCTGCTAAGACCGATCTTCGTATGATCAGCCAGGACATACACCTCCTGCGTCGCATGCTCGATCATCAGCTGATTGACATTTACTTCATTTGCGATCTCTGTCGTCACACCTGCCTGCGCGGAGATCCCGGAACATCCGATAAACGCTTTTTTTGCAAATATATTCTGGAGATTCCTCACGGCAAAATCTCCGACCATCGCTTCCTTTGGATAACGCAGCTCTCCGCCTGTCAGAATGATACTCACATTCTCACCCCGCTCCCGGCTGATCGCTTTTCCGTTGTTCGTGATCACTGTTACGTTATTTTTCGTAATATACGGAATAATATCCAAAGCATTCCTGCTCGTATTAATAAAAATCGTATCGCCGTCCTCCACAAGAGAAGCAGCATATCTGGCGATCATGGCCCGGCAGGTCTCCACCTCGTCCACTTCTTTTGATATATGCTCTGTCGCACGCGCCCCGCCATAAAACCGTGTAAGCAGACCATTGTCCTCCAGATACTGCAGATCCCTTCTGATCGTGATCACCGATACCTGCAGCTGCTCCGCCAGCTTATCGACCCGTACGAGGGGATTACTGCGCAGAATCTCCACGATCTGGTTCCTGCGTGCATCTACATACGCCCGTTCTCTCTTCATACTTTTCCTCCCTGCACTGCATATATATGATTGATTATACTATTTTTTATGATCTTTGTCATCATTACTCATACATGTATGCGAAAAAGTCGAAAAAAAGAACACCTCTATTTTACATAGGGGCTGTCGCCTGATCCCTCCTGCAACAGCCCCCGTGTTCTTATTCGATAACGCCTTCAGCTTTCAGCTTCTCCTCGATCTCCTTGTCAGACATGACATTCTTGAGCGGGATGACCTTAACGCCCTTTGCCTGTGCGTCTGTAAACATATTTGCAAAGTTCTGCGCGCAAAGCAGTACATCGTACTGTGCCGCAGCGCTCTTGCCCTCAGAAAGGGGGCAGTGATGTGTTTTGCATTTCATGTTGTTTCTCTTGAGAACCTTCTCAAGTGCAAGCTGTGCCATCAGACTGGATCCTGAACCGTTTGCGCAGCATACAAGGAATTTCAGATTATCATTGTTTGCCATTGTTGTATTCTCCTTTGCTTATTTCATATTGCGATAGATCGTATACATTTTTTCCGAAAACAGACCGTATTATTTTGCCTGCTGTGCCTGTTTTGCCTTGAGCTCTTTATAAGCCTCATAATCCTCTGTCATCAGGAAGTAGCCCTCTTTATCCTTGCGGTACTGGATCTGCGGGATAGCCAGCAGTCCGATAAAGATGATCGCTACGCCAATGTAGCTTAAGTACTTCATCACGACTGTGAATACCGGCCATACAACTGCCCAGTCCCACATACCAAGGTATCCGCCGTAAGCAGCCATGCCTACCCAGCCTGCGATCAGAGCAGAACCGAATACCTGGCACAGACCTGAGATAAACGGCAGGATCAGAGTCGCCTTCAGACCGCCCTTCTCGTTTGCGAATACACCGATTGTCGCGTTGTCAAAGAATACCGGAACGAATCCACAGATGATCAGTACCGGGCTCTTCATAACGATCAGAACGATGATCGCGATGATCTGTCCGATGAAACCGGCCATAAATCCTAATGTCACTGCATTTCCTGCACCGAAACCAAAGATAACTGCACAGTCTACGCCCGGAACAGAACCCGGAAGCAGTTTGCTTGCGATACCCTGGAAGGACATTGTCAGCTCTGCAACGAAAGTACGTACACCCATCTGCAGGATAGCCAGATATACTGCGAAGTACAGACATGTCTGGATCACATAGAACAGCATGCTCTGTCCTTCCTTCATGAATCCGCCCTCGATCAGATAATCCTTGCCGAGTACGCACAGGATCGTACCGAAGAATGCCAACATCAGAACTGCTGCAGATACCATATTGTCATTGAAGATAGACAGGAAGCCCGGAAGCTCCAGATCCTCGATCTTCTTTACCTCTTTACCATCTTTTTTCTTGCCGAACAGCTTGCCTGCCAGCCAGTAGTTAAATGCTACACCGAACATCTGCTGATGTGCCAGTGCGAAGCCTGCGCCGTCTGTAACCTCCTGACACGGTTTGATCGTCAGGTTGGAACCAACTGCCCAGTACGCTCCCAGAAGAAGAGCCATAACGATCAGCATCGGAACGTGCATACCCGGAGCAAGAAGTCCCGGAAGTGCAAACATGATCAGCCAGTAAGCCGTAGCAGCCTGCTGTACCTGTACGTTACCTGTTGTAAACAGAGAACGAAGCTTTGTATACTTGCTGAAACGCACCAGCAGGATATTTACGATAAACGCGATGAAGAGAAGGATCATCGCATCGCCGAAGCCTTTTCCGAATACTTCCTCAACACCTGCTGTAACTGCGTTCTGACCAAAATACGGGTCAATAACTGTCGCACTGATACCAAAACGGTCGCCAAGACCTACCAGAACCGGACGGAAGTTATTTACAAGTCCGCTGGAACCAACAGTCAGGATCAGGTAACCTACGATCGCCTTGATCGTTCCTGCCAGTACGTCGTACCACGGCTTCTGCAGAAGGATATAACCGATCAGTACGATAAAGCCGATCATAAATGCCGGCTGCTGCAAGATATTCGTTGCAAAATATGACCATATATTCATTAAAATGTCCATAAATTTTCCCTCACGCTCTCTCTGAGCTCTTTCCTCGTTTAGTCAAGATATGTCTCCTGGATCTTCAGCAGATCCTCCGGCGTCTTTGCGTCCGCCAGAGCTTTTACTACCTCCTCGTTCATCAGCATCTCCGAAAGCTTCATCATGTTGTTCAGATGCTGATCCGGATTGCAGGAAGCCAGAGTGAAGAAAAGCTGTGCATCCTTCTCCGGATCTCCCTCCTCAAAGCTTACCGGCTTCTCAAGCTTCATGAAAGCGATCGCGGTCTTGTTCACCCCTGTCGCTCCCTCCTGAGAGTGCGGCATCGCCACGTTCGGCATGATCACGATATACGGACCGTGCTTTTCTACACAGGCGATGATGTCCTCTTTGTAGTTCGCATCAACTGTGCCGTCCGCCTCAAGGCTCTCGCAGCTCATGCGGATCGCGTCTCTCCAGTCCTTTGCTTCTTCTGCGAATTTGTAATGCTTATTCTCTACAAAATCACGTAACATTTCTTTACCCTCCATTTGGTTGAAGCAAGCGCGCAGCGATATGTTTTCTCACTGCCGCGCTTCTTGCCGCCTCGTGATTATAAGCAGGAGCGGAACGGAATGTTCTGCGGCGCCTCGAAGCAGTCCTCAAATCCTCTTCTGTGATGATATGCTCTCTTGTCCTTGTCTGTCGGATATACATACTTTCCTCCGACTTCCCAGAAGAACGGATGGAACTTATAATCCAGACGATCCTTTTTCATATCATACAGCACACGGATCTCGTTGACATCTGCCATAAAGTTTGTCCATACATCGTAGTGGATCGGGATCACTACCTTGCAGCGAAGAGCTTCTGCCATTCTCAGGATATCGCAGGAAGTCATCTTATCTGCCATACCCACCGGATTCTCTCCGTAAGAACCGAATGCGACATCAATATCATAATCCTTGCCATGTTTTGCAAAATAGATCGAGTAATGAGAGTCTCCACTGTGATAGATGTTTCCGCCCGGAGTCTTGATCAGGTAGTTGACTGCCTTATCATCCATATCGGTCGGGCAGATGCCTGTCAGCTCTTCTCTGTCCGGACCTGTGGAATCTGTTGTCACCAGACAGGTACGGTCAAAGGAATCCAGCGCTACGATCTCAAGGTCTTTGATCTTGATCGTATCTCCCGGCTTCACTGTAATACAGCGGTCTGCCGGAACGCCCCATTTCTGCCACAGCTCTACGGATTTCTTCGGTCCGATGAACGGTACCGGTATCTCCTTACCATTCTCATCTGTCGTTGTCATACCGGACTTGATCACGTGAGAAGCGTACTCTGCGCTCATATGATCCTGATGATAGTGCGTCGCCAGCACAGCATCTACCTGCTTGATCGCAAAAGCATCGATCACAAACGGAACCGCACGCAGATTCGGCTGCATCGCCCTTGCACCACACATATTTGCCATCTGGTGTCCCACTGCCATCTTGCCGTTTCCGTGTGTTCTCTTTCCATTGCCCATCCACAGGTCGATCGTAATGTTTGCACCACCCGGAGTCTTGAACCACATGCCAGTACATCCAAGCCACCACATTGCCACAGTGCCCGGTTCTACCACTGTGTTTTCGATCTCCTCGTTGAGCCATGTTCCCCACTCTGGAAAGGTGTTCATGATCCAACTTTCTCTTGTGATTTCATCGATTTTACTCATATAGCCCTCCTTTTTCCAAAACATTCATATCGTTCAATTTTATGATGCTTTATGTTTGGTTATTTGAATAATATCACTTTTTATGTTCTTCTTCAAGGCTCATATATGATTGTTAATCTGTTTTATGATCGTTAGTGTATTTTTGGCTTATTGCACAATTTCAAAACATTTATTTTGTGCATTTTTACCCGGATCCCGTCCTGTTTTTTTGCCTGCGTCCTGTCAGAAATGAAAAAAAGGACAGCTGCCGCACAGATCGCCAAATAGCGACGTATTCTGCGGCAGTTGTCCTGCTGTTCCTTATCTGTATAAGAGCTTTTATTGTATCTGTTTTCCTTTTATGATCGTATCGATCCGGTCGTTTAAGATATCCTCCTGCCCTCCGACTATACCGATGACAAAAGCTTCCACGATATTGCCTTCCCCGTCAACGATGTACGTAGTCGGATAACCGCCCGGCCAGGACTGCAGCGCTTAGTGATGGAACAGACGGATCCCTGTAAATGCCATCGCAATGTCGTATTTATTGCACGTAGCGATCACATCCTCATCTCTGACTGATCCGCCTGGCTGCGCAATATACGATACGCCTGATTTGTGGGCGCGCTCGATGTTGTCACTGAACGGGAAGAATGCATCTGAGCCAAGAGTCACACCCGTCATTTTGTCAAGCCATGCCCGCTTCTCCTGTTCGGTAAATACCTCCGGTTTTTCTGTAAAGACCTTCTCCCAGGCGCCATCGGAAAGAACGTCCATGTACTCTGCTCCAATATAAACATCTATCGCATTGTCCCGCTCTGCGCGTGTGATCGTATCCTTAAACGGCAGCTCCAGTACCTTTGGATTCTGGCGCAGGAACCAGTTGTCCGCTTTCTGCCCTGCCAGACGAGTGCAGTGTACACGGGACTGCTGACCTGCTCCGATGCCGATCGCCTGACCGCCTTTTACGTAGCACACGGAATTCGACTGCGTATATTTTAATGTGATCAGCGCGATCTTCATATCAGTCAGCGCCTCAGCAGATACCTGCTTTTTCTCTGTCACAAAATTTGCAAGCAGCGCATCATCAATCTTCAGCTCCTGGCGTCCCTGCTCAAATGTCACACCATACACCTGCTTGCGTTCAATCGGATCCGGGCGATAGTTTTCATCAATCCTGATCACATTATAATTGCCCTTCTTCTTCTGAGAAAGGATCTCAAGCGCCTCTTTCGTATATCCCGGCGCGATCACACCGTCAGAAACCTCTCTCTTGATCAGCATCGCCGTATCTGCGTCACAGACATCAGACAGCGCGATAAAATCACCAAAAGAGGACATACGGTCTGCACCTCTCGCTCTCGCATACGCACACGCGAGCGGAGAAAAGTTTTTATAGTCCAGATCATCCACCCAGTAAATCTTCGCAAGCGTCTCATCAAGCAGAAGCCCTGCCGCTGCTCCTGCCGGAGAAACATGCTTAAAAGAGGTCGCTGAGGCAAGCCCTGTAGCCTCCTTGAGCTCCTTTACCAGCTGCCAGCCATTGAGTGCGTCAAGGAAATTGATATATCCCGGTCTGCCGGAAAGTACCTCGATCGGCAGTTCGCTTCCATCCTCCATAAAAATACGTGATGGCTTCTGATTCGGATTGCATCCATATTTAAGTGCCAGTTCGTTCATACCGTTACCCTCCATCTCTTTCTATTGCTCATTCTTCCTGATCCTGCTATTCATTGCTCTTTTCACAGCGCCCGCGCTGTCGCTGCTTTGTTTTATATCATCCGCAGCCGGCCGCAGGCTGTTCTGTGATATTATTTATTTTTATTCACGATTTTTGTCTTATACGCTCCTGTCTCAATATCAATGTAGCGCACAAACAGAGAAACCTTGTTTTCTTCATTCAGACTTGTCCAGAGCATATCTGTAAATGCATCCATGTCATCCGGGATCGCTACGAGTTTCGGCTCTCCCTCAAAGCTTGGCAGCGGATTGCCGTCACATTTGTATGTGTGAATGAAATGCCCCTCTCCTGCCACACAGTTCTCATATGCAAACGTATAACGGTTGCATGCGTCAGGATTTCCGTTATTGCTCTTTAAAATCGACATTGCATAGCTGTACTTTCCGCCTTCCACGTGCAGGACTCCTGAAATACGCGGTGTATAATTCGGTGCATCCGGTTCAAATTCCCGGCTGCGCAGCGCCTGCTCAAATGTCATCTGGCGGTCCATGCCTTCATAAATCGTATCTGTCTGATCTCCATTCGTTACGATCGTTTTATTTCCCAGCACACGTACCGGCGCATAAATGATCAGACTCGGATCTACAAGTTTGGACGGGTCAAATGCCTGCGTACGGATGCCCTCTCCATCCTCCACAAAAATGCGGTTTCTGCTGTTCTCACTTCTGCCCATGATAAAATAAGCAGCTACTGCCTTTTTACCATCTGCAGATCTTCCGATCACAATACCTCTTCCCGGATAGCTGTTCTCCTTCAGTTCCTTTTCCAAAGAAATCATTTCCATACGATACGCTCCTTTTCTCCTGTAATGCGATACATAAACCGCTTTTTCGTCATGGTGCGGATGCACCTTCGCACTTTCCTTCGCCGTGCTGCGCACCTCGCATCCGCTTCGCTTCTGCTCGGTCGCGGGCTTCGCCCTATAAAATCTTTGGCTGACAAAAATGTCCGCAAGCGTCCATTTTGTCATCCTCTGTCTTTGCACTTTCTTTCGCCGTGCTGCGCACCTCGCATCCGCTTCGCTCCTGCTCGGTCGCGGGCTTCGCCCTATAAAATCTTCGACTGACAAAAATGTCCGCAAGCGTCCATTTTGTCATCCTCTGTCTTTGCACTTTCTTTCGCCGTGCTGCGCACCTCGCATCCGCTTCGCTCCTGCTCGGTCGCGGGCTTCGCCCTATAAAATCTTCGACTGACAAAAATGTCCGCAAGCGTCCATTTTGTCATCCTCAGATTTTGCACGGCTCAGGTTAACGCAAAATAAGCCCACCATCGGCACTCTCATGCCCAGACGGTCGGCTCCCAACGGCTCATACTCCCTGTGGTTTTGCCACACTTTTAACTGTCAGCGTTCCACTTCCGTCAGTCATATGAGCACTATCAACATATCATTTTATCTAAGAAAAATCAAGCCCTAATTTTATTTCTTCGCTGAAAATTATAACAACCAATTTATAACAACTCTCAATTGCAAATTATATCAGCCCTCAGCCTGGATCAGCTGCTGCGCAGCTTATATCACCGCGCAGCAGCATGTTATTTTTTGTTATATAAAAATAACAGTCTAAGCAAAGGTATTCCCCTGTTTTTCTTCCGCTTCCATCTCAGCCAGAAGCTTTTCTCTGCTTTTTGGATCTTCTATCCTCTCCAGATCGCTGTAACGTTTTTTCCTGCACAGAAATGCAACGAGCTTTGCCATATACTTCTCGCCCTCGTTTTTTCCTTCTTCTCTCGCTTCTTTTTTCTTTACTTCAATGTCTTTTTCATAATCATACTGAGCGATCAACATATTTGTTACCTCCGATCCTCTTTCTGATAAATAATCTGTTAAGATTCCCTTCTGAATACACTCTTCTATTGCAGCTTTCAGTTTTTCTTTCTGCCCTTTGTACTTTGAGACAACATCGGCAAATTCGCAGTATTCCTTTAAGATAGGACATTCTTCTAAAAGCTTTGTATTCATACCTTTGTTAAGGTTGTATACGTGGACCGTTACTTCCAGATCAAATGTCGGTCTTCCCTTAACAAGAAAGGAATCAGATAGCTTTAAAAGCTTATACGCCGGATACTTCTTTTCCCCATTATAGAATACGTAAAATTCCGGCGCAGGAAGCGGAATACGTTTTTCCTTATAGCGATCCTCCACCGCCAAAAGCGTTTCGTAAAGTCTTCCGATATACAGCAAAAAACGCAACGGCATATTTTCGTTGATCGTGCTTTGGTGCTCTCCAAGAACAAATATTTTTTCTCTGATCAGAAAAGAGATATCATTCTGGAAATCTTTATACATCACATCCTCCAGCTTCAGCATCCGCACCTCTTCTGGATTGTCGTAGTGACTGCCGCTCAGCGCGTTATACAGGCTGAGCGCATTTTCTTTTGCACCTTGATAACGAAAAAATAAATCTACGAATACACTATCCCTGTAGTTTCTGTTTTCTTTGCTCAAATTTCTTCCTCCTTCTCAGGAGGGCAGCCGCAGTTCTAACGGATTTCAGCCCCCGGTACATGTTTGCAGTTTCCATATACCTCTCCCCCTCAAACCGATTACTGCGTTTCTTTTATTATACTTAATCTCTGAGCAGATTTCAATCTGAGCATTTGCAGTGTTACTGTCAAGTAATCGTTGGCAAATTTTTTCATACATGATTTATCATACGCCCGTTCAGGATACAGGCAACGCTGCTAACGCATTCTCGCTCCATTTCGCTCGCAGCGGAAGCTGACCTCA
>NZ_CATNVD010000019.1 GCF_951230155.1 Parablautia sp. Marseille-Q6255
CATTGAACTCATCATACAGACTCCTTATGTTTTTTCTCAGCAATTAAACAATAAGATAAATCTGTATGATTGGGAAGAGGTTTCGATCTCTTCCCTTTATTTTTGCCAATGATAATTATACTCTAAGTGGATATGGTTAAAGGTACAATATAATTTTTGTATGCCTGGAGCGTCAGCGTGTTCATCATTCCACAATTTAAATAGTTTTTCGATCTGATTCATAATGTTTCTTCCTTTCTTTGAGTAGATTACACTTTGGCTAAAATCGTATTACACTTTATGGATGATGTGCTGTAAGGCCCCTTTTTTATTGGGTTTTTTAGGGTAAAAATAGTGCGGATCGTGTAGAAATTTCTTTTTAAGTATGCTATATTGTGTCGCGGAGAATTTATATTAATGACAGAGACGGTTTATGCGAAGGTTTATGAGGGATATTCTGTAAACAGCAGCAGGTCTGTTATGAGCGGAGTGGTAACAGAACCGGCGCAGCAGGAAAATGGTGAAGTGAGGTATCTGGTTCTTAAAGTTTACTATGACCGGAAGCAGAAAAACGTTCCGCAGGAACCGGATCATAAGACGGGAAGCCTGACCGTTTCGGAAAAAGTGTCCGGCAAGGGCGGAGATACCAGTTATGCGTTCACCTTTACCGTGGATCTGGGGGATGATTCCGTGAACGGAACATACGCAGACATGTATTTTGAAAATGGTACTGCTGTATTTACACTCAGACACGGGGAGAGTGTGACTGCCGCAGGACTTCCTGCCGGTACAGCCTATACCGTCCGGGAAAGCGATAATGAGGGATATACCGTAATAAAATCAGGAGATACGGGTGTCATTCCTGCAGACGGTACGGCTGACGTTCTGTTTGAAAATCATAAAGATCGTGAAGAAGAGGATCAGACGGACAGTGAGAGTGACGATCACAAAGAGGACGATGGAAGCAATGGCGGACATAAAGGAGGAAATGGCAAAGGAGACGGAGATGATGGCAAAGAGCAGACTGGCAGCACAGCAGAGAAGGATCCGGCTTCGGGCGCATCTGACCTGGGAGTAAAAACAGGCGATGACACCAATATGACGCTGTGGTTCCTCCTTCTGAGTATCTCCGGTCTGATCCTTCTCGGGCTGAGTGTGTATTTTGTACTGCGCAGAAAGGAAACAATACAAAAGTATAAAAAACACAGATAGTTTCATATAATATGCTGATGGCAGATGTGGAGAGACTGTTTGTGGGCGATTCAGAAAGGAAGGAAGAAAAAGCAGAGCTTAAGATCCTCCAGTATGTGATGCTTGTGGCGCTCTTTGCCGCAGCATTTTACCTTCCGCGTTATGCGGCCAGAATGCAGGTCGAGGAGGTGCTGGACTACACAAATACGCAGCCCTCCACCCAAAATGGAGCGAAAGCACAGGCGGATGGGAGTGCGCAAGAGGAGTCAGCCGGGACGCGCGGCGAGGGAAAAGGAACGATCGTTTTGGACAGCGGACACGGGGGCAGTGATCCCGGCATGATCGGTGTAAGCGGAGTCAGGGAAAAAACGCTGAACCTGATCTATGCGAAAAAGCTTGCCGTGCTGCTCGAACAGGAGGGATATCGTGTTGTGATGACGCGTGACTCGGATGAAGGACTGTACGATGAGGGGGAGTCCAATAAAAAGGCACAGGATATGCAGCGCAGGTGCGCGATCATTGAGGCGGAGGATCCGATCCTGACAGTAAGCATCCATCAGAACAGCTATGCGCAGGACAGTTCTGTCTGCGGGCCGCAGGTGTTTTACTATGAACATTCCGCACAGGGAGAGCGGCTTGCGAAATGTATTCAGGACAGCATGAATACGCAGCTTGCGATCGCCCGTCCGCGCGTGCAGAAGGCAAATGCAACGTATTACATATTGAAGCGATCAAAGGGAGTCACGGTAATTGTCGAGTGCGGCTTTCTTACGAATCCGCAGGAGGAAGCACTTTTGCAGAAGGAAGAGTATCAGGATCAGGCAGTGCGGGCAGTCTGTGACGGGATACTGGCGTATCTGGAGGATACAAAGGCTGCGCCAGTATCCTGAGGAAAAAGGAGCTGCCATAAACATAAAGAAGAGACAGGTGCTGATGGTATTGCGCCGATGAGAAGAGGATGCGGCAAACCACTGATTTCAGTGGAAGCAGCATCCTCTTTTTGTGACAATACGATGTTGGGAAAAGCGTGAAAACGGATATTAAAGCCTGATATTTTTAAACAATGCTCCAAGAGAAGTCGTTGCTGCTTCGCTTTCCGGCAGCTCGAAGGTCTCTTCCTCGATTTCTGTTGCAGCTACATCCTCCAGAGCTTTCATGCTCAGGCTGATCTTGCCGTCCTTTACGGCGATGATTTTGACCTTGACCTTCTGACCTTCTTCCAGGACAGCCTTTGGATGTTTGATGCGCTGCTGGCTGATCTGGGATACGTGTACAAGACCGGACAGACCGTTGCCGAGATTTACGAATGCGCCGTAAGGCATCAGGGATTCTACTGTACCCTCTGTGACAAGACCGACCTGTACATTGGAGATGCGTGCCCTGCGCTCTTCCTCCTCTTTTTCACGCAGGATCTCTCTTGCGGAAAGTACGAGCTTTTTGTCTTCCGGATCAGCGGTGATGACGCGCACCTCGATTTCGCGTCCGACCCACGCATCGAGATCCTCGACATATGTCAGAGCGAGCTTGGATGCCGGGATGAATCCGCGGATTCCCTCTACGTAAGCAGTCACGCCGCTCTTTACTGCTTCACTGATCTTTACAGTGATATTAGACTGCTCTTTCTCCAGCTGGACCAGGCGTTCCCATCCAAGCACTGCCGCTGCCGCTTTCAGGGAGAGCTGGATCCGTCCCTGTGCGTTGTCGCGTCGGATCACTGTCGCGGATACTTCCTGTCCCACCTCGAAATTATGGAAGGTAAAGGAAGGGTCGTCGCTCGCATCGCTTAAGCGGATCACGCCGTCTGTATAAATGCCGAGGTCAACGGTCAGTTCTTCGTCTGATACGCCAATGATAGTTCCGGTGAGGATATCGCCCTCGTGGATCGGTTTCATGGAGGCAGCGATCGCTTCCTCGTAATCCGCCATAGTCTCAGATGGAGCAGCTGCTTTTGCTGTCTCATCGGCGGACACTGTCTCGGTTATTTCTGAAGGCGCCAGGGCCTCTTCTGGCACTGGTGTTGTCAGGTTTTCTTCGTTCATTTTTCATCCCTCCGTTGATATAGATAAATTATTGTTATTTTAGCACAAATAAAAAAGATTGCATACGGAAAATACAAAAAAACATAGATATTAGTTTCAAAACAGACCATAAAGTGTTATACTATGTCAGAAAGGTGGAGAACGTTTATGAAGACGGTTATGGAAGTGATGCGTGACGGGATTGATGAGCAGGGGATACGCCGCGCAGGCGATATCCTGAAGCAGGGCGGTCTGGTGGCATTTCCCACAGAGACTGTATATGGTCTGGGAGCGAATGCGCTGGATGAGACAGCTTCTGCAAAGATTTACAGTGCAAAGGGCAGACCGTCCGACAATCCTCTGATCGTGCATATTGCGGATTGGGAGGCGATATATCGGATAGCGGCAGAGGTGCCTGTGCAGGCGAAGCGGCTGGCGGATGCGTTCTGGCCGGGGCCGCTTACGATGATCCTGAAAAAATCGGATGAGGTACCGCTTGCCACGACGGGCGGCCTGGATACTGTGGCAGTGCGGATGCCGGCCAATGAGGTTGCGCGCGCGCTGATCCGCGCAGGCGGCGGCTATGTTGCGGCTCCGAGCGCGAACACATCCGGCAGACCGAGTCCGACTACCGCACAGCACGTAGCACAGGATATGGATGGCGTGATCGACATGATCATTGACGGAGGCGCTGCTGATATCGGACTGGAGTCTACGATCGTGGATCTTACAGACGGTGTGCCTACGATCCTGCGACCGGGCTATATTAATGAAGCGATGCTCGCGGCAGTGCTCGGGGATGTGGAGATGGACCGGGGGCTTACTGCGGATGATGCGCAGATCCATCCCAAGGCGCCGGGGATGAAGTACCGTCATTATGCACCGAAGGCGCAGCTGTACATTGTCGAGGGCGAGACAGATCTCGTGCGGGAGCGGATCAATGAGCTGACGGCGCAGCATGCTGCGCGGGGGGAGTCAGTTGGTGTGATCGGGACGGACGAGTCCTCTGCCTGCTATCATGGCAGTATTGTAAAGTCCATCGGTTCCCGGGAGGATGAGGGCTCGATCGCGCATCATCTGTATGCGATCCTTCGGGAATTTGACGAGATGGATGTCTCGGTGATCTATTCTGAATCATTTGACACACCGCAGATGGGACAGGCGATCATGAACCGCCTGATCAAGGCTGCGGGCCATCAGATCATCCCGGTATAGCGGGGGCAGCTTCGCAAAAGGGCATGCCGCAGCAGGCAATATCGCCGCAAAATGCCATGGAGACTGTATTTTTTTAGGACAAGGAGCAAAAGCATTGAAGAAGTACGATAGACTGATTTTTGTAAGTAATGGGGATACGGCTGTCGGACCGATGGCGGAAGCGATCCTACAGAGCAAATATCTTCTGGAGGAGCTTGCTATCACCTCCAAAGGGGTAGTGGTGCTGTTTCCTGAGCCGATCAATCCAAAAGCAGAGGCAGTGCTTGTGAGCAACGGCCTTACGATGAAGGAGCACATGAGTGATCCGCTTGTGCAGGAGGATTTTGATGAACGGACGTTGATTCTGACGGTGCGCGAGAGTGTACGGCAGAAGGTGATCAGCGAATTTGACGTAGATGAGGACCGCATTTTTGTGCTGAATCAGTACGTCGCAGAAGGCTGGGAGGTCATGGATCCGTATGGCGGGGCGCTGGTCGACTATGGGCAGTGTTTTGCTCAGCTTGAGGTTCTGATAACAAAGCTGGTAGTACAATTAAATGAAGAGGAGTTGATGAACTAATGCAGAAAGTAAAGGTTATGGATCATCCGCTGATTCAGCATAAGATCGGACTGATCCGCAGATGTGACACAGGTTCCAGAGATTTCAGGGCATTGATCAGTGAGATCGCGATGTATATGTGCTATGAGGCAACGCGCGATCTGAAGCTTCAGGATGTAGAGATCGAGACGCCGATCTGCAAAACGACAGTCAAGGAGCTGAGTGGCAAGAAGCTTGCCGTTGTGCCGATCCTGCGCGCAGGACTTGGCATGGTAGATGGTATGCTTGCCATGATACCGGCAGCGAAGGTAGGACATATCGGGCTGTACCGCGATCCCGAGACCTTAAAGCCGGTGGAATACTTTTGCAAGCTTCCGGCAGATTCTGGGGAGCGCGAGATCTTTGTAGTGGATCCGATGCTTGCAACGGGCGGTTCTGCGATCGCAGCGATCCAGATGCTCAAGGAAAAGGGTGTAAAGAATATCCGCTTTATGTGCATTATTGCTGCGCCGGAGGGTGTAGAGGCAATGAAGCAGGCACATCCGGATGTGGATATTTATATTGGTGCGCTGGATGATCATTTGAACGAGCACGGCTACATCGTACCGGGGCTTGGCGATGCCGGAGACCGTATTTTCGGCACAAAATAACAGGAAAAACAGAACAGCTATAAGTGGAAAAATCCCCGCAGCCTTTGGAGCATATCCAGGCTTTGGGGATTTTTTCAGGTTTTTTATTACGCGGTGATATCTTCAAGATCAATAAGCCACACATTGTCCTTTTCTGCCGCGGCTTCTTTTAGATCGGGGGTAAAGCCGGATGCGGAGAAGATGCAGCAGTAGCGCTTTTTATCTCCGAAGGGCTCGAGCGGTCTCATCAGATCCTCCAGGCAGGAAATACCTGCCGGAGCATGGTCGCAGTGGCAGGTGCCAAGAACAGTATGAGCAGCGTCAGATGCTACCAGCGGGATGCGGAAAAACGGCTCTCGTTTTGTGCCTCCGCACCACCATGCGCCGGTATGATGATAGACAAACGGCGTCTGACCCGTATCAGCAAGGCGCTCCAGATAGGCAGCGCACAGGATTTCAAATACCGGGAGCAGATAGGTGTGCATATGCGGCAGAACCTCCTCCTCGTAAATGCGTGCCCCGTCTCCGGAGAGAATTCCGCTGGTATTGGGATAGATAAAACGGTACCAGAAGCGCAGCATCTGGTCGGAAAATACGTACCGTACCTTTTTTTGCAGATCACCGATAGCCGGGAATTCTTTGCGCAAAATACCAAGCTCGATCAGTGTGCTCAGATATTTTGCGCATTTGTTTGTGCCTGTCCGGGCGGCTGCGGCAATATCTGCAAGCCTGGTACAGCCATTGGCTATGATCTCCAGAAGCTGATTATAGGTGGAGATTTCGCGCAGCTCGGTATGCAGGTAGGTCTGCGGTGCAAACAGAAGAGGAGCATCCGGATAAAAAAACAGCTCCAGGATATTTTCTCTTGCAGTACGGTTTTGATCGAGCCGTTCAAGATTGGCAGGCAGTCCCCCGGTGATCCCGTAAAGAACGGCCTGCTCGGCTGGCGTATAAGCAGATAAATGAGGCTGGCACGTATAAAAGGGAACACTGTCAAGGCAGGCTCTTGCAGTGATCGCATCAAAAGGTGGTGTGACGGGAGCTTCCATCAGCTTCTTTGCATAAGCGGGCGCAGAGCAGGTCAGGATCAGAAAAACCTTTCCTGACGGGAAAATGTGGTGCACGGCATGTGTCAGCGCATCCAGAAAATCCGGCACATTCTGTATCAGGCGCTGAAATTCGTCGAGCACGAGCACGGTCCGGTGTGTAAAAGAAAGGTCTGAAACACAGGAAAACGCCTGCTCCCAGTTGGCGAATGCGGCGGGGATTTTAGACGGCTTCAGACAACGGATGACCTCGTGATGAAAGGTCTGCAGCTGTCTGTCCGGAGTTGCTTCCGGCGTAGAGAAAAACAGCGTGCGTTTTTCCCGGCAGAATTCCCGGACAAGCCTTGTTTTCCCGGTACCATATCGTCCATAGAGAAAAACGAAGGAGAACTGCGGACGGTTGTACAGGGAATTTAGCTGTCGGACATCGGATGAAAACAGGGAATACACGGATAAAACACCTCTTTCGTATGGAAAATAGTCTGTATACCAGGGTCGTTGCAGTTTAGTATACTGGTTTTGCAATAAAATGTCAATTAAAATTGGCAACTCATAAGTTTGCAATAAAAGAAAGAGAAAGGGGAACGCAGGAGATTTCACAGCGATTTTGTAACAATATAGAAGAAAGTGAGGAATTTCTTAAGAATCTTTCTATTTACCTGAAAAGTCGGATGTACTATACTGTAAGGTGAGTTAGAGTCAGTATAGAAAAATCAGTCATAATTCCAAAACAGGGAGGATTTCTATATGTATAAGAGATTTCGGAAAATAGCTGCTGCAGCAATGGCAGCATCCCTTCTTTTATCAGCCAGCACAGCTGCGGTGACAGCAGAGACTGTGCCTGAGGTGGAGACAATGCAGGAAGATACCGTGCAGAGAAAGAAGGGGCAGGGCGAGCCTTCTTCAGAGCAGGCATCGGAAACGGCTGCGCAGGAGAAGGAGGCGCCGACAGAAAGTCAGACACAGGCGCCGACAGAAAGCCAGACACAGGCACCGACGGAAAGCCAGACGCAGGCGCCGACGGAAAGCCAGACACAGGCACCGACGGAAGCACAGACGCAGGCGCCGACAGAAAGCCAGACGCAGGCGCCGACGGAAAGCCAGACGCAGGCACCGACGGAAGCACAGACGCAGGCGCCGACAGAAAGCCAGACACAGGCGCCGACGGAAAGTCAGACGCAGGCACCGACAGAAAGCCAGACGCAGGCGCCGACAGAAGCACAGACACAGGAGGAGACCTCCCGGAAGGATAAAAAGGACAAAAAGAAGGAGAAAGAAACAGAACCATCGCGGAGAAAAAATGATGGAAGCAAGTTTTCTTCTGCGGATATTACGTCAGGACTTTCCGGAGCACTTGATTATCTGCTTGCAGCGGAAACAGTAGAAGGGCCGGAGTCTGTACTGGAGAGACAGGACATTGCGCGGGACAGTGAGGGCACAGCGATCGTTTCGTCTTTAGAAGGATTTTCCAAAAAGCTTGCGAATGCGCAGTCCGGCTCTGAGGTAGGCGTTATTAATATTTATGCGGACAAGGATGGCAAACTCGATCTCTTCCAGCTTGAGAAGAAATTTGAGAACCATTCCATTGATGTGAGCAAAAAATATTATGTAGTAAATATCATTGCAGCATCGGCGGATCAGGCATTGAGCTTTTCTGGATATGAGCTGATGAGCGCAGGCGCTCCTGTCACATATGAGGCAGGGCAGCCGGGTGACATTTTGTACAATTTTGCTGCGCTGGAAGCAGATGGATTTGCCGCGTATCAGGGAACAGTCACGCTTGCAAACGGAGCAGGTCTTCAGGGAACATATCTCGCTCCCGAAGCGGACGTACGGCTTCAGTCCGACCTTGCCGGAGCGGTATATGCAGACTCGATCCAGGTATCGGAGGAAGCAGATGAGCTGACACATATTGCATTTGCCACAGCGAGAACGCCGGAGACGCAGAGTGAGGCGGAGACAGAGGCTGTGACAGAAACACAGAGCGAGATGGAAACAGAGGTTGCGACAGAGGCGCAGAGCGAAATAGAGACAGAAACTGCGACAGAGGCGCAGAGTGAGACGGAGCCAGAAACAGAAACTGCGACAGAAGCGCAGAGCGAGACGGAGCCAGAAACAGAGGCTGTGACAGAGGCACAGAGCGAGACGGAGCCAGAAACAGAGGCTGTGACAGAAGCGCAGAGTGAGACGGAAACAGAAACAGAGACTGTGACAGAAGCACAGAGTGAGACGGAAACAGAGACTGTGACGGAGGCGCAGAGCGAGTCTGCAACTGAGCCGCAGTCGGAAGAGCTGCTCGACCTGTATGAGTATTTTGGTGATTCGCCCGTTTATTACTCCACACAGGGGGCACAGCTGGAGATCCGGCTGGCAGATGCACAGGGAGCCGCTTTGACGGGCGGACAGATCACAGTAAAGGCGGCGGAGGATATACTCAATGAGGACGGTACGGTCCATACAGCAAAGAATACAGAGGTGGTACCGGCCACAGACGCCTTTGCGCAGGCAGTCAATGTGGGAGCGTCTTTGCAGGTGAACGGGATCTATTACCTGGAGGTTTCAGGACTCCCGGGACAGGGGGACTATCTTGCCGTGCCGAGGATCTATCTGACGGTCAATGAAGAAGGGGCGGTTGCATTTAGCCCGGATTCTGTGGTAGAAATGTCAGGAAATACAGGCACGATCCGGCTGCATCGGTCGGACAAAGCGCAAAACGGCACAGCAGTGCTTACGGCAGTAAAAGCGGATGCGTCCGGGGCAGAGACAACAGCTCCGATCACAGATGCTGTTTTTGTAGTCAGGGATAAGGCTGGAAAGACGGTGCGTGATGCGGCGGGCAATCCGTACTATATCCACTATGCGGGTATGCCGGTCGTCCTGTCCGGACTGAGCGCGGGCGTCTATACGCTGTCACAGCTTTCTGCAGAAGCCGGATACGTGATCACAAAGGATCTTTCATTTGAAATAAAGACAGATGCACAGACGCAGGTGAAGGTAAAGAATCTTCCTGTCAGCACAGGAGGCAGAACGCTTTCGGTTTCTGCAAAGGCGCTGTACAACGGCGTGCTCCTGACTGCAGATAAGCAGGTACGACAGGAGTACTATCTGGCCGTCTTTGAGGATAAGGCCGGTACAAAGCGTGTCAGCGAGGTGACGGAGGTACCGTTCCTGCCAGATCAGCAGGAGAGCGGCGTGGTGACATTTAAAGACTATGACAGAGTATCCGGCAGCGCTGCGGCGCCGTCCGCGTACTATATCCTTGCAGTAAATGAGTGCGGAGAGGTTTTGACAAGTGCACAGGGTACGCCTTTGTTTGACGCTCTGGAGATAAAGGCAGCGGATACGCAGGCCGTATTTCTGTATGATCACAAAAAGGGAGAGTTCCCGTCCGGAAGCTTTTATTATATGGCTGACGTGGAGCTTACCAAGCAGGTAAAAAATGCAGACGACAGCGCTCTGGCGACCTCAGAGGTATTTTATGCCAGACTGTATAAAGATAAAGAAAGAACAGCTCCGGTTGCAGATATTACATTTACCATGAACGAGAAAAGCACAGTGACAGTAAAGACCTCACTGAAGGTAAGCGCTGCCGAGGCTGTGTACTATCTGTCAGAGACGGATCAAAATGGAGCGGTGATCGATCCTGAGGCGCCCTCCTATCCCTATGCGATCGAGTGTACGCCGTCTGATGAGGTGACGATCTCCTGTGAACAGGAGGGAACGACCGGTATACAGAAGGTGACAAAGGCGACGATCACAAACCGGATAAAGTCCTCAGAGGTTGCGCTCCATATCGTAGACTCAAAGGACAGGCCTTTGTCAGGCGTGCGTCTGATCGTTAAGGATAAAAACGGCAAACAGATCACCGCAAATGGCCAGAAGATTTACGTCTCTGGAAAGGAAGATCTGAAGCTCAGCGGACTGAAGGCGGGAGAGACGTACCTGCTTTCTGAGATCAGCGCTCCAAAGGGGTACGCTCCTGTCGCGGATGTGGAGTTTACACCGGAAGCAGGAAAGACGACTGTCGTCACAATGAAGCATAAGACTGCGCCGGAAGGAGACGGCTATAAGCTTACAGTAAAAAAACAGGTATACGCCGGAAGTCATCAGGTATATGCGCGGCGCAAAACGACCTCTTACGTGGCTCTGTTTGCAGATGAGGCGCGCACAAGGAAGGTCAGCGATGTGCACACAGTCACAATGTCCGGACTGAGCGGGACAACCGTATTTAAAAATCTGGAGCACAATGGGGTATATTATATTGCACAGACAAATGAGTACGGGATCCCTGTTTCGAAAAAGAGCTGTACGACCAGCTATACGGATAACGGAAAGATCAAGATGAGTTCGAAAGAGCACAGTGTCACGATCCGGGATACGTACGATGCGCTTCCATCCGGGTATTGCTATACGGCATTGCTGACTCTTACAAAGCAGGTGGCAGATGAGTCAGGACAACCGGCAAATGTGACAGGGACTTTCTATGCAGGTATTTTTGATAATCCGGAATTTAGCGGAAGTCCGAAGAAGGTAGTGCCGCTTTCCCTGCAGAATACTTCCTCTGCCAGCAAAAAGGTGAGGATCCTGCTCTCTGGAGATAAGGCTGTGACGTATTATATTGCAGAGGTAGACAAAAACGGCAAGCTTCAGACCTCGTCCGAGCAGTTCCAGTATGACATTTCTGTGGACACTCCGCAGGTGAAGCTCGCAAAGAGTGAAAGCAAACAGGTCACGATCACCAATCAGCAGGTGTCCAAAAAGGATGCAAAGGTGACCTTGTATCTGACGAAGCGCGTTTATGAAGGGGAAACTCCGAAGAAGGTGACAGAGACCTTTTATGCAGGACTCTTTAAAGACGATCAGTTTACGCAGCTGTATACAAAGCCGATCCCTCTGCAGCTCAAAGACCAGAGTGAGCTTACGCTCAAACTTTCCCTGAACCTCGGCACGACAAAGGATACCACGATCTATGTGGCAGAGGTGGATAAGGACGGCAATGTGATACAGCCTGCCGCGCAGGAGGCGTTCGGCTATGAGATCCGTATGATCAATTCGACCGCGGCATTTACGAAGGACCGCAGAGAGGTGCAGACGGTTCTGCTCAATTCGGTGTATGGAACATCTACACCGGATGGATGGGATAATATCTTCCAGGGAGGCGGAAATAATTTCGGCGACTGGGGAGCGATCTCAGGAAATGGAGAAGCCTCATCCTCTACTGCAGCTACGACAGGCGACGATACGCCGATCGGCTTATACACAGCGCTTTTGGCAGCGTCGCTCATACTGATAACGGCAGTGATCTATAAAAAGAAAAAAAGAAAGGTACATGAGTGATCCGCCCGGACATGAATGAACCAAAAAAGAACCCTTCCACAAAGGCCCTGGCAGCCGTGGAGGGGTTCTTTTTTTGAAATGATCAGATGAAGACCGTTATTCGTACCGGTGCAGCACCTCATCCGTCAGTTTTTTTGCACAGGTGATCGCGATCGCACCGTCTCCGATATGACAGGAGACGCTCAGAGAGAGCGGATCAAACATGATAGAGTGTGACGGATAAGCTGCCTGGACTTCTTCACGCCAGGAATCTGCCTCTGTCCTGTCGATACCAGAATAAGCGACCATGATATTCATATTGGAAGCGGAGGGATCTCCGAAACGTTCCGTACAGTCTTTTTGTATCGCATCCAGCATAGTCTGACGGGCGGATTTCATTGTGCGGCTCTTTGCGTAGGCATCCAGCTTCTCGCCCTGGATCTGGAGTACCGGTTTTAATCGCAGAAGCGTACCGAGTGCAGCGGCAGCAGGAGTGATCCGACCGCCTTTTTTTAAATAATATAAAGTAGAAAGTGTAATATAAATACTGGAATCTGAAGCAGTTTCCTCCAGATACTGTCTGATGTCAGCCGCGCTCCAGCCGGCGTCAGCAAGCGCTTTTGCGTCAAGTACAGACTGCTTCTGTGTCACAGAGATCCGGCGGTTGTCCACGACAAATACCTTTCCCTCGTAATCTCTTGCCATCATCTGGGCAGCGCCGCAGGAGCCGCTCAGTCCGCTCGACATGGGGATATGGATGACTGCCTCATAGTCTGCAAGCAGCCGGTCCCAAAGCTCCGTCATATCTGCAAGAGACGGCATCGAAGTAGAGATGGACGCATTTTCCTTTAGAAAATGATAAAAGTCCTCCTGAGACAGGGTGATATCCTCATAGTATAATTTTTCATTAATATAAAATGGCATGGGGATCACATAAATGCCCAGCTTTTCCCCCTCAGCCCGCGTGATCCCGCTGTTGCTGTCAGTCACGATCGCTATTTTTCCCATAATATCCTCCTTGTACCCAGATGCAGAAGCATCCGGTAATTATATGAACATGGCCTGTATTCTGCTGTGTTGTTTCCGCCAAAAGATGTCACATTAGTATAGCATAAAAGAAAAGGCACTGCAATTAGTATTTCATGACGGCTTTTCGACAGATTTCCTCTGGAAAAGCCGCTTGACAAAAGCTTTTGCCAGCAGGTAATATAAAAATATCGCAGCAGGAGAGGACCGTTTCGGTCACTGTGCAGCGTTCGGTTGTCATCAGCTTTGGGGAGGAAAGGGAGATGGTTATGGAAACACTGGAAATGATACTTCATGGGTTTATCAGACTTGCGATGATGCTTTTTGAGTATATAGGAGTCGGGGTTATTACCGCATCCGGCATTCAGGGGATTATCAATTATGTGCGGCACAGGTCAGATACAAAGATCGTACTTGCAAAAGGCCTGGCGATGGGGCTTGAATTCAAGCTTGGCAGCGAGATCCTGCGTACCGTGGTTGTCAGGAATCTGGAGGAGATTTATATTGTGGCAGGGATCGTGATCCTCCGGGCGATCCTGGCTGTACTGATCCACTGGGAGATCGTGACAGAGGAAAAGGAGATGCGCCTGCAGCAGCATATCGCGAGAGAGCAGGCAGCAGACGCGCAGGATGCGCCGGAGGAGAAGGCGCGCCGGGTCCGGACTGCGCAGGAGACAGAAAAAGAATAGAGCAGAAGATTTGCAGAGTGAGAAAGCGCCGGGAAGGGCAGATGCGTGTCTACATCTGCCCGGCAAGAAAGATGCTGGCTGCGATCCCCGCGGCTGTTGCAAGCAGTGCGCCACACAAGGTGTGGCGCGTTTTTTTTATGTTTGCAGTCATAAAATAGATACTCATCGTGTAGAAGATCGTCTCCGTACAGCACATCATAAGAGAGGCGCTCAGTCCGATGCTGGAATCTGTCCCGTATTCCCGGTAAAGGTCAAGAAGCAGCCCGGTTGCAGCGCTGGAAGAAAACATGCGCAGGATAGTCAGCGGGACAAGGGCGCCGGGAAAGTGAAGCTGCTGCGTAAAGTGTCCGATCCAGGCGCCCAGAAAGTCGAGCAGCCCGGAAGCGCGCAGGACGCCGGTCGCGATCATCAGCCCGATCAGTGTGGGAACGATGCGGACAACGGTGCGGATCCCCTCGCGGGCTCCGCGGATGAAGCTGTCATATACAGGTACCCTGGACAGCAGTCCAAGCGCTACGATATAAAAAATAAGAAAAGGGATCATCAGCTGTGAAACATATAAGATAAACTGCATAGGACCTCCCGGTATGGTTCGTGTAGCACAGAGCGGTAAGTTATGGATGGATCACCTTGCGGCTGATCTCCTGGCGCAGGATATAAAACGGCGCAGGTCCGGTCTCAAGGATCATACGGTGAAATTCCCGCAGAGAAAAGCGGTCCTTTTGTACGGCGGCAACATCATCGCGCAGGTCACAGAAATTCAGATATCCGACGTAGTACTTCAGGTAGTTGGCAGGCGCCTGCAGGATACTCTGGTAGAGCATCTGCGCAGTATCCTCCGAAAAACCGAGTTTGGAGAGAAAGGCAGTGACGTCATTTAAGGAGTACCCGCGGTAATGGATCCCGATATCAAGCAGCGAGGCGAGCCCAAGCGTAAAAGAACGGTTCTTTTGATACAGCGCAGCCAGGGAAGGGTCTTCCTCCCACAGACCAAAGGCGTACATCTCAACGTAGGTCGCCCATCCTTCGGTGTAGCCTCCCGTGTCAAGAAGCGTGCGCAAAAGATCCGGCTGTGTCGCGTTCCAGTAAACCGACTGATAGAGATGCCCGGGGTATCCCTCGTGCGCCAGTGTGGTAAAAAGCTCGATGCTGTCATAATTATTGTCCGGGTTAATATAGATGACATTATTCTGGTAATCATCAATTGCCGGCGTCAGATAAAAGGCAGGGCTTAAATATTTTTGCAGGGATTCGTGTACATATTTAATATCGCAGGAGACGTCCGGGAGGACGGGAAAATCGGTTGTGATCTTTTCCCGCAGCTCCGCCAGCATGGCGGCCGGAATGGAGGTGCCGGAAGCCTCGCTTTTCGTTTCTGCGCTGCTGCGGGCGCGCAGCGTGGGGTCACAGCTTTCTAATACAGCCATGTCGATCGGCAGCATGCGCATGACTCCAGCGCTCCATACCTCTTCAGCGATCGGATCGGTACGCTGCGCCTGTGTATCAGAATCCGGCTCATCGCTTTGCGCCTGCGCATCAGAATCTGGCTCATTGCTTTGCGCCTGCGTATCAGAGGACTCCTTTTTTGCAGGCTGCCGCGATGCTGCGAGCTGCTGGATCGCTGTAAAGTCTTCGACTACCTGTTTTTTGATCGCCTCTTCGATCTTTTCAATCGGGCGGTCATCTCCGACCGTGCTCTTTACGAGATACTGATAATATGCGCTCCCCTGCGGATAATGGTACAGCCCCTGTGTATTTGTACTGCTTCCCGCATAAGAAGCGATCTTCGCGCTGAGCTCCTGATAGGCAGGGATAACATACCCGGTCAGGATTGACTGATTGCGGCTTTTGTAGGAAATCTTTTCATCTGCCGAGAGATTTTGTATGGCGTCTATTTTTTCGTCAAAAATAGTGATCAGATAGTTTTTTTGCGGATCCTGGATAAATTCTTTACATTGCTTTACTACCTCATCCGCACAGGCGCGGCTCATAAACAGCCCGGCGGCAGCCTTTTCACGCTCAAAAGATAGGATGGAAGAGAAGTAATCCGGGATCTGGGAAAGCAGGGACAGATAGTCCTCTATATCACGTCTGGTCCGGAAGGTGTACTCTGCGAGCAGGACCGGCAGCTGTGCCTGGATGCCAAGGGTCGGACTAAGCGGCTCATCATACAGAAGATAATCCGCGGCAGCAAGCTCTGTTTCCAGATGGGCGCGGAAAACCTCATAGGTAAGACGGTGCTTTTCGGAGAGCTTGTCGGGATCAAACTGTTTCAGGGTATTGAGATAATTTTCTGTCGATGCGATCGCCTGCTGCCGGGCGGCAAGGCTGGCATTTCCAAGGGAGACCTCGGCGGTATCGATCTGATAAGCAGCGGGATCTGCGATCGTGTAGTGCAGGTTCAGCGTGCTGCCGCTCATCTCGTTTCGGAAGATGTTTTCTGTAAACTGTTCAAATTTTTTATCCTCGGTGAGAAGAAAGCCGGGAGGTGCTTTGACGAAAAGGCGTAGGATAAGAAGCAGAAGCACTGCGCCGAGGATAAGAGCAGTCAGAGGAAGCGCTCCGGGAAACGGCTTTTTGGGAGCGCCGGATCGGGGAGCGTCGGGGCGTTTCCCGTGGATAAGTGATCTCAGTCTGGATAAAAGGAGTTCCATATGAATACTCCCGCAGATATTTTTAAGACAGTCTATGCAGGGATTTAGCCGCGTATGCGGAGATATCAGCTGCGCGGCAGCTCCTTTGCCCGGATGGCCGGACGAATGGCAGCAAATATTTTGTCCATCCTCGGCCGGGCGTCTTGACAGAAAATTCGCAGTATGGTAACTTAAATAATAGAGAAATCCGATGAGAAAGAGAGTATGCATACAGGAGTGCTACAGAGAATCCCGGCGCTGAGAAGGGATGCAGGAGCGTGTGCAGAAGATGGATTTGGAGGAGTGTAGCCAAGCAGCAGTATGCTGTCAGGCTATGACAGGTCCGCCTGTTACAGCGGCAGAGTATGGAATAAGAAGTACTCGTTGAGGTCTGCACTGTGAGGTGCAGATGAAAAGAAGTGGTAACACGGGCATGCTCGTCTTCTGGATCGATAGAAGACCGGGCGTTTTTTATTGCATGGGAAAATTATCAGACAGGACAGGAGGAAATGAGATGAGTAAACCAAAGTATTATATGACAACGGCCATCGCCTATACCTCAGGCAAGCCGCACATCGGCAATACGTACGAGGCGATCCTTGCAGACAGCATCGCGCGCTTTAAGCGTGCGCAGGGATATGATGTGTTCTTTCAGACAGGGACGGATGAGCACGGGCAGAAGATTGAGCTGAAGGCTGCGGAGGCGGGCATCACACCGAAGGAGTATGTGGACCGTGTCGCAGGCGAGATCAAACGGATCTGGGATCTGATGAATACATCGTATGACAAATTTATCAGGACGACGGATGAGGATCATGAGAAGCAGGTACAGAAGATTTTCAAGAAGCTGTACGACCAGGGCGATATTTATAAAGGCTCGTATGAGGGACTGTACTGTACGCCGTGCGAGTCCTTCTGGACAGAGTCGCAGCTGGTGGACGGGAAGTGCCCGGACTGCGGACGCGAGGTAAAGCCGGCGAGTGAGGAGGCTTATTTCTTCCGTATGAGCAAATATGCAGACCGCCTGATCGAGCATATCAATACGCATCCGGAGTTTATTCAGCCGGTATCGAGAAAAAATGAGATGATGAACAATTTCCTGCTTCCGGGTCTGCAGGATCTGTGTGTATCGAGAACCTCTTTTAAATGGGGCATTCCGGTATCGTTTGACCCGAAGCATGTGACGTATGTATGGCTGGATGCGCTGACCAACTATATCACGGGGATCGGCTATGACTGTGACGGCGAGAGCACAGAGCAGTTTAAGAAGGACTGGCCGGCAGACCTGCATCTGATCGGAAAGGATATTATCCGTTTCCATACGATCTACTGGCCGATCTTCCTGATGGCGCTCGATCTGCCGCTTCCAAAGCAGATCTTCGGACATCCGTGGTTGCTGCAGGGCGAGGGCAAGATGAGCAAGTCAAAAGGCAACGTACTGTACGCAGATGATCTGGCTGATATGTTTGGCGTGGATGCGGTGCGCTACTTTGTTCTGCATGAGATGCCGTTTGAAAATGACGGTGTGATCACATGGGAGCTTATGGTCGAGCGTCTGAATTCGGATCTGGCGAACACACTTGGAAATCTTGTGAACCGTACGATTTCTATGACCAATAAGTATTTTGGCGGCGTGGTGGAGAACCGCGGCGCGGCAGAGCCGGTGGATGAGGAGCTCAGGGCAGCAGCTCTTGCAGTTCCGGTAAATGCGGCAAAGAAGATGGATCAGCTGCGTGTGGCAGATGCGATCAGTGAAATCTTTACTCTGTTCAAACGCTGCAATAAATACATTGATGAGACCATGCCGTGGGCGCTTGCAAAGGATGAAACGAAGCAGGACCGTCTGGCTACGGTACTCTACAATCTGACGGAATGTATCAGCATTGGAGCAGAGCTGCTGGAATCCTTTATGCCGGAGACCTCTGCAAAGATCCTGGCACAGCTACATGCGAAAAAGCGCGGACTGGAGCGTATGGATCAGTATGGCCTGTATACATCCGGCACAAAGGTAACAGACAAGCCGGAGATCCTGTTTGCACGTCTGGATATCAAAGAGATCCTGGCAAAGGCAGAAGAGCTGCAGAAAGCGCAGCTCGCAGCGCTCGGGCAGACAGATGCAGGAAACGCTCAGGAGCAGGAAGGCGCAGAGGAGAAGAGTGCAGCAGATGAAGCGCAGGAGAGCGTGATCGATATTGAGCCAAAGGAAGAGATCACATTTGATGATTTTGAAAAAATGCAGTTCCAGGTGGGTGAGATCATCGCCTGTGAGGAAGTAAAGAAATCGAGAAAGCTGCTCTGCTCCAAGGTGAAGATCGGCAGCCAGGTGCGTCAGATCGTATCCGGCATCAAGGCGCACTACTCAGCAGAAGAAATGGTCGGAAAGAAGGTTATGGTGCTGGTGAACCTGAAGCCTGCGAAGCTGGCCGGAGTGCTTTCTGAGGGCATGATCCTGTGCGCGGAGGATGAGAACGGAGAGCTTTCACTGATGGTGCCGGAAAAGAAGATGCCGGCAGGGGCAGAAATCTGCTGATCGGCAAAACGAGATCCGGACAGAGAAAAACAGATCAGGAAAACGGCGCAGACGCAGCGTGCCTGCGCAGGGAGAACGGAGGTGTGGCATGGATCTAAAAGACGCCCAGTATAAAAAAATGACAGAGCAGCCGGTTTCCCGTCTGATCCTGTCGCTTGCAGTCCCGACGATCATCAGTATGATGGTGACGGCGATCTATAATACGGCAGATACGTACTTCGTGTCCCAGCTTGGCACGAGTGCATCGGGGGCAGTGGGGATTGTGATGTCCCTGATGGGGATCATCCAGTCAGCCGGCTTTCTGATCGGCATGGGAGCAGGCAGCTGGATGTCGCGGCTGCTGGGAGAAAAGCAGGAGCGGCTTGCATCTGAAGTGGCAGCGAGCGGATTTTATTTTTCCCTGCTTCTGGGTGTGATCATCGCAGTATGCGGAGTCGTGTTCCTCGACCCGCTCGTGACGCTCCTTGGAGCGACGCAGACGATCCGCCCGTACGCCATGGAATATGCGCAGTATATTCTGTATGCGGCGCCGTTTCTCATTGGCTCGCTGACGCTCAATAAGATGCTGTGTGCGGAAGGAAAAGCGCGGTTTGCGATGGTCGGCATCGCATTCGGAGGCGTGCTGAATATTTTTCTGGATCCGCTGTTTATTTTTGTTTTTCATATGGGGATCGCCGGGGCAGCTATAGCGACAGCGCTCAGTCAGATAGTCAGCTTTGGCATCCTTCTCTATATGTTTGTGAGCGGGCGCACGATCGCGAAGCTGAATCTGCGCAACGCGTCACGCACGCTGAAGCGCTACGTTCAGATCGCCTCATACGGGATGCCGTCATTTTTCCGGCAGGGTCTGGCGAGCGTGGCGATGATCGCAATGAATAAGCAGGCTGCTGCGTATGGAGACTCTGCCGTGTCGGCGATGGCGATCGTCACAAAGGTATTTATGCTGATCTTTTCTGTAGTGATCGGCTTTGGGCAGGGATATCAGCCTGTGGCCGGATATAATTACGGCGCCAGAAGGTATGACCGTGTAAAACAGGCGTTTCTTTTTATGACGCGGACAGCGACTGTTTTTATGGTCCTGTTCGGTGCGATCGGCTTCTGGGCGGCGCCGCAGATGATCCGGCTGTTTATTGACAGTGACCCGCAGGTCGTACAGATCGGTACGGAGGCGATGCGGATGCAGTGCGCAGCGATGCCGTTTCTGCCGCTTGCGACATGCTGCAATATGACGTTTCAGACGATCGGCAAGTCGAAGGTGGCGACTTTGCTCGCATCAGCCAGACAGGGGTATGTATTTTTGCCGCTGGTGCTGATCCTGCCGTATTTCTTCGGCATGAAGGGCGTGGAGCTGTCACAGCCGCTTGCTGATGCGATCTCATTTTTTATCTGTATCCCGTTTACCGTGCAGTTTTTCAGGGAATTGCAGCAAAGGCAAAAGGAGATACAAAAAGAAGGATAAAAGCTTCGGAAAACGGAGTGTGCGGCGTAAAAGCCGCAAAAAACAGTGTAAAATCAGATACAATGACAGGAGGATATTACGATGAAACAGGAAAATGCTTGGAAATCATATTCACCGGAGCAGTTAAAGGAGCTTGAGGAGCTCGCTGTGCGCTACCGCGCATTTCTGGATGCAGGAAAGACAGAGCGCGAGTGTGTAAGAGAGGCTGTGCGCATTGCAAAGGAGCATGGCTATGAGGATCTGAATGAAGTGATCCAGTCAGGGAAAAAGCTGTCCGCCGGCGACAAGGTGTATGCAGTATTTATGGAGAAGGCGATCTCTTTGTTCCATATCGGCAGAAAGCCGCTGAAAAAGGGAATGCGGATCCTTGGAGCGCATATTGATTCGCCGCGCCTTGATCTGAAGCAGAATCCGCTGTATGAGGATACAGAGCTTGCCTACCTTGACACGCACTATTACGGCGGCGTCAAGAAGTATCAGTGGGTGACGATCCCGCTTGCTATTCACGGTATCGTGGCAAAGAAGGACGGCACAGTGGTCGATATCTGCATCGGGGAGCAGGAGTCCGATCCGGTTGTCTTTGTGTCAGATCTTCTGATCCATCTGGCCGGAGAGCAGCTTGAGAAAAAAGCGCGTCTTGTGATCGAGGGCGAGGATCTGGATATCCTGATCGGCAGCCGTCCGCTCGTATCAGAAGACGGGGACGCTGCGGAAAAGAAGGAGAAAGAGGCTGTAAAGGCAAATATCCTCGGGATCCTGAAAGAAAAATACGATATTGAGGAGGATGACTTTCTCTCAGCAGAGCTGGAGATCGTTCCGGCGTCAAAGTCAAGAGACTGCGGACTTGACCGCAGCATGATCATGGCATACGGACAGGACGACCGCGTATGTGCATACACTTCTCTGGAGGCACAGCTTGCTGTGGATACGCAGGATTATACCTGCTGCTGTCTGCTGGTAGACAAGGAAGAGATCGGAAGCGTCGGGGCAACGGGTATGCAGTCACGGTTCTTTGAAAATACAGTCGCAGAGCTGATGAACTGTCTGGGCGAGTACAGTGAGCTGGATCTGCGCCGCTGCTTGAGCCGCTGCCGGATGCTCTCTTCTGATGTAAGCGCTGCGTACGATCCGCTGTATGCGTCTTATTTTGAAAAGAAAAACAGCGCATACTTTGGAAAGGGACTGGTATTTAACAAGTATACAGGCGCACGCGGAAAGAGCGGAAGCAACGATGCAAACGCAGAGTATTTTGCAGGGATCCGTGCTCTGCTTGAGAAGCATAACGTAGCCTTCCAGACGGCAGAGCTTGGAAAGGTCGATGTCGGAGGAGGCGGAACGATCGCATACATTTCCGCACTGTACGGCATGGAGGTTATCGACAGCGGCGTCGCAGTATTGAACATGCATGCGCCGATGGAGGTTACAAGCAAGTCTGACGTATACGAGGCAAAGAAAGGTTACCTTGCGTTTCTGCTCGAAGCATAAAAAGGAGGAACGGCTATGAAGAAAAAGAATCTGGCGATATCTGCAGTGCTTCTTGCGAGTGTGCTTGCAGCTGCGACGGCAGCTTCTGCAAAAGAGACGGTGAGGGTCGGGGGACTGAAGGGACCGACCACGATGGGGATCGCGTCGCTTGGCGTACCGGTATCTGACCGCACCGAGAATAATTCCTATGAGACAACGATGGTCACAGCGGCGGATGAGCTGATGGCAATGGTACTCAATGAGGAGGTAGATATTGCACTGCTTCCGGCGAATGTGGCTGCCATTTTGTACAACAAGACGCAGGGCGGTGTAAAGGCTGTCGATATCAATACGCTCGGCGTTCTGTATGTGACAGAGATGGGAGATACGATCCACTCTGTCGAAGATCTGAAGGGCAAGACACTGTATCTGACCGGGAAAGGAACCTCGCCTGATTTTGTGATCCGGTATCTGCTCGATCAGCATGGCCTGACAACAGAGGATGTAAAGCTGGAGTATAAGTCTGAGGCGGCAGAGGTTGTCTCTGTGCTTGCAGAGGATGAGCATGCGGTGGGTCTGCTGCCGCAGCCCTTTGTCACCGTGGCTCAGTCGAAGAATGAGAAGCTTCGGATCGCGCTTGACCTGACAGAGGAATGGGACGCATTGCAGGAGGAGGGCGGAAGCAGCCTGGTGACCGGTGTGACAGTCGTGCGCACAGAGTATCTGGAGGATCATGAGGAGGCCGTAGAGGGGTTCCTGGAGGATCATGGATATTCGGCGGCATATACGAATGAGAACCTGGAGGAAGTAGCCGGGCTGATCGAGCAGCTTGAGATCGTCCCGAGCGCGGCGATAGCGCAGAAGGCGGTTCCGCTGTGCAATATTGTCTGCATTAAGGGCAGGGAGATGCAGGAAAAGCTGGGCGGCTATCTGGAGGCTTTGCATGAGATGGATCCGAAGTCGGTAGGCGGAGCGCTTCCGGAGGAAGACTTTTATTATATGCCGGAATAATGCAGATGTGCAGACATGTGCGGTCCGGCAGCAGAAATGCAGAGGTTGAGAGAGTGCAGAGATCGAGGCGTATGAAAAAGGGGATAAGGACAGTCGGGATCGTGGCGGTCTGGCTGCTGCTGTGGCAGTTTGCAGCGCGGCAGATCGGTCAGCCGATCGTGTTTGTCGGCCCGGTACAGGTGTGCCGGGCACTGGCCGTGCAGGTGACGGAGGCAGAGTTCTGGATGACGGTCCTGCATTCCTCGGCAAAGATCTGCGGAGGCTTTCTGATAGCATTTACTGTCGGGGTGCTTGGCGGTATGGCAGCAGGGCGCTTTCGCCTGCTGGCCGAATTTCTGGAGCCGGCAGTGGGCTGCCTGCAGGCAGTACCGGTCGCTTCGTTCGTGATCCTTGCACTGATCTGGATCGGTTCAGAAAATCTGTCTGTGCTGATCAGTTTTCTTGTGGTGTTTCCTGTGATCTACCGGAATACGCTCGCGGGCGTGCGCTGCGCAGATCCGAAGCTGCTTGAGATGGCGCAGGTGTACCGTATGGGAACTCTGCGCCGTTTTCGCTGCATTTACTGGCCGGCGCTGTTTCCACACCTGTTTTCAGGAAGCCAGGTGGCATTGGCAATGGCGTGGAAATCTGGTGTGGCGGCTGAGGTGATCGGTGTACCGGATCTGTCGATCGGGGAAAAGCTGTACATGGCAAAGATCTATCTGAGTACGGCAGAGCTGTTTGCCTGGACGCTTGTCATCATACTGGTGAGCAGGCTGTTTGAGCTTTTGTTTTTGCGGCTGCTTTCTCTGCTTGATGTGCGGCGAGGGTGTGCAGCGTGTCAGGAGGCGTCGGAATGATTCGTTTGGAGCATATTTCAAAAGCGTATGAGGGCAGGGCGGTACTTGAGGATTTTACTGTACAGATGGAGTGCGGTGGTATATACTGTTTATCAGGAGCTTCCGGTATTGGGAAAACGACATTTTTGCGGATTCTGATGGGGCTTGAGCAGCCGGATGCAGGCAGGATCCTCTGTGATGCTAAGACACGGGAAGCATGTGCCGGGGCGTCGGCACAAGAGTACGAGGGTCAGCGTAAAAAGCAGCGCTCTGAGATGAGAAGCGCAAAGCATGCGGGCATACGGATCGGGGCTGTATTTCAGGAGGACCGTCTGCTGGAATTTGCGGATGCGCTGACAAATGTCAGGCTGACAGCCCAGGAGCGGGGCGGGGGAGCAACGCAGTCAGAGGAGATCCTCTCAAGTCTGCTGGAACAGGAAGCCTGGGGCAGACCGGTCTTAAGGCTGAGCGGAGGCATGCGCCGGCGCGTGGCAATAGCGAGAGCGCTCGCCGCTCCCTGTGAGCTTCTTGTCATGGACGAGCCGTTTGCGGGGCTTGATGATCAGACAAAGCGAAGGACGATTTGCAGTATCCTGCAGTACAGGAAGGGCCGGACTCTTCTTGTTGTGACCCATCAGGAGGAGGACTGTGAGCTCCTTGGCGCAGATGCAGTGTTTCGTCTGTAGCGCAGGAGAGAGGAACTGCAAAAGCAAAAGGATGACAGGGCGGCAGTGTGCCGCGGGATACGAGGAGGTATACAAAATGGAAAAATCAAAGGTATATTTCACAGACCTGCGTGTAAATATGGGGGATAATCTTCTGGAGAAGCTAAAGAGGCTGATCCGCGAGGCAGGGATCGGAACGATTGATTTTGAGGATCAGTATGTGGCGATCAAGATGCATTTCGGGGAGCCGGGCAATCTCGCATTTTTGCGCCCCAATTATGCAAAGGCAGTGGCAGATGTAGTGAAAGAGCTGGGCGGAAAGCCGTTTTTGACAGACTGCAACACACTGTATGTCGGCGGGAGAAAAAATGCGCTCGACCATATTGACTCTGCGTACGGAAACGGCTTTGTGCCGTATGCGACCGGCTGTCATGTGCTGATCGCGGACGGACTCAAGGGTTCGGATGAGGTACACGTTCCGGTTGAGGGCGGAGAGTATGTAAAAGAGGCAAAGATCGGAAGGGCAGTCATGGATGCGGATATCTTCATCTCGCTGTCTCATTTTAAGGGACATGAAATGACAGGCTTTGGCGGCGCCTTAAAAAATATCGGCATGGGGTGCGGCTCCAGGGCCGGAAAGATGGAGATGCACAGTGAGGGAAAACCGTATGTAGAGCAGGAGCAGTGCATCGGCTGTGGCCGCTGTATCAGGATCTGTGCGCATGGAGCGCCTTCTGTGACAGATAAAAAGGCTACTATCGACTGGAACAAATGCGTTGGCTGCGGCCGCTGTATTGCCGTCTGTCCCAAGGATGCGATTCAGCCGGGAACCTATGAGGCAAATGATATTTTGAACTGCAAGATCGCAGAGTATTCCAAGGCAGTCTGCCAGGATCGTCCGCATTTTCATATCAGCCTTGTTATGGACGTATCGCCGAACTGCGACTGTCATGCGGAAAATGATGCGGCGATCGTTCCTGATGTGGGAATGTTTGCATCCTTTGACCCGGTTGCTCTGGATGTGGCGTGTGCGGATGCGGTAAATGCACAGCCGTCTATCGAACAGAGCGTGCTCGGCGATGCAGTTGCGCATCATGAGCACGACCACCGTGATCATTTTGGAAAGGTGGCGCCGGAGACAAACTGGAAATCCTGCATTGCGCATGCGGTAAAGATCGGTCTGGGAAGCGATCAGTACGAACTGATCCAGGTAAAATAAGGAGCCGGAAAAACAGAACAGGATGAGCAGGCGGCACGCCGAAGCAGTGTGCTGCCGGGTCTTTTTGACAGTGGATGAACCAGAACGGGGCATTTGCGGGACATCGAAACAGGGACGTTCCGCAGATGCCCTGTTGTGATATGACGCTGCGTGCACTCTTCATCCTGCGCGGCACAGACGCACAGGTACCTGCCCGGGTGCGTAATATAACAGGAAGAGCATCAATACAGGCAGGTCATATGGAACAGCAATATCCAGGGAGGATAATTATGGGAAAATTAAAACAAAAGGAACAGCAGATCAGCAAGATGGAACAGACTGCGATGCATGTCTCAAAGGTCAGCATTCTCGTCAATGTGCTGCTTTCAGCAGGAAAGCTTGCGGCAGGTATTCTGGCCTCATCCGGGGCGATGATCTCCGATGCAGTGCATTCAGCGTCAGACGTATTTAGTACGATCATTGTCATGATCGGTATCCGCATCTCAGGAAAGGAGGCAGACAGCAGGCATCCGTACGGCCATGAGCGCATGGAGTGTGTAGCTGCGGTCCTGCTCGCCGTTGTGCTGGCGCTTACAGGCGCAGGCATCGGCATAGAGGGCATCCGGAAGATCGCAAGCGGCAATTACCAGGATCTGGCAGTGCCGGGTATCGCGGCGCTGATCGCGGCAGTCGTATCCGTGGCAGTCAAAGAGTGGATGTACTGGTATACGCGGTTTTATGCAAAAAAGATCCGTTCCTCCGCACTGATGGCAGACGCGTGGCATCATCGGTCAGACTCTCTTTCGTCGATCGGCGCCTTTGCCGGTATACTGGGCGCGCGGATGGGCTTCCCGGTACTTGACCCTGTGGCAAGTGTGGTGATCTGCCTGTTTATTTTGAAGGCGGCATATGATATATTTAAAGATGCAATTGACAAAATGGTAGATACGGCGTGTGACCCGCAGCTGGAAGAGGAGCTGCGCCGCTTTGTGCTGGAGCAGCCCGGGGTAGAGGGGATCGACCTTCTGCGGACGAGAACCTTCGGAAATCGGATCTATGTGGATGTGGACATTATGGCAGATGGAGATCTGCCGCTTCGGGAAGCACACGGGATCGCCCAGTGTGTACACGACGGGATCGAAAAACAGTTTGATCAGGTCAAGCACATTATGGTGCATGTAGATCCGGCATAAACCAGGAACAAAGCCGCCGCATGTGTCATATCGGCAAACAGGCAGATACAAAAGCTTCGCGGGAGACAAAGGAGCAGGTAAGGAGGACATATGAAACGACAGGTGAGTCTGGAGGAGATCTCAGACGGCAGATTATACAGCAAAAATGACATGGTAAAGGCAGGCTGCGGCGGCTGCCGCGGGTGTTCCTCGTGCTGCCGCGGGATGGGAGGATCCGTAATCCTCGACCCGCTCGATGTGTTCCGCCTGGTGGCAGGGACATCGCGCAGCTTTTTGGAGCTTCTGACCGACAAGCTTGAGCTGAACGTAGTGGACGGGATCATCCTGCCTAATCTGAAAATGAGCGGCCGGGAGGAATCGTGCGGTTTTTTAAATGAGGAGGGAAGATGCAGTATCCATCCATATCGTCCGGGGATCTGCAGACTGTTTCCGCTTGGCAGGTATTATGAGGAGTCTGCATCCGGCGGCCGTTCTTTTCGGTATTTTCTGCAGGTGCAGGAGTGCCCGGCGCAGAACAAGACAAAGGTAAAGGTTTCCAAATGGATCGACACGCCCGATCTTGTACGATACGAAGCGTTTGTAAATGAGTGGCATTATTTTCTGGAAGACGTCGAAAACCGTTTGCAGCAGAGCGGACAGGATGAGGAACGCAAGAATACGAATCTCTTTTTACTGAAGCTTTTTTATATGAAGCCGTATGATACGCGGCAGGATTTTTATGAGCAGTTTGCACAGCGCATGGCGCAGGCGCGAGAGATCCTGTCATAAATGCAAAAGGCAATGCAGAAGGACAGCTGCAAAAGCCTTTAACAGAAAAATTTGCAGGGAAAGGGTTGCAACCTGCTTCGTTTATCAGTACAATAGAAAAATAACATAAGTGAAAATAAAAAATATACGGAAACGAATATTCATATGGAGGTACAGTATGCAGTTATTAAAAGACAGGATCCGCAAGGACGGGAAAGTAAAAGAAGGCAACGTGCTGAAGGTTGACAGTTTCCTGAATCATCAGATGGACACAGCGCTGTTCCGCGAGATGGGAAAAGAATTTAAACGCAGATTTGAGGGAGAGGAGATCAATAAGATCCTTACGATCGAAGCGTCCGGAATCGGCATCGCATGTGTCGTTGCAGAAGAGTTCCATGTGCCGGTCGTTTTTGCAAAAAAGACCCAGACCAAAAATATTGCGGGCGATGTATACAAATCCCGTGTAGAATCTTTCACACACGGCAGAGTGTATGATATTATTGTATCTAAGGAATTTCTCGGAGAGGGAGACAAGGTACTGCTGATCGATGATTTCCTGGCAAATGGAAAAGCGCTTGAGGGGCTTGCCGAGCTGGTAGAAGAGTCCGGAGCGACACTGGTCGGAGCCGGGATCGCGATCGAAAAGGGCTTTCAGGTTGGCGGGGACATCATCCGTTCCAAAGGGATCCATCTGGAGTCGCTGGCGATCGTTGAATCAATGGATGACAAGACAGGCGAGATCACATTCCGGGACTGAGATCTGCGGTCAGCTATGACAGAGATCAGGCAATAAGGAATTGACGCCGTATAAGCAGCAGCCAGAGAATATACGAGATAAAACAGGAAAAGAGACAATGGAGCGATATTTTCGCTCTGTGCATAGAAAAATCCGGAAGAGCTCCTTATTTTGGGAGTCCTTCCGGATTTTTGCATGCAGTGTATAGCGGTTATGTTTACACTCTGTCACCAGATCAGGATATTGACGGCCTCGTAGGATTCTGTATCGTATACGAGGCTTGTGACTGCGCCGACCTGGAAGCTGTCTTTGGAGAGTCCCATATCGCCAAGGCGGGCTTCGTCATACCAGAACTGCACTGTGCTGCCGTCCTCCATGCGGACACGGAAGTATCCGTCTCCTGTCTCGATGATCATCCCGTAGGCATCTTTTGTAGAGGAGGGGAGGATCGTGACGGTTTCGCTGGAAGCAGCTGTCTTGTTTAGCTGTTCTACCATGAGGGCAACGTTTGCGCCCTCATAAGCATTCATGACGCTTACATCGAAGTCCTCTGCCTCAACGGTTCCGCTGTACCAGGATTTGGAATTAAAGTAATTCTGAACATCCTGGAGCACAAATTTCCGGTGATGGCGCGCATAGATCTCATTGATCGCCATCTGTATCTGATCGGCGCTCATGCCGGAGAGATCACCGGCGCTCAGATATGCAGTGGAGCTCTGCGGGAAAATGTAGTCGCCGTCGGTTCCTGTATTTATACTGCTGTCTACTGTGAGCGCGATGTGTGACTTCACCCATTCCATATCAGCTGTCATGGCAGAAAATTCCTCGTAGGCGGCGGTGTCTTTGGTGTATGCCTGCAGATCCGTCGGGAAGGACGCGTAATACGTGCCCTCGGAGGTGCTTCCGATCGTCATGTAGCTTGGCTCGTCGGTATAGCTGTCATCGTCAGAGAAGCAGATGCTGAAGAGGCGGCCGCCGTTCGCGTAGCCGAGCTCTTCGGTCCAGAGCTTGCGGGATTTTGTCTGATAAAAGGTGACGCTGCTCTTGGATGCTCCCATCTGGCATTTACCTGCCCAGCTCTCCGGAAGTGTTACCTGCACATCTCGAAAGCTGATCTGTATATTATTTTCTGCATTTCGTGCAGTCGTACTCTGCCACCGGTCTGACGCTGCCTGAGCCGTCAGCGTGAGTGCAAAAAGCATACTGGCGATCCCTGCGGTCAGGATAGTTCGCAAAAGGTTCTTTTTCATATAGCTCTCCCTGCCTTTCTAAGATAATATGTGCTGTGCCGCATGTAAATCGTTCTCCTGCGGTCTGTTTGATATATTCTATTTATATCACAGATTTCGGCAAAGAAAATGAATAGATTCTTAAGAGGGATGGAATATATTTGTAAATTATCCGGCGCTGCCTGATGGCATGATATCCTCCGCAAGCTCATATAGTTACATAAGAAAGAACGGGCGGAGAAAGATATGGAAGAAAAAAAGATACCGGTCGCGTGGTACCGGTTCAGGGGCGTGGGGCTTTTATGCCTGTGTTCGGCTGTCTTTTTTGCCGGTGCGTATATGACCGGGCAAAAGAGTGTGGCTGTGAACAGTACGGCGGGAGTGGTAAAGGAGAGCCGGAGCAGTCCTGTGTGCAGCGTGGCTGAGAGAGGAAAGCGGGCGGCGCTGACCTTTGATCTGGATGGCGGCAGCGCAAGCGCCCAGGCGATCCTCGATATACTGGAGCAGCATGACGTGAAGGCGACCTTTTTTGTGACAGGGAAGTGGGCACAGCAGTACCCGGAGGACGTGAGGCGGATCGCCGCAGCCGGGCATGATCTGGGCAATCACAGTCAGAGCCACAGGGATATGACCTTTATGGAAAAGCGGGAGATCCAGCAGGAGATCCAGACGGTGCATGAGGCGGTACATCGTATGACAGGCGTAGAGATGAAGGTATTCCGTGCTCCTTACGGCGCTTACAGTGACCGGCTGCTGCAGGTGATCGGGCAAAGCGGATATCTGCCAGTGGAGTGGGATGTGGATTCGCAGGACTGGAAAAATTATGGCGTGGAGAGTATTGTGGAGGCTGCGCAATTAAAAAACGGCTCCATTATACATTTGCATAATGAAGCCGATCCCCTCATCCGGGCCCTGGATCCCCTGATCCGGGAGATCCGGGCGCAGGGGTATGAGCTGGTGCCTGTCTCGGAGATGATCCGGTGGAGCGGATACGTTATTGATGAGACGGGCAGGCAGATCCCGGAGTGAGGAAGAGGCGGGACTGGCTTTTGGAGCAGCTCATATGGAAAAAGCCAGTCAGGATTTTCCTCTGACCGGGAGGGTCATCTCGAGGGAAGCATTGCTGTTCCAGCCGCCGCTTACCGGGGCTATTGTGACCTGTATTTTTGTCACAGATCTGCGGTATTTCCAGTTTGCAAGGGAGACGCCAAGGTGTACCGGCGTATTTGCAGGGATGATACAGGAGCTTTCCAGGATATTGCGGTCGCTGTAAAAACGGAGCTTGACGCATACCTGTGAGGCGGTGGAGCCATTTACCCGCAGGGTCGTGTAAAACATCGGATGCTTTTTGAAGTTCAGTTTTTTGTCAAATTTCTGTACAAAGCCCCACAGGCTGTTGCGGTTGCGCCCTGCATCGTGCGTGACCCGGAGTGTTCCTCCGGCAGAAGACATACCGGAGGAGGCGCCATACTGCTTCCAGCCTGACGGTACTGCAGCGCTGCGCTGATATCCGGCAACCTGTCTTAACGGTGCGGAGGCGATCTGTGTTTTGCTGTAGAGCTTTTTATTAAAATGCGGGATCACGTCTGACCATTTGTCGATGCCGATCACGGAGAGCGATGGCGCGGTGACCTGTGTGGAACGGTTCGTGTCCATATATTTGAAGACATTCCAGGAATCCTTTTTCGTCCCGGCCCATTCCTGCCGTCCCGAGGAGGTATCTGTTGTCCAAAGGCCAAGGCTTAGTCCCTGTGCGACCTCGACATTGTGGTCCACATGACGGTTCATGATGAAGGAATCGATCATGCTGTCAGACTCGGTGAGGTAGTAGCTGTAGGCGATCGCAGCAGACTGCTCTTTTTGAACATCGCTGCCCCACTGACGCGAGGTGTACCCCTGCTCAGAGAGGATAATGCGTGTGCTGCTTCCGTATTTCTGGCGGATGTATTTTGTCAGGATCCCGATATTTCCCATATTGATGACCGGAGTGCTTGGGGAATCTGTGATCTGCCCGTTCGTATTGAGCCAGAATCTGGGCTCTGTCAGCGGAGAGCTGTACGGATGATAGGCCAGATTCCAGCGGATATTTCCCTGACTCTTTAATGCGGAGGCGAAGGCATCCAGCATTTTTCTGGCTGCAAAGGTACCGGGCACGGTGTTGGTATTCCACAGATGATCCAGCGAAATATAAATGCGCGCTTTGGAATAGACGCTGGTTACGGTATTGTATGTCAGGCGGAAGGCGTCTGCATAGATGCGCGCATACTGTGTGAGTGTCTTTGCGCCTGCGTAGTTATAGACCTTGTAGTTGTTGACTTCATTTCCTACGATCCAGTTGACGATCCGGCCGTGCTGTGCCGCTGCAGTCGTATAGCGGGAGGCGAGGAAGGAGATCGCAGCCTCCAGCTGCCTGCGCGCTGACTTTTGTGAGGTATTCCAGGCATAAAAGCTGTGACCGCTCTCCCGTCCGGACGGATAGATCAGGTGTGTCAGATCATCCCTCCAGCCAAGCAGGAGGACGGCGCTTACGACCGCTCCATGCTCAGAAAGTGCGGTGAGCTGTCTGTCGTAGCTGGATACGGTCCCGCGTCGGAACCAGTATGTTTTGCCCTGATACGTATACGGGATGGAGAGCGCCTCGTTTTGTTCATGCGCAGCTGCGATCAGATCGGTGAATACGATGTTGATCAGAGCATGGTTTACATTGAGCTCTTCGGCATCCTCGAGCATATCAGCACTGACCTGCAGTCCCTTTTTGGAGGCAGCGGTCGGAAACGCATACTTATAGGACGCGGCTTTTTTCGGATTGGAAATGTAGCGCGCGTTGCTGATCACGGAGTAGGTGCCGTCTGCATTTTTGGAGGCCAGTACGAAACGGGAGTACATCCGGCTCGTTGGCTTCGCGGCGTCAAGCGGGACCGTGAACGTCATTTTTTTCGCTTTTTTCATGGACTGTACAGGCTTCATGTTCTTTTTGATCTTTTTGTCAGAAAGAGAAAGTGCAAAAAGGTAGCACCTTTTACCTCTGATCTTTTTGGGATTTTTGATGGAAGCTGTGATCCGGACTTTTTTGGAAGAGATCAGCTTGCAGCTGGTGATCTGTGCCGGCTGTGACGCAGCGCCTGCCTGTATAGAGGCCGGGAAGGCCAGCAGGAAGATCAGGAGCGGAAACAGGATCAGAAGCTTCCTGGTATGTTTTTTCATAGGGATACCTCCATATTCAGATTTAAAAATATTATAACAGTTGTTTAAAAACTTGTAAATAAATGCATGCTTGCCAAAATTGGGAAGCCGTGCTATATTAGTTTAAAAGTAAACAATCACAAAGGAGGGCCGGCAGGACCGGTTTGTGAGGGCAGCATGGAAGGGTCAGTAGAGGTATTGTTACATGGGACGCAGTTTAAGCATCTGCTTTCCAGCAGGATGGAGGGGCTGCGGGAGAGATACGGACTGAGGAAGATTGATGTGGAGATCCTGTATTATCTGCACAGATGCGGGGACAGAGATACCTCCACAGATATCAGGGAAAAATATCAGTTTACCAAGGGACATATCTCCCAGTCTGTGGAACGCCTTCAGGAGATGCATCTTCTGGAGGGAGTGCCGGATCAGCAGGATCGGCGCTGTGTGCATTTTCGTCTGACAGATGAAGCGGACGGGCTGGTAAGCCACATCAGCGATATGTGGGATGAGATGACTGCCATTATTTTTGAGGGAGTGACAGAGGAAGAAAAGTGCGTGCTCCGCCGGGTAGCGGGAAAGATCGCACGTAATATGGAGCTGGCAACGGACCGCCATTCCGAATAGGCGGCGCAGCCTCGCCGGGCGCTGTGACTGGCGTCTTCGGGGCGGGGAAGCAGAGAAAAGGAGACGATGCGTATGAAATATGAAGAGAACATTTTACGGTATGCACAGCAGCAGCAGGATATTTGCAGAAAAAATGATACGATCTCCGATACATTATTTGAAGAGTACGGAGTAAACCGCGGGCTGCGTGACAAGTCCGGAAAGGGCGTCCTGACAGGTCTTACCAATATATCTAAGATCATCTCATTTAAAAAGGAAAACGGGGAGCAGGTTCCGTGCGATGGTGAGCTGTGGTACAGAGGCTATAATATCGAAAACCTCGTGCGTGATCTTGGAAAGGATAAGTTTGGATTTGAGTCTACTGCATACCTCCTTTTATTTGGCGAGAAGCCGGATGAGCAGCAGCTCCAGGAGTTTGGAAAGGTACTCGCGGAAGGAAGAAATCTTCCCACCAATTTTACGCGCGATGTGATCATGAAGGCGCCGACGAAGGATATTATGAACTCTATGACAAGGAGCATCCTGACGCTGGCATCCTATGACGATGACGCGACCAATACAGAGCTTTCCAACAGTCTGCGCCAGTGTATCCAGCTGATCAGTATCTTCCCGATGCTTGCAGTATATGGCTACCATGCATATAACCACTATGAGAATAATGACAGCATGTATATCCACAGACCGGATCCGAAGCTGTCCGCGGCGGAAAATCTTCTGATGATGCTGCGCCCGGGCAAAGAGTACACAGAGATCGAGGCGCATGTGCTTGATATTGCACTGATGCTGCATATGGAGCATGGCGGCGGTAATAACTCTACCTTTACTACGCGTGTCGTGACCTCCTCCGGTTCCGATACATATTCTGCGATCGCAGCGGCAATGTCTTCTCTGAAGGGGCCAAAGCATGGCGGAGCGAATATCAAGGTTATGGAGATGATGGAGGATATCCGTACGAATGTGCGTGATTTCCGTGATAAGGATGAGATCGAGGCTTATCTGACAAAGATGCTTGCGGGAGAGGTCTTTGACCGTAAGGGCCTGATCTACGGTATGGGACATGCCGTCTATTCGCTGTCTGACCCGAGAGAGCGCATCTTTAAGAAATTTGTGGAGATGCTGGCTACAGACAAGCACCGCGATGCGGATATGGCGCTTTACAATAATATCGAAGAGATCGCGCCGAAGGTGATCGCGAAGAAGCGCAAGATCTTCAAGGGTGTCAGCCCGAATGTGGATTTTTACAGTGGATTTGTGTATCAGATGCTCGGTATTCCGGTAGAGCTGTATACGCCGATCTTTGCAGTGGCACGTATCGTTGGATGGAGCGCGCACCGCATTGAGGAACAGATCGGTATGAATAAGATCATTCGTCCGGCTTATTTAAGCGTGATGAAGGAAAAGGAATAAAGCGCTGCGGCTGCAGGATAAGAAAATATTATTTTAAGATAAGATGAGGGTACTGCAACATACGGATTTTATGTATGCTGCAGTACCCTCGATTTATTTGTATGCGGTCCTGCTGCAGTATACGGCAGAACCGCCGGTCAATATTCGAGCACTACGGTAAAAGTCGCTCCTCCGCCCGGTGTATCCGTCAGCAGGAGCTGTCCGTGATGCAGCTGCGCGATCTCCTGTGCGATGCAAAGGCCTAATCCGAAGTGGGATTTATCGCGGCGGGAAGAATCAAGCCGCTGAAACCGTTCAAAGACAGCAGCTTTTGAATCGTCCGGAATCCCGGGACCATTATCGATCACGGAAAGGTAAAGCGCATTTTTTCGCGGCGCGAAGCTCTTTGCGCCGGAATCCCGTGAGGATGAAGATCGCGCTCCTCCTGCCAGGAAATCAGGCGTATCTGTGGACAAAGACAGACAGACACGTCCTCCGCGCGGCGTATAGCTGAACGCATTGTCTATCAGTATGGAGAGAAGCTGACGGATGCGTTCGGCATCGCAGCAGACAGGCGGCACACTGTCTTCCGGCAGCTCGATATCAAAGCGAAGTCCCTTTGCCAGCGCCATGGATTCAAAATTTTCCCATGTCTGAAGCAGCAGGGTGTCAGGCTCTGCCTCCTGGAGCTGCATGCTCCAGGTATGATTATCTGCACCGGCAAGCTGGAGCATATCGTTGATCAGACGCGACATCCGGCTGCTCTCGGAATCCAGCGTATCAAGAAACGTATCATCACACGGCATCAGGCGGCTGCGGACGGCGGCGATATTGCTCAGGATGACAGTCAGAGGGGAGCGCAGCTCATGGGAAGCTGCAGCGACAAACTGTATCTGTTTTTTCCGGTTTTCCTGGATCGGCCGGATCATCCGTGCAGTAAAGAACCAGAAAAATATGCAAAGAGCCAGAAGGGCAGCCAGATCTGCAGCTGCAAAAGAGATCCTCTGGTGAAGGATACGCGCCCGCATAGGAGCGAGCGGATGCAGCACGATTGCGCTTAGTACGCCTGTTCCGCGCGGAACGACTGCGGCAGACGCATTGTAGGGATTCCCCGCTTTATCGTAAACCGTAAATTCAGCATGCTGTCCCAGCATTCCGGCAGATGAGGGATCCTCCAGATCGATCGCGTGCTCCTGCCTCGCTGTGCGGATCGTCTGCTCTGCGAGAGCATCCATCTGAGCATCTTCTGTAATCTGCTGATAAAACAGAGGTATCCCATTGTCAAAGAGCCGGATGGTAAACTGATAGTGAAATTCCATCTGACGGATCCAGTTGTGTGAGAGCGCTGTCTGTACCTCGAGATTTTCATACAAGGTGTTCAGATTAGTCTGGAAGGCAGCCGCTTCCTGCCCCCGTATGCCGGATTCTGAGATAGACAGACAGATCACAGTAAGCACGGCAAGGACCAGTCCGGTGATCGCTGTACACAGCGCAGTAAGCTGTATGTGGAGCTTTTGTATCATGCCAAAGCGCCTGAAGGACTGCAGGCTCAGATGCTGCAGGAGACCGCGTTTTTTTTCAGCCCCTTTTTTTGTGTGCTGTGTCATGGCGTTGCCTCCAGTCGGTATCCGATGCCGCGCGCAGTCTTTAGCTGCACCGTGCTGCCGACTGATTTGAGTCTGCGCCGGATAAAATGAATGTAGTTGTCAAGATTTCCTTCCTCGATCTCGCTTTCCGGTCCCCAGACACGGCCGAGGATCGTGGCGCGGGGGAGTGTCTGCTGTGGGTTGTTAAAGAACAGGGCAAGCAGCGCTCCCTCCCGTTTGGACAGCGTGCAGGATTTCCCGCCGCAGGTCAGCAGGCTTTGCTGTACATCAAAGGTCAGGTCGCCAAACGTGAGCGCGTCTGTCTCATGGAGGCGCTGCGGCCGGCGGCAGATGCACCGGATGCGCGCCATGAGCTCCTCAAAAGCAAAGGGTTTTACGATATAATCATCTGCTCCGCAGTCAAGTCCGGTGATCCGTTCATCGAGACTGCCAAGCGCAGTCAGAAAGAGGATCGGAACCGTGCAGTGCGCCTGTCTTGCCCGGCGCAGCACCTCCATCCCGTCAAGAGACGGGAGCATCCGGTCAAGCAGCACGAGATCGTGGCAGTCTTCCATCAGATAAAACAGCCCTTCCTCACCGTCATTGCAGACGGTCACAGAAAAACCCTGCTGCTCCAGAAGAAGGGAGAGGGAGCAGCAGAGCGCTTTGTCGTCTTCGATTAATAATATGCGCATAAGAAACCTCCCGATAATAAACAAGTATATCACAGGAATCTCTAAAAAGTCTTTAAAAATGCGGGAGAGCTGGCGTCATATTTGTCTGTATAACCAGTAGTAAAAAAATATAAAATAAACGAATATTAGCTCGATACAGGGGAAAAACAAGGCAGCGGCACGATAGTAGTCAGGCTGCAGTTGAACTTCTAAAGAAAAAGCATTGATAATATGATTGATACTCAGCAAAAGGTAAACAAGAGGTAATACTATGCTTTCCCTGGGTTTTTTCCTTTTGGCTAACAGAATCTGCAGCAATGTAAATATTAGAATAATAACAAAAAAGGGTATTATCTGCTTCATAAAGCTCCTCTCTAATAAAAACGATAGTTAATTTTCACGTGCTGATGACGATAAGTACCGGTATGTAGTATATTTTTTATACCAATAAATAAGTTCAAAGACAGAAAATAGAAAAACAGGAGGAATAAAAACGCAAGTATTGTCATTATGTTCATTCCGATGCGAGTAAGTTGACAGGCTATATAAAAAGCAAAGACTAAAAAGGCAAGAGGAATGCACCCGCCTATATAGTGCGGAAATTTTTTATATGCAAAAATGCACTGAATTATGATCGAAAAAATAAATAAAAAGAACCATGTTTTAAGCATGTATTTTCTCCTTTTAAGTTTGACTGATATAAGAGTTAAAATCCAGCTATCATCGGAACCACCTCCCAAATAATGTATTTATAGCCATGAGCAAAACTCCACACATTCAGTATTTATGCGGGTTTGCGAGGCATGGCAACCTCATTTATCACTTCAAATTTATAGTAACAATCAGCTCCAAATGGTACAATTAAGTTGTCAAAATCAATTCACCGAAAGGAGCTGATTGTTATCTATCGTCAAGAAATTTTGAAAGACATTCGTCTTTTCACTTCACAACCAGTTGCAAAGTTTTATGATTCTCTTTTTCTGAATCTTGATTTATCCTTTGTTCCAGAATTCCCCAAAACAGGAAGGAAAGGGTTTTCAAATCACGCTATGATTTGTTCCTTTATTGTCATGAAATGTGAAGGTTTCTCCATGATTTCCGACCTTGTCGATTATCTTCACAATAATCTTCTGATTGCTCATTTTTGTGGCTTTGATATTTCTCGTCCGCTTCCTTCTTATTGGACTTTTGATCGCTTCCTGAAAAATTTCGATAATGAAGTTCTCTCTAAAATCATGAAAACTCAAGTGCTACTCCTTTCCAAAGAAGGTATCGTAGACACTTCTTTTATTGGCTTAGATTCAACCCCGGTCTCTGCAAATACTTCACAGAATAATCCGAAATCTTTTCTCTCAAATAAGTTTAAACCCGAAAATCAACCAAGGGCTGATTCAGATTGTAGACTCGGCGTCCACACTGCATCCAATCAAACGAACGAGAAAAAATATGAATTCTATTGGGGCTATAAAAATCATGTCCTTGTAGACTGTATTTCAGGTCTTCCTATTTATGAAATGACCACAACCGCGGAAGTTCATGATGCTACCGTTGCTTTGGATATCCTTGCTGATACCCATTCCTTTCAACCAATAACGGACTGCATATTCCTTGCCGACAAAGGTTACGATGTCAAAAATATCTACAATCAGGTTAAGGAACTTTACAATGGAGAATGTATTATTCCATTAAACAAACGTAATACCAAAAATCCGAAACTTCTTCCTCAAGGGAATCCCATTTGTGAAGCAGGGCTTGCCATGTGGAAGGATGGTAAGTTTTCCGATCGTGGTCGTACCCGCCAAAAGTTTTGTTGCCCTTTAAAATCAAGTAAAGATACCGTTTGCCCATGCCACCACAAAAATTTCTATAATGATAAAAAGCATCGTGGCTGTACGAAATATCTCACCCTTCCTGATGATTTAAGACTTTCCATTGATAGGGACAGCAAATATTTTAAAAGTAATTATTCACTCCGCACAGAATGTGAACGCTATAATTCGCGTTTTAAAAATACTGGTCAGGAGCGGATGTGGGTAAGAAATAAAGCGTCTGTTACAAACTTAAACACACTTGCCCATATCAGTTTACTGGCAGTTGCAGTTGCCGCAATCACTAGCCATTCCGGTCAGTCTTATCGCAAACTGAAAACTGCAAAACGAATTGCGTGATTCAAAAATTCTCATAGTCTTATGTTTTCGTAAGTTTTGGACTTACGTTAGCTTTGCTATGCCATAAAATCGCAACCTCAAACTTTATAGAAGCTGGCTGCCAAATTCTACTTTTGAATCAATGTGTTTTGCTCATCTCTAATGTATTTACTATATTGATTATTATAAAGTAATATCTGAAAAAATACAATAAAAATATAAAGAAAAAAATAAATTATTAAAAATAATAAAAGATGTAAAACATATTTTGCATAACAAATGTACATTTTATTGGAAAAACTAACGGGTTTAGAGAAAGCTTAGAGAAAGCAGTGCTACACTGATGCAGAAATGAAATAGCAGAAAGCACAAAAAAGAGGAGGTAAATAAGAATGAGACAGGGATGGAAACGGACGCTGGCAGGTATGCTGGCAGGTGCCGTATGTGCAGGCACACTTCCGGGTGTGCCGCTTATGGCAGAAGAGACAGAGGCGGCGCGCGGGCGTTATCTGGAGTCTGATGCAGCGCTCCCGGAAGGGCTGTTTGCGCGGGATATAGAACGCATGGAGGATGGAAGCCTTGCTGTGATCGGAGAGACACAGGAGAAATATGCTGTCTACAAAAGTACAGACGGGGGAGCGTCGTGGGAGGAACAGTATGCACTGGACTGTGCAGAGGAGACAGCTTCCGCTTTCTGGGCGGATGTCAGGCTTTCACCGACCGGCGGCGGAGCTGCAGTGGTGATGAAGGAACAGGGAGAGGCGCAGCAGGGGGAGGCATTTGATATGGAAATTTCCCTCCTGACCTTTGATGATTCCGGGGCAGTGCAGGAAAAGGTCGTGGAGGATGGCGATCTGCGGCTGCTGGAGTATACGGGTCAGGGAGAGCTGATCGGACTGACCTATAATAATGGTGCCGCTCTGATCGACCCGTCTACGGGGGAGCACACGGTAGAGATGGTTTCTGAGTTTGTCAATGCATTTGGCGTGTGCGGCGAGGAGGTGCTTTTACTTCTGGATGAAGAGGTACAGCGATATGATCTGCATACCGGTGAGCCGCTTGCACGGGATGAGGCGCTCAATGAGGCGCTGTATACAGGCAGCCATGCAAAGCCGGAGGGCTATATGCAGACGACTACGACAGGTTCTCCGATCCTGTTTTCACAGGATGAGGAGGGGCGGCTGTATTACTGCATGGATCAGGGGATCTTTTCTCATATGATGGATGGAAATGTGGTCGAGCAGGTCATAGACGGCTCTCTTGTATCCCTGTCCGCTCCGAACGTGAGCCTGCTGGCAATGGCTGTCCTCGGAGAGACATTTTACGTGCTGGAATCAGAGGATGGCGCGACAACGAAGCTGTTAAAATATGAGTATGACCCGGATATATCGAGTGTTCCGGAGCGTGAGCTAACGGTATACTCTCTGATGGAAAATCAGCAGATCCGGCAGGCGATCGTGGGATTCCAGAAAAAATATCCTGATACGTATATTAATTATCAGACAGGAATGAGCGGTGAGGACGGTGTGACAGTCGCAGATGCGCTGCGTACGCTGAATACAGATATCCTGGCGGGGAATGGGCCGGATGTGCTTTTGCTGGATGGCATGTCGGTGGAGACGTATGCATCTCAGGGCGTTTTGATGGATCTGTCTGAGGTAGTCGCAGAAGCAGCAAAATCAGAGGGCTTACTGGAAAATATTACGGACGCATACCGCACGGAGGAAGGGCTTGTGGCAGTTCCGGCGAGGTTCAGTATGGAGGTCATCACAGGGCTGACACAGAACAATAAGGTGGATGCGACCTTTGAGTCGCTGGAAGCGCTGGCATCCCAGCAGGGCGTACTGGATGCGTTTGATATTGTGAACCTGCCGGAGATCCTTTACCCGGTATGTGCAGGAAGCTGGGAGAACGAGGATCATACGATCAATCAGGAAAAGCTTGCAGAATTTGTAAATGGCGTCAAGGCGGTCAGTGACGCATACCGCGCGGCAGCCTCTGAGGAGACACTGGAGCGGATGAGCAAGTATGAGAACGGGGAATTTTCTGCATGGTCCGATCTGTTTTATCCGGAGATCGATCTTGTTCAGCTGGGACTTTTGGATCTGCTTGGCGGCGGCACACAGCTCAAGCTCGGCTCACTCGGGAGCATTATCAGCTATGCGGGAATCCTTTCTGTAGAGTCAGAAGCGGGGGCCTGCCAGGTGCAGCCGCTTGCGATGCAGCAGGAGAATGTATTCTATCCGTCTGTGATACTCAGTATTTTGAATACAACCAAAGAGCAGGAACGCGCAGGACAGTTTGTCGCATATATGCTTTCGGCTGATGCGCAGAATGAGATCCAGGGGCTTGGATTTCCTGTAAATAAAACATCATTTGACAATCTCCTTTCGGAAAATCAGTTTGAGGATGGCGCTTATGGTCTTACCTCCAGTGATTCGGATGGAAATATGGTAGAGCTTATGTATGAATGGCCGTCACAGGAGGAGATGGACGCGCTTCGCAAGATGGCAGAGTCCCTTACCACATGTGCGGATACGGCGCAGATCAAAAAGGACACCGTGATCACAGAGGTGAAGCGGTGCATGAGTGGGGAAATCAGCGCGGATGAGGCAGTGAACTCTATCATGCAGAAGCTGAACCTGTATCTGGCAGAATAAAGGCTGCCGCAGGAAGAGAGAAAACAGGAAAAGGGTAAGAAGAGGGGGAGTTGGATGAAAAGGTGGCGCGAAAGGATCAGAAAAACAGCAGTGGGAGCAGTATTTTCCGGCATCGCAGTGTTTCACGCGCTGTCCGGCTGTGTATATGCCGAAGAAGTGCCGATGGGACGTTTTGTCTGTGAGCAGGCAGGATTTCCAGAGCTTTCGGATGGAGAAATGGCATACGATATTGTACAGACGCAGGCGGGCGTTCTGCGTCTGGTAACGGGAGGAGGACAGACAGGCGTGACGCTGTGGGACAGCAGCGACGCAGGGCAGACGTGGCAGAAGGCAGGCAGACTGCCGGAAGAATACGGCGGCCTGTATTATCTTTCGATTGCGCTTTGCGAAGACAGCGGCGGCGCGGCTCTCGCCTTAGACGGAGAAAAGCAGTATTATATTCCGTTTGATGCGCAGGGGAACGCGAAAAGGATAGAACAGCCGGAGGATGCGAATAGCTGGAGCCTTGCGTTTTCGCAGGATGGCCGTGTGGCAGCGCAGTCGTACAGCGGTGAGCTCTCTGTCCGGGACAGAGAGACAGGAGAAGTGGAGCAGACGCTTGGCGATATCGGAGCGGATGCAATGGCAGTCTGCGGGGAAGAAGTGATCGCGGTTGCAGGGAAAGAGGTGTTCCGGTATGATCTGAATACCGGTGAGCCGCTTGCACGGGATGAGGCCCTGGAGCAGGCACTGTTCGATTCGGGGGAAACGTATGAGATCACGACGTCGTTCGGACGTCCGGTGCTCTTTGCAGGAGACGGGGCAGGACGGATCTACTACTGCACGGCAAAAGGAATATTTTCACATATCATGGAAGGCAGTGTAGTAGAGCAGGTCATAGATGGTGAAATGACAGCGCTCGGGGATCCATCGACACAGCTTCTGGCTCTGGAGGAGGCAGACGGGTCATTTTATGTTCTGACGATGGGGGATGCAGGTCAGACATCCCTTTTGCGATTTACCTATTCGGATAATGTACAGAGTGTGCCGCCGGATACGGTGACGGTATATTCTCTTGAGGAAAATGATACGGTCCGTCATGCGGTATCTCAGTTCCAGACAGAGCATCCGGATATATATGTAGAATATCAGACGGGGATCAGCGCAGAGGATGGAGTGACTGTCGCGGATGCGGTTCGGACGCTGAATACACAGATTCTGGCAGGAGAAGGGCCGGATGTGCTGGTACTGGACGGGATGCCCGTGGACGACTATGTGGAGCAGGGAGTGCTGGCTGATATTAGCGGGATACTGGGTGAGGTAAGCCAGTCCGAAGGGCTGCTGGAAAATATCGTCTATGCCGGGCAAAAGGAGGACGGCAGTGTATATGCCGCTCCGGTACAGTTTTCCATGGTGGCTGTGGCGGGAGCGCCGGAGACGGCGGCACAGCTTGGCGGGGAAGGCTCTTTGGAAAATCTGAGAGAGCTTTCCAAAGAGGCAGGTCTGCTTTCCTGGAGCAGTGCATCGTGCCTGGCAGAAAGTCTGTATCCGGTATACAGCATGGGATGGAAACAGGATGACGGGACACTCAATGAAGCGCTGATCGGCCAGTACATCTCCCTGTGTACGGATGTTTACCAGAATGTGGAGGCAAATGCAGATGCCAGTGAAAGTGAATTGCTGCAGATGTACCGCGAGTACGAGGAGACACTGAAGGCAGAGCAGACGTATTACGATGATTATCCCGTATCTGAATCGAAATTCAATCTGGCGCGCGCAAAACGAAAGCTTTCTGTCGGGGCTCTTGGGGATATGATGGATTATATCTCTCTTCTTTCGATAGAAAACGAAGCGGAAGGCTGTGTATTCGTCTTCCCGGAGCAGGAAGGCGGCGCGGTCTTTGTCCCATATACGATGATCGGTATGTCAAGTACCGCAAAGGCAGGAGACCACGCACAGGAGTTCATCCGCTATCTGTTTGGTGCGGGCGGAATACAGGCCAGTACCTATTCGAGGTTCCCGGTCAATAAGGCGCTGTTTGACAGTATACTGCATCCATCCGAAGAGACAGTAGCGCAGATCGAACAGACGACATACGGGGAGGACTCGTATGAAATTGATGATCCTGTCACAATATTCTGCAGATGGCCGTCCGAAGAGGAGCTGGATGCGTTTACGGACGCAGTAAACGGTCTTTCCGTATGCGCGGACATGGATCGTGTACAGCGCGATACGGTGATCGCGGAAACGAAAAAATCGATGTACGGAATCTGTACAGAAGAAGAGGCAGTGAGCTCTGTCATGCAGAAGCTGAACCTGTATCTGGCAGAATAAAGGCAGGAAGAGGAAGAATGAGAAAAAAAGGAAAAGCCGGTCGTGTATGCCGGAAAACTCAGAAATATCCGCTATCTGGGCGCAGGGCAGTCAGGCGGGAGTTTGCAGGGCTTCTCTTCCTGCTTCCCGGTCTTGTCGGAGTCCTCTGCTTTACCCTGCTTCCTTTTTTGGAAGTAATAAAGCGTTCCTTTCAGAGTGCAGTCACACAGCAGTGGGTGGGACTGAAAAATTACCGGGAGGTGTTTTCAAACGCAGCCTTTCGCATGGCTGCGGAAAATACGCTGCGGTTTACCTTTATCTGTATTCCTCTGCTTGTTGTGTTCTCTCTTGTACTGGCCGTTGTCCTGCAGAAGCTGCGGACAGGGAAAAATACGCTAAAGGGAATGTTCCTGGTGCCGGTGGCTGTCCCCGCGGCTTCTGTAGTGCTTGTCTGGAAGGCTTTGTTTCATTCAAATGGCCTGCTGAATGCGGTGCTGGAACGCTTTTGTGCAGAGCCGGTGAACTGGATGGGCAGTAATGCTGCATTTGCGGTGCTCGTGATCAGCTATCTGTGGAAAAATATCGGCTATGATATGGTGCTGTGGATGGCAGGGCTGTCCGGTATCCCGACTGCGATCTATGAGGCAGCCCGTGTGGACGGGGCAGGAGAGTGGAAATGCTTTCTGAAGATCACACTTCCCAACCTGAAGCCGGCGCTGTATACGATCTCGGTGCTGTCCTTTTTAAATTCCTTTAAGGTATTCCGGGAGGCGTGGCTGGTTGCAGGAGATTATCCGCACCAGAGCATGTATCTGATCCAGCATCTGTATAATAACTGGTTCCGTGAGCTTTCCTTTGACAAGATCGCTGCGGCTGCGGTGATCAATGCGGCGCTGGTATTCGGACTGATCCTGCTTTTGCAGAGGGCGTGGGACAGTGAGGTATAGCGGCAAAACGGCGGGCAACTGAAAGGATAGTATGAGAAAAGGCAGCGCGGGGGAACGGTGGGAAGGATGACTGGAGCAAAGAAAGGGCGAAGTGTGATGCAGGGCAGTGGTAAAAGTAAAAGAAAAAGCAGCAGGAAGAGAAAAATCCAAAGAAAAGAGCGCGGCAGCGGCAGTGCCGGAAGGCTGCTGGTGTATACGCTGCTTTTTCTGCTTGCGGCAGTGATTTTTTTTCCTATTGTTTTTGCAGTGGGCGGAGCCTTTATGCAGCAGTGGGAGCTAAAGGAGTATCTGGGGTCTGTGCTTGGCGGAGCGCAGGGGATGGCGTCCTGGTCTCTTGTGCCAAAGGCGCCGACTCTGCAGCCGCTTGTCGAGGTGCTGATCGATTCCCCGCAGTTTTTTGTGATGTTCTGGAATTCGATGAGGATCTCTGTGTTCATCCTGATCGGGCAGATTGTATTCGGTGTGCCTGCAGCGTGGGGGCTGGCGCGTTTTTCTTTTCCGGGGAAACGGCTTTTATTAATGCTTTACATTGTCCTTATGCTGATGCCGTTTCAGGTGCTGATGCTTCCGGAGTATCTGGTGCTGGATGACCTTTGCCTGCTTGATACACACTGGGCGGTTATCCTGCCGGCAGTATTTTCTACCTTCCCGGTATTTATCATGTACCGGTTTTTCTGTGGGATCCCGGAGGCAGTGCTGGAGGCAGCGCGGATCGACGGAGCGGGAAACCTGCAGATTTTTTTGCGGATCGGGATACCGCTTGGCGCGGCAGGTATTGTTTCTGCCTCGATCCTCGGATTTTTGGAGTCCTGGAATATGATTGAGCAGCCGATGACCTTTTTAAAGACAAAGGCGCTGTGGCCTCTGTCTTTGTATCTGCCGGAGATCGGTCTGGAGGAGGCCGGAGCGGGGTTTGCCGCAGCGCTTCTGATGCTGATCCCGGCGCTGCTGCTGTTTCTTTCGGGACAGGAGTATCTGGAGCAGGGAATTACCGCTGCTGCGGTGAAGGAATGACAGACAACAGGAGGATGTATTTTGGATAAGAAGAGATTGTTGCGTATCACAGCGGCTTTTTTTGCATGTATGCTCTGCTTTACCGTAATTTCCAGAGCTGCAGATCAGATGAGTGTGGCGGCGGTAGTGACAGCGCGGCCGGAAAACAAGATGATCACGCATGATATTGCAGTGGCGGGAAAGGTAACGCAGAACCAGGAGCTTGCGGTTACGACAGAGCCGGACCAGAGGGTAAAATCAATCTATGTAAGCGAGGGCGACCGGGTGAAGAAGGGAGACCTGCTCTTTGAGATCGACCTGACTCTTCTGGAGGAGAAGATACTGGCGCAGCAGCAGGAGATGGAGAAGCAGCAGCTCACGGTCGGGGATGCGAAGAGCCAAAAGGAGGTCAGCGCACAGCAAAAGGCAAGCCAGCAGGCACAGGCGGCGGAGCAGTATGCACTCTCGACACACAGCGCGGGCGTGCAGCTGTCGCGTGCCAGGGAAGCCCTGGACGAGGCAAAGAAGGAGCTGAAGAGATTTCGGAAAAAGCATCAAAATGAGAGTGCCGGGCAGGACAGCAGCGTGGAGGCTTCTCTCGAGCAGGCCTGTGAGGAAAAGGCGCAGGCGTATATTCAGGCGCAGCAGGAACTGGCGCAGGTACAGTGGAAGATCGAAAATGCAGTCCATACAGCGCTCCAGCAGGCGGTCAATAACGCTTCCCGGATGGGGGGATATGCGCCACCTGCTCTGGAGGATACAGATCCCGTCCCTGATGCGCCGGTCCTTTTGGAGGAGCCGGATGAGGTACGGACCGGTTCCTCAGATGGTGCGGGAGAGCTGGATGCTCCAGAGGAACTCCTTATAGAAGATTTTGCCGGTGATCGGGAGCTTTCGGAAAATGGCGCCTGGGACGATGTGCAAGCGCCTGTGGGACACAGCGGGACAGAATCATATACACAGGAGGAAGGACCGGGAGCAGCGCCGGATTGGGCGCCGGCAGAAAATGAGCCGGGTGCAGGAGACATTACGATAGAAGGCGCAGAGATTGTCGGAGGCGGAGAAGCCACAGATGCAGAAACTGATGGGAGCGTCGGAGGAAATGGAAGTACAGGGATCGGCGGGAACATCGGAGGAAACGGAAGTACAGGGACCGGTGGGAGCATCGGAGGAAATGGAAGTACAGGGACCGGCGGGAGCATCGGAGGAAATGGAAGTACAGGGACCGGCGGGAGCATTGGAGGAAATGGAAGTACAGGGACCGACGGAAGCATCGGAGAAAACGGAGATACAGATGCGGACGGAGCCGATGATATTATAATAGAAGGAATGGATGGAGGAGGCGCAGATGCGCCGTCACAAGAAGAGCTGGATCGGATTGAACAGTCTGTCCGGGACAGCTACGCTTCTGAGCTTTTGGCAGCACAGCAGAAGGTGGAGACGGCGCTTGCGCAGAAGCAGGAAGCAGAAAAGGCGCTTGCGCAGTATCAGCAGGAGCGGCTGGAGGCAGGAAATGCCCAGAATGCGCAGTCAGAAAAGCAGCTGATCGCAAATGTAAAAGCAGCGCAGCAGGCATATGAGGATGCTGCGATCGCTGCCAATGAGGCGGCAGTGACATCCGGGCGGGCAGTACAGCAGGCCGGTATCCCGGATGCATCAAACAGCTCTGACCGGATGAATGAGATTACATATGAGCAGATGGAGCTGCAGCTTTCAAAGCTCGAGAAGCTAAAGCAGGAGGAAGGACGGATCACAGCTCCCTGCGATGGGCTGATCACAAAAATCCAGGTTATCACAGGAGAGAAGACGACCGATACGACAGCCATGCTCCTTACGGACCTGTCAAAGGGCTATCGGTTTAAGGGCGAGCTGACAAAGGAGCAGGAGGAATATATTGCGGTGGGCGATTCTGTGACCCTGCGCGGCAGCTCAAAAAAGCAGGTTTTGGAGGAGCTTCCGGTGGAGTCTGTGACAGAGGATGAGAGTCAGGAAGATATTTATCAGATAACCGTCCAGATCCCCATGGAATCTGATGTATTTGAGCTCGGGGCAGGCGCGACGCTTGAATTCAGCAAAAAGTCAGAGGCCTACCCTGTCTGCGTGCCGCTGTCTGCGCTTCGTCTGGATGAAAAAAATCAGACCTATGTGCTTGTGACAGAGCAGTATGACTCTGTATTGGGAACGGAGATACGGGCGCGCCGGGTAGACGTGACTGTCCTGGAGAAAAATGAGTCCTATGCGGCGCTTGCACAGGGCGGCCTTACCTCGCAGCAGGAGGTCATTATCAGCTCTAATAAGGCAGTGGATGAGGGCAGTCGTGTACGGGTACAGGAATAAGGCAGGATGGAGCAGGCGTATGAAAGCAGGGAGGCAGGATAAATGAGGAGGATCAGGGTATGCGCAGGAATGTTTATCACAGCACTCTTTTTTCTTCTGGCGGTGCGTTTTTGTACAGCAGCGCGCAGATATTCTGATACAGCGGTGATCCTGCTGGAGGGGCAGGCGCTTGATACGAAGCAGGCAGCCGGCCTGTGTGAGCAGGAAAAAGAACAGGAGCAGGGCTTTTGCTTCTGGGGTGAACAGGATGCGGCGCAGCTTGTCTGTCGGGAGACTGGCGGTATGGGCACGGTAAAGACTGTGCTTACACAGGGTAATCCGGAGCTGATCGTTCCGGGGATCGGGATGCTTGCATATCAGGATCGGGGATGCTTTGTGGATGCGCAGACGGCACAGGAACTGTTCGGGACGCAGCAGGCAGCGGGACAGACCGTGTGGTGTGACGAGCGTGCCTACACCGTCTGCGGCGTTGTAGAAAGCCTGGACCGGATCATGATCCGGCAGGCGGCAGAAGAAGACGGTCCGGTCCTTCATATGGTATCGGTATATCTGACGCAGTCCGGGTCTGGAAGCGGGGAAGCGCAGCAGTTTCTGATCCGGTCCGGACTCGATGGAAAGGTCATGGACACAGGATTTTTAAATGCGGCGGCGCAGGATCTCCTCCTTTTGCTTCCGCTGCTTCTGGGAGTCTGGCTGGTATCCCTGCTCGCAGGACAGATAAGATGCAGTACGCGCACCGCTCAGAGGCTGCTGTATGCGGCGGGAACGCTCGGGGCGGCCGCGGTCATTTGCTTTTTTGTGTTCCGCCATCTTCAGATCCCGGCGGATATGATCCCGACAAAGTGGTCGGATTTTTCCTTCTGGGAACAGTGGTGGGAAAAGCAGCGGGAGAATCTGCTGCTGATCTTCCGGACTGCGAAGGGAGAGGCGCAGCTTACCATGCTGTGGAACCTTGGCCTTGGCATGCTGTGCAATCTGTGCGCGGTGTGCTCGGAGGTGTTTTTGCTCCTTTTATCCGGCAGGGATGGCGGGCAAAGCGCAGGAAAAGTACAAAAATAAAAACAGGTTGTATTCTGGAGAGAATTTATCTATACTAGAATCTGTTCAGTCATGACTGTTTCGTGCGGGCCAAGGCAGGGCCGGACGGATACAGGCGCTGGAAAAGATATGGTATGGAGGCCGGCATGGAATTTCAAAGAGAAAACCGGATCATAAAATGTGTGCTGGACGCAGGAGAGCTGATCCTGAAGTCCGGAGGAGAGATCAACCGTGTAGAGGATACGATGACCCGTATGTTCCAGGCATACGGGTTTCTTCGCGCAGATGTGTTTACGATCACGTCCTCGATCGTTGTTACGGTATATACTGCTCAGGGAGCGATACTGACTCAGACGAGGCGGATTTACGGATATGATACGAACCTGCAGCGCGTGGCGCTCGTCAATCAGCTGGCAAGAGAGGTGTGCGCATCGCCGATCGGAGTGGAGGAGCTCGAATGCAGGCTGGAGGAGATCGACCGGAGCAGGGAATGGCCGTTTTGGTTTAAGATACTGCTTTATGGAGCTACGGCGGCTGTCTTTGCCGTATTTTACAGCGGCGGAGTACTGGAGGCCGTATTTGCGGCTGTGACCGGAATGGGGATCTGTCTGCTGCTGCGTCTGATGCAGCAGGCAGTGTCCAATGCGATCGTCAGATATGCGGCATGTTCCGCAGTCGGCGGTCTGTTTTTGACGCTCGTACAAAAATGCGGGATATCGTTTCATATTGATCCTGCCATGATGGGAAATATCATGCTCCTGATCCCGGGGCTGCCATTTATGAATGCGATCCGCGAGATGCTTGCGGGAGATACGATGTCGGGACTTTTGCGGCTGTGTGAATCGCTGATCCGTACGATCGCGATCGCAGCAGGCTTTATCGGAGCTATGACGTTGATGGGAGGAGGGCTCAGATGAGCACCGACCGGAGAAGGATGACAGGAGGTAGATCCGGATGGGAATACAGGAGATAGTACAGATTCTGGCAGCGGGACTTGGTTCCGTCTGCTTTGCTCTTATGTTTGGCGTGCGCGGCGGCAAGCTGATCACAGTCGGATGGGGCGGGGCGCTGTCCTGGCTGATTTTTCTGGTCGGAAAGCAGCACGGCTCCGCTTTGCTGGGGCTGTTTGAGGCAGTTGTGGTGGCGGCTGCGATCGCGGAGACGGAGGCGCGCCGGAGAAAGACACCAGTGATCGTCATGGAGGTGCCGCTTCTGATCCCGCTGCTCCCGGGAGGCGACCTGTATCGGATGATGGTGTCTATTATGCAAAATGGCGTGCTCGCATCGATGTCCGATATTGTGTGGCTGGTGCAGGAGGTGTTTATTATAGCCGCCGGTATTATCCTCGTCTCGACCATCGTATCGGTCTATATGAAGATACGCCAGCGGCTATGCAAAATCTGTGCCAGATGAGGTTACAGGTAATTCAGCAGTCCGGTCGACTGCAAAAACAGGACAGCCATGATGACAGGCGTCACATAGCGGATCATAAATGAATAGAGCCTGCGCCGGGTAAAGCGGTGCCCGCTCGCCTCCATCTCTTCAATGATCCATTTCGGCTTGATGATCCAGCCGACAAAGATACACGTCAAAAATGAGATCGCCGGCATCAGAAAGCTGTTGCTTAAGTAGTCCATGACGTCAAGCAGCTGCGCGCTCTGACCGTTGGGCAGCGTCAGCTCAAAATAAAATACATTATATCCAAGGCAGATCACGGCAGCGGCCGCCAGAGACAGTATGCCGATGATCAGGCTCATTTTTTGACGTGTCTGGTGAAAGAGGTCCATGCAGCTGGCTACGAGCGTTTCCATAATGGAGACGCAGGAGGTCAGAGCGGCAAAGATCACCATGACAAAAAAGATGAGCCCGACGATGGTCCCGGCGGCTCCCATTTCCGCAAATACCTTTGGAAGAGAGACAAACATAAGGCTCGGTCCGGACGCCATCCCGTCTGTCCCGGAGAATACAAATACGGCAGGTATGATCATCATACCGGCGAGAAACGCCACTCCGGTATCAAAGATTTCAATCTGTCCCAATGATCTGCCAAGATTCACATCTTTTTTTACGTAGGAACCGTACGTGATCATAATTCCCATTGATACACTTAAAGAAAAGAAGAGCTGGCTCATCGCATCCAGCAATATTCCCAGGAAACGCTGCGGCGTCATGCCGGAGAGATCCGGGATCAGATACACGCCAAGTCCCTGCAGCCCGGTCCGTGTGACGCCGTCCGCGTCCGTGTGGGAGAGGGTGAGCGAAAAAATGGCAATGCCGATGATCAGCAGGAGAAGCCCGGGCATGACAAAGCGGGAAAATTTTTCAATGCCTTTTTCTACTCCGCGGTACACGATAAATGCAGTTACGGCAAGAAATATAAGCATGAAGAAGACCGGCGATACGCGCGAGGTGATAAAATCTGTAAAGTACCCGTCTGCTGCCGCATCATCACCATGTCCGGTCAGATAGGTGACCGCATATTTTGTGATCCATCCGCCGATGACAGAATAATACGTCATAATGAGCGCCGGAACGAGGAAGGTCAGGTATCCGAGGAATTTCCATCTGGGGCGGATCGCGCCGAAGGCGTGGAGCGCATTCTGCTTCGTGCGCCGTCCGATCGCGACGTCAGTTGCAAGCAGTGTGAACCCGAAGGTCAGGACGAGCACAAGATATACGATCAGAAACAGTCCTCCTCCGTCTTTTGCTGCAAGATATGGAAATCTCCAGATGTTTCCCACGCCGACCGCGCTTCCTGCCGCTGCCAGCACGAATCCGAGAGAACCGGTAAAGCTGCCTTTCTTTTTCATAATGTTACATCCCTTCTGTCTTCATTTCTGAGTCCCTATTTTATCAGGTGCGCCCGGAAAAGCAAATACAAAAAATTTCGTCTAAAGAAATTAAATGTTAAAAAAATTGAATCAGAGTAGAATTTCACACAAAAATGAAGTATGATGAGCGGAGAAAAAGAAGCCGGGAAAGGAAACGTATATTTTTACGAAACTTTTTTGGCGAAGCATCGGCCGCCGTTCCAAAGAGCAGCTGCACAGATGGAGCGGGGAGCGATTTTTCAGGAGGGAGAGAAGGATATGAATCAGGTAAGCAGGCACGCGGGAGCACGGATACGGATGTACCGCAAGAGCCGCGGGCTGACGCTGCAGCAGCTTGCAGATATGGTGCATAAGAGCCGGGCGAGCATCAGCAAATACGAAAACGGGGAGATCACGCTGGACATAGAGACGCTCTGCGAGATCGCGCAGGCGCTCCAGGTGGAGGCGGCACAGCTGATCGACTATCAGGCCGCCGCGGAGCCGACGCGGGAGGCGTTCGTGGCAGCAGAAAAAAAGAGTCCGTTTTTTCAGGCCCGGCAGCTGTACTTTTATTTTTATGACGGGAGATATAAGAGACTGAAGGATGGCGTTATCCATATCCATGAGAAGGAGAATGAGCCGGGAAATTATGAGGCAAGCCTGTCCATCAGTTCTGTGACGCCGAATGGAAAAAGCAGTGATGTGTATTACAGCGGCAAAGTCCTTTACAGCGACATGCTGATCCGGTTTACATTTGTGAATCAGTACAATACGCTGGAGGAGGATCTTTTGTATATATTCAATCCGCTGGAGCTGCGTGAAGCAACAGACGGTCTGCTGTGCGGGATATCGAGTGCGGATCTTGTACCGTGTGCATTCCGATGTCTGGTCACCCTGAAGCCGCAGGAGCATACAGAGGAATTAAAAAGACAGCTCCTCATCACGAAGCAGGAAATGCAGAAGTGGCAGAAGCTGAATATGATGATCGTGGAGAATGCCTGAAGACCGCAAGAGGACCGGGCAGAGAAAAAGGATGCCGCAGTGTATGTATCATACGCAGCAGCATCCTTTTGAATTTGAAGAAGAAACGATACTGTGCCTGACGGCACACGCTTCGGTTTTATTCTGTAACAGCCTCTGTGACAGCCTCTGTCTCAGCAACTTCAGCAGCCAGGTCAGCAGCCTCAGATTCAGCCAGCTCGGCAGTCATTTCAGCCTCAGCAGCCAGATCTATGCTCTGTGCGGAAGCAACTGCCTCTTCCGGTACTGTGATCTCAGATACTGTGTCATATGACATAACGATGTCAAGAGAAGCATCATTGACAGTAAGACCAACCGTAGACTCCGGTGCGCCCTCGGCAGCAGCCATACCTGTAGCGGAAGTCAGGAGCGCCTCAATGGTAGAAAAGTCGCTGCTGTTGAGATCCATATGCATCTTTACCGGAAGGAAGGTAGTCGTATCAACATAGTATTCTACATTCAGCGCGATCCCGTCCAGTACGGACAGTGCCAGTGCGATATCCTCATCCGCGGTAAGATCCTCGCCTGTGATAGCAGAGGTCTTTTCAAGAAGAGAGCTGATGGAAGCGGAGTCGATCGTTGCAGTGAGAAGGTAGCACTCTGTACCGTCTACATCAGCGGCTTCCGGTGCCAGTGTAAGCTCAATGCCAAGATCTGTAAATCCACCCATGTTTTCGGAAGCGCTCTTTACAAGATCTGTGAGCTCCTGCGCTTCTACAGCCATACCCTCCTGCAGATACCAGGTGCCCTCACCGGTAGCGGCATCCTCCAGATAAGAATAGGATTTATATGCGCCGGTCTCGTCCGGTACCAGATACAGCTGCATGGACTGGGACTGACCTTCGCCGAGCATGGAAAACTCATAGGATCCCTCCATCTTCATGGAAAGCGGATCGAGAACTGCGTCATAGCTGAGATTTCCGGAAGCATTCAGGCCGAGTGTAGAGGTAGTCGCACCATCGCTGATATCGACGCCTGCATCCAGATTTGCTGTGATGGCTGCGGAAGCGCTGTTTGCTGCCGCTACAGCCTCGCTCATCTGTGAGGAGATCGTGTCTGCCGTCTGAGCACTGTCAAAACCGCACAGCATGGAAACGGCACCAAGAGTAACAAGTCCTGCGAATAACTGTTTTTTCATAAAAGTATTCCCCTTTTTTGTTTAGATTTTCCCCGTTTGCGGTGCTGCGGCTCGTTCAGCGAACGTATGGCACAACTGTCATGATCAGGATGCCTGCTAAAATCACCGGTCACTGCGCTTCGGTTTATTGAGTGTTCCCATTATACCATTAATGAGATAGGGTGTCTACAGCAGAATCCGCCTGAAAAAAATTTTAAGGAAATCTACAGAATTTTGGCGTAAGATGCGAAAAAAATTTCTTGAATAATAAGAGTGCTGTGGTATATTGATTAAGGATGCCGCTGGCATATTGCAGGAAATGGAAAATGAAAAAGAGGCGAATGAGAACATGAATTTTGAAGATGCTGTTGCTTACATAGAAGAAGTACCAAAGTTTACAAAAAAGAACGGGCCGGAGAATACGCGCGAGCTGCTGCGCAGGATCGGGCACCCGGAGCGGCGGATGAAGGTGATCCACGTGGCAGGGACAAATGGAAAAGGATCGGTCTGTGCATTTTTATCTTCGATCCTGACGCTTGCGGGAAAGCGCACGGGACTTTTTACCTCTCCGCATCTGGTCGATATCACGGAGCGCTTCCAGATAAATGGAGAGCAGGTGTCGCATGAGCTGTTTACGGATGCGTTTGTCCGTATCAAAAAAGAAGTAGATGAGATGATGCGGGACGGATTTGCGCATCCGGCGTATTTTGAGCTTTTGTTTGCTGCGGGGCTTTTGATCTTTGACGCATCCCGGGTCGAATATCTTGTGCTGGAGACAGGACTTGGGGGAAGACTGGATGCGACGAATCTCGTAGAAAAGCCAGTTGCCTGCGTACTGACGACGATCAGTCTCGACCATATGGAGTATCTGGGAGATACGGTGGAAAAGATCGCGGCAGAGAAAGCAGGCATTATAAAGGAAGGCGTGCCGGTCATCTACGACGGACGCAATCCGCAGTCCGAGCAGGTGATCCTTGCGCAGGCAGAAAAGCTGCATGCTCCGGCATACCGCTACGATGCTTCTATGCGTGAAATCACTGGAAAAACGGATAAAAGCATTGATTTTATCTTCAATAGCAGGTATGATAAAAAGAATACAGACGCGGGGGAGGGCGTGCACACAGTGACCGAGCTGTATGAGAATCTGAAGGTTACTGTGCCGTATCTGGCTGAGTACCAGGTCACCAACAGCTCTCTGGCGATGGCGGCGCTTCGGGTGATCGACCCGTGCCGGACGATCAGTGATGAGCAGGTGGTCAGAGGGATCGCCGCGACCAGGTGGCAGGGGCGCATGGAGACGGTCCTGCCGGGCGTTGTATTTGACGGCGCTCATAATGACGACGGGATCCATGAGTTTATCCGCACGATGAGCGATGTGGAGAAGCACAGACCGGTGTCGCTGCTGTTCTCAGCTGTTGTGGAGAAGGAGCATGAAAAAATGATCCGGACGATCTGTGAGAGCACTTCTCCGATATCCATTGTCGTCACACAGGTCGGAGGGGCGCGTGTCGTTTCTGCACAGGAGCTGGCAGATGAGTTCAGAAAGTATACAAAGACGGAGGTCCTTGTCAGGGAGGACGTCGCAGAAGCGTTTGAAACGGCACTTGCAAGACGCGGCGACAGCATGCTGTTTTGTGTCGGTTCCCTGTATCTGATCGGGGAGCTGAAGGCGATCCTCGCCCGCAGATAAAAGGAGAGTTACATATGATCAATTATGAGGAAGAACTGAAGAAATTTCATCCGAGCATGGACGTCAACGAGGCAGAAGATGCGATCTACAGCCGCGATCTGACGGATGTGACAGATATTCTGAAGGAAATGCTCAAGGAAGAAAAGAAGAACAAAAGGCAGGGGAATTCATGAGGTGTATATACTGTAATACCCCTCTGGCCGCGATCGACTACTGTCCGGGCTGCGGAGCCGATGTGACGATCCAGAAAAGGATCGTGCGGATTTCCAATCTGCTGTATAATGAGGGGCTGGAAAAGGCGCTGATCAGGGATATGAAAGGAGCGATCACCTGTCTGAAGCGCAGTCTGAAATTCAACAAAAACAACACAGACGCAAGGAACCTTCTCGGACTTTGTTATTATGAGACGGGCGAGGCAGTGTCCGCGCTGTGCGAGTGGGTAGTCAGCAAAAATCTGCAGCCGGAGGCAAATCAGGCGGACTATTACCTGGATCAGCTCCAGAATAATAAAAACCGTCTTGATACGATCAATCAGACGATCCGCAAGTATAACCAGTCCGTGATGTACTGTCGCGAGGACAATGAGGACATGGCGATCATCCAGCTGAAGAAGGTGATCAGCCAGAATCCGAAGCTGGTCAAGGCGTATCAGCTCCTTGCGCTGCTGTATATGAAGCGGCAGGAGTATGAGCGCGCCAGAAAGCTTTTGAAAAAGGCGGCGCGTATCGATACAACGAATACAACGACACTGCGCTACATACAGGAGATCGAGGAGGCGACCGGAAAGGGGACAAACTTCGGGAAAAAGTACAAGCGGCAGGAAAAGGATACGGAGGACCGGATATCCGGCACCCTGCGCTATATGAGCGGTACGGAGATGGTCATTCAGCCGACGACATTCCGCGACAGCTCTACGATCGCTACAATGATCAATATTATCCTGGGGATCCTGCTGGGCGGAGCGATCGTCTGGTTCCTCGTCGTGCCGGCGAACCGTCAGGCTGTCAATGATGAGGCAAACCGCCAGGTGACAGATGCAAATACAAAGCTTGCCACAGAGTCTGTAAAGGTACAGGAACTGCAGGACGAGATCGACGGCTATGTAGAGCAGGCCGAGCTTGCGGAAAAGGACAGAGACGATGCGCTTGCAAAGGCACAAAGCTATGAGGATCTGATGGCAGTCGCGAATCTCTACGTGACAGGAGACCAGGCGGGCGCAGCCAGTATGATCGCGAACTTAAATGGCGAGGATTTCACAGATAACGCAAAAACGCTGTATGATTCCCTGAGCGGTCAGGTAAAGAGCAGTCTGTTTACGCAGTATTATACCGCCGGTACGACGGCCTATGCGGGCGGCGATTATGCGACAGCCGCAGAACAGCTGAAAAAAGCAGTAGAGAATGACCCGGAGCGCACAAACGCAAATCATGCGGATGCACTGCTTTATCTGGGGATGGCATATTACTTCCAGGGAGATACGAAGCAGGCGGACGCCGCGTTTAACCAGATCGTGAAGCACTTCCCGGATAAGGCGGCAAGTGTACAGGGGTATATTACTTCCACAGATCCGGCAGACCCGGATGCGGCTGCTGCTGATCTGAGCGGTCTGGGCGCGGGCGCGAACGGAGCAGATGGAAATCCGCAGGGAGCGGATACAGGCAGTACCGGGCAGACAGACGCAGGCAGCACGCCTGCAGCGGATGCAGGAAATACAGGAGATGACGATATAACGATTTACGGAAATGATGATGCGTATGTGGCATGGACAGATCCGACAACTGGCAAGCAGTACGATGTAGACGGAAATCTTTTGCCGGGACAGGAATGACAGGGACCCGGATGACAGGGACCGGGATGCCGCAGGAGCGTTACAGTCAGATGTGACTGATGTGATCCAGGGGAGAAACCTCGGAGCAGGGGATGTTGCAGGGGGCTTCAGAATACAGAAATATCCAAAGGGATGGAGGGCTGTATTCCGGGGCGTCTGCGGCGTCCCTTTTTCTTGCAGTACGGAACAGTCGGAATAAGAAAATGCGGCTGCCAGATGCTTTCGGGAGGCGCTGCAGATCAGATTTTATAGCGGGAGGATACGTTTGAAATGGAACAGGTATTTACAATTTCAGGTACAACAATGACGGTGCATCTGCCGGCTGAGCTGGATCACCACAATTCGGAGCAGATCCGAAAGGAGGCAGATCAGCTGATACGCACGAAAAACATACGGCGCGTGCTGTTTGATTTTTCACGCACGGTCTTTATGGACAGCTCAGGGATCGGGATGATCATCGGCAGATATAAGACGATGCGTTTTATGGGCGGAATGGTGGCGGCTGTCTGTGTCAGCGAGCAGATGCGCAGGATATTGACGCTGTCGGGGATCTACAAGGTGATTGATATATATGAGGGAATTCCGCAGCAGATGCATCTGTGCTAAGACAGGGGGGAGAGGAGAATGCAGCAAAATCAGATGAAACTGGAGTTTGACAGCCGTTCCTGCAATGAAGGCTTTGCCCGCGTGGCAGTGGCGGCGTTTATGACACAGCTCAATCCGACGCTGGAGGAGGTGGCGGACGTCAAGACCGCTGTGTCAGAAGCGGTGACGAATGCGATCATCCATGCGTATGAAGGAAAGGTGAGAACGATTGTGATCTCCTGCCGGATCGAGGGAGAGGAGCTTTATGTGGAGGTGCAGGATTTCGGGCGCGGGATCCCGGATGTGGCTCTGGCGATGCAGCCGCTCTATACGACAAAGGCAGAATGCGACCGCGCCGGGATGGGCTTTGCTTTTATGGAGGCATTCATGGATCACGTTGAGGTGACGTCTGTTCCCGGAGAGGGGACGCAGGTGAGGATGACAAAGCGGATCTCACATGACAGAGAAGAATAGAAAGGAAAGGTCTGGCAGATGGAGCAAACCCTGGAGCTGCTGAAACGGGTACACGAAGGGGATAAAAGCGCCAGAGAACAGTTAGTAGAAGAAAATATGGGGCTGGTATATACAGTAGTACGACGCTTTTTGGGGCGCGGCTGCGAACAGGAGGATCTGGTGCAGATCGGAAGCATCGGTCTTTTAAAGGCGATCGATCACTTTGATACTTCTTACGATGTGCGGTTTTCTACGTATGCAGTACCAATGATCACAGGAGAGATCAGACGCTTTTTGCGCGATGACGGGATCGTCAAGGTCAGCCGTATCCTGAAGGAGGCGGCGGCAAAGGCATTTCGGGCAAGGGAAGCGCTGGAAAAACAAAAAGGGACGGAGCCTACGATGGAGGAGATCGCACAGGAGACGGGGATCAGCAGGGAGGATCTGGCAATGGCGATGGAAGCAGTTTCCGAGGTAGAGTCGCTTAGTCAGACCATTTACAGCGGAGACGGGACGCCGGTGCTCCTGGGCGACCGGCTGGCAGACCGCGAGGATCATAATGAGGCGCTGCTCAACCGGATGCTTCTGGCACAGCTTTTGGAGCTGCTGTCTGAGGATGAGCAGGAGGTGATCCGTCTGCGTTATTTTGAGGAGCAGACGCAGGTACAGGTGGCAAAGCGGCTGGGCATGACACAGGTGCAGGTGTCGCGCGCAGAAAAGCGGATCTTAAAAAAGCTAAGAGAGGCAGAGCGCGGCGCGTAGCGCCGGATATCGGCTGGCAGGAAAAGCAGAGGCGGTCCGGACGGATCCGGCAGGGGAAGGGCTTCGGAGCGCTTTGGAGAAAAGTGACAGAAAATAGGAAGCGGGTCTTTTTCATTTTCAGGGATTATGGTATAATACTAAGAGCACCTGGCGAGGCGATTTCGTTCAGGTCAGAATGTGAAAGATAAGATGGTGGTGTTGCTATTGAAGGAACAGGAACGGGTAATTTTTACAAAGGAGGAGCTGGCGGCAGCCGTCAATGTCCCCGCCGTAGTGGAGCAGGACTTAAAGCGGATCATTACGCACCGGCTGGAGCAGTGCGGTCTTTACTTTCGGGTATTTTCGAGGATCAAGACAGCTTCCTCCATGGCAAATAAGTTTGAACTAAAGGAATACGGAGCGCACCGCAAGCTGCAGGATCTGGTCGGCGTGCGCATCAATCTTTATTTTGATGATGATATAGAGATCTGCCGCCATATCATGGAAAATACGTTCGAGGTGGTCGGATGGTCGACCTCGAAGCGCAGCGAGGCAGAGTTTAAGCAGACAAAGCTAAATGGTGTATTTCGTCTTCCCGGGTATTTAAAGGATGAGATCTCTGCGGAGACGTGGGAGATGTACATTGACGATACCTTTGAGATACAGATCAAGACGATGTTTTTTGAGGGCTGGCATGAGATCGAGCACGACATGCGCTATAAAGGAGAGGAGCTGTGGAATCATTTTCCGGGCTTTTCCAGATACTTGAACAGTATTCTGGCTACGCTGGAGCTGTGTGACAAGTCGATGGTCACGCTCTTTGAGGATCTGGGGCATGAGCTGTACAAGGCAGGGCGCTGGAGTGATATGATCAAGAGCCATTTCCGGCTCAAGCTTGGCACCTCATCTCTTTATCCGGAGGTCGAGGAGCTGCTTGATAAGGACATGGACCGTGTGGATAATCTGGCAAAAAGAATCTATAAAACGCCGCGCCCTCTGCTTGTAGAGCAGCTGATGCGGCGCAGCAGAAAGATCCCGATCAATGCAAACACGATCGTGGCGCTGCTAAATGACAGCCAGTTCCATGACGCGCGGCTGTCTGCGATCTTTAAGCAGCGGGATGTTTACAATGACGGACGGGAGGAAAGCCTTGCAGAATCGAGGTATTATGAGCTGCGTCCGCTGACGCGCCATACGGTATTTCAGATGTGCACGCAGGTGGACGGGAGCAGGCTGAAGACCGATGCGCCAGTCACGCCGGAGCTGATCTTTGAGCGGTCTGCGGACTGCATCTACAGATGGATCGTCCGAAAATACGGCGTACTGTTTAAGAACATGCCGCAGAGCGTGACGACCTACCATGCAGATATCCTGGCCTATCATGTATCCATCAATTATGACCGGAAGCGCTGCCGGATGAATATGCATGTGCGCCATATGGATCTGAGTGTCGGAGGAAGGATCTGGTATTCGGAGGCGGCGCTGGAGCCGGATCAGCAGGGGAGGATCCTGCTGAAGGTATGCAATGGCTATGCGGAGCCGGAGTACGATGATCATTATGTGCAGGAGGGAGCCGGGATCTTTTTCAGCTATCCGGGCTACTATAAGATGATCGTAGACAGCGTCGGCATCTTCAACGGCGTCAACTGCCTGAACAAACGCCGTATGCTGCGGGAGGAACGTTTCGATGAGCTGATCACTGCGCTTCGCGATAAGGAGCGTCAGTTCCCGATCATTGTGATCCTCTCAAAGGAGACGCCGGACGGGATGATGGATGAGGAATGGCTCGCGCCGTTTCGTGTCTCTGATTTTACAAGGACTGTATGGCGCTATGCGCACGTATACACAGGCTATGAGGAGGAAGGCAGAAGGTTCCTTTCTCTGGCGGGAGTGGACGGCGATGCGCAGGAGGCGGTGCCGAAGCTGTACATTTTCTGGCCGGACGGCACGCACGACAGCTACGGACCGGAGGACGTCAGAAATTGCAGCTTTGGGCGTCATATGGAGGCGAGAGTCGATATGCTGACTTACGACATTGTCCGGGGCGGTCAGGCGTTTTATCACAAGATCGTCACAGAGCTGCGCGACTGGAATGTATCGGCCGATATGTGGGAAGGCTTTAAATTAGAAATACTTACAGAAATACCGGAATAAGAGAAAAGATGTTTGAGAAACGGAGGATGTTATGAACCTGGATAAGATATTTCACCTGAAAGAAAATCACACGGATGTAAAGACTGAGATCATGGCCGGGATTACGTCATTTATGACCATGGCGTATATCCTGGCAGTCAATCCGAACATACTCTCAGCGGCGGGTATGGACCACGGAGCTGTATTTACAGCAACTGCCGTAGCAGCATTTATCGGTACGCTGTGTATGGCGCTCTTTGCCAACTATCCCTTTGCGCTCGCTCCGGGTATGGGACTGAACGCATATTTTGCTTATACTGTTGTGCTTGGCATGGGGTATTCGTGGCAGGTAGCGCTTGCGGCAGTCCTTGTAGAAGGCCTGATCTTTATCCTTCTGTCTGTATTTAATGTGCGTGAGGCGATTTTTAATGCGATCCCGTTCAATCTGAAAAAAGCGGTCAGCGTCGGCATCGGCCTGTTTATTGCATTTATCGGACTGCAGAACGCAAAGATCGTGATCGGAGGCTCCACGCTTCTGAGCCTCTTTTCACTTGAGGGCTATAATCAGACCCTGGGAGAGGTAAAAGCAACCTTTAACGATGCAGGCATCACAGTGCTTCTGGCGATCATCGGCGTGATCATCACCGGGATCCTGGTTGCAAAGAATGTGAAGGGAAATATCCTCTGGGGTATTCTCATCACATGGGGGCTTGGCATTATCTGCCAGCTTGCCGGCGTGTATGTGCCGAATGCAGAGCTTGGCTTTTACAGTCTGCTCCCGGATTTTTCCGGCGGGATCTCCATACCGAGCCTGGCTCCGATCTTTGCAAAGTTTTCATTTGCCGGGGTGCATATTCTGGAATTTGTCGTTATTGTATTTGCTTTTCTGTTTGTAGATATTTTTGATACGATCGGTACGCTGATCGGCGTAGCTTCAAAAGCAGACATGTTGGATAAGGACGGAAAGCTCCCGCGCATCAAGGGCGCGCTGATGGCGGATGCGATCGGTACGACAGCAGGCGCAGTGCTTGGCACTTCCACTGTCACCACATTTGTAGAGAGTGCCTCCGGTGTATCAGAGGGCGGACGCACAGGGCTTACCTCTCTGACAACGGGTATTCTGTTCCTGCTGTCCCTGTTCCTCTCACCGATCTTTTTGGCGATCCCGTCATTTGCGACAGCTCCGGCGCTGATCATTGTCGGATTTTACATGCTGGGTGCAGTGACCGAGATTGATTTTAAGGATGCGACAGAGGGAATCCCGGCATTTATCTGTATCATAGCAATGCCGTTTTTCTACAGCATTTCAGAGGGCATCGCAATGGGAGTGATCTCCTATGTAGCGCTGAATCTTGTGACAGGAAAACGCAAAAAGACAGGACCTGTGATGATCGTTCTGGCGGTGCTGTTTATTTTGAAATATATTTTTATGTAGGAAATCTTCAAACACTACAATATACAGATGGTCCGGGGCAGCTGGCTGCTTCGGACTATTTAATTTAGGAGGAAAAGAATATGAAGGCGATAGGAATTGATATTGGGACGACTACGGTCTGCGGCATTGTGCTGGATATGCAGACAGGGGAAGTGGCAGAGGTATGTACGCTGGATAATGACTCCGGGATATCGGGGAAGCCGTACGAGCGGCTTCAGGACGCGCAGCGGATCTGGGAGCTGGTACAGGGGATGTACCACCAGTTTTTACAGCATTTTTCGGACATCTGCTGCATCGGTCTGACGGGACAGATGCACGGGATTGTGTATACAGATGCGCAGGGCTGTGCAGTAAGTCCGCTGTATACGTGGCAGGATGAGAGGGGAAATGAGACGGATCAGGCAACCGGGCAGACGTATGTGCAGCAGCTCTCTGACCGGACCGGCTTTGCGATGGCGTCCGGATTTGGTCTGACCACGCACTATTATCAGACGATACACCATCAGATACCGGAGCAGGCGGTACATTTTTGTGCGATCCACGATTATATCGGGATGCGTCTGGCAGGCCGCCGGGAACCGCTTGTCACATCCTCTACGGCTGCGAGCTTTGGGTGCTTTGATATAAAGAACAGCCGTTTTGATACAGATGCGATAAAACGTGCAGGAATGGAGGAATCCTATCTTCCGCAGTGCCAGGATGGCTGTATCCTGCTGGGATACACACCACAAGGCATAGCAGTCAGTGCAGGAGTCGGCGATAATCAGGCGAGTGTGATCGGTTCGGTAAAGGATGTGCAAAAGAGTGTTCTGATCAATGTGGGTACAGGGGCACAGGTTTCTGTGGGGGCAGATCACTGGATCGATGCGAAGCATGTGGAGCTGCGGCCGGTGACGGGAGATGCTTATCTGCTTGTCGGCTCCAGTCTGTGCGGCGGCAGAGCGTATGCGGCTATGGAGCAGTTTCTGCGCCGGACGGTGATGCTGATGACCGGGGAGGATCCGGGGAGCCTGTACCAGAAGATGGATGAGATCCTGGCCCAAAGGGAGGCGGCTGCAAAGGCATTCGGGGACGCTGCTGGCAGCGGAGCTGCAGGTGGAGATTCCAGTCTGCAGTTTCGCACAAGCTTTTGCGGGACGAGGGAAGAGCCGGAGCTTACCGGCTGTATCAGCGGGCTGACGCTGTTGAATTTTACACCGGAAGAATTTATTTATGGAGTACTTGCAGGGATGGCGCAGGAGCTGACTGGATTTTATGAGCAGATGCGAGGTCAGGGCGCTGCAAGGCCGCAGTATCTGATAGGGAGCGGGAACGGACTGCGCAAAAACCGCCATTTACAGAAGATTTTTGAGGATGCCTTTGGGATGAGGATGCAGATACCGGCGCATAAGGAAGAAGCATCTTACGGAGCGGCGCTGTATGCCATGACAGCCTGCGGACAGTGCAGGACGCTTCGGGAGGCGCAGGAACTGATCCGGTATCTGTAATGTATAAAATTTCCTTCGACTGGTCATACTATGGTCTGATCAGTAAATGGAGGGAAATGCGATGAGTCGGAAATTTCTGATGAGATATGTGACGTTGATCCTGCTCCTTTTGCTTTTTGCAGGAGCAGCCTGGTATGTGACGGAGTACATGGGAGAGCCGTATGAGGATGCGGTGCTGGTAAGCAAAGAGGAGTATGATGCAGGGCGGGTGCAATGCGCAGTACGGGCTTTGCCGCATGAGGAGGGATGACGATGGCAGGAGAGACATTGTATCTGAAGCTGGATAAAAACATGCAGATAAAAACAGACCACGTCATGCTGGGCGATATTGCGGGGATCAGCTGCAGTACAAAGACGATCGAGAACAGAGTCAAAACACTGCGCCTGCCGACCGGGCAGATCAAAGGCCCGGGCCGCTATGTATTTTCTGTTCTTGATGTGATAGCGGTCATTCATGAAGTTTATCCGGAGCTTGAAGTCACGAGTCTGGGAGAAGCGGATTTTATTTTAACAGTGGAAGAGGAAAAACCGTGGGGGATGGCAGTAAGCTGGATGAAAACAGGGTTCGTCTGCCTGCTTGCTTTTTTCGGAGCAGCATTTTCTATCATGGCATTTAATAATGATGTCAGTGTCACAGCTTTGTTTGGACAGCTCTATGAAACAGTGACGGGTGAAACCTCAGGAGGCTTTACGCTGCTCGAGGTCAGCTATTGCATTGGGGTCGGCATGGGGATCCTGATTTTCTTCCATCACTTCGCACGCAGAAGATGTGTATCAGATCCTACTCCGCTTGAGGTAGAAATGCGGACCTATGAGGATGAGGTCGATACCACAATGATCGAATCGAGCGGGCGCAACGCAAAGAAAACTACAAAATAATATTTCGCAAAGGAACGGATGGATATGGAGCATATCTTACTGGCAGTGACTGGATTTGCCTCCGGCTTTATTGTAGCGGGCGGAGAGGTGGCGCTGATGATCGGACTCGGGATCATCACGCGGTTTATCGGTGTGACACATACAGCAAAGCATATCCGATATTATGAGGATGCGATCCTGCTCGGCGCGTTGGCGGGAACAATCCTTACCGTATTTGATGTAAGGCTCGCAGCGGGCGCGTGGATACTCGGGCTGGGCGGTCTGTTTATGGGGATGTTTGTCGGCGGCTGGATCATGGCGCTTGCGGAGGTCATCAACGTATTTCCGGTCTATTTCAGGAGACTTGGGATTACAAAGGGAGTAAGCTGGGTGATCCTTGCTATGGCAGCCGGCAAGACGCTGGGTGGTCTGCTGCATTTTTATATGCGCTGGGGGAAGTGACTTTTCGCTTTCCCCATGATATAATAGGAGCGCCCGACGGGGCATTTCACGTTTTGTAAGAAAGAAAAAGGATACAGGAGGGAGCAGTTTCATGAAGACGCAGCAGGAGCTTAGAATGCAGCTTCGCCAGATCGATCATAAGAGCTATAAGGCGTATAAAGTGCTGGAGGGAGAATATGATTTCCGTACATATCGGCTGTGCATTGATCATGTGCAGGGCGATCCGTTTGCAACACCATCGCGCGTGCGGATCGTTTATGACAACAAAGGCAGCATTCCGGCAGAATATCTGGAAAGCAGACACAGGAGGATTGCCGTAGAGGATGCGCTTTTGCGCAGGCTTCACAGGAATCTGCGCGCCTGCATGGACGGAGGAAGAAAAGGTTCTGGAAAGAGCGGACTTGTGACGGCGTGCCGTGCGGGGCAGGAGGTGCTGGAGCGGACCGCGATGCATGTCACTGCCACAGAGATCGTGGCAAGGATAGAGGTGGGATTTCCGGCTTTTGGTCGGACGATCGCAGCGGGAGCGCTTGAGGAGATCCTGTTTGATCTGCTGCCGACAGTCGCAAAGCGGACCTTTTCAGGTGTACAGGAGCTCGCGGCGGCGGTGGAGCTGGCAGATGATCAGCAGTTTATACGGGAGGAGCTTGAACGAAGAGGACTTGTCGCTTTTGTGGCAGATGGAGCTGTACTGCCAAGAGAGAGCGGTGTGTCGCAGCGCCCGATGAAACAGGCAGTCGCCTTCAAAAGCCCGGACACTCTGGCAGTGACGCTGCAGCTCCCGCATCAGGGGCCGCTGCGCGGTATGGGGATACGACGCGGGATCACGGTGATCGCAGGGGGCGGTTTTCATGGAAAATCCACACTGTTAAAAGCGCTGGAGCGCGGTGTGTATAATCACATAAAGGGAGATGGACGCGAGTTTGTGATCACGCAGGAGAGCGCATATAAGCTGCGCGCAGAAGAAGGACGCTGTGTTCACGAGACAGATATTTCCATGTTTATCAGCAATCTTCCGACAAAGGCAGATACGACGTGCTTCTCTACGGAAAATGCAAGCGGCAGTACCTCGCAGTCGGCAAATACGGTGGAAGCGCTCGAGAGCGGAAGCAGCGTACTTTTGATCGATGAGGATACGTCAGCGACGAATTTCATGATCCGTGATGACCGGATGGCGCAGCTTGTATCCGATGAGAAAGAGCCGATCACACCGTTTATCCGAAAGGTGCGCAGTCTCTATGAAGATCTTGGCGTATCGACGGTACTTGTGGCGGGCAGCTCCGGTGATTTTCTGACGGTTGCGGATACGGTGCTTCAGATGGACTGCTATGTGGCACGTGATGTGACAGCCCGGGCAAAGGAGCTTGCGGTAGCTCTGACGCAGGAGCATGCCGGAAAAAAGATATGGGTCAGAAAGCGTGTGGCGAAAAAGAGGGTCGAGAAGGTGCGCGTACATGGCTGGGACTCGATCAGCCTGGACCGAATGGAGATTGATTTGCGCTATATGGAGCAGATTGTAGATGAGAGCCAGAGCGCGGCGCTTGCTTATATCATGCAGTATGTGCTGGAACGTATGGCAGATGGGAAAAAGAGTGCGTCACAGCTTGCACGTGACGTATCGCATAAGATAGAAAAAGAAGGGATCCTGAGTGTGACGCCGAAGAATTATGGCGCAGGCGCAGCCGCTGCGGTGCGCAGACAGGAGATCCTTGCATGTCTGTGCCGCTATCGCGGACTGTAGGAATTGTTATGGTGCTGCAAAATAGACCTCTGGCAGATTTTGCAGCACTATTTAATAATTGAAAATCCCCTCTGTGGGAAGAGACGCGTGCGCCGCTTCTTGCAGAGGGGGATGTTTTTTAATACGTATAGTTTTCTACGTCTACTTTATCTACTTCCTGGAACGGAGCCAGTGTAGAGATCATTTTGATCGGTTTGTCGTAGTTATTGATGCAGTAGTGGATCTCACCCGGCTCAATGTGGATGAACTGTCCCGGATAGAGATGATTTACTACGCCGTCTACAACGATGTCGATCTCACCTTCCAGAATATAGAAATTCTCTTCCATCACATTGTGGTAATGTGCTTTGAAATCCTGTCCCGGCATGAACTGTACGACTGCAAAATTCATGCGTGGCCCTTTCATGAGATATTTGGGACCGCTGTCTTTGAAGCGATACTCTCTGTCTTTTTCATCAACAATATACATAATCGTGTTCTCCTCTCAGATTTTATTGATATGCATGCCTGTCTGTAGTTTACAGACCGGGAGCAACCCACATTGGTTTTGTGAGCCCCTCGTTTACAAGGGCAAGCTGGGCTGCATAGACCTTGCGCCAGGTCTGGTACATTTCTGTGTAGACCTTATGATTTTCCATATCCGGCATAAAGCAGCGATCCCATTTTACGGTGCGCTTTGCGCCTTCTTCAATACTGGAGTAGAGGCCTACGCCGTATCCTGCCAGAATGGCTGCGCCCAGAGCTGTCGCTTCTTTTACGACAGGAACTCTGACCGGCATGCCGAGTACGTCTGCCAGAATCTGGGACCAGAGCGGGCTCTTGGAGGCGCCGCCTGCGAAGATCACCTCGGAAGGCATGTTCCCGGTCGCTTCTTTTACCAGCTCCATATGTCCCTTCACGAGAAGGGCGGTGTTCTCCAGAATCGCCCGGTAGAAGGTATAGCGGTTAAACTTTTCCGGGATCAGCTCGAAGTTGGTAAATGTAGGAGCTGCGTGCTTCCAGTTGATAAAGTTCATCACATCGCTGAAGGTACACATCATTCCGTAGCAGCCGGCAGGGATTTTTTCTGCCTCTTTGTTCATCAGGTTGTAGGGATCCTCACCGGTTGCCTTTGCCAGTTCCTTTTCAGCCTGGCAGAATGCGTCGCGATACCAGCGCATCACGAGTCCCGGCTTGAAGGCAAGCGCTTCGTACTGCCATACACCCGGAACGGCGTGACAGTTTACACGCACCCGGCACTGCGGATCAGTCGCCCCGTTGTCTGTGTTGAACTCGTACTGCCAGAAGCTGCCTCCGAAGACAGCTGCCTGATTCGGGCTGGTGGCGCCTACACCGATCGTGCCGAGCTGGCAGTCTCCGCCGCCGACTACGACAGGAGTACCGACTGCCAGTCCTGTATCAGCGGCTCCTTTTTCGTTTACCTTTGCAATGATGCTGCCGCATTCCATGACAGGTGGGAAAATATCGTCCTTCAGACCACATTTGCGTGTAATGGAAGCGTCCCAGCTGCGGCTTTTGAGATCAAAGATACCAGTGGTGGAGCCATTGCTCGGCTCGATTGCTTCTACCCCTGTGAGCTTTTTGATCAGCCAGTCATTGAACATGCCGATGGTTGCTACCTTTTCGTATACCTCCGGCATCTTTTCTTTTACCCAGAGCAGACGCGGAAGCGCGCCGAGCGCATAGGTCTGTCCGCTCTTTAAGTAAATGTCTTTTTCCATCTGCGGATCCATCTGGATCAGCCGGCCCACCTCGTCGTCGCTGCGGGCGTCTACATTGGCGCAGGCCCAGATCTCGTTCCCATCCTTGTCGTAGAGAACGATGCCCTCACGCATACATGTCGTGGAGATGGCCAGGATCTGCTCCGGGCGGATCCCGGTCTGCTCGATCACGCCGCGCACACATTCACTTGCCAGTTCCCAGTTATGTACCCAGTCGAAATCCATGCTGCCCGGGTAACGCGGATCTTCTTTGTGCTCCCATTCCCGCTGTACGCAGCCTGTCTGGTTCCCCTCCGGATCGAAGAGGACGGCTCTGACGCTTCCGGTACCGGCATCAATTGCCAATAAAAATTGTTCAGCCATAAAACCCTCCTTATAAATGATAATAGAATGAACTGGTGATAACACCTTATGCTAAAAATATTACGTCTGCAAAAGAAAAGAAGAGATACCGCGGTGTCTATGCCAGAGCAAGCACCTGTGATGCGGTATTTTCGTCTGTGATCAGTGTATTGAGGTATCCGCCTTTGAGCGCAGCCGAGATAGCGGCGACCTTTGTCTCTCCGGCAGCTACACCGATGGTATTTCCAAGCGCCTTCAGCTTTTCCAGAGGAGTACTGATCAGACGGCCTTCGATGTCAGACGGGACAAGATTTCCGTCCTTATCAATAAAGTGGCACAGGATATCTCCTACCGCGCCTTTCATGGACAGCAGCAGGAAATCGTTGCTGGAAAGCATTCCATTGGTGACAATCGTAGCATTTTCATCCATACCGCCGATCCCCACGACAGACAGCTGCGCCAGAGTCGTCATATTAAGGATCTGCTCTACGCTTGGCTCCTGTTCGATCGCACTGACCATTTCTGCGCTTTTCATAAGAAGAGGCGCCGGAGTCAGGTAAAGTCTGGCATTAAAGATGCTGGATCGGGTATTTGGAAGATAGTAGTTGACTCCGCCGGTAAGCGAAACAACATTTACAGGAAACTGCGAGGAATTTGACAGGTAATTTAAGATCCTGCTTGTCGTATCGCCGTATCCCATATTAATGTAGCTGTTCTGATCGAGATGTTCGCACAGATACATGGCGGCGGCCTGCGCTACGCCCTCATTGACATCTCTGCCGTTGATCGGGGAGGGGACAACGAAAGCGTCCTTCAGATGGAAGCGCTTGATCAGCTCCTGCTCGATCTCCATACGATTGCTGTCATTTTCACGGATAGAAAAACGGATGATACCGTTTTTGCGGGCTTTATCCAGCAGACGGTTTACACGAAGCCGCGGGATGCCCAGATATTCTCCGATCTCCTGCTGGGTAAACCCTCCGATATAGTAAAACCAGGCAGTCTTGACCAGCAAAATCTCCTCGTAATCGTATCCTCCGGTCATACTGTCACTCCTTTCATTTAACAAAAGTTCTGGAAAAAATCAGAAGTTCATTTTTATAGCAAAAGTGTATCATGAAAAACAAAGCCTGTCAATGCCCAATGACCTATTATTTATGGAAAAAGCATAATAATTTTTATACAAAAAAAATATTCAAAACGGTTTACATATAGAAAAATACGACAAAGATTATGGTTGACAAAAGCCGCAAATTATCGTATAGTACATTTAACATTATTTTTTGATTGCAACATTTGTTAAAGGAGGGAAGGTTTTGCCAGCAAAAGCGCTTTTAAATATCAAGAATATATACAAGTCTTTTGGCCTGAATGAGGTCCTAAAAGGCATCAGCCTTGATTTAAACGAGGGTGAGGTCCTGGCGCTGATCGGAGGAAATGGAGCAGGAAAGAGTACACTGATGAAGATCATCATGGGTATCTACCAGCACGACAGCGGAGAGATCTACGTAAAAGGCGAGAAAGTTACTTCAAACAAGACCAGTGCAGCTCTCGCAAGCGGCATTTATATGGTTCCGCAGGAGCCGCTGCTGTTTCCGAATATGACAGTAGAGGAAAATATAGAGATCGGCTTTGACAAAAAGAAGGCGGATCTGCATAAGGAGCTGGTGGAGCTGATCGACAGTGTGGGCTGGAAGCTTGATCTGAACAGAAAAGCAGGCAGCCTGTCCATCGCAGAACAGCAGATGGTAGAGATCCTGCGCGGTCTGCTGCGCCGGGCACAGATCCTGATCCTGGATGAGCCGACGAGTGCTCTGACATTTGATGAGGTAGAGAGCCTCTTTAAATGTGTAGAGGATTTGAAGGCAAAGGGGATCGGTATCATCTACATCACCCACCGTCTGGCAGAGGTGTTTGAGATCGCTACAGATGTAGCTATCATGCGCGACGGAAAGGTGCCGGTATGCGGAAAGGTGAGCGAGTTTACCAGAGAGATGCTGGTAAAGGGACTGCTTCCTCCGGATGCGCAGGAAAAGGAAGATACGATCAAGGAGCATCTGAAAAAGGTTGATTATACACATCAGAAGCCGGTATTTGAGGTACAGAGCTTAAGCGGCTATGGATTTACGGATATTTCTCTGAAGGTATATCCGGGTGAGATCCTCGGACTGGCAGGCGTGGTGGGAGCCGGAAGAACAGAGCTTGCCACTACGATTTTTGGAAAGGACAAAGTACTTTCTGGAAAGGTGATTCTGGATGGAAAAGATATCACAGGACTTTCCACCAGAAAGGTGATCGAGGCGGGACTGAATTATGTGCCGGAGGATCGTCATTATCACGGATTGTTTAAGATCAGTGATATTGCAGTAAATACTTCAAGCGCAATGCTCGCAAATCCTGCTATGGGCAAGTTCTTCTTAAATAGGAAGGAAGAGTACCAGATGACGCAGAAATACATTGATGATTTCCGCACCAAGGTGACCGGGCAGGAGCAGCTGGTAGGCAGCCTTTCCGGAGGAAATCAGCAGAAGGTAGTCATCGGAAGATGCCTTTCCACCTCACCAAAGCTGGTCATCCTCGATGAGCCGACCAGAGGAATCGACGCCGCAGCCAGAGGAGATGTGTATTCGATCATCCATGAGCTGCGTGAGCAGGGCGTTGCCGTTTTGCTGATCTCCTCTGATATGGAAGAGATCATAGAATTATCAGACCGTGTCATGACAGTCTGCCAGGGACGGATCAATGGAGAGTTCACAGGTGATGAGATCAATCAGGATACTCTGATGTCCGCTTCCTTTGGTATCACGAAAAATGCGGAGGTGGGAGCATGAAAAAGATCGTAAAGACAAGAGAAGTCAGCAGCTTTCTGTTTCTGATCGCCCTGTTTGCAGTAGTCGGGCTGATCAACCCCAGCTTCCTGACCTCAGAAAATATCATTTCCTGTTTTAATGACAGTGTGGTATACATTATCATTTCCGTAGGTATGGCGTTTGCTATTTTTATCGGAGAGATCGATGTATCCGTGGGTGCGAACCTTGGTTTTACAGCTACAGTAGTAGCCAGTATGTTAAGAGACGGACAGAACTGGGCGCTTGCTTTTGCGACAGGTATCCTGATCGGCGCGCTGATCGGTCTGTTTAACGGCTGGGGTGTTTCTGTGATGGGTGTTCCGTCCCTGATCTTTACGCTGGGAACGAACGGCGTGATGCGAGGCATGATGTATGTTTATACGCAGGGCGCATGGGTGGAAAACCTTCCGGCAGACTTTAAGCAGCTCTACAGCGCAGAGCTTTTCGGTCATATCAGTGTGATCTTTGTCGTGACAGTGATCATGGTGATCGCAGTACATATATTATTGAAACACACGAAGCGGGGACGCTATTTTATCGCGGTCGGTGATAATCCGGCAGGCGCGGCGCTGGTAGGTATCCCGGCTACGGGGACAAGAGTGGCTGCATATGTGATCTGTGGTATCTTTGCAGCGATTTCAGGAATTGTATTTGCATCGCGTATCGGATTCGTCACAGCGATGTCCGGAAACGGTTATGAGATGAAGGCAGTGGCAGCCTGCGTGCTGGGAGGCATCAGTCTTTCCGGTGGTGTGGGCAGCGTGATCGGCGCTTCGATCGGCGCAGTGATCATGGCAAGTATCAGCCGTCTTCTGGTATTTATGGAGCTCGGCTCGACATACGATAACACGATCACCGGCGTAATGCTGATCACGATCGTAGTCGCAGACGCCCTGATGCAGAGAAGAAATGCAGAAAAGAACAGAAGACAGAGACTGGCAGCAAGAACAGCTGCTGCGGGGGAAGGAGGAAATAAATAATCATGAATAAATCCTTTTCCGATAAGATGAAACACTTTTTGAAAAGCTGGGAAATGGTGCTGATCTGCATCATGGCGGCAGAGTTCATTATTTTCGGAGCTGCGAATGCAAAGTTTTTAAGACCGGCTCTGCTGCTCAACAGTATGAATGACTTTATGTCTATCTGTATCATTTCCTTATTTGTGACCTTCGTTATGATCACGGGAGGTATCGACATCCAGGCCGGTGCCATTGTCGGACTGACCTCAATCATCATTGGCGTGTCATGGCAGGATTTCGGCTGCAATATCTGGGTGGCTGTTCTGATCGCGATCGTAGTAGCGGCGATCTGCGGCGCTCTTTCGGGATTCTTTATCGCTTACTGCGGTGTGCAGGCCATGGTGGTGACGCTGGGCGGCAGCTTCCTCTATGCAGGTATCGCGCTGCTGATCTCCAATCTGGCTTCTACAGCCAGCTATCAGGGTATCAGCGGATTTCCGGATTCCTTCCGTATACTTGCAAAGTATAAGTTTTTTGGAATCGTGCCAAGTCAGCTCGTGATCTTTCTGATCCTGGCTGTGCTCGCATACATCCTGCTGCACAGAACGAAGTACGGAAGAAGAGTCTTTCTGGTAGGTGTGAATCCGCAGGCAGCTTCCTACTCAGGAATCAATACGAAGCGTGTGATCATGAGCACTTATGTGCTTTCGGCAGTCAGCGCAGCGATCGCAGGTATCGTGCTGACCTCTTATCTTGGCAGTGCGAAGAGCGATCTGGGTTCAAACTTTACATTGAATATTATCACAGCTGTCGTGCTCGGCGGAACACTGAGTACGGGCGGTAAGGGAAGCGTAGTCGGTACAGCCCTGGCATCTATGATCATTGGCATGCTGCGTTTTGGATTGCCGCTGTGCTTTAAGGTGGGTACACAGTATCTCGATATTCCGGTTGGAATCCTTCTGCTGGTCGTTGTACTGGGACGCTCTATAGCAGGAAATTCTTCTGTGATCAGGCTGATGGCAAAATTTAAAAAGTCAAAGGCTGCTTAAAGATGATGTTTGGAGGACGTGCGGACGTACCTCTGGCATAATAAAACTATATAATTATTAAAGGAGGAAAAGAAACTATGATGAAAAAAGCTTTAGCTACAACTCTGGCAGCAACTATGCTGTTGGGAACGGCCGGTATGGTAGCAGGTGCAGAGGAGAAAAGTGTAGAGGGAATGACCGTTGCGTTTATTCCGAAGGTAACAGGAAATGCATTCTTTGAGTCTGCAAACGATGGCGCTCAGGAATTTGCTGAAAAATGGGGCATCACAGTTGAGTACATGGGAAGCTCTGTAGCAGGTGCTGCTGAGCAGGTTGAGGTCATCCACCAGGCGATCAACACAGGTGTAGATGCGATCTGTATTTCTACAGTAGATGCAGCAGGTGTATCTGATGCACTGAAGGAAGCAGCAGATATGGGTATCACAGTTTGTACATGGGACTCTGACGCAAATGTAGAAGACCGTGCGCTGATGGTATCTCAGGGTACACCGGAAGTTCTTGGAAAGATGCTGGTTGACATGGGTGTTGACGGACTGACAAAGCGCGGCAAAGACCCGGCAGCAGATCCGATCAAATACTGCTGGCATTATTCACAGGCAACTGTTACAGACCAGAACTCCTGGCAGGTAGCAGGCGAGGCTTATATCAAAGAGAATTACCCGAACTGGGAAAACGTTGCTCCGGACAACTACTACAGTGAGCAGGATTCTGAGAAGGCTGTAAACGTAGGCGCAGCTGTTCTGGATAATCATTCTGACATTGACCTGATCCTCTGCAACGACTCCACAGCTCTTCCGGGACAGCTCCAGGCTGCTCAGAACGCAGGGCTGACAAAAGATGACATTACAATCACAGGATTTGCATCTCCGAACTCTATCAAAGAATTCTGCAAAGCAGGCGTTCTTTATGAGTGGGGACTGTGGGACTGCAAGATCCAGGGTGCTATGGGCTGCTACGTAGCTGCATACCTGGCTGCAGGCAACGAAGTTAAGGTTGGCGATACCATCTCTATCCCGGAGATCGGTGATGTAACAGTAGAGCCGAACGAAAGTATCGCAGAAGGCGCAGCTACAGGCGATGTAAACAACGGTGTTGTTCTGCTTCCGGAGCGCGCAGTATTTGACGAGACAAATATGGATGACTACAACTTCTAAAAAAGATTCCTGTTGTATTCCCGCAGACGGAATATGATGGAAGTATTGGAGGCATAAGAGAATGCCGCAATAGTTTCATTTGAATACTGTTGCGGCAGTTTCTTTATGGATAATATATAAAGCAAAGAGAGGTAAAAACATGGCAGACAAAGATGGACTGAAGGTAGCAAAAGATTATCATGTAGAGGTTCCTTTTGGAAATACAGATGGATTTTATGTAAAAGGAGCCAATAATCTGGATTGGGGTATGCAGAAGCACCTTTCCAATATTTTTAATCCAAAGAGTGGAAATTCTGTAATGTTTGCATTTGACCACGGATACTTTATGGGATCTACAGCCGGACTGGAGAGACTTGATCTCCTGCTTCCGAAGCTGGCTCCGTATGTAGACGTATTTATGGGAACAAGAGGAGCGATCCGCACCTGTGTTCCGCCTCAGATCACGAAGGGTATCGCACTTCGCGTAAGCTCCGGCTCTTCCATGCTCAATGACGATCTGTCACATGAGGTAGTAGCTGTAGATATCGAGGATGCGATCCGTATGAATGCAGACTGCATGGCAGTACAGACCTTTATCGGAGCAGACGGACAGCTCTCCAGTATCGATAATCTTTCCAGAACGATCAATGCAGGTATGCGTTACAGCATCCCTACGCTCGGCGTTGTCGCAGTAGGAAAGGATATGGAGCGTACAGACCGTTTCTTCAAACTGGCGACACGTATTGTTGCAGAGATGGGCGTACAGCTTGTCAAGACATACAACTGTGACAATTTTGAAGAAGTAGTGGCAGCCTGCCCGGTACCGATCGTTGTAGCAGGCGGAAAGAAGCTGGCAGAGAAGGATGCTCTGACCCTGGCATACACAGTAATCTCCAAGGGAGCAAGAGGCGTTGATATGGGACGCAATATCTTCCAGAGCGAGCATCCGGTTGAGATGGCACAGGCAGTGGCAAAGGTAGTACATGAAGGCTTTACAGACGTACAGGCATATGAATTCTATCAGGATATGATCCACTGATAAGGACAGAAACGCGGGATGCTGCAAATGAACAATTTGCGGCATCCCGTTTTTCCGCTGTACAAAGAGGGAATCATCCGGCGTGATGTGCAGATTCCAAAAGAAGTGATTTTTCGGGAGGAGAGATATGGCTTTACAGGTGATAAATATGGTGCTGCCGGTGCTGGTAATGATCGCGATCGGCTGCCTGTGTAATAAAAAACAGATTTTTAATATGGAAGGGCTTCAGGGACTAAAAGCAGTGATCGGAAATGTGATGCTTCCGGTCGTGCTTTTTAACGCCTTCCTAAAAGCAGAGTATAACCTCAGGGTACTGGTTGTGTTTCTGGTCGTATTTGCAGGATTTGGGGCAGCGATCGCGGTGGGATTTGCGCTGCGCCGGTTTGTAAAGCCGTATGGAAAATTTCTTCCTTTTCTGCTGGCAAGTGCAGAGGGCGGCATGCTGGGCTATACGCTGTATGGACTGATCGCAGGCAGCCAGTCCGGCTTTGCAGCTGTAGATCTGGGACAGACGGTGTTTGCTTATACCGTGTGGCTGGGCCTGCTGACCTCTGTGGATGGAGGCAGGGTAAGTGCGCGGGGTCTTTTGAAAAATATGTTCTCCAACAAATGTTTTCTGGGCATGGCGCTTGGGATTGTACTGGGTGTGGCAGGCGTAGGAAAGCTGCTGTTTTCGTGTCCGGCAGGCAGTACAGTAAGTGCTGTGATCGAGATGCTCACTGCGCCGGTCAGCGCGATCGTGCTGCTGATCGTAGGCTACGAGCTGAATCTGAAGCTGGAGCTTTTTGTTCCGGTGGCAAAGACGATCCTGTTTCGCCTGCTCATTATGGGAGGACTGCTGGTGCTCAGTAATCTGATCATTTTCAACCTGTTTGCGTTTGACAAAGAGCTGGAGATCGCCCTGATGATCCTGTACTGTCTTCCGGCGCCTTTTATCATTCCGATCTTTTCTGATGTGGGAGAGGACGGAGAGTATGTGGCGACAGCCCTGTCTGTGCATACGCTGGTAACGGTCATACTGTTTGTAGGGATTGTGGCGTACAGCTTTATATAAGAGAAAAGAAAAACCCGTCCGGTTTCCAGAAAAGTATGGTATATTCTGGAAACCGGACGGGTTTTGCCTGCTGCAGGTGTGTTACCTGGGAAGGCTGCCGGAGGCTTTGCTTTCTGGTGATCGGACACTTAGAAAGCGCATATAGAGCAGTCCCGCCGCATCGGCCAGGATCCAGCCGATCGGGATCGCCCACCAGATGCCGTACACACCGATCGCCGGAACCGGAGCAAGCAGATAAGCCAGCAGGACACGCGTGCCCAGCGACAGGATGGTGAGCACAAGTGACATTTCCGGACGGCGGATGCCGCGGTAATAGCCGTAGAGGAGAAAGAGGATCCCGATACCGCAGTAAAAGGCACCCTCGATCCGCAGATAGCCGGCGCCGATCGCGATGATCTCTGCCTCAGAACCGTTGACGAAGATCCTCATCAGCCATGGGGCAGTGAGAAAAACTAGGATCGAAACACAGAGACAGAAAAGCGCGGATACGCGAAATGCACTCTTGGTACCTTCGCGGATACGATCCCTGCGGCTGCCGCCGTAGTTCTGTGAAATAAACAAAGAAAATGCGTTGCCAAATTCCTGTGCAGGCATATAGGCAAAGGAATCGATCTTGACAGCGGCGGCAAAGGCTGCCATAACGGCAGGACCGAAGCTGTTGACGAGCCCCTGGATCATCAGGATACCAAAATTCATGACAGACTGCTGGATACTTGCAGCAAGTGAGAAGTTTACGATCTCTTTTACTGCCGGCTTTCCAAAGTCTGCTTTTTTTATGTTCGGGCGCAGCGAGATCTCTTTTCTCCAGGTATACACAGCGATCCCGATCCCCGAAAATGCCTGTGCGATGACGGTCGCTGCTGCGGCTCCTTCTACGCCCCACCGAAATACGATGACAAAAATAAGGTCAAGTACAATGTTCAGAAGTGCAGCCAGACCGAGGAACCAAAGCGGTGTGACGGAGTTGCCGATCGCGCGCAGCAAAAATGCAAAATAATTATAAAGGAACACGAAGAAGATTCCGATAAAGATGACAAACACATAGCCGTGCATCATGTCAAACAGCTCATCCGGCGTCTGTAAAAGCTTCAGGATCAGATCGAGCCCGGCAAAGACAAGCGCGGTCATTACGAGTGCTGTGGCTCCGATCAGAAGGAAAGACAGCAAAATGCTGTTTTTCATTTTTTCCTCGTCTTTTTGCCCAAAATAATACGAAAAAACAGAACTGCTTCCCATGCACAGTCCGATGAGGATGGAGGTCAGGAAGGTCATCAGTGTATAGGCAGAGCCAACGGCTGCGAGTGCGTTGGCGCCGATAAACTGACCGACGATCAGTGTGTCTGCGATATTGTAACACTGCTGGAGCAGGTTCCCGAGGATCATCGGGCCTGCAAACAGCAGCATGGTCCTGGTTACATTTCCCTGTGTCAGATCTTTTTTTGCCATAATATTCTCCGTAACATTTAGGCAGCAGCTGATGTCAGCTGATGGCTGCTGCGAATTCAGAATAAGCATATGTATAAAAATTTACAGCTGTGTGGTGCTTATTGTACATCATATTTCCGGAGAGGACAATCCATAAAGCTTAGATTTTTACAGCTTCTTAGCCCTTCGCATGGCACTGGTGACCACTTTGGTGAGTGCAAAGAGTGCGAGCGCGTTCGGGATGACCATCAGGTTATTGAACATATCCGAGAGCTCCCAGACCAGATCATTGGATGCGAGCGTACCAAGAAAAATAAAGAGCAGGGCGATCACGGTGTAGACCTTTGTAGATTTTTCACCGAAGAGGTATGCCACGTTAATTTTTCCGAACAGGTTCCATCCAAGGATCGTGGAAAAGGCAAAGAAAAACAGAGTGATCGCAATAAAGATTGCGCCGGGCTGTTCTCCGAATACAGTGCCGAAGGCAGTCTGCGTGAGGTTTGTCTTATCGACAAGGGTGAGCGCATCTCCCGTATATCCGTTTGCGAGGATCCCATCGCTGGTATATAAGGTAGAAATCACAATGAGCGCATTCAATGTCAGAACGACAAAAGTATCAATAAAGACACCGATCATGGCGACACAGCCCTGCTCGTGCGGTGTTTTTACGTTGGCAAGGGCATGAGCATGAGGCGTAGAACCCATACCGGCCTCGTTGGAAAACAGGCCGCGCTTTGCTCCCTGCGTCAGTGCTGTTTTGAGTGCGGCTCCGAATGCACCGCCGATGATCGCCTGCGGCTGGAAGGCATATCGGAAGATCATGCCGAAGGTAGCCGGTACGTACTCTATTCTCAGGATCAAAAGAGCAAGACCGCCGAGAAGGAAGAGGCTGGCCATAATGGGGACGAGCTTTTCTGTGACAGAGGCAAGCCGTCTGATTCCGCCAAGAAAAATAAAACCGCAGATTATGACAAGGATGATACCAGTCACCCAGGAAGGAATACCGAACGCCGTCTGGCACGTAGAGCCGATGGAGTTGGACTGCACCATACATCCGAAAAATCCAAGCGCCAGAGTGATCGCAACAGCAAAGAAGCCTGCGAGAAATTTTCCGAAGGTTCCCTTAAATGCCGTAGTGATGTAGTAGACAGGACCTCCTTTGATCGAACCGTCGCTTTCCACAATGCGCGTTTCCTGAGCAAGTGTTGCCTCAGCGTAGATGGTAGCCATGCCAAAGAAGGCGATAACCCACATCCAGAAGATCGCGCCTGGTCCTCCCGTGAGAATCGCACCGGAAGCACCCACGATATTTCCGGTCCCGACCTGTGCGGCGATCGCAGTGGCAAGCGCCTGGAAGGAACTCATGCCGCTGTCATGCTTCTTCCCGCGCAAAGTAAGGTTACCAAATACACGGCGCATTCCCTCGCCAAAGCAGCGCACCTGGACAAAGTGCGTCTGGAAGGAATACCACAGTCCGACTGCAATGAGCAGAAAGAACAGAATGTAGTCGGATAAATAGCTGTTGATGGTTTGGACGATTGTTAAAAGTGTGTCTGACATGTTTCTCTCTCCTTCTATGTGTGGTGATACTGGGGAATAATAATAAAAAAAGCAGCCTGTATCCGGCTGCTCTGAAAAAACGTATGAGACGAAAAAGACGAAATGAAAAATCCTGAAATATCAGGAAGCTGTCTGCTCTGTCTCCTTTACCTGAGAGATTCAGTCCGTGAGGACCTTACACCTTCGGTACTCGCCTGCGAGTTTTTCCAGAGTATTCTCCGCCTCCAGTCTCCTGCGTGGTACAGGATTCAAGAGGTTTCCCAGAATTATGATAAAGAATAGCACAGGGAAGGAGGATTGTCAAATAGAAAAGGAGAAGGAATATTCGAAAAGGCAGAAGAAAATGGCAGATAAAAGAGAAGAGAGGAGCTGACGTATGAGAAAATTTCCACTTTAAAGAGGAAAAAGGATATTTGCGAAAAGAAAGACAGTCATTTATGATGACATTATCAAAATACATACAGATAGATCGGATAACAAAAAGACAAATACGCGTAAATGTCTGAATGTGCTCAAAAACAAAAGGGAGGTTTTACAATGAAAAAACAGGTAATGAAAGGTATGGCAGCTCTTCTTGGTGCAGCTATGATGATTCAGCCAGTCGGCGTCTGTGCAGAAGAGAGCGGAAGGCAGATCGGTATTAACAGTTGGGTAGCCGGAGTGTACGCTCTTGATATTCTGGCAAATAATGCGAAATATGTAGTAGAGATGAGCGGTGACGAAACACTGGTCTTTAATGACGAAGGAAACGTGGAAAAATTAACATCTAATGTGGAAAATATGATCTCTGCAAATGTCGATGGAGCTTTGTGGATGGGAATGTTTGAAAACATGTTTACAGTCGGACCGTCTCTCCTTGAAAGCGCATCGATCCCGTTTGCATTGTACGATAAGGTTCCGACCGATGAAAGCGTGCGGGATATGATCCGGCAGATGAATTATTTTGCAGGAGCTGTCACGAGCGATAACCGGATGGCAGGAGAAGAGATGGCGAAGGTTGCTCTGGATAAAGGCTGCACCAAAGCGCTGATCGCAGGAGCCGAGGTTGGAGATCCGAATACGGATGCGCGTGTGGAAGGCTTTACAGAAGCATTTGAAGCAGGCGGAGGAAAAATCCTTTCTGTGACAAGAGTAGCGACCGGAGAGGCGAACGGCGAGCAGCAGGCATGTGATAATATGCTGGCGGCTTTCCCGGAAGCAGACTGCTTTTACTGCACCGGTGAAGAATATACGCTGCAGGCGATCAATGTCGTAGCAAAAACTCCTTCAGATCATGAGATTCAGGTATTTGGAACAGACCTTAATCCAACTCTGCTTGAAAATCTGAAAGATGAATCCCTGGCCGCATGTGCCGGCGCCTCATGGGTAAATGGACTGTTTTCGGCAATACTTCTTGAAAATGCGATGGATGGGCACAAGCTGGTGGACGAAAACGGGCAGGCGCCATTTATTGAGAATGTAAAGCTTCTGAGTGTACCGGCTGAGTATGCCGATCTGTACCAGAGATTTTTCATTGATGAAAATCCGTATGAAGAGGAGGAGATCAAGAGTCTGCTTTATAAGTATAATCCGGATGTAACGTTAAAAGATGTGACAGATATGATTGACAAATACAGTTTTGAAGACAGGATGATAGCTAAGTATCAGGCAGGTAAGGTTACAGCAGAGGAACTGGCAGAAGTGGGGATTAATGTAGAGTAATGCAGATTACGAATACACTTTACAGTATGGAGATTGCTTCTTCTGTAAAGTGTATTTTTGATTTTTCATTCAAATTCATCTGATATTGGAGGAGAGAGCGTACTACTATGAAAAAAGAAAAGAAAGAGAAAGCAGGATTCCTTTCCGCAGATAAGGGATTCGGACATGCTTTTGAAAAACTGGTATTTCCTTTGGGACTTTGCATTATTTACATATTTTTTGATCTGCTGCTTGGCGGGGGCGTGCTTGTCCAGAAAAATGCATTTTTAACGCTGATTTCACACACAGTAATGCAGGCATATATCGCATGGGGACTGATTTTTATCTTTTCAGGAGGACCGGATTTTTCGATTGCGGGTGCGATGGTGCTGGCTGCAAATGTAGGAGCAGTAGCGGTTACAGACTGGAACCTGGGCTATTTCGGGCTGTTCTTTTTCTGCATCAGCGTGACCGTCGTATTGCAGCTGATTTCAACAGCTGTCCGTATTCATTTTAAGCTTCCTACCTGGGTGAGCGGACTTGCCATGCTGATGATTTATGAGGCGATCGGCGCGGTGTATACCTCTTCAAGGTCTGCAAGAGGACTTACGACTATTACACTGGGCGCCGACCAGTGCAGAGCATTGGGGCGGGGCGCGTGGCCGGCAATATTTCTGATCGCGGGCACGGTCATCATGCATTTTATTTTTTCGCATACAAAGATCGGACTTAATTACCGGGCAGCCTCTGTAAATGCAACAGTTGCAGGATATATGGGAATTAACAGCAAAAAAGCACAATTTTTAGCAGCTGTTATCGGTGCGGTGAGTGTGGGGATTGCAGCGGCTCTCACGATCAGTACAAATTCAAAATTGAATGCTTTTACAGGACTGGGGAGTATAAGTGTGATCGGAAAGGCACTGGCAACGTGGCTTTTGGCAGGGGCGATGGAGAAACGTCTCAGTAAGCCGGTCTGTATTTTACTGGGAGCGTTTTTTACAGCATTTTTATTTAATGTCATGACGCGCCTGAATGTTCCGTCAGGAACCTGGCAGGATGTAGCGAATGCAGGCTTCATTCTGGTGTTCGGCGCACTTTCCTTTGCCGGAACAAAGGAGGTTGTAAAATGATGGATGTTCGTACGGAAAATATATTGGAAATCGAGGGGCTGTGCAAATCATTTGGGGTTACAAAAGCGAATCAGGATATCCGACTGACAGTTCGCGCAGGAGAAGTGCATTCACTGGCCGGGGAAAACGGTTCGGGAAAATCAACGTTGATTGCGCAGATCGTGGGGATACAGCAGCCGGACTCTGGTACGATGCGGCTTGGAGGAGAAACGTATCATCCCTCCTCACCATTGGATGCACGGGCATCCGGGATTGGTTTTGTTGTACAGGAATTGGGACTGATTGACGATTTTGACGGAAGCATGAATATGTTTTTGGGGAATTTTGAGCAGTTCATGAAATTTGGGATTATTAATACGAGAAAAATGCGAAGGGCGGCAAAAGAAGAATTGAAAAAATGGAACTTCAGAGATGTTCCTCTCAATAAGAAGGCTTCCAATTTGTCGATTGAAAAACGAAAAATAATCGAGATCACAAAAGCCCTGGCCGTGAATCCCAGACTTTTTATCTTAGATGAGACAACCCAGTCTCTTTCTCATGATACAAAGCAGAGGTTATATGAGATTATTGAGGAAAAGAAGAAGCAGGGCTGTGCAATTTTAATGATTACCCATGACCTGGAGGAGATGTGCAGAATATCGGATCGTGTGACGGTCCTTCGCGACGGGAAATCAATCGGGACGCTTGAAAAAGAAGAGCTTACAGAGGAACGTGTCCGGAATCTGATGGTTGGACGTGTGGTAGAGGCAGATTATTATCGGACAGATGAGACCTGCATGTACGAGGAGTCGGATGTAGTATTACGGGCAGAGAGTATCTGTGGGGCATCGTATGAGGATGTTTCTTTTGAGCTTCATAAGGGGGAAATTTTAGGCTTCTGCGGATTGAGTGATGCAGGGATCCATGAGATCGGAAAAGCGGTTTTTGCACTGGAGCCGCCAAAACGCGGCAGTATCACAATGGTAAAGACTGGTGCAAAGATCCATAAGCCGCTCGATGCGACAAAGAACAAAATGGCGTATGTTCCAAAGGACAGGGACAGTGAAGCGCTTATGCTGGAGGCTCCGATCAGGGATAATGTATATATGCCCTCTGTTCAGGAGCTGCAGGGACCTGCAGGCTTTATCAGCCCGGCAAAATGTACCAGGCTGGCGGAAGAAGCCAGAGAAAAATTAAGTATTAAGTGTACCAGTGTGAACCAGACTGTCTCATCGCTGAGCGGCGGCAATAAACAGAAGGTAAATCTGGGCAGATGGCTGGTAAAGGATATCGATGTCCTGATTCTGGACTGTCCTACCAGAGGCGTTGATGTCGGCGTGAAAGCGTATATTTATCATTTAATGAAAGAAATGAAACAAAAAGGAATGTCGATGATCCTGATTTCCGATGAGCTGACAGAGGTTCTGGGTATGTCAGACCGCATTGCGATCATGAAAGAAGGAAAGCTTGTGTCATTCCAGAGACGCGATGAACATTTTACACAACAAAAAGTAGTGGAGGAAATGATTTGATGAAGAATAAAAGGTTTTCCTGGAGTAATGTACTTCCAGTTTGTACGCTACTTATTGTCTTAGTAGTATTTTCTATTATCAGCGGGGGACAGATCCTTGCCTTGGGAAATATTAAGACTGTTTTGGATCAGTCTCTGACCGTTATGATCGGGGGCATGGGAATGATCTTTGTTCTCAGCCATGGTGGGATTGATCTTGCAGTTGGCTCTACTGCCTGCGTAGCCGTTTATTTTGCAGCTAAGATTGCCATGCCGTATGGACCGATTCCGGTATTGCTTATATCCATGCTCTTTGGTACGTTAACCGGTCTGGTCATCGGGATTTTTACTGCGAAATTTAAGGTTCCTTCTTTTATGGTAACAGTGGCGATGCAGACCGGGCTTCGCGGGATCGCAAATTTCTTTTCGGCAACATCGGGAATTGTGGTGATGACGCCGGAATTTATGAAGCTGAATACACTGCGTGTAAAAATTTCATTTATGCTGGTACTCCTTGCAGTTATGACGTTCTTATTTGAATATACAAAGATAGGGAAGTATTCAAAGGCAATCGGTGAGAATGAGCTGTGCAGTAAAATTTCCGGTATCAATGTTGTTAAAATTAAATGTATTGACTTTATGATCAGCGGTGCATTGGCCGGAATTACCGGAGTTTTTATGATGTTCCGTACAGGCGGCGCCAATAATATGCTTGGAAAAGGCTTTGAAATGCGTGTGATCATGGCATTGCTTTTAGGAAGCGTTCCGGTAGTCGGTGGAATGGATTCTAAGATGTTTAAAGTGGTCATTGGCGCTCTGACCGTACTGGCTCTTGAAAATGGACTTTCTGTATCCGGTATTTCCGGAGGTCTGTACCAGCTGATTGAAGGAATCATGCTTGTAGCTGTTTGTGTAATCACAGGCACAGTAAAGAAAAAAGCTGTTTTATATGATGAAAAAGTTGCTCTTTTACTGAGGGCAGAGAATCAGAATTGAGAGGAGGATGGATTGGATGAAATCAAAATATCCGGGGAAGGAGCTATATCCACATTTGTTTACACCGATCAGGATTGGAAATTTGAAACTGAAAAACAGGATTGTAGCAGCTCCGACGAGTCCTAGCATGATCACAACGGAAGGGCACTTTACACCTGAGATGATTGCATATATGGAAGAGAAGGCCAAGGGTGGCAGCGCGCTCGTTACATATGGAGAAGCCATTGTTCACTCTGGTACAGGTAAGTCGCACAATAAGCAGCTTCAGCTAGATTCCTTTGGCGTACGCCAAGGATTAACTGAATGTGTCAGAAGGATACATAATGCAGGGGGGCTGGCCAATATTCAGCTTTCACATGGAGGGATGTATGGAGGTTTAGACTCTGTAGGCGGTGATATAAAAACATGTGAGGCGGCATATGGACCAAGCAATATGAGCATGCCGGCAGGGCAGGTGAAAGAGATGCCGCAGAAACTGATTTATGAGATCATAGACGCATATGCAGCATCAGCAAAATTGTGTAAAGAAGTAGGATACGATATGATCCAGATTCATGCAGCGCATGGATGGCTCTTTAATCAGTTCCTCTCACCACTGTTTAATCACAGGACGGATGAGTTTGGAGGTTCACTGGAAAATAGAGCTCGTTTTCTGGTGTTGACACTGGATGCAGTACGCAAAGCAGTTGGACCTTTGTTCCCGATTGAGATAAGAATGAACGGTGATGATTTTCAGGAAGGTGGTATGTCACTGACAGACTATATAGAAGTCGCAAAAATGATTAATGACAAGGTGGATATGTTTAATATCTCCTGTGGAAATCATGAAGATCCGGAAATGTTTTGCAGAACACATCCAAGCTCCTTTTTCAAGAGAGGAGTTAATGTATATCTGTCAGCAGAAATCCGAAAACATGTGACGAAGCCGGTGGCTTGTGTTGGCTCCTTAAATGATCCGAAACAAATGGAGGAAATTATTGCTTCAGGGCAGGCTGATCTGGTCGAGCTTGGTCGGGCACTGGTGGCTGATCCATATCTTCCTAATAAAGCACTTGCAGGACATGCGGAGGATATTTCCCCATGCCTGCGCTGCTATGAATGCTTTGGGGCAACGGGACAACTGGAAATGATCAAGTGTGCAGTAAATCCAACACAGGGAGAGCAGCTGCAGAATAAAGAATTTTTTCCAATGTCAGAAGAAAAAAGGACAGTTTTGGTTGTTGGCGGGGGACCTGCAGGTATGCAAGCAGCAGCTACGGCAGCTGCCTGTGGACATACGGTCACACTTGTTGAACAAAACAGTGAGTTGGGTGGAAACTTACATCCGGCAGGAGCTGCATATTTTAAAGAGGATATCCGCAGACTCTGTCAGGTGATGGTACAGCGAGTAGAAAAAAATGGAGTAAATGTTGTTTTGAACAAGCGGGTAACGCCAGAATACGTTCGAGAATGTGCGCCGGATGTTTTAATTGTGGCAATAGGGTCAGACGAACTAAAACCTCCAATTAAAGGTATTGACAGAGATAATGTGATCATGGCGATAGATGCGGAGCTGCATCCGGAGAAGCTGGGGAATAAAGTAGTGATCATGGGAGGTGGACTCGTTGGCGCAGAGGCAGCGTGTTCTTTCGCGAAAGAAGGACATGAGGTAGTCATTGTAGAAATGAAGGATGATGTAGCAATGGAAGTCAACTCTTTTTATCGGGGTGGTCTAATGCCGCAGGTCAAAAAGAGTGCAGAATTATACGTGAAAACGAAGGTAAAAGAAATTGTTTCAGAAGGAGTAATCGTTGAAAATTCAAAGGGAGAATTTTTGATTTCGGCAGATACAATAGTATGTGCGTTGGGATTCAGATCTCCGTGGAAGGAAGTGGATGCTCTTTGCTCAGAAGCAGAAGAGTATCGTATCATCGGTGACTGCCAGAAGGTGGGGCAGATTTATCAGGCGATTAATTCTGGCTATTATGCAGCAAAAAGAATATAAAAAGGCAGAAGGCGGCTATTGAAAAGTGTGCATTCCGGTGGATTTTCGGTATGTTTTTCAACAGCTGCTTTTGCCTGTTTCAAAAAGAAGCTTTTTTAAACAGATCAATCTGTCTGTGGTGATTCAATCGGAAAAAAATAGTCTAACAGTTCTTCTCTTGTTTTCAAATTTTTCAGGATTTCGGTGTTATACAATGTCTTGTATAAAAAGATTTTCAGGTGAAACAGAAGATTTATATCTTCTTTACGGAAAACAGCTAAAACAATGGTTCTTATTTTGTGCTCATTCCACAGGATCCGGTGCTTGAGCGTCATGATGGATAACTTTGTTTCTAAGGCGGGGATCAGTGTGTAAAGAAAGGTGATTCCCGGTTCAATACTGAAGGTAAAAGTTGCTTCTCTGCTAAGAATATCTAGCAGATGTACATCGGAGGTGATGCCTTCTTTTATTAAATCAGAAACAAGAGTTTCAATAACAGGAAAGCGCTCTGTAAAGGTTTCTTGCTCATGCCAGTATGCATGCTCGAAGAGCTGCTTGATGGAGCAGGAGGGCATAGGACAGATAGAGTGCATAACGATAAGCTGGATCGGAAGATCTAAATCATAAAAATTTGCAGAAGGACGATCATCCACCAATATGATTTTCTGCATTGGCGCATTTGCAAATTTTTTCTGTATGGTAGTTAAAATCAAGTCGGTATTTGAAAAGTCATAAGTGGTTTTACTGTGGACAGGAAGCAAGGCTGTAATATCAATATAATTTTGAAAGCGGGACAACAGCTTACGTTTCAATGCCCAGGTGGTGGTTAGTTTTTCGTGACAGCATAGTACAGCTTTTAGCTTTTTTTCCGGGTGTAGTGTCAAATGATAAGATAAGGCGCCGGAAAACAGAAATGCGAGATTTACAAGTTCAGTCTCTGTAAGGCGTCTTCCCATATATTCTGGAGCAAATTCTTGAAAAATATATGCAAATTCACATTCGCCCAATAGAGATGTTTTAAAATCATGCAGATTCTGCTGGCAGGTAAAAATAGAATGTCCTGTCTGAAGATCTCGCAAATAAAGCAATAGGGTCCAGTAAAAATCTTCGTCCTGTGAAAAATCGATCTGAAACAGAGCGTTGATCTTGTTTAAATAGGAATTCGCGGTATCAATCGTAATGGGACCAAAAAAGAAAGGAATGTTTTCTTTCTTTGCGGGCGCATGATTTTGTATGCTCATACTCGAAATAAACAGATAAACAGTGTCCCGTTCTGACTTTGGAAAGGTGCAGTGGTACTGTGTCTCCAGAAGGCTGAATAGTGCTTTACATATCAGATAGGCAGCTGTATCTGTCATAGGAAAGGCATCAGTTTCAGGGAGTGTATGACCAGACTGGATCCGATGATACATAATGGCAAGTGACAGCTCTAAAGCAACAAGCGTAGGGTCTTCCATGTAAATATTATACTTACAGAGAAGATCAGGGAGTTTTGCTGCGACAAAGGCTATGAAGTCCCAGTTAAGAAAACGAAACTTATAAAGAGCGTTTCCTCTGTTTGTGTAATCCCAGTTTTCGTGCGCCAGACTTAAAAGAATCTGGCGGATTTTCTTTTCATTTTTCTCAAAAGAGATCTCATTTTTCGACAGCATGATCTGAATATATGGAGTGTTCATCGAAAATCGTTTTTTAATTATCTGGAGATCATACATTAGGGTCGTGTGACTGATAAAGATCTCATCTTCAAGGTCAAATAGATTCAAAGGTTCATCAGATAGGCACAGCTGTTGTGTCAGATAGTGAATGCGGTCTTCCTTTGTAAAAAAGGCGGTGTCAATCCGATTAAGCTCTTTAATTTTTTCAGGATCTTTCGCCTGGAAGAGATACCCCTTGCTGTGGGTAGAAAGGATAGCTGCATTGTGCTGTGCAAGTATGTAATTTATTTCAGTAATATCGCTGCGGATCGTTCTGGCTGAAACGTGCAGTAAATCAGCCAGCTCCTTTCCAGTCATATAGGAATCCTGTTTTTGCAGTGTATGAAGCAGTTTGCGCTGTCGGAGAGAAAGCTGTAAGGTGTCCATATTAAATCAGAATCTCCTTTCACCATTTTGTATAACAGGAGTATAGCAAATTTTGTTTCCGCTTTAAAGAGGAAAAAGCTGATTTGAGAAGGAAAAACAAGGGAGTTATTATGAAAGTACAAAGACCGCGATAAGAAGGAGAAAGAAAGATGAGTTTTAATTTTTTTGTAAAGAGCAATATTACATTCGGAAATGGATCGTTGAACGATCTTTCTGATTTAATTAAGCGTCATGAGCTCAGGCGGGTTATGGTGGTCTGTGACAGTGGTGTAAAGGCTGCCGGAATCTTAGAGCAGGTGCTGCAGCAGACAAAAAAAGCAGAGGTGTACACGGTTGTCTTTGACGAGGTGATTCCAAACCCTACAAATGAGATCATAGAGACAGCGTATCGTATTGCCAGGAAAGAAGAAATAGGAGGTTTTATTGCAGTTGGAGGAGGAAGCAGTATTGATACAGCAAAGGCAGTCAATATTTTGATGACAAATCCGGGTACAATCCGTGATTATGCAGGAATCGGAAAAGTAAAAAAGGAGTGTTTACCACTGATTGCGATTCCTACTACCGCTGGGACATCAAGCGAGATCACGAATGTCAGTGCGTTGATTGATACAGAAAAAATTATCAAATATGTCATTATTGATAATAAGATTGTGGCTTCTGATGTGATTGCAGATCCCAAATTGACCATAACTGTTCCGGCTAGCGTAACTGCAGCGACAGGAATGGATGCGATCACACATGCAGTCGAAAGCTTTATTTCGAATCAGTCGAATCCTCTGACAGAATATCATTCACTCAAAGGTCTTCAGATTCTGTATCAGAATATTGTAAAGGCAGTAGAAGATGGGGCGGATCTGGAAGCGCGGGAACAGATGATGCTGGGATGTATTGTGACAGGTTTTGGATTCTCAAATGCAAACCTTGGTCTGGTGCATGGAATTGCCCACACACTCAGCGCGCATTTCGGTCTGGCGCATGGGATGGCTAATGCCGCAGTCCTGCCCTATGTACTGGAGTATAATGCACCTGAGTGTTCACAGAAGATGGCAGAGATGGCGAGAATGCTGGGGTTAACACTTTGTGGAAATATAGAAGAGGATCAGTATGTTCTTGCAGGAGAAATGAAAACATTGATCAAACGTCTTGGAATCCGTACGTTGTCTGAACAGAAGATTTCAAGAGAGGATTTTGAAATGCTTGCAGACGATGTATTGAGGGAGCCAGTCCTGAGTTTTAATATCCGACAGAACATTACGAAGGAAGATATTCTTGCAATCCTTGAAAAGGCATTTTAACAGGAGGAACATCAGTGACAAAGAGAAAAAAACACAAGATCGTTGTCGTCATCATCTGCGCGTCGTTTTTGCAGGGATTGCAGTTTGTGCTGTCACCGGTGCTTGGGCAGATTGCAGAGCATTTTTCTGATATTGATATGAGTCTGATACAAATGGTGATTACTGTTCCTGCGATTGTTTCCGTCTTTGTAGCCCTGCTTTCTGGATGGCTGGCGCTAAAAATCAGCAAAAAGAAATTACTTTTATTCGCTGCATTTCTTGCGGGAACAGCAGGACTTATGCCGACAGTGGCTGATAGCTTCTGGATGTTGTTTTTCTCACGAATGGTATACGGTATTTCTCTGGGACTGGCGACCACATTAAATACCGCAATTGTGGCAGATTTTTTTGATGGAGATGCAAGAACTTCCATGATGGGAATACAGGCTGCCAGTATTGGAACCGGTATGGTATGTATTACGACATTGTCCGGATGGATCGGGAAAAATAATTTTGAAAATTCGTATTGGATAAATATACTCGGGTTTGTAGCATTTGCATTGATTTTGTGCTGTCTTCCGGAAAAAAGACCTGTGAATACAGAAAAAAAAGAAGAAATTCGTTTGTGTAAAGATGTTTCTATTGCTTCTGGATTTGCGTTTTTGGAATTCTTTTTTCTGATTACATTTTCTACAAATATTGCGTTGCACCTAGGCGGAACGTTGACAGGGGACAGTACAATTGCCGGAAATCTCATTGGTATTTTCTCAGGGATACAGATTGTGGCTGGTCTGCTGCTTGGACGGGTTACAAGATATTTCGGAAAGTATACGATGCCTGCGGCAATGATGAGCTTTAGTATTGGAGCAGTTTTACTGATTGTGTTTCCGGGAAATTTGCCGCTGCTCGTTATCAGCGCTTTGTTTTGCGGTTTTTCTCAAGGAATATTTATTCCTACGGGAATGGTTACAGTTTCTAATGCAGTAGCGCCTGCGGCAGTCACGATGGCATCCGCTGTATTTACCAGTGCGATGAGCATGGGGCAGTTCTTTTCCCCTATCGTGTTGAACATGCTGTCGAACAAGATATTCGGAGATGTAACAACAGGAAATGTATATAAATTAGCTGCGGCTGGTATGACTGCTTCAGCAGTTTTATCAGTATGGTGGAAGAAAAAGGATCATGGAAAGGAGAATAGTTATGAAAAAAAAGCTTGCATTATGCACACCGCTCCCGAAAGAAATGGTGGAACAGATAAAAGAATACTGTGATATATCCATATGTGGAGAGTTGAAGCATGGAAAAGGAAATGTTTCAGAATACATGACAAGAAATGAGTGTAAAAATCATGAATTAGTAGTTCTTGGAGATGAGTATGCGGGTACGGAAACGATTCAGCTGTGGGCAGATACAGGAATGAAATTCATTGGCGTGGCAAAGGGAACACCGTCAACAGTAGACTGCAATGCAATTGCTGAAGCAGGGATTCAGTTGTCTTATACACCGGGACGTAACCGGGTCGCAGTAGCAGAATATACAATAGGATTGATGATTGCTGTGGCAAGAAATATTACATTAAGTTGTACCGGGCTTTCGAGGGGTGAGCATGTCGGGGCACCTATGGACGATATATATGATGTCCCAGATATAAAAAATGTTACGTTTGGTCCATTGGACGCAAAGCATCCATTTATGGATTATGGAATAGGCTTTGAGCTGTACGGTAAAAAACTTGGAATTGCCGGATACGGGGCCATAGGAAGAGAGGTTGCAACAAGAGCTCTGGCACTGGGCATGGATGTATCGGCGTATGATCCTTATATTTCAGAAGACCGGATAAGGATAGATGGAGTAAAACCGGCATCCCTGGATGATATGCTGCGGGAATCAGATATTGTGAGTATCCATCTGCCTGTGCTTCCCTCTACTAAAGGGATGGTCAATAGAGAGTGGTTCCAGAAAATGAAGCCGACCGCATATTTAATCAATACTGCCAGGGCAGCTGTGATTGACCAAAAAGACTTTGTGGAAGCACTTCTGGACAAACGGATTGCCGGGGCTGCGCTTGATGTTTACTGGAAAGAACCTGTGCCAGCAAATCATCCTGTTTTGAAAATGAGAAATGTAATTTGTACGCCTCATATGGCTGGACTGACTACAGATGTAGATTCTTGGTCTGGAGTAATGATGGGAGAAGAAATCCTTGCGTACCTGAAAAACGAGCCGAGAAAGTATATTTGGAAAATCCGGTCGTAAAAGAAAATACTAATAACTAATATAGGAGCAGATTATGAAATATGAAAAAATTCGAACAACAGTACTGCAGGCAATTCAGGAGGCAGTAGAAAAAGGATTAATTAACGGAACATCAGGCAATATTGCGATGCGTGATGAAGAGGATCCGCGGGTTATAGCAATCACTCCAAGCGGTATTTCTTATGCAGGGATGACACCGGAAGACATTGCTGTTGTAAAAATGCAGGAGGACGGAACGAATCTTTGGATTGAAGGAAATTATAAATACTCTTCAGAGCTGCCGATGCATGCCGCAGTGATGCGCCAGAGAACAGACGTCAACGCTACAGTACATACGCACAGCATGTATGCTACGATCTGTGCGATGGGAGAAACACCGGAGCTTCTTCCGATTACTCCTCCGCAGTGTGAATTTACTCCGGTTGGAATTGTGGATTTTACGATGCCGGGATCAGATCAGGTGGCAGAAAAGGTCGTAAAAGCCTTAAATAAAAAAGGCAGGGTATGTTTGATTAAAAATCACGGAATGTTTTCATGCGGTAAGAACATGAAGGCAGCGATGCATGCGACAATTTATACGGAGGAGATGGCGCAGACGACAGTCATTGCTAGGATGCTGGGAACGTATGAGCCAATGCCTGAGGAGGCAATAAAAGCGATGAAGGCTCTGATAGAGGCGGATCAAGCAGTCTGAAAGGAGAAGGACTTGTACGGGATTGCAGAGAATTATGTTATAGGAATGGATTGCGGTACAACAAATATAAAAGCAATCCTTCTGTCTGATGACGGGACTGTAGTTGCAGAAGAAAGTCGCCGAAACAAAACGATCAATAGGGGCGGTGGAGCTTTGGAACAGGATTCCGAAGAATGGTGGGCAAATGCAGTCAGTATTTTTCGGGGACTGACAGAAAAAGCCGGAGAAGAACGATGTAGGAAAATTCGTGGGATTGCCATCAGCTCTCATACCGTGACAATGCTTCCATTGGACGGAAACCGGAGACCTCTCAGAAATGCACTGACCTGCCAAGATGGTCGATCTGCAAAGGAAATGCACCGGATTGTCCGTACAATGGGACTGGAACATTTTGTATCAACAGTGGGAGGGCAGCCAGCGGTTGCATTTCTTCCAAATAAAATCGAATGGTTTCGGCGACATGAGCCGGAGCTGTTCGCTAGAACGCGGTATTACATACAGGCGAGCTCGTATATTAATATGAAATTAACGGGCGTGATGGTTACAGATATAGACCAGGCAACCAGAACACAGTGCTGGGATATCAATACTATGGACTGGTCACATGAAATCGGAAATATAATCGGAGTGGATTTTCATGAAGCTATGCCCCCGGTAAAAGAAGTGGATGATATCATCGGAACAGTGACTGGAGAAGCAGCAAAAATAACAGGCCTTCCTGTGGAAATTGCTGTGACAGCAGGAAGCAGCGATGCGCTTGCGTCCATGTATGCTATGGGAATGAACCGGCTCGGTGATGCAGGAGAGTCCTGTGGTACAACATCTCTTGTCTTTGCTGGAAGTGCATCAAAAAGTCCATCGGATATTCCGGTTGTAACTAGACCATGCAGAATAGAAGGGATGCCTTGGATATTTGATGCTCCAATTCAATCATCGGGTTCTTCGATACAATGGTTTATTGATCATATGGCGGGAGAAGAACAGATGGTAGCGAAACAGCATGGTGTAGATATTCATTCCTATCTAAATGGTCAGGCACTAAAAGCAGCTCCAGGAGCAGCGGGGGTATTCTTCTATCCGTATCTTATGGGGGAGAGGGCACCGATTTGGAATGAATATGCAAGAGGCATGTTTTTGGGATTGGGGATGGATACGACACGCAATGATCTGATACGAAGCATATATGAAGGAACAGCATATGCCCTGCGTAGCGTAATAGAAACGATAAAGGCATCTGGTGCAGAAATTGACTCACTGCGTATATGCGGAGGCGGGGCAAGGAGCAGGACCTGGTGTCAGATTAAGTCTTCTATGTTAAGAATACCGGTTTTGCTGCTTGATGAGAGATCTGGCGACGTTCCATTAGGAGATGCGTTGCTTGTAGGACATAAAACAGGAGTGTTTCCTGACCTGGTTCAGGCATCTGAAAGAATTATACGAGTAAAAGAGACGATTTGGCCAATAGAAGAATGGGCACAGATCTATGATCGGTTATTCCCAGTTTACACGGAGATGTATCATAATCTGGAAGACAGTATGAAAATACACTGGGAGGCGATACAGGATATTTATTCAGATAAAATAAAAAAGAATGGAGAGTGACAAGGAAGATGAAAATGAATAAAGAGAAGGTTGGGATCGGAGTTATAGGATGTGGGACAATTGCTTCTGTTTATTTAAAAAATATCATGCAACATTACAATAATCTAGAACTGTTAGCTGTGTCAGATATTTATATAGAAAAGGCACAGGAGATGGCTCAAAAATACGGCGTGCCTAAAGCGTGTTCAACAGAGGAACTGCTGGCAATGGATGAAGTAGAGATTGTGTTAAATCTGACAACACCGGGTGTGCACTATCTCATTAATAAGAAAATTTTAAATGCTGGAAAACATGTGTATTGTGAGAAACCACTTACCCTATCATTAGAGAATGGAAAACAATTAGTTAATCTTGCAAAACAGAAAAAATTACTTTGTGTTTCAGCACCGGATACGTTCCTGGGAAGTGGTGGTCAGACAGTGAGAAAATTACTAGATAATGGGGTGATTGGAATGCCCATAGGCTTTACTGCTAACATGTGCTGCCCAGGACATGAGTTATGGCATCCGGCTCCGGGATTTTATTATAAAGAAGGTGCGGGACCAATGTTTGATATGGGACCGTATTACATGACCATGTTGGTTTCACTTTTAGGACCAGTAAAAAAAGTTTCTGCGTATACTTCGTCAGGCCGTCCAATTCGGGAGATACAGGGAACTTTAGTGAGAAGTGAGGTTCCGACAACGTACACAGGAATTATGGAAATGGCATGTGGGGCGGTTGGAACAGTAACAATGAGTTTTGATATTTGGAACGCAAATTTACCATGCTTAGAGATCTATGGGACAGAAGGAACGGTAGAGGTTCCGGATCCCAATAACTTTAGCGGAGTTATACATGTATTTAATGGAAATGAGTTGAAAAGTATAGTTGAAGAAACAGAGGGGGATCATTCGGCAAAATTGATGACAATGATTGAAAAACAAACAGTATGTAGAAAAGAGTACCCTCTTGAGTATCCTGCTGATAACGATTTGCAGTGCAATATGCGAGGGTTAGGTGTTTCGGAAATGGCACAGGCTTTGCTAACGCAGCGAAAGGCTCGTTTGTCTTCTGAATTATCTTTGCATGTGGTGGAGATACTTAACGCATTTGAAATATCAGCAAGAAGTGGAGAAGTATATGAAATGACAACAGGTTGCGAAAGGCCAGATCCTTTAGAAGAAGGTTTGGCACTTTGGGAGATATCCTGAAATTTAAACAATGGATGTTATTCTTAAAAATGAAAGGAAGATGATAAAGATGAAGGCTGTAGCAAGTTTTGGCATTGTAAATGCAGATACAAGTGGTCCAGGCGCTTTTTTGAGAGCTGCAAAGTGGTATTGGGACGAGCTTACGGATATGTTTGCAGCAGCAGGATTTAATTCTGTCATGATCCCTATGGTTCCTAATACAGAAAATGTGTCCAGAAATGGGGCTCCAATCTGTACGGCTTCGATTTGTACACGTTTCGGTTCACCGGAAGGATATCTGGAGTATTTAAATGAAAAAGGAATTAAAAATGTAGAGGTGATAGGCGTTTCTGCACAAAGTCTATTCAACAGTCTTTTTGAGACAGGGATATCTATCGAAAAATTTTATGATGTTTTCTATGATTATGCGGCAGATAATATTGAGGCGCTGCTTCAGTTCCAAGGCAGCACGCTGTTGGTTTCTCCGACTCCTGGGATTGGCTTTTTAAAACAGGTGTTTCAGAATGATGAAGTCAGAATGCGGCGCTTTTTTGAAGAGGCTGCAGTGAGTATGAACAAAATTGGACAGAAATGTAAAGCCAGTCAGATCAATTTGGCGATACGCAATGAGTATTGGACGCAAATGCGAGGTGAGCATATAGAAGCATTTATGGAACTGGTAGATCCAGAACTTGTATCCTATGCACCCGATCCGGCTCATCTGAAAATTGCCCATGCCGACTATGAGCATTTATTTAGAAAATATGCAGGAAAAGCAAAAGTAGTATGTTTTACCGATACGAAATTTGAAGATGAGACAGATGCCTATCAAACGATTTCACCGGAGTTTCCTCAGGATGGAAGACAGCAGAGAGTATACTATGATCTCGGATATGGAAATGTAGATTTTGCATTGCTCTACAGCATTTTAAAAGAAGCAGATTTTGACGGACCTGTTGTTTTGGAATCGAAATATTCCTTAGATATTCCGAAAGGAATTCTTCGATTAAGGACGTTCTGGAACAGGTTAGAAAAGCAGTATTTAAAAAATAGGGAGGTGAAGTAATGGTGGACAGAAATATTCAATACACCTATATGACTAACCTTTGGGGAAATATTAATTATAAGCAGTTGAATAATTTTGATGAATGGTATATGGGAGATTTTGGTTCGGCTTATTACTATCAGGATTGGGACAAGATTCTCAGATATTTTGCAGGAGCCGGTTTTAAGGGGATTGAGCTGATGGTATTTTCCGTTCCGAGCATAGTAAATGCATTCGGTTCAATGAAAAATTTTAAGGAGTTCGCTGAGAAAAGGGGTATTGAGCGGATTACAGGAATGTTTTCTCATCATGTGGGTTCACAGGATAAGAGAAATCATCCGGCGATTTTTGCCTATGAGCAACAAGCGATTGATGCTCTGGCAGAATGTGGAGGAATCAATTTAATTGTTCAACCGGCAGGACAGTATTATGGTACAGGTCCTTTGGATGAAGAAGGGTTAAAAAATGTGGCAGAATGCATGAATACAGTAGGGCGTATGTGTGCGGAAAAGGGGCTGGAAGTTTCAATTCACAATGAATTCTGGTGTGCTGTAAATAAGTATGATCATGAGAAGTTTCTGGAGATGACAGACCCAGACTATGTCTATTACTGTCTCGATACCGCACAGGTGGCAATTATGGGAAAAGATATTTTGAACTTCTATGATACGTATCATGACCGTGTAAAATACTTTCACATTAAAGACACCACTTATATTAATGCGCCGGATGAAAAACGATTTGGTGCAGGTGCTGAATTTGATGAGAAAGGCGCAAGATGGTTCTGGGAACCAGGCGGAGGACTACTGGACTTTAAGAAACTGTGGAAGCTTCTGAAGAAGCATGAGCATAAGGGGTGGATCGGTATTGAGTCAGACGGAACCCCGGATCCATTGTCTACGATTTTGCTTACAAAAAATTATATTGATACTGTATTAGACCCAATTTATAAATAAAATGAAAGGATGGAAATGATATGATGAACACACAGTTTGCAAAATTTTTACAGATTGGAATTATTGTGGAGAATGTAGAGGAGACGATTAAACATTATGAGGAGTATGGAATCGGTCCGTGGAGAGTCAATGAAATGGATTCCAGTGTATTTCCGGATTTTACAATGAATGGAAAAAAAGAACGCCTTCAGTCGATTATGGCATTTTGTGATTGCTGGGGATTTGAATTGGAACTGATTCAGCCGATCAGTGACAGCCCGTACAAAACGTGGCTTAAGGAGCATGGACCAGGTATGCACCATATCGCTCTGATAACGAGAGATGAGTTCGGAAAAGTTCTGGAGGAGCATAAAGAAAAGACTGGTCGGGCCCCGTGGCTTTGGTGCAAGGATCCGGTGATCGGAATGGAATTTGCTTATCTGGATTTACATAAAGAGCTAGGCATGTTTCTGGAAGTGTATAATGAAGATAAAAAGGGTGGGTTAGATGCCAACTTTAAATTAGCGGAAGAATAAAAGCCGGATTATGACTGCACACAACAGTAAAATGGGAAAGGATGCAAAATAGTATGGAATACGTAAAGTTTCAGGGGATTGAAAAGAAAATTAGCAAATTTTTTATGGGAACATTCGGAATGTTTCCTGATAATAAGGAAAAACATTTTCAGACATTGGATGCAGCATACGATCTTGGAATCACAGCAATTGATACTGCGCGCGCATACGATTCAGAACCGACGGTAGGTGAATGGATTGAGACAAGAGGCGTCCGTGATAAGATTGTGCTTTTGTCGAAGGGGGCGCACCCCAGTGATTATCGGGAACGAGTTACGCCGTATGATATTGATTCTGACCTGGCAGAAACGCTGGCAGAGCTTCAGACAGATTATCTGGATATTTATCTTTTACACAGGGATAATACAGAGCTTCCGGTGGGACCAATTGTGGAAAAGCTCAATGAGCATCAGGCTGCAGGAAGAATAAAAATTTTCGGAGGATCAAACTGGACACATACGCGACTGGAAGAGGCAAATGAATATGCATATGCTCATAATTTGATGCCGATGACAGTGTCATCACCGAATTTCAGTCTGGCAGAGCAGGTAAAAAATCCATTTGCACCGGGCTGTGTAACGATAGCGGGAAATAAAAATACAGAAGCACAGGAATGGTATACAAAGAATCAAATGCCTGTTCTTGCCTATTCATCCCTCGCCCGAGGGTTGTTTTCTGGAAGAATTACAAGAGAATTGCTGAAAAATGACCCGGAGCAGATTGATATGTTCTGTCGTATTGGATATTGTTACGAAGAAAACTTTGTCCGCCTTGACCGGTGTAAGGAAATTGCAGATGAGAAGGGATGTTCTGTGCCACAGGTAGCCATGGCATATGTATTAGACAGTCCACTGAATGCATTTCCAATTATCGGTGCAGCCAACAGGGCAGAGATAGAGTCCTCACTTGGAGCATTAGATGTAAAACTGACACCGCAGGAAGTTCTTTATCTGGAATTGAAATCCGACACAAGAAAGTAAATAGAGCAGGGGGATAAAAATGGCGAGATTACTTACACTTATGACCTGCCAGTGGGCAGACCTCGATATGGAAACCATGTGCCGAAAGGCAAAAGAGATGGGCTATGATGGACTTGAGTTGGCGTGCTGGGGAAAGCACCTGGATCCAAAGCGTGCGGCAGAGGATGATTCTTATATAGCAGAAATAAAAGCTCTTTTAGAAAAATATAATCTAAAGTGCGAAGCATTGGCAACACATATTATCGGACAGTGTGTTGGGGATTATGATGATCCGAGACTGAATAATTTTGCTCCGGCAGAGTTGGCAGACAAGAAGGATGAAATCCGTGCATGGGCTATAGAGACAATGAAATACTCTGCAATTGCGGCTAGAAAATTGGGATGCTATGTCGTAACAGGTTTTACAGGATCCCCAATCTGGAAATACCTGTATTCATTTCCACAGACAACGGAAGAAATGATAGAGCATGGATATCAGGAGATTTACGATTTGTGGACACCGATTTTAGATATTTTTGCAGAAAATGGAGTGCAGTTTGCATTAGAGGTTCATCCTGGAGAAATCGCATTTGATTATTATTCTACAAAAAGGTTGTTAAAGAAATTTGAAGACCGCCCAGAGTTTGGACTTAATTTTGATCCAAGTCATTTAATCTGGCAGGGAATCCAGCCACATCTGTTCCTACAGGATTTTGCCGAGAAGATTTATCATGTGCATATGAAAGATGCTGCTGTTACTCTGGATGGAAGAAGTGGTCTTTTAGGTTCGCATATAGATTTTGGTGATCTTCGCAGAGGCTGGAATTTCCGCTCTTTAGGTCATGGTGATGTTAAGTTTGAAGAAATTGTTCGTGTATTAAATGCAATTGGATATGAAGGGCCGCTGTCTGTAGAATGGGAGGATAGCGGTATGGACAGGGAATACGGTGCGAAGGAAGCTGCAGAGTTTGTGCGAAAGATTGATTTTAGAGCATCAGACGTTAAATTTGACAGTGCAATTGCTAATTAGTGGGTGATTTATAAAAAGTTGCAGTATTGTCAAAAGGTAAAAGGAGAGACAGAGATGAGAGAAAGAAGGAAACTGCGCTATGGAATGGTTGGAGGCAGTCTTGGCGCATTTATCGGAGCTGTTCACCGCCATGCAATTGCATTAGAAGAAGCGGGAGAGCTGGTTGCAGGGTGTTTCAGCAGCGATATGAATAAAAATAGAAAAACTGCCGATTTTTATGAGCTGGATGAAGAAAGAGTTTATGCGGATTATAAAGAGATGGCCAGAAAAGAAGCTCTGCGGGAGGACAAGATAGATTTTGTATGTATCACAACGCCAAACGCGACACATTATGAAATTGCAAAAGCTTTTTTGGAGGCAGGGATTCATGTAGCATGTGAGAAACCGTTGTGTTTTACAACAGAACAGGCAGAAGAGCTGGAGCGGCTGACAAAAGAAAAAGATCTGTTTTTTGCCGTGACATACACGTACACAGGGTACAATATGGTAAAGCTCGCAAAAGAACTAATCGAGAAGGGAGAAATCGGATCAGTCGTAAATATAAATGCAGAGTATCTTCAGGATTGGTTGATTGATGAAATAGGAGCAGGCAATCAGACGACAACAAAAATGTCTGTGTGGCGTACGGATCCTGAAAAGTCAGGAATATCCAACTGTGTGGGAGATATCGGAACACATATTGAAGATACCGTAGGTTATATTACCGGTATGCATCCAAAGCAGGTTGCAGCAGTTCTGGATAATTATGGTATGGATTTGGATCTGAATGCCAATATTCTAGTAGAATATGAGAATGGGGTACATGGAGTATATAGCTGCTCACAGGTGTGTGCAGGACACTCAAATGGTCTTGTTATCCGAATTTTTGGATCGGAGGGAGCAATTGAATGGGTACAGGAAGAACCTGACTATTTGAGAGTGACTAAGAAAGGCGAGCCTGTTCAGATATATCATCGTGGAACAGGGTATATTTCTGGAAGAGCTGCACAGCTAAATCATATTCCATCCGGGCATCCAGAGGGATTGACATATGCATTTGCAAACATTTATCATGCTTTTATGAATGCTATCTTAAAACGTGCCAATGGAGAAGAGGTGTCGGCAGTGGATCTTGATTTTCCAGGGGTTCATGATGGCGTAATGGGTGTACGTTTTATTGAGGCAGTCGTTAAAAGTAGTCAGAATGGAGCTGCTTGGACAAATTTATAAAGATTTCGCACTCAATGGATAAGCAAAAAATGAATCTTCCATAAAATGTAGAGATTTTAAACGTTTTATGGAAGATTTTCAATGTCAGCAGATAATTTTATATATAATCTGATTTTATTTATGAAACACTGCAAATCTTAGAGTATAATTATCATTGGCAAAAATAAAGGGAAGAGATCGAAACCTCTTCCCAATCATACAGATTTATCTTATTGTTTAATTGCTGAGAAAAAACATAAGGAGTCTGTATGATGAGTTCA
>NZ_CATNVD010000020.1 GCF_951230155.1 Parablautia sp. Marseille-Q6255
GGGGCTTCTATGATTTAGCCACAGCCTATCAGTCTCTGCACATCAACTATTGAAACCGCCGTGTACCGAACGGTACGCACGGTGGTGTGAGAGGACGGCGGCTAATCACCGCCTCCTACTCGATTTTCTAACTGTCAAAGATGGGATCTTATAACAATTGCAGATAAAATGCAAATGGTTATACGTGCATATCCAAAATGAAAAAACGTGCTGTTAATTGCAGCTTCCTGTGTTAAAATAAGCATAGCGTCAGTGGACAAGGGGCAACACGCCTCACGCCATGTAATTTCGCGTATTTTCTACGTTATCCTCAGTCGGCGTACGTCCAGTACGCCTCCATCGTCTGCCTTGAAAATAGGCGAAATTCCGATGGCTGAGGTCGGAGAATCAGAAATAGTTCGATTTGTGCCCCTGCAAGGCACTTGAACGACGCGTACTGGACGTACGCGGAGCGAAAGTAACGGCGCAGGAGCACAAATTCGGACATTTCTGACCGTGTTGTCCCCTGTTCACTGACGCTACGATTATTTCAGGGAAAGGTGGATGATGATATGAAATATGTAAATTGGGGCAGTACGGATAAGAAAGTGCCGGCAATTGCGTTGGGATGTATGCGGATGAGCGGGATTGCTTTTGAGGAGGCCGTGCAGATCGTGGAAAAAGCACTGGAACAGGAAGTGACTTTTTTTGACCATGCAGATATTTACGGGGGCGGAGCATGCGAGACGGTTTTCGGAAAGGTGATGCGGGAGATCGGATGTGATCGGGAAAAGCTGTTTATTCAGTCTAAGTGCGGGATTGTGCCGGGGGTTATGTACGATTTCTCGAAAGAGCACATTCTGGAAGCTGTGGATGGATCGCTCAAACGGCTTGGAGTGGACTATCTGGATGCGCTGCTTTTGCATCGTCCGGATACGCTTATGGAACCGGAAGAAGTAGCAGAAGCCTTTGATGAACTGGAACGCCGGGGGAAGGTGCGCTATTTTGGCGTATCTAATCAGACTCCGATGCAGATGGAGCTGATGAAAAAGTGTGTAAGACAGCCTCTGTGCGCTGATCAGGTGCAGTTTGGCCTCGCGCATGCAGGTATGATCCGCAGCGGGTTTGAGGCAAATATGATGACAGACGGAGCTGTGGACCGTGACGGTGGTATTCTGGATTACTGCCGTCTGCATGATATGACGGTGCAGGCATGGTCTCCGTTCCAGTACGGGATGTTCGAAGGCGTCTTTTTCAAAAGTGAAGCATATGCCAGGCTGAATAAAAAGCTGGATGAGATCGCTGCGGCATACGGTGTGACGAATACCACGATCGCAGTAGCATGGATCCTCCGGCATCCTGCAAATATACAGGTGCTGGCAGGTACTATGAATCCTTCCAGACTGGAGGAGATCTGTCAGGCAGCACAGCTGCGTCTTACAAAAGAAGAATGGTATGCGCTGTACCGGGCAGCAGGAAATATCCTGCCGTAAACAGGAGCTACAGGGGATTTTGCCAATGTCTCTCAGGATCGTTTTGTGTGTTTACAAGTACATGCTTGCAGCTGGACGGTAACAGTTTACAGTTTACAGTTATGTTCTCAACTGTCTTGTCACATGACAGAGTTAGTGCTATAATAGGAGCGTTACTATGCTGTTTATTGGTGAAGATGGTCTGAAATACGGATCAGATGGAGGGAGACATGTCGGTTACAGAAGAAATACGCCGTTTAAAAAAAGAAAAAAATGCAGTACTTCTGGCTCACTATTACGTGCCGGATGAAGTGCAGGAAATAGCGGATTTTATTGGGGATTCATATTATCTAAGTAAAAAGGCGGCGCAGACACAGGCGGATATCCTTGTGTTTTGCGGAGTACGGTTTATGGGGGAGAGCGCTGCCATACTCAATCCCGGAAAGAAGGTGCTGATGCCGGATCTGTCTGCGGATTGTGCCATGGCGCACATGGCAGAGGTGGAGCGGATAAAGGAGATGCGGGAGAGATACGAGGACCTGGCGGTTGTCTGCTATATTAATTCAACAGCAGAGATCAAGACATATTCTGATGTCTGTGTGACGTCCGCAAATGCAGTAAAGATCGTAAAGGCACTGCCAAACCGCAATATCTACTTTATCCCGGATGGGAATCTTGGCAGATATGTGGCAGAGCAGGTGCCGGAAAAGCATGTGCTGCTTGGCGGAGGCTACTGTCCGGTCCATGCGGCGTGGACGGCTGAGGATGCGGCGCGGGCAAAGGCAGAGTATCCAGGGGCCAAATTCCTGGTCCATCCAGAATGCACGAAGGAGCTTTTGGAGCAGGCGGATTACATAGGGAGTACGTCCGGGATCATAGAGTTTGCAGCCGGGGATGACAGCAGAGAGTATATTATCGGGACAGAAGAGGGCGTCCTGTATGAGCTTAAAAAGCAGAATCCGGACAAGGTGTTCTATACACTTAACGAAAGACAGATATGCGGGGATATGAAGCTTGTGACACTTGAGAAGATACAGGCAGTTCTGGAGCATGAGACAAATGAGATCACAGTGACGCAGGAGATGAGACAGCAGGCTCTGGCTCCTCTGAAAAGGATGCTGGAGCTGGCAAAATAGGGAGAGGTATGAAGACTGATATATTAATCGTAGGGAGCGGCTGCGCAGGACTGTACTGTGCACTGAACCTGCCAAAAGACAGGCAGATCACAGTGATCACGAAAGCAGATGCCAGGGGGAATGATTCGTTTCTGGCACAGGGCGGCATGTGCATGCTGAAGGATGAGGCTGATTATGCCAGCTTTTTTGAGGATACAATGAAGGCCGGACATTATGAAAATGACAGAGAGTCCGTAGACATTATGATCCGTTCTTCAAAGGATGTGGCAGAGGATCTGATGCGCTTTGGCGTGGAGTTTCAAAAGGATGAGAAGGGAGAGCTCCTTTTTACGAGAGAGGGAGCTCATTCGGCAAAGCGGATCCTGTTTCATGAGGATGTGACGGGGCAGGAGATCACGGGCACGCTGCTTGCCGAGGTGAGGCGGCAGCCGCATATCACACTTCTGGAGCACACGACAATGCTCGATCTGATCGAAGCAGATAATGTCTGCTATGGGGCAGTGCTGCTGATGGAGGATGGACAGATAGAAAAGGCAGAGGCAGACTATACGGTGATGGCTACCGGAGGGATCGGCGGTCTGTACAGGCACTCGACGAATTTCCGGCACCTCACAGGAGATGCACTGGCAGTTGCCCTGCGCCACGGACTGGAATTAAAAGATATTTCCTATGTGCAGATCCATCCTACCACACTGTACTCGGAGGAGGAGAGAAGCTTTCTGATCTCTGAGTCAGTCAGAGGAGAGGGCGCTGTTCTGCGCGATAAAAATGGCGAGCGGTTTGTAAATGAGCTTTTGCCAAGAGATCTTCTGACAAAAGCGATCCTGGAGCAGATGAAAAAGGACGGCACAGAATTTGTCTGGGAGGATCTGCGGCCGATCCCGGAGGAAGAGCTGAAACGGCATTTCCCGAACATTGTTGAACATTGCAGGGAAAAGGGGTATGATGTAACGAAGGAGTGTATCCCGGTGGTGCCGGCGCAGCATTATTTTATGGGTGGCGTGAAAGTCAACCATCAGAGCAGGACTTCCATGGAGCAGCTGTACGCAGTAGGAGAGACTGCGTGCAATGGGGTACACGGGAGAAACCGGCTTGCGAGCAATTCCCTTCTGGAAAGCCTGGTATTTGCCAGACGGGCAGCGCAGGATATTGCCGGACAGCAGGAACCGGCAAAAAAGAAGGAGGAGCTGATCGCACAGCTTGATCTGGAGCCGTACCGTGACATCGAGCGGCTCTGCGAAGAATATCACCGCATGGTAAAGGAAGAAATTGAGGCGGCGACAAAGGCTGCAGAACAGGCAGTGTGACAGATCAGATAAAACAGTCAGAAGAAAAGGAGAACAAAAATATGTACGATCAGGTAACATTAAAATTAAATGTAGATCCATTGATCTTAAGTGCATTGAAGGAAGATATTACGAGTGAAGATGTGTCGACCAACAGCATTATGAGAAAGCCGCAGGCCGGGGAGGTAGATCTGATCTGCAAGCAGGACGGCATCATCTGCGGGCTGCAGGTATTTGAGCGCGTATTTACACTTCTGGATGAGAATACAAAGGTAGAGTGCTTCGCAGAGGACGGTGATGAGGTAGAGTGCGGTCAGCTTTTGGCAAAGGTGCGCGGCGACATCCGCACGCTGCTGTGCGCAGAGCGGACGGCGCTCAACTACCTGCAGCGGATGAGCGGGATCGCGACGTATACACATTCTGTGGCAGAGCTGCTTCGCGGCACAAAGACAAAGCTTCTGGACACCAGAAAGACGACGCCGAACAACCGGATCTTTGAAAAATACTCCGTTCGTATCGGCGGGGGAAATAATCACAGATACAACCTCTCAGACGGAGTTTTGCTCAAGGATAATCACATCGGAGCGGCCGGCAGCGTTGAGAAAGCGGTCAGAATGGCAAAGGAGTACGCGCCGTTCGTGCGCAAGATCGAGGTAGAGGTGGAGACACTTGACATGGTAAAGGAAGCAGTCGCAGCGGGAGCAGATATTATCATGCTCGACAACATGAGCCATGAGCAGCTGAAGGAAGCGATCACGTATATTGACGGCCGGGCGGAGGTAGAGGTTTCCGGAAACGTGACAAAGGAAAATATCGCGCGGCTTACCGATCTTGGCGTAGATTATATATCAAGCGGCGCGCTGACTCATTCTGCACCGATCATGGATATTTCTCTGAAAAATCTTCACGCAGTGTGAGAAAGGCAGACGGACAGCGATGAGTGGACAGGAAAGAAGAGAAGAGATTCTCACGATATTAAAAAACAGCGCGAAGCCGGTCTCCGGGCTGGCGCTGGCAAAGCGACTGGATGTCAGCCGGCAGGTGATCGTGCAGGACGTGGCTCTTTTGCGCGCCAATGGGGAAGAGATCGTATCTACAAACCGTGGCTATGTCGCTTCCGCTGAAAGGCGCTGCAGCAGAGTATTTAAGGTCATCCACACGGATGACCAGGTAGAGGAGGAGCTGGATCTGTACGTTGACTTTGGCGGAAGAGTCGAGGACGTATTTGTATTTCATAAGGTACACGGCGTGATCCGGGTCAACATGAACATCCGTTCCAGAGTGGATGTCAGACAGTATATGCAGGATATTTCTACCGGAAAATCCACACAGCTGATGAAGCTGACCTCCAATTATCATTATCATACGATCTCGGCAGAGCGGGAAGAGATCCTGGATATGATCCAGGAGGAACTCCAGAAGAGAGGCTTTCTTGCAAAGCTGCAGGATTATGAACCGGTAGATTTCTGGAAACAGAAGACGGAGCAGGACGATCTGCCGGAAAATATCTGACCAGATTTTGAACCGGATTTTGGACAGTGTTTTGATTGCATTTTTATACAACAGGTGGTATGATAGCACCATGTTTCGTCCGCCGGTTTTTTAACCGTATACAGGACGGCAGATCATCACAAGAAAGAAGGAGATATTATGAAAAAGACAATCGCTACATTACTGACATTTGCATTTGCAGCTTCTGCGACAGCGGGTCTTTGCGTATCCGCCGAGGAGGACAAGACGATCACAGTTGCAGCGTCACCGACACCGCATGCAGAGATTCTTGAGGCAGCAGCGCCGCTGCTTGAGGAGAAGGGCTGGACGCTTGAGGTGGAGGAGTTTGATGACTATATTCTCCCGAACGAAGTAGTAGAGAGCGGTGAGATGGATGCGAATTATTTCCAGCATATCCCGTATCTGGACAGCTTCAACGAGGAGAAAGGGACCCATTTGGTGAATGCAGGCGGTATTCACTATGAGCCGTTCGGCATTTATCCGGGGACGAAATCAGACCTTTCTGAGCTGGAAGAGGGCGATGAGATCGCCGTACCGAACGATACGACAAATGAGGCCAGAGCGCTTCTGCTGCTGCAGGACAATGGCATCATCACACTGGAAGAGGGCGTTGGCCTGATGGCAACAAAAAATGATATCGTAGACAATCCTTACGGTATTGAGATCCTGGAGCTCGAGGCAGCACAGGTTCCGCGTGTTGCAGAAGAGGTGGCTTTTGCCGTTATGAATGGAAATTATGCGCTGAATGCAGGATTTTCTGTGGCAAATGATTCCATCGCATACGAGGCGGCAGATTCTGAGGCAGCCAAAACCTACGTGAATGTGATCGCAGTCAAAGAAGGAAATGAGGACAGCGAAGCGATCAGAGCGCTCGTAGAGGTGCTGAAGTCCCAGGAGATACAGGACTTTATCAACGAGACATACGATGGAGCAGTTATTCCGTTCGTAGAGTCCGCTGATGCCGAGGCAGAAACGGAAGGTGCCCAGACAGAGGCAGCAGAAACTGAGGCACAGACAGAGGCAGCAGAGGCAGCAGAAACTGAGGCTCAGACAGAGGCAGCAGAAACTGAAACAGCAGCAGAGTAATTTTTGTAAAAAGCGCAGATATATCTCCTTTAGGTGGATTGGTTGATTCGTTTTCCGGCGATTCTATTTACCATAACCTTGAGGAGATATTTTATTTTCGCTTATGCAGATCTGAACGATCGGCTCTTGCAACAACTCTCATTTTACGATATACTCAAAAAAGCTGATGAAAAAGGTCAGGGGGAAGATTATGGAACCAATTATAAGAGTCGAACATCTAAGTAAAGAGTTTGGAACAAAGGGCGGAGGCGTGCACGCGCTAAATGACGTCAGCCTTACGATTGATAAAGGAGATATTTACGGGATCATCGGAATGTCCGGTGCAGGCAAGAGTACGTTTGTGCGCTGTCTGAACCTGCTGGAGCGTCCGACATCAGGAAAGGTATACGTGGATGGCAAGGATCTCGTGTCGCTTTCTGAGAAGGAGCTGCGCCGGGAGCGGATGAATATCGGCATGATATTTCAGCATTTCAATCTGCTTATGCAGCGCAGTGTCATTGACAATGTCTGCTTTCCGCTGGAGATCGCAGGAGTGAAGAAAAAAGAGGCGCATGAGAAGGCCATGGAGTATCTGAGGATCGTCGGGCTGGAGGAAAAGGCAAAGTCATATCCGTCGCAGCTCTCCGGAGGGCAGAAGCAGAGAGTAGCGATCGCGAGGGTACTGGCGTCTGATCCAAAGATCCTTTTGTGTGACGAGGCGACAAGCGCACTTGATCCGCAGACGACAAAAGCGATCCTGCAGCTGCTAAAGGAGATCAATCAGAAATACGGGATCACGATCGTGGTGATCACGCACGAGATGGCGGTCGTGCAGGAGATCTGCAGTCATGTGGCGATCATTGATCATGGCAGACTGGCAGAGAACGGCACTGTCGAAGATATTTTCAATGCTCCAAAATCAAAAGAGGCGAAGCGGCTGATCTATCAGGGATATGAAAAGGTCGCTGAGATGAAGGGAAAACGATGTGTACGCATCGTATTTTCTGAGAATTCATCGTTCGAGCCGGTCATCGGCAATATGGTGCTCGCGTTCAAGATGCCGGTCAATATCCTGTACGCGAATACGCGCGATCTGGACGGTGTGGCAAAGGGCGAGATGATCCTTCAGCTTCCAGAGGATGAGCTGCTGGGAAACAAGATGATCGCTTACTTAAAGAGCGCAAAGCTGGGAGTGGAGGAGCTGAGAGATTATGTTGGATGAGAAAGTAATACAGATGATTATTGAGGGGATCGGACAGACGCTGTACATGACGATCGTGCCGACTCTTCTCGGTTATGTGCTGGGGATGCCGCTCGGTATCCTGCTGACAGTGACGGATAAGGACGGTATCCGTCCGAATGCGGTAGTATACAAGATCATAGATTTTGTGTCAAATATTTTCCGGAGTATTCCGTTTTTGATCCTGCTGATCCTGCTGATCCCGCTCACAAGAGCGATCGTGGGAAAGAGCTACGGATCGAATGCGATGATCGTCTCCCTGACGATCGCGGCGGCTCCGTACATTGCACGTATGGTCGAGTCCTCCTTAAAGGAAGTCGATCACGGGGTGATCGAGGCGGCGCAGAGTATGGGAGCAAGTACCTGGACGATTGTGACAAAGGTACTTCTGACAGAGGCGCGTACCTCTCTGATCGTAAATGCAACGATCGTAACGGCAACGATCCTTGGTTATTCTGCAATGGCAGGTACAGTAGGAGCAGACGGACTCGGTGCGATTGCTGTGCGGTACGGCTATAATCGCTATCAGCCGGATATTATGATCGTAACGGTAGTCGTACTTGTGCTTCTCGTACAGATCATGCAGGCGATCGGCATGATGCTCTCGAGGAAGTTTGACCGGAGACGTTCGTAGCGCAGCAGGCTGCAAGGGCCTGGCGAAGCGCACAATGAAGAGGAAAAGAAACGCAGAGCAGGAAAAAACATAAGATAAAAGATCAATCATCTAAGAAGAAAAGAGGGAATAAGATTGAAAATGAGAAGTAGAGGGTATCCATTCCCTTAAGTACACGACAAATAAGCCATCTTTCGGTGGCTGCTTTAAAAATTGAATATTAGAAATGTTAAGGTTATGCAGTTGCTGACTTGATTTTATAACCTTGATTCCTTGCTATGATGATTGCCTGCTCTACTGTAATCTCACGGTCCGCAGGCGGTAGGTCGGATTTTTGGTAAAGTTCTGCATTATAGTTTTCCCCGTTCTTCAACATGTGGTATAATGCGGTAAGAAGCATTCTTGCTATTGCAAGGATTGCTTTCTTGTGACCGCGACGCTTTCTGATACGGAGATAACGGTTACGCATTTCAGGATGCTTAGTGCTTTTTACGACAGCGTTTGCGCACTGTACTAAAAGCGGTTTGATGTAGCATCCGGCCTTGGACACCCGGACAGATTTTTTCTTCCCTGCACTTTCATTGTTGGTTGGTGTAAGCCCAGCCCATGAGCACAAGTGTTTCGCCGAAGGAAAAGCCTCCATATTGGTACCGATTTCGGAAATGATTCCGATGGCAGTGAAAGTACTGCTGATACCAGGAGCGGTTTGAAGAATGGAAAGTTCCTGCTGATAGGGAGCGGCGAGCGCAAGAATGAGTTCTTCAAGCTCTGCTTTCCGGGATTCAAGGTTTTCATAATGAGCTTTGATTACTTTGAGTTTGCCAGCCTGTTCCGGAGTGATATAGCCATCAATGGCATTGCGAAGCTCGGGAAGTTTTTTCTTCAGGCTTCTGAAAACAAGAGGTTCAAGGTCAAAGGAAGTATTTGCGGGATTTTCCAAAAGTTTATCCAGTATCGCCTGAGCAGATTTGCCGAAGGTGTCCGAAACAACGTTTCCCAACTGGATATTGGAAACCGTGAGACAGTTCTGCAAACGATTCTTTTCGCTTGATTTGAAGCAGGTTAGTTTGAAACGGTAACGCATTAGGTCGCGAAGCTGGCGAATGTCAGCAGGTGGCATAAAGCTTCCGGCAACAAGGTCATGCTTAAACAGGTCAGCAATCCATTTGGCATCTTTTTTGTCAGTTTTCTTTCCACGGATAGCCTTAACATATTTAGGATGAGCAAGGACAATCGAACAATCCGATTCCAAGATGTTATAAACAGGGATCCAGTATTTACCGGTAGATTCCATACAGACATCCTTGCAATTGCGATCGAGTAACCACTGTAACAAAGTTTTCAGACCGCTCGTGTAGGTCGAAAACCGGCGGCTCTCGTAAGAAGTGACACCTTTATCGTTAGTAGAAGCGATACAGGCAACTACAAAAGTCTTGTGGACATCAATGCCACAGCAGATTTTGTACACGATTTTTAAAGCCATAGGGACTCCTTTCAGAACCAGAAGGTTCACTAAAGATTATAGGGAGAGACGGCATTGACTGAACGCCTAAGCCATAAACGAGAATGTTTATACAAAGATAAGATTACGTGCTTGAAATCACACTTATTTGTGCTTGAAAAGGCGGACTACACATATAAACATACGGTCATCCGGCAAGCCGGACAGCCCACTCACCTCCCCGTGATTTGTAGTATACCGAGTTCCCTATAAGAAGAATTATAAAGAAAAAATAAGCTCAGGAAAACATTTTCATAACGTTTTGTGCCTGAGCGAAGCGAAAGGAATGGATATAAACATGAAAAAAGAAGTAATCGCAACAACAAAGGCGCCGGGCGCGGTAGGACCGTACGTGCAGGCTGCAAAGGCAGGAGAGATGGTGTACTGTTCCGGTCAGCTTGGGCTTGACCCGGAGACAGGAAAGCTTGAGGACGGTGTAGAAGCGCAGGCGCACCGTTCCATGAAGAATCTCGGCGCGGTTCTGGAGAAAGCGGGAAGTGACTACGGCAGGATCGTAAAGACAACGATCTTCCTTGCCGATATGGATGACTTTGCAAAGGTAAATGAGGTGTACAAGTCCTACTTTGACGGAGATTATCCGGCACGTTCCTGTGTGCAGGTAGCGAAGCTTCCGCTTGGCGGACTGGTAGAGATCGAGTGTATTGCCTGCGTATAAAGAAAGCGTGCGGCGGCAGAGCAATACATAAGCAAATAGAAAGTGATACAGCAACAGGCTGTGAGGATCTTAAGTCCAGGATCCTGCACAGCCTGTTGTTTTGCTTTGTGGAAATACTATGATGCGATCGCATTTCCGGTATAGAGCTGATAATACCTTCCTTTTTCTTCGAGCAGCTGCTCATGTGTGCCGCGCTCGATGATGCGTCCCTGCTCCAGTACCATAATACAGTCGGAATTGCGGATCGTAGAGAGCCGGTGTGCGATCACGAATGTGGTACGCCCGGTCATCAGCCGGTCCATGCCCTCCTGTACGATGCGCTCGGTACGTGTGTCGATCGAGCTGGTCGCCTCGTCAAGGATCAGTACAGGTGGATCTGCGATAGCGGCACGCGCGATCGCGAGAAGTTGTCGCTGTCCCTGACTTAAATTGGCGCCGTCACCGGTAAGCATGGTATCGTAGCCCTGCGGCAGCCGGCGGATGAAGCCGTCTGCATTCGCCAGTCTGGCTGCAGCTACGATCTCTTCATCTGAGGCGTCAAGCTTGCCGAAACGGATATTTTCCCGTACCGTTCCGGTAAACAGGTGCGTATCCTGAAGCACGATGCCCAGTGAGCGGCGCAGATCCGCCTTTTTGATCTTATTGATATTGATGCCGTCGTAGCGGATCTTTCCGTCCTGGATATCATAAAAACGGTTGATCAGATTTGTGATCGTGGTCTTGCCTGCTCCGGTAGAGCCGACAAAGGCGATTTTCTGTCCCGGTGTTGCATATAACCTGACGTCATGCAGCACGATCTTGTCGTCACTGTAGCCAAAATCTACTCCGTCAAATACGACGTCGCCTTTTAATTCCTTGTAGTCGACAGAACCGTCTGCCTGATGAGTGTGCTTCCATGCCCAGCGTCCGGTGCGCTCTCTGCTCTCGGTGAGCGCGCCGTCCTGCTCTCTTGCATTGACGAGCGTGACATAGCCATGATCAGCTTCCGGCTCCTCGTCCATCAGCCGGAAGATACGATCCGCCCCGGCCAGAGCCATGACGATCGCATTGAACTGCTGGCTGACCTGATTGATCGGCATGTTAAAGCTTTTATTGAAGGTCAGAAAGCTTGCAAGACCGCCCAGCGTGAAGCCGCCGATCCCATTGAGCGCAAGCACACCGCCTACGATCGCGCAGACAACATAGCTGATATTGCCAAGCTGCGCATTGATCGGACCGAGGAGGTTCGCAAACGTATTTGCCCGGTCTGCGCTCTGACAGAGCTGATCGTTGAGCTGCCGGAATTTTTCCATGTTTATATCCATTCCTTTCGCTTCGCTCAGGCACAAAACGTTATGAAAATGTTTTCCTGAGCTTATTTTTTCTTTATAATTCTTCTTATAGGGAACTCGGTATACTACAAATCACGGGGAGGTGAGTGGGCTGTCCGGCTTGCCGGATGACCGTATGTTTATATGTGTAGTCCGCCTTTTCAAGCACAAATAAGTGTGATTTCAAGCACGTAATCTTATCTTTGTATAAACATTCTCGTTTATGGCTTAGGCGTTCAGTCAATGCCGTCTCTCCCTATAATCTTTAGTGAACCTTCTGGTTCTGAAAGGAGTCCCTATGGCTTTAAAAATCGTGTACAAAATCTGCTGTGGCATTGATGTCCACAAGACTTTTGTAGTTGCCTGTATCGCTTCTACTAACGATAAAGGTGTCACTTCTTACGAGAGCCGCCGGTTTTCGACCTACACGAGCGGTCTGAAAACTTTGTTACAGTGGTTACTCGATCGCAATTGCAAGGATGTCTGTATGGAATCTACCGGTAAATACTGGATCCCTGTTTATAACATCTTGGAATCGGATTGTTCGATTGTCCTTGCTCATCCTAAATATGTTAAGGCTATCCGTGGAAAGAAAACTGACAAAAAAGATGCCAAATGGATTGCTGACCTGTTTAAGCATGACCTTGTTGCCGGAAGCTTTATGCCACCTGCTGACATTCGCCAGCTTCGCGACCTAATGCGTTACCGTTTCAAACTAACCTGCTTCAAATCAAGCGAAAAGAATCGTTTGCAGAACTGTCTCACGGTTTCCAATATCCAGTTGGGAAACGTTGTTTCGGACACCTTCGGCAAATCTGCTCAGGCGATACTGGATAAACTTTTGGAAAATCCCGCAAATACTTCCTTTGACCTTGAACCTCTTGTTTTCAGAAGCCTGAAGAAAAAACTTCCCGAGCTTCGCAATGCCATTGATGGCTATATCACTCCGGAACAGGCTGGCAAACTCAAAGTAATCAAAGCTCATTATGAAAACCTTGAATCCCGGAAAGCAGAGCTTGAAGAACTCATTCTTGCGCTCGCCGCTCCCTATCAGCAGGAACTTTCCATTCTTCAAACCGCTCCTGGTATCAGCAGTACTTTCACTGCCATCGGAATCATTTCCGAAATCGGTACCAATATGGAGGCTTTTCCTTCGGCGAAACACTTGTGCTCATGGGCTGGGCTTACACCAACCAACAATGAAAGTGCAGGGAAGAAAAAATCTGTCCGGGTGTCCAAGGCCGGATGCTACATCAAACCGCTTTTAGTACAGTGCGCAAACGCTGTCGTAAAAAGCACTAAGCATCCTGAAATGCGTAACCGTTATCTCCGTATCAGAAAGCGTCGCGGTCACAAGAAAGCAATCCTTGCAATAGCAAGAATGCTTCTTACCGCATTATACCACATGTTGAAGAACGGGGAAAACTATAATGCAGAACTTTACCAAAAATCCGACCTACCGCCTGCGGACCGTGAGATTACAGTAGAGCAGGCAATCATCATAGCAAGGAATCAAGGTTATAAAATCAAGTCAGCAACTGCATAACCTTAACATTTCTAATATTCAATTTTTAAAGCAGCCACCGAAAGATGGCTTATTTGTCGTGTACTTAAGGGAATGGATACCCTCTACTTCTCATTTTCAATCTTTCTTCTTCGTGACAGAAGACTTTTACGACCTTCTGACCCTGCATCATCTCTTCGATGTAGCCATTGACAGCGCCGAGATTTCTTTGCTGCTCCATAAAATATCTGCCGCTGCGCCCGGTTGCCTGCTTCGTACAAAAAAGCATGATACTGACCATCACGAGCGTGACAAGCGTCAGCGGGATGTTCAGGATCAGCATACTGACAAAGACGCTTACGATCATAAAGGCGCTGTTGATGATCTGCGGGATGCTCTGGCTGATCATCTGACGCAGGGTATCAATGTCATTCGTATATACAGACATGATATCGCCGTGCGCATGTGTATCAAAATACCGGATAGGCAGCTTTTCCATGTGCGCAAACAGATCGGTGCGCAGATCGTGCAGCACTCCCTGCGTGACAACGACCATGATCCGGTTGTAAATATAAACAGAACATACACCTGCGGCATAAAAGCAGGCGACACGTGCGATCGCCTGTGCCAGAGGCGTAAAATTCGGCGTATCACTGAGCAGGAACGGTGTGATATAATCATCGATCAGATTTTTGGTGAACATCGTTCCCTGCACATTGGCAAGTACGCCTGCAAGGATCAGCAAAACGACAACGATACAGTGCACCTTGTAATCGCGAAAGATATAGCGCATCAGGCGCATCAGGAGCTTTCCGGGGTGCTCCACCTGTGATTTTATACCGCGCGGTACGCGGTTGATCGGACCTGCCATTACAATTCACCTGCCTTTTCATCAAAATCGCCGCCGCCTTTTATCTGTGATTCATAGATCTCACAGTAGATAGCGTTCGTCTGCAGCAGCTCTTCATGTGTGCCAAAGCCATCAATCTGTCCATTCTCCATGACGATGATGCGGTCTGCATCCTGTACGCTGGAGATACGTTGAGAGATGATCAGCTTTGTCGTATCTGGTATGCCCTCGCGGAAGGCACGCCGAATATTTGCGTCAGTAGCCGTGTCTACGGCGCTCGTACTGTCATCGAGGATCAGGATCTTTGGCTTTTTCAGGAGCGCGCGGGCAATACAAAGCCGCTGCTTCTGACCGCCGGAAACATTGCTTCCGCCCTGCTCGATATATGTATCATATCCGTCCGGGAAGGACTGGATAAAGTTGTCCGCGCAGGCAAGACGGCATGCCCTGCGGCACTCCTCGTCTGTAGCGTCTTTATTGCCCCAACGCAGATTTTCATAGATCGTACCGGAAAAGAGGACATTGCTCTGCAGCACAACAGACACCTGATTGCGCAGCACCTCCATGTCATATTCCCTGACATTTCTGCCGCCCACGATCACCTCTCCGGCGGTCGCGTCATACAGACGGCTGATCAGAGAGATCAGACTGGTCTTGGCGCTTCCCGTGCCGCCGATGATACCGATCGTCTCGCCGGAGTGGATCGTCAGACAGATATCCTTTAGTACCGGTTCGCGGCTGTCCGGCTGATACGAAAAGTCTACATGCTGAAAACGGATGCTTCCGTCAGGCACCTGCATGACCGGATGTTCCGGGTTTGTCAGGTCGCTTTCTTCATTTAAGACTTCGCTGATACGCTCCATGCTCGCGGTGCTCATCGAGAGCATGACAAATACCATAGAGAGCATCATCAGGCTCATCAGGATATTCATACAGTAGGCCAGAAGACTCATCAGCTCTCCGGTCGTAAGCGTGGTGGAGACGATCATCTTCGCTCCGATCCAGCTGATCAGCAGGATGCAGGTATAGACAGTCGTCTGCATCAGAGGCGCATTCATCACAAGCTTATTCTCCGCCTTTTTGAAAATACGGAAAATATTTTCGCTCGTCTGACGGAATTTATCTGTCTCATAATCCTCCCGCACGTATGCCTTGACCACACGTATGGCAGAGACATTTTCCTGCACGGAGGCATTCATTGCGTCATACTTTGGAAAAGCCATACGGAAATACCGGGTTGCATTCGTCAGGATAAAGAACAGGATCACGCCGAGGATGATGACTGCTGCCAGATAGATGCTCGCCAGCTTCCGGTTGATCGTAAATGCCATAATAAGAGCGCAGATCATACTGGCAGGAGCGCGCATCATCATACGCAGCATCATCTGGTAAGCATTCTGGATATTCGTGACATCTGTGGTCAGACGCGTGATCAGTCCGGCTGTGCTGAACTTGTCAATGTTGGAAAAAGAAAATGTCTGGATATGCTCAAACATGCTCGCGCGCAGGTTTTTGGCGAGTCCGGTGGAGGCTTTTGCTCCGAACCGTCCGCCCGCCATGCCTGCGAGAAGGCCGATGGAAGCGGCCACGATCATCAGCCCTCCGGTCCGGTAGATGTGGCTGATGTTGCCGGTATTGACTCCATTATCGATAATGGACGCCATCAGAAACGGGATCAGCGTCTCCATCATGACTTCCAGTATCATAAAAAAAGGAGTCGCGATGGAGGCGCGGCGTTATTCTTTGACCTCTTTAAAAATAGTGCGGAACATAGACTACTCCTCCCAGCCGTCTGTGAAACGCACATTGACACAAATATTGCGGACCACCTCGCCCTCGCCCAGATCGAGGTCATGGATATCTGTGATCGGCGGGAGCTGCGCACCTTCTTCAGAAAGCTCCAGATAGATCCAGTCATACGCAGCTTCGTTGGCTTTTTCTACCGCGTCCTCAAGCGTCTCACCCTCTGCCTGGCAGCAGGCAAGATCAGGGAACGTACCCTGAAACGTACCCTTTTCAGTTTTTTTGAAAATTGCAGGGTATATGAATTTCATAATGTAACTCCTCCTTTTTTGCGTTTTTCACGCATTATTATATGCTTTTTTAAAAAAAGGTGCAATCTTCATTAAAAAATAATTTGTGGAAAGGGACAGTTTTTAGACATTAAAGGACACCAGGAAAAAACAGGCAGATACAGTGCTATAGTCATAATGGTAAAAGAATATGGGACGATAATGGAGGTGATCCTGTTGCGTGTATCAGATAAAGAAATGTAAGAAGCGATTTAAGAAAGTCTTCACTTATTTTTCGGAATGATTTCCTTATTTTTGAAGAAAGGAAGCGTAGAATGAAATTATCAAAAAACACCAGAAAAGGAAGGGAATGGAAATGAAGAGAAGGTTGGCTATGAGATGGATCGCCGCAGGTGCGGCGGGAATGACAGTTCTGTCAGGTATGGCAATGAACACATTTGCAGACGTCCCGGAGGACATATGGGAGTATGCGCAGTATGAGGATGAGGAGGACAATATCATCTACGACTTCAAGGAAGTCGAGGTAGCGGTTCCGCAGGAGTGGAAGGGCAAATATGAGTTTGAGACATCTGAGATGTCAGACGGCACAGGCTCGTCGGTGACATTTTATCATACGGCATCGCGCGAAGCACGTGAAAAGGAACTGGGTTATGAAAACGCGGGAGGTGTTCTGTTTAACTTATGCTACAGTGAGACGTATGATTTTCTGGATGTGCTGCCGAATTATCAGATCATCGGAAGCGGAGAGAGCGGCGTGTATTATCTGATGTTCCCGACCGATGTGCAGGGGTACTTAGATGGCGGTAAAATCTGGGCAGAGTGGGGGACACTTGCAGATGATAATGAATGGATCACAGAGAATGCCAGAATGATTTCTTCTGGAGAGGGGATTGTAGATATGGATAAAGTAGCCTGCAAATAAAAAGTCAAGGCTAAATTGCTGAAAATTGATAATTTTATACAGGTTGAAAAAATGGGTATCACAATAAGACCACCACATCAGTGCTGGTCTGAAAGAAAGCGTTGTGGGATTATTCGGACTCTGGAAGTGACGAAAGATATTCTTTCACCCGACCATAGTAGATCCGTAAAAATTTATTAGCTCCGGCGGTCATGTAGACGTAATAAGGTTTACCTTGTGCTCGTTTTTTATCAAGGAACTTATAAACTGGATCATCCTGAGGCATGGTTTTGATTAAAACATCCATTACCTGAAAAAGTGTCTTGCGGAGGTCTGCGGAACCTCGTTTGGAGGTTGGAACACTCTTTTGTTCATAAGAGCCGGATTCATTTACACCAGGGTCTACACCGGCGAAAGCTGTAATTGCGCCTTTGTGAGTGAAACGGGAAACATCGCCGATCTCAGCCATGAGTTGAGGACCAAGTGATGGACCTACGCCCTTCATTTGCATGACGATGGGATATTCGGGCAGCTTAGAGGCTGTTTCATTCATAAGAGTGCGAAGTTCTTCTACAGTTGCCGAGGCATTATTGAGTTGGTCAACCGCTTGCTTAATGATAAGTTTGGTTATTTCATCCTTTGGAAGTACAGGAACAAGCTCCTTTGCTTTTCCATAGATTTCCTCAGCTTTGGATTGGCTGAAGTTGTACTTCTTTCTTTTGCACCACTTTTGATAGTGGTCTACGAAGGCTTTTAGAGACATTTTACGAACACAGTCCACATGCCAGTAAGTAGATGCAAAATCAACCCATTTCTGGCTGCCGTCACTACGTGCAGGACTGTCAAAGTAGGTATTGACGCCAGGATAGGTCTGATCAAGGATGCCGATGAGGTTATTCTTCATAGCCGTCTTGTGTTTCATATAAAAGCCGAACTGACGGTTCATGGTTTTGAGCTGATTGCGTAATTCATCCATAACACTATACTGTTTGAGATTTTGCCACTTGTCAAGTGCATATCGGGCGATTTTGACGGCGTCAGCTTTGTCAGATTTGACTTTGCGAAGGGAATCATTATCAAAATCCTTGATAAGTTTTGGGTTAATGGCGCTGACGAAAAGATTTGTCTGGGAAAGCTGATGGGCAAGGACTTCATAATAACGTCCGGTGTGCTCCATCACGATGCGGGATTCACCTTCAATGGAGTTGATGAGTTCTATAAGTGAATTAATATCACTGGCTGTGTGTTTGATCTCGAAAGGCGTAGCAACAATTTCGCCAAAAGGGCGCATAATAGCAACCATGCTTTTACCTTTAGAAACATCGATACCTACTGCGTTCATAAATTTGTCACTCCTTAAAAATTGATCATGCAATGGATAAATACCAGTTTTACTCATTGCCTATTCAATCTACTGTGGTGTGACACGAATGCGCCTAAGGCGATTCAACCTGCATAAAACGAACGCTGCGAATGAGGAGCTGGTTATCAGTCTACTTAACGGACGCGAAGTCCAAGAAAGGAAGCCGACATACCGATTGCTCCATCATTATACAGCTTAAGCAACAAGATGGATAATTCCTTACTGGCTGTAAGGGATATTAACCATATTTATATTGTAGTAGAGAAAGAAGAAAAAATTACCAAACAATATTTCACACATAAGCAGGTACCATGTCAGATCGAGACGTTTCAGAGCGTAGAATGGTTTGTCTACGGGCTGGACGAGGAAGTCTTTGATCTGTACATTCTTGATGTGGAAATGCCGAAGAAAAATGGAATGGATGTAGCGAGGGAAATACGGAAGCGGTATCCTGATCCGGTCATTATTTTCGTGACGAATTATGTAGACTATGCAGTGGATGCATACGAGGTAAATACATATCGTTATATTCCGAAAAGCATGCTGGAGCAGAAGCTTTTGAGCGCGTATGATACACTGCTTCCGGAGCTCCTCGCAAAAGAAGAAAGGTATTATGTCATAGAGAAACATACAGATATAGAAAAAATCAGCTATGACAGTATTATCTATATGCGAAAGGAGGGAAAATATGTAATCTTCTATCACAGTAAAGGAGAGAGCTCGGTCAGAAAGCCGATGTCTGTTGTGTTAGAAGAACTGAATGCAAAAGAAATTCTGATGATTGATAAAGGATATGCAGTAAATATCAAGCATATCATGGGGCTGAAAAATCATGAGGTATATATGCGGGATGGAACAATTCTTCCGGTCGGAGGAATAAAGGTTTCTCAGGTGAGCCAGGCGATCGCTGATTATTGGAAATAGGAAATGCTGCAGCAGGCAGATAAAACAATAAAGTGTGCAAGTAAACCAGATGATTGCCAGGGAGTTGGGAAGAGTTATGGATAAAATCATTTTAAGTACAATTGCTAATATGTTAGAAACGAGCGTCGGAATATGGATATTTGGAAGGGTGTTTTCAAGGCGAGAACGATACGGTATTCCACAGCGGATTGCGGGATGGATATGGTATTCATTAATGTCGTTCGTTATTGGCTGGAATTTTCTGGGGAGTCAATCTGTTTTTATTAAAATAGCAGGATATTTGGCCCCAGTGCTTTTGTATTTTTTGTGTAGACTATTTACTGCCCGGAAAGCGGGGATACAGATTTGGGAACATAGTTTCTTACTTGTCTTGTTCGCCTTGATGACCGGACTGCTGGCATGGAATTCCCAATTTGGCTATATATCAAATTTATTGACAATACTAGGAGGTGTTTTTACTCCATTTTGTCTGTTTGTATTATATCAGTGTAAAGGCATACAAGCGTATTTATGGGGATTTTTTTATCTTTCTAGTATAGGGATTTTTAAAGCAATTTATTTTGTTTATGAAAGTCAGACAAAAAATTTAGAGTGGGTGAGAGATTCAAAATTGTGTACCTACGGGAGCATATTTTATGAATACGCAATAGTGCTTTTCATTATTTTACTTGTCTATTTTGGAAAGACAGATGAATTGCTTAAACGTTTGTTTCACCAATATAAGAAAATAATTTTCTTTATTGCAGCCGGATTTGTCTGCGCTACAAGTTTTATGATGTATCTTGCTGAATACGGATTTACTACGCGAGAGGCGGCGTTAGTACTTGGAATATTGATCTGTCTTGTACTTTCTTTACTGTTTGTTATTGCCGGAAATTTTTTGAAAGCAGAGCAGACAGAGAAAAGACTGCTGGAAGTAAGAAATACTGCGGTAGAATAGCAATATCAAGAATTACAAAAAGCTTACGAACAAAACAGGCGTTTTGTACATGATCAGAAGCATATGATACAGTATTTGGAGGAATGTCTAAGCAGGGGAGAAGTACAAAAAGCAGAGTCGTTTTTAACACAGTATAAAGATGGAGCAGCACAATCTGCTCCCAGGACATGGACAGGAATTTCTACGCTTGATTTCATACTGAATATCAAAAGCAGGGCTATGAAACAATCGGGAATTACTTTTGATTTAAAGGCTGAATTGGATGAGATTATGATGGACGAATCTGATTTTGTAGTTCTGATGGGTAATTTATTTGATAATGCAATAGAGGCAGCCAGAAAATGTGCATTGGAAGAAAGAAGGATAGCTTTATCAGTTCGAACTGCCAATCGGATGCTTTTGATTCAAATGGAAAATACTAGTAAAGAGATGCCTGGTAAAAAACAAGGACGTTTTATAACTACAAAGCAGAATGCAGATCAACATGGGTGGGGAATCGAGAGTATGAAGTACATTGTACAGAAATATGGAGGAGATATTTCCTTCCGTTATGATGAGTCAAAGTTTTGCGCTGATATTATAATAAACGCCAGAGAAGCATCAAATTAGGTAATTGATAAATGTTTTGGTGGTGCTGCAGATCAACCAGATGATCGCCAGGGGGGGGAAGAGTTATGGATAAAGTGATTTTGGCTTTGAATACAATCGCAAGTTTTCTCGAAACTGGAATCGGGATATGGATATTCAGCAAAGTATTCCCCAAGAGAGAACGATATGGTATACAGCACCAGATTACAATATATGTGTGGTATTTTTTGACTGTGATATTTTTTTATTTTAATTTTGTCAAAAGTGCATGGACAGTGGTATATGTTGTGGGATGTGTGATTCTTCTGGCAGGACACATCGTGCATAAAAGATTCAGAAAAGGAAAAGGTGAAAACACGATTCTCTTTCTTTGCCTGACGGCTGTGATGTTTTGTTTGCTGGCAAGAAATTCGTGGTATGGATATCTGGCAAATGGTATGGATTTGCTGGGTGGGGTTCTTCCGCCATTGCTTCTTTTTGCAGTATATCAGTGTAGTTTTTTACAGGCATATTTGTGGGAATTTTTTTATCTCTCAAGTACAGGGTTATTGAAACTGATGTATTTTATATATGCCAGCCAAACACAGGGAATAGTCTGGTATAACCATATGAAACTGAATACATATGAGAGCATTGGTTATAAGTTCCTGATAATTGTATTTGTTCTTGTACTGATACGATTTTTTCCAATGGAATATTTGGTTGAACGCTTATTGACTGTATATAAAAAGTGGATGCTTTTAATAACAGGAATGATTTGGGGTTTTACTTATTACATGACAATGCTTGGAAAAGATCAGTTCAATATCAGTGAAATGACAGTTATGCTGGTGGCTACGATTTGCTTACTTATAAGTCTGCTGCTGGCGATTTCTAAAGCTTTTATTAAAGCAGAAAAGGCAGAAAAAAATTTATATGAGGTAAGGAATACAGCGGTAGAACAGCAGTATAAAGAATTACGCAGAGCCTATGAACAGAATCGCCGGTTTGTCCATGACCAAAAGCATATGGTGCAGTATTTGGAAGAATGTCTAAGCAGGGGAGAAGTACAAAAAGCAGAATCGTTTTTGTCCCAGTATAAGGATGGTACGACTCAATCTGCTCCCAAAACATGGACAGGGCTACCTACACTTGATTTCATACTGAATATCAAAAGCAGAGCCATGGAACAGGCTGGAATTACTTTTGAGTTAAAAGCTGGGCTGGATGAAATTATGATGGATGAGGCTGATTTTGTGGTTCTGATGGGTAATTTATTTGATAATGCAATAGAAGCAGCCAGAAAATGTGCATTAGATAATAGGAAAATCTTTTTATCACTTCAAACTGTTAATCAGATGTTTTTGATTCGGATGGAAAATACTAGCATAGAGATGCCAAAGAGAAAACAAGAGCATTTTATGACTACAAAGCAGAATGAAGAGCAGCACGGGTGGGGAATCGAAAGTATGAAGTACATTGTACAGAAATATGAAGGAGATATTGCCTTTCATTATGATGAGTCAAAGTTTTGCACTGATATTATAATAAACGCCAGGGAAGCAACAAATTAGGTAATTGATAAATGTTTTGATGTTTCTATTTGCATACCAGATGTTTCCGGAGGACAGCAGGGGTGAGCATCTCGTTTTAAAACCGGAGAGAGAAATGTCATCGAAACGTGGCATTTCTGGAGGGTATAAAAGAGAAGTGTAAACAAATCGTGGCATTACGAAGTCGAAAACGAATAAAAAGCAACGAAACGTGGCATACCAGAGGCAGGTGAGAGGAGAAAAAGCAACGAAATGTTGCACTTCTGAGGCGGTTCAGAAAAGATATGCAACAAACTGTTGCATATGAATGAAAAATACAAAAGGAATGTCAACGAAACGTGGCATATGCAAGGCGAAAGAAGAAGAAAAGCAACAAAACGTGTCAAAACAGAAGGGTACGCAGGAAAACTGAAAAAGTACGGACGCATGTGGTCCGTACTTTTTTCGTGATCTTTCCAGATTTTTCTGTCGGGCAGCTCCAGGAAAAAGGCTAGGAAGAATGCCCTGTGATTTCATCGGCAGTATCCCCGATGATGGTAAACAACCGGATAATATCGTCTGCTTTGTTCAGGCCGATCTTGGACATGAACTGTTCAACCAGCATCAGCGCTTTTTCGTGCATATTCTGGTACAGAGGGGATGTATGGTTGATGAATACGTAGACCTGTCGTTTGTCCAGCGAAGAACGTTCGCGAAAGATCAGCCCTTTGTCCTCCATACTCTGCAGCGTACGGTTCATCTGCGACTTTAACATTTTGGTCGCGCGGCACAGATCTGTCGCTGTCAGGGGAGCGTCCGGGCAATGGAGCTGATTGCGGTACAGCAGGTGGCAGATCACTGCCTCGTTGAGCGGCATATCAGAGACAAGCCGGTTGTTGCTGACACTCATGGACAGGTACAGCCATGCGTTTAATACTTCTTCTATTTTTTGATTCTGATCCATAGGGCTCCTTTTTTGTGGTGCACAAGTTATGATTGCTACTACTTATAATAATAACTGGCAGGAAGACAGTCAATCGTGATTTTGGACAAAAACCGCTTTTTTCTGTCAAAAGAAGATGATATAATAAATCCTGTCGAGCGGGGACAGGCGCAGCCTGTTCATCGGGAGAGGCAAATGATGAGTTTGAGGTGACGGATATGGACATTACGATACGTCCGGCAAGGGCAGATGAGGCCGGAATGCTGGCGGCGATCGAGGCGGAATGCTTTCCGGCAGCAGAGGCGGCTTCTGGTGAAGAGATCGCCAGGCGGCTGCGGACCTTTCCGGAAAATTTTCTGGTAGCGGAGGCAGATGGCGTGCCGGCAGGATTTATCAATGGAGGGACGACAGATCGCCCGTATCTGCCGGATGCGCTTTACCATGATACCAGTCTGCACTGCCCGGATGGAGCATGGCAGACGGTATTTGGGCTGAATGTACTGCCGCAGTATCGCAGGCGTGGGATCGCTGCGCGTCTGGTGGAGGATTTTCTGGCGCTTGCCTGCAAAAGAGGGAAGCTAGGGGTGATCCTTACCTGCAAGGAGCATATGATCCCCTATTATGAGCGCTGTGGATTTGTGCGGTATGGCGTGGCAGATTCGTCTCATGGAGGGGCAAAGTGGTACGATATGAGAAAGGTTTTCAGAAAAGAGTGAGGAGTACTGTATGTTAAAGGATATCGCGAAAAAGTATTATGAGATGGATTATAACTGCGCAGAGTCGATCGTACATGCCGGGAATGAATACTACAGACTGGGTCTGAGTGAGCATGATATGAGAATGACAGCGGCCTTTGGCGGTGGTCTTCAGGTGGGAGATGTGTGCGGGGCGCTTACAGGGGCTGCCTGTGTGGTTTCAGCAAAATACGTTACAGACAGGGCGCATGAGCAGAAGGAAGAGCTGAAGGCAGTGATGATGAGGCTTGTAAAGGCGTTTCAGACAGAGCTTGGAGCCAGGCTCTGTGCAAAGATCAAGGCGGAGCATTTTGACCGGGAGGTGAGGTGCCTGAACACAGTTATGACTGCGGCACAGGTCCTGGAGGATGTTATACGCAGCTTTGATGAGGAGCAGGAAAGAGACAGTAAAAATAAATGATGAGGAGTATCTGATATGCCGGTATTTGATTTTAATGGCAGCCCGGATAAAAACGAAGAGCCGGTCTGCACTTATACAGTTTTTCGCTCGGATGAGTCCGGACCTTGTGCGGAGCGTCCGATCCTTGTGCTGGATAACAGGCAGAGGCTGTGGGATCATTATTCCTGCGGTGTTTTTACGAATCCGGCCAAACGCACGGCATTTGAATTTGCACAGGAGGGGGAGACGCTGCGCGCGGATATAAAAAAGCTGGATGCGCGTTTTGTCAGCCTGCTGCGCTGGCTGGGCGGGCATCGTATCCCGGTGCGTCTCTCCGGGGAAAATACGCAGGAAGGATATGCGGTTTACCGCATCCGTGAGACGGCGTTTGGCAGAGGGACAAAGCTTTCCGCGGAGGACGGCTTTTTGCAGTTTATGATTGAGCGGCTCCTGGCAAGCAGCGCTCCTCCGGAAGAGGCAGAGGATGAAGACCAGGAAGAGGCCGGAGATGAGATGAAGCTTACGAGTATCCAGAGCATTTCGGACTTTATGACATGTGCCGGACGGACACTTCCGGATAATATACGGCTGTGGGCGCGCCGCAATCTTGCTGTGACGCGGTCAAATGAGGTCTCGGCGGAGGAACGCCGCCATGCACAGCGCGCGCTTTCTATTATGATGAATATCCAGTGGAAGAACAATTATTTTGAGTCTATCGATCCGGTGGAGGCGCGGCGGATCCTGGATGAGGAGCTTTATGGCATGGAACGTGTGAAGCAGCGTATTATGGAGACGATCATCCAGATCAACAGGACGCACACGCTCCCGGCATACGGGCTTTTGCTGGTCGGTCCGGCGGGGACCGGAAAGTCGCAGATCGCGTATGCGGTGGCGCGTATTCTGAAGCTTCCGTGGACGACTCTGGATATGAGCTCCATCAATGATCCGGAGCAGCTTACTGGAAGCTCCCGTGTGTATGCAAATGCAAAGCCGGGTATCATCATGGAGGCATTTTCCGTATCAGGAGAATCGAACCTCGTTTTTATCATTAATGAGCTCGATAAAGCTTCGGCGGGGAAGGGAAACGGAAATCCTGCGGATGTTCTGCTGACCCTCCTTGATAATCTGGGATTTACGGATAATTATATGGAGTGCATGATCCCCACGGTGGGGGTCTATCCGATCGCAACGGCCAATGATAAGGAACATATCAGTGCTCCTTTGATGTCCCGTTTTGCAGTCATTGATATTCCGGATTATACGCCGGAAGAAAAGAAGATCATTTTTTCAGATTATGTCATGCCCAAGGTACTGCGGCGCATGAGCTTAAAGGCGGAAGAATGTATTGTGACGCCGGATGCGGCGGAGGCAGTAGTTGCCCGGTTTGCAGGTACGACAGGGATCCGCAGCCTGGAGCAGGCGGCAGAGCATCTGGCAGCCAACGCGCTGTATCAGATCGAGGCGGAGCATGCGGGATCCGTCGTGTTTGACGCGCAGGCAGCAGAGCGGCTGCTGTAGCGGCGCAGTGCGCAGGGGAACAGACTGCTTTGGGAAGGATGCAGAGGAAAAGAGCGGAGGAAAAGGGCAGGAATGAAAAGAAATTTGGAGGCGGGAAATACCGCGCATGAGGAGGCAGCAAAAACGTACAGGGAAGAGCTGCTGCGTCTGCGCCGCTGGCTGCACAGCCATCCGGAGCTGTCCATGCAGGAGCGGCAGACCAGCCGTTTTATTGCGGATTATCTCGAAGGTCTGGGGATCCCCTGCCGGATCCCCGGGGAGACTGGTGTGATCGGGACGCTGATGGCGGGGGAGGCTCTTCCTACGCTTGCGATCCGGGCGGAGATTGATGCGCTTCCGGTCTGTGAAAATACGGGGCTTTCGTTTTCCTCGGTATATCCGGGGCGGATGCACGCATGCGGACATGATGCGATCACAGCTGTCGTGCTCAGTCTTGCAAAGCTTTTGTCAGAGCATGTGGAAAAGCTGCGGTACAATATCCGTTTTCTGTTTGAACCGGCTGAGGAGACTGGGGAGGGGGCGCGGTATCTGATCGCGAACGGCGCTTTTGAGGAGCCGCGTCCTGAGGCTGTCCTGATTTTTCATTTTGCAAATCAGGAGACGCGTTCTATGGAGATCCAGCAAAGCATATCGACTGCGGCGGTAGGCGGGCTGCAGATCCATGTGAGCGGAAAGGCAAGCCACTGGAGCCAGCGCAGCGACGGGATCGATGCGCTGTACGCGGCATCGCGCGCAGTGGTGGCGATCCATGAGATCAACGAAGGCTTTCAGACGCAGTTTCCGTTTGTTCTGGGATTTGGGAGGATGGAGGCAGGTACCGGCGGGAATATCATGGCGGCAGACGCGCAGCTGAAGGGATCGCTGCGCGCATTTACAGAGGGGGACTTTGAGGCGGTTCTTCAAGAGCTGGATCAGAGACTGGCGCAGATTTCGGGAGAGACTGGCGCGGATATCCGCCTGGAGCTGACGAAAAAAATCCCCCCGATCATAAATGATGCAGCTCTCGTAAAAAAAGGTGCAAGGATCGGGAGGAAGCTGTTTGGAGATCAGTTTTTTATAGGGGAAAAGCCATTCCTTGTCGGAGACAATGCGGCCTGCTATATGCAGCAGATACCGGGAATGCGCTGCGTCTTCCTGGCAGGCAAGGCAGGGCAGACGGTATATCCGATCCACAATCCCGGCTTTGATATAGATGAGTCGGTCATGGAGGATGCGCTGCATTTTCTGTATCGCTTCTGCTGTGAAGGCTGAGGTCAGATGTTTAGCCGGGAGATAGTCTCTTCCAGCACTTCAAAATAGTTTTCGAAGGTTTTTCGGCAGCACATGGGATCGCTGATGCGGATACCGCAGGCGCACAGACCGATCAGAGAAAAGCCCATAGCCATACGGTGGTCATCATACGTCTCTACAGTGCATGCACACGGACTGCCAGGATAGATGGTCAGATCCGTCTGTGTTTCGGCGCACTGGATCCCCATTTTTTTAAGCTCTGTCGTGATAGCAGCCATGCGGTCGCTCTCCTGATAACGGATATGTCCGATATTGCGGATAGTAGTCGGAGAGTCAGCGAATACGGCGACTGCGGCCAGTGTGATCGCCTGATCGGAGCAGGCAGACATATCTGCATCGATTCCGTGCAGGACTCCATCTGCAGGGGGCAGGAGAAGGATGCCGTGTTCTTCTTCCAGAAGCGAGCAGCCCATCGCTTCGAGCAGCCTCAGAAAGGCGATATCTCCCTGCAGGGAGGAGAAGGATACGCCGCGCACGACAAGCGGGACGCCAAGAAGCGCGCCCATTGCATAAAAATAACATGCGGCAGATACATCAGGCTCGATCTCGTACGTCCTGGCGCGGTACGTCTGTTCCCCGGAAAGGACAAAGCATGCATCGGACGGATGACGCACCGTCACGCCGAACTGCTGCATCATAGCCTCTGTCATTTTTATGTAGGACATGCCATGCGTGCCTGTTATATGGATCGTTATGTCCTGCTGCGCAAGACCGGCGGAGATCAGAAGCGCACTTAAAAACTGGCTGCTGCTGCCGATGTCTACCGTCAGCTCGCTGCTGCAAAAGCCGTGCCCTGTCAGAGTGAAAGGAAAGAAGCCTTCTCTGTCGGCAAAGGTGATCTCACATCCGAGCCCGCGCAGGGAATCCAGAAGAGGCGCCATCGGCCGTCTGCGCATCTGCGGTGATGCGTCCATATGGTAAGTACCTTTTGCGGTGCCCAGACAGGCGCTTAAAAAGCGCGCGGCGGTCCCGGCGCTTCCGACATATACAGAGGCTTCCTCCAGCGGGATCTGGCCGCCAAGTCCTGTGACGGAAACAGTCTGGTCCGTCTCATTTATGCAGACCTCAAAACCCAGGGACTGCAGGCAGGCCAGGAAATGGCGGGAATCATCACTGAACAGTACGCCGTGCAGGACAGATACGCCGTTTGCGAGCGCAGCGAGGAGGAGCGCCCGGTTTGTAATGCTTTTTGAGCCGGGTACGGATACCATGACGGGATCCGGGGGCACTGTCGGAGACGGTATAGCAGAACCGGCTTTCCGGGGCCGGATGCAGGGAACTTCATAAATTGTTTTATCCATAAGAACTCCTTTCAGATGGCAGTATCAAGTGTCCCTATTTTATAACAGGTCTGGGGGATCATGCAACTGCTAATCCGTTCAGAAGCGCCGGTCAGGTGCAAAAGAGAAAAAGGGCAGCCGGAAGAAAAAGCCGGACGGTCAGAGGGAAAAATATATAAAAAGAAAAACGGGAGAGAAAAAATGAAAAGAGCAGGAAAGATAATCGGACTGGTACTGTGCGTTTTGGCGCTGCTTCTGGCGGCGGCAGTCATTTACCTGACTGTGCGGGAGTATCGCCCGGAGCCGGTGGAGGAGGTTGCAGCTTCAAAAGGAAAGAAAAAAATCGGAGTCGGAGAGGAATTTACCGTCCTGAGCTTTAATACAGGATATGCGGGACTGAGCAGGGATGAGGATTTCTTCATGGACGGCGGGAAAAAGGTACAGCCGGAAAGCAGAGAGCTGGTGCAGGAAAATCTGGAGGGGATCAGCAGGATCTTAAAAGAGCAGGAAGTAGATGTATACTTTTTGCAGGAGGTAGACCGGGACTCAAAGCGGTCCTATCGGATCGATGAACAGGCAGCCTATGAAGCGGCGCTTGGGTATCAGGGAATGTATGCGTGCAATTTCCGCTGCGACTTTGTGCCATATCCTCTGCCGCCGATCGGGAAGGTTGAGAGCGGGCTTGTGACCATGACGCCGTATGAGGTCGGGCAGGCTTTTCGCATCGCGCTGCCGGAGTCTTTTACCTGGCCGGTAAAGACCTGTAATTTAAAGCGCTGTATGCTGGAGTGCCGTCTCCCGGTGGAAGGCAGCGAGAAAGAGCTTGTGCTGATCAATTTCCATCTGGAAGCGTATGACAGTGGCGAAGGCAAGATCGCCCAGAGCAGGATGCTGGCAGAGAAGCTGAAGGAAGAGTATGAAAAAGGGAATTATGTGATCGCAGGCGGTGATTTCAATCAGACATTTGAGGGAATGGAGAAATATCCGATCCATGATAAAGAAAACTGGGTGCCGGGAGTCGTCGGGGCGGATGACATTCCGGAGGGATTTTCCTATGCAGTATCCGATAACGTGCCGACCTGCCGGCTGCTGAATGCGCCGTACAGCGGCAATTATCAGGATTCGCAGGTGTATGTGATAGATGGTTTTATCCTGTCAGATAATGTAGAGCTGGTCAGCGTGGAAAATATAGATACTGATTTTCAGTATACGGATCATCAGCCGGTCAGGATGCAGGTGCGGCTGCGGGAAAAACAGGCAGAATAGAGAAGATCCGGAATACGCCTGTTTTGGCATAAGTTGTCCACATTGACATATGAGAAAACTAACGTATAATAATAGTGGCACGATCACAAAGCATACTTTGTGCGGAGAAAGTGAGGAGGATACCATGCGTTTAGAGCGTGTGCAGGAAGCATTGCGGCAGAAAAAAATTTCATTTGCTTATACGCAGGAGGATGGCTGTGGAAGTCTGGATTTTCTGTTCCGCGGACTGAGCTTTCATGTATGGGAGTACTACGATGGCGTATGGGGAGCAGAGACGAATGTGTTCAATGTCGGGAGGAGTCAGGATCTGGAGGGCGATTATGAAGAAGTGATCGCGCAGGAGATTCTTTCCTGGCCGGATATGATCGCATGACCGGATGTGCCGGAGGCAGACAGGCAAAAGTGCGCGAGGAAGCGGCGCGGCTGCAGGCGATAGAAAAAAGTACAGATCCCATCTTGATAGATGGAAGGATTTTCATTATAATAAATGCCGAAAACATCGGAAAGAAAAGGTGAAAAAGATGCTGGAGTTAAAGGATGTGTCGTTTGAGGTATCAGACGAAAAGGAACAAAAGGATATTTTGAGGAATATTAATCTCAGGATCGATGAAAAGAAATTTGTAGTGATCACCGGACCAAACGGCGGCGGAAAATCAACGCTTGCCAGGCTGATCGCAGGTATTGTACAGCCGACTTCGGGACGGATTTATTTTGACGGCGTAGATATTACGGACAAGAGTATTACGGAGCGCGCGCGGATGGGGATCAGCTTTGCCTTTCAGCAGCCGGTGCGTTTTAAGGGGATCCAGGTGCTTGATCTGATCCGCATGGCGGTAGGAAAGCGAGTGAGTGTGGCAGACGCGTGCAAGTACCTCTCTGAGGTGGGACTTTGCGCGAAGGATTATATCAACAGAGAGGTAAACGGAAGTCTTTCCGGAGGAGAGCTTAAGCGCATTGAGATCGCAACGGTGCTGGCCAGAGGGACAAGGCTTTCGGTCTTTGATGAGCCGGAGGCCGGTATTGATCTGTGGAGCTTCCAGAATCTGATCCAGGTATTTGAGCGGATGCAGGAGCGTATCGAGCACGGCTCCATTCTGGTCATTTCTCATCAGGAGCGTATTTTGAATATTGCGGATGAGATCGTGGTGATCGCAGACGGAAGGATCGTGCAGCAGGATACGAGAGAGGCAGTGCTCCCGAATCTGCTGGGGACCGCTTCGGCTGTAAATGTATGTGAGGGATTCTATCAGGGAAAAGGAGGAGAGCGATGATGCTGGATGAGATTCAAAAGAGGCTGATCGAGGAAGTCGCTGATCTTCATGAGGTGCCGGAAGGCGCGTACAATATCCGCGCGAACGGCCAGATGGCAGCCAGAAACACAACGGCGAATATTGATATTGTGACGAAGGAGGACGGCAGCGGTATTGATATCCGCATTGCGCCGGGTACGAGACATGAGAGTGTGCATATCCCGGTCGTCCTGAGCCAGAGCGGGATCAGGGAGACGGTATATAATGATTTTTATATCGGCGAGGACAGTGACGTCGTGATCGTGGCAGGCTGCGGTATTGACAACTGTGGTACGCAGGATTCTCAGCATGACGGGATCCACCGCTTTTATGTAGGGAAAAATGCACGCATCAAATACGTGGAAAAGCACTATGGAGCCGGGGATGGAGCCGGAAAGAGGATCCTGAATCCGGGGACAGAGGTCTATATGGAGGAAGGCAGCTACATGGAGATGGACATGGTCCAGATCAAAGGGGTTGATTCCACCGTGCGTGACACGAAGGCAGAGCTGGCAGAGGGCGCGAAGCTGATCGTGCGCGAGCGTCTGATGACGCACGGCAGCCAGAGCGCAGTCAGCAACTATGCAGTCAGTCTGAACGGAGAAAATGCCAGCGCAGATGTGATTTCCCGCTCGGTAGCAAGAGACGCTTCTTATCAGAAATTTGATTCACGGATCATCGGCAATGCGCCGTGCAGCGGTCATACTGAGTGCGATGCGATCATTATGGACAACGCGCGGATCCTGGCTGTTCCGCAGCTTGAGGCGAATGATCTGGATGCGGCGCTGATCCATGAGGCGGCGATCGGAAAGATTGCAGGCGAGCAGATCATCAAGCTGATGACGCTGGGACTGACGGAGGAGGAAGCCGAGGAGCAGATTGTAAATGGTTTCCTGAAATAAAAGACAGAAATACCGGAGACTCTTATAGATACGGGAGATGCTCCGGTATTTTTTTGAAGGCACATTTGGCTGCGAAAACTTCTGTCATAAAAACCTTGCAAAATACCTGACGGGGGTATATAATGAAAAAAGATACCGGATAGGGGTATAAAAGTTCGTGGCTTCGGAAGGAGGAGATGCGATGAAACAGTATCATGTAACAGGTATGAGCTGCGCGGCATGCAGCGCGCGGGTTGAGAAAGCGGTTGCAGGGCTGCCCGGTGTGACGGCGTGCTCGGTCAGTCTGCTGACGAACTCTATGGGCGTGGAGGGGGATGCGACTGCGCAGCAGGTCATTGCAGCTGTGGAGGCTGCCGGGTACGGAGCGTCGGAAAAGGGCGCGCCAGGTCCGGCGCAGGGAGAAAAAAGCGGCGTGAATCTGGCACAGGAATACGAAGATATGCTGCAGGACCGGGAGACGCCGGCGATGAAGCGGCGCCTGGTTGCCTCTCTTGTGCTGCTGCTCCCGCTGATGTATGTGTCTATGGGGCATATGATGTGGGGCTGGCCGCTTCCGGCTGTGCTGGCAGATAATCATGTGTCTATGGGACTTGTACAGCTTCTTTTTACGGCAGCCATTATGGTGATCAACCAGAAATTTTTTGTCAGTGGTTTTAAGGGACTTCTCCACCGGGCGCCGAATATGGATACGCTGGTGGCGCTGGGCTCCGGCGCGTCATTTCTATACAGCACGTACGCGCTCTTTGCGATGAGTGATGCGCAGCTGCACGGCGACATGGCAGGCGTGATGCGCTATATGCATGAGTTCTACTTTGAGTCGGCGGCGATGATCCTGACGCTGATCACAGTGGGGAAGATGCTGGAGGCGCGCTCCAAGGGAAAAACGACAGATGCCCTGAAAGGGCTGATGAAGCTGGCTCCCAGGACAGCTGCTGTGCTGCGGGATGGACAGGAGGTCACAGTAGGTATTGAGGAGGTCCGTATCGGCGATCACTTTGTCGTGCGGCCGGGGGAAAACATCCCGGTAGATGGCGTTGTCATAGCAGGCAGCAGCGCTGTCAATGAGTCTGCGCTTACGGGAGAGAGTATCCCGGTGGACAAGGAGGCGGGAGATCCCGTTTCGGCAGCTACGGTGAACCAGTCGGGATTTCTTGAGTGTGAGGCAACGAGGGTCGGAGAGGATACGACGCTCTCTCAGATCATCCAGATGGTCAGCGACGCGGCTGCTACGAAAGCGCCGATCGCGAAGGTGGCAGATAAGGTATCGGGTGTGTTTGTGCCGGTCGTGATCGCAATTGCGGCAGTGACGATCCTGATATGGCTGCTCGCAGGACAGAGCATTGGCTTTGCACTGGCCCGGGGGATATCAGTTCTTGTGATCAGCTGTCCGTGCGCGCTTGGTCTGGCGACGCCGGTAGCGATCATGGTAGGAAACGGTATGGGTGCAAAGCACGGGACGCTGTTCAAGACTGCAGTATCTCTGGAGGAGACAGGAAAGGTCGAGATCGTGGCGCTTGACAAGACGGGGACGATCACAGGCGGTGAACCTGAGATCACAGATATTCTGGCAGCAGAAGGGACAACGCGGGAAGAGCTTCTGGAGCTGGCGTGTGCACTGGAGCAAAAAAGTGAGCACCCGCTTGCAAAGGCAGTCATAAGGTATGCGAAGGAGACGGGACTTGTGATGCGGGAGATTACTGATTTTCAGGCGGTGCCGGGCAATGGCCTGACAGGGACTCTGGACGGCGCAGCGCTGGCAGGGGGGAATCTGACGTTTATCCGTACAAAGGCAGATATCCCGCAGGCCTCGCAGGAAGAAGCGATGCGGCTGGCAGAGGAGGGAAAGACTCCGCTGTTTTTTGCAAGAGACGGAAAGCTTGCGGGCGTGATCGCCGTTGCGGATATGATCAAGGAAGACAGCCCGGAGGCCGTGCGCCAGCTCAGAAATATGGGGATCCGCGTCGTGATGCTTACCGGGGACAATGAGCGGACCGCAAAGGCGATCGGAGCGCAGGCGGGCGTAGATGAGGTGATCGCCGGTGTGCTTCCGGACGGAAAAGAAAGCGTGATCCGCGCTCTCAGGGAGCAGGGAAGGGTCGCAATGGTGGGTGACGGGATCAATGATGCCCCGGCGCTTACGCGGGCAGATATCGGTATCGCGATCGGCGCAGGCACCGATGTGGCGATCGACGCTGCGGATGTGGTGCTGATGAAGAGCAGGCTGCTGGATGTACCGGCAGCGATCCGGTTAAGCCGCGCGACCCTGCGGAATATCCACGAAAATCTGTTCTGGGCGTTTATTTACAATATCATCGGTATTCCGCTGGCAGCAGGTCTGTGGTATCCGCTGTTTGGCTGGAAGCTCAATCCGATGTTCGGAGCGGCGGCAATGAGCTTATCAAGCTTCTGTGTTGTAACAAATGCATTGCGCTTAAACCTGTTTTCGATGTATAATACAGCAAAAGATAAAAAAATCAGTCATAAAAATAAAACAGTAAAGGAGAAGAATACAATGGAAAGAACGATGAAGATTGAAGGCATGATGTGCGGACATTGTGAGGCAAGAGTGAAAAAAGTACTGGAGGCGCTGCCGGAGGTAGACGAGGCAGTGGTCAGCCATGAGTCAGGGACTGCCGTAGTGAAGCTGAATGCCGAGATCGCAAATGACGTGCTCAAAAAGGCAGTGGAAGAGCAGGATTATAAGGTGACAGAGATCGCATAAGGATCAGCTGCGGGCGGGATGCTGCAAAATCATCGGGAGTCTTTCCGGGTGATGCGCAGCATCCCATTTCTACATTTACGAGGTGACAAATGATGCAGGAAAAAACGATAGAGCAGGCGGCAGTTTCGACGCAGCGCCTGTATTATGAGGACAGCCACAAAAGCGAATTTACAGCGACAGTACTTGCGTGCAGGGCGTATAAGGACAAATACGGTATCCTGCTTGACCGCACATCATTTTTCCCGGAGGGCGGAGGACAGTTTGGAGATACCGGATGGCTCTGCAAAAAGGGAGAGGAGGGTGAGAATGCGCAGGAGCTGCAGACCCGGAGAGAGCAAAAGGCTGTCGCAGTGCTTGATACGCAGGAGAAGGACGGCATGATCTGGCATGTGACGGATCTGCCGCTTGAGGCAGGCGATGAGGTGGCGGGACGCCTTGATTTTGAGAAGCGGTTTGACCGGATGCAGCAGCACAGCGGGGAGCACATCCTCTCGGGTATTGTGCACCGCCTGTATGGGCTGGATAATGTCGGATTTCATCTTGGCGAGGAGCTGACAACGCTTGATTTTAATGGAGAGCTCTCCAAAGACCAGGTGCGCACGGTCGAGACACTGGCAAATCAGGCGGTGTTTGCCGATCTTCCGGTAGAGGTGCTGTATCCGGCGAAGGAGGAGCTCGCAGCTTTGGAGTACCGGAGCAAGATCGAGATAGAGGGACAGGTGCGGATCGTGCAGATTCCCGGTGTCGACCGGTGTGCCTGCTGTGCTCCGCATGTCGGCAGGACAGGAGAGATCGGTCTGATCAAGATCCTTTCCTGTGAGCGCCATCGCGGCGGCTGCCGTATGGTGATGGTGAGCGGGAGCAGAGCGCTTCAGGATTATATGCAAAAGCAGGAGAGCGTTGAGGCGGTATCTGTCGCGCTTTCCGCAAAGCAGGAGGCCGTCGCGCAGGCCGTTTTGCACCAGAAGGAACAGATCAGCGCGCTGCGGGAGCAGCTCAACCGGCTTCAGGCAGCCTCTTTGTCCGGACAGCTTGAACAGATCAGGCCGGATCAGCAGGACGTCTGTCTCTTTGTTGAGGATTTTGATATGATCGCAGTGAGGAGCTTTGTGAATCAGGCGATGGAACGGTGCAGTGGCCTGTGTGCGGCATTTGAAGGCACAGAAGAGGAGGGGTATCACTATATTATCGGAAGCAGCCGGCTGGATACGAGGACTGCTGCCAAAGCTCTGAGGGAGAGCTTTGGCGGGAAAGGCGGCGGCAGACCGGAGATGGTACAGGGCTTTGTGTGCGGCAAAGAGCAGGAGATCCGGGCGCTGCTTGCCCGGTGCGCAGCAGAGCAGACCGGCGAATGAGGCAGAATGCATGACAGAGAAAACAGAAAAAGAAGGGGAGGAATCCACATGAAAACAGTAAGACTGGGAAAAACAGAGATCGTGACAAATAAAAACGGCTTCGGCGCGCTTCCGATCCAGCGCATCAGCGATGAGGATGCGGTAAAAATCGTACGGAGAGCCTATGACAGTGGCGTGACGTTTTTTGATACCGCGCGGTTCTATACAGACAGTGAGCACAAGCTTGGTCTGGCGCTTTCGGAGGTCAGAGATCAGGTGTACATAGCTTCTAAGACAGCGGCAGTAAGGCCGGAGGACTTCTGGAAGGATCTGGAGACAACGCTTACAAATCTGAAGACGGACCATCTGGATATTTATCAGTTCCACAATCCGTCCTTTTGCCCGAAGCCGGGAGACGAAAGCGGCGTATATGAGTGTATGCTTGAGGCGAAAAAGCAGGGAAAGATCCTGCACATCGGTATCACAAACCACCGTTTAGGCGTCGCGCGTGAGGCGATAGCTTCGGGGCTGTATGAGACGCTGCAGTTCCCGTTCTGTTATCTGGCGACCGAGGATGATATCGCGCTTGTGCATGCATGTAAGGAGAAGGATATGGGCTTTATTGCGATGAAAGCGCTCTCGGGCGGCCTGATCACAAACTCTGCCGCGGCGTATGCGTTTGAAGTGCAGTTTGACAATGTGCTGCCGATCTGGGGTGTGCAGCGTATGCGTGAGCTGGAGGAGTTCCTTTCTTATATTGAGACTCCTCCGGTGATGACCGATGAGCTGCGTGCGCTGATCGAGAAGGACAGGAAAGAGCTGATGGGAGATTTCTGCCGGGGCTGCGGCTACTGCATGCCGTGTCCGGCCGGTATAGAGATCAACAACTGTGCCCGGATGTCCCTGATGATCCGCCGCGCGCCGTCGGATGCGCAGCTGACCGGAGAGATGCAGGCAAAGATGATGAAGATCGAGGAATGTCTGCATTGCAACCAGTGCATGAGCAAATGTCCATATCATCTGGACACGCCAAAGCTGCTGGAAAAGAATCTGAAAGATTATAAAGAGATCCTTGCGGGAAAGGCGTACTGACGCCTGTAAAAACAGTTCAGCCATACAAAAAGTATACAGAAAATCTTCGTTTTCAAACAAATTTGGATTCAGATTTTTGTAACTTTGTGCATGGCTGAATTTTATAAAAACGTAATTTTGAAAATCCTGTAAAATGCAGAAGAAAAAGTGAGTCTGTAAAAAATCAGGAGCCCTGCATATGAGCCAGATAACCATCGATATAGGCTTTGACTTTTTCACGCCCTGTCAGATCGAGCTTTCGGAACGCCTGAATAAGTGCTATTTCTTCTTCTTTTAGAGAATTTACTTGCAATGGTTCATATCTGTTGCTGGAAAGACCGAGGATATAATCAATGTTGGCGTTGAATATTTCGCGCAATTTTAATAGTGATTTTACACTTGGAAAATATTTTCCCATTTCATATGCACTGATGGTCTCTTGTGAAACTTCCAACTCAATGCTAAGACGGACCTGTGTAATTCCTTTTTCTTCTCTTAATTCCCGAATTCGATTCATGAAAAATTCCTTTTTTGATTTATATTACAAGTTTAGTTTATGAAAAGTAGAATTTAATATTCTAAAATATACAAGTTTAACTTGTAAAGAAAACAGGTGTATATTATAATGAAAAAGAAGGAGTATGGAAGATAAACTATTATCTTGAAGAAAAAGTATTGAACAGGGAGGAGAATGGTGATGAAAGTTAAAAAGAGCTGTATGAGGTTATTGATTATTGTGATAATCACAAGCATTTGGTTTATGTCAGTGAATACTTTGCAATCGAAGGCAGCGCCAATTTCGGCAGGAGAAGTGCAGACACGTTTAAGTTCTGTAATGAAACAGTATCCTAAGGGTTCTTTGTGGACACAGAGTTTTGCGGGCGGTTCGCAATGCTATGCATTTGCACACAAAGTATTTAATACGATTTTTGAACGCGGCAGCAGACAGGTGGGGAATGGCGCACTTTCCAGCAATAGTACCTGTTACAAATTGAATAATGTTGCATCAGATATAACGACGATAGGAACTCTGGCACCGGGATACTCTCTGGCAAGTTTGGAATCGTTACTTGAAAAGGCGGCTCCGGGTGACTATATACAGGTAAAAAGAAATGGATCAGGGGGACCGCATTCCATGATTGTAGTTAATGTGAATGCAGGGTCAAATACTATTGAGATATACGATGCAAATGCAGTAGCCCAAAATACAGTGGGGCATTATACACAAACCTTTGATTATTTTAAACAGAGAAACGCAGGGGTTTCGGTATATCGATATAAGGATTATATCAAAGGACATAACCCAGAGGGTGCATGCGATATCACAGGGATAGCAGGTGGAATTAAAATAACTGGTTGGGCATTGGACAAGGATAGAAAGTCAGAGGCCTTATCGATACATGTTTATGTGGGGGGACCAGCAGGTAAAGGAGAGTCACATGCAATTGCGGCAAATGTATATAGACCAGATGTTCCCGTTAATTTGGCAGATCCTGCTTTAGGAAATTATCATGGAATTGATAGCGTTATTCGTACACAAAAAACAGGAAAACAAGAGGTGTATGTGTATGCTATCAATGTGGGGGCTGGAACGGATCATACGATAATTGGACATACGACAATAAATATACCAAAAGATACAGAAAAACCTAAAATTGCAAATGTTAAAGTGTCGAACATTACGAAGGATAGCTATACAGTTTCATTTACCGCAACAGATAATGTGGGAATTGACAAGGTTTGGTTGCCTTCATGGTCAGTGAATAATGCTCAAGATGATATTAAAGATGAATCGTATACAAAATCGGGAAATACCTATTCGTTTCAAGTAAAACGTTCTGTGCACAAAAATGAGTGTGGACCGTATCGAAGTGATATATATGTTTATGACAAGGCGGGCAATTATAATTGGGCGACAGTAAATGAAGCAGGGGTGTCGCTTTTACATTATGAAGTGACTGATCCAGCTGTGTCAGCGACATGTACAACAGCCGGAAAGACAGCCGGAAAGCACTGCTCAGTATGTAAAAAAGTAATCACAGCCCAGAAAACGGTACCAGCGAAAGGGCATATGGAAGTAGTCGATCCAGCTGTGTCAGCGACATGTACAACGGAAGGCAAGACGGAAGGAAAGCACTGCTCAGTGTGTAAAAAAGTAATTACAGCACAGAAAACGGTACCGGCAAAAGGACATACAGAGGTAATCGATCCGGCAGTGGAAGCAACGTGTACGACGGCAGGAAAGACGGCAGGCAAGCATTGTTCAGTATGTAAAAAAATAATTACGGAACAGCAAACTGTACCGGCAAAGGGACATACAGAAGTAGTCGATCCGGCAGTGGAAGCAACGTGTACGACGGCAGGAAAAACGGCAGGCAAGCATTGTTCAGTATGTAAAAAAGTAATTACAGAACAGCAAACCGTACCGGCAAAGGGACATACAGAAGTAGTCGATCCGGCAGTGGAAGCAACGTGTACGACGACGGGAAAGACGGCAGGCAAGCATTGTTCAGTATGTAAAAAAGTAATTACAGAACAACAAACCGTACCGGCAAAGGGACATACAGAAGTAGTCGATCCGGCAGTGGAAGCAACGTGTACGACGGCGGGAAAAACGGCAGGTAAGCATTGTTCTGTATGTAATGCAGTGATAACGGCGCAGCAGGTAGTTCCGGCGAAAGGACATACAGAAGTAATTGATCCGGCGGTATCAGCAACGTGTGCAACAGCAGGAAAGACCGCAGGAAAACACTGTTCCGTATGTGGCGCAGTGTTGGCAGTACAGCAGACGATTTCTGCGAAGGGGCATTATTACGGAAATGGTGTAATTACAAAAGAAGCAACGGAGTATGCTACCGGTATTATGACATATATATGTAATACGTGTGGCGATAGGAAAACAGAGATAATTCCAAAGAAAGTTTCCAAGCCGCAGGATAAGCCTTCAATAGAGAAACCATTTGAACCTACTCGTCCGGCAGTGCCGCAAAGACCCGCGGAGACAGAAAAGCCGTTACAGTATCCGGAATCTGAAAATAAAGTATTGCCACAGGGCACGGTATTGCGCGACAGTACGAGTGAGGGAATCTATCGGGTGGCATCTTCGGGGGCGACACAAAAAGAAGTAACCTATGTGGGAACGACACAAAAAGGTTCGACTGTAAAAATTCCGAATACTGTAGTTTTGCAAGGTGTAAAATATGATGTGACAGTGATTGCGCCGCATGCTTTTGCAGGAAATAAAAAGCTGAAAAAGGTAGTGATCGGAGCAAATGTTGCAGTGATAGGGGATAATGCATTCAGTAATTGCGTTAATCTGAATTCAGTTGAGCTTGGGAAGAATGCGAAAGTGATAGGAAACAAAGCTTTCTATAAGTGTAGTAAGCTGAAAAAGATTAAAATTCCTGCACGAGTTGAAAAAATAGGAAAACAGGCATTTTATGGTTGCAAAAAATTGTCGCAGATCACAATTCAGACAAAGAAGCTGAGCACAAAAAAAGTAGGGCAAAAGGCATTTGAGAAAATCTATGATAAGGCAACAGTAAAAGTGCCCGGAAGTAAAATGAAAACGTATAAGAAGGTTTTGAGGGCAAAGGGAATCAGCGCAAGGGTAAAAATAAAAAAGTAAGCTGAAAAGGAAACTCTGTAATCGGTAAAAGGTTGCAGGGTTTTCTTTTCTAAGAGCGATTTTTGAAAAATTTTGGAGCAGGTGAATTATAAAAGTAACTTCCGGTTGTAAAAGTAACGTCCGGATGAAAGAGAAACTTCTGTTTTCAGGCAGGAAAACGGAAGTTTTTCTTGCCTAAAAGACTTTTTTTGTGTAAACTTTAAGTACAGTTCCGCTTTTTTGCGCATGCAAAGCGGAGCAAAGGGAGCTTTTTCTTTTTTTGTGAAAGACAAAGTTCCGTTGCCCAGAAGAATACATATGGGACGTGTGTTCATAGGGGCAAAATTAATGGTGTAAGGATAAGTCAGCGGTTGTGGCTGGCTTATTCTATTTTCAGCAGATACGGCTGAAGCGTTACGGAATCCGGTTCGATCCGTCTGACACCCAGCTTATGCAGCAGCGTTTCCCCATAAAAGAAGGAAAAGACCTCATAAGGAGTTCTTCCGCCTAATACCTTTCGTGGAACGGAATTGATATGATCGAACATAAGATTCAGATCTTTCTGCGTCAGGTGTTCGAGATTCCGCTGGTTCGGAAGGATATTCCGGACATAGTTGTGGTTATTTTCTACATGAGGTTTCTGGCTTGGTGTCTGTGGGTCGCAATAAAAGATATTTGTCCGTATCTGTCCGCTCTTTGGATTCTGTTCAAAGAGGGAGACTTTTTCAAACTCTGTCCCACGGTCAGTGAGGATCAGGGAAAAGAGGCGGAAATAGTCGATGCCGAGAAGCTCCTGAAGGAAATCTAAGGCAGAAGCCATGGATTCCGAAGTTTTTTCCTGATGGAGGAATCCGATCATAAGTCCGGTATTCTGAAAAGAAAAGGTCTGGATATAAGGTCCTTGCGGTTGGTTGTACAGAGTATCCATCTCCGTTGTCGGGATGGAAGGATTGTCGGCAAGAAACGCGAGATAGTCTGAAAACTTATGCCCCTCATAGTTGACCGGCTCTCTGCGTTTTTTCAGCTTTTTGCGTTCGCGCATGGAAACCTGTCTGCGCAGAGAGAAGTTATCAACGCCAAAGTCTTTAAAAACGCCGCCTTCGATGTAGGTGTAGAGGGATTTTACCGAAAGGGAGAGTTCCGGATGGTTAGCAAGGATCTGATAAAGGGACTGCCCTTTTTTGAGGAGCGGGGCAATGGTTTGTGCAATGAGTAGACGTTGCGGCTCTGAAAGATTAACGCCCTGTCTGGAATCGGACAGGTGAAAGAGATAATCTTCGTGAGCATGACTGGCGTTGTAGAAGTAATGATCCAGCCGGCAGTGTTTGATGTCCGGACAATGGTTGCAGGCGCCGACGGAGCGGTCACGCAGGGAACAGGACTGTTCGGCATAGGACGGGCAGGCTTCAGAACAGTATTTACGGGGTTTGCTGCACTGTTTAAAGTTTGAACAGATGACAGGTGAATTGAAGCGGTTGCGTGGTTTTAAGGTTCTATGCTTTTTGATTTCTTTTGCAATGGTAGTCGGATCTTTGTGGAGGGAACGGGCAATGGCTGTTTTGGACAAGCGCTTTTCGATGCCCTCCTGGATTATTTTTCTTTCTTCTAAGGTTAAATGTTTTGCTCTCATTATGTACATCCTTTCTCCCATGAACATCACAGGAAGAGGATAACCGGAAATAAGTCTTTCATAAAGCCTTAATGAAAAACAAGCTTCCGGAAGTGCGAAGAAGAACCGGAAGTTACTTTTACATTTCTCGAAATTTTGGAGCAAGAAAAATTTGGGTAAAAAACTCTTGACAGCTACCTTTGGTTGCGATAAAATGTAAGTTGCACTATTGTGCGGGATTATGCCCAATGGTATAACTATGCCCAAAAGTAGATTCAGACTGCAGAAAGAACAGAGGTGAAACATCAATGGAGAAAAACAGGATACGTCCTATTACAAATGGTAAAGGATTTCGTATGAGTTACTCGCGGCAGAAAGAGGTTCTCGAAATGCCGAATCTTATTGAAGTTCAGAAAGACTCTTATCAGTGGTTTCTGGATGAGGGACTCAAAGAAGTCTTTGATGATATCTCACCGATTGAAGACTACAGCGGCAAGCTGAGCCTTGAGTTTGTGGATTTTAAATTGTGTGAGGACGATAAAAAATACTCGATTGAGGAGTGTGTGGAGCGTGATGCCACGTATGCCGCACCGCTGAAGGTCAGAGTACGTCTTCGCAATAAGGAGAATGACGAGATAAGCGAGCATGATATTTTCATGGGTGATCTTCCGCTGATGACCGCGACAGGTACGTTCGTGATCAATGGAGCGGAGCGTGTTATTGTCAGCCAGCTTGTGCGTTCTCCGGGTATCTATTATGCGATCGCCCATGATAAGCTGGGCAAGAAGCTGTATTCCTGTACCGTGATTCCGAACCGCGGCGCTTGGCTTGAATATGAGACAGACTCCAATGATGTTTTCTATGTGCGCGTTGACAGGACGAGAAAGGTACCGGTTACGGTTCTGATTCGTGCACTCGGTATCAGTTCTAATGCAGAGATTATAGATCTGTTCGGCGAGGAGCCGAAGATCGTGGCGACACTGGCAAAGGATACTTCCGAGAATTATCAGGAAGGTCTTCTTGAACTGTATAAGAAGATCCGTCCGGGTGAGCCGCTTGCAGTAGAGAGCGCTGAGAGCCTCATTATGAGTATGTTCTTTGACCCGCGCCGCTATGATCTGGCGAAGGTGGGAAGATACAAGTTCAATAAAAAGCTGCTGCTGCGCAACCGCATCACAGGTCATATACTCGCAGAGGATGTCATTGATATGACAACCGGCGAGATCATCGCGCAGGCCGGCACAGAGGTGACGCGCGAGATGGCCGATGAGATCCAGAACGCAGCGGTTCCGTACGTGATGATCCGTACGGAGGAGCGCGACGTAAAGGTTCTCTCCAGCATGATGGTAGATCTGCGCAGCTATGTGGACTGCGATCCGCATGAGCTTGGCATTACAGAGTTAGTATACTACCCGGCTCTCGAGAAAATACTGGAAGAAAATGACAATGCAGATGATATCAGGGATGCTATCAGAAAATCAGTGCACGAGCTGATTCCGAAGCACATCACAAAAGAGGATATCATCGCTTCTATCAACTACAATATCCATCTGGAGTACGGCATCGGAAATGACGATGATATCGACCATCTCGGAAATCGTCGTATCCGTGCGGTGGGCGAGCTTTTGCAGAACCAGTACCGCATCGGTCTGTCCAGACTGGAGAGAGTCGTACGCGAGCGTATGACGACACAGGAGATCGAGGGGATCTCCCCGCAGTCTCTGATCAATATCAAGCCTGTGACAGCAGCGGTAAAGGAGTTCTTCGGTTCTTCCCAGCTGTCTCAGTTCATGGATCAGAACAACCCGCTTGGTGAGCTGACGCACAAGAGACGTCTCTCCGCTCTGGGACCGGGTGGTCTGTCCAGAGACCGTGCAGGATTCGAGGTGCGAGACGTACATTATTCCCACTATGGAAGAATGTGCCCGATCGAGACTCCTGAGGGACCGAACATCGGTCTGATCAACTCACTGGCTACGTATGCAAGAATCAATGAGTACGGCTTTGTAGAGGCGCCGTACCGCAAGATAGATAAAACAGATCCGAAGAATCCGCGCGTCACAGAAGAGGTTGTTTACATGACAGCGGACGAAGAGGATAATTACCATGTAGCGCAGGCGAACGAGGCGCTGGATGAGGAAGGACATTTCATCCGTAAAAATGTTTCCGGTCGTTACCGCGAGGAGACACAGGAGTACGAGAGAAGCATGTTTGATTACATGGACGTCTCTCCGAAGATGGTATTCTCTGTCGCTACGGCGCTGATCCCGTTCCTGGAGAACGATGATGCGAACCGCGCTCTGATGGGATCGAACATGCAGCGTCAGGCGGTGCCGCTTCTTAAGACAGAGGCGCCGGTTGTCGGTACAGGTATGGAGGTCAAGACGGCAGTCGACTCCGGAGTCTGCGTGCTTGCAAAGCATGCAGGTGTGGTAGAACGCTCCGAGTCCAACCGGATCATTGTAAAGACAGACGATGGTATGAGAGATGAGTATCATCTGATGAAGTTCGTACGAAGCAACCAGAGCAACTGCTACAATCAAAGACCGATCGTCTTTAAGGGCGAGCGCGTGGAGCAGGGCCAGGTGATCGCGGACGGAGCGTCTACGTCAAACGGCGAGATCGCGCTCGGAAAGAACCCGCTGATCGGTTTCATGACCTGGGAGGGTTACAACTACGAGGATGCCGTCCTTTTAAGTGAAAAGCTTGTCATGGATGATGTGTATACATCTGTTCATATTGAAGAATACGAGGCGGAGGCGCGTGATACAAAGCTCGGACCGGAGGAGATCACAAGAGATGTTCCGGGTGTCGGCGATGATGCGCTCAAGGATCTCGATGAGAGAGGTATCATCCGCATTGGAGCAGAGGTACGTGCAGGAGATATTCTGGTCGGAAAGGTGACTCCGAAGGGAGAGACAGAGCTTACGGCGGAGGAGCGTCTGCTGCGTGCGATCTTCGGCGAGAAGGCGCGCGAGGTAAGAGATACTTCTCTGAAGGTGCCGCACGGCGAGTACGGTATCGTTGTAGACGCAAAGGTATTTACACGCGAGAATGGCGATGAGCTGGCTCCGGGAGTAAATCAGGCGGTCCGCATTTACATTGCTCAGAAGAGAAAGATCTCTGTCGGAGACAAGATGGCCGGCCGTCACGGAAACAAGGGTGTCGTTTCCCGTGTGCTTCCGGTAGAGGATATGCCGTTCCTTCCGAACGGACGTCCGCTTGATATCGTGCTGAACCCGCTGGGCGTGCCGTCCCGTATGAATATCGGACAGGTGCTTGAGATCCATTTAAGCCTTGCTGCAAAGGCGCTCGGCTTTAACGTGGCTACGCCGGTATTCGATGGAGCGAACGAGAACGATATTATGGACACTTTGGATCTTGCGAATGATTACGTAAATCTTGAGTGGGAAGAATTTAAAGAAAAGCACGGAGACGAGCTGCTTCCGGAGGTCCTGGATTATCTGTATGAGAACAGAGATCACAGAGCGCTGTGGAAGGGCGTGCCGATCTCCAGAGATGGTAAGGTGCTTCTGCGCGACGGCCGTACGGGCGAGTATTTCGACAGCCCGACAACGATCGGACACATGCATTATCTGAAGCTGCACCATCTGGTAGACGATAAGATCCACGCACGTTCTACAGGTCCGTACTCACTTGTTACGCAGCAGCCGCTGGGCGGTAAGGCACAGTTCGGCGGACAGCGTTTCGGAGAGATGGAGGTATGGGCGCTTGAGGCATACGGCGCATCCTATACCCTTCAGGAGATCCTGACTGTGAAGTCGGATGACGTGGTCGGACGTGTGAAGACCTATGAAGCGATCATCAAGGGTGACAATATCCCGGAACCGGGTATTCCGGAATCCTTTAAGGTACTTCTCAAAGAGCTTCAGTCTCTCGGACTGGACGTCAAGGTATTGCGGGAGGACAATACAGAGGTAGAGATCATGGAGACTGCCGATTACGGCGAGACAGATCTTCGCTCTGTGATCGAGGGCGACCGCAGATACCGTGATAAGGAAGAGGACTCTCTTGGCAACTACGGCTTCAGCCGCCAGGAATTTGAAGGCGAGGAGCTGGTCGATGTGGAGGAAGACAGCGACGAAGACTTTTTGGAAGAAATGGAAGAAACTTTTGACGACGAAGAGTAACGTGTGAAAGGAGTACCATCAATGCCAGAGACAACAAACAATGAGGCATATCAGCCGATGACGTTTGATGCGATCAAGATCGGCCTTGCATCTCCGGACAAGATCAGAGAATGGTCTCACGGAGAGGTAAAGAAGCCGGAAACTATAAATTACCGTACATTAAAGCCGGAGAAGGAGGGACTTTTCTGCGAACGCATTTTCGGACCGAGCAAGGACTGGGAGTGCCACTGCGGAAAGTACAAAAAGATCCGTTATAAAGGCGTTGTGTGCGACCGCTGTGGAGTAGAAGTGACGAAGGCTGCCGTGCGCCGTGAGCGTATGGGGCATATCGAGCTTGCCGCACCGGTCTCCCATATCTGGTATTTTAAGGGCATCCCTTCCAGAATGGGTCTGATACTGGATCTTTCCCCGCGTACACTGGAGAAGGTTCTGTATTTTGCAAACTATATCGTGCTGGATCCGGGGACAACGGATCTGCACTACAAGCAGGTGCTCACAGAGCGTGAGTTCCAGGAGGCACGCGAGAAATGGGGCAGCAGCTTCCGCGCCGGCATGGGCGCCGAGTCGATCAAGGAGCTTCTGGAAGCGATCGACATGGAAAAAGAGGCTGCAGAGTTAAAGCGCGGACTCAAGGAATCCACCGGACAGAAGCGGGCAAGGATCATCAAGAGACTTGAGGTCGTAGAAGCATTCCGCGAATCCGGCAACCGCCCGGAGTGGATGATCATGACGGTCATCCCGGTCATTCCGCCGGATCTGCGTCCGATGGTACAGCTCGACGGAGGACGTTTCGCTACGTCTGACTTAAATGACCTGTACCGCCGTATCATCAACAGAAACAACCGTCTGAAAAGACTGCTGGAGCTTGGCGCTCCGGATATCATCGTCCGCAACGAGAAGCGTATGCTGCAGGAGGCGGTCGATGCGCTGATCGACAACGGCCGCCGCGGCCGTCCTGTCACAGGACCGGGCAACCGCGCTCTGAAATCCCTGTCTGACATGCTCAAGGGTAAGTCCGGACGTTTCCGTCAGAACCTGCTCGGCAAGCGTGTTGACTATTCCGGACGTTCCGTTATCGTCGTAGGACCGGAGCTTAAGATCTATCAGTGCGGTCTGCCAAAGGAGATGGCGATCGAGCTGTTTAAGCCGTTCGTTATGAAAGAGCTTGTAGCCAACGGTACATCGCACAACATTAAAAATGCAAAGAAGATGGTAGAGCGTCTGCAGCCGGAGGTGTGGGACGTACTCGAGGAAGTCATCAAAGAGCATCCGGTTATGTTAAACCGTGCTCCTACACTGCACCGTCTTGGTATTCAGGCATTTGAGCCGATCCTCGTAGAGGGTAAGGCGATCAAGCTGCATCCGCTCGTATGTACAGCGTTCAACGCCGATTTCGACGGAGACCAGATGGCTGTACATCTTCCGCTGTCCGTAGAGGCTCAGGCAGAGTGCCGCTTCCTCCTGCTTTCTCCGAACAACCTGTTAAAGCCGTCTGATGGAGGTCCGGTTGCCGTTCCGTCTCAGGATATGGTACTTGGTATCTACTATCTGACGCAGGAGAGACCGGGCGCGCTTGGCGAGGGCAAGTTCTTCAAGAGCGTAAATGAGGCGATCCTCGCATATGAGAACAAGGCGGTCACACTGCAGACGCGCATTAAGGTGCGGATGCAGAAGAAGCTTGAGGATGGTACAGTGATCTCTGATGTCGTAGAGTCTACACTGGGCCGCTTCCTCTTCAATGAGATCCTTCCGCAGGATCTTGGCTTTGTGGATCGTACGATCCCGGGCAATGAGCTCAAGCTTGAGGTTGATTTCCTGGTAGGAAAGAAGGGCCTGAAGCAGATCCTTGAGAAGGTCATCAATACACACGGCACGACAAAGACGGCCGAGGTGCTTGACCTGATCAAATCAACCGGATACAAGTATTCTACAAGAGCAGCGATGACGGTATCTATTTCGGATATGACCGTGCCGCCGGAGAAGCCGCAGCTGATCCAGAAGGCACAGGATACGGTTGACCGTATCACACGCAACTACAAGCGTGGTCTTATCACAGAAGAAGAGCGTTACAAAGAAGTCGTTGAGACATGGAAAGAGACAGATGATATCCTGACGAAAGCCCTGCTTGACGGACTTGACAAATACAACAATATTTACATGATGGCGGACTCCGGTGCGCGTGGTTCTGACAAGCAGATCAAGCAGCTTGCCGGTATGCGTGGTCTGATGGCAGATACGACCGGTCACACGATCGAGCTTCCTATCAAGTCAAACTTCCGTGAAGGTCTTGACGTACTGGAATACTTCATGTCTGCGCATGGTGCGCGTAAAGGTCTGTCCGATACGGCTCTTCGTACAGCGGACTCCGGTTACCTGACAAGACGTCTCGTAGACGTATCTCAGGAGCTGATCGTGCGCGAGATCGACTGCTGTGAGGGCAGAGACGAGATCCCGGGCATGTATGTACAGTCATTTACTGACGGCCGTGAGGAGATCGAAAATGTTCAGGAGCGTATCACGGGAAGATTCTCCTGTGAGACGATCAAAGATAAAAATGGCGAAGTGATCGTAAAGGCAAACCATATGATCACACCGAAGCGTGCGGCGCGTATCATGAAGGATGGCGTGGATGCGGAAGGAAAGCCGTATCAGAAGATCAAGATCCGTACGATCCTGACCTGCCGCTCTCATGTCGGCGTCTGCGCAAAATGCTACGGCGCAAACCTGGCTACCGGCGAGCCGGTACAGGTAGGTGAATCTGTAGGTATCATTGCAGCACAGTCGATCGGTGAGCCGGGTACGCAGCTTACGATGCGTACGTTCCATACAGGCGGTGTTGCCGGTGGAGATATCACACAGGGTCTTCCCCGTGTCGAGGAGCTTTTTGAGGCGAGAAAGCCGAAGGGTCTTGCGATCATCACAGAGATCGCAGGTGTGGCTACGATCCGCGATACGAAGAAGAAGCGTGAGATCATCGTAACAAATAATGAGACAGGAGAGTCAAAGACATACCTGATCCCATATGGTTCCAGGATCAAGGCTGTCGATGGCGCTTATCTGGAAGCCGGAGATGAGCTGACAGAAGGTAGCGTGAATCCGCATGACATCCTCAAGATCAAGGGTGTAGAGGCGGTTCAGGACTATATGCTGCGCGAAGTACAGCGTGTATACCGTCTGCAGGGTGTTGAGATCAACGACAAGCATATCGAGGTGATCGTGCGCCAGACACTCAAAAAGATCCGCGTAGAGGACAATGGCGATACGCAGTTCCTTCCGGGTACGCTCGTGGATATTCTGGACTTTGAGGATGAGAATGAGCGGATGATCGCAGAGGGCAAGCAGCCGGCAGAGGGCAAACGTGTCATGCTCGGTATCACAAAGGCTGCGCTTGCGACAAACTCCTTCCTGTCTGCAGCGTCCTTCCAGGAGACGACAAAGGTACTGACAGAAGCAGCGATCAAGGGTAAGGTGGATCCGCTGATCGGTCTGAAGGAGAATGTTATTATCGGTAAGCTGATTCCGGCTGGTACTGGTATGAGACGTTATCGCGATGTTCAGATCGATATTTCCGGTACGGATGATTACAAGTATGATCTTGCCAATGCCAGAAAGAAGCTGGAGGAAGAAAAAGAGCAGGAGCTGCTCGACGAGCTGATCGATGATCCGGAGCTGCCGGAGGAGAATCTGGAAGCAGATGTCCAGGATGATATTCTGGAGGAGGATGCAGAGGAGATCCTGATCGGCGAAACGACAGAGGAATAAACAGCCAGCGTCGGATGACAATAAAAAAGATATAGTTCAGGGGGCTTCCGCTTTACGATATACGGTAAAGCGGAAGCCCCCTGATTACTTTTCAGCATATTTATCATATGGTCAGGAATGCGAAGAATCGTTATGTGATTTGCGTTCTGCTTTTTGTTCCTTCAAATCGTGCATCAGCTTTTTCAGAGATAAATCTTCAGAAAGCCGGTCAGAGGATTCACGCTCTGGTCTGCGGTAAGGCGGCTGTGTCGGAGCGTAATAACCGCCAGGATTGCCATAGCCGTCAGGAGCGTCGTAGCCGCCAGGATTGCCATAGCCGTCAGGAGCGCCGCAGCCGTTTGGACTGCCATAGCCGTCAGGAGCGCCGTAGCCGTTTGGACTGCCATATCCGCCAGGAGCGCCGTAGCCATTTGGACTGCTATAGCCGCCAGGAGCGCCGTAGCCATTCGGAATGCCATAGCCATCTGGAGCACCGCTGCGGGTCTGTCTGTTTTTTCTGGAAAAACGTTTTTTCTTGTCTGTGCTGTCGCCGGATGTGCCGTATGGCGGATAATAGGATACTGGCTGTGCGTCAGCGTTCCCGCCGTATGGTGCATTTGGATAGGGCGGATACGGATAAGGCGGAGCCTGGTACGGCGGAACTTCTGCGTATGCCTTCTTTTTCTTTCCGAACGGACGGAAAATGGTCTTGCGCCCGGTCCATCCGATGATCCGTACCAGGATGATCCCCCAGAATACGCCGAAGGAATCGATCAGCACATCACGTTTGGACGGCCCGCGTCCTGCGACGTAGGACTGGTGGTATTCGTCTCCGCAGGCAAAGGCGACGCAGAGAAAACCGGCGACAAGCATCAGCCAGATGCCGCGCAGTCCATATACATACAGCGGAAAGGAGACTGCCACAGCCAGCGCAAAGTATTCTGTCATGTGAGCAATTTTTCGAATCACTCCATGAAAACGTACGGCTAGACTGTCGATCTCCCATGGCTCAAAGTCTGCTCCGAGTATTTCCCCGCCTACCTCGACCAGCTTGTAGCTCACCTTGTAGCTTAGCTGGGATGATGTAGTTCCGTCCTGTGCGGAAAAGGTAAAGATCATATACATCAGACACAGAGCAGGCAGGAATGAAAGTGGTTTTAATAATTTGATCATAATCATACTCCCTTACATAGATCTGCTGTAGATCTGCCTGTTAATATGCAGTTGCTCCGGCATCGGGACGCGGACCTTGCGGACCTCCTGTGCGCGGATGCCAGGTTTCCGATATTGTATCATTGCCCCATTTGTCTGTCCAGTGATTTAAGGAATTTATAAGAAGAGAGGCGGAAAAACAGGAAAAAGAAGCGGTAGAAAAACTAAGATAAAATCGACAGCTTTGTTCCGGATTATGCAAAAGAACAGGACTAAAATTCCGAATGACAAAAGAAAAGGGGAGAAGAAACCGTTATAATAACGAAAACAGATAAAAAGAAGGAGAAAAAGTATTCAAACTGTACAAAAAGAGCAATTTTTTTAAACCCTTGGGCAATTTCCCATAATGAAATACAGTGCAGGGGTGTTTATAATGGAAACCAGATAAGACAAGGAGGAAACGTGTATGAGGAGCGTGCTTGAGTTTAAGAATATCTCAAAGTATTTTCCCGGTGTAAAAGCGCTTGATGATATTTGTTTTAAAGCGTATGGCGGAGAAGTACTTGCGTTTCTGGGTGAGAACGGGGCAGGAAAATCTACCCTCCTGAAGGTGCTAAACGGCGACTATCAGCCGACAAAGGGTGAATATCTGTTAGATGGTGTTCAGAAGCATTTTCATTCTCCTCATGAGGCGATCCAGGAAGGGATCAGTGTTATTTATCAGGAGCGCCAGATCCTGCTCGAGCTGAGTGTGGCAGAAAACATTTATCTCGGACGTATGCCGGTCAACCGCTTCGGGATCATTGACACGGCAAAGGCCAATCAGATGGCGAAGGCGATCATTGATGATTTCGGACTTCCGATCTCTCCGACAACAAAGGTAAAGGATCTCAGCATCGCATATCAGCAGATGGTAGAGATCATGAAGGCATACAGCCGTGAGAATCTAAAGGTCATCTGCTTCGATGAGCCGACCGCAAGCTTAAGTGATGCAGAGATCGACAGCTTATTTGAAATCATCGAAAAACTGAAAAAGCAGGAAAAGATCATCATTTATGTTTCACACCGTATGAAAGAGATCCAGCAGATCGCGGACAAGGTGGCGATCTTTAAGGATGGGCGGTATGTGGATACCGTAGTGACAAAAGAGGTGCCGGAGCAGCAGCTGATCAAGATGATGGTCGGACGTGATCTGGGCGATATATTTGAGAGCCTCGACCGCAATAAGGAGATAGGAGATGTGCTCCTTGAGGTGAAGGAGGTATCTTCTGATTACGTTAAGCCGGTATCCTTTACACTGCATAAGGGAGAGGTCCTGGGATTTTCCGGACTGGTCGGCGCAGGCAGGACAGAGCTGATGCGTGCGATCATAGGCGCAGATAAGATGCGCACCGGAGAGGTATGGCTTGAGGGAAAAAAGATTGTGAACCGGTCTCCGAAGGAAGCGGTGGAAAATGGCATCGTTCTGGTGCCGGAGGACAGAAAGCTGCAGGGGATCCTCGGCAATTTAAGTGTTGCCGGGAATATCAATATCTCGCTGCTGGATAAGAATTCCAATAATCTGGGAGTGATCAGTTCCGCGAAGGAAGCACAGGCAGCAGCGAAGGGCATCGCGGATTTCAAGATCAAAACACCGTCTCCGGACAAAAAGATCGTAGAGCTCTCCGGAGGAAACCAGCAGAAGTGTATTGTAGCGAGATGGATCGCGACAAATCCCAAGGTACTCATCCTCGATGAGCCGACAAAGGGAATTGACGTCGGGGCAAAGTCGGAGTTTTACAATATGATCTGCGAATTTGCAAAACAGGGGCTTGGCGTGATACTGATCTCTTCGGAGCTTCCAGAGGTGATCGGTCTTTCGGACCGGATCATCGTCATGAGGTCGCTGCGCGTATCCGGCGAGGTGAGCAGGGAAGAGGCAACGGAGGATAAACTGTTAAGTCTTGGAATGATGGGGGATGAAGCGTAATGGAAAACAAAGAAAAGAAAAATATACTCAGTTGGATCGGCGGGGATAAGTTGATTCTGATCATTGCAAATATTGTTGTATTCGTCTTATTCACCTGTCTGAACAGAAACTTTATGACGCTCCAGAATATGATGAACCTGCTCGTGGCGGCATCGCTTGTCGGCATGGTGGCAGTGGGGCATACATATCTGATCATTGCAGGACAAAACGACCTGTCTCCTGGTTCGCTGGCAGCTTTTGCAGGGACGCTGGTTGCGCTTCTTCTGAGTATGGGCGTGCCGTTTGTGCTGGCAGTGGTGATCACACTGGCAGCCGGTGTACTTGTAGGACTGTTCAATGCATGGATGGTCAACTGTATTAAGCTGGAAGCATTTATCGCAACACTTGTCACACAGTCCGTTATCCGCGGATTTGCCTATATTATCTGTGATGGAAAGCCGGTCGCAGTCAGCAACCAGACCTTTATCGCGCTTGGCAAGCTTCGGATCGCGGGAGTCCATATTTCGGTATGGCTGATGATCATTTCCTTTATCGTATTTGGCTTCATCCTTGCAAAGACCAAATTCGGACGGAGCGTGTATGCGATCGGAGGAAGCACAGAGGCAGCAAGACTTGCAGGCTTAAATCCGAGAAAGATCATCCGTACCTGCTTCGTACTGATCGCTGTACTGACCTCCCTTGGAGGAATCATTTTTGCGGCACGTATGAATTCCGGCCAGCCGGCAGCCAATGTCAACCTTGAGTTCGATGCGATCACGGCGGTTATCCTCGGCGGCGTATCCTTTGCAGGCGGCGTCGGCAGTATGTTCGGCACGGTGCTGGGCGTGATCCTGATCCAGGCTTTCAACACAGGTCTGATCATGGTAAATGTGCCGACCTTCTGGCAGTATGTAGCGCGCGGCGCTCTGCTTTTGTTCGCTCTGACCTCGGATTACATCCGTAAGCAGAGAAGAGAGAAAGAGCTTCTGGAAGCAAGCATGAGAAATATCAAATAACGGCCCTAAACGGCAATCAGCATGTAGAATGAAATCTACAGATAAATCTACAGATCATTCACAGAACCCTTTCACACGGACGTGTGAGGATATAAAAACAAATTCAAGGAGGAACGTAACATGAAAAAGAAAATGATGAGTATGGTACTTTGCGCGGCAACCGTAGGAAGCCTGATGGCAGGAAGCGTTGTGGCAAACGCAGAAGAGGATAAGCTCGTAGTTTACGGTATCTACAAAGCCGGTGATCAGACATGGTTTATTGATGAGGGAGCAGCAGCCCAGAAGGCAGTAGAGGAAGCAGGCGGAGAGTTCATTTTTGTAGATGCAAAGATGAACCCGGAGGAGTACTTAAAAGCAATTGACAATGCGATCGCAAATAAGGCGTCCGGTATTGTTACCTGTATCCCGGATCAGACAATGTCCCAGGCAGCTGTAGATAAGGCTACAGAGGCAGGTATCCCGATCGTTGCAGCAGATGATGCACTGCAGGATGCAGAGGGCAACAAGCTGGCTCCGTGGGTAGGCATTAACGCTTACGTGATCGGTGAAGCAAACGGCGAGTGGCTTGCAAATTATGCGATCGACAATGAGCTGGTAGGAAAAGAGGACGTAGGACTTCTTCTGATGACGATGGATACCGTATCCAGCTGTGTACCGCGTGCAGAGGGCGAGCTGGCAAAATTCACAGAGCTTTGCCCGGACTTCCCGGAGAGCAATATCTTCAAGGCTGACTACGATGGAACGACAGACAAGGGAAATACAGCGGCAGCAGCAGTCATTACAGCAAATCCGCAGATCAAGACATGGCTGGTAACAGGAGCAAACGAAGAGGGCTGTATCGGTGCGGCACGTGCGCTTGAGAGTGCAGGACTTGACGCAGATGCGTGTGTAGTAGGTCTTGGCGCATACATGGCAAAGGATGAGTGGAACAACAAGGGTGCGGATGGCACATGTGTAAAGGCATCTGCATACTTCTCCGCTGATCAGGTCGGCGCAGGTTCTGTAGAGGTTCTTCTTGACATGATCAACGGTGAGGAGCCGGCAATGGAGACGGCTGTAGACGCAGTAGTTGTTACTCCGGAAGACTATAAGGAAGTAATGGGAAGCTACGCAGAATAAGAAACAGTACAGGATGGATATTTCAGTCAGATATCCTGATATAAGATGAGCAGGGCTGCCTCAGATGCAGATTCCGGTAAGTGATACGCACAAGGATCACCGGAACCATCTGAGGCAGCCCTGTCTGTTTGCAGATAAGAACACGTTATTCTATGGCAGCGTGGGCGCGGTATTCGCTGGGAGTCGTGTTTTCCCACTTTTTAAAGGTGGAGCAGAAGCTGCTTTCGCTGTTAAATCCGCAGGCAAAGGCGATCTCCTTGATCGACATGCCCGGCGTCTTTAACAGATATTTGGCTGAGTTTAACCGTGTGGCGATCAGATACTGATGCGGAGTAAAACCAGTCTCAGCAGTGAATACGCGTGTGAAATAGTAGGGACTCAGATTAGAGTTCTGCGCAAGTGTTTCCAGAGAGACGGGTTCGCTGAAATGCTCATTGATATACGCAAGAGAGCTTTCGATCACCGATGAGCGGGAGGTGCTGGCATCTGCATCGGAACGCCCATTCAGCAGCTCTGTCAGTATCTGGGTGATATAGGCAGATACGGACGCTTCGCGGATCGGCGCGGACTCCCGGAAAAGCCGGAGGATCTTGCGCATATTGTGAGCGACCGGATAGGAGTTGGGCAGGGTGAGTACATTTCCGCGGCTTGCGGTGATAATCTCATAGTAGCTGCGCGCGAGCGGACCGTCAAAGTGCAGCCATGCGACCTCAAGGGTCGTATCGGACTCCATATTGCCGTACTCATGCGGCTCATAGCAGTCCATCAGGACGATCTGATCTTTGGAAGCTGTAAAAGGTCTTCCCTGACAGGCGCCGGTGCAGGTGCCGTCTAAGATGTGCATCAGCAGAAAATTATCGTAATGGTTCCTGCGGCGAAGATAGCCTGGCTCGTAGAAAAAGTGCCCGGTCGCTACCGGATAGAGATACAGTCTGGCAGCGATGGCGCTGGGAAAATATAAATAATAATCAGAAGCCCTGGTAATCCCTTTTTCTTTGGAATACATAGAGAGAAATCCTCCTTTTTGATCGTGGTGTCATTTTCATATAAGCCGGTAAATCTGTCTGCTCTGGAGGCTTTTGCTGTGTGGGATATTGTAGCTGTTCCAGAGGGAAAAAGCAAGAGAAAAGAGAGCAATTTATTTGAAATTATAAGCAAATTTGAGCAATGAAAAAAGGAAATCATTCAGCTATAATAAGAATATCAGAAAAAAGATGAAAAGCAAAAACTATAAAGAGGTACAGGAGGTAATCATGGAAGAGGTAAGAATCTGGGAAGAGCAGGTTGTCATTCCTACATATGAGATCGGTGATGCGGATAAGAATCCGATGTTCCTTGAAAAACGCGTGTATCAGGGGAGCTGCGGCAAGGTTTATCCATATCCGACGACCGAAAAGATCAGTCCGGTAAAGACGGACAAAACGTATCAGGCAGTTTATCTGGAAAATCAGTACATAAGGGTGATGGTGCTTCCGGAGCTCGGAGGACGTATCCAGAGAGCGTATGATAAGACGAATGATTATGATTTTGTATACTATAATCATGTGATCAAGCCGGCTCTTGTGGGACTGGCAGGGCCGTGGATCTCAGGCGGGATTGAGTTTAACTGGCCGCAGCATCACAGACCGACTACATATATGCCGGTTGACCATGTGATACAGGAAAATGCAGACGGAAGCAAGACGCTGTTTGTCAATGATGTGGACCAGATGTACGGCACCAAGGGGATCGCAGGCTTCACGCTCTACCCGGATAAGGCATACATCGAAATCCGCGGACAGCTTTACAACCGCACGGCAACACCGCAGACCTTCCTCTGGTGGGCAAACCCGGCAGTTGCCGTAAACGACAATACACAGTCGATCTTCCCGCCGGATGTTCACTCTGTGATGGATCACGGCAAGAGAGACGTCTCCCGTTTTCCGATCGCGACAGGCGTATATTACAAGCACGATTACAGCGAGGGCGTGGATATTTCGAGATACAAAAACATCCCGGTACCGACCTCCTATATGGCAGAGAAGTCGGAGTATGATTTTGTGGGCGGCTACGACTATGGCAAAAAGGCAGGTATCCTGCACGTAGCAGATCATCATATTTCTCCGGGGAAAAAGCAGTGGACGTGGGGCTGCGGCGAGTTCGGACAGGCGTGGGACCGCAACCTGACGGATGAGGATGGTCCGTATATTGAGCTGATGACGGGCGTTTATACGGATAACCAGCCGGATTTCACGTGGCTGAAGCCGTTTGAGGAGAAGACATTTAAACAGTATTTTATGCCGTATAAGGAAGTCGGCGCAGTAAAGAATGCAAGCATTCACGCAGTGATGAATATGGAGGTCCGCGATGGCGGGATCTATGTCTGTGTGTACGGCACGGAAAGATACGAGGATGCGGTGATCGTAGTGAAGAACTGCGGCGAGGAGATCTTCCGCAGGCAGACCGTGCTCTCTCCGAATGATATTTTCGAGGAAACGATCCCGGCGTCTGTCAAAAAAGACAGTGATGTAAAGGTGCAGGTATTTTCGGGAGAAAAATTGCTTGTGGAGTATCAGCCAAAGGACGAGGGGATACCGGAGCTTGCGAAGCCGGCAGAACCGGCAAAAGATCCGCAGGAAATCATGACAAATGAGGAGCTGTTTTTGACGGGGCTTCATATTGAACAGTACCGTCATGCGACCTATCTTCCGGATCCCTATTATCTGGAAGGCTTAAAGCGCGATCCGGGCGATATCCGTATCAATAATGCGTACGGTTCTCTTCTGATGAGAAGAGGCTGCTTTGCCGAGGCTGAGAAGTATTTCCGCAAAGCGCTGGAGCGTCTGACCTGGAAGAACCCGAACCCGTATGACAGCGAGCCATACTATAATCTGGGCCTTGTACTGTTTTACCAGGGCAGCTATGACGATGCGTTCGATGCTTTCTACAAGGCAACGTGGAGCAATGAACAGCAGGAAATGTCGTTTTACTATCTGGCATGTATCGCAGCGCGCAGAGGGGACTTTGAAGAAGCGCTTGCCTTTGTTGACAAGGGACTTGTCAAGAATGCGCATAATATCAAGGCACGCGGCCTCAGGGCAGTGATCCTGCGCAGGCTTGGTCAGGAGGAGCGCGCACAGGAGTGGATCAAAGAAAACCTTGGCATAGACCCGTTTGACTATGTCTCCATGTTTGAGTCGTATCAGCTTTCTGGCGATGAAACGGTTCTGGCAAGGATGAACGGCCTGATGAGGGATTTCCATGAGAATTATCTGATGTGCGCGCGCGACTATGCAGAGGCAGGATTCTACAAAGAAGCGGTAGAGCTTCTGGAGCAGTGTACACAGGAAAAGCCGATGCTCTATTATTACCGCGGCTTTTACAAGCGCTGCATCGGCGAGGATGGCCTGGCAGATTATGCAAAGGCAGAGGCAGCTTCTCCGCTGTACTGCTTCCCGAATAAGCTGGAGGATATCTGCGTACTGGAAGACGCGATCCGGGCAGGAGAGACTTGTGCAAAGGCGAACTATTATCTGGGCTGTCTGTTTTATGATAAGCTGCAGTTTACACATGCGCTCGATCTGTGGGAGGCGTCTGAGGCTTCGGATGGTGAGTATCCGACCTTACTTCGAAACCTTGCGCTTGCCTACTATAATAAATGCGGTGAGCCGGAGAAGGCGCGCGAAAAGCTGGAAAAAGCATTTGCGCTTGATCCGACCGACGCACGCGTATTTCTCGAGCTCGACCAGCTTTATAAAAAGCTGAACTGTCCGTTTGAAGAACGGATTGTGAAGTATGAAGCGCACCTGGAGCTGACGAGAGAGCGGGATGATGTGATGATAGAGTATATCACAGTGCTGAATTCTCTTGGCAGGCATCAGGAGGCGTATGACACGATCATGTCCCACACCTTCCGTCCGTGGGAAGGCGCAGAGGGGAAGGTGATAACACAGTATAAAGCGGCGCTTGTCGAAATGGCAAAAGAAAAGCTTGGCGCACAGGACTATGAGGGAGCCAGGGAGCTGCTGGAGCGCGCGCTTGTCTATCCGGTAAATCTCGGCGAAGGCCGTCTGGAAGGGACGAAGGACAATAACATTTATTATTATCTGGGCTGTGTCAAAGAAGCACTGGGAGATGACGCGGGGGCAAAGGAATGCTTCCATCTCGCTTCCCTTGGCCAGGACGAGCCGGCAGGCATGATGTATTATTACGATCAGCCGGCAGATATGATCCTTTATAAGGGGCTTGCCGCTCAGAAGCTGGGTGATCAAAGAGCCGCAAACGCATGCTTCTACAAGCTGATTGATTACGGTGAGAAGCATATCCGCGACCATATGCGCATCGACTATTTTGCGGTATCTCTCCCGGATTTCCTGATCTTCGAGGAGGACCTGAACCTGAAAAATGAGGCGCACTGCTATTATCTGATGGGACTTGGCAGACTGGGACTCGGTGAAAAGGAAGAGGCGGCAAAGCAGTTTGCACAGGTATTAAAACGGGATAAGAGCCATCAGAACGGGATCTTCTATGCGCGGATGGCGCGTGGAACAGAGCATGCGTAAAAAGACGAGGAGGAGCGTATGAGAAGGATCGAGAGCATTACGCGGGAAGCGTTTGCCGCGTTTGGGAGTGTGATTGAATTTTCACCGGATTTTGAGGATGTGTATGAGATTGTTGAGACGGAGGAGGAAAAGCCGTGGATCCTGGCGGTGTTCCGGTATAAGAACAAAACGATCCGAAGACTTGAGAATCATCCGACTTCTATGGAGACGTTTGAACCGCTTGCCGGGGTGACAGTGCTGCTCGTGGCGGAGCATGAGACGCCGGAGGAGTACCGGGCATTTGTGCTGGATAAGCCAGTCTGCCTGAAAAAGGGCGTATGGCACCAGGTGCTCTCTCTGACCCCGGAAGCATCAGTCAAGATTACCGAGAATAAGGATGTGTATTCAGAGTTTTACGATCTTTCCCAGGAGGTCTGTGCGCAGATCGGATAGCGGGAGCACAGATTGGATAGCGAGAACCTTGACAGGTACAGATCCTGCATAGAAAAAGGGGCTGTCGAGAAATAGATAGTTCTAAATAGGGACAGATGTGACTCGCGCGAGTCACATCTGTCCCTAAAATCCCTTTTCCATTTTCTTCCCGCAGTCTTTTTATCAGTTCAACAGGATTTTCATTGACAAAATGGATTTTATCGGAAGATGTTTTTTGCTTGTGTGTTACAACATAAGATGTAAAATCATCATAAACCCATTCGCCTGGTGAAAGTTCAGTGACAATCTGATGATATGTATTCCACCCCATTATCACAGTATCAATGTCTTTCACAAATTCAGAATATGCGTCAATGCTTGATTCATAAATTGGATTCTATCTATGGATGTACATTCTTGTCATATCAGGGTCATTATTCCCTTGAACCATACACAAAAATTCCCAGCCGTATCTTTCATAAAAACTTGTATGGTCCGTAATCAAATAGATAGGAGTAATACCCTTTAACTTCATATCCTTCACGACAATATCGAGTAATTTTCCCGCAATTCCCTGACAGCGATATTCCTTGTCTGTATATACTGCACATACATTCGGCGCAAGGTCTTTCCTGTTATGAAAATCATTTTCGATTACTCCAAGACCACCCACAATCCGTTCTTTATCTAAGCAAAGATACCAACCATACTCTGTTTCATGATTGAGATATGCTTCCATGCATTCAAGATACGCTTCTTGTGGCACTTCCCATTTATCATGAAACCATGCTGCAGCAGCTTCTTTTAATTCTGGTTTTTGTCTTAAAGTAACATAGGTAAATTCTTTCATATCTGCCTCCGCAACTTTCAAATTTGCTAAATTCTCTTAATAAGAAACAGTTCCATTGGCTGCTCATATCCTGGAATATCTATAACAAAACCACCACAATCTTTATATCCTAATTTTCTATAAAAATGCTGTGCTTCTTCATCAACCTGTGTAGAAGTCAGAAGCATACCATATCCTTGTGATTTCATGTCAGCTTCCCAATGCTCCATAAGTTTTTTTCCATAACCTTTTCCTTGATAATTCCAATCAACAAACAACATTGTACAAAATGGCGTATTATCCCAAAAAAGATTATATCTCAGCAAGCCTGTCGGCTTATTATCATCTAATAAAACATATCCTCTTTTTTCTCTAACTTTACTGTCAAATTCCTGTTCTGGCAAATGCTTATCAAGACTATACCAAAACTCTTTATCTTCTAATTGAACATATCTAATTTCCAGGATTTCCTCGCCTCTTTAACTTCTAAATTTATTGTTCTCTTTATATCAAATTATACCATGCTGTTATAAGCATTGTCATTTCTTTTCTTGCTTTTGATAATTGTAAAGTAAAGTTCTTGATAAGAGGAAACAGGATGGGTGGTGTCGGAGATGATTTTACCGGCACCACTTTTAATTCCGAAAAATATAATTTATACTGCCATTAATACCAAAATGTGTAAGACGAAGACATCTGTGAATGATAAAATCAGCTTAAGAATCAAAGGAAGAATGGCATACAGGACGGAAACGGACGGCAGTCTGGAAGAGATAGAAATAAATACCGAATTGTGATAAAATAGCTTTCATAAACACACAGAGCATATCCGGAGGATGAAATGAAAAGGCTGAAGGAAAGTATGATAAAGACTATTAAGAGCGATTCTTTTGAGATTCGTATGAGAAATGCCGGAGTATTTCGGTTTCCGGCCGCATATCGGTTTGAGACACATAATCACCGGGAGATCGAGATCAATTATATCAACAGTGGATCGTGCATCATGGGAATAGAAGGGGTGCTTGTTCCTCTCAAGCACGGTGACTGTATTGTTATTTATGCCGGCGTGCCTCATCAGTTTATTGTGGAGGACAAGGAGAACTGCAGGATTACGCAGCTTGAGTTTCGGGTAGAGCATTCGGAGGGATTGCAGGAAACGCTCAGGTTTTTCAGTGGAGCGGCGCCTTATTACAGGCTGTGCGGGTGTGAGGATGTTTGCGTTTATATGGAGAACCTGTGCAGACTTTATCGTGCGGATAAGGATCCGGAATACAAGGAGCTTATGATGCAGCTGGGATTTTTTCAGCTTTTTCTGGAGCTTTCTGAGAAGATGCAGCGTTCTGCCCGAAGGGATATCAAAAAAGGAAAAGCAGGGCGTATTGATGGGATCATCCGCTACATCAATGAAAACTGGGATAAGGAGATCAATATCGAAGCGCTTGCCCGGCAGTTTGAGGTCAGCTCGCGTTACATAAGGAAATGCTTCCGGCAGGAAACAGGGGTGAGCTGCCAGAAATATATTTGCACGCTGCGGATCAGTAAGGCAAAGGAGCTTTTATGGTTTACTGCAAAATCAGTGACGGAGATCGCACTTGAGACGGGGTTTGGGAGTTCTCAGTATTTCTGTCGGGTATTTCAGCAGTATACAGATATGTCGCCGATGGAGTACCGCAATCTCTGGCGCGGTCAGAAGGCGCAGGAATTATGTGTAGTAGATTTTCGCTGACAGGTAAAAGGAGGAAGGTATTATGACAGACAGAGAAAATTTTTTGTCACTGCTTCGCAGACAGGGGTATGAGCGTGTGCCGGTGGAATTTATACTGTGTCCGCATTTGCAGGAGGTATGTAAGAAGGAACTGGGGGCAGAGGATTATGAGGAATATTTCGGCTTTCCATGGCGCAGAGTGGATGACCTGCGGCTGGTCGGGCATGATGTGGAACAGTATCGGAAATTTTATCAAAGACCCCTTGCGCAGGGAGCAGACATTGATCTTTGGGGAGTAGGGCACGAAAAGTCCCCGAACAGTATGCATATGACTTACATGCGGCATCCGCTGGAGGATATGGAGACGCTGGAGGAGATACAGAACTATCCCTATCCTGATTTTGCGCATGCGGACGGATCTCATCAGGCTGAGCAGGTGCGCCGGATCAAAGAAAGGGATCTGATCGCTATTGGCGATATGCAGATGACGATCTGGGAGTGCGCATGGTATATGCGCAGCATGGAAGAGCTGTTCTGCGATATGATGGAGGAAAATGAGATCGCAGAGTTCCTGTTTGATAAGGTAACGGAGCTTTCTCTGATCCGGGCAAAGGCGTATGTGAATGCGGGCGTGGATGTCCTGTTTTTGGGGGATGATATCGGAATGCAGCATACGATCATGATGAGCGAGGAGCTGTACTGCACCTGGATCAAGCCGCGTCTGAAATATATCATTGATGAGGTGAAAAAGATCAACCCGGATCTGATCGTATTTTATCATTCCTGCGGATTTATTGAGCCGATGATTCCGCATTTGATCGAGGCAGGGGTAGATGTACTCAACCCGATTCAGAGTGAGTGTATGGATTTTGAGGAAATCTTCCGTAAATATGGAGACCGGATTTCTTTTCACGGTACGATCGGCACGCAGACGGTGATGCCGCATGGTACGCCGGAGGAAGTAAAGCAGGCAGTATGGAGAAATCTCGATATTGCAGGAGAAAAAGGCGGGCTTTTTGTGGCGCCGACTCATATGCTCGAGCCGGAGGTGCCGCTTGAGAATATCCTGGCATATGTGGAGGCCTGCAGGACTTACAGAAAATAAAGAAAAGAAGCAAAAGAAAAGAAGCAGGGCAGGAAAGATGAGGCTGCTGCGGCATGCGATCGGGAGGGGATGGCTCCTCTGGAACAGGCATGCTGCAGCAGTCTTTGTTTTACCGGAGCGGCAAAGGCAGAAAGCGGCTGTAAATACCGGTTGAAAAATGGGTGAAAAATGTTGAGAAATCCGCTGAGAAAAGAAAAAATCCCTTGACAAGCAGATTTGCCAAACGTATAATGATTGAGTGCGTGGCTGCGCATGTCATTTTTTGCGCGCGCAGCATATCACTACATGACGCATGGTTCAGCAACCACGGGCGAAAAGCTCATGCAGGAAATCACAGCATCGAAAAGTCAGGCTGTGATAAAAAATCAGGAGGTGAAGAAATGCCAACATTTAATCAGTTAGTAAGAAAAGGCAGACAGACATCAGTAAAGAAATCTACTGCGCCGGCTCTCCAGAAAGGATTTAACTCCCTTCAGAAGAAGGCAACAAACACATCTTCTCCGCAGAAGAGAGGCGTTTGTACAGCAGTTAAGACAGCTACTCCGAAGAAGCCGAACTCAGCTCTTCGTAAGATCGCCAGAGTACGTCTGTCCAATGGTATCGAGGTTACAAGCTACATCCCGGGTGAGGGACACAACCTTCAGGAGCATAGCGTTGTGCTTATCCGTGGCGGTAGAGTAAAGGACCTTCCGGGTACAAGATACCACATCGTCAGAGGTACACTTGATACAGCAGGTGTTGCCAAGAGACGTCAGGCACGTTCCAAATACGGTGCCAAGAGACCGAAAGACGCGAAGAAATAATTCGGCGTTTTCCAGAAGTATCACAAGAAGATCTGAATTTTGTTTCACCTTATGCGGAGTTCTTATTAGCAGGTGGTTGCGCGTTAATATAGAAGTCCTTGCATGAAACACAATCAGCAAGCCAGTTTGTGAGTACCTGTGAATTAATTGATTATCATTAAGGAGGGAAGTAACCATGCCACGTAAAGGACATACTCAGAAAAGAGATGTTTTAGCAGATCCGTTATACAATAACAAAGTGGTTACAAAGCTTATCAACAACATTATGCTTGATGGTAAGAAGGGTGTAGCCCAGAAGATCGTATACGGAGCATTTGCGAGAATGGAAGAGAAGACCGGCAAGCCGGCAGTTGAAGTATTTGAAGAGGCAATGAACAATGTTATGCCGGTACTGGAAGTAAAAGCAAGACGTATCGGTGGTGCTACGTATCAGGTTCCGATCGAGGTAAGACCGGACAGACGTCAGGCACTGGCTCTTCGCTGGATCACAATGTTCTCCCGCAAGAGAGGCGAGAAGACAATGGAAGAGCGTCTGGCAAATGAGCTTATGGATGCAGCAAACAACACAGGCGCATCTGTAAAGAGAAAAGAAGATATGCATAAGATGGCAGAGGCTAACAAGGCATTTGCTCATTATCGTTTCTAGGCCGAAAGCAACTGGCCGAAAGCAACTTAGCGAAAACAAGTCGGAGACGAAGTTTGAGCTTAGTGCGAGGCTGTGTTATCGCTATTATTTAGGAGGAAAAAATTTTGGCTGGAAGAGAATATCCATTAGAGAGAACCAGAAACATTGGTATCATGGCTCATATCGATGCCGGAAAGACTACGACAACAGAGCGTATTCTTTACTATACTGGTGTCAACTATAAGATTGGTGATACGCATGAAGGTACTGCTACCATGGACTGGATGGAGCAGGAGCAGGAGCGTGGTATCACGATCACATCAGCCGCTACGACATGTCACTGGACACTGCAGGAAAACTGCAAGCCGAAGCCAGGCGCACTGGAGCACCGTATCAATATCATTGACACACCGGGTCACGTTGACTTCACAGTTGAGGTAGAGCGTTCCCTGCGCGTGCTGGATGGTGCGGTAGGTGTATTCTGTGCTAAGGGTGGTGTAGAGCCGCAGTCCGAGAACGTATGGCGTCAGGCTGATACCTACAATGTACCGCGTATGGCATTCATCAACAAGATGGACATCCTCGGTGCAAACTTCTACGGAGCTGTAGATCAGATCCGTGACAGACTGGGCAAGAATGCAATCTGCATTCAGCTGCCGATCGGAAAGGAAGATGAGTTCAAGGGAATCATCGACCTGTTCGAGATGAAAGCATATATTTATAATGATGATAAGGGTGACGATATTTCTATCGTAGACATCCCGGAAGATATGCAGGATGATGCAGAACTGTATCGTACAGAGCTGGTAGAGAAGATCTGCGAGCTGGATGACGATCTGATGATGCAGTATCTGGAGGGCGAGGAGCCGTCCGTAGAGGACCTGAAGAAGGTTCTGCGCAAGGCAACATGTGAGTGCCAGGCTGTTCCGGTATGCTGTGGTACAGCTTACAGAAACAAGGGCGTTCAGAAGCTCCTGGATGCGATCATCGAGTTCATGCCGTCACCGCTTGACGTTCCGGCTATCAAGGGTACAGACCTTGACGGAAACGAAGTAGAGAGACATTCTTCTGATGAAGAGCCGTTCGCAGCTCTTGCATTCAAGATCATGGCTGACCCGTTTGTAGGAAAGCTTGCTTTCTTCCGTGTATATTCAGGAACAATGAACTCCGGTTCTTACGTTCTGAACTCTACAAAGGGCAAGAAGGAGCGTGTAGGCCGTATCCTTCAGATGCATGCAAATAAGAGAGCAGAGCTTGATAAAGTATACTCAGGTGATATCGCTGCAGCTGTAGGCTTCAAGCTTACAGGTACAGGTGATACGATCTGTGATGAGCAGCATCCGGTAATCCTTGAGTCCATGGAGTTCCCGGAGCCGGTTATCGAGCTTGCTATCGAGCCGAAGACAAAGGCCGGACAGGGCAAGATGGGTGAGGCTCTTGCGAAGCTTGCAGAGGAGGACCCGACTTTCCGTGCTCATACAGACCATGAGACAGGACAGACGATCATCGCAGGTATGGGTGAGCTGCATCTGGAGATCATCGTTGACCGTCTTCTGCGTGAGTTCAAGGTAGAGGCAAATGTAGGTGCTCCGCAGGTAGCTTACAAGGAGACATTTACAAAAGAAGTTACTGTTGACAGCAAGTACGCAAAGCAGTCCGGTGGACGTGGTCAGTACGGTCACTGTAAGGTTATCTTCACACCGATGGATCCGAACGGCGAAGAGACATTCAAGTTCGAGTCTACGGTTGTCGGAGGAGCTATTCCGAAGGAGTATATCCCGGCAGTAGGCGCAGGTATCGAAGAGGCAGCTAAGGCTGGTATCCTTGGAGGTTTCCCGGTACTCGGTGTTCACGCAAATGTATACGATGGTTCTTACCATGAGGTCGACTCCAGTGAGATGGCATTCCACATTGCAGGTTCTCTTGCATTCAAGGATGCGATGAAGAAGGGTGACGCAATCCTTCTTGAGCCGATCATGAAGGTAGAGGTAACTATGCCGGAAGAATACATGGGCGATGTTATCGGTGACATTAACTCCCGTCGTGGACGTATCGAGGGTATGGACGACCTCGGCGGCGGAAAGATCGTAAGAGGTTTTGTTCCGCTTGCAGAGATGTTCGGTTACTCCACAGACCTTCGTTCCAAGACACAGGGACGCGGTAACTACTCTATGTTCTTTGAACGCTATGAGCCAGTTCCGAAGTCTGTACAGGAGAAGATCCTGAGTGCAAAAGCAAAATAAATCTTGTTTGGAAGGCCCTGTTGCCATGCTGCGGACAAACGTCTGTGGCGGGCCGCAGCGCTGGAAAATATATATACGCAAGTGAAAAAGAGCTAAAAAATAGCTTGAAAATCCGGCTGTTTTGAAATATAATCAAATCTAGCTGGTATTTCATCCATAATGCGAAAAGCAATTTATTAAGGAGGACATTCAAAATGGCAAAGGCTAAATTTGAAAGATCAAAACCGCATTGTAACATTGGTACTATCGGACACGTTGACCATGGTAAAACAACTCTGACAGCAGCTATCACAAAGACTCTTGCAGCAAGAGTTGCTGGTAACGTAGCTACAGATTTCGAGAATATCGATAAAGCTCCGGAAGAGAGAGAGCGTGGTATCACGATTTCTACATCTCACGTTGAGTACGAGACAGAGAAGAGACATTACGCACACGTTGACTGCCCAGGTCATGCTGACTACGTTAAGAACATGATCACAGGTGCAGCTCAGATGGACGGCGCTATCCTCGTAGTAGCTGCTACAGATGGTGTTATGGCTCAGACAAAGGAGCACATCCTTCTGTCCCGTCAGGTAGGTGTACCGTACATCGTAGTATTCATGAACAAGTGCGATATGGTAGATGACGAAGAGCTTCTTGAGCTGGTTGACATGGAGATCCGTGAGCTGCTCAACGAGTACGAGTTCCCGGGAGATGACACACCGATCATCCAGGGTTCTGCTCTTATGGCTCTGGAAGATCCGAACGGCCAGTGGGGCGACAAGATCATGGAGCTGATGGACGCAGTTGACAGCTGGATTCCGGATCCGCAGCGTGCAACAGATCAGCCGTTCCTTATGCCGGTTGAGGACGTATTCACAATCACAGGTCGTGGTACAGTTGCTACAGGCCGTGTAGAGCGTGGTGTTCTTCATGTAAATGAGGAAGTTGAGATCGTTGGTATCAAAGAGGAAACTCAGAAGACAACAGTAACAGGTATCGAGATGTTCCGTAAGCTTCTTGATGAGGCTCAGGCTGGTGACAACATCGGTGCTCTTCTTCGTGGTATCAAGAGAACAGATATCGAAAGAGGACAGGTTATCTGTAAGCCGGGTTCCATTAAGTGCCATACAAAATTCACAGCTCAGGTTTACGTTCTGACAAAAGACGAGGGTGGCCGTCATACACCGTTCTTCAACAACTACCGTCCGCAGTTCTACTTCAGAACAACAGACGTAACAGGTGTTATCAACCTTCCGGCTGGTACAGAGATGTGCATGCCTGGCGATAACGTAGAGATGACAATCGAGCTGATCCATCCGATCGCTATGGAGCAGGGTCTTACATTCGCTATCCGTGAGGGTGGTAGAACAGTAGGTTCAGGCCGTGTTGCTTCCATCATCGAGTAAGATCTGATTAGCAGATAAAATTATATAAAATAGTTATCGTAAGATAACATTGAGTCCAAGCGTAAGATTGCCCGTAGAACTTCGGTTCTGCGGGTTTTTCTGTTGTGTGGAAACATGTAAAAGAGTGGGAAATAATAACGAACGGTATAGAAAAACGGTTGCCGGGAAAGTATCCTGACAACCGCTTGTGATAACAGAATGATAACAAAATTTCCAAATTATATTAAACCTAATAAAGAACTATTATGAATTAAGGCGCTAGGATTATATTTTTCTATAAGGGAATTTACGATTAAACGATATCCAGCACTTATTTTTGGGCTTAGAGTAATTTCCATTTCGGAAAAAGCAACATCGTCTAGTTGCAAATCATAAAACGGGAATGGTTGTTTTTCAAGTCCATGTAAAATCCTATTTGCCATTATTTGGACAGACGTTGGAAGTATATTAGGACTTTGATTAATATTTACAGGATAAAATTGTAAAATATATCTCCATTGATTTTTATAACGCCAAACTCCACTGGCCCGTCATTCTCGCTGTCTGGCTGAGATGTTATCACCATTGGAAGCCATACTGTTTTTTTAGGGGTTACATCATGTAATTGCGCAATAGCTATGTATACTCCTTTATTGTTTGTGACATCGGCGCTTGTAGCGTATAAGGATAAGTTTAAAAAGAGTTTTTCATTCTGTTTGTAGCAATAGGTACTTCCAATTCCAAGCGGAGTGACTTTGTTGTAGCTAATTTCTACGTTTATCTTCGTGTTTTGTAAAGATAATTCTTTCTATAAATAATGCCCTACATTATATTATTATGAAAGAAGGAATGATTATGAATAGTTTTATGAGTTGGATTGGTGGAAAAAAAGCACTTAGGAAGCCGATTGTGGAGCAATTCCCTGAACCGGGGACATATAACCGATATATAGAGGTTTTTGGTGGAGCCGGGTGGGTTCTCTTTTCTTCTGACAGTCATGCCAAGATGGAAGTCTACAATGATGTCAATGGGAACCTTGTTAATCTGTTCCGCTGTATTAAGTACCACCCGGATGCTGTTCAGGAAGAATTGCGGTACATTCTCATATCAAGGGAACAGTTTTTTGATGCAAGAGAACAGATTGAAACTAGGGGAATGACTGATATTCAAAGGGCAGCAAGGTTCTTTATTCTGATTAAAGAGAGCTTTGGTACAGACCTCCGCTCATTCGGACTGCGTTCGCGGGATATGGAAAAGGCAAAAGAGTATCTAAGTGAAGTGTCCAAGAGACTGAATAAAGTAGTCATTGAAAACCTTGATTTTGAAAAAATTCTCAAAAATTATGACAGAACAGATGCGTTATTTTATCTTGACCCACCATATTATGAAACGGAGAAATATTATCCGGACAGGTTCATGCCAGAAGATCATGAGAGATTAAAAGCAGCATTAGATGGCATCAAGGGTAAGTTTGTTTTGTCATATAATGATTGTGGCTATATTAGGGAACTTTACGAAGACTATACAATCATTGAAGTGGATAGGTTGCACAATCTTGTGCAGAAAGAAGTAAAGCCCCGATACAGGGAGCTTATTATTAAAAATTTTGTGTAACGAAATACGATATAAAATATCAAAATAAATAATAATGCAACGGATTATGATAGTATCTATCAGGGGCATTATTATGGTTAGGATTTATTTATCAAAGCTTCTAGGTGAAAGACGCATGTCTCAAAGAGAGCTGTCAGAGCTGACCGGAATACGACCCAATACAATCAATGAATGGTATCATGAGATTGTGGTTAGTTTAAGGGTGGAACATATTGACCGGATATGCGAAGTGCTAGGATGTTCTGTGGATGAGCTGATAGAAGTGATACCGAACAGAAACCCGAAGACGGGGAAACACCTGATAGTTGAAGAACATGGAAACCGGAAGACAGGACGGGGGCAGTGACAAAAATCACGCCCCCTTTTCTGTTGGGAAAACGGGAAATATTTCCCGAAAGTTTTTGACAATTATTTTGAAAATCTTTGACAAAAGTTTTGGGCGGCTACAGTTGGGATGTACGTAATATCGCTGACCATTTTCTGCCCGGGTTTGTCTGCCGTAAAATTCCGGTTCAGGATATTTTCCACCACCGGAAGGTTATGACCGGAATTTGTTGTCGCTTTATATTTTCTGTGACTTTTTGACCGTATACCATTTTCACGCATGATGCGCTCTATACGCTTGTGGTTGATCGGTTTTTCTGATTTCCGGTTTATTTCATGGGTTATCTTTCTGATGCCATAAGTACCTCGTGACTCCTCATGGATTCGGATGATCTCTTTCAGTAATGATTCATTCTCTGCATATCGTCGGTTTTTGGAACGCTTCCGCCACGCATAATAACCGCTTTTTGAAACCTGAAGCCACTGCGCCATCTTCGCGATCCGATATTGGGAGCGGTGCTGCTCCATATAAAGGTAACGGATCACTTCAGGTTCTTTGCAAAGAAGGCGCTTGCTTTTTTTAAGAATTCATTTTCTTCTTCCAAATCTTTGATCCGCTTTTTTAGTGCCCGCAGTTCAGCATCTTCCTGATGGAGATTGCCGCTGCTGACAAAAGGCTGTGCCGGATGTTCTTTAAAACGGGACATCCATGTATATAGGGTATTTACATTGATTCCGAGTTCTCTTGCTACCTGTGCTACCGGCATCCCCGACTGTACACGTTTACATGCCTCTTCCTTGAATTCGATACTGTACGTCTGTGCCATAATTCATCCTCCTGACTTTCTGGATAGATTATACCACTCGTTCTATGTGTCTATCAAATGGGGGATAAGGCAGTTCAAATGTTTATTGATATTTAATATTTGAATGGAGATTTTTTATAGACAAATAAATACTATAGAAGTATAATGAGCAGAAAAAGAAGGGAGCGATTATTATAAGAGAAACACCAGACAGATTCAAATTAGAAGATACAACAATATGGTCTTTTCCTGAAAGGGGAAATTGGGCTACACATTCAGGAAAATACAGAGGAAACTGGTCTCCGTATATTCCTAGAAATATTATTTTAAGGTATTCAAAGAAAAAAGATTGGATACTTGATCAATTCTTAGGCAGTGGCACAACGTTAATTGAAGCAAAGTTATTAGGACGAAATGCAATTGGCGTTGATATAAATTCTGAGGCTGTCAAATTATCTAACACAAATCTAAATTTTACTTGTCAAGAAAATTCAAAAATATTCACCAAACAAGGAAATGCAAACAATTTATCATTTATAAAAGACGAAAGTATAGATCTTATCTGTACCCACCCACCATATGCTGACATTATACGGTATAGTAAAGAAATACCAGGAGATATTTCCCATCTAAAATACGAGGATTTTTTGAAGGAACTGGAACAGGTTACAAAAGAATCATATAGGATACTAAAAAAGCAAGGAATATGTGCATTTATGATTGGAGATATACGGAAGAAAGGCTATGTGCTACCACTGGGCATGAATTCTATGCAGAAATTCGTTGATGTAGGATTTAAACTTAAAGAAATTATTATAAAAGAGCAACATAATTGCAAGGCCACAGAATATTGGGATAATATAGAGAAAACATTTTTAATGTTGGCACATGAATATATATTCGTGTTGGAAAAATAGAAATATTCACAAAGAAGATACGGGACGAGTGTCGGGGATCTCCTTTGTGAAAAATATTTACCAAGTAAGAAGCAATTTATCATGAACGACTTCATTTTGCATAGTTTGACCAGCGTTTTGCAATCGATCAATCATAGAGGTACCACAGTTGACAAAAATTTCTCTTTCGAATAACCCTACAGGTGGAGTGACAGAAATATCTTTTCTATTGGACTCCCGTGTGCCATTGATTGATAACATTACATAAACACCTCTAGCTTTGCATTCAGCTATTTTGTTAAATAATGTTTCTATATTGAAAGTTTGAGCACCATAAATGATGCTTTGACTATGAGTATATGGCGGATCACAATAAACTACATCACCAGGTTGTGCGTTATCCATGCATTCTTCAAATGACATAGTTAAAAAAGTCGAATCTTTTATAAGATCATGCCATAAATCTACTCTTTTTGAAAATGTTTCTGGCTTGATAGGATTATGTGGACCTTTTGGAGTAGACATATATCCATCAGCTTTCCGGAAACGGATTATTCCGGAATAGCATGTGCGTGATAAAAGACAGAAATCAAGAGCATTATGATTGCTATTAAATCTATCTTTAATTTCATTGTATTTGCCATCAGGATCTTTGTAATAATCTTCAATTTCCTTTGAATAGTAATTCTTTATTTGCTGTGGATCATATTTGACGATATTAAAAATATCAATTAAAAAAGGTAAGATATCACTGGCATATGAATGAGCAAATATAGGGGTGTTGGTTGTGCTGCTTCGGTATAGTAATTGTGCCATTACAGCACCGCTTCCCAAAAAGGGTTCATAGTAGTTATTAAATTGTTCGGGCATATATGAAATAATGGTTTCGGCAAAGCGTTGCTTATTTCCGATCCACTTTAATAATGCTGGTATTTTAGACATTGCGCAAACCTCACGTGTAACTTATAGTCTGTAGACTCAAAGTCTACAGTGCTATTATAATTTAACTAATTGGAGGTGTCAAGCAATGCAGGAAGAAATACGTGTCGCTTATGGAAAAGCAGTAAGAGCAATACGACAAGATAAGAAAATATCACAAGAAGAGTTAGGCGATTTATGTGGATTACACAGGACATATATAAGTGACATAGAACTTGGTAAACGTAATGTTTCTTTGGAAAATATAGATAAAATTGCGCATGCATTGCAAGTGAAAAAATCAGAATTATTTATTGAGGTGGAGCAATATGAAAGCATTTAAGGAATTTAGAAGAGAAGATAAATCGTTTTGGTTTTTTATACGATTTATTAGCGAAAAATTGGGGTATTCTAGAAAAGGAATCGTTTTAACTTATACAGTAGAGCAAATAGAAAGACTGTGTGAAAATGAGAATATTGAAGTTTCACCGGATAGAATCAATAAAGCTGTCTTATATTGTAATATGAGAGCGGATTTGTTAAATAATACGATTGAGAAAAATTTGATGGATGTTGATGAGGCTAAACAGATATTTGAAGAAATGAGAAATAGTGGAAAATATAAATGTAAGCTGATTATGAACAAACAACGTAAAGAGATCAAAAAAGTAAATTATTTTACCGCAATTATCACCATGATAGCAGAAGAAATGCTTGGTGGAGATGAGGAATTTAATCCAGATCCGAGAGGACTTGTGTATCTGTTAAATAATAGAAAGATCATTGGAGCATCTTCAAGAAGGTTTGATGGAGCATATCCTTCAATTTATAATCCTAAGATAGTGTGGGAAATAAAAGAGTATTATTATTCAAAGTCGTTTGGAAGTAGAGTTGCAGATGCAGTGTATGAAGCAGAACTTGATGGATATGAATTTAACGAAATATACGATAGAACCGGACAGCAAGTATACCATGTGATGTTTATTGACAGCCATTATACTTTCTGGGGACAAGGAAAATCCTATTTGTGTAGATTTATTGATACGCTTAATATGGGACTTATAAACGAGCTGATTGTAGGGAAAGAAGTTCTGACAAGATGGAGAGAGGTTCTTGCAGAGTTTATAAAATAAATTTGTTTATGATATCAGAAAAGACAAAGAGAGTATAATTTACAAAGGATAAATTATTATGTAGAATTGGAGAAGAAACGTGAGAATCCTATTCTGGAATACAAATAGAAATAAAATAAATCAATATATTGCTGACTTAGTCCGGGATTATAATATTGATGTATTGATCATGGCAGAATATGAGGATGAGAGAGATGAATTAGAAAGTTTATTGCAATCATATAATAAGCCGTTAGTAGAATACAATACATTAGGATGCAATCGAATATCATTTTGGAGTAATTATGCTGATGTTGAGCCAGGAATACAGGATACATATTATTCTATACAAATTATAAGAAGAAAATGTATAGTGTGTTGTACACATCTATTTACAGATCTACATGGAGATAGGAGTGAGGAGCGACTGGCAATTATCCAACAGATTATGCAGGAAATAAAAAAACTTGAGGTAGAAATAAATTCAAAAAAAACAATAATAATAGGTGATCTTAATGAGATGCCATATGGGAGAGGTTGCTTAAATGCAAATGGATTTCATGGATTACCTGCGTTAAAAATGGAGGACAGTGCAACAAGATCTGTTAATAATATAGAGTACAGAAAATTTTATAACCCCATGTGGAATTTATTGGGAGATTTTTCTTATCCACCCGGAACATATTATTTAAATCAAGCTAAACTGAATAGTCCTATGTGGTACATGTTAGATCAAGTAATTATAAGTCAAGAAATTATTCCGTATTTTAGAAAAGAAAGTTTGAAGATTATTACAACATGTGGCTCGGCGGATTTAATGGATAAAAGCATGCATCCAAATAAGGAAATAAGTGACCATTTTCCAATAATGTGTGAAATAGATGAGGAGGTAAATACTATATGAAAGAACAGGAATTTGTATTTGATTTAGTTGATAAATATCCACCAGAAATAGTGATAGGTAATTTATTGGAACAGATTGAAAGTGCTACGAGAGGGCATGTTTGTGGAAAAATTCAAGAATATGATGGTGCCATTACATCGTATACAAAACAAGTTGGAGGATTTGGCGCAGCATTAAGTGCATTTCAGAAAGGTACTGAAACAGTTCATGTTGACATTCAAGAAGATTTGGGTGAACAAGATTATGAAAATCATCGTTATGAAGTATTTTTGAGTGCCAAAGGGTTAGAACATTATAAGTATAGAATGATGTTTGTAGATTATGGAACAGTTTCATATCCAGTGACAATAGTCATGAATGAGGATCTAGCTGTTGAATATACTGGAAAAAGAATAACAAATTTTAGTGTTGAATCAATGAGAGAACTCGAGGACATGATGAATCGAATCTTAAGTTGTAAAACTATGTTAACACTCATTCAAAATTTAATAAATGAGTCTATAAGACAAGAAAATAAGAGTAGTTCATCGGAAACTATTGAAACAGTAGAGTCTGACGATTAGTGATAACACCATGATAACAAAATCTCCCCAAACCACACGGACACAGTGGAAAATCCGCATTTTCCTGCACAAAATGAACGGAAAATAACCATTTAGCCTCTGCAACACACCATTCTGATACCGTGAAGGTGGTAGAACAGTAGGTTCAGGCCGTGTTGCTTCCATCATCGAGTAAGCATTGATAATTAGAATAAAATATAGCGTTATCGCAAGATAACTTTGAGTCCAAGTGTAAGATTGCCCGTAGAACTTCGGTTCTGCGGGTTTTTCTGTTGTGTGGAAACAGCTGGATCTGGAAATAGAATATAGTATGGCATGGAGTTTGACAGGAGCAGTATGCAGTAGCTGGAAAATGAGAGTTAGAATGTAGTTTGAATTATATATATATTTTCAAAAATATATCAAATTTATTTGAAAAAATAAAACATAAGCGAATATTTGCTAAAATAAAGTTGCCAATTTCCCATTGATTCGATATAATTTCTTTAAGTATTCAAAACAGATCGTGAAAGTTGTGATACGAAAGGAGAGGCGAAATGGGAAAAGGCAGATTACGATGGAAAGGGGCAGGGATAACGGTTCTGGCAGCCGTTTTACTTTTGCACAGCAGCCCGCCCGGGGCGCTGCAGTATGCTTTTGCACAGGAGGAAGAGCAGGATTTGCTGGACCTGACCAGACAGGAGCTTCAGGCAGAGGAGAGCGATGCAGTGTATGCCCACCTGAAAATCGGCGACTGGCTGGATTATGGGGACTATGGGATCGAGCGTGCAGATATTCCCGGAACGGACTATTTTTTCTATATTACGACAGAGGATGATGCGGGCAACAGGATTAATGACAGCCAGCTCGCCTACTGTGTGCAGTCTTATTTTCTGACGCCGCTTCCGGGCGATCACAGCGCAGAGATGACGGACAATGTCTCATCTATAGGAGAAAAAGAGAATCTTCAGAAGATTTTTTATTATGGCTATGGCGGAGCAGGCTATGATGGAGAGGAATTTGAGGAGTTTCTCGCACAGACGGATAATGAGTATTATGAAAAAGTGTACTGCAGTCTTGGTGAAGCTGCCAGGGAGGAGCTGAGCTATATTCTGACGCACGGTGCAGCCAGCTATGCCTACTTTACAGACGGTACGCCGCTGCAGGACTATCTGAAGCTGCAGTTTGAGATCAGGTATGGGGACAGCTGGGAGGAAGAGCTGGAACGATTCAAGGAGCAGGAGCTTGAGCTGGCAGGGATAAAAGACGGCGATATCAATCTGCTGGGCGCCACATACGGGATGAATCCCGTGGGGATCGCTCTGTCAAAAGCATGGTATGAACGGCTGATCGGCAGGGACAGCCCGCAGCTTGGCGTTACGTGCGATGGAGATGTCTATACGTTTCAGGGAAATGCAGAGAATGAACAATTGTCTTTGACGTTTTCTGTTCCAGAGAACTTTGTGTGTGAGCTTGAGAGGACGGATGGGAGTACGGAACTTATCCTGGCCGGAGAAGAACTGAGCGTTTATCCGACAGAACGGTTTTCTTTTGCTTATACGGGAGAGACCGTTTCCAGGGATCGGGGCGGTGTTGTGGCAGTTGAGCCTGCTGTGACCGGAGTCCTCTCCGGAACAGAAGCGGAGGCGTGGAATCTCGTGCTGCTGCAGATGAGCAAGGGTACGGAAAAGACGATCAGCAAACGGCAGCAGGATATTGCAGCAGTATCTATGACAGATGCCGGCAGGCGGGAGCTTTCGTTTGCTGTCGGGACCAGGACGGGAGCTGTGACGGTGCAGATAAAGGATGACACGGGGGAGCCTGTGAAAGGAGCAGTGCTCGGCGTGTATTATGATGAGCAGTGCAGCGCTGCGGTCTGTCAGAATGGGGAACCGGTCACCCTGATGACAGATAACGGAGGAAATGCATATCTGGAATTTGTGATTAATCAGGAGATTGCTGAGAATGACGGAAAACTGTATATAAAAGAAGTATCAGCGCCTGCGGGGAATGTCTCTGATGATACGGTGTATGAGGTGAGGGCAGACGAGGATGTGAAGATTACCAGCGCGCGAAAGACGACATCTGTCAGAGGAACGGTAGAGATCGTACTGCCGGAGGAGATCGCCGCCCCGGAGGAGATAAACGCAGAATTAGAGCAAAACGGCGAAGTGATCGATTCTAAAACTCTCACGGCGGAAAAGGGATGGAGCTATGCATGGGATGACCTGCCAGAATACGACGAAGAAGAGGCTGCTCCGTATGAGTATACAGTAAATGCTCTGGTGCCGGATGGGTATGTGGCTGAGAAGGAAAATGGACAGATCACAGTGCATGCGGCAGAGCCGGCGGAGATTACGATCGAGGCGAACGTAAATCTGACCGGAAGGAAGCTAAAGGCAGGAGAGTTTTCCTTTGTATTGACACAGGTGACAGACCAGACCGGCGAGAGCGCTGTGCCGCAGGGGATGACAGATACGGCAGTCAATGAGGCAGATGGAACGGTCGTATTTGACGGGATTACGTGTCCGAAGCCGGGGATGTATTATTTTAAGGTCGCTCTGGCGCAGGAGGAAAACGATAATACCGCAGATGGCGGACAGGAGGAGCAGGAAAAGTTTTTTGTGGTACAGGCAGAAGTAAAAGCAGACCCGGATGACAGAGGCAGACTGACTGGTTATGTGACATACCCGGAGGGCAGACCGATATTTGAACAGACCTACGAGGCGTTAGGCAGTCTGGAGATTACGGGGATCCGTGTTGTTCTGGAAAATGGAGAGCTGGAGGAGGGGCTTTTTACCTTTGAGCTTCGTGATGAGGAGGGCGCTGTGCTCCAGACAGTGACAAACAATGCAGAAGGCGACGTACGGTTTGCTCCGCTTGTATACACGCAGGCAGATATCGGCGCAGAATATGTCTATACGGTATCGCTGGCGGACACAGGGCAGAAGGATATGACCGTTGATCCGAAGACGTATACGATCAGGGTAAATGTAGAGGACAGCGACAGCAGCGACGGGACACTTGGGATTACGCAGGATTTGGAGGAGCTTGTATTTTGGGGCTCTTACCTGCAGACGGACACAGAGCCTCTGTCAGAGACAGAGACAGAGGCGCAGGTACAGACAGATTCACAGACGCAGACAGCCCGGACGGATATAATATGGCTGCCTGTTGTGGCAGCCATCGCGGTGATCCTTATAGCAGGCGGATGGTTCATATGGAGAAAGAGGATGAAGCGTAAATAAAAACGCATCTGAGTGATCCAAAGGGAGATATAGAAAATCAGTGACGGACAGGTTGTCTTGTCACTGATTTTTTGCTGTTTCCCATAAGAGATGATTTGTGGTATGCTGTGTACGAATGTAAAAAATATTCATACAGATAAGGGGAACAGGAGATGTATTTTTTGCGATGTAAGAAAAGAAAAAAGAGCGGCTGGCAGTCCGTGCATACTGCTTTTTGGCTGGCATTCCTTCTTTGTGTGGGGACGCTGTGGCCGGGAGCGTTTGCAGAGGCAGCTTCGGATGTGCAGGAGACAACATGGCAGGAGGAAGCAGCACAGGGAGTGGAAAAGGACTCCTGTCTGAAGATGCATATTCTGGATGTCGGACAGGGGCTTTCCCTGCTGTTTGAATCGGACGGCAGGTATCTGCTCTACGATGGGGGCGACAGAGATTATTCCTCCAAGGTGGTCAGTTACCTGAAGGAGCAGGGCGTTCGGACACTGGATATGGTGGTCGCTTCCCACTATGATGCAGACCATTTAAACGGAGTAGTAGGTGCGCTGAATGTATTTGAGGTGCAGCAGGTGATGGCTCCGGATTATGAGACGGATACGAGAGTATATCAGTCATTCGTTAATATTCTTCAGGAAAAGGAGATCCCTGTTACGCGGCCGACTGTCGGAGAAACGTACGCACTTGGCAGTGCCGCAGTCACGGTGCTCTCTCCTGCCGGTGGAGATTATGCGGACGTCAATGATTATTCTGTAAGCCTGCGGATCACGTATGGGGATATATCGATTCTGGTGACGGGAGACGCGACGACACTTGCAGAGGAGGAAATGATAAGCAGTGGAGAGAATCTCGACAGCGATATTCTGGTAGCAGGGCATCACGGCAGTGAGAGCTCCAGCAGTGAAGCGTTTTTGCAGAGCGTATCGCCTTGTGTCGCCGTGATCAGCTGTGCGGCGAACAGCAGATATCATCACCCGTCCAGAGCAGTTATGGAGCGGCTTAAAGAAGCGGGAATTCCTGTCCTTCGCACAGACAGGCAGGGAGATATGGTAGTGTCTACGGATGGAGCACAGATCTTTTACTCCACTGATCCGTGCACCGATTATTCAGACGGAGAAAGCGGCGCACAGCAGGGCGAAGCTGCGGCAGAAGGCGGAGGAGAGAAGCGGACGTACGTGCTGAATCTGAATTCAGAAAAATTTCATGATCCATCCTGCAGCAGTGTAGCAAAGATAGCAGAGCATAATTATGAAGAAATATATGAATCACGGGAGGCGCTGATCGCTATGGGGTACAGTCCGTGCGGAAACTGCAGACCGTAGTGATGCAAAGAAAGGCGCAATATATTTTTATGTGTATGCCGCAGAATTCAAGGGTCAAATGATAGACATGCTGATAAGCGCATGTTAAAATAGAAAGAGTAGAGAGGGTTCGCCCGTTTGGAAAAACTCGGCGATTTTGTAATGTACAGGGAGGAAAATCATGAAGTTATTGGATTATCTGAAAATTTGTAAATCCAGTCCGCAAAAGGAGAAGGTCAAAAGAAAAGCCCTTTCCGTGCTGCTCTCGGCTACGGTACTGCTTGCCACAGGGCTGTCGGAAATGTCTGCGGGGACAGCACACGTATATGCGGCGGAAACGCTGTCGTCGGAAACAGAGACAGCAGCGCAGACGGAGCAGCCTCAGACAGAACCCAAGACAGAAACATTGCCGTCGGAGACAGAGACAGCAGCGCAGACGGAGCAGCCTCAGACAGAACCCAAAACAGAAATGTTGCCGTCGGAGACAGAGACGGCAGCACAGACGGAGCAGTCTGAGACAGAACCCAAAACAGAAACATTGCCGTCGGAGACTGAGACAGAACCCAAGACAGAAGCACTGCCGCCGGAGACTGAGACAGAACCTAAAACAGAAACACTGCCGTCAGAAACAGAGACAGCAGCGCAGACAGAGCAGTCGGAGTCTGTGTCAGAAGGAACATCACCGGAGAACGAATCTGAACCGGAGAGCGGATCTGAGCTACCGGAGGAAGAAACAGAGCTTTCGGCAGCAGTGCGTGAGTTTTTGGACTCAGTGAAAGCCCTGCCGGAGACGATTACGCAGGAAAATGCAGAAGAAGTGGAAAGACTTCTGGCAATTTGCGATGCTGCTTATCAGAAACTGACGAGGGAGGAGAAAGCTTTCCCGGAGGTAGTGGAGGCATTTGAGAAGGTACAGGAGCTGCTTGACATAGTGGCTTATAAAACAGAGTACGGTGAACAGGTAACGATTGACGGGATTACCTATAAGTTTGATTTTGATACCGATACCAGGACTGCGGCTTTAGATGATATCCTTGAGCCGGAGAAACAGACGGCAGTCAAAGTGCCGGAAAAGGTGACCTATCAGGGAGAAGAGTATACAGTCACGAAGAGCAAGCTGTCGTGGAGAAGCAGCAAGGGTTACCGCGACAATGTGACAGAGCTGATCCTGCCTGATACGATAACAGAAATCACCGGAAATTTCAGGCAGTTCAGGCAGTTAGAGTCTATTACGATACCGGGGAGCGTAAAGGCTTTCAAAGCGGACAATGCGTTTATGTATATGAATAAACTGAAGAAGATTATCTTCGGGGAAGGTGTGGAGGAAATTTCATCCGTCTATATGGTCGATAGCTGTACCAGCCTGACGACCATCCAGCTTCCAGACACCTTACGATTGATCGATAAACCGTCTGTATTTGCAGGTGCACCTGCGCTGACTCAGATCACTTTTCCGGAGGGGCTTCAGTTTGGCCAGAATGCGGTCAATATGTTCAAAGACTGTACAAGTCTGCAAAGCATTACGCTTCCTGCATCGGTCACGAAGATTCCTTCCAGCATGTTTAGCGGCTGTACTAATTTACAGAGTGTGCGGGCAAACGGAACGATCACGGAAGTCGGAAACTACGCGTTTTATGATTCAGACAACGATGCCGGATGCGAATTGCTGACAGAGATTCCTGATCTGAGTCAGGTGACCAGTATGGGCACATCAGCTTTTCGTAGCTGTAAGGGACTGAGAGATGTTTCTGTGAACCTTTCTTCTCTGACAGAGATCCCCGCTTATGCATTTACCTATACAAGTGCAAATATTACTGCATTCAGTGAGAACCTGCAGTCAATCGGTAAATGGGCGCTGATCTATTGCAGTATTGCAGGTAATTCGGATGACGGGATGACGTTCACCTTCCCGGAGACTTTGACCTTTATTGATACGTATGCCTTTTATGCCGGTAATCTGCCGGAAATGGTAGTTCTGCCGGATACCATAACGCAGGTTGCAGCAAATGCGTTTAGCGACGTATCAGGCATCAGGGAATTCTGGATCGGCAGCGGTGTGACAGTGATCAACGAGGGGGCCTTTGTGGCAGAGGGCATTCAAAAGATTACGGTAAATAACAGTAAGGACGCGCTGACTACTCCGGAAAACTTCCCTCAGGGAGTGGAGATTGAATATTTATTTGCTTCTATTGGCGAGGTAGGCGATACGATCTCGGACAGGGAGGGTGCGCCGACTTTGCAGGAGGCGGTCAATGACGCCGGCGAAGGCGAGACAATCACAATAGAAAAGGATGTAAAGCTTGCCGAAACACTGCATATTCTGAGTGGAAAGAATGTGACGATAACCTGTAAAGACACGTTCACAGTTTTAGGTGATTCGAAAGAGAAGATCAGGAATCTGATCGAGGTGGAGGCAGGGGCATCCGTAACGTTTGCCGGAAGCCTTGTTTTATCCGGCAGATATAACAGCAACAGTATCATTGCTGCAAAGGGACAGGTGACACTGACTGGAAATGCAGCCGTAAGCAACGGAAGAATTGCGAATGGCTATACCGGTATTATTGATATTAGCGGTGCAAACGCAGGATTTACAATGAACGGCGGCACAGTGGAAAAGAACTCTGTGAACGGTCAGGCATGCGGAACGATCCGGGTAAGTGAGGGAGCATCCGTGCAGATACAGGGCGGTGCGATCCAGAATAACAAAATAGCCAGAGAAAATAATTTTAATTCCTCAGCGGGTATCCTGCTTCTGGGAAGCAGCAAGGGCAGTATGTCCGGAGGGACGATTTCCGGGAACAGTTCTTATCGGGGCAGCGCGATCATGCTCTGCGGCAGTTCTAATGAAGGGCATGCAGCGTTTACTTTGTCTGGCGGTACGGTTTCTGGAAACCACTGGGCAAAGGAGGAAATAGGGTTAAGCGGCGCAGGAGCCGTGTATATAGAAGGTGATGCAAGTTTTCAGATGAATGGAGGCAGTATCACGGGAAACAGCGGCGAAGTCGGAGGAGGCGTAGCCGTGGCTGATTCGGGTATCTACAGCAGTCCGTACAATACAGAGTTTGTCATGACCGGCGGTGAGATTTCGGGCAACAGTGCGGTGAGCGCAGGAGGCGGTATTTATTCCTACTCAGACGGTGTTTCACTGATGGGGGGAAGCATTACGGGAAATAGCGCCGGAAAAATGGGCGGCGGTATCTACAGCGAGGGAAATACTACTGCGTACAGTACACTTTATATGGAGAATGCCTGCATTACCGGAAACTCGGCTGAGCAGGGCGGCGGTTTGTGGCTCTGTCCGACAGGAGATGCGAAGGTGCATGTGAAAAACGGTGGTATCATTCACGGAAATACGGCAGGCAGTGTCGGAGATGATGTGGTATCCGCACCGAGCAGTGGTGAGAATTATTCGCTGACACTGGCAGATCGCGTGCCAGGCGGCGGAAGAGTGCTGTGGTATACGGATGGCAGCGTGTATATGGGAAGTGGCGGAAGCCCGTATCCGTCAGTCGGAAGCGAACCACGTTACAACGAAAATTCACAGACCAATGAAGTGCACGGTCTGACGAAAGGGGCCGCGCTCAAGGCAATCATCGAAGGAGCGGCACTTGAACTGGCTGTGTCCCGGACCAGTCTTACGATCTCCGGGAATTCGGCGAAGTATGGCGGCGGTGTGGCTGCGAACGGCGGTGTGATCATCGGGGAGAATTCTGCTTCAATGGATATTCCGGTAGAGAAGCACTGGGAGCATGGCGAGAATCCGGAGGAATCCCGACCGGACGCGATTGCTGTTTCCCTGTACAATGAAGGCGGTGTTCTGCTGGAGACGATGACGCTGACTGCAGAGAATAACTGGAAAGGAGTCTTTGCAGGCCTGCCCGTCGGCACGTATACGATCGAAGAGGCGGAGGTACCCGGCTATACAACGGAGATAACCGGAAATTCAGAAAATGGTTTTGTTATCAAAAATACGTTTCAGCCCCTTCCAAAGGGAAGCCTGACGGTGACAAAGACCGTGGAAGGAAGCGGGGGCGATAAAAATGCGCTCTTCCACTTTACGGTAACGCTTGGTGATACGACCATTTCTGGCGAGTATGGCGAAATGATGTTTACAGGCGGTACAGCTACGTTTACCTTAAAACACGGCGAGACAAAAACAGCTGCCGGATTTCCGGCAGGAGTGACATATGAGGTCATGGAAGAGGAAGCAGACCAGAATGGTTATACGACATCTGCAACCGGGGCAAGCGGAACGATCACGGAAGAAGGCAGCATGGCGATATTCGTAAATACAAGGAATGAGTCAGAAACAGAAACGGAGCCGGGAACAGAAACTGAACCGGGAACGGAGCCGGGGACTGAGACGGAAACAGAGACAGAAACAGAGACTGAGACAGAAACAGAGACCGAGACAGAAAAAGAGTCAGAGACAGAAAAAGAGTCAGAATCGGCGGCTCCGACCAAGCCGGGGAATACCAATAAGTCAGCCAAGACAGGGGATGAGAGCAGACCGCTGCTGTGGCTTGCGCTGCTTGGGATTTCAGGGATTGCAGCTGGTATGCTTCTGGCGGCAAGGAGAAGCAGGCGTGCAAGCAGGCGCGGAAAATGACGGACTCTGTCTTGACAATCCACCTGTACTAGTGGTACGTTTATAGCGTAGAAAACATACTTATAAGAATGCGAGGAGCGATAGCATGCAGGAATTAAAACCGATCAAAGAGGGTAAGGTACGCGAGATTTATGACAACGGCGACAGCCTGATCATGGTTGCAACGGACAGGATCAGCTGCTTTGACGTGATTCTGAAAAATCAGGTCACAAAAAAAGGAGCTGTGCTGACGCAGATGTCAAAGTTCTGGTTTGATATGACGCAGGATATTTTGCCAAACCACATGATTTCTGTAGATGTAAATGATATGCCGGAGTTTTTCCGCCAGGAGAGATTTGACGGCAACAGTATGATGTGCCGCAAGCTGGAGATGATCCCGGTAGAATGTATCGTACGCGGATACATTACGGGAAGCGGCTGGGCAAGCTATAAGGAGACCGGCAAGGTATGCGGCATTGAGCTGCCGGAGGGGCTTAAAGAGTCTGACAAGCTGCCGGAGCCGATCTATACCCCTTCTACAAAGGCGGAGATCGGAGACCATGATGAAAATATTTCTTTTGAGCAGAGTATCACGCATCTGGAAAAGCATTTTCCGGGCAAGGGTCAGGAATATGCAGAGAAGATCCGCGACTATACGATCGCGCTGTATAAAAAGTGTGCAGCGTATGCGCTGGAGCGCGGCATCATCATTGCGGATACGAAGTTTGAGTTCGGTCTGGATGAGGAGGGCAATATCGTGATCGGCGATGAGATGCTGACACCGGACAGCTCCCGTTTCTGGCCGGCACAGGGGTATGAGCCGGGACATGGACAGCCGTCCTTTGACAAACAGTTTGCACGTGACTGGCTGAAGGAAAATCAGGGACATGACTGGACACTGCCGCAGGAGATCGTAGATAAGACGATCGATAAATACCTGCAGGCGTATGAAATGCTGACAGGGAAAGCTTTATAAGAAACGGCAGGGCATAAAATACAAAACACAGAAAACGCTGCGGAGCAGAATGCAGGCTTCCGCAGCGTTTTGCTGTCCGGGAGGAGTGTGTTGTATTCTTCTGCATACATAAGCGGTGGGGGCTTCACTCGAAGCTGCTGCCTGTGTTATACTGAGTGTATCAGTGAGGATATGAGCTCAGAAAATAATGACAGCGAGGAGAAATGAACATGAGTATGCGTGGTGTTTATACAAATGTAGTAGAAATCCGTCAGAAGATTTTTACGGAGGTTGCCCGGATGGCTTATGAGGGCGGGGATTATTCCAGGATCATTGATCTGCCGTATAAGATCATCCCGGGAGAGGTTGCCACTTATCGGGAAAGTGTCTTTTTGGAGCGCGCCATTGTAGAGGAAAGGCTCCGTCTGGCGATCGGTCTGCCGCTGCGGGATATGACAGAGCATGCGCCGGTATCAAAAGGGATCGAAGAAAGTGCGATCGCGGAAAAATATTATGATCCGCCACTTGTCAATATTATTAAATTTGCCTGCCACTCCTGTCCGGATAATGAAATGCGTGTGACAGACGTCTGCCAGGGCTGTCTGGCGCATCCATGCAAGGAGGTATGCCCGAAGGACGCGATCACGATCGTAAATGGACGGTCTGTGATTGATAAAGAAAAGTGTATTAATTGTGGAAAATGTGCAAATGCCTGCCCGTACGGCGCGATCATGAAGATAGAGCGGCCGTGTGCAAAGGCGTGTGGAGTAGATGCGATCGGCAGCGATAAGCTGGGGCGCGCGGAAATTGATTATGACAAGTGTGTCTCCTGCGGTATGTGTCTGGTGAACTGTCCGTTTGGAGCAATTGCGGATAAGGGGCAGATCTTTCAGGTGATCCACGCCATTAAGTCCGGGACTCCGGTATATGCGGCAGTTGCACCTGCGTTTGTAGGACAGTTCGGAAAGGATCTGACGCCGGAGCGGCTGCGCGCGGCGATGAAGAGCCTTGGCTTTGCGGATGTCGTAGAGGTCGCAGTGGGCGCAGATCTGTGTACGATAGAGGAGGCAAGAGACTTTCTGGAGGAAGTGCCCCAAAAGCAGCCTTTTATGGCGACTTCCTGCTGCCCGGCATGGGCGTCTATGGCGCGAAAGCTGTTCCCTGATCTGGCGCCTTATATTTCCATGGCGCTTACGCCGATGGTCCTTACAGGGCGGCTGCTCAAAAAGGAGCATCCGGGCTGCAAGGTGGTATTTATCGGACCGTGTGCCGCCAAGAAGCTGGAGGCGAGCAGGACGGAGATCCGCAGTGACGTAGATTTTGTTCTGACCTTTGAAGAGGTGATGGGAATGTTTACGGCGAAGGAGATCGATTTTTCCTCCCTCGAAAAAACGGATGATTTTACAGCGGCAAGTGCGGACGGGCGCGGTTTCGCAGTGAGCGGCGGCGTGGCGCAGGCAGTAGTCAACTGCATCAAAGAGATGGAGCCGGAGCGGGAAGTGAAGGTGGCAAATGCAGAAGGATTAAGAGACTGCCGGACCTTGCTTTCCGATGCCGCAAAGGGGAAGTACGACGGATATCTTCTGGAAGGAATGGCGTGTCCGGGCGGATGCGTCGGAGGAGCCGGGACCATGCAGGGGCCGACAAAGGCCAGAGGCCAGGTGACAGTTACGATGAAGAAATCAGAAAAGAAACATTCTTTGGAGAGCGGCTACAAAGAATACCTGCATATGCTGGAGGAGTAAATGTCAGAGCAGTTTATCAGGACACAGATGTTGTTTGGAAAAGAAAATATGGAGAAGCTTTCGCGCGCCCGGGTCGCAGTATTTGGCGTGGGCGGAGTCGGAGGCTATGTTGTGGAGGCGCTTGCCAGAAGCGGAGTCGGTACGCTTGATCTGATTGATAATGACATCGTATGTGAATCGAATATCAATCGGCAGATCATCGCGCTGCACAGCACGGTCGGCAGATATAAGGTGGATGCTGCGCGGGAGCGTATCCTTGATATTAATCCTCTGGCGCAGGTGCACTGTCACCGGACATTTTTTATGCCGGATACGGCGGAGCAGTTTCTGTTTGAGCAGTATGATTATGTTGTGGATGCGATCGATACGGTGACAGGGAAGCTTGAGCTTATTGTGCGGGCGCAGGCGGCAGGCACGCCGGTGATCAGCTCGATGGGGGCGGGAAATAAGCTCGATCCCACGGCATTTGAGGTGGCAGACATTTATAAAACATCGGTCTGCCCGCTTGCCCGGGTAATGCGCCGGGAACTGAAAAAGAGAGGGGTCGCGCATCTGAAGGTCGTGTACTCAAAAGAAGAGGCAAGGACACCGCTTGAGCAGCCTTTTGAGGAAAACCGCCGGCAGACGCCCGGGAGCAATGCATTTGTACCGTCTGTGGCAGGGCTGATCCTTGCAGGGGAAGTCTTAAAAGATCTGTGCGGACTGTGAAATGCGAGGAGCAGGCTGTGGCTTCCGGCAAAGAGCCCGGGCCGTGGCGGTGAAAATGAGTATCCGAGAAACGGACAGATGTATGATATATGCGAACAAAATGCTTGACTTTTGATGAAACGGGAAGTATGATAATTTCAGAAAATAAAGTGCAGCAGGAGGATGGAACATGTATTCACTGGATGAAGTGCGCCGTGCAGACAGCGAGATCGCAGATGCGATCGTAGCGGAGCAGGAGCGGCAGAACAGCCATATTGAGCTGATCGCATCAGAAAACTGGGTGTCAAAGGCAGTCATGGCGGCAATGGGCAGCCCGCTGACTAACAAATATGCAGAAGGGTATCCTGGAAAACGGTATTATGGCGGCTGCGACTGCGTAGATGTCGTAGAGGATCTTGCATGCCGCAGGGCAATGGAGCTGTTTGGCTGTACCTATGCGAATGTTCAGCCGCATTCCGGCGCACAGGCCAATATGGCAGTGTTTTTTGCACTGCTAAAGCCAGGGGATACGGTCATGGGGATGGATCTCGCACATGGCGGACATCTGTCACACGGGAGCCCTGCGAATTTTTCAGGAGCGTATTTCCATATCGTTCCGTACGGAGTAAATGACGAAGGCTTTATTGATTATGACGAGGTGCGCCGGCTTGCTCTTGAGAGCCGTCCGAAGCTGATCGTGGCGGGCGCCAGCGCATATGCGCGTGTGATCGATTTTAAGCGGTTCCGTGAGATCGCAGATGAGGTGGGCGCGTATCTGATGGTAGACATGGCGCATATTGCCGGACTTGTGGCGGCAGGAGTGCATCCAAGCCCGATCCCGTATGCGCATGTGACAACGACGACGACGCACAAGACCCTGCGCGGTCCAAGAGGCGGGATGATCCTGTCAAGCGCCGAATTTGCAAAAGAGGCAAACTTTAACAAGGCGATCTTTCCGGGGACGCAGGGAGGACCGCTGATGCATGTTATTGCGGCAAAGGCAGTCTGCCTGAAGGAGGCATTGCAGCCGGAATACAAAACGTATCAGGAGCAGGTGGCAAAGAATGCAAAAGCTTTGTGCGCAGGTCTGATGGCGCGGGGGCTGAAAATCGTATCGGGCGGCACGGATAATCATCTGATGCTGGTTGATCTGACAAATGTCGGACGGACAGGAAAAGACGCGGAGCATCTTCTTGACAGTGTAAACATCACCTGCAACAAAAACACCATACCGAATGATCCGCAGTCTGCATTTGTGACGAGCGGTATCCGGCTGGGAACTCCGGCTGTTACCTCACGCGGTATGAATGAGGCGGATATGGATCAGATCGCGGAGGCGATTGCAGTAATGATGAAGGCGGAGCCGGACTGCACGCATACAGCAAGGGAGATCGTTCGGGCGCTGACAGAAAAATATCCATTATTATAGTGCTGCGAGCTGTCGATTACCAGGATTTGAATCGTACTATCACGCTATCAGAAGAATAAGAAACGTGCAGGATCCCTGCCGGATTGGAGAGGATTTATAGGCTTCCTCCGTCTGGCAGGGGTATTTTATGTGCAGGATATCGGGGCGCTTTGCACGGTACAGCGTACGGAAAATGTGTGTGTCATGGGCGTTTTTTGCCGTGCTGGAAGAATTTTTAAGAAAAAAAACTCTTTTTTTTAGGGGCAGTTGTGGTATAGTGTTAGAGTAATTAGTTATTTGATTTTATAATGAGGGGAGCAGGCAGATGAAAAAAGCATTGGTTGCCGTACTGGTTGTGGGCCTTCTTGGCGCAGGAGGATACGGGGCGTATCAGCACTTTTTTGCAGATAAGGAAGAGGAGCAGGAGCGGGTTTCTTCGACGAGCGAGGACGCAGTTTATGTAGATCTGGTGTCTCAGATCGCAGGGCTTGGGAGTGGAAACGGTCTGATCGAGAGATTCGGCGGCGAGGTTGAGCCGCAGGCTACGTTAGAGGTCAAGCTGGAGAATGAGCGTACTGTGAAAAAATGTTTCGTAAAAGAAGGAGACCGTGTCAAGGAAGGGCAGAAGCTTTTTGTGTATGATACACAGGAGGCGGAGGATAAGCTTGCGCAGGCACAGATTGATATTGAACGGGCACAGGGAGATATTGAGCTGTCAAAGCAGACGATCTCACAGCTGGAGAAGGACAAAAACGAAGCGAGTGCAGACGACAAGCTGGTGATCTCCACGCAGATCCTGGAGGCGCAAAACAGCATCAAGCGCAGCGAGTATGAGATCAAATCAAACGAGCTGACGATCTCGCAGCTCGAGGAGGATATCAAAAATGCCACAGTGACGGCAGAGATGGGAGGACTGGTACAAAAGATCTCCGATCCGAACAGCTCTGACAGCTATGGCTATGGCGGAGATTCCGGCAATGTCTATATGACCATTCTGGCAGACGGAGAGTTCCGCATTAAGGGAACAGTAAATGAACAGAATTATCAGCAGATACAGGCATCTGTCGGGATGCCGATGATCGTGTATTCCCGTGTGGACAGCTCAAAGACGTGGAGCGGCATGATATCAGAGGTGAAGGACAGCGCGGATGAGCAGTCTGAGGACGGTTATTCCAGCTATATGATGGGAGATGAGGCCGGTTCCTCGAATTATTCTTTCTATGTGGAGCTTGACAGCTCGGAGGGACTGATGCTCGGACAGCACGTATATATGGAGCTGGATGCCGGGCAGAATGACGTAAAAGAAGGTCTCTGGATTGATGATTATTATATCATACAGGAAGATGATCAGGCCTATGTATGGATGGCAAATAAAGAAAACCTGATCGAAAAGCATGCGGTAACGCTCGGTGAATACGATGACGAGCTGTTCAAATATGAGATCGTTGACGGATTGCAGGAGGATGATTATATTGCCTATCCGCTCGATACGATCAGTGAGGGTGATCCTGTCATTTACAATGATATGAGCGATATGGATGCAGGTATGTCGATGGATGGCATGATCGACGAGGGCTCTTATGAAGAGATGCCGGCAGAGGACGGGGTGGATCTGTCAATGGAGCCGGATATGGCTGCGGGAGACGGCGAGGTCTACGAGGATGGCGCTGTATATGACGCGGACGCCGGAGTTTATGAAGAATAAGGGCAGGCACGCAAAAAAACAGGGGAGGATTTTCCGTGATACTGAAACTGGAACATATATATAAAGACTATATCCAGGGGAAAATGACGGTTCCGGTACTAAAGGACGTCTGCCTGAATGTAGAAAAAGGAGAGTACGTGGCGATCATGGGGCCGTCCGGCTCCGGCAAGTCAACACTGATGAATATCGTCGGCTGTCTGGACCGTCCGACCTCAGGTTCCTACGAGCTTTCCGGAAGGGACATACAGTCTTTGAATGAAAAGCAGCTTGCGGAGGTGCGGCTGCACAGCATCGGTTTTGTCTTTCAGAATTTTCAGCTGCTGCCGCGTATGACGGCTCTGGATAATGTAGCGCTTCCGCTCGTATATTCCGGTGTCCGAAAAAAAACGCGCCGGGAACAGGCAAAGGCGGCGCTTACAAGAGTAGGCCTGGAGGATCGTGTGATGTTTAAGCCGACACAGCTCTCCGGCGGACAGAAGCAGAGAGTGGCGATCGCGCGTGCGATGGTAAACAGGCCGGATATTCTACTTGCGGACGAGCCGACCGGAGCGCTCGATTCAAAGTCGAGCAAGCAGGTGATGGAGCTGTTTCAGAAGCTGAATGATGAGGGCGTGACTGTTATCATGATCACACATGACAGCGGTATTGCCCACCATGCGAAGCGTATCGTCACGATTTTTGACGGCGAGCTTTCAGAACAGGAAGGGACGGTGAGCGAATGAAGCTGAAGACAGCGGCGATCAGTATTGTCGTATCGGTCGCTCTGATCGGAGCAGGCGGATACGGTGCGTATTATGCTGTGCAGGGGCAGAAAAAGCCGGTAGAGGTAGTGCCGGTCGAGTATGTGAATATGGGCTACTGGGGCGGTGAGACGCAGTCTCTTTACGGAACGGTCACCTCTCAGATCGCTCAGACGATCGTATTAAACGAGGAGTATAAGATAGACGAAGTGTTTGTGAAGGCTGGGGATGCAGTGAAGGAAGGCACGCCCCTGTTTTCCTATGATATGACGCTCGAGGAGCTTGAGCTTGAGATGGAGCAGCTTGATATGCAGACGCTTGAGCTGACCATGACGAAGCTTCAAAAGGATCTTGAGAAGCTAAAGAGCGGAAAGGTGACGGCATCGCTTGATGTGCGCACGGATGTACTGACTGCCGAGGGAGAGGATGCTTCCGGGGAAGCAGGTGTAGCCGGAGATATCCAGCCTCAGAATGATGCACCGGATGCAGGTGCGGAGGATGCAGAGGTGCTCGATGAGAGCATTTGGGAAACTGCGCCAGGTCAGGAAGAGCTGGGAGAGCAAAGCGAAGATGGAGCGGCATCTGCACCGGGGGAGCAGGCTGGTGACGGAGGCCTGACCATTGAAGGGATCGAGGCTGTGGAAAAAACGCCGGATGATGCAGAGGGCACTGCAGAGGCACAGGCGAGTGCAGAGCATTATAAAATGCTGGTCACTACGCTGGATGAGCTGTTTCAGGCACATGGAGATACCTTAAAGGCAGAAGATGTGGCAGAGCCGATTCTGGCTGCAGTGTCTTATTACCGTGAGAAGTTTGCCGATGAAGTGACTTCTCAGGCAGACGATGGCAGCGGAACCGTTCGCGCCTTTGAGCTGAAAGAATCCGTTCGCAGCGCGCTTGGCGAGCAGGGGGCGAAGGAGCTGCAGGATGCCACAGAAGTATTGAACCAGTACCATGTGCGGTATGTGGAAATGCTGATCAGCGAGGCGATGGCAGAAAGTACGGCTATGTCAGCCAAAGAGACAGTCAGCGCTTTGGCAGAGATTCAGGATAATTATGCGATGCTCGCCACAAAGCAGCAACAGTCGGTTGGCAATTACGATGAGATCGGTATACTGGAGCAGCTTGCAGAAGAAAAGGAAAATGCACCGTCTGAGACACAAAGCGAATCTGAAAATCAGACAGAATCCGAGCTGCAAAGCGAATCCGGGAACCAGACGGAATCTGAGACAGCAGCAGAGTCTGAGTCTGAGACAGAGTCCAATACCGAGACAGGAACAGAGAACCAGACAGAACAGGAAACACAACCGCAGCCTCCGACTGAGCCGGGAGGAGAGACAGAGCAGACGACGTATGAGCTGACGATCCACTATCAGGATGAAAAGGGCAACGATGTCCTGACGGGACCACCGGTGGAAGAAAAGACGCAGGGAGAAGAAGTCAGACTGACGGCGCCGCAGGGCGAGGATCTTCTGGCAGATTTCCTGCGCTGGGAGGTAAGAGCACCGCAGTCATTAAAAGACACTCTGAGCGAAGAGGCGCTGAAAAATCCGGAACTGGTATTTACCATGCCGGGAGAAACGGTAACAGTTGCGGCAGTCTATCATTCTTATGAAGAGAAGATAGAACGGTATGTACGCAGTTTTCTTGATATTGCGTCAGAGGTGTTGAGCGAGGGCGCGGCAGCTCAGGAGGACTATCTGACACGGCTTGAGACTGCGATCGCGTTTTATCAGTTCTGGCTGGCGGAATCACCGGAGAGTTCTTCCGATGCTTTGCTGTCTGAGACGATGCCTGATGCAGTGCCCGAGACGATGCCGGAGGCAGTTCTGGATACGCTGCTTGGCAATGTGATGGAATACTATCAGCTCCGGGGAACAGTAAATGCCTACCTGCAGCAGCAGGAAGGGGACGATATTGTCGCAGCAGAGACACTCGAAAAACAGTATGAGGCACTGTGCACGACCTATGTACGGGCATTGTTTGAGCGGATCGATGCGGCGGCGATCAACGGAGAAGATCTTGAAAAAGCAATGAATGCCTACAATGTACTCGGACCGTCCTGGCAGCTTTTGCTGGAGGAACAGTGGCAGCTTTCGCACGGAGCAGCCCCGGATGCTCCGGTAGCAGCGATCGGGGACAGCCTGCAGGCATATACGGTGCTGCTTCCTTTCCAGGAGTTCCAGAAGCTTGATCCGAATACGCCGGAGGAAGAAAAGATCGCCATTTTGCAGGAGATCATGCAGGCATATCTGCTGCTTACCGAAGCGCAGCAGCAGATCGTGGCCGCAGCTCCGGGATTTGTCGATACGATGAAGCAGTACGGACTGTGGGATCCGAATAAGCCGCAGACCGAACCGCAGACAGAGACCGAACCGGGCTGGGGAGATGATCCGGGCTGGGGAGACGATCCGGGGGATTCCCTGGAAGGGCTGCAGGAGATGATCAAAGACAAGGAGCGCGAGATCAAGGAATGTGAGCTTGATATGCGGGAAAAACAGCTGACTGTGGATCAGAAGCAGCGGATCGTAGATGGAAAGGTTGTCAAGAGTACTATGGATGGTACGGTCATCAGCATCGGCGCGGAGGATGGAACCTCTGATTACGATTATTTTGCAAAGGTCGCAAATGAGAGCGGTCTGTATGCAAAGGGAGCGATGAGTGAGCTGGCTCTGGAGAGAATCCATGTCGGCGATACGATCTCCGGTATGATGACAGAAACAGGAGTCGGCTTTACGGCCGTAATAAAGGAAATCTCGCAGTATCCGGACACAAGCGGAGGAAGCATGAGCTTTGGATACGGTTCTGAAAATACAAATGCGTCTTACTATCCGTTCTATGCGCTGCTGGACAGTACGGAGGACATCGAAGAGGGAGAGGCAGAAATCCAGCTTTCCGCGACCATGTCAAGCGGAGATATGGGAATCTATCTGGAGCCGTACTTTGTGCGCGAGGAAAAGGATGGCAGAAGCTATGTGTGGAAGCAGGGATCGGATGGAACGCTGACCAAGCAGTATGTCAAGACGGGCAAGCTCGTCTACGGCGGATCGGCGGTTGAGATTCAGAAAGGGCTTGAAACGACAGATAAGATTGCATTTCCATATGGCAAGTACGTCGAAGAGGGCGCTAAGACGAAGGAAGTAGATTCGCTGGAAGCAGGCGTATAGCAGGAGGTGTGAGAATTGCTTGAAAACATAAGACTATCCTTTCAGGGGATCTGGTCGCATAAGATGAGGTCCTTCCTCACAATGCTCGGAATCATCATAGGTATTGCCTCGATCATCTCTATTGTGTCAACGATCAAGGGGACGAATGAGCAGATCAAGAATAACCTGATCGGTTCTGGAAATAATACCGTGGATGTCGTTCTGTCCGGGCAATGGGAGCTTGATATTTATTCCGCAGCAGATATTCCGCCGGGAATTCCAGAAGTCAGTGAAGAGACAAGGCAGGAGATCCTGGATCTGGATTCTGTGGAAAATGTGACATGCTACAATGAGCGGCGTACTTCGGACGGCGTGTTCTACCAGAATACCAGTCTGTCCGAGGTGGCGGTCAGGGGAATTGATACGAGCTATTTCGAAACCGCCGGCTATGTCATCAAGACCGGAAGAAATTTTATTGACAGTGATTATGAGAATTTCCGAAAGGTGCTGATCCTTGACCAGACAGCGGCAGATACGCTGTTTCAAAACGAAAATCCGATCGGCAAAACGATCGAAATCAAGGAGATGCCGTTTACCGTAGTAGGCGTTGTTGACAAGGCGATGAATTTTGAGCCGACGATCAATTCGATTACGGATTATTATACGTATCATCAGAATCAGTCCGCAGGCTATCTCTATATGCCGCGTGCTTCCTGGCCGATCGTTTACGCGTATGACGAGCCGGAAAATGTGATCGTAAAGGCAGTCAGCACAGATGATATGGAGGATGCCGGTCAAAAGACGGCAGATATCCTGAACAAGACGATCTCCGAACAACAGACGGATTATAAGTATAAAGCAGATAATCTGCTGGAGCAGGCGCAGAAGCTGCAGGATCTGAGCGCTGCGACAAATAATCAGCTGATCTGGATCGCCAGTATCTCCCTTCTCGTGGGCGGCATCGGCGTTATGAATATCATGCTGGTATCTGTCACAGAACGAACGAGCGAGATCGGCCTGAAAAAAGCGATCGGCGCGCGAAAGAGTATCATTCTCGGGCAGTTTTTGACAGAGGCTGCTGTGCTGACAAGCATTGGCGGACTGATCGGTGTCGCGGCGGGAATTGGTATGGCGCAGGCGATCAACAAGGTTTCCGGCGTCGCGGTGTCTATCAGCATACCGGCGGCTGTGATCGCGGTCGTATTTTCTATGCTGATCGGTATCGTATTTGGACTGCTGCCGTCCATACAGGCGGCAAATCTTGACCCGATCGAGGCCCTGCGCAGAGAATAAAAAGAATAAATAATACGTCTAATACGTATGTTTGTCAAAAAAGCTTATTTGGGGGCTTGCCTTAAGGCAAGCCCTTATGTTATAATACAAAAGTTACAGATTAAACACGCAGGTGGATTCTGGAAATGGTGCCAAAGCGGTCTTTTCGGAAGCGTGAGACCTGCGGAAGAAATCAACCAAAAAGGAGAAAAGACATGAGCGTAATTTCAATGAAGCAGTTACTTGAGGCAGGTGTTCATTTCGGACATCAGACAAGAAGATGGAACCCGAAGATGGCTGAGTACATCTACACAGAGCGCAACGGCATCTACATCATTGACCTTCAGAAATCTGTAGGTAAGGTAGACGAGGCATGCAAGGCAGTAGCAGACATCGCAGCAAACGGCGGAAACATCCTCTTCGTAGGTACAAAGAAGCAGGCTCAGGATGCAGTTCAGGCAGAGGCTGAGAGATGCGGCATGTACTATGTAAATGAGAGATGGCTCGGCGGTATGCTGACAAACTTCAAGACAATCCAGGGCAGAATCAAACGTCTCAAAGATATTGAGACAATGGAAGAGGATGGAACATTTGATGTTCTTCCGAAGAAAGAAGTTATCGCACTGAAGAAAGAGCAGGAGAAGCTTCAGAAGAACCTTGGCGGTATCAAGGAGATGAAGAGAATCCCGGATGCAATCTTTGTAGTAGACCCGAAGAAGGAGAGAATCTGTGTACAGGAGGCTCATACACTCGGTATTCCGCTTATCGGTATCTGTGATACAAACTGTGATCCGGAGGAACTGGACTACGTGATCCCGGGCAACGATGATGCAATCCGTGCCGTTAAGCTGATCGTTTCCAAGATGGCAGACGCTGTTATCGAGGCAAAGCAGGGTGAGGAAGTCGTAGAGGAAGCTTTTGAGGAGGCTCCGGTAGACGCAATTGCTGAGTAATTATACAAGACAATTGATATACAGATTTCAGGAGGAATAGAAAATGGCTATCACAGCAGGAATGGTAAAAGAGTTAAGAGAAATGACTGGCGCTGGTATGATGGACTGCAAGAAAGCCCTCACAGCAACAGATGGTGATATGGACAAGGCAGTAGAATTCCTGAGAGAAAAGGGACTCGCAACTGCACAGAAGAAAGCCAGCAGAATCGCAGCAGAAGGCCTTGCAATGGTTATGGTATCAGAAGACGGAAAGAATGCCGTTGCAGTAGAGGTAAACGCTGAGACAGATTTCGTTGCAAAGAACGAAAAATTCCAGGGCTATGTTGCACAGGTAGCTGAGCAGGCACTGGAGACATCCGCAGCAGATATTGACGCTTTCCTTGCAGAGCCGTGGAAATTTGACACAACAAAGACAGTTGCAGAAGAACTGGCAGGTCAGATCGCAGTGATCGGCGAGAATATGAATATCAGAAGATTCGCTCAGGTGAAAGAGGATGCTGGTTTTGTAGCTTCTTACACACACATGGGTGGAAAGATCGGCGTTCTGGTTGACGTTGTGACAGATGTAGTAAATGATGACATCAAAGAGATGGCAAAGAACGTAGCTATGCAGGTAGCAGCTCTGAAGCCGCTCTATACAAGCGACAGCGAAGTAAGCGCAGAGTATATTGAGCACGAGAAAGAGATCCTGAAAGCTCAGATTATGAACGATCCGAAGGAGTCCCAGAAGCCGGAGAAGGTTATCGAGGGAATGATCACAGGACGTATCAAGAAAGAGCTCAAAGAGATCTGCCTGCTTGATCAGGTATACGTAAAGGCAGAGGACGGAAAGCAGTCCGTAGCTCAGTACGTAGCACAGGTTGCTAAAGCAAACAGCGCAAACATCACGATCAAAGGCTTTGTTCGTTACGAGACAGGCGAAGGAATCGAGAAGAAGCAGGAAGATTTTGCGGCAGAGGTTGCTGCACAGATGGGAAACTAATTTATCAATCGTAAGACTGGTAAAAAGCGAATTAAATAGTGTATTTAAGCGGTTTCTGGCTATTTTGACAAGTGTTATAAACTACTGTAAAATCTCACAAAATATCGTGCTATTTTGGGTACAGATTGGGTAGAGTATTGGGTAAAGAAAATTACCCAACCTCTTAACGAGGAATTCGCTTGTTGTTTAAAAATAGAAAGGGAACGCTGTGAATGATTGAGGGCATATTGTGTAAGTGCAATATGTCCTTAAATTTTTGTGTCACAGTAAAATTTGTGTAACGGTTCGGAGGAGAGATAGAAAGATGCAGATATTTGTGGATGCAGATGCCTGCCCGGTGATTGCTGTCGTTGAAAAGATTGCAAAAGAGCATAGTGTTCCAGAAACACTGCTGTGTGATACGAATCATGTTCTGTCATCAGATTACAGTGAAGTTATTGTTGTCGGAGCAGGAGCAGATGCAGTAGATTATAAGCTGATCAGTATCTGTCATAAAGGAGATATTGTTGTATCACAGGATTATGGTGTAGCAGCAATGGCTCTTGGGAAAGGTGCTTATGCCATTCATCAATCAGGGAAATGGTACACCAATGACAATATTGATCAGATGCTCATGGAGCGTCATTTGAATAAAAAAGCCAGAAGGAGTTCACACAAAAATCATATCAAAGGCCCGAAGAAGCGAACGGAGGAAGATGATGAAAGATTCACTCAGTCTTTTGAAAAAATGCTTTTGATGGCACAGCTGAAAGAAGGCAGGGAGCATGGGATTATTTAAAAAGAAAACTGTGAAAAAAACATATGAAAGAGAAAATATGAGACCAATAATCCGTGCAGGCATTTGTACTGGTGAACAAATAGCAGGATTTAAAGATATACGGACTGGAAAAATGGAAGAAATTATGCTTATTAAATCTCCGGAAGATTTAGAAAATTTTAAAAGTATATATGGGATCACGGAAGAGATTGCAAAAGAGTACTAAAGTCAGACAGAAAACTATACAGGTGAGAAGCGCAAACAGAAATTATAAAGATTTAAAGCAGAAACAGAAAAGTGTTTTATTTCTGTAGTTAATAAGATTATTAAAGAGCAGCAACGAATCAGAAAAAATAAAAATAATCAGGAAGAGTTCCATTGGCATGATGAATTTACAGCGTTGAATTTCTCTAAAAGGAAATTAAAAAGGAAATTTAAGGAAATCTAAGGACTTAGAGTATAATTATCATTGGCAAAAAGTAAAAAAATAAAGGAAGAGGCCGAAACCTCTTCCCAATCATACAGATTTGTCTTATTGTTTAATTGTCCAGAAAAAACATAAGGAGTCTGTATGAT
>NZ_CATNVD010000021.1 GCF_951230155.1 Parablautia sp. Marseille-Q6255
TGATTCTTCCATGATGCCTCACCTTTCTGTCCTGATGTATGTCCGCCGCGATCGCCGCCGTCCCCAGCACCCAGTTATAAAGCGCCATCATCGCGAATATGTACGCCCAGTCGCCTTTTGTCATCCACGTGTAGATGATCGTTGTTGCTGCCGCTGCGATAGCATGCAGCGTGATCAGTTTCTTTAACAATGTTTGTCCTCCTTTTCCGCCATCAGGCGGTTTTCTCTTTTCTTGTAGCTTTAAATCCAATGTTCGCCGCCGCACGGATGATCGTCTGAGCAATCATCTGATGTGCGATATCCGGCGGCGCATCGTTCTGATTGATCCATTCGTCATTGATCTTGATCATGCTGATGATTGTAGGTTTTTCCACTTCACCACCCCTCTACTGTTTTATGCTGTCTGGGTTGTCTGTGTTCCGCGTTACCAATCAAAAACAATCCACCTTCTATCATGATTGTGCGGACTGAGTCGAACTCCTCATTTCTGAAAGTTTTTACTTTCTCTATCTCTCACCCCGCCTCAATACTCAGAAGTTCTTCAATTGATACTTTTAGGTAATCAGCAACCTTTTGTACTTTACGAATTCCCGGCTCATTTTCATTCCATTTGCATATATAACTTCTCGGAAACCCCAAATCTCTTTCCATTTCGGAAATTGCTATCTTTTTTTCTGAGCATATTTTTTTGACATTATCGTAGATCAACAAATTTCACCTCCTTCTTTTTCTATGTTGCGCAAAATTTTGAGATTTATATTGACTTTTTGCGTAAAATATTCTAAAATCAGAAGTACCACCAACTGAAACCAAAAAACCAATATACGCAATATCTTGCGCAGCTTATATTTTTATTATACACAAGATTTTGCGTATGTCAAGCTATAATTGCGCAAAATTTTGAGGTAGTATATGGGACTATACGAAAACATAAGAGACATCGCTAAGACAAAAGGATTATCAATTAACCGTTTAGAACAAGAATTAGGATTTGCAAGAAGTTCTATAAATAAATTTAATAAAAATACCCCCAGTGTTGAAAAGCTTCAGCAAATAGCTGAACGCTTGGATGTGACTGTTGACAATTTAATGACGGGTAAAGAGGCTGATGAAAACACACTTACCTCAAGAGACGAACGAGACATTGAGAAAATTCTGGAACAAACCAGAACACAGCTATTAAATCAAGAAGGTCTGATGTTTGACGGCGATCCTGCCTCGCCAGAGGCAGTTGAGTCCATCATATCTGCAATGCAGATTGGCATGGAACTGGCGAAGAAAAAGAATAAGGAAAAATACACACCGAAAAAGTATAAAAAGGATTGATGCCCATGGACATTAAAAAAAGAGCCGACGATCTTGCTCGGTTCTTCAAAAGCAGGAATCCGTTCGAGATAATCCGGGGCTTGAATGTTATACTTGTTTATTATCCACTCGACGGGGTACGCGGTTTTTATCAATACTTTCAGAGAAATAATATCATTTATATTGATGAGCAACTGCCAGAACATGAGAAAAAATTTGTTTTGGCCCATGAATTAGGACATATGATGCTGCACAAAGGAACAAATGCAATTTTTATGGATACTCGCACACATTTCAAATCATCACGTTACGAAACAGAGGCAGATTTATTTGCTATGTATCTTCTCGTCCCTGATGATATGATTGCTGAATATAACGACTGTACGACAGAGCAAGCCTCTCGTGCAATCGGGTATCATGAGAAGCTGATTGAACTGCGCATGCGGCATTGAAAAAATCGAATTAAACCGCTTCAGCGATTTAATAAAAACTATATGATAAAGGAGAGGAAATATTATGGGTTTTAACGAAGATATTAAATCATTTGCTTCGAAAATTGAGGATCGCTTGTCCTCTATTCAAACTGAAGAGGGAACTAAAATGTCTTTGATTGTTCCATTTTTTCAAATACTAGGGTATGATGTCTTCAACCCTGACGAATTTTGTCCGGAATATACAGCAGATGTCGGGATAAAGAAAGGTGAAAAAGTTGACTATGCTATTTTAGAGGATGGAAAACCGATTGTTTTAATCGAGTGTAAGTGGTGCGGTGACACTCTGGACAAGCATTCGTCTCAGTTGTTTCGCTATTTTTCCACAACCCCAGCAAAGTTTGGGATTCTTACCAATGGTGTCTGTTACAAATTTTACACAGACCTCGAGGAAGCAAATAAGATGGATTTAGTTCCATTTTTAGAGTTGGATATGCTCAACTTGAAGGAAGCAAAAATCAATGAATTAAAGAAATTTTGTAAAAGTAATTTTGATCAGGAACGAATTTTTAGTACCGCAGAAGAACTAAAATACTCAAGCCTAATCAAACAAGTAATTACCGATGAACTGGAATCTCCAACAGATTCTTTCGTTCGTTTTTTATTAACCAATATTTATGACGGTCAAAAAACACAAAAGGTAATTGATAAATTCACCCCTATTGTAAAGAAATCATTTACAGGTTTAATTAATGATATCGTCAATCAGAAAATTTCTTCTGCCCTAACTCCAGATTCTGATACATCTGATTCCAAGAATCAGAGCACTTCCGATGCCGTTGAGGACGTTAATACCGAAGAGCCAGAATCAAAAATTTTCACGACCGAAGAAGAGATTGAAGCGTTCTATATAGTCCGTGGACTACTTGCAGGAGTGATTCCAGTTGAAGATATTGTGCATCGAGATACCGAAAGTTATTTTGGAATTTTATATAAAGATAACAACCGAAAGCCAATATGTCGAATCGATCTTGATCGCAAAATTAAGCGGATTTTAATTCCTGATGAAAATAAGAAATTTGTAAAATACACAATAGAATCTTTAAATGATCTTTATTTATACAAAGATCAACTCACAGCTGTAGTCAAACGCTATTTAGAATAATTTGAAGTAATGCAATAAAAACTCCCCTGCTCCGGCAGGGGGCACATTGAAAATAATATACTTACCCGGGCAGCAGAATGAACAATACTTTGATGATTCAATCGGAAAGGAGTTGCCGCTATGATGTATCCGCTTTTAACCTTAAACGACAATACCGAAATCACACACTCCGAAATGAAACCAGACGGAAAAGTGAAGGTGTATATTGAGACGCCGGATGAAAAATATTGTTTCCGGCATGCAACCTGTTGGCTGCCTGATTACAAATGGGAAGATGTGTATCAGTACTCTGACGACGACATTGCAAAACTCGAAGAAATCATTCGCTCTACTGCACATTTAATCATGGAATTCTCGCAGGAAGGGGGATTCGACAATGCCGCAAGTTTTTAGAATGGGCGAATACTGGATTTATTTCTGGACAAACGAAAACAAACCGCTTGAACCCATCCACGTCCATATTGCAAAAGGCGCTCCAACTGCAAACGCAACAAAGGTATGGATTACAAGTACTGGAAAATGCCTTCTATGCAACAATACTTCGCGCATACCGAATCATACGCTTCGCAATATCATGCGAATGATCGAAGCGAGAAGTGCAGACATAGTAAATCAATGGATATCCTACTTTGGAGAAATACGTTACTTTTGCTAAACATACAAAAACCGCCCGATGCGACCAACACCGAGCGGAATCTGATAACTATTCAGTCCCGCAGGAATGATAGCTTATGAGTACGCATTGATTATAGCACATTCCTCCGGCACCTGTACAGGTGTATTTTTTATACTCTTTTTTCATATGTTTTACGGGAGGATGATGTATATGAAACAGCAGCAAACAGAATCGCTCCGCTACGGCGCGCTCTACGTGCGCGTGAGTACTGACAAACAGGAGGAACTTTCCCCCGACGCGCAGAAGCGCCTTGGCCTGGAATATGCCAAAAAGCACAATATCCTGATCCAGCCGGATCACATTTTCATTGACTCCGGTATATCCGGCAGGAAAGCCGACAAACGACCGGAATTTCAGCGTATGATCGCAATGGCAAAATCCGATGACCGTCCTTTCTCTGCTATCCTTGTGTGGAAGTTCTCACGGTTTGCCCGCAATCAGGAAGAAAGCATCGTCTACAAATCTATGCTGCACAGACAATGTGGTGTGGACGTGATCAGCATCACCGAGCCGCTGATCGACGGTCCGTTTGGTAGCCTGATCGAGCGCATCATCGAGTGGATGGACGAATATTATTCGATCAACCTATCAGGAGAAGTGAGACGCGGCATGACGGAAAAGGCTATGCGCGGCGGTTACCAGACAACGCCCTGCCTTGGCTATGCATCGCCGGGACACAACCTGCCGTTTACCGTTGTCCCCGAAGAGGCTGATATCGTAAAATATATATTCGATCAGTATGCAAACAAACACCGCGACGTCACAGCGATCGCACGCAGCCTGAACCGACGGAATATCCTCACCAAAAGAGGGAACACCTTTGAAAAGCGGAACGTGACATACATTTTAAAGAACAGATTTTACATCGGGAAGGTTATATGGAACGATATAGAGCGTGATGGTGTACATGATACGTTTATATCACCTGAGCTGTTTCAGGCTGCAAATGACCGTCTCAGCGCGTCCTACGCGCCAAAGAAACGCCGCAATGTATCTGCCTGTGCGCATTGGCTGTCCGGTCTGGTAAAATGCTCGACCTGCGGCGCATCTCTCGGATACAATAGGGCGACGCAGCCGTTCTTCCAATGTTGGAAGTATGCGAAGGGCATGCATCCGGGCAGCTCATGGATCACAGAAAAAGTTTTGATAGACGGTGTACTGGAATACTTTGAACGTCTGCTCGACGGTGAAGAATTTTCTTTTACAGTCCGCTCTTCTGCCCCTATGCAGGAATTTGATGAAGTTGATATGTACCGCAAAGAGCTTGAGAAGCTGTCTTTCAGGGAAAAGAGGCTGCGTGAAGCGTATGAGGCAGGCGTGGACACCCTCGAAGAATATCGGTACGGAAAAGAACGTCTCGCAGCTGAACGGGGACGGATCGCTGCTCTGCTTGATGATGCAGCGGCTACTGAAGCGCCAAGCCAGACTGTCAGTCAGAATGATATGCTCAAGCAGATCAAAAGCGTGTATGATGTGCTGAAAAATGATGCTATCGATTATGAGATAAAAGGAGTATTTATACGCTCTGTTGTTGAGGAGATCGTGTGGAACCGCAAAGAGAATACTCTTTCGTTTCATCTGTATAGTCAGGAAAGTTTGTGAAACCCTTATTTTACGGGCGTTTCTGCGTTCCATAGGTTACCGCAGTACGGTGGTCCACATGGACAACTGCTGCCTTACTTTTTGCCGCTTTCATGGATGCCGCTTCACTTTCTCCAAATAATACTTCAATCATGTCTGTTACCCCTCCCCCTGAAAATTTCCTTTCATCGAAATGATATCAGGGGCAAGATCACTTTTTCTTCCTTAGCTTCAGCAAAATGCCCTGCTCATCCGCTATCTTCTAAAATTTTCCTGCCATATAAGCAGCTTTCTCTTTTAATGACAGCGCCTCAAAATCACCGTCAGATTCTGCCTGCTTCAGCACATTCCTCACATCCTCCGCGCGCAAAAGGTTGACAGCCACACAGAAAAAAGTCTTTTTCCGCCCATCATTGCAATTCTTCAACAGCCACTGCAGGCAGCGCAGCTTTTCTTCCTGTTCTGCCCGATACGCCTCTGCGCCTGCTTCCTTCTGCCGTACCAGATCCCTTTTCTGGTTCTGGTGTGTGATAAATGAATCGAATGTATCAATCTCCTCATATTTTTCGCAGGGAAATTCCTGACACCGACTGCAATATTCCACCTTCCCGTGCTGCAGGCTGCATCTGGCTATTTTACATGACTGGTTTCCCTCTCCGCCGCCGCATCCGGGGCAATGCCCGTCCAAGTGCATGGGACATAAGCCACAGTTTAAACCGCATAGGGAAAATAATAAATCTGCTCTCCTAAAATCCTTCAAGCCGTCCGCCTCCTCGCCGTTTCGCCTGATCCATACAGCAAAACTGTTTTCATGCTCCAATCACCTCCGTTTGATCGGGTGCCTGATCACGGTTTTGAGACGTTCAGGCGCAACCCTCCTCGCATCAGAAAGGTAGATTTCATGATGCAGACGTTTGTCTGTAATGTCAAGCGCATATCCCTCTTTCTCCATAAACTCATGCATAAGTGAAACCGTCCCCGGCTCTTCGTCATATGAGCCAATGTGCATACACTGCACACACAGCCCCTCGTCACAGGTCATAAATTCCACCTTTGAATAATCGGTTTTCTTCTTAATCTCAGCCTCATGTACCGCCCATTCAAAATCTTCATTTGTTACAAAATCAGGCAGACGGATCGCAGAAATCCACTTGAAATTTTCTTTGTGGGTATAGTCGATACCCTCTGTGCCCTCCTGCCACCAGAAACCTTCCAGCGGAGGTACCACATAATCAAAATACCCCTTTATCTGATGACTGCCCTTTTTACTCATCTTAATTGTAAAAGCGATCCCATACAAAAGTCCGATAGACTGCTTATATTCGCCATCCTCCCTGTTCGGATCACCCTGCCCCCGAACTGCTATGTAATTCATGGGCGGTACTGTAACAATACCGGGTTTATTCTTGGGCATATAGAATTCCTTGTATTCCTTTTTAAAGTCAAATGCCATAGAGACTGACTCCTTTCAAATGATTGATCCCTGTCTGAATGCTGGTTCGCGAAAGCCTTTTCCTTGTCAATGACCTCTGTGCCTCTCTTTTCTCCTCTGCTGTTTCTGATTAAACTTGCGCTGCTGTCTGGCCTCTCGCTGTTCTTTGCTGATTTGTTTACGCCTGGCTTTCTTTTCCTCCCGTTGCATCTGCAGAGCCTGCTGCGATTTTGTTCCAACACCAAAATTCTGTAATTGTTTTCTGGCATTACGCTGTCTGCGTTTTGGGTTATCCGCCGTTTGCTTTACCACATTTTCAATAGGTGAACTAAAGCTCAACTCGTAGTAGTGTTTGAGGATGAATACCCAAACTTCATAATCTTTCGGTTCTGCACCAAATGTGACCTTGCAGACTGACAATTTTCCATTGGATATTCTCTCAAAGACTCCTACCCAAAAAGGATTTTCAAAATACACTGTCAGTTTCCCGTACGTCCTATCCATAACATTCCCTCCTTAAAATGTGTTATGGACAAAGAATGGACAACCCGGAGGGGCAGGTTACTTACCCTGCCATAGCAGACAGGACGGCCGGGCTACCTACCGGCTCTGGTACGTCTTTCAAGACATACGTTGCGTTTTTATCTTCGTCTTTATGAAGCATCTTACGGTGCAACATATTTTTATGTTTCTATTATCAAACTCTTTGCTTTTGCGAAAACATACACTTTCACCAAACTATATCACTCTGCATTGACAAAATCCTTTGATTCATCGGAGTTCCACCAATTTTGCACCACCCTGATGCAAAATTTCTTCAGATGGTATTCGACGTGCAAATTGCTTCATATAGTTAAGATTTCTAACAGAGTATCCTTCCCTACTCGGATAAGTCATTTTTAAATCTTTTGATAATGTTTCAACAAATTTGTTTCCCCATTGGCTGTATTGGAGAATTACGTTCCCTATATTCCAAAATACCTCAAAACATCCTTTATCGCTTCCACTTTCTCGGCCATCGGATGTTTCCTTGGTTATTTCAGTTCTTCTACTGCGTTAGGAGCATCATACATTGGCAAGCCTAAATCCCTTTTTACCTCCGAAATATATGCGGTATTTTGCCCTCACCCTCGCCAAACTCGACTTTGACATTGATATCAGTACCCAATAGATATTATCTAGTCAGTTTTTCTGCTTCTATGATCATCTTCTTTGCTCTGGCTGTGATCAAGAGATTTTCTGCATCTTCAATTTTATCATACATCTTGTACAACCGGTCATCAAGGTCTAACTTTCGTTTTATGTAATGTTTATCATCCGGGTCAAGGGAATCAATCTCATCCATCAGTCTGGATTTCACAGAATAGTTCTGTCTAAACTGTTTCTCATAATTAGAAATCTCCTGCTCTATGGCTGTTGTATCTACTTTATATATCCCTTTGTTTTCTCTGGTGCTGTTAAAGTGTTTATTTCATCATAAAATATCAAACAGCACCTACACGCAAACAGACTGATCTTGTCCCTGCGAAATCCTGCATTTAGAGTTTTCGCCAGACAAAATCAGCCTGTTCTACTGCCGCCGAAGGAACTCGTAAAGAAGCATTCCACCCATTTTCCAGCGTCAGCGGCCATCAAAGGTATAACACACCAGACTTTCCAAGGAAAATCGTGTGCCAAAGGATATGCTGCTCGCCCCTTTGGAACCCCCATATTTGACGCACTCACGGATTTTCAAAAAACTGTCTGCGTCAAAATTTCCGCATCGCCTCCGATGCTCATGAGAGGAGCGTTATTGAGAAATCGTGAACAGCGAATAGAAATATCCTTTTTTCGCAATCAATTCATCAAATGTGCCAGTCTCAACAATGGAACCATTCTTCAAAGTGATAATGCCATCGTATCGTTTTAGCAAAGCTTCATCGAGGGCATGAGTAACAACGATGCTTGTGACACCATTAAGACAAAGAATTGCACTTGACACTTGATATGCAGTTTTGGCGTCCAGGGCTGCCGTGGCTTCGTCCACAAGAAGCACCTGAGATTTTTTCAGCAAGCTACGTGCAATGGAAATACGCTGTTTCTCACCGCCGCTGAGTCCACTTCCGTTTTCACCGCACAGATAATCTGCTCCCTTTTCCTCAATCAACGCTGACAATCCGGAAAGACGAATTGCCTCGTTAATCTGTTTTTCGGGGAAATCACGGAACATTGTGATATTGTCCTTAATCGTTGCATTGAACACGAATACATTCTGCTGAATGATACTTTCGATTTCATAAAGGTTACTGCTACTGATATTTCTCAGTTCCGTATCATCATAGAGTATCTTTCCGTCATAATTCTGATATGACGCCATGAGCAGGTTCAACAATGTCGATTTGCCGCTGCCCGATGCACCAACGACGGCGTACTTTTTACCAAGTTCAAAAGTGTAATTGATATTTGTAAGAACTTGCTTTTCGGGTTCATAGCCGAAAGAGAGAGCTTTTACTGTGATACTATGTGCAAGCTCTTTGTGTTCAGATTCGCTTTCTTCTCTGACATTCGCATTGAGGGCAGTTGCGATTTTTTCAATCAATGCTTTTGCCGCTTTTCTCTCTGCAATGCAAGTAGGTATCGTGCCAATGGGACTGAGGACATAGTTCATGAGCTGCACAAATATCATTGTCGTACCTGCGGTAACTCCTTTGCCAGATAAAGCAAGATACGCTCCAAAAATGAAAACGCCAAGCTGTGCTGTGATGCCTGCAACAGAGCCAAACATCTGAACAAGGATACGCATTTTGTGTTTTCTGCATTGTGCCTTTGCAAGCTCCCGTACATTTTCTTTGAAAAGGCGAATCATCTGTTCTTCAGCCTTAAAGGATTTGATAACAGAGAAGCCGCCCAAGCTATCCCTTAACGTTGAAGTGTATGCTTCGTTTCTGTCCGAGACCTTCTTTTCTTCCATTGCAACCGTATTGCCTGTCAGAATGGAAGCAATCAGCGGCAAAAGAGAAAGTCCAATCGCAGCCAAAGTGAGCAGTGGGCTGTACCATACCATCAGAGCCATCGCACCGATAAAGGTAAGCAAACTGTCAAGCATTAAGAAGGTATTCCAAAGGTAGCCTTGCTCTATGGTCTGAATATCATTTGTAAGTGCGGATATGTAGGTCGAAGAATTTTCACCAGAAAAGGCGGATATGTTTTTCTTTGTGAGTTCACCAAAGACATATTCCTTATATTGAGAAATTCCTCGTGTAATAAATTTCGGCTTGGAGTGGTAAGAGATGATATTGGCAACTGCAATTCCTCCAATCAATACCAGAGTAATCATGGTGAGCTGAAGCAGATTAAATCCGGTCTCATATCCGCCGATCAGATCAATTAACTGTTGTATCAACCACGAAACGAGCAAAGCCTCAATCGCTCCGAGCAGGGTTTCACACAACGTGAAAATAAAATTCGCGATATTTCCTTTATAAAACTGTTTTGTGAATGGGCGAATAGCCGACTTTGTATTTTTCATTTTACCTCCGAGGATTCTTCTTGGGCGAGCGTTTTCCAAATTTGAATCAACCGCTTGTCTCTGTTTTCTTGCGTGATTTGTTTTACCACCGAAGAAATGGCAGATTCACCAAGATCGTCGTATGCAGTGGCTTTTTCAAAGTCACCAACGCAAAACTTTATATTTCCGACTTTATAAGTGGGTTCTGCATCAAAGCTTTTGGCAATCTCGTAAGCACGGCACAAATATGGTTCAACTTTTTCCCACTCACCAAGAAGAAGGGAAAGGTTTGCGCACTCGGAATAACAGGGTGCAATCACTTTATCGACATATGCGACCGTATTTTTATCAATCTTAATTCCCTGAAGCAAATCCACCAACCAAAGCAGCGCATCACGGCTTGATGCATAGTTCTCTTTTTTAAAATAATAATTGGCATAAGCCATCATGGTGCGAGCTGCTGATGTAAGGATATTTCCGAATGCCCCTGCCATATACGGCTCTGCATCTTTGACGTCAAAACCAGGATTGCCTGTATAGGCCATAGCAATGAGAGCGTTGTGGACTCCGCCAACATTATACTTTTTTAGAATTTCAATTCCTTCTTTGTGTTTGCCGAGACCAATATAACATTGAGCAATCTCGTTTTGTATGGATACCTCACTAATATCAGGATCGTTATTTTGTGATAAAAGCAAAATGGATTGGTCTAACAGTTCGATACAGCGCAACAGGAGTTTTTCGTTGCTTCGCTCAATACTTGCAACAGCATACAATTCTCCGGCACGATAAACGATACGAAAATCATTCGGATAACGAATCAGTGCTTTTTCTGCTTCCGTGATAGCTTCATCGTATTTCTTTTCACGCTGTAGCTGATGTATTCTTTCTTCAAGTGCAGTCACACTTCCGTTTTGTATCTCATAACCAACAAGTGCATCAAATGATACACCAAATAAATCCGCCATTTCTGCAATCAGATTTAATTCTGGTGTTGCTACGCCACGCTCCCACTTTGAAACAGAAGCGAAGGTAACACCCAGGGCTTCCGCTAACTGCTCCTGTGTCATGGAGTGTTCTTTTCGTAATTTGCTTATATTAGCAGGAAGTGATAACTTCATTTTCTTCTACCCCCTTTTTTCTTTGCATCTATATTGTACTACGAATTTGTGAATAAAGAAGGTATCGCAGGTATAATTAGTTCAGATATTTTTGAACCAGCAGTTTAGTCACAGGCTGAACGCGTAAAAATACCGCCGCAGGATAATCCTGCGACGGCAAAATCTTAGTCAGGCGTTTTGTATTCCTCGATGCTGCCGATTTTAAAGTTTTGACAATAAACATATCGTCTCCACATGCCCTGTAAACGGAAACAGGTCATACGGCCACGCCCCCCTGACCTGGTACCCGTGGTCGGTCAGGTAGCTGAGATCTCTCGCCTGTGTCTCCGGATTGCAGGAAATATAAATAATTCTGTCTGGTGAAAGGCAAACAACCGATGAAAGAAACGCCTCATCGCTGCCTGCGCGCGGCGGATCCATAAATACGACGTCTGCATGCCCGCCTGCCTGCGCCATCTCTGTCATGAAAATGCCTGCGTCATTCTCGTAAAACCGGATATTTTTCATCCCGTTCATTTTTGCATTTCGTATCGCATCACGCACCGCATCATGATTTAATTCTACACCGATCACTTCTCCTGCCTGTTTTGCAGCTACCATTCCGATCGTTCCGATCCCGCAGTATGCGTCGATCACCCGCTCTTTTCCGGTCAGAGCTGCCAGCTCCATTGCCTTCGTGTACAGCTGCTCCGTCTGAATGGAATTAATCTGATAAAAGGATTTTGCCGATATGCGGAATCTGCACCCGCACAGAACGTCTTCAATATATCCCTTTCCATATAAAATACTTTCCTTTTCCCCGAGCACCATACTCGTGTTTTTATCATTGATATTTAAGATAATGGTCGTAATTTCCGGATGTTCCTTTCGAAGCGCTCTGACAAAATTATTTTTAGAAGGCAGGATCGGGGAGCCCAGCACGAGCACCACCATGATCTCTCCCGTCGCATGCGCCGTACGGATCAGTGCATGGCGAAACAGTCCGTATCCCGTATCTTCATTGTACGTCTTGATCTTAAAGGATTTCAAAAGCTTTCTGATTGTCGCGAGGATCGCATCTGCCCGCTGATCCTCCAGAAGGCACGTCTCTACCGGAACCACCTCGTGCGTCCCCTGTGCATACGTGCCAGAGATTACCTCGCCGCGATGATGCGAAAAAACGGCATGTACCTTATTTCTGTAATGGTATGGATCCTCCATCCCGGTTATCTTATGTACAGGACAAAAGGACTGCAAAAGCGCCTCTGCCTGCTTTTGTTTTACTGCCAGCTGCTGCTGATTTGTCAGGTGCAGATACTGACAGCCGCCGCATACGTTCTGCGCAGGGCATTTTGCTGATCCTTTTTCGCTCACTTTTCCTGCTTTTCCCCTTACTCTGCTGTCTTTTCTGTCTGTCCTGACCTCTTCTCTGCTTCCTGCCCCTCTTTCCTGTCTTGCCCCTGATCTGTTACTTTGTGTATCTCTTCTTCTGCTTTCTTCCTTACTGCTCTGTCCGGCTCTTTTCCCGTTTTCAAGTCCATTCTTTTTTCCTGATCTGCTTCTGAGGTTCTGTCTCATATTGTTCTCCATTCTTATCCCGCAGCCGTACCAAAAACCCGGTCCTGCTTTTCTGTCTCCTGTTCTTCCACAATCCTCTGCGGCTCCTGCCTGCCCCGGCGTTATCATGTATTCTGTTCCGGCAGTACGCCCTCACAGTCAAAGGGCGGTATAAAGCTCTCCATCGCGGTCTCTCCCTCCTGATAAAATCCCTGCGTCACACCAAGTTCTGCAGCAAAGTCAAGCAGCCGCCCGTACTCCCGGGCAGTCACTCTTCTGCCAAGCAAAGGATCCTGCGTCGCCGCTGCCGCCATTGGCGTATATTGATTCATCATGCTGATATAGATCTGATCTCCATACGTCTCATACAGGTACTGCACAACTGCCTTTGCTTCCCGCACATGTCCCGGCAAAAGCAGATGACGTACGATCACACCCTTTTGCATCAGTCCCTGTCCGTCAAATACCGGCACAGGGCACTGCCGGACCATCTCGCGGACTGCCGCCTTCGCAACCTGCGGATAGTCTGCAGCCTGTGAATAACGCTGTGCAAGCTGTCCATCCATATATTTAAAGTCCGGCAGATAAATATCCACCAGACCTTCCAGCTGTCTTACTGTCTCTGCTTTTTCATAGCCACTGCTGTTATAGACGATCGGGATGCAAAGTCCCCGGCGTTTTGCCAGAAGCAGCGCTGCGCATACCTGCGGCACATAATGGCCGGCAGTCACCAGATTAATATTGTTTGCCCCCTTCTCCTGAAGCTCCAGAAAAATCTCTGCGAGACGTTCTACGGTTATGACCTTTCCGCTGTGCCCACGGGAGATTTCCTGATTCTGACAGTAGATACATCCCAGCGAACAGCCGGAAAAGAATACTGTCCCGGATCCCTGCGTGCCGGAGATACACGGCTCTTCCCACATATGGAGCGCTGCGCGCGCAACCAGAAGCTCGTCACTCGTATGGCAGACTCCCTTTTTTCCCGCCCTGCGGTCCGCACCGCATTCCCGCGGGCAGAGCATACACAGCTCAGATGCCGCGGCGCTTCTCGCAGCATACTCTCGTTTTCCCTGTAAATCCTGTCTTCTTTCCTGCATAACGGTCCCTCTTCACGCTGCATCGTTCCTACCTGCATCGTTTCTTGCCTGCATCGTTTCCTGCCTGCATCGTTTCTTGCCTGCCTGTAATTTTCCGGCGCCTTCCTGTTCTCTTCGTACCGCTCCGTCTCTTTCCTGCCGAACGGTTCTTACCATATTTATTTGCAGCGTTTTTTATTCTCTGCTTTTTGGCTTTCGTGCCGGCAGCTGCGCCAGAATGATCGCCACAAACATCAGTACACAGCCTGACATCTCCCTCGCACTGAGCGTCTGTCCCAGCAGCAGCCAGCCGGCCAGTACGGACACGACTGATTCCAGGCTCAGGATCAGGGAAGCGATCGTCGGATCCATATCCTTTTGTCCCACGATCTGGAGCGTATAAGCCACACCGCAGGACATGACTCCTGCATACAGCACCGGCATCCATGCTCCGAGGATCATCTGCCACGAGAAATCCTCTGTCAGAATCATTCCCACCCCTGAGAGCAGACCGCAGACAAAAAACTGGATGCACGACATCCGCACTCCGTCCACCTGAGGTGAAAAATGATCGATCACTAAAATATGTACAGAAAACATCAGTGCGCACAGTAATACGAGAAAGTCTCCCTTTCCGATAGACAGCCCGCCGTTCATACACAGCAGATACAGCCCGACAACTGCTAATGCAACACTTCCCCACACTTTAAGTCCTACTTTCTTTTTCAGGAAAATGCCAAGCAGAGGCACGATCACGATATACAGCGCAGTAATAAATCCTGCCTTCCCCACTGTTGTGTATTTAATGCCGAACTGCTGCAGATTGCCTGCCACAAACAAAGCCGCGCCGCAGCAGATGCCGCCTGTGAACACTTCTTTTTTCTTCCATGTGTACAGACTCTGCGACAGACTCTTCTCCTTCTTCCCGCCGCGTATTTTATCGAGCAAAAAAATACAGGGGAGCAATACCGCCCCTCCGATCATGCATCGCATAAAGTTAAACGTAAACGGTCCGATATAATCCATACTCACGCTCTGCGCAACAAAAGCAATCCCCCATATTGCGGCTGTCAGAAACAGCAACAGAGGATTTTTCCATGATACCTTTTTCATAACAGTCTCCTCATAATTTAAGCCCTATATTTTTTAAAATAACGGCGCAGCGTCTTAACAGCTTTCCAGACGTTCCAGGTACGCCTCCAGCAGCTTCATCCCCCGGATATTGATACAAAAGGCGTCGTCCCCCTGCTCGGCATGGCGCAGACATTCTTCATAATCCATCCACCGCACACTCTCTACCTCTTCCTCCTGTAACTGCAGGGAGGTCTCATCAACCGCCTGATGATATACATAGACCCGGGATATCTCCCGGTCAGAAAATGGCTCCCCGCCAAACTCTGTGCAGTCATACGAAGTCAATATCCCGGCACAGTGCAGCTCGCCCGGTGCGGCATCAATGCCGATCTCTTCTTTCAGCTCACGGTAGGCAGACTCTTCATAATCATCCCCTGCCATGATATGCCCGGACGCAGATGTTCCATAGCAGCCAGGGTATGTCTTTTGCGCACTTCGCTTCTGCAGCAGGACCTGCCATCTGCCGCCGCTGCGGCGTACGACCCATACATATACGGTCCGGTGGCGGATCCCCAGATAATGCGCCACACTGCGCTCTGTCACAAGTCCGGTCGGTTCTCCCTTCTCATCGCAAATATCAAACAGCTCCAGCTGCTTTCCATCCAGCGCCGCATACTGCAAAACGTCTCCCCGATACGACAGCTTCAGAGAAAAAAACGGAGCGTCCTGTGCGAGCAGCTTCAAAAAGATCTTATCCCCCTCCCATAGATTCAGGTTCATCAGATCTTCCTTTGCGACCCATTCCAGCGTCCCCTCATCGCACGCACACAGCTCACCCTCAAATCCGTCTGCAGTGTACAGACACATATACTCTGTCTGCCATCCCTCTGCCATAAAAGTCACAATGCCGCGAAATCTCCATGAGGTCAGCGTAAGCCCTGTCTCCTCCCTGGCTTCACGCAGCAGACATTCCTCCGGGCTCTCTCCCTCTTCAAAATGTCCGCCAATGCCGATCCACTTATCCTTATTGACATCATGCTTCTTGCTGACGCGGTGCAGCATCAGATATTTTCCATCCTTTTCTATATAACAAAGTGTTGTAAGCGGTGATTTCACAGTACCCGCGCCTCCGTTTCTTTTCTTTCCTGATCCCGCCAGACGGTCACGCTTCCCCGCGCAGCTCCCGGCTCTTTTTCAGCAGATATTCCCGCTGATTATGCTCCGGATATTCCAGAACATCCTGTAAAAGCCTCTCCAGCACTTCTCCCAGTCTGGATCCCGGCTCCATGCCATCTGCGATCAGATCTCTGCCATTTAGATCCAGCTCTTTTAACGTCAGACAGTCTCCGTGCAGCCTGACATCCCGCCAGATATGCTCTACTTCTTTTAAATAATCCAGCTTTTCCTCTACCACATCCGGGTGCTGCGCCATGATATCTGCACGCTTTACCAGCAGAAAATCATCAAACGCATCCGGTCCGATCAAATATGCACATCTGCGCACGCCGGTCCCGGAAAGCTGCGGATACCACGAATGATTGCGGACGAGATTGCAGACTGCATAGAGCGTGTCGTTGTCAAACTTCAGATTTTTCATGATCCGCCGTGCAATTTTCTCACTGTAAGCCGCATGACCGCGGAAATGATCCTTTCCCGTCTCATCCGTTGTGAAAACCTCCGGTTTTCCCATATCATGAAATAATATCGCAAGACGCAGGCGCTTTTCTGCCGGAATATGCTGCAGCGCACACAGGGTATGGTCTCCTGTCGTAAACGCATGATGCGGATTGTTCTGGCGCTGTACCATGATCCGGTCAAATTCCGGCATGATCACAGAGGTAATGCCGCATTCATAGGCCAGCCGAAACCAATGTGGATTCGGGGAAATAAGCAGCTTCACAAGCTCTGTCTGGATCCGCTCGGCACTGATATGATCAAGCGCATCTGCCATCTCACGGATCGCGCCGCGCACATCCTGCGCAAGAGAAAAGCCAAGCTGTGCTGCAAAACGCACCGCACGCATCATCCGAAGCGCATCCTCGGAGAACCGCTCCTTCGGATCACCGACGCACCGGATCGTCTTATCCTTAAGATCCTCGATACCGCCAAACACATCCACCAGTCCCGTTTCCGGTGCGTACGCCATCGCATTGATCGTGAAATCGCGCCGTTTGAGATCCTCGATCAGATTGGACGTAAATATGACATCCTTTGGATGACGGCAGTCCTCATATTCGCCATCGATCCGGTATGTTGTCACCTCAAATGCCTCTTTATCCACCAGCACCGTCACAGTCCCGTGCTCGATCCCTGTATCCACAGTACGCGCAAACAGCGCCTTTACCTGCTGCGGAGCCGCAGACGTGGTAATATCCCAATCCTCCGGCACTCTTCCCATGATCGAATCACGGACACAGCCTCCTACAATATATGCCTCATATCCATTTTCACGCAAAACCTTCAAAATCCATCCTGCTTTTTCTGGAATTTCGATATACGCCATTGTATTTTCCCTTCTCTTCTGCCGGCAGATATACCGCAACCGCCTTCTGCCCGCTAGTGATTTCATCATAACACAACCGCCTTTTTCTGAAAAGTCCTGAAAAAGGAAAAGTGAAAAATCTGTGTCCTGTGGAAAAACTATTTACATTCCCCGCCTATAAATGTTATATTTGTGTTAAATTTATATTTCAGAAAGGAAGCATTATGAAAAAGAAAAATCTTCTGATACTTTTAGGCCTGATCGCAGCTGTGACTGTATCCGGCTGTGGAAATAACAAAGAAAAAGAAACGGAAGCAGAATTCACCACAGAAGCCCCTCCGGCATCCGCAGACGAGGACGTGACGATCGCAGAGGAAGAAACTGCAGCCCAGACAGAAGCGCAGCTCGATCCGATCACACCATCTGATTACCTTGTAAAAGATATAGATGATTACGTCACACTCGGGGAGATCTCCGGACTTCCAGTCACACAGTATACGTATGAGATCACAGACGAAATGGTGCAGGAGCGTATAGACATGGAGCTTTCCATGTACTCGCAGGAAACAGAGGTGGACCGCAAGAGTCAGGCAGGAGACGTCGTTTATGCCGATATCACTTCTACGATTCAGGGCGATCCGGACTCTGAGTACACAGAAAGCACGTACATTACGCTTGGAGATGAAGAGTACGGCGCTGACTTTGACAAAGAGCTTACTGGCGTTTCTTCCGGTGATAAGCTGTCCTTCTCCGTCAGCTTCGACGAAGACATCTGGATGGAGGAGTGGATGAACCAGACGGTCGATTTCGATGTAACCGTGACGAATATCTGCGAGGTCAGCCTTCCAGAATACGGGGATGACTTTGTAGCTGAAAATACGGAATATACGACTACAGATGAATATGAGGCGTCGCTTCGCGAAGCGATGGAAGCAGAATACGCCCAGACCAGCTACACAGACGCAGTGGAGGAGCTGTATCTGGCTGCTGAGGGCAATGCCGTTTTCTCCGGTTATCCGCAGGAGCTTTATGACCTGTGCAAAGAGGAGGTCCTTGCCTTCTACCGCACCTTTGCTGATACAGATGATGAAAATGAGATCTATGAAGCATTCGGCCTTTCCAAAGAAGATGTGGATGCAGAGATCCTCGCCATGGTCAACCGCCGCCTGCTTGCCAGCGCGATCTGCGAAAAAAATGACCTGACCATTACAGAGGATGAATACACCGCTTACGTTTCTGAATACGCTGCTTATTATGGTTACGAAAGCGCCCTTCAGTTCGAGCAGGATAATTCGCGCACTGCGCTCATCTGGTCCCTGTTTGAGTCCAAAGCCGGCGACTATCTGTATGAGAATGCCAAAATTTCCGAGGAAGCCTACGTGGAAGAGCAGTTTGATGACCTTGATGTCGAGGAGATCGATGTTTCTGAGCTTGAGACAGCCGAGCCGGACAGTGAGATCGCAGACGGCATATCTCTCGATGGCGACCAGGCAGAAGAGCCATCCTCTGAGATGACAGAGACCTCCACAGAGGAAGAGCCGTCCTCCGAACTGGAAACTTCCACGGAAGAAGAATAATCAAGTGTCCTGACAGCACAACTGTTCAAAGACAGTTCAGCCATATACCGTCTATACAAAAATCTTCTTTTCAGACAGTCTGGAGCTCAGATTTTTGCAGTCTGGTACATGGCTGGACTGTTACAAAAAATGCGCAGATTTCATTCATTTCGCTTGACAGAGATAAAGATTGTGTTATAATAAAACTGCAAAAGGTTCACTGGTTAATATATTTCACTAACTATTATAGGGTATAAAATCAACGCCTTTGTATTCTATAACAGTTAGTGGAATTTTTTTAACAGTCTTTTCAGCAATCTAGTTAGGAGGTACCGAGAATGAATAAGGGTACAGTAAAGTGGTTCAACGCAGAAAAAGGTTATGGTTTCATCACAGGTGAGAATGGTTCCGACGTATTCGTACATTTCTCCGCAATTCAGGGTGAAGGATTCAAGACTCTCGAAGAGGGACAGGCTGTTTCTTATGACTTGACAGAAGGCGCTCGCGGTATGCAGGCAGCTAATGTCGTAAAGCTTTGATGACTTTATAAAGAGTATAGAGAACATCCACAGGGACTGCTGCAGGCGCGGCAGTCCTTTTATTGACTCCGAACTATCATAAACGTATCTGCGTGACAAGAGCTTTCCTATGACGATAAGGGAGGGCAAAAGGCATTGACCGTCTCTCACCCCCTTATCCTATAAAACAAATAATTCCTCCAAAACGTCTTTTCACTTAACCGTTTTGGAGGAATCTGTTTATTCTTTATTCACTTTTGTTATTTTGAAGATTCACAGAACCGCTCATATGCACTCTGATAAGTCGCAACAAGCTCTTCTACGCCCGCCGCTTTCAAATCGCTCTGATACTGCTCCCACATATCATCTGTGGTTCCCTGCATAATGCCGTTCATCTGGAATGCATCCACAATATTTGCAATCTGCGGATAAATCTGTGCAATTTTCTGCTGTTCATCCAGTGTAAGCATCATCTTCGGTACTGTTTCAATATCTTCCATGATCGCTTCCTTACCGTTTTCTTTCTGACCAGCCAGAAGATCTACTGCATCCCACGTATAATCTGCTACGGTACCATAGTAATCACTCAGAACAATCAGGGATCCGCGACCTGGTGTCGTGTTTGCACGTTGCTCTGTGAAAGACTGATACCCATCCTGCAGAATCATATTGTTATTTTCGTCCAGATTGAAATGGAGCACTCCGTCATCACCTTTATAATATGTGTATCCTTCCGGTCCCCAGTTCAATGTAACTGAGATTTCCGGATCCATGCAGTACTCTACGAGTGCTGCAATTACTTCCGGATATTTACACTTATTTGTAATGGCAACCATAGATGTTTCCTGCATCTCAGAGTAATTTACTTCTACTCCTCCTTCTCCTGCCTCACCCTTCAATCTGGGAATCGCAACATACTGACTTCTTACATTAGGATCAATAATCTCATTTACTGGCGCCCATGTTCCAAAACAGCCTATCACCGCATCGCTTCCTGCCATTTTGCTGATATAAAGTGGCGTATCTGCATTTGGACCCGGAGAGAATGAATCCATATCTATAAGATTCTCGTTGTATAACATATTAAAGAAGTCTGCCGTCTTCCGGAACGCGTCATCTGCAGCTGTGAAATGTACTTTTCCATCTACAATTCTCAAATGATTTGCCTGTGGATTGCCTGAGCACACAGAATCTGCTGATCCGAATGCGCCTGTGAAATAATAGAAGGTATCATAAGAATTAAAGAGACCATCACAGCCCATACCAAAGGAATACGGAACCTCATCATCTACACCGTTTCCATTTAAGTCTCCCGCTTCTTTAAATGCTCGTAAACAGTCAACCCACTCATCTACTGTTGTCGGAACTTCTTTGCCTACTGCATCCAACCATGTTTTATTAATCAGGAACGGACCAGGTGTCAGAACGAGACCATACATTTCCTCTACATACGGAAATCCATAGCTATGACCATTTGGTGCTGTTGACCCTCCCTTATACTCTGGATGCTCCTTAAAAATTTCTGTAAGTTTCGGACAGTATTTCTCAATCAAATCTTCCGTTGGTATAAATACGTCCTGATCACTATACTGAACTGCAATATCAGATGAGATTCCATTCCAAAATACATCTGGATAATCCCCACTATTTAGCATCAGATTAATTTTTTCTACAGAACCGTCAGAAGGAATTTCCACCCACTCAATCGGAATACCGGTATCTTCTACAATTTTTTTTACCATCACGATATCTTCCGTTGCCGTTGTCCGTTCTGGCGGAACGACGATTGCAATTTCAATTGGATCCATTTCATCCGCATTTTTCACGATGGGAAGTGTTCCATCCAGATTAAAATTACTGTCTTTCGACTCCTCGGCAAATGCTGCAAATGGAAAACATGCCATTGTACATACTGCTGCTGTTGCCATACTGAGTGTTCTTGTTAGTTTTCGATTCTTTTTCATGTTCTTCCTCCTTGTATAAAGCTTATATCGCTAGGGATAGTTTCTGCAGTAAACTCATCCCTTAACAGCTCCAACCATAACTCCCTTTGTAAAATACTTCTGCACAAAAGGATACACAACCAAAAGCGGCAATGTTGAAACAACAATTACTCCATACTTTAACTGCTCGGCTAGCTTCTGTCGTTCTATCATATCCGCTCCTCCTGACAATACCGAAGAGGCCTGATTTGACAGTACAATGTTTCTTAGTATAACCTGAAGCGGCATCTTATCCTGTTCTCCCATAAACATTAGAGCATTCATAAAGGAGTTCCAGATAGAAGTCGCATAAAACAGAACCATTACTGCTATAATCGTTTTTGAAATCGGCATTACAATTTTGAAGAAAATACCGAAATCAGATGCCCCATCCAGCTTTGCTGCTTCAACTAAATCATCCGATATCGTACTGTCAAAGAAAGAACGACTCACGATCAAATTATATACACTAACCGCTGTAGGCAAAATCATTGCAAAAATTGTGTTGTAAATGCCAAGTTTATTGATCACCAAATAGAGAGGAATAATTCCACCGTTAAAAAACATGGTGAATGTAAATAAAAAGTTCAGTAAACGTCTTCCTGCAAGATCCTTTCTTGACAGGGCATAAGCACATGGGACTGTCACCGCAATCGCAACCATAGTTCCAGTCACCGTATATAAAATCGTATTTAAAAATCCAGTCCACAAAGGCTTATAGGAAATAATCTTCTGATATCCGGCCGCAAACAGCTTTTCCGGATATAAAAGCAGCTTTCCGGAATTTACAATTGCCGGATCCGTAAAAGAAGCCATCAATACATAGTAGAGCGGATAGGCGATAAATACACAGACAACAATCATAATAAGTGTATTTATCAAATCAAAGATTTTGTCGTTACGTGATTTTGCTTTTTTCATTGTTTTTTCCTCGTCAGACTCTGATATTAGAAAATACTGATATCAGAGGTCTTTTTTGTAATCTGATTTGCAATAACAAGAATCACAAAATTTACTAGTGCATTAAAAAATCCTACTGCTGTTGCAAAACTGTATTGTGCATTTTGCAAACCAACCTTATATACATAAGTAGAAATAATCTCACTAACCTGTGTATTTGTTCCTGCCTGCATCAGATATACCTTCTCGTACCCCACTGTCATAATATTTCCCAGTGCAAGAATCAGCATAATAATAATCGTCGGCATAATCAGCGGAATATCTACATGAAGAATTCGCTGGAATTTTGTCGCACCATCCATAATGGCTGCCTCATGATATTCAGGACTAATTCCAGTCAGAGCTGCGATATATACGATCGCCGAAAACCCCATAGTCTGCCATATATTTGAGACAATATACATCGTTCTGAAATATTCTGCAGACGACATCAAGAGAAGTGGTCTCCCAATGAACTGCTGAATAATCGTATTCACAAATCCACTCGGTGCACAGATTACATTCATAATGCTGACAACTACTACATTAGATACAAAGTACGGTGCATAAGAGATCGTCTGTACAAGTTTTCTTTTTCTTTTCCCCTGAATCTGATTCAAAAGAAGCGCAAAAATAATTGGGATCGGGAACGAAAACAAAATAGTCAAAATGCTCAGTACTACAGTATTTACAATTACATTTTTTGCAATACTTGTGCTGAAAAATGCTGAAAAATGCTTCCAGATCGGTGTTGCCCAAGGAGATCCAAGGATTCCCAACGATCCTTTATAATCTTTAAAACTAATTAACAATCCATACATTGGATAATACGCAAAAATAATCAACCATATCAATGCCGGAAGCATCAGTACATATAAGCGCCAATTATGTATCATCAGCTTTTTATATTTGTTTTTCTTTACTCTCCCCATATTGCCTCCATCCGCCGCACGATAACGTGTGAAACCCTGTCCTCATTTGCAAACCAAAAAGAAATCCTTCCCGTTTTAGTTGGATACATGAAAATCTTTGTTCCAGCCTTTTCGCCATCATTTATATAAAGTTCTACTGTTCTGCGATCCATAAAGATTTCCAGCTTTTCCAGTTTTTCTATCTCTGCAATATATCTTGCCTGCTTATCTTTACTCTTACTTGACTGCAATTCCACTATCGATTTTTTTCCAACTACTCTTAGGAAATCGCTTCCGTCATCAAAAAGAGTTACCGCAAATTCTGTTTTCCCGTTAAATTCCATACAGCAATAATAGCTATTTCCCGGAATTTCCAGTTCTGCAAACTTCCCAGTCTGCCATTCAAGCAAAACTTCTCTTTGAAGCGCGTAAACTGCATCAATTGGCTTCTGATAAAGCTTTCCATCTCTGATAGACAACTCTCTTGGAAGAGTAAAACCACCGCAGGCACCATGCTTAGTTGCAATCCGTTCTTCTGCCCAGTCACAAATCCATGCAATCATAATTCTCTTGCCATCGTGTTCCAAAGTCTGTGGCGCATAAAAATTGCAACCAAAATCACATACCTCCCTGCTTTGGACTGTGAATGTCTCGTTCTTCCATTCTCCTGTATAGTACATTACCGGCTGATATACTCCATATTTGGTACGAACCCCCATAACCGATGCCAAAAGCACCCAAGTATTATCCAGCGGAAAAAAATCTGGACATTCCATGCTCGGAATCTGCGGATCCTCCTCCTGAAGCAATGGCTTACAAAAGCTCCATTGAATCATATCCTCTGAAGAAAATAACAACACGCTTCCCTTACCACAATAGTTGGAAGCCACCACCATATACCACTTATCTTCAATCCTATTCACTTTTGGATCCCGAAAGTTCATGTCAATTCCTTTTACCGCATAAGCTGGTAAAATTTCTTTTTCTTCCACAAAACTGATCCCATCTGTACTCCATGCAGTTGCCTGAGACTGGCGAACATCTCCTGCACCCCCTCTTTTTTCAATATCACGGGTAAAAAATATACGCATTCCTTCCGGCAATACCACCGCCGAACCTGAAAATGCACCCCCTATCAGATCTGAAGAAGCAAGAATTTCAGCTTGAGGCTCCAGTGCATACGGGAGATGCTTCCAGTGAACAAGATCTGTACTCACTGCATGTCCCCAATACATATTATCCCATTTCTGATCATGTGGATTTGCCTGATAATACAAATGATATTTTCCATTCATCCAACACAATCCGTTCGGATCATTGTTCCAATTTACATATGGCGTAAAATGAAACTGTTCCCTGTAAGGAGTGTCCAACACTTCTGAGGGCTGTGGTTGTTCATTATTGACAATCAGATATTCAATTCCAGTCTCTTCTATTTCTTCATTTCCGCACAGATACATCTGACTGATCTGTGAATTCTCCCATACCACATGATATGCCGTATGCTCAGACAGCACGATTGTAACTCTGTGAAACAATTCATTTGACACCTCCGTGCCAAATACACGCTTACCTGCGCATTCCAGTAAAAATGTTCCATTCCGCTTTCCAGTTTTTCGAATAAACAACTCTACCTTTTTATAACTTCTGCTGTAAAACTTCATTTTCATCTCCTCTTTCCAAAAGTGGAACCCGTTCCATATCTGAATTATACATCGTCTCAGTTGTTCTGTCAATATTAACTTTCAGAAATTTTATATCTGAATCATTACTATATTATTCAAAACTCTTTCATAATTTTTAGGAGTATCTGTATAACACATTTTTGTTTAATTGCACCTACAATCGGAAGGCAACAGTTAAATATGAGAAACACACAAAACAGAGCTAACTATATTGTTTTCTTATCGTCAATATAGCTAGCTCTGCCTTATAGTTTGTGTGGAACACTTCAAATTGTTCCACCCTTAATTAATTCTACATCACAGACCTGTTTTTCCTCCACATGAGTATCACCGTCCAAAAGTCGCATAATCGTATCCACACAACATTTTGCCATTTTAGGGATATCCTGTTTTACAGTTGTCAGAGGAGGACTTACAAGCTTTCCAAGATCCAATCCATCATATCCTATGATCTTTAAGTCCTCTGGAACACGAATTCCCCTCTTTTTAACCACTGCCATACATGCTACTGCCAGAAGATCTCCCGCGTATACCGCATCCACATCATCAAACAAATCTAAATACTTTTCAACTATCCACATATAATATTCATAACTCAATACATTCCACTCCACCTCGGCAGAAATGACAGAAATACCATTTTTGTTTAAAATCTGTTTCATACCGAGTCCACGTTCCTCAAACGGATGATGTATATACGTTTTTCCTTCCAAAGTCAGAATTTTTTTACAACCTGCCTGAATAATCTGATCTGCAATCAGCTGTGCTCCTTTTTTATTATCTGATGTAATAATTGGAATTCCCTTCCCCCAGTTTCGGTCCATGCTGACAATCGGTTTTTTTACCCTCTTCAGGATTTTTTCTGATGGCGGATCTACTCCAACAATCAGACCGTCCATTACATTTTTTTCCATCAGATCAATCAATTCTTCCACTCGATTACTTATTTCAATCGTATTACATACAAGCGCGCGATATCCATAGCGAAACAGTTCCATCTCTGTGTATTTCATAAACTTTGCAAAAAACGGATTTTCCAGATCTGGAACAATCACGCCAATCACACCGCTCTTGTTTCGATATAAATTTCTTGCCAGCTCATTTGGCTGATAGTTCAATACTTTAACTGCCTCTTCAATTTTTTTCCTCGTTTCTTCCGACACATACCCAGTTTTATTTAACGCTCTTGATACTGTTCCTACTCCAACGCCCGCATAAGCGGCCACCTCTCTGATTCCCGCCATTTCCTCTACACTCACTTTACTTTTTATCAGCCTTTACTGACTATTTTTTATCTTTTTGATGTCCGGCACAAATAATCTATTTACCTTACATTCTTATAATAAGCATCATACCATCTCATCAAGATACTCTGCAATCCTTTTATGTGTATAACTTTTCATTTACTAGTATAAACCTCTATCCGTAGAAAACAGAAGCCTCTGCTGCTCACAGCAAAGGCTTCTGCTCACTTTCAGAATTTTTTTAATTTCTGTTTTTCATGCGATCTGCAGATCACAGCTTCTCAAAATCCTCTACGCCATGCTTGCAAAGCGGACAGATATAATCTGCCGGAAGCTCATCGCCTTCATAGATAAATCCGCAGATCTTACATACGTAGCCTGTCTTATCGGTCGTCGGCTGTGGCTTCGGCTTAATGTGGTCAAAATAGTACTGATACGTCACGCTCGGCACGTTTGAGAGAACTGCTGACTCTGTCACATCTGCTACAAACAGCGTATGCGTATCGTAATCGTACTCTTCTGTCACCTTTCCGGAAATTACAGCATTTGAGTACTCCGGTACGTAGCGCAGACCGTTTGCTGTACGAGCTTCTGATCCGGCCTGAGCAAACTTGTCCACATCGCGTCCGCTCTGGAAACCGAACTGCTGGAATACCTTGAACGGAACGTCTGTCGTCAGAACAGATACGTTAAACTCGCCTGTTTTCTTGATAATATCATGCGTATAGTTTGCCTTGTTAACTGCGATCGCAATACGCTTCTTCACGTCTGTCACCTGCATCACTGTATTGATAATGCAGCCGTTATCCTTGCTTCCGTCGTTTGCACTCAGTACAAACAGACCATAGGAAAGCTTGAACATCGCATTCGGATCGATCTCTGCCTTCACTGCGATCTCTTCTTTCTTCGCCTCCGGCATCGGCAGCGTCTTAGCTGCGCCCGGAACAGATTCTGCGATCGCATCTGCAAGTGCGTCTACCTGTGCCAGCTGATCTTTCTTCAGAGAAGAGATCACTGTCAGCGTATTCTCCAGAATCGTCATATTCTTGCACTTTTCAAACTGCTCACGCATCAGGCTGCCGCTTGTCGGCGCCCATGAACCATTCTCGATCAGGGCGATCGTACGGTTCTGGATATTATGTGCTACGAGATCGTAGATCAGCGCTTCCATATTTACGAAAATGCCTGCATTGTACGTCGTAGACGCAAATACAAGATGGCTCCACTTAAACGCAGCTGCAATAATATCAGACGCAGGAGTCACAGAGACATCGAACATCACCGTCTTCACACCGCGCTCACGCAGACGGCATGCAAGGATCTCAGCTACATTCTCTGTATGTCCGTAAACAGACGCATACGCGATCACTACGCCATACTCTTCCGGCGCATAGGAGCTCCAGTGCATGTACTTGCCGATAAAGTCACCGATATTTCTTCTCCATACAAAGCCATGCAGCGGACAGATCATGTTGATCTCCAAAGTAGCTGCCTTTTTGAGGAGAGCCTGTACCTGATCACCGTATTTTCCTACGATATTTGTATAATATCTTCTTGCTTCATCGAGGTAGTCACGCTCAAAGTCCACCTCATCTGCGAACAGAGCGCCATTGAGCGCACCGAATGTACCAAAGCCATCTGCTGAAAACAGGATCTTGTCCGTTGTATCGTAAGAAACCATAACCTCCGGCCAGTGAACCATCGGAGCCATCACGAATACCAGATTGTGCTTTCCAAAGCTGAAGCTGTCGCCCTCGTTCATCAGGATCGCACGGGAATCAATGTCAAACTCAAAATACTGCTTCATCATATTCGCGATCTTCTGGTTACAGATGATCTGTACCTCAGGATAACGCATCACAACTTCCTGGATCGCCTCTGAATGGTCCGGCTCCATATGGTGGATCACCATGTAGTCAAGCTTACGTCCGTCAAGAACCTCTGCAATGTTCTCAAAGAATGTACCCTTTACAGCTTTATCCACTGTATCAAAAAGAACGGTCTTTTCATCCAGCAGCAGGTAGGAGTTGTAGGAAACTCCATCCGGTACGGAATATACGCCCTCAAACATCGCAAGGCGACGGTCATTACTGCCGACCCAATACAGGTCATCTGTCACTTTTCTGTAGCAATACATGTCTTTCCCTCCTGTGAGTTTTTCAATAATAATAATCATTTTTATTATATCACAGGTTCTTTTAAATTTCCATAGGAAATCCTATAAAATTTTCTTAAACAAATTTACCCGGATTTGCCTGAACAAATCATCTAAATACTATGAAAAAAGCAGCCAGGTGCCTCCGATGCCTGATGCCGCCCGGAAAGCTCCCCTGCTGCTCTTTTGTCTGTCAATTCTGCCTTCAGGCATTTTCTTTCATGTACGCTTCAATCTGCTCGCGCGTAGGAATCGAGGCGATAGCGCCCTTGCTCTGTACGCAAATGCATCCGGATACATTGCCATACTCCATCGCGTTGCGGATAATATCTGCGGTAAGATCCTCCGCTTTCTCAACTCCCTGGATCCTCAGACTGGAAAGGAAGCCGCCCCAGAAGGCATCGCCCGCACCAGTTGCGTCCACTGCCTTTACCTTGCGTCCCTGGATACGGATCACCTCGTCTCCGAAAAATGCCTGCGCGCCGTCTGCCCCGAGCGTCTCTACCAAAACCGTGATACCATGCTTCTTCATCAGGGCCGGAAGCGCCTCCACTCCGCCCATCATCTCGACCTCCTCATCAGAGATCTTGAGCAGATCTACATATTTTAAAACATCCATAACCGCATCCGTACATGCCTGTACATCATCATTCCAGACTACGTTGCGGTAATTCACGTCAAAGCTCACAAGTCTGCCCAGCTCATGTCCTACACGCATCGCCTTTACCGTTGCGTCCACGGCCGGTCCGGAGGAAAGTGTGAAAGATCCTGCATGTACGATCGCAGAATCGCGGATATCTTCTTCTTTTACATCCGCCTCTGAGAGAAACAGATCTGCACCCGGCTTTCTTGCAAACGTAAATACACGCTCCCCGTCTTCCTTGAGCGTCACAAAGGCCATCGTCGTCACAGCCTCTTTACACAGATCCGGGCAGGCCGCCGTCACATGATGCTCCGCCAGCGTATCCATCAGAAAATGTCCAAAATCATCCTCTCCCACCTTGCAGCACATGCTTGCCGAAAGACCATTCTTCGCCACTGCGATCGCCACATTTGTCGGAGCTCCTCCTGCTTTTCTGATATAGCTTGCCGGTTCACTGCCCGGGATAAAATCAATCAGCATTTCTCCAATACTATATACATCCGTCATACTGTTACCCTCCTGGATCTTCATAATTCAACCGCCGCACCATCCGCTTTTATGTATGATACGGCAGTTCCAGTATATCCGTTTCAAGGCGGAAAGTCAATCATATAGCAGAATCCTTCCCGGCCGCCCCCCCGGCACAGGTCTTCCTCTTGCAATATCTGCAGCTATCCTATATGATAATCATGCAGATTTTGTTCTGTAAAAAACAGGAACGGGAGGATGTTGTTATGAAAACCTTGAAAAAGGCACTTCAGACGTTTTGTCTGGCACTTGCATTGTCACTTGTTGTACCAGCAGTTTTTCCTGCTGCCGGAGAGGTAGCGGCCGTCTCTGCCGCTTCCAGGATCAGTAAAAAGTCCGTCACACTGTCCAGAGGCGAATCGGTCAGACTGAAAGTCACCGGAACAAGCAAAAAGATCAAATGGTCAAGCAGTAAAAAATCTGTGGCATCTGTCACTGCAAAAGGAAAAGTCACCGCAAAGAAAAGCGGTACTGCCATTATTACTGCAAAGTTTGGAAAGAAAAAGCTTACCTGCAGGGTAATTGTCAAAAAAGCTGCTTCAAATAACAAAAACCCTGGAAATCAATCGGGAAGCCACGCACAGAACAGACCGGATCCTGATACTCCAACACAAAGCCCCTCTGTCGGAGACAGCGTCTGGATCCCGCGGACCGGATCCAAATACCACCGGACTCCTGACTGCAGCGGTATGAATTCACCGACTCAGGTATCTCGCAGTGAAGCTATCTCGATGGGCTATGAGCCGTGCAAAAGATGTTATTAAGCCGCCGTATGCTAAAATATAAAAACCTCCGCGCCATACTGCTTTCCCTATAAGCCGTATGACGCAGAGGTTTTCTTTTTCTATGCTTCTTTGCATTATCCTGTCTGATAAAATTCTTCTGTCATTATCTTTCTGGAGCTGCAGGCTTATTTATCCTCCAGCTCTCCTTCCCACTGAAAGCTTCCTTCCTCCACGGGAAGCCGTTTTTCCACCGGCAGTATCTCTTCAAAAGCCTTATGCGGTTCCGTCTGATACCAGTATGCCGTCGAAGACCAGTCGTCACTGCGGTGATTTGCATGGCCATGCTCGATCGTCACCTTTATGGATTTTTCAAACATAACCGGATCCGTTATATGATACCGGTAATACGTGATCTTTCCCTTCCAGTTATCCTTTCCCCCGAGGATCAGACCATGATACGGAGCGCTGTACTCCTGCGTCGGACACCATGCCATATTGACATAATCCTCCGTGCCGGTCCCATGCAGTCTCGGCGGCCAGGGTTCCCCGTCAATAAAGATCATATCATCGCCTTCCCCCGGCCAGTCCCAAAGCGCATTCTGATGCAGATTATGGATATTTACATTGCAGCCGACATAATGGCCCTTTCCCTCTGCCTCCATCAGCACATAGTTCTCCTCTCCCGTAGTATTCTCACCGCCAAAACACCAGTCTCTGTGTGTTTTGAATTCCTGTTCCTCCCTGCCCTGTGTCGGCAGCTCACGGTGCCATTTTGCATGGAAGCGAAGCATATCCTCTGGAAGCGCCTTATACTCCTCATAGTCAATATAATAATACAGAAGCAGTTCTCTGCCGCTTTCATTAGTCACGGTGATTCTTGCCTGTGTCGCAAACGGCATCGGGAACCAACAGTTAAATCCTCTGCCATCCTCGGGACTCATCTGAAGTGGCTCACTCACAAAGTTTTTACTCATGGCATGACCCATGCCAAAAAAGTCTCCGGTCGGAGCAAGCACACTCGGCTCTTTTTCACCATCCCAGTACATACGAAGCACAGACTTTCTCAAATAATGCTTCTCTTCCACCACGTCATCATTCGCCAGCGTAAACCAGATATGATTAATACAGCCTGCCGCATGAATATCACACAGGGTAAACGTCTCTCCCGGCTGGATATGGATCCTGTCATCGTTTCCTCCCGTTCTGTCGTAACTGGATACTCTCATTCTTTTTGAGTCTCTGGCAACCGCGATCGTAGAAAGCGATGCCGGTAAAATAGTGTTTGCCATAATATACCTCCATTTTCTATCTGCTTTTGTATCGTCTGTTTTTGTATCGTTGTCAGCCCTTGATTCCCGCTGTTTTTACTCCTTCAGTAATCTGCTTCTGGAATACGAAGAATAATATGATGATCGGGAGTGCTGATACGCACGATGCCGCAAGCACGAGATTCCACTCAACGGCCTGTGCACTCTTAAAGTTCGCAATTGCAATCTGTACCAGCCAAAGCTCACGATCCTGTGCCACAATCAGCGGCCACAGATAGTTGTTCCAGTTCGCAAGAAAAAATGCTACTGCGAGCGTTACCGCAATTGGCTTGGAAAGCGGCAGTACAATTCTCCAGAACACACCAAAATACGATGCTCCATCTATTTTTGCCGATTCCTCCAGTTCCTTTGGAATACCGAGGAAGAACTGGTGAAACAGGAAAATGCCGTATGCATTTGGGATCATCGGAATAATGATTCCCCACAGATTGTTGATCAGTCCCATATTTTTAATGATGATAAAAAGAGGGATCATAATAACGGAGAATGGAATCATCAGCGTACTGATAATCCAGGTGAAAATCACCTTTCTTCCTCTGAAGTTCAGACGTGCCAACGCATAACCGGACATTGCATGGAACAGCAGAGCTACTACCGTTACAATCGTTGCAACATAAAAAGAATTAAAAATATTACCTCCAAAGTTTTCTTCCGTAAATACTGTCTTATAATTTTCCAGAGTCAAAGTCGAAGGGTTCGGAAACAGATTCATATTAAATACATCCTGCGACTCTTTAAAGGAGCTGATGATCAACAGGTAAACCGGAAATACGATCACGACCGCGATCGCCAGTGCCAGAAGCACCAGCAGAGCATTACATACTTTCTTTTTTGTCATACTGCGTCACCTCCTAATCTTCCTTTCCTTTCATCAGCTTCATCTGAATGAGCGTCAGCACCATGATAATAATAAACAATACAAACGCCAGTGCGGAAGAATACCCCATCTCAAAGGTTCGAAACGCCTGATCGTATATGTACAGCACAGAAGTAGTGGTAGCACTTGCCGGTCCTCCTGCCGTCATGACGTTGATTTGGTCAAATGCCTGAAATGAACCGATCGCACACATAACAAGAACGAACACACTCGTATCTTTCACAAGAGGAAGCGTAATCTTGAAAAATTTCTGAATCGGTCCCGCACCGTCGATCTCTGCCGCTTCATAATAGTTATGCGGGATATCCTTGATCGCAGCAAGAAACAGGATCGTATTATATCCCAACACGAGCCATACGCCTACAACCACAGTGGACGGAAGCGCCTGCGTCGTTGATGCGAGGAAGCGCTGTTTTTCACCACCTGCCAATGCGAGGAGCTGGTTTAGAAATCCATTCATCGGATTGTAAATAAATGACCACACAATACCTGCAATGACTGTGGAAATCGCATACGGCAGGAAAAACGCCGTTCTGAAAAAAGACTGGAGTTTCCCGTGCAGTGCATGTAGCAGGCAGGCCAGTAAAAGAGAAAGCACAAATACACTTGGCACATACATAAGCGCATATTTTACTGTCACAATAATACTGTTAATGAATTTGGAATCTTTCGCCATCTTAATATAATTCTGGATTCCAATAAATTCCATCTCTGATAACCCATTCCAACTGTGCAGACTGATAAAAAATGCGTAGATAATCGGAATAAATACAAAAATCAGCAATCCGGCCACATCCGGCAGCAGCATGAGATATGCGGTCAGAGCTTCTTTTTTCTTTCCCTTCGCCATTCTTTTCTTTTTCATACAGTTTTCACTCCTTTATGAAAGGGCTGCATATTGCAGCAGCCCCCTTCCTAAGACCCCATATTATAATGCACCGTCGTAACTGCTCAGGAAATCGTTGATACTTTCTTCTGCCAGCGTCACTGTATCTTCCAGGCTTACACTTGTGTCAAAGTACGCTGACTGCAGCATATCCTGAAGAATTGTAGAAACCTCTGCCGGAAGCCTTTTCTCCGGCTGCTCTGTACCGAGAATATTATTTGTAAATTCCGCACACAGCCCCTGCTGATAAACTTCTTCGTTTGCATCAATAATGGACTGTCTCGGAGCAAAAGCAAACTTCGTCTGTGTACACCACTGCTCCATTCTCGCCGGATCATCGCCAAACATCCATACTGCAAATTTTGCTGCCTCTTCTGCGTTTTTAGAATTTGCATTTGCACAGATCTTCCATCCGCCTGCAACCGAAGCAGCTTCTCCGCCTTCCGGAACCGGAAGCGGTGCTACACCGATCTGCTCTGCCATTTCTGGATAATTATTCTGCATCTGCGAAATTGCCCACGTACCGTTGATCTGCATAGCTGTTTCACCCTCACAGAGCATACCAATCTCTGTATTTCCGCGGCTCGGTTTAATGTTTGCATACCCTTCTTCAAACATCTTGCGCTTAATCTCAAGATTATTAAGAACGCCTTCTTTGTTCAGAGCTGCTGCTGTCTTGTCCTCATTATATATATCATTTCCAGTCTGCCACAGGAACGGATACCACTCGAAAAGCTGATGTGTGCCCTTTACTGTCTCCATCGTAAATCCATATCTGGAATCTGTCGTAAGCGCTTTTGCTGCCTCATACAACTCATCCCATGTCTTCGGTACTTCTACACTTGCCTCTTCCAGAGCCGCTTTGTCATAATACAATCCGAACAGCTCCATCTCAAACGGAATGGCAAGAATCTCATCATCTACGCTCACACCTTCGATAGAAGACTCCGAGAAATCCTCCAGGACCTCCGGCTTGATATAGTCGTTTAGCGGCATCAGCACATCAGAGTTTGCATATTTCAGAAAAAGTCCCGGCGCTACGAGGAATACATCCGGACCTTCCCCCGAAGCAAACGCAGTCGCCATCTTTGTTCCGTTATAATCGTCCCACGGAATCTGCTCAAGCACTACTTCCACGTTGCTCTGCTCGGAATTATACTGGTCTACACAATTCTGAAAAAATTCAAGTTCTTTGTCTGAATGAAATACCCAGAATTTCAGCTCTTCTTTATCGTCCTTCGCAGAAACTGCCATTCCCGGCATCGCCATTGCTGCACACAGAATGATACTTAAAAGTCTTTTCTTCATAAGATAACCCTCCCATTTTTGCTGAAGCAAAAACGGCGCCTCTGGATTTGCTTCGTAACCTTATTGATATATTTATTATAAAGTGTGTTTTGTTAATTTTCCATTTTAATTATTTTATATTCATTATACTTTCTTTTTCTCTTAATCATTTTGCATAATAGTCTTTCTTTATAAAGAGAAAAAACCGCCATTTTGTATGACGATTTTTCCCATTTCTCTTTCTATTTTGTCAAACATTTTCTGTACTCCGCAGGTGTAATCCCCATCTTCTTCTTAAATGCTGTTACAAAATACTGCGAATTCTGATATCCGGTCAGTTCAGCGACGCGATAAATTTTTTCATTCGTATGGATCAGAAGCTCCTTCGCCTTCTCCATACGAAAATTTGTCAGATAATCCGTAAAATTCATCCCCATCTTATTCTTAAAATAATTACTCAGATAGCAGACAGACAGATGTACATGCTCCGCAACCTGCTCAAGAGACAGTTCCTTTGCATAATTTAGCTGCACATATTCCAGGATCTGGTTGATATAGAAGGAACTCATTCTGTTCCTCGCAACTGCATCTGCCTCCTGCGTCATCTCTGTAAGACTTTTCAACAACGACTCCGAAATCTCGCGAAAGTCCCGGATCTCCTCTACATTTCTTACAAATCCCAGGATTGCATCGCTGCAGTGCAGATCCATCCCCAATTCCTCCGCCACTGTCTCAATATTTTTCTGAAACAGCAATAAATGACGCTTCAGACGCAAAATGCCGCACCGGTGGACGCGATAGCTTTCGAGAAATTCCTCCAGCGCTTCTTCCATACGCTCTGCATTCCCGGTTTTTACTGCATTCATAACCTTCTACAGGCTTCTTCCGAAAAAATCACTCTATCCGTCTTACATTGCCCTGCAACGTGTAGCTGTTCATCCTGCGCATAAATGTATTGCTTCGCTGCTTCCAGCGCCTCAAAATATGCTGCTTTCATATCAGAAAAGCTTTCCCATCTCCGGCTTATTCCAAGGTAAAGCTTTCCCTCAAGACAGCTCTCCAGCTCTTCCAGTGCGGCCGGAACAGCCCGGATATCCGGCTCCTGCTCCCATACGAGAATCATCTGATAACCAAAGCATACATATGCAGCCAGTGTCTGCGGGAACAATTCCCGCACCCTTTGCTTCCATATTCCTGATTCCTGCTGCATTTTTTCTGGAATATCTCCCATATCCAGCACAGCGATACGATAGCTGCCTTCTCTGTCTGAAAGACCAAGCTTCTCCAGATTGTTTCTTTCCTCCTGCGGCTGCGATGCCCGGATCAGATTAAAAAAATGATTGTCTTCCATACTCTGCGTCCGCGTCATCTGACTGTTTTCCCGCTTTGCGGCAACACCATCCAAAGCAGCATACAATTCTTCTGCCTTCAGAGGCTTCAAGATAAAGTCATACACCTGATATTGCAACGCCTTTTTTGCATATTCAAAATCACTGTATCCACTGAGAATAATAAAATCCAGATTATGATATCGGTGCTTCAGATATCCGATCAGCTCAAGCCCGTCCTGCTTTGGCATACGGATGTCTGTCACGATCACATCCGGCACCCGCTTTCCAAGCATTTCTATTACAGCTACAGCGCTCTGACAGCTTCCCATCAGCTCATATTTATCCGGATACATTTCTATCAGCCGCGCTACCCCTCGTCTGACCTTTGGTTCATCATCTACCACTACTATTTTAAGCATAATGTCCTCCGTCTTCCAGCGGAATATTCTGGAAATTTTTTATAATCACAGATTCAGCGACTCTTTGGGAAAACGCAGCACGACCGCAGTTCCCTCTCCCCTGGCGCTGATAATTTCCAGCCCATACTGTTCTCCATACAAAAGCTTCAGTCTCTGATTGATATTACTAAGTCCCACGCGATCGCTGTCCTGTGACAGCACATAGGTGATCCGTTCCTGCGATATCCCTGCCCCATTATCAATGATCCGCAGCACTGCTTCTTCCTCTTCCAGCTCCGCTCTCACCTCGATCACCGCATGTTCCATATCCTGCGCAAACCCATGCACAATACAGTTTTCTACGATCGGCTGCAGCAGCATTCGAAATGTTTTATATGGATATACACGTTCATCTACTGAAAATCTCCCAAAGTGCATTTCGTACCGTTCTTCATAAATGTTGATATAATTTCGGATACACGAAAGCTCATCCTTCAGCGTTACGATGCTTTCTTTTTTGCTGATCGAGTACCTGAGTATCTCAGAAAAGGACGTGATCATGCGACAGATATCCGGCGCCGGGATGTCAAGAGCCATCCAATGCAGTGTATCCAGTGTGTTGTATATAAAATGTGGATTGATCTGTGCATTTAACGCCTGTATCTGATACTCCTTTTCTCTTTTATTCATTTCATTATTCTTCTGTATATAGCTTTCTATTTTCTGGTTCATTTCATTAAAGCTCTGATACAGCTTTCCGATCTCATCCTCCTGATCAATATACAGTCGTTTTCCTAACAGCTCTTTTTCCGGCACGCTCATTGCCACCACCATCTTCTGTATTGGATGAATCATATATTTTTGGATCATCAGCGCCCCGGATACTGAGAATAGTATAATAAACATCAGCAGGACAACGGTCATCTGAACCACCCACCTCCCTGATTTCAACACTTCCTCACGACTTTTCATAGAAATGTAATTCCAGTCATTATACTCAGATCGCAATCTCGTCACTACATATTGTTCGCCCTCATACTCCTGTTCACTGCATGTCCGCTCCGAAGACTGTACTGCCTGAAAAAAGTCTTTATCAAGCATATTTGCTGCTTCCAGATGATTACTCCAGATGATACTCCCTTCATCATCCACGATCAGATAGGTCGAATGATCATCCTGCTGTCCAAGAAGCTCAAACAGGTTTTCAAACAAGTCCAGATCTATATTCAGTACCAGCACTCCCTGCGGTTCCCATGTAGACGCCAGGTCTTTCACTACAAACGCACAGGAAAAATATTTTTCCTGATTTCTCACACTTTTCACTTCATACGTGGAAAGCCATGCTGCCGCCCCATTCTTTTCCCGTATCTGCTCCTGCCAGTGTACGTTATTGATGTAAAGCGTCTTAAAATTTCCAGTGACTGTTGAGTCCTGAAAGAAAACTTCTCCATCATCTGCAAACAGATAAACAGATTCCACATACTCTCCCTCACTTTGAATCCCCCGCAGATAGTCTGTCATCCTTACATAATCCAGAGGGATCCGCTCGTCCTCCTCTTCACGTATCATCTCGACAATACTAGTATCCTCATATATCTGATAGATAATATTCTCATAACGCTTAAGCTGCAGCTCTGTTGTTTTTAAAATATTTCCCAGCTCATTGGACTGATTGCTGTATTCCTGCTCGATCCAGGTCGTGCTTGCAGTCTGATATACCCATGCAGAGACGGCGCAGGTCGGTACCAATATAAAGATGATCAGTATCAGTATAAATTTTTTTCTAATTGATAAATCCTTTATTTTCATTTTTCTACCGGTCCCCTCCGTTTTCCTGTCCTCATCCGACCTTCTATACGCGGTACGGTTTTCTTATCTTCCCGACCTATTCATTTCAACGCCTGCCAGAGACTGCAACAGGCTTTTTCGTTACTATAAGCGCGGCTATTGCCGCCGCTGCACCGCCGATCAGCTTAGACACAAGCAGTGGAACGACCATGTCAGGCTCTGTGCCAAAAGTAAAGCCCATATGCGCAGCCAGTGCTGAAGCACCGCACACAAGAAACGCTGCATTGACGATCTTGCCTCTGTCATCCATATCCCTCATCATAGCCATCGCCGGCACCGGGCTTACAATTCCGATCAGAAGCCCGGCGATACTGGTTTCATTCATCCCGGTCACTTTGCCCGCCCACCGAAGCGGGCGTCCGAGCATCCGTTTTAGAAGCTCTGCGACCGGAAGGCTGCCCAGCATCACAATACCAATAGAAGACACCACTCCCATCGCCTCCTCTATTGGCGCCAGATCCCCGGCTAACGACACGCCAGTCATATATCGGACTGCTCCCGCGATCAGTCCGATCGTAGTAAGGATCCTGATCGCTCCTGCAAACCAACCGAACCCGCGAATCATTTTTTCCTGAAATCTGCCGATCCCTGCCATGAGTAAAAATGACAGAAGGAAAATGGGGAGACTCTGAAGCAGCACCGTGCTCACACGCAGCCCGCAGAAGAGGCCGCCCACAAGAAGTGCCAGCGGCATGACGCCAAGCCCCGTCAGAATACCCCTGGCAAACAGCGGACGATCCTCCTGTTCCAGCATCCCCATACCAACAGGGATCGTAAATGTAATCGTACAGCCAAACGTCGCCCCGATCACAAGCCCGGCATAGCTTGCCATCGCACTCTTTCTCGCAAGTTCTCCGGCAAGCTGATATCCGCCCATATCAATTGCCAGTATGCCTCCCAATGTCGCCGGGTCCAGCCCGGCCGCCAGCCACAAGGGCGCAGCAACGCGTTCCAGAAAGTCTGCAAGTACAGGCGCCAGACAGATAATCCCCGTCATAGAAAGCGCCGTGGCTCCAAGGAGCATAAATCCCTCTTCAAACCGTTTTCCAAATCCCAACCGGTTGCCCAGTATCCGGTCTGTCCCTCCGAGTACAGCCCCGGCTGCCATAATCCACATCATGATCGTATTCATCGTATGTTTTCCACTCCGTTCACCCAGCCCCTGTGTATAAAGCGCATTACTTCCTGTCCACCGGGCTGAAATACTTTCTTAATTGTAGCATCTGCATTTTCCTGTGACAACACCAACTGTCAATATTCTGATAAATGATATATCTCTCATTATTTCTCTTGACACCTATCTATTACAATACGAAGGATCCGGCTACGCGATTCTGCACAGCAAAGTGATTATGCATATCTTCTGCCTGATGAAATTGCATCCTTTACAACAAATACTGTTTATAATAATGAGAATACTCACCTCTCCTTTACGCAGGGCGGCGGACACGGCGGCTCACACCCACATTTAGTCCATGATTTTGTCCGCTCTATCATCGAAAACCGTAAACCGGCTATAGATGATATTATGGGCGCGTACTGGACGGGAACTGGAATCTGCGCACACGAATCCGCAATGCGAGGCGGAGAAGTCATCTCTATTCCTGCATTTGAAAATGTAGAATAAGAGCTTTTTAAGGTTCCAGAGCAAACAATATTTAAAACGCTAAGTCACAGGTTCCCCTCCTGACTTAGCGTTTTTGTTTACCCCTATATGGCTTCTGAAGAGCTTTATAACAGTTTTCTCAGAAGCTGCCTGCTTTTTTCGTGTATCAGCTTGATTTTATCCGGCGTAAGTGCGTCGATATGAATCCCACACGTACAGACTGCAGTACACGCTTTTTCTCTGGCAAATGTCTCTGCAAACAGCCTTGCCACTGCTTCTTCCTTATGTCCCATGCAGGACAGCACCGATGTAGTCACGCTCACGCCCTCTCCGGTAAGACTCGGCCGGGCTACGGATAAAACTGTGCTCCCTATGTGGGGACAGCTGCCCCCATATACGGCAAGTGTATAATCCCTTCCCATCTGAATCACATCACAAGTCAGAATATAACCATCAAATAGCTCAACTGTCATCCTCTGCCTCCATCCCCGTCCACGGCACAAAACGACCGCAGGTAATCCCAAACTGCAGCAGAACCTTTCCTACGACATGCCAGATCATATCCTCGACTGTTTTCGGATGATTATAGAAAGTCAGCACAGGAGGAACAATGACACAGCCCAGATCTGATACCTCTTTCAGATTTCGGATATGTACTTTTCCAAAAGGCATCTCCCGCGGTACAAGTACCACCTTACGTCCCTCCTTCAGGCAGACGTCTGCTGCACGCAAGATCAGGTTCTCCGCATATCCGGTTGCAATTCCCGCCAGCGTTTTCATTGTACATGGCATAATGATCATGCCATCTGTCACACAGGAGCCGCTGGAAATATCTGCCGCCATGTCCTCTACGCGGTAAACGGAATCTGCCAGCTCTAAAAGCTCCTCAAATGGGATTTTACTTTCCAGCTCCCAGGTCGTTCTTGCCCCGTTGCTTACGATCAAGTCTGCCTGACAGCCTGCTTCGCATGTTAATGCTTTTACCAGATAATAGCTCATTTCTACTCCGGTAGCTCCCGTTACTCCTACTATGATCCTCATACAGAATTCTCCTTATCTGCTTTGTTGCAGCCATTTGGAAACATCGGTTTCCAGAAAAGCAGCGCGTCGGAACCGTTCCTTCTGATCAAATGGTACGGTACAATCAAAAATTGTCTTGCATGCAATACCATGATCCCGAATCCATGGTGAGCAGGATGGATCATTTGACGGATCCAGGGGATGACAGCGCACTCCCGGGATTGTGATGATATCAGCGTCTCCCTGAAATCTTGTATTCATCGCCCACAATACATCATTCATGTCAAAACAGTCCACATCCTCATCGACAAGAAAGACATGCTTCAGCTCTCCAAAAGCAGCAAATGCTAAAAGGGCAGCCTGACGCTGGCGTCCTTCATCACTTTGTACCGTTTTCTGAAACTGTAAAACAGCCATGTATTTCCCGCCTCCCGATGAAGCACAGTATACATTTTTTAGCTTTCCGGGCATTGCTTTTTCCACCATCCCATAAATACTTGCTTCTGTCGGAATGCCTGCCATCGAAACGTGCTCCTCACTTGGTCCGATACACGTCTGCATGATCGGATGCCTGCGATGGGTCACCGCTTTTACTTTAATCAGCCAGCACTGGCCGCTTGCCGGTCCCGTATACCCGGGAAATTCCGGCATCGCATAACCGCTGTGGCTGTTCTGATCTTCCTGCACCCGGACATTTGGGACAACTTCCCCTTCGATTACGTATTCTGCGTTCGCAATCGCCCGCTGTTGTACCGTCATACAGCGGCACAGCTTCACCGGCTCTCCCCGCAGAGCTCCTGCGATCGCCAGCTCATCATACCCCATCGGTGTAGACGGCGGCTCAAAACATGACCCAATCTCAATAGCCGGATCCACACCAATGCTGACCGAAATCGGCAGCGGTTCTCCTCTTCTTTCTGCACACTCTGCCATCGCTCCGATGTGTCTTGCACCTGGCACAAAGTAAATGGACAGTTCATCCCTGCTCTGAATACACATACGATGGATCGTCACATCGCTCTTCCCTGTCTCCGGGTGCGTGGCATAGCACATCCCCATCGTAATATAAGGCCCTGCATCGTCCGGTGTATTTGTCGGTGCCGGGATCAGCTTATACAGGTCAAAATCCTCATCAGATGCCAGATGTATCACTTCCTGACACTGTGCCTTTTCTTCTGTCACAACCGGCTGTATCGGATGTTCCAGACAGGCATGCAATCTTTTCCCCAGATCCTGAGGCGGGCAGTCTAAAAGCGCCGCTACACGTTTACGGCTCGCCAGCACTCCAATGACTACCTTCGCATCCGGATGCCCCTTTACACAGTGAAAAAGCATAGCCGGTCCCTCTTTTGTCGGTCGCTTTACGGTCCCTCCGGCACCTATGTATCGATATACGCCTGCAAGCTCCGCATCTGGATCCACTTCAATCTCTGTCTCAAGCAGCTCCCCATCCAGCTTCCGCAAAAGCTCCAGCGCACTTCTTAAATCATCTACCTTTTTTTTCATTATGATTTTTCCTTTTCTGCTGATTTTTTACTGTATGTGATTTTATCGTACTCCAGTCTGAAAAGGGAGAGGCGCCGCCTCTCCCTTACAGCTACATGCACTGCATAATAGCGGTCAGAATCGAATAATATTTATCTTCCGGAGAGTCCGTCCTGCTCGTCATAACAACAGGAACCGTCGTACCGCAAAGCGTTCCAGAGGATACAATATTCGCAAAATAGTGAATTGATTTTGTAAAGATATTTCCGGCGCACAGATCCGGCATCAGAAGGATATCCGGCTTTCCTGCAACCGGACTGTGGATTCCTTTACATCTGGCAGCCTCCTGCGAAATCGCATTATCAAGCCCGAATGGTCCGTCTACGATGCAGCCCCTGATCTGGCCTCTGTCACAGGCCTTTGCAAGGAGCGCCGCATCTACCGTGGATGGCATTTTCGGATTGACTGTTTCCAGAGCGCAGACAACTGCCACCTTCGGGCATTCAATATGAAGTGCACCTGCCAGCCTGACTGCGTTTTTAATCAGCTTCAGCTTGTCATTATAGTCCGGCGTCACATTCACTGCGCAGTCTGTCACGATCATCATCCGATCCTGAAACTCCATCACCGTTGCCTGGCTCAAAAGCGCTCCGTCCGGGACAAAACCATATCGTTCCTTATCCAGAATACAGCGCATAAAGGTCGCTGTCTGCATCAGTCCCTTCATCGGCATATCCGCTTTTCCGTCTTTCACCATCTGGCAGGCCAGCATACCGGCTTTCCGCTCATCTGCTTCTTCGATTATTTCATACGCATTCCGATCTTCCCCCATTTTTTCGAGAAGATCCGCGATTTTTTCCGGAATGCCAATGAGTACCGGCTCAATAACGCCTCTTTTCGCTGCCATGACAACAGCAGAAAGTGTATCCTCATCCTGCGCATTCGCAAGTACAAGCCTCTTTTTGATTTTCTGATCTAAAATATATGCTTCGATTTCTTTAAAACAATGAAACATCGTTCTCTCCTATCGTAATCTGCTCTACATGTTCTGAAATTGTTTATTTCAGTTCCCTGATCTCGATCTCGCCATTCAGAGCGGCAAGTGTATTAAGGCCGAGTGCCTGCATCTCGTACTCTCCCGGATATACGGCGATCGGTGCAATAAACCTGACTGCATCTGCAATCATACCGACAATCCACTCAGAATAAGACATTCCTCCCGTAAACAGTATGGCATCTACCTCTCCTTTGAGTACCGTTGCATCCGCTCCAATCTCTTTTGCAACCTGATAGCACATGGCCTGCATCACTTCCTGGCACATCTCATCGCCTGCCTTGGCTCGTTCTTCGATCGTCTTTGCATCATTTTCTCCAAGATATCCGACTAATCCTGAATTTCCATTGATCAGCTTTTTCATCTCCGGATAGGTATAGTCTCCTGAATAGCAAAGTCTCACAAGCTCACCAACCGGAACCGTACAGCAGCGGTTTGCAGAAAACGGGCCGTCTCCATCCAGAGCATTATTTGCATCCACCAACTTTCCTTTTTTATGCACCGCAACACTGATGCCGCCTCCCATATGTACGCCGATCAGATTCAGATCCTCATATCTTTTCCCCTGATCCTTCGCATACTGTCTGCCTACTGCACGGTGATTGAGTACGTGGAAACTGCTTCTTCTTTCCATACCCGGGATACCGCTGTAACGGGCCAGCGGTTCAAATTCATCCGTAGACGGCGGATCAACGGTAAATGCCTGAACTCCTCTTTTTGCAAATTCTGTTACAATCTGCAGACCGAGGTCGGTCGGATGATTCCCATATTTCTCACTCCTTGACTGTTCCAGCATTTTTTCCGTCACGCGGTAGATGCCGCCTGTGATCGGCTGCGTATGCCCGCCTCTTGTCGCTACCGCATCCAGTTCTTCTATTTTGATCCCCTTTTGCTCCAGATACTGCTCAATCTGCTTCGTCCTGTAATCCAGCTGATCCCAGATACTGTCAAAAGCGCGGATGACGGATGCCTCGTGTTTGATATTATCCTTAAAAACGCACCTTTCATCCTCATAATAAGCAATCTTCGTAGACGTTGAGCCCAGGTTAATTGCTACAATTTTTTTCATTTACGTTCCTCCTCGTCAGATGATCCCTATTGACTTACCCAGCAGCATAGATAATGCGCAGACTGGAATCCAGATCAGTGAAATAATAATACCCGGCTTTGCCATCTCGCCAAGCTTCCAGTAACCGTATCCGTACGTGGTAAGCGGAATCGGGTCAAGCGGAATAATGAATACGGCAGACGCTGTAAATCCAAGCGGCAGTACGAGATAAAGCGGATTTACGCCGATCGAGGTGGCAAGTACGGTTACGATCGGTACGCAAACTGCCAAAACGGCATTCGCTACCGGAACAAGCAGATGACTGAAAATTCCAAACGCTGTCACTACCATAAGTAATACGATCAGGGACGCGCCTTCCACAGACCCTAATATACTGTTCGAAATCCACTCGGCTGTTCCCTGTGTGCTTAATATCATTGCGATCGCATTCGCAGACCCAATCAGCAAAACAGACTCCCAACTGATCGCATCTTTTGCAGTTTTCCAGTCCATAAGATCCATACCTGGCAGGAAAAAGACGCAAACTGCCAGCAAAGATGCAAATGCCGTCTCAATCCCAGTCATTGACTGCGTAAACCAAAGCACCATAACAATAATAAAAATGACCAGAAACTTTTTTTCATTTGTTGTCATCGGTCCGATTTCACGTCTCTTGGCCTTAATATCATCCAGACCCTTTACCGTTTCAATTTCCGGTTTAAATACAAGAGTGATGACAAACCATGCAATCAGCACCAAAACGATTGCCATCGGAAAGCCAATCGCAGTCCACTGCAAAAATGTAATATTTTTTCCTGCTACATTATTCAACAGGTTGATCGTCAAAATATTCAGTCCGCTTCCCGCCGGTGTCGCAATACCCCCAAGAGCCGCTGAGATCGGAATGCCGATCATGACCGCTTTTCCGTATTTACTCTTCCCCGGTTCACATCCGCTCTCTTTTAAAAGCGGCAGTGCAATCCCGGCCAGAATGATCGCCGTCGGAATATCTACCAAAACAGAAGAGATCAGACATCCGCATAGCATGATACTTAAAAGGACCATATTGCTTTTCGCACCAAACAGCGGAGTAATATACAGGGAAATACGATAGCCAAGCCCGCTGCTGATAAATACCTTCGCGATAATCAGTGATGCCATAACAAAAAACATGGTCGCGATACCAAAATTGCCCAGAACCGCAGGTGTTTTTTCAATGCCAAGAAATCCCGGTAAAAAGAGCAAAAAACAGGAGGAAATCCCGATCGGGATAAATTCCGTCACCCACGTATAAACACAGCAGATCATAAGGAGCAAGGCTTTCCATCCATTTTCTGATAATCCGAACGGCGGCGCCATATTTGAAAAAATAAGATAAAAAGCAACTGCTACAAGCAACTCAATATATATTTTTGCAGACTTCTTCATACTTAAGTAAAACCTCCCTCTTTTCAAAACTTTGCTACATGGCAGCAAGCTTTTCCAGGTATTCATACCGGGAAATCAGATGTTCTCTGGTCGCCTGCTTCTCTTCTTCTGAAGCACCCCGAAATCTCTTTTGCAGAGAAAAATAATTTTCTATATCCCCAAGTTTTGACGGCTTTTTCCCAAGTTTTATTTTTCCATTTTCATATTCCAATAAAACCCAGGCTCCGCTCTCAATCGCCTCTCTCGCCACTTCAACGGTCTTGTTCATTTTGTATCCCCAGCCAGTCGGACACGGACTCATAATATGAAGCACACGGCATCCCTTTACTTCTTTTGCCTTCTGTACCTTCTTTCTCAGATCAGAAAGGTTGGCAACGGATGCGGTAGCTGCATACGGCACATGATGAGCCATCACGATCTGAATCAGATCCTTATTATTTACCGGCTTACCGGCAGGCGTTGTTGTCGTGCTTGCCCCCAGTGGCGTCGAGCTGCTTCCCTGTACCCCCGTGTTCATATACGCCTCATTATCGTAACAGATGTACAAGATGTTATCATTACGCTCCATCGCTCCACTTAAGGACTGAATACCGATATCCACTGTTCCCCCATCACCGGCAATCGCTACGACCTGCGTATGTTCGTTACCCTGATGTTTCAATCCTGCCGCAATACCTGCCGCGATCGCCGCTGAGTTTTCCAGGTTTCCCTGGATACCGGGCACTGTTACGGAGGATTCCGGTCCGCATCCAGAAAACTGAGCCGCGCATCCTGGCGGAATAACAAGAATAGTATCCTCCCCCATAATATCCAGTACATTTCTGAAAATCACATCGATCATACAGCCCTGGCATGTATTGATACCAGGAGACACTGCCCCCTTTGGCTGAACTTTATACGTTAACATACGTTTCCACCTCCCTGATATCCATCGCATCCGGTCTTACATCAAACCAGGAATGTACCTGCTCCGCTTTTCCATGGTATACATCAAACAATTCTCCAAATATCTTATGGAAAGAGCCATCGGAAATATCACGTCCTGCAATACCTCCGTGAAATCCAAACACCTTTGCCGGCAGACCGCAAAGTGCTGCCTTTACCTCCGTACAGACCGGTCCCTGAGCTGCTCCCAGACCACTGGAGCGATCTACTACACCGATCACCGGGATATTTTTGAGCGCTTCCCTTATCTCCTCTGCCGGGAACGGGCGGAACATGCAGATCCTGAGAAGCCCTGCCCGGACTCCTTTTTCACGAAGCTGATCTACGACATATTTTCCAGTACCGGACATTGAACCAATTGTCACCACTGCAACCTGGGCATCCTCCAGACGATATGTTTCTACAGCCTGCAGCTTTCTGCCAAAACGTTCCTCATATTCAGCAAATACCTCTTTCGCTACAACTGCCGCTTTATCAAATCCTGTCTTTTGCTGGTATTTCATTTCTGTATGCTCCACAGTCGGGCATAAATCGTTGATAAACATGACATCTTTTGGATCAAGATACATGTTTTTACGCACATACGGCCTGACAAAATCCCATGCCTCTTCATCAGACGGCGTATCCACACGCTGCATGGAATGTGACAGGTAAAATCCATCAAAGCAGACCATCGACGGCGTCATTACTTCCTCGTGTTCACTGATACGATATGCACATAACTGCAGATCCAGAATTTCCTGTACTGTAGAGCAATAAAACTGCAGCCATCCTGTATCTCTCTCAGCCATTGTGTCAGAATGATCGCACCACAGGGACCACGGCGCCACAAGAGAACGGTTCACGACCGGCATAACGATCGGAACACGGCAGCCTGCCGCCACGCCGCACACCTCATGCATCAGCGCCAGACCTACCGATGCGGTCGCCGTAGCAACACGCACCCCTGTCAGCTGCGCTCCGATCGAAACAGACATAGCAGAATGTTCTGATTCTACACGCACATATTCTGCCTGGATTCTTCCTTCCGCAACTTCATCCGCCAAATGCTCCGCAATTGAACTCTGTGGTGTGATCGGATAAGCCGCTATCACACCCGGGCGCGCCAGCCGGATCGCCTCCACCGCTGCACCATTACCATCAAACATTTTGATCGCCATTACTTTTCACTCCCTTCCGGCACCATGGTAAGCGCCTGCTTCGGACATTCATTGGCGCAAATCCCACAGCCTTTACAGTAATTCCAGTCAAACTCCAGCGTTTTTTTATCTTTGTCCACCGTAATACAGGCAGTAGGGCAGTATTTTTCACAGATTCCACACCGGATGCAGACATCATTGTCAACCTCTGGTCTGACCAGCCTCCAGCTTCCTGTATTGTACGCCACTAAAATGTGAGAACACGGTCCAAGTACTCTACGCTTCCCAGGTGTGCTCGTATGCATATCTTGCTGCTTTTGCATTCTTTTCACCAACCTTTCCAAAACTTTCTGTTACAGCCTTTTCTATCGCATCCAGTGTTACTACTCCGCTTTTTGCAAGTGCTCCAAGCATGGCGCTGTTTGGAATATTCAAGCCGATATTCTCCAGCGCTGCTGTTGTCGCATCACACGCATATACCGTTTTAAGGCCACACGCCTTTTTATACCGCTCTGCCATTTCTTTGCTCGATGTATTCAGAACGAGAACCGTCTCCTGTGTGCACCCTTCTTTCACATCGACTCCCATATCGAGCAGATTTTCATCAAAAACAACAATAATATCCGGCTCATATACATAACAATTAAGCAGCACCGGTTTCTCATCCACAATAATATGCGCATAGACAGGTGCTCCTCTTCTCTCATGCCCATAGGCCGGAACTGTGATGGCATACTCGTCCTGATGCAGCGATACAGCGATCGACAAAATCTTGGCGGCTGTAACGGCACCCTGCCCTCCTATCCCGTAAAATTTAATTTTTTTCATTTTCCTTCCTCCTTTAATTCTTTATATGAATTATTTACTTCGTATATAGAAATACTATGATCTGTATTATACTTATAAAACCATATTTTGTCATTATAAGTAGTTTACAAATCGTCAAGTTTATTTTTGTTGAATTTTACTTTTCTCTATACGAACTATTCATCCATTTCTTTTTGCTTCACACAGAGAAATAAATATGCTATTCTAAAAATGGTAATTCCGTAGAAATCAATAAGGGAGGGAGAAAAGTTACGATGGAAACAAACGAAAAATATATTTTGCAGTCAGTTGCAAATACTTTAGATATTCTTGACCTTCTTGCAGAACAGCAGAATCTGAGCGTTCCTGAAATTTCTGAAAAATCCGGCTTGGGAAAAAGTTCTGTTTTTCGTATCCTTGCCACTCTTGAATCAAAAAATTATGTGCAGAAATCAGAGTCTGCCCGTTACTCGTTAGATATCAGACTTTCCTATCTGGGGCAGGCAGCCATGGAGCAGAATAACCTGATCAAATACGGACACCCTTATCTGGAAACATTGACCGAGCGATCCGGCGAGACATCCCATCTGGCAGTTCCTTACCGGGCAGTTTATGTCCGCTTTATTGATAAGGTTGTCAGCAGCGCTACTATCCATATGGACTCTCACCCCGGCTTTTTCCGCCATTCACATTACGTAGCCTGCGGCAAGGTCCTCCTTGCCTATGGATCAGAAATAACCCGGGATAATTATGTCCGAAATGTTCCATTTTCCTCCATGACACGCCACAGCATCCCTTCTGCAAAGGAGCTGCTCGTCGAACTGGAAACAATCAAAAAACGGGGATATGCTATTGATAACGAAGAAAGTGAATATGGCCTGATCTGTGTTGCTGCTCCTGTCCTGAGCCATAACGGTCAGGCGATTGCTGCAATCAGTATCTCGGGGCCTTCTTCCCGTATGCTGGAAAACATGGAAAAAAACATTGCAATTGTAACAGAGACCGGAAAAGCGATTACTGAAAAGCTTGGCTCGCTCGCTTCTCCAGATTGATTTGACAGATAGAAAAAATGCAAAGCGTAACGGGGAATGAAGGCAAGAATATATGATATTGCTAATGCGTGATAAAGAAAATATCGAAAAAGGAACTTTCTCCGATCTGGAATTAGCCAGTATGATAGGAATCTCTTTGGAGGAGCTATTGGAGATCAAAGACCGGTAACCGAAACAGCCATAATATCCGCTGTATCTCTTGAAGGAGAGGAATACAATTCTTGGGGTACGGCGGTGATTTGAAATGATTTGGCGATCCTGGATCAGGACAAAGAAAAACCGGAAATCTTTGATTTCCGGTTTTTCTTTGTCCTAATCCTCATAATGATATTTACACGCATATATAATCAGGTTTTGATTACTATCCATATTATATACTAGCCTATGCTCATCTGTAATGCGCCTGCTACACGCCTTACGGTATTTTAACAGCTCAGGTTTACCAATACCGTTCAAAAGTCCACTGCGGTCAATATCTTTGATAAGTTCATTGATCCGCTTTACTATCTTTTTATCTTCTTTCTGCCATTCGGTGTATTGCTCCCACGCAGTAGGCGTGAATACTATGTTCATTTACTTGCAAGCCTCCAACTCTGCAATAGTCTTTGCAATAAATCCGCCTGTCTCGGCTTCTTCCATAGATTTATCTATCATGGCAAGATAATCTGCATTTCTCTTGATTTTCATCATTTCATTGTATTCTTGTTCAGACAGCATGACAACATTTTCATTTTTGGGTCTTGATATAATCAATGTTTCGCCTCTAAAAACTTTATCGCATAAACTCTTGAAATTATCTCTAACATCCATGCTCTTTACAGCTAACATATAAAGCACTCCTTTCCGTATCAAAAATCGTATTGTTTTTCGTACTTTTATTATATGTTATTATTATTCCCTCGTCAATAATTTTATAAAAACTCAAAAATACCCCCAAAAGAATGGACCGAGAGGCTCGCTTTCTTTTGTCCAATTTATTAACATGTTGTAGTTGACGGACTGATCCAAATAAATCCGGTTGACAATGTATCCGTTCACGGGCATAAAGATAAGGATTATCAGGAAGAACTGTTGTTCATGACGGAAGAAGAAATCGCGGATCTTCTGCATTTTCTGTCAGAACACTATCCGCGTTTAGTAGGAATCGCATTTATGGCCGCTTATTATGGGTTACGGCGTTCCGAAATTTTAGGCTTAAAATGGTCTGCTATTGATTTTCAGAAAGACATTCTTCACATTCAGCATACCGTTACATCTGTAAAACAGATTCATGCAGAAGATTCTGCAAAAACAGTTGCAGGCAAACGGGATCTTGTTCTTTTTGAAACAGCCAGAAAATGCTTATTGCAAATCCGGCAGGAGCAGGAAGTAAACAAAGCATTTTTCAAAAATGCCTATAAAATACGGCTGGGTATGTTTTCACGTGGGAAGATGGCACTTTATATTGACCGGATTACATATATCATCTTTTCAGAAAGGCAATGATAAAATTTGGTCGTCCGGAAATTTCTCTGGCTACGGCAGATTTATTTGATTAGTTTTTTGGGTAACGTTTTGGGTAACGCCTTGAAAAAGATGAGAACCGGAGGACTTATATCATCGAAAGAAAGATATGAAAAACGCCGGAAACACTGATAAAATCAGTATTTCCGGCACTTCCTAAATGAAGTCGATGCGACAGGATTTGAACCTGCGACCTCTGCGTCCCGAACGCAGCGCTCTACCAAGCTGAGCCACGCATCGTTATTTTGTTTTGCTGTTTTGTGTCTCTCACGTTTCAGCTTGTTTAGTTTATCATTCCTTTCCAGAAAAGTCAAGCACTTTTTTAAATTTTTTTTATTTTTTGCAGTTTTTTTCAACAGGATTTTACAGCAGCTCAGTACAGGCAGCAGACGGAAGCTGCTCTGGCAGCAAACCGTCTCCCCTGCGCAAAAACCATCACTGTACCATTCGCCAGCCTGGATGGTATTTATTTTTAAGCGTACCGTTCACAAGCTTCCCCCAGCCAAGCGGATAGCCGTTGACGCATACCAGCTGCCAGCCCTTTGTCCGGGCAGGCGACATATCGTCTGCCTCCACGGTCTCACCGCTCAGGTAGCGGCGTACACGCGGGTCTTTCTGGTCAAAATCAAGGATCGAAGCGTATTCGCTGCTGCGCAGCGCCATCGCGAATGCCTGCGCAGGCTCAAAACGTCCGCGCTTTATCTCGCCTAAATACAGTCCGTTCCTCAGGAAAGGAAGCTTTCCCATCATATGCGGAGGCTGCGGCACAAAGTACACCTGACCGGCACGCACCTCGATCTGCTCCATTTTCCAGTCCATTGTCACATCACTGAAAAAGTCGCACAGTACCTTTTCTTCTCTGGAGGGTCTTCCGCCCTTTCGCTGCACCTGTGTATGGATGCCGGAAAGCTCTCCCCTTTTGCGCAGCAATGCAAGGAAATGTCCCTCGCCGCCCATCCTGTGTGGAAAGATACGCACACATTTTTGCAGATCAGACACTCCCTTTACCTCCTGCAAGCTGTCATTTAGCCATCTGGCGCCGCCATGTACGAAACCTTCCTGCCAGGGAATATCCACGAGCTCCATCTCCGGACAGTGCTCCAGGAGGTATGCGATCGTCCCCTCGTTTTCTTCCGGAGCGAAGGTGCAGGTAGAATACAGCATCCATCCTCCGGGGCGCAGCATCCGCACTGCCTGCTGTGTGATGTCTCTTTGAATCTTTGCACAGGATGCGACCTTTTCCAGGCTCCACGCCCTCGCATTTGCTATATCCTTGCGGAACATACCCTCGCCCGAACACGGGGCATCAACAAGGATCTTATCAAACGTCTCTTCAAACTGTTCTGCCATCTTTGCAGGAACAGCGTTTGTAACAAATGCATTTTTTGTACCAAATACCTCGATATTTTTCAGAAGCGCCTTTGCGCGCGATGCACTGATGTCATTAGCCACAAGAAGCCCCTGTCCCTGAAGCTTTGCCGCCAGTGCGGTTGCCTTGCCTCCGGGCGCTGCGCACAGGTCGAGCACATAGTCTCCCGGCGTGACCGGAAGGATGTGAGCCGGCGTCATCGCACTCGGCTCCTGGAGATAATACAGCCCGGCATAATAAAAAGGATGTCTTGCCGGATCATCCTCTTTCTCATAATAAAAACCGTTCTCCAGCCATGGGATCTTTGTCAGGTGAAACGGTACGAGCTTTATGAATTCTTCCACGCTGATCTTGAGTGTATTTACACGAAGACCAAACCTGCGCGGTTCTTCATAGGATGCCAGAAATGCTCCATACTCCGCTCCAAGCAGATTTTTCATCCGTTCAAGAAATTCCCGTGGAAGTTCCATACCGTTTCCTCCTTTTTGATACCTTACCCTTTATCTGATATTGCTCCGCTTCTCTGCCGCTGCTCCGCTTCTCTGCCGCTGCTCCACTTCTCTGGCGCTGTATCTCCTTGCTGCAGCTGTTCCGCTTCCCTGGCGCTGTGTCTCCTTGCTGCAGCTGCTCCGCCTCTCTGGCACCGCGTCTCCTGGCCGTCATCTTCCTGGATCAGTCCCAGCTGTATCTTGTCAGCTCTCCATGCAGCTTCATCTGTGAAAAACCATTCTGCCGCAGCGCCTCATAAAGTACGATCGCTGCTGCATTGCTTAAATTCAGCGAGCGCGTATCACCAAGCATCGGGATGCGGATCGCCTCACCCGGATGCTCTTTTAAGATCTCCTCCGGAATCCCGGCGCTCTCTTTGCCGAACATCAAAAAACAGTCCGGCTCATAAGCCACCTCTGTATAAACCCTGCGCCCCTTTGTCGTCGCCATATAGACCTTTGCACCGGGATTTTTCTCCAGAAAATCCTGGTAGTCTATGTAGCGCGTCACGTCAAGCTGCGGCCAGTAATCCATTCCCGCCCGCTTGAGGGCTTTCTCAGTCAGCTGAAACCCCAGCGGCTCGATCAGATGGAGCCTGGTGCCTGTCGCTACGCAGGTGCGCCCGATATTTCCTGTATTTGCCGGTATCTCCGGCTCATAAAGTACAATGTTCAGTCCCATTTTCTAACACTCCTGCTTTTGCGCCCTCAGCCGGCGGATAAACCGCTCCAGACGCTCCAGGGCCACTTTCAGCGCCTCGATCGAATATGCATAGGAGATACGCAAAAATCCCTCGCCGCAGGCGCCGAATGCTGTACCCGGAACGACTGCCACATGCTCTTCCTCCAAAAGTCTCATTGCAAATTCATCAGAGCTTAAGCCGAACTCCCTGATGCACGGAAATACATAAAATGCGCCAAACGGCTCAAAGCATTTCAGCCCCATCTGTGCAAACGCATGCATCAGATACCGTCTGCGCTGGTTGTAGGATTCGCGCATGCGCGCCACATCCTCATCTCCGTGACGCAGCGCCTGCACAGCAGCATACTGGCTCGTCGTAGGAGCACACATGATCGCAAACTGGTGGATTTTTGTCATCTGCTCCACGATCACCTGCGGTCCGCAGATATATCCAAGTCTCCATCCGGTCATTGCAAATGACTTTGAAAAGCCATTGATCGTCAGCGTCCGCTCCTTCATGCCGGGAAGACTTGCAATCGATACATGATCCTCCCCATAGGTAAGCTCTGAGTAGATCTCGTCTGAAAGCACAAACAGATCATGCTCGATCACTACCTCGGCGATCGCCTCCAGATCCTCTCTGCGCAGCACTGCTCCTGTCGGATTATTCGGAAACGGGAGCACCAGCACCTTTGTTTTGTCTGTAATCTTTTCAAGCAGCTCCTCTTTTGTCAGCCGGAACTGATTTTCTTCTTTCAGCTCTATCGTCACCGGCACTCCGTCCGCCAGCACGACACACGGCAGGTAGGATACGTAGCACGGCTGCGGGATCAGGACCTCATCGCCGGGGTCAAGCATCGCACGCAGCGCAATATCGATACCCTCGCTGCCTCCTACCGTCACAAGTATCTCATGGAGCGGATCGTAGTCGAGATGACAGCGGCGCTTCAGATAGCGGCTGATCTCCTGGCGCAGCTCCTTTAACCCGGAATTGGAGGTGTAAAAGGTGCGCCCCTTTTCCAGAGAGTAGATCCCCTCATCGCGGATATGCCACGGCGTATCAAAATCCGGTTCCCCTACGCCAAGAGAGACGACATCCTCCATCTCATTTGCAATATCAAAAAATTTGCGGATACCGGACGGTTCAATAGACATTACTTTCTGTGATAATGGATTTCTCACGGTGTCACCAGCATCCTTTCATCTTTGACTTTCTTTCCCAGGATCGTGCCATAGTCTTTGTATTTTTTCAAAATAAAATGTGTCGCTGTGCTCAGTACCGTATCAAGCGTAGAGAGCTTGTCGCTCACAAATGCAGAGACATCGCGAAGTGTCCTGCCCTCCAGGATCACGAGCAGATCGTATGCGCCTGAGATCAGATATACGGACTGTACCTCCGGGTAATTGTAAATCCGCTCTGCGATAGAGTCAAAGCCCTGCCCTCTCTGCGGCGTCACGCGGACCTCGATCAGTGCCGTCACCTTTTCCGAGGAAGTCTTCTCCCAGTCAATCAGTGTATGATAGCCGCAGATGACCTGTTCCTGCTCCATCTTTGCCACCTCATTTGCGATCACCTCTTCGCTTGACCCAAGCAGGATCGCCAGCTCCTGCAGATCGATCTTGCTGTTTTTCTCCAGAAATGTCAAAATCTGTTCTCTCATTCCTCAAACCTCCTGTACCACTCATCCTGCTGCGGCCGGTCAAGAAAACGCATCTCTGCGCCATTTCGGATGACGCGCCCGTTCTCATCTGTCGCCCTTCCGATCACTGCTGCCGGCACTCCCTCTTCTGCAAGCGCTGCAATGAGTCCTTCCGGCTGCGCCGTACCGATCAGCAGAGCCCCTGCCGAATACAGATTGTATGGATTGATATCAAAATATTCACACAGCTCTACGGTTTCCTGCCGGATCGGGATCTTTTTCAGATCCACCTCGAGCCCGACGCCCGCTCTGTGCGCCATCTCCCACAAAGCCGTAAAAATACCGCCCTGTGACAGATCATGCATCGCACACGAACCGAAGCTGCCGGCGGCTCTTGCCTCCTTTGTCACAGACATCAGCTGCTCGAACGCTCTGGCATGATCCAAAAGCGAGACAGGGAATCTCCTGCCAAGCTCATCCGCATGAGAAAGTGCGAGAGCCGCCGTCCCGGCCAGCGCGATCCACTTTGTCATAACAAGCGCATCTCCCGGCCTGAGGAGACGCACCCCGGTCAGGTCAGACGCACTGCCGCACTCTCCCTGCTGCGCTGCGCTTCCGATCCCGGTCACATGGTACATGGGACGCTTCACACCGGAGGACACCTGTGTATGCCCTCCGAGCACCTGCATCCCTTCTGCCTTTGCGGCCCGGATCAGCCCGCGCATATCTTCCCTTAGCACCGCCTCGCTGCAGTCTGTCGGAAGCACTGCATGGACCATAAGCGCCTCCGGCTGCGCACCCGCAGCAGACAGGTTATTCGCTGCCGCAACCGCAAGCGCACCCGGCCTGTATGCAAGTCCAGGCACCGCGCTCACCGCTGTATATGCAGATACGCAGCCGCCTTTGTGCGGAAGAAACGCACAGTCGGCTCCATACCGGTCTGCATGATCCGCTGTCTCTGTATCCAGTTGTCTCAAAATGCTGTGCAAAAGCACTGCCTCTGCAAGCTTTCCTGTCCGCATGCTCTCACCCATCCCTTACTGTATCCTCGCCCGGGCAAACACGCTTCGCCCTGTTGGTCCTTTCCGGCACGCTCTGTTCTTTGTATTGCCCTAGCCGATCACTGTCACGCCGCCTTCATCCCATACCTCCGGCGGATCTGCCTGAGGTGCATCCGTCTGAGGCGCGTTTGTCTGCGGCGCCTCGGTCTGTGGTGCGTCTGTCTGAGGCGCATCCGTCTGAGGCGCATCTGTCTGTGTCGTCTCTGACTGCGGCGCTTCTGTCTGCGGCTGTACGCCATTTGCCAGAATGCTCTGCACCTGAGAAAGGTTGTTCTGCCCGATCGCCCCGTAGAGTGCCGTTGCGAGCGCCTGATTATCTGTCACAACTCCGACCTCATAGATCGCCGGAGACGCCTGATAATTGCTGCTGTTCACCTGTATTGTCTCAGAAAGAACACCGTCGTAATAGATATTTTTCCAGAGCACTGCCGACAGCCCCTGATGCGGGGACTGCACCTGCGCCAGGTAGCCGACATTCTGATCCGTCTTTGCCACAAGCTTGATATTCTGCGCCGGATCTGTCTGCCCTGTCGTCTCGCTGACAAATTCTATAGAACGATTTGCCGGACGCGTCTCCACGCCAAAAATAGTGAAATTCAGTGTACCGGCATACGCAGATCCTGAAATATAGATCGGGTATTCCAGTGTATTGGTAAATGCAAGATCCATCACACCTTCCGCGATCGCTGCATCCTTGGACGGATCTACGTAGTTGACGATCATCGTGTGGTTTGATCTGGCATCGATCTGCACCTCTGATTTTAAAAGTGCATTATAAAGAGTCGTCGACACCTGGCAGATACCGCCTCCATAGGAATCTACTACCTGCCCCGCCTCATAAGACGGCGCCAGCTCATATCCATTTTCTGCTGTAAAAGGCACGACCGCATCCGTGACCGAAAAACTTTCTCCCGGGAGCAGCAGCGTTCCGTTCAGCTTGGAAACGCCGTTTTCAACGTTCTTTGCACGCCCTGCTGAAGATGCCGAATAGTCTGTTGTCGCCGAGCCGAGCACATCATCCATCTGCTCCAGAAGCTCTGCTGTGACCACCGGAGAGACACGGTCCACAATCGCCTCGACCGTCCGGTCGCCTGCCTCGTAGTCAGACATCTCCTCCTGCAGACTCGCCAGAGTCGCCTGTGCATCAAGGGTCAGGCCGTCTGTACCGCCCTCTACATGCAGTCCGCCATCCTCTCCAACGTAGCAGGTTCCCTCGACCGGCTCGGAATTAAACTGTGCGCATGACTCTACGAAAGCCTCCTGTGCCTCTTCATCCAGCTCATATTCTATCTCATATTTCGCACTCTGATTCTGAAGATCCTTCTGCTCTTTGTAGCGGCGCACGATATTCCCCGTCTGCCCAAGCTGACTGATCTCCTCGATCAGCTCCGGGTTGTCCCATTTCAGTCCAAGCTCGCCCCAGCTCTTTGAGACAGTGGAATCCCCCATCTGTATCGTGATCACAGAAGAAGACAGCTTCTCTACCTCGCTCTCCACATACTCCTGCGCCTCCTCCGGCGTCATCCCGCTTACGTCCTTATCTCCGATAAAGACGCCCTCGCTGATCACACTCTCTCCAGAGGACGCATATACGGCACTGCCAAGCCCGCACAGCAAAAGCACTGCCGCGCCTGCCGCTATGTTCCATTTGTTCTTCATAAAATAAATCCCCTTTAAATGCCGAGCGCCGGCAGAATGGAACCGCACACCATCGCAAGCACAATGATGATCACGATCGCTGCCGCTATCTTTTTCTGTGTCTTAGAGTTGTTAAAGTTCATCATATTGATCACCTCTTCATTTTTCCATACTCCAGTATAATACCGTCAATCATCCGGGAAGCTTCGCTTTTCGTCAGCATCTCGATTTTAACGTTATTTTCTATTCTATGATATTTTAATAAATCCCGCAAGTATACTTTTTGTGAATTTGTGATCGGGCTTTCCTTCTTAATCTTAAAAACAAGCGGCACCGCTTTAAACTGCTCCGGGTGATCCTCTCCAAAATCCTCCTTCAGACGCTCATACAGCCTTGCCGCAGTCAGCGCGTCATCCAGCGCCCGGTGATGCTGCTCCTGTGTGATCCCATAATATGCAGCCATTTTATCCAGAGATTTTCCGGGCAGCTGCGGCAGGCACGATCTCGATATGGCAAGCGTGTCGATCCCTCTGCGCTCAAAGGTCCCGCCCAGATTTACGACGCTGCGCTTCATAAAGCTGTAATCAAACAGTACGTTGTGCCCGAGCAGGATCTCCTCCCCGGCAAAATCCAGAAAGCCCTCCACAGCCTCCCGCGTCCCCGGACTGCCCTGTATCATTTCCTGCGTGATCCCGGTAAGCTGTGTGATCCGCTGCGGGATCTCTATCCCGCAGTCGATAAATGTCTCATACGTCCCCGTCACTTCTCCGCCTTCTACCCGTACTGCGCCAATCTCCAGTATCCTGTCGTATTTCGGGCGCAGCCCCGTAGTCTCCAGATCAAACGCTACATAACTGTCTTCCATCTCTTCCTCCTGTTCCTTCTCCCGCCTGTTTCCCCGGCCTGAAGATACACTGCACGGACGCATTGCCTGTGAGCGGACTGCGTTTCTGATAGTCAAACAGCAGCCACACGCCGGACTCGCAGACTTCCCGGGAGGCTTCGATACCGGATACTTCCACGCCGGCCGCTGCGGCTGTCTGCAATGAAACGCGCTCCAGATGTGTCATCCGCATCAGCTGCTTCCAGGTCCTGTCTTCATACTGCATCAGATATTGACGCGCTCCCTCCCCGCTTTGATAAAACGCTGCGATCGCCTCCCTGTACTCCTTCTGATCCTGCGCCCAGTCCGGTCTGGTCTTCGCATTTTCTCTGAGGTACAGATCAACCGTCAGCAGCTCGTCAAAGCGGCGCCTCTCTTCATCTGTATGGCCGTCTCCTGCTGTTATCTCTGCGATGAACCCGCGCAGCATCTCAAAGCGCTGCAGTCTCGAATAGGATCTGCCATCCTCCCCGTGCGCGCGGTAATACCGGGCAAGCGCCTCATAAAGGGCAAACGGCCGCTCAAACAGCTGCTCCAGAGCTTCTATGGTGCAGCAAAACTGGCGGCTGTTATAATAAACCTCCAGCATTTCTTCTATATCTTTTAAATGCAGCAGCTCCCCGCAGGAGATCCACCGTGTCGCAAGTACCTCATACGGCGGCTCGCTGCGGTAAAGGATCCCGTACTCCTTCGCACAGCGATGCATCCGGGAACCGCGCAGAACTTTCAGAAAACCAAGCTGCAGCTCCTGAGGCTTCAGACGATATACCTCATCAAAAGATTTTTTAAAGCTGTCGAGATCCTCATACGGAAGTCCGGCGATCAGATCCAGATGCTGATGGATATTGCCTCCGGCGGCGATCCTTTGTACCGCATTCTGTATCTTTTCAAAGCTGTCCGAGCGGCAGATCGCACGAAGCGTCCGGGGATTTGTTGTCTGCACACCGATCTCCAGCTGCACCAGTCCCGGCCGCAGCGTGGCAAGCAGAGCGATCTCCTCGTCAGTCAGAAGATCAGCCGCTATCTCAAAGTGAAAATTAGTCACGCCATTATCATGCTCTTTGATAAATTTCCAGATCTCGATCGCATGGCTGTGTCTGCAGTTGAACGTGCGGTCTACAAACTTTACCTGCGGGACGCGCCGCTCCAGAAAATAGAGAAGCTCCTGCTTTACAAGGGAAAGACTGCGAAAACGCACCGTACGGTCCAGCGAAGAAAGACAATAGCTGCAGGAAAACGGACAGCCTCTGCTGCTCTCATAATAGATGATCCGGTTCGCGAATATCTCCTCCTGCTCCTGCACAAATGGCTGCCCGTAGACAAATGGCAGCTCATCAAGCGTACCCATATGCGGCGCTGCCGCTGTAGTGACGATCCCGTCACCATTCCTGTATACGATCCCGGCAATATCTTTCAGAGCCATCCCGGGTCTGCTCCCTTCCCCCTGCTCCTTTGTTTCCCGGACGATCCTCTGATCCGTCATCACAGGTACGCCCGCAGCATCCTCCCGGGTCAGATAATATTCCAGGACCTTTGCAAAGGTTCGCTCTCCCTCCTGACACATCACACCGAAAAACTGCGGATTTTCCATCAGAAATGCCTCTGCGTCATAGGAGACCTCCGGTCCTCCGACCCAGATCACAAGCTCCGGCATCACCTTTTTCAGGTTCGCCGCAAGCTCACAGATCACGCTGCGGTTCCAGATATAGCAGGAAAAAAACAAAAGCTGCGGCTGTCTGCGCCAGATCGACCGGAAGATGTCATCCGTATGGTGGTTGATCGTATACTCTGCCAGCTCAACCATCTCTGCGTACGCTCCCGCCGCTGCCTTCAGGCTGTACACAGCCAGATTTGAATGTATGTATTTGGCGTTGATCGCCACAAGTAAACTATTCATCGTCCCCTGTCTCTCCACGGAAAAGGGGGTGCCGCAAAACGCATCTATTTTGCAGCACCCGCCTGATCGTTATATCATCACAGATTACAGTACCATCTTTGCTGCGCCGCAGATCCCGGCATCATTGCCGAGCGTCGCCAGTGCAAACTCCGTCTGACGGCACATAGAAAACGCATATTTGCGGTACGGCCCCGTCACATAATCCAGAAGGATCTCTCCCGCCTTGGAAACTCCTCCTCCGATCACGATAATCTCCGGGTCTGACACTGCGGCAAAAACAGCAAGCGCCTTTCCAAGATATGTACCGAAGCGCTCTGCCACCTGGATCGCCAGTGCATCGCCTTCCTTTACCGCATCCCACACAGCCTTTGCCGTCACCTCCGTATCCCGCAGTGCGGACGGAGCATTCGTTGACGCCAGAAGCTCTCTGGCAAGACGCACGATACCAGTCGCGGAAGCTACCTGCTCCAGACAGCCGCAGTTGCCGCAGTTGCACGGCTCTGTAATTGCATCCTCTACGTGAGCATGTCCGATCTCCCCGGCAGCCCCATGTGCTCCTGCCACGATCCTGTCATTGATAATGATGCCCCCGCCGACGCCAGTGCCAAGCGTCACCATGATCATACTGTGATGACCGGCGCCGCCGCCCTTCCACAGCTCTCCGAGTGCTGCCACATTTGCGTCATTTCCTGCCCTGACCGGAAAGCCTGTCAGCCGCCCGAGATCTCCTGCAATGTCCACATATCCCCAGTGCAGATTTACTGCGCACGGCACTTCTCCCGCCTCATTGACCGGTCCCGGCACACCGACTCCGACGCCTGCGATCTCCTCGCGTTCCAGTCCTTTTTCCGCGATCTTTGCCATAATCGTTTCTGCCACATCCGGGAGGATATGGACGCCGTTATCTTCTGTGCGCGTCGGGATCTCCCATTTGTCGAGGAGTTCTCCGCTCACATCAAACAGACCGCATTTTACCGTGGTACCTCCGACATCGATTCCAAAACAATATTTCTTCATTTTTTATTCCTGCTTTCCTGCATTTTTCATTAAACTGTTCTGTACGCGGTTGTAAAGCTCCTGCGCCGCATTGTAGCCCATCTTTTTCTGACGGTGGTTGACTGCTGCCGACTCTACGATGACAGCGAGATTTCGTCCCGGGCGGATCGGAAGGGAATGACATACCACACGGTTTCCGAGGAACTCTGTGTACTCCTCCTCCAGACCGAGCCGGTCGTACTCCTTGTCTCTGTCCCACTCCTCCAGCTTGATCACCAGATCGATCGACTGTGTATTCTTTACACTCTCTACACCGAAGAGCGTTTTTACATCAATGATACCAATACCCCGCAGCTCGATAAAGTGCCGCGTGATATCCGGCGCTGTACCGATCAGCGTCTCATCGCTGACTCTGCGGATCTCCACCACATCATCTGTCACGAGGCGGTGTCCTCTCTTGATCAGCTCCAGAGCTGCCTCACTCTTTCCGATGCCGCTCTCACCCATGATCAGGACACCCTCACCGTACACATCCACAAGCACCCCGTGGATCGAAATACACGGAGCCAGCTCAACGTTCAGCCACCGGATGATCTCCGCCATAAAATCAGAGGTCGTCATTTTCGTGGAAAAAATAGGAACCTCATATTTTTTCGCAAGGCGGAGCATGTCCTCGTCCGGCTGCATCATCGTTGTATAAATAATGCACGGAACCTGATAGGACAAGAACTTTTCGTATACAGGAAGCTTCTGCTCCTGTGTCAGATGCTCCAGATATGTGTACTCTACATATCCGATGATCTGTACGCGCTGTGAATAAAAGTGGTCAAAATATCCTGTAAGCTGAAGCGCCGGACGATTGATCTCAGAAGTAACAACCTTTTTTCCGGACATGTCGATCTCCGGAGTCAGGTTTTCCAGTTTCATCTTATCGGCCAGCTTTTCGAGCGTAACACTGCTCACCATACCTGTCATTGCAAAACCCTCCTGTTCTATTTTCTTCTTTATTATAATAATTCCTTCCTGCTTTGTCCAGACGTAAGGCGTGTTTATTTCCTATTCCTCTCCCTCCGTCACGGTCACCTGCACAGAGGCATCCGGCGCATGAAAAAACTCATAAACCTGCCGCGCGCTGCGCGCGTTCATTGACGGTGCGTTTGCAAGCTGCTCCAGCGTCGCATCCCGTATCGCCTCCTGCGTCTTAAAGGTCCGCAGCAGCGCCTTGCGCCGCGTCGGCCCGATCCCCTCAATATCATCCAGAATGGATCTGACCTGCCCTTTGCTGCGCAGACTTCTGTGATATTCGATCGCAAACCGGTGCGCCTCATCCTGGATCCTCGTCACCAGCTTAAACGCCTCTGACCGCGTATCGATCGGAATTTCCAGATTATTAAAATAAATCCCCCGCGTCCGGTGGAAATCATCCTTTACCATACCGCAGACCGGAATCGAAAGACCAAGCTTCTCCAGCACGCCAAGTGCAATGTTGACCTGTCCGCGTCCGCCGTCCATCAGCAGCAGATCCGGAAACCGGCTGAAGCTTCCCATCTCGTAGCCAAGCCCCTTCTCCTCCAGTTCCCTTCGTTCTTCCAGCCCGTGCGTTAAGCGTCTTACAAGTACCTCCTCCATACTTGCATAGTCGTTTGGTCCCTGTACGCTTTTTATCTTGAACTTGCGGTAATCGCTGCGCTTTGGCTTGCCTTTCTCATATACGATCATAGATCCGACCGACTCAAAACCGCTGATATTTGAAATATCAAATGCCTCCATCCGCATGGCTCTCTCGATCCCAAGCAGCTTTTCAATCTCATGGACAGCGCCGATCGTCCTTCCTTCCTCTCTCTTGATCCGTTCCCGGTCCTGTGATAAAACGATCGAAGCATTTTCTCCTGCCAGCTCCACAAGCTTCTCCTTCGTCCCTTTTTTCGGCACCTTCAGGTATACGCGCTGCCCACGCTTTTCACTGAGCCATTTTTCAATGATCTCCTGATCCTCTACCTCTGTCTCAAGCATCAGCTCACGCGGAACGAACGGTGTTCCCGCATAATACTGCTTGATAAAGCTTCCCAAAATGGTTGCCTTCGTATCATGCGGCGCAACGCGCAGATAAAAATGCTCTCTCCCGATCATCTTTCCGTCACGGATAAAGAATACCTGTACGACTGCATCATTGCCGTCTGCGCGAAGCGCCAGCACATCCTTGTCCTCTCCATCTCCATGCGTGATCTTCTGGCGCTGTGCGATCTGATTGACACTCTCTATCAGATCGCGGTACTCCGCCGCCTCCTCGAACTCCATATTTTCCGCCGCAGCTTCCATCTTTTTGCGCAGCATCTCCAGCACCGGAGCGTGATTGCCATTTAAGAACTCCAAAGCGCCGTCAATCGATCTGCGGTACTCTTCTTTGCTGACATTGCCCTGGCAGGGCGCCGTACACTGCCCGATATGGAAATACAGGCACGGCCGTTCCTTCCCGCAGTCTCTGGGCAGATTCTTCTGACAGGTGCGCAGCTTATACAGCTTTCGGATCAGATCGATCGTGTCCTTTACTGCCGCTGCGCTCGTATACGGGCCAAAATATTTCGACTTATCCTTTTTCATCCTGCGCGCAAAAAGTACCCGCGGAAAATCTTCTCCGAGGGTAACTTTGATAAATGGATAACTCTTATCATCCTTTAGCATCGTATTATATTTGGGCCGGTGCTCCTTGATCAGATTCGATTCCAGCACCAGCGCTTCCAGCTCAGAATCTGTCACGATGTACTCAAATCTGCGGATCCGCTCCACCATCTGCACGATCTTGACGCTCTTTCCTCTGCTGCTCTGAAAATACTGCCGCACACGGTTTTTCAGGCTGATCGCCTTCCCGACATAAATGATGTCGTCATGCTCATCGTGCATAATGTAGACGCCCGGGCGCGCGGGCAGTTTTTTCAGTTCTTCTTCTATATTAAACATTTCTGTGTCCTTTCTCAAATGCAATATATCGCCTTTCTCCGATGCGAAGCTTTCCGGTTTTCCGTAAGATATTACCACATCACATCCAGAAGCTTCGCATTTGCCGGATTGATGCGGATCTCCACATCGTAGGAACGATCAAAATCATACGTGCTGAATTTATGCTGTTTGAGTTCTCCCAGAAGCTGGTCGCGGCATTCCATCAAAAGCTGCATCATCTCCTCAAACTCCAGTCCGTCCTTCCAGTATACGCCGACCTCGGCGGTCTTCCCACGGGAACTGCCCGTATCCTCATAGACCTCCGTATGCCCGAGATAAATCTCCCCGTATGCACTCGCGTACGTCACATCAAACCATACTTCATCACGCGGTACTGTCTTATCCTCCGTCACCTTAATATCATTAGACGCCCAATAGAGATACGGGCGGAGCGTATCATACTTTTCTGTTCCAAGCTCCCAGACGAGATGCTTTGTCTGCATTTCTTCTCCTGCAAGAGAAACGTGTCCCTGATACTCCATCTCACTGTACTCTGCAAATCCGATCCCTGCTCCGATACCTGTAAGCAGGACTCCAAACAAAATCAAAACTGCCATACTCTTTCGAAATGTCATTTTGTTTCCTCCTCTCTGTATCCCTGCTTATTTTCCCGCTTTTTCTTACCTGTAAATACCCAGCTAAGCAGGATCCCGACGGTCCCGAGTGTGCACAGCACCAGCCCCAGCGCAGCCACGCCAATACCGACGACCGGATAGCCCTGTGCGATCAGCACCGCAACCATACCCGTGCCAAACAGACTAAACAGCCCAAACACCAGAAATGGCGCCGCGCATAAGAGCAGAGCTCCTTTGATGCAAAATACTGCGCACAGCCATGTGATCCGGACGCAGCCATCCCAGAACCTGCGCAGCCAGGACCGCCCCTGTGTGCCTGCCATCCGCGCTGCCTGGCGCTCCCGGCGTTGTTCGAGACCTTCCTCATATCGTCTGCGCCGCTCCTCCCGCCGTTTTTCCCGACGCTCATATTTTTCTTCCCTCATTTTTTCCCGTTCCTCCTCTCTTTGCTGATATTGTTCTGACTGTGCCTCCTCCGCAGATGGACGCCCTGTCAGACGACGTACCAGCCTGCATATGCGCTCCCACGCCGCACAGGCCAGATTCCACCAGAACAGGAAAAAATGTCTGATCAGCTGCCAGAGTCTCGTACCGGCACGCTCTGCGGCCTTTCCTGCGCTCTGCGCCGCCTGTCCTGCCTTTTCCGCTGTCTCATTTACTGCTTTGCGGACATTCTGATACAGCTTCTTCTCCCTGTCCCCGTCCGCTTTCTGCTCCTGCGATCCTCCCGAAACGTACGCCGCATTAATGCTGTATGCATCCAGAAGCTCAGCGATCAGTTCTTCTATACTGCCGAAGTCCTTTACCGCCTCTTCCTCACTCATCCCATTTGCGATCTTCAGGTCAATATGCTGCGCATACTCCTCCAGAACATCCTGACGCTCTTTTTCATTCAGCACATGCAGCCGTTTTTCCAGCTCCTGCAAAAACTCCGCTTTACTCATTGCTATTCTCCTCCAAAAAATCATTTACCTTTTTCCAGAAACCATGCCACTCGCCCACAAGCGTCTCCCGGTAGAGTACGCCTGCCGCAGTCAGATGATAATACTTGCGCGGCGGTCCCTCGGATGATTCCCTCAGATAGGTCTCAAAATAGTGCTCATTCGTCAGCCGTTTGAGCAGTGGATAGATCGTCCCCTCATTCACATCGATCACACGTGACACCTCTGCCACCAGCTCATACCCGTACATATCTTTTCTGCTGACAGCCACGAGTACGACCATCTCGAGGACTCCCTTTTTAAACTGAGGATTCATGATTCATCCCCCCTGTCTGCCATTGTTGATATATGATAGCTTTGGTACAGCGCCCTTTTTCACGTCGCTGTCATCCTATATATGTATATTATACCCAGTACCTTATATTGTCAAGTACTGTATAAAAATAAATAGCAGCATCAGTGGACAGAGAGCAACACGCCTGCTCACTGACGCTGCCCATGTAACCGTTCAGCCATGCACAAAGTCTGTTTCTACATCTCACTTGACAAAAAACCGCCGCGCGGATGATCCTTCCTGCTGCATTTTGGCAGTCCGCCCTTATTCCAGTACATACCGATCTTATTCCACGTCTTCTCTCCTACAAGAAAATAGCCTCCCTGCGCATCAAGCACATACCACTTTCTGTCAATCCGGACCATGTTCCACTGATGGCTCGGATTTGAAGCTTTGGAGCTGGCATGAACGTATCTGCACGGAACACCGACCGCATCGCAGAGCGCCTTCATCGCCCGCGCATAACTGGAACACTGTGCCTCTCCGTAAACAAGCGCACCCCACGCCGTATTTGCACCGTTATACTGCCAGCCGCGCCATGCATAGCTGCAATTATTCCTTAAATAGGTATACGCCGCAGCTACTTTTTCATAATCGCTCATCCCTTTACGGATATAATTATCCTTAAAGCTCTGTACTACACGGCGTACCTCTGTCAGCTTGCCTGTGTTAAGCGACGGACCGTATACGCTGCCCGGCCGGTAGCTGCCCTTTACAGTAAGCTTCTTCGTCCTGACCTTGTAAATACTGCCAAAATCACTGTATTGTTTCTTCCCGTTTACTCTGGCATACGCCCTTACCTTATATTTATAGGTTTTTCCCGATTTCAGTCCGCGGTCCGTAAAAGTCAGGGTTCCCGCCTTTTTGATCGTTTTTACCTTTTTCCATGCACCGCCTGTCTGCCGGTAAATCTCGTATCCCTTTGCTCCGGCCGGCTGCATCCACGTAAGCTTCACTGACGTATTTCCCACAGTATATGCCTTTCGGATGTCAGGCGCAGTAAGCGTTGTCCTCAGCATGATCGTATTCGACTCAGCCTTTTCGCCATCCAGGCCATACTCCGTAACCAGTTTATAATAGTACGTACGCCCAAGACTAAGCCCCGTATCGTAAAACAGAACCTCGCCTTTCATATCTGCATCCGCATCAAAACAAATCATCCTTCCTTTCGTACCCCTTCGCTGCCACGTGCCGCCATTAAGGGATATCCAGCGTGATCCGGCATCAAAGATATCGACGAGCCGGAATACTCCGCCCGCCTCCGGGGACTGATCCGCCCGATATACCTTATAGGTACTGTTAAATGGAAGTTCTGCCTGGATCTTCGCTGCATCGGCTCCTGCCGCGCTGCCCTTTATAAGCCTGATCTGCTCCTGCGCTGCCGCCGGCATTCCCATGCTGCACAGACAAAACCAGACTACCAGCAACGTCCCCCATAAATGCCCTCTTCTTTTCCTTCTGTCTTTCATTCTCCCATCCTCCCTTTTTTCTTAATAAATTTGTTTTGTTTTTCTTTAGATTTCTTTCAGTTTTCAGTCACTGTTTATACACATTTTACCAGTATACTAAAGCCATAGATGAAATGAAGTCACCGAAATGCATGGCGCGTCTGTATTGACGGCGGCTTCGACAAACAGTTATCTTAATTTTGGTTAAGTTTTCATACATTTTTCTCTTTCCTTAACTCCGACAGGAGTACAAAAAGGGGATGGCTCAGGTGTCAGTGACACCATATGCCGTCCCCTTTTTGTACTCCATGCAGACTCTGCCGGGCTCAAAGCCCGGCTCTTCTCATGATGCCTGCCAGACTAAAAGGTCCGCAGCTTATCTTCACTGTCATCATGTGTATTCTCTATCTTTTTGATCTCCACGTAATAACCGTACTGATCATTGACCTTTATATACACGCGGTCTCCCACCTTGTGTCCGAGAATTGCCTTGCCCAGCGGAGATTCGATGCTGATCAGGCCGTGGATCGAGCTTCCGCGTACCGTTGTCACGAGCCGATAGACCTCTGTCTCATCATCCTCTTCAAAATAAACATGTACGGTGTTGTTGATCCCGACCTCATCATCCTTTGAGTCATCCGAGATCACACGCGCCGTTTTCAGCATTCGCTCCAGATACCGGATCCTGCTCTCGTTTTTATTCTTGTCTTTCTTCGCTGCGTGATACTCAAAATTTTCACTGAGATCGCCGTGCGCACGCGCCTCTTTGACTGCCTCTATAGCTTCCCTGCGGACTACGAGCTTGCGGTAATCGATCTCCTCCTGTATTTTTTTGATATCACTTTGCGTTAACTGATCATACATGTTCGTTCATCCTTCTTCCTGTCATGGCCATCTGATCCTGGTCTTATTTGCTGCTGTTTTTCTGCACGCTCTTTATCTGCGCCTTGCTATCCTTTTTAGCTGCTCTTTAAACGGGATCCGTGCCTGGGCGATCTTCTGTGCGATGCGGTAAGAGGTCGTCCCCTTGAGCACCTCAATAGAAGACCGCAGCGCCGCATTTTCATTTCTGAGGCGATTGACTGAGGCAGTCCCGCCGTGGCCGCCGATTTCCGGATTTGCACATGCGTATCCCTGAAAGACAAAGTCAAAATCAATTGCTCCGTTCTGCGCACAGGTACGTTCTGCGTCTTGTGGCGCGCAGGCTCTTTTATCCTGCCCCTCTTCCAGAAGTGCTCCATACAGCGCTCTGTATTCCCCGCCCATCGCAGCCACGCTTTTGTGCTGCATGCGCAGAACAATATCCTTTTTCTCCTGATACTCCTGCGGATGCTCCCTGATATGAAGCAGCAGCTCAACGATCTCCTCTGGAGACGCCTGCGGCGAAACCAGCCAGCCGCCGCCTGTTGCGCGCAGCCGTTCTCCGACGGCTCCGATGTCTGTACCTACAACGGGGATGCCATTCATCCACGCTTCAGAGACGGTATAGCAAAATGTCTCCGCCCAGATCGGCAAAATGCACACAAGATCAATCTCATAATCAGACAAAAGCTCCGGCAGCTCCTCCTTTTTGTACGTGGAGCTGAAATAACAGTTGTCCTGTGAGATCTGAGCAACCTGCTTATCGCCTATTGCGCCCATCACAAACCAGTTGATATTCTGTGTATCCAGAGGGATCATCTTTCCTGCCGTGATGCTGCCCTTCTGCGGCACCATCCCTCCAAGGAACGCGACATGCAACCTTCCCTCCTTACTGATCTTCGGACGGTGTGTTCCGGTGTATACCTTTCCGTCTGTATAAATCGTATCTCCATGCTTTACGTACACGCGGATCCTGACCGGCCCCGGAGCCAGCTTCTGTGAACGCACTCTGACGTCGATCCCGCACATGAGGGCGTCCGGATCGCCGAACGCCTCTACAATGTCCTTTCTGGCAGTTCTTGCAGATAAAAAGCACTCCGTCTGTCTGCGCTGGTCCGTAAGCTCCACAAACAGCTCTGTCTCCCCGGATGGGATCCCCGGCAGATAAGCCCAGCCCTTTACATCGCCGAGGCCATGATCCTCTCCAATGACGCGGTCGAGCTTTACGCGCAGCTCTTTATTTTTCACGATCTTCCCCTGCGGCATTTTACAGCAGGCCTCTCTTGTTATCCTGTCCTCGCCGTGAGCGATCACATGGCATTTTTTACGAAGCTGCGGATAATACTGCAGCATGATCTCCATAGCGCTTTCTGATGGGAAAATGATCTCCCGGCACTGCTCCAACGCGCGCCCATGCTCCCTTCTCCAGATGCGCAGATAATCCGTCTCCGGATAAATCTGCTTTTTCTCCCAGAGACATTCCTGACAGCGTCTGCAGCGTTCTTCCCCGGAAAGCTTCGCGTCATCCGGCAGACAGTAGTGATTGTGCGGATCAAGCAGAAGGATCGTCGGACACGCGTAATAATAATCATGCAGCGTCGCCATCACCGGGATCCCCTGCGCCTGCGCGGCATCGTAAATATCCAGAGAGATCCCCTGCGTGTGATGTACGTGTACCAGATCAATACAAAACGCCTGCAATATCTCATCAAATATCCTGCGGATCGCCGCGTCACGAAAGACCGGAAACTGCGGTTCCTCCCCGATCTCAAATTTCAGGAGCACTTCCTCCTGGTCTGTATATGCAGTGACGCAGAGAAATTCCCCGTCGCGGGCTGCCACAAACACATTGTACTCTCCGCGCAGCTCCTCCATCAGCTCCCGCACATGGATCTGCGTCCCTCCGATATTATTAAATGCTGTGGCGCGGAAATCCAGATGCACCACATACAGCAGATTTTTCTTTCCATTGTGCAGCTTTGTGTACAGATTGATGTTGTCCCGGATCTCCTGATCGGGATTTTCCACACAGTAGAGATGATTTCTGCGCATCTGCTGCGGATAGCGCTCCTCTAAAATCGCATTATGCGCATCACACAGCGCCTGCTTCTGCGCCGTATCAAAAGAGGCCGTCCCCTTGTGGTAAACAAAGGTATCGTCACACATCACGTGATGATAGCCTGCATGCTCCGCACGGTTGCAGAAATCATTTTCCTCTCCGTAGCCGCGCCCAAAGGTTCCGGCGTCAAAATACCCTATATCCTCGATCACACACCGCTTGATAAACATACAGAAGCCGACTGCCACCGTGATCCGCGGATAACGGTGCAGGCTGCACCGCTCGATCAGGGCAGCGTACGAGTCAACCGTACAGTTCTCCGGAACCGGATTGTCCTGACACATCACAGGAACAGAGCACAGAGTCGCACTGTTGGAGAGCGGCGTCACCGTCGCTATACTCTCTTCCCTGTACGCGCACGCAAGGATCTTGTCCAGCCACCCTGCCGTGACGATCGTATCGGAATTCAGAAGGAGTACGTCCCGATCCTCTGAAAGCTGCATGCCTATATTTACATTGGCAGAAAATCCCTGATTTGTTTCATTGTGGAGCACAAGAATATGGTCGTCTGCGAGCGAATCCAGATAGGGCGCTATCCTCTCATCCGGACTGCAGTCATTGATCAGTATCACACGGTGTCTGGAAAGATCCGTGTGTCTTTTTACGCTCGGAATGCAGCGCTGCAGGTCGTCATATCCATTGTACACAGGGATAATAATGTCTACTTTTTCTGACCTTCTGTTCATCTGTTTCCTCCAACTGTCCTGCCAGACAGGACTCCTGTTTAATCATTGAGACGCTCAGTGTTTTCTCAAAAATCCAAGCGGCTTTTTTGCTTTCTGTAAAAGCTGCTGTGCACAGGTCAGAGCTTCCGCTTCTGTCATCAGACGAATCCCGGCGCTGACCGTTATCTGCTGTGCGCCTTTGTCCGCCTGTACATGATAGATCGGATCTGGCGTCAGGAATACATCCCCCTGCTGTGTATGCGCGGATGCATTCGCCGCAGACAGCCGGGCCGTCGTCTTAGCCGGATCTATCCTGCAGATACACGCACTTCCCTCAACAGGGTCAAAACGCAGTCCCCGCACGGCGCCAAACGAGCGCAGATCAAACGTGACCGTAAAGCCGCCTTCCTCCAGCGGCACCTGTGCACAGAGCTTTTCCTGTTCTGAAAATCCATTTCCGGTATCAACAAAAAGCTGGCACTCCAGATATTCGCTGCGGAGCAGTCTCGTCCGAAACTCCTCCAGAGAAACGCCTATCTCCGGCACACTCTGCGCCAGCAGGCGGTTTGCGCCAACATAATGTTCTGTAAAATATACTGCCCACCTCTGAAAGCTTTCATCCTGCTCCCGCGTGATCCCAAACTCAGAAAGCAGATCCTTCTTCGCATACTGCGCATCCAGAAATGGATACGTGCTGTACAGCTCATTTACTGCGCGCCACAGAAGAAATGCTGACGGGACCGGAAAATCAAACATCCATTCACAGTCGATCACACGATACCTGCCATCCTCCGCCAGAAAGATATTGTCCAGGATCAGGTCAATATTTGCCGGAGCAACGCACGGTACGCCGCGCCACAGATCTTCTTCCATCGTCTCACCGAACACCTGGCCAAACGCTTCTGTCTCCTTTTGCGTCATCTCTGATACATCTGCATGACGCAGTCCCTCATCCTCACAGAGCCTGCGCACAATAGCAAGCAGCCTGCGGAGCTCTTCAAAATCTCCGTTTTGCACCGCCTCTTCCGCCTGATGTCCCAGGCTTTTTCCCGGAAGGAACGGATAGACGATACCATCCTTTTCCAGTCTTCCCGGAAGCGGCTCCCACAGTCTGTACTGCTGTGTGTGTGCCGCAAGTGTGCCGATGTGAGAAGAGGCTGCCTCTTCCATCGGCATTTTTACAACATACTTTCCATTCCCATCCTTACAGATCACAGTCGCAGCGCAAAAGCGGTCTGCCCGGTCTGTACTGAGCTTTACATACTCCACCGAAGACGTAAACGGCGCGGCGCTCATCTCGATCAGAAACGAATTTGCAAAACGGTCCATCACGCCTTCCTGCTGCAGAGCAGACGCCATTTTTTCTTCTGAAAACAGAGCCATGCGGTATTTCGTAAAGTTCCATGTCGGACATCCATACTTCTGATCTTTCAAAGACGCGTCTGTAAAAATTTCCCGCGGAAATTTATAGTCCGGGTATGGATAATAAAATTTATAATACTCCAGTCCGCAGCTGTGCATCAGTGTCTCCCACTCTGCTTTTGAAAAGGTGCGGACCGTATCGTTTCCTTCATACTCACGGATACCGTCAAAGTATCCGTCCGTATGATCCTCGGGAGCTCCTGCGAAATATTTCAGCCCCAGACGGTTTTCGATCGCAACAAGGATCTTTCCGTCCGGCTTCAGGAGACGGCTGACACTGCGCAGATACGTCTCATACGGCTTCTCTCCCGGCGTAAAGCCCATGGCATATTCAAATACTCCGTTAAAGATCACATAATCAAATGTCTCTTTAAATGCGATATCATTCAGGTTTCCGACCAGTATTTCCAGATTCTCATAGTCCTTATGGCGCGCGTAATTGATCCCGGCCCGCCGCCTGGAAAGCTCTACTGAGACGACCCGCCCGAGCCTTCTGCACAAAAGCCCTGTGATCGCACCACAGCCGGAACCAATCTCCAGCACGTTGGCTCCTTCACGAAACGGATACCAGTTCAGGATATTTTCACGCGCCCTGGAAAGATGATAGAGGACCGGAAACTTCACAGCTTCAAGCTCCTCAAGCTTCTTTCCCGACCTTGCGATCTCCAGGATCTCTTCCTCCACATCGCCGTCTGAATATAAATCTTTCCCTTTATAATAATCAAGATTCAGTTTTGCCATATCCGTTTCTTCTCCTTTTGCACTGACCCGTTTCTCTATTTTCTGATTGCGTGCGGCAGCCGCATCCTATGACAGGGTCACACTGGAATTCATATCGTAATATCCTACTGTATTCCTGTCAGAGATCACTGTCAGGCTGCATACGTCATATAATCTGTGAAACACAGCAAACTCTCCGTTCTTGTATCCGGTACATCCAAGAGAGATCAGGTATTCTCCGCCCTGCAGGTCCAGCTTCTGTGTAAAGGTGATCTCCTGAAACTCCCCTGCTTTTTTCGGCTGCACGTCTGCTTTTTCGTACATGGTATTTGTCCCCGTGATCTCGATCCCCTGCAGATTTTTGATGGTAAACGCATAGATCGGCTCTGCGATATCCTCATGGAACATCACCTTCATGCGCACGGAGAATGTACTGCCCTTCATGATGGTATTGGTGATAAGACCGGCGTCGTCGAGAAGCGCATAATCAACGATCTCCGCACATTTCTCTCCATACTCGATCAGCTGCGGGTTTACGTCCACACTGTCCTTCCAGTTTTTCGACACATCCTCAATATCAGCCGCTCTTGAGTCTGCCTCAAGCTCCGACGGATCGAACTGGTTCACCAGCACCTTCTTATAAATATCGACAGCTTCCTTGGGCGTGCCTTCAAATATCTTGTCACCCTGATTTAAGAGAATCGCCCGGTCGCAGTATTTCGTAATACTTCCGAGATCATGACTGACAAACAGGATCGTCTTTCCCTGTTTTTTAAACTCCTCAAATTTGCGGTAACACTTCGCCTGGAAAAATACATCCCCGACAGAAAGCGCCTCATCAACGATCAGGATCTCTGGATCTATATTTATCGCCACAGCAAAAGCCAGCCGTACAAACATACCGCTTGAGTATGTCTTGACCGGCTGATTCACATAATCTCCTATATCTGCAAAGGCAAGAATGTTCTCCAGCCGCGCATCGATCTCTTCCTCTGAAAAGCCCATCATCGTACCGTTCAGATACACATTCTCAATCCCTGTATACTCCATATTAAATCCGGCGCCAAGCTCCAGAAGCGCTGAGATCCTTCCCGCAACCTGCGCGCTCCCCTGCGTCGGATTGAGTACTCCGGTAATAATCTTTAAAATCGTAGACTTCCCGGAACCATTCGTCCCGATAATGCCAACCGTCTCTCCCTTTTTCACCTCAAAGCTGATCCCGTTAAGCGCATATTTCTCCCGGAAATGTTTCTTCCGCGCCAGTCCCAGACTTTCCTTCAAGCGGTCAGACGGTTTATTATATAATTTGTAGACCTTAGTCACATGATCCACCAGGATCGCTGTATCAGAATTCACAGTCCTTCTCCTTTTTACATCAATGTATGAAACGCAGCTGCTGCTTTGAGCCGCACCTCGACTCCGCTGCTGCTTCGTCTCGGTCGCGGGCATTCGCCCTATAAAAACACCTTTTCCCGCTCTCTGGCGCACGCGCCTCGAGCGGCTCGGTGTTTTTGCACTTCCTTTTTCCTGTGCTTTGAGCCGCACCTCGACTCCGCTGCCGCTTCGTCTCGGTCGCCGGCATTCGCCCTATAAAAACACCTCTTTCCGCTCTCTGGCGCATGCGCCTCGAGCGGCTCGGTGTTTTTGCACGGCTCTTTTTCTGTGCTTTGAGCCGCACCTCGACTCCGCTGCCGCTTCGTCTCGGTCGCCGGCATTCGCCCTATAAAAACACCTCTTTCCGCTCTCTGGCGCATGCGCCTCGAGCGGCTCGGTGTTTTTGCACGGCTCAAAGCACATCCGCAAAGTGTACGCGGAGGCGACGGAAGATCCAGTTTCCGATCAGGAAGGCTCCTATGGTAAAGCACCAGAAATATATCGTCCACATTGGCCGTTCCCAGAACCAGTTTTTGTAGATAAATGCATCGCGGTATCCTGTCACGATGTAATAGATGGGATTTAATTTCAGGATTTTTAAAAGCCACCCGTGCGAAGCCAGCATATCGTCTGCGATCCACATGATCGGCGTCAGCCATACGCCTACCTGAAGCGCAATATTGATCACCTGTGAAAGATCACGGAAAAAGATCACGACTGCACTCGTCGCGTAACACAGTCCCAGCGTCAGCAGCAAAAGACCGCCTGAATAGTAAAAAATCTGCAGATAATACAGATCTGGAAAATGTCCGTACATACCGTATAGAAATACAGTAAAGCAGACAAAGACTGCATGGACAAACAGCGCGGAGATCATTTTCACGACCGGAAGCACACTGATGTTAAATACAACCTTTTTAACCAGATAGTTGTATTCGATCAGTGCGTTTGTGCCTCCATTTAATGCCTCCTGAAAAAAGAACCACGGGACGATACCCGCCACAAGGTAGAGCACAAACGGCACCGGGAGGGAGTCATTCCCCGCCCGGAAGCCTACTTCAAACACAAACCAGTAAACCATCACGGTCACGACCGGCTGTATAAATGCCCATACGATGCCAAGATAAGATCCCGCAAACTTTGTCTTAAAATCATTCTTCGCCAGCTTATATATCATCCTTCTGTTCTGATATATCTCTGCCGGCAGCGAAAGGAAACTTTTCATAAAAACTCCTATATCCTACAGCGACCTGCGGAACTCATTGTACGCCTTCAGTCCGCCCCATTTTGTATCCTTCTCGGACATGATAAGCTCCATACCCTCCGGGATCGGCCACTGTACTGCGATCTCCGGATCGTCGTAGCGGATGCCGCCCTCATCGTTTGGATGATAAAAATCCGTACACTTATATGCAAATTCTGCATAATCCGAGAGGACCAGAAAACCGTGCGCGAAATTCTTCGGAATAAAAAACTGCTTTTTGTTTTCAGCGCTTAACAGCACGCCATGCCACTGCCCGTATGTCGGTGAACCCTCCCGCAGATCTACTGCCACATCAAACACCTCGCCGGATACCACCCGCACAAGCTTATCCTGCGGAAAATGGATCTGGAAATGGAGTCCCCGCAGCACGCCTTTCTTTGACGCAGACTGATTGTCCTGCACAAAGATCTGGTCGATCCCCGCCTCTTTATAGTCGTTGTAATTATAGGTTTCCATAAAATAGCCGCGTGCATCACCGAACACGGCTGGTGTGATGATCTTTAATCCTTCAATCTCACAGGTCTCAACTGTTATCTTTCCCATTTTACGTACTCCTTCATATCACTGCCTGCCCGGTCTGCTTCCAAAATGGCCAGCCTGCCTTGCAGGACAGCGTCTTTTTCCGGACCTTTTACAGCCCCTGCGCCACCTCGAGCATATATTTGCCGTAGGACGTCTTAAGCAGCGGCTGTGCGAGCTCGATCAGCTGCTCCTTTGTAATAAAACCTCTTTTATATGCAATTTCCTCGATGCAGGAAATATAAAGCCCCTGACGCTTCTGGAACGCTGCGACAAAATCCGCCGCGTCTAAAAGAGAATCATGGCTTCCCGTATCCAGCCATGCAAATCCTCTGCCCATTGTCTCGACCCGGAGCTTTCCTCTGCGCAGATATTCATTGTTCACACTTGTGATCTCGATCTCGCCGCGTGCGGACGGCTTTACGTTTTTAGCGATCTCTACGACATCATTGTCATAGAAATAGAGTCCCGGAACTGCATAATTGGACTTCGGGTGCTCCGGCTTTTCCTCGATCGAGATCGCTTTTCCGTCTGCATCAAATTCCACGACACCATACTCTCTCGGATCTCTTACATAATAGCCGAAGATCGTCGCGCCATCCTTTCTTCCTGCGACGTCCAGCAGCATTTTAGAAAAGCTCTGCCCATAAAAAATGTTATCGCCAAGCACCAGGGCCACATTATCGTCCCCGATGAATTCTTCTCCGATAATAAACGCGTCCGCAAGCCCGCGCGGAGTTTCCTGTACTTTATAGGAAAGCCTCAGCCCCAGCTGCTCGCCGCTTCCGAGCAGTTCCTCGAATACCGGAAGATCTCTCGGTGTGGAAATGATCAGGATCTCGCGGATCCCCGCCAGCATCAGCGTAGACAGCGGATAATAGATCATCGGTTTGTCGTACACCGGCAGGATCTGCTTGGAAACTGCTTTTGTCAATGGATACAGCCTGGTGCCGGACCCTCCGGCAAGAATAATACCTTTCATCGCTCCTCCTTCCAGAAACATAAGCCGGGACCCCTGTGGGATCCCTGCACCTGATTTATTTCTGATACATTTCTTCGTAGTATTTCTGATAATCGCCGCTCGTCACGTTCTTCATCCACTCTTCATTTTCGAAGAACCATTTGATCGTCCGGCGAATCCCCTCTTCAAACATCGTCTCCGGCTCCCAGCCCACCTCGGCGCGGATCTTGTCCGGTGCGATCGCATAACGGCGGTCATGACCTTTGCGGTCCTCTACGTATGTGATCAGCTCCTCACTCACAAGCGCCCGGCGCGGGTCACTCTCCGGGAGCATCTCCCGCAGTGTATCCAGGATGATATGGATGATCTGGATATTCTGCTTCTCATTGTGCCCGCCGATATTGTATGTCTCAAACAGACGGCCCTTCTCCTGCACCATATCAATTCCCTTTGCATGGTCCTCCACATACAGCCAGTCGCGGACGTTTTTTCCGTCTCCGTATACCGGGAGCTTCTTCCCATGCAGCGCATTGTTGATGATCAGCGGGATCAGCTTCTCCGGGAACTGGTAAGGACCATAATTGTTGCTGCAGTTCGTAATATTTGCCGGGAAATGATACGTATCCATATAGGACTTCACGAGCATATCCGAAGACGCCTTGCTCGCAGAATACGGACTGTGTGGATCATACGGCGTTGTCTCGTAAAAGTACTCGCCCTCTTCTTCCAGAGAACCATATACCTCATCCGTAGAAACATGCAAAAACTTCTTATCCGGCTTAAATGTACCGTCCGGAAGCTCCCACGCTGCCTTCGCCGCATTGAGCATCACGAGTGTCCCGAGCACATTTGTCTTTACGAAAACCTCCGGATTGCGGATACTGCGGTCCACATGGCTTTCTGCTGCAAAGTGTACCACGCGGTCGATCTCATTCTCCTCAAAGATCTGATTGATCGCTTCTGAGTCACAGATATCAGCACGTACAAATGTATAGTTGCTGCGATCCTCCACATCTCTGAGATTCTCGAGGTTGCCCGCATAGGTCAGCTTGTCCACATTGATAATGCGGATCTCGTCTCCATATTTTTTAAACATATAATGAATATAGTTTGAACCGATGAATCCGGCTCCGCCTGTCACGAGATACGTTCTCATAATAATCCTCCATAGAATATGATTTTCATTCCTGAAATGTGTATTTCAGTATATCATTATTTTCCGCTAAAGTAAAGCAAACGCCGGAGAATATCACATCTGCGGCACAGGCGTCGGGCGTGTCTGATCCCACACTGCGCTCACGTCAAACAGATCCGACAGCATCTCAGGATTGTAGTACATCCGGTATCCATCCAGATTTCTTCTGCCCTGGCGCATATAATTCTCCCCGAACTGCACCCAGTACTGAGAAGAATCTACGTTGCAGAAAATATTGAAGCCCTTTTCTTTGAGATACGTGAAATACTGATTTTCGCTTGTATAAGGCTGCCAGTCTCCAATATCCGCGCCAAACGCAAAGATGATCACATCCGTATCCCCGACCACTGTCTCCACATTATCCAGCCAGCGCTGTGTATCCTGCATCACTCCGTCGACCCCGGTCGCAGTCGGTGAAATATGTCCCCAGGTATGGCTTGCAAACTCCCAGCCGTTCTCCCGCATTGCCGCAGCGACTGCCTTTGCCTGCTCTACCTCATTTTGCCATGCTGCCTCGTCAAAATCCGGGTGCTCATCGAAAAATTTCTGCTGATATTCCGTGACTCTTCCTGCCTCACGCGTCCGGTACACTTCGTCTGTGCGATACCCGAGCACACCTTCATATCCCGTCAGCGCCAGGATACCCTTATGGCCATGATACGAAAAATCCGGATGCTCCTTCACAAAAGTATCAATCCACGGCACCATATCATAATCTCCCACCGATACGCTGCCATCCTCCTCCACATACGTATTCTTTACCTCTCCGTTTTCATCGAGGATCAGCTTCTGCGCGAAACCGTCTCCATCCATATAATGATAATAGCTCACATCATCCTGAGAGAGTACAAACGGTTTCTTGCCCGGCGGCAGGAGGATCTCTCCTCTCGATACAGTCCCGTCGCTGTTGACGGTAGCCATATCATGAAGACTGACCATGACGTAGCCCTTCTCATACATGGACTCCATGATCGCGGCAAATTCGCTCATTGTTGTCATGACCTGATTATACCCTGCCTCTTTACTGTCTCCGTCAAACGCTTTTGCCGGATCCACTATCATTGTATGGAAGAATACATGGGTGATCTGATCGAGCGGATACGCCGTACACGTCGCCTTCGTACTCTCATATCCTGCCACTGCATCCTGCATTGCCTGACTGGCGCTGTATCCCTCCGCCGATTTCAGATAATTTACCGCGCCATCATAATCATACTGAGCTGCCATGATATCCGCCTGCGCGATCAGCTCCGCTTCTGAACCGGAAGGGGCTGCTCCGGCTGTATTTTCCTGCCCTGCAACCTCCTGCGCTCCGCCCTCTGCCTGACTGTCTGCCGTCAGCCTGCCCTCGCTGTCCTCATCGTCTTTTTGTACCTGCCTTTCCTGCTGCTGACGCTTCGGTCTGCCTTCTCCTGTGATCTGCGGAATAAGCGCATCCTTTATCAGGATCACCGCCAGAATGACTATGATCAGCACAAGAAGCGAAATAATACACTTTATGATCAGCTCATTTCGTCTGCGCTTCAGTCTCCTTTGCTGTAATGCCTTATCTCTGTCTTCCATTTTGCCCTCCTGCTCCGACGCGCCGCTATGATCTTCCACAGCGGCGCGTCTCCTGTATATCCTGTTTTTCTGACAGCTCCTGTCTGATAACAGTATCTGTTTTCAGACACAAAATATGCGCGGCCATTTACCCGCCAGCCAGATCTGCTGCTGTGCAGCTTATATCGCCGCATACGCGGATCAGATCGGCGGCACCGAAGACGGACGCAGCGGATCCCATGCCTTTTGGACATCAAACAGATCCTCCAGCATCTCAGGATTATAATACATCCGGTATCCGTCCACATTCCTTCTGGACTGTCGGACGTAATCCGGCTCTACCTGAAGCCAGTATTTTGCGGAATCGACTCCGCAAAAATAATCAAAGCCACACTTCTTCAAATACTCAAACCGCTCTCCTGAGTACTTTTCCATACCCCGGATATCACCGCCGAAGGCATAAATGAGCGTATCCGTCTCTCCGATCAGCGGCTCCACCCAGGTCTCCCAGCGGTCTGTATCCCTGACAAAGCTGTCAAAGCTGATCCCGTCCGTCTCACTCATGTTCTGATGTCCCCAGGTATGGCTTGCAAAGCGCCAGCCATTCGCCTTCATCGCCTCCGCGACCTTTCTGGCTCCTTCACACTCCTTCTCAAACGCAGCCTCGTCAAAACCGCCCGGATAGGAATCAAAAAACATCTGCTGCTGGACGGTCACCCGACCCTCCTCTTTTGTTTTGTATACCTCATCCGTACGGTAGCCCAGTATCCCCTCATATCCCGTCAGGGCAATATACCCTTTCTGTCCATGATAAGAAAAATCCGGGTGCTCCTTTACAAAAGTATCAATGATCGGCACCATATCATAATCTCCCACCGATACTGTCCCGTCATCCTCTATATATTCATTTTTTACATCGCCATTTTCATCAACGATCAGACGGCTCGCATACCCGTCTCCATCCATATAGTGATAATAGCTGACATCATCCTGAGAAAGTACAAAAGGAATTTTTCCCGGCGGCAGCAAAATATCCTGTGTCGCAAACGTCCGGTTCCCATTGCCGTCATCCGTTCCCGGTGCAAGCTCATCCAGGAATACCATCACGTATCCCCTGTCATACATCTGCTGGATAATACTCTTAAACTCATACTCCGTCACCATAAACTGGTTGTAACCGGCCTCATACTCATCTCCGTCAAAAGCCTTTGCCGCATCATGGATCAGTGTATGGAAAAAAATATGAGTTACCTCAGATGCCGGGTAGGGAACACAGGCAGCCTTTTGCTCCTCAAACTTTCCGACTGCTTCCTGATACTGTGCATTCTCCTCATAGCCCTTCGTTTCTTTTAACAGCTTCACTGCGCCATCATAATCATACTGCGCCGCCAGAAGCTGCGCCCGCTCCAGCGGATCACCTGAGGCTGCAGCTGCCGATGGGGACGCGGAAGGGGTTGTATCCTGATCCTTCTCCTGCGTTTTCTCCGCTTCTGTTTCCTTCTTTTTCTGGCTGTCTGTCTCTCCAAAGATCTCAATCTGACCGTTTTCTGCCATGCGCTCTTTTCCCGTCTTTTTCGTACCGTTTCCAAGTACAATCTCATAGACAAACGCCGCTATGAGCAATACGATCAGCACCCCGAGCACACCTGTCAGAATCTGGATCTTTTTCTCATTGTCACGCTGCTGTACATGTTCTTCTGTACGATGCAGTCTCCCCGTCTGACCCTGCTGTCTTCCCCTCTGACTTTGCTGCGCCGGACGCTGCTGGCTTTCCCTCTGGCTTTGCTGTACCGGATGCTGCTGGCTTTCCCTCTGGCTTTGCTGTACCGGATGCTGCTGGCTTTCCCTCCGGCTTTGCTGTACCGGACGCTGCTGCGCCTCTCTTGCCTGCAGCCGCTCTGCTTCTCCCTGGCCCCCGGAGGACGGATGCTGCTGTATCTTCTTTGCCTGTATCCGCTTTGCTTCTCCCCGGTCCCCGGAGGACGGATGCTGCTGTATCTTCTTTGCAGCTGTCTGCCTCTGTGCAGATGAAGGCCCCGATACACTGCGAGCCCCCGTATCCCCCGGAGCTCTCCTGATCGGCTGAGTTTCTCCTGTATATATCTGTGGCCTGCCGGCCTGCTTTTTCTCTTCGTCCATACCAAAACCCCCGAATTTTCATCATTTTCCGACATACATGCGTTCTATTAAATAGAATAGTGGATACGCCACTTTTTGTCAATTACTGCCACCTTTGATTTTCTTAATTTTTGTAACAGTTCAGCCATGTACAAAGCTACAAAAATCTGAGCTCAAACTTGTTTTGAAAGCGAAGATTTTCTGTGCGCTTTGTATATGGCGCTCTGCCATAAGCGAGAATTTAGCCGCGCATGCGGCGATATAAGCTGCGCAGCAGCTAATTCGAGCGGATGGCTGAACTGTTACTGATTTTACTTTCATTTTTCTATAACAGTTCAGCCATGTACAAAGCTACAAAAATCTGAGCTCAAACTTGTTTTGAAAGCGAAGATTTTCTGTGCGCTTTGTATATGGCGCTCTGCCATTCCTCCTTTACTAAAACGTCGTGCGGTGATATACTTAAAGCAAAACTGTAAAGGGGCAACTGATGATGAAGTGGGCTGACAAACCTTATCACTGTCTTGATTATGAGATGAAGCGGCGCTTTGGTGAAAAAGTATACCGGCTCGCTTTAAATGGCGGCATGACCTGCCCCAATCGCGATGGGACACTTGGAACCCGGGGATGTATCTTCTGCAGCAGCGGAGGTTCCGGCGATTTTGCAGCCAGCGCTGCGCTTTCTGTCACGGAACAGATACAGCTTCAAAAAAACATGATCCGTCAAAAACGTCCTGTCCGTAAATTTATCGCATACTTTCAGGCGTATACAAACACCTATGCGCCGGTGGATTATCTGGAAGCGATTTTTCTGGAAGCATTGGCGGACGACGAAGTCATTGCACTGTCTGTCGCCACGCGCCCGGACTGTCTGCCGCCAGATGTGCTGGAGCTTCTGGATCGTCTGAACCGCATAAAGCCGGTCTGGGTCGAGCTTGGGCTTCAGACAGTCCATGCAGCTACCGCAAAGCTGATCCGGCGCGGGTATGAGCTGCCCTGCTTTGAGCAGGCAGTCAGTCAGCTTCGTGCCCGCAATATCGAAGTCATCGTCCATACGATCCTCGGTCTTCCGCACGAGACAAAAGAACAGATGCTGGAAACCGTCCGTTATCTGAACGACTGCGATATCCAGGGGATCAAGCTGCAGCTGCTCCATATCCTGCGCGGCACTGATCTGGCAGATTATTATGCGCAGTCGCCATTCCATATTATGACGATGGAAGAATATACTGATATACTGATCGAATGTCTGGAACAGCTTTCACCGGACATCATTATTCACCGGATCACCGGAGACGGTCCCGGCGGTCTTCTGATCGCGCCGCTGTGGAGCCGCAATAAACGAACCGTACTGAACACGATCCACTCTGCGCTGCGCATCCGCGGCACCTGGCAGGGGAGGGCGCTGGAGCGTGCGGCCGATCTTAAACAGGAGGAATATCCATGCCAGAACCATTTACACTATACAAGCTGATCGTTCTATATATGCTGGAAAAGGTTGACTTTCCGCTTACGAATTCACAGATCTCCGAGTTTATTCTGGATCGTGAATATACGACATACTTTACCCTGCAGTCCGTACTGTCCGAGCTCAGTGAGAGCGGCATGATCCATCAGGAAACGATCCGCAATACCTCCTACTATTCTTTAAACACAGCAGGTGAGGAGGCTTTGCACTATTTTCAGAACCGCATTTCCAAATCGATCCGTGATGAGATCGATCAGTATATTGCTGAGAATAAAATGGAACTGCGCGATGAGGTCTCTGTTATCTCAGACTACTACAAAAATACAGCAGATGAGTACTCGGTCCACTGCATTGTCAAAGAGAAGTATTCTAACCCGATCGACCTGACCATCACCGTTCCGGATGAAACACAGGCAAAAATCGTCTGCCGCAACTGGAAACGGAATTGCCAGAGGATTTATGAATACGTCATGAAGGAGCTTCTGTAAGACTCCGGCTGTTTCAGACAAAAGCGATGGAAGGGGACGCTGCAGCATCCCGGGCTCCATCGTTTTTTATATTTTAACATTTACAACAGGAGGACACTATGAAAGACACCTATATTTCTGATTCTATTGTTTACGTTGGAGTAGACGACAAAACGATTGATCTGTTTGAAAGCCAGTATCACGTACCTGGCGGAGTTTCCTACAACTCCTACATCATTTTTGACGAAAAGATCGCAGTCATGGATACCGTAGATCCCCGCGGCACACAGGAATGGCTTTCCAACGTAACGCACGCACTCGGGACAAGGACTCCGGATTATCTCATCGTACAGCATCTGGAGCCGGACCATGCGGGCAGCGTAAAGACATTGATCGACCTGTATCCCGACATGAAGATCGTCGGCAACGCAAAAACGTTCCCAATGATCCACCAGTTCTTTGAGGTTTCACTTCCGGAGGAAAAAACAGTGCTGGTCAAAGAGGGAGACACGCTCTGCCTTGGCAGCCACACGCTGCAGTTCTTCATGGCTCCAATGGTCCACTGGCCGGAGGTCATGGTCACGTATGAGCAGAGTGAAAAAATCCTTTTCGCTGCCGACGGGTTTGGAAAATTCGGTGCTCTCGATACAGAGGAAGAATGGACAGATGAAGCCAGACGCTATTTTATCAACATCGTCGGAAAGTACGGCGCACAGGTACAGGCTCTCCTGAAAAAGGCCGCAACACTTGATATTGCAATGATCTGCCCGCTGCACGGACCGATCCTGAAGGAAGATCTGGGCTACTATATCGGCAAATACCTGACATGGAGCAGCTATGAGCCTGAGGAGGAGGGCATCGTGATCGCCTTCGCTTCGATCCACGGAAATACTGCCCGCGCTGCCAGACTGCTCGCTGATATGCTTGAAAAAAAGGGAGCGAAAAAAGTCGTACTGTTTGATCTGGCAAGAGATGATATGGCAGAGGCGATCGCCAGCGCTTACCGCTATGACACGCTTGTCCTCGCGGCAGCCTCCTATGACGGCGGAGTATTCCCCTGCATGGAAGATTTCCTCAATCATCTGCGCGCAAAGAACTTCCAGAAGCGCAGGGTAGCTTATCTGCAAAATGGAAGCTGGGCTCCTTCTGCCGGTAAAACTATGAAAGCGCTCCTGTCGTCTATGAAGGATATCACAGAGATCGAGCCTATGGTAACAATCAAATCCACTGTAAAGCCTGCAGACCTCGCACAGATGGAACTGCTCGCTGACGCACTGCTTGCATAATTTTTATATATCATGAAATAAAAAACTGCCGCAGACCCTGCTCCATAGGGAAAGGAGCTGGCGCCTGCGGCAGTTTTGTGTAGATGAAGTTTAATAGAACTGGTGATCTCCGATTTTCATACCTTTGCCGGATCCCGTATTGAAATACAATGCTCCTCCGACCGGATTCTCTCCGCTCAAAGCTGCTGCCGCCGCATCATAGCAGGTGCTGGGGACACCATTTGCAAGTGCGCTCGCAAGAGCTCCGCTGGAAGCCGGAGTAAACTGACCGCTCTGATAAATGACCTCACTGATCGTATTCGGGAAGGATGCGCTGGCCACACGGTTCATAACAACCGCTCCGACCGCTACCATGCCTTCGTAGCTCTGATTGCCTGCTTCGCAGTAGATCAGCGCTGCAAGCAGATTCGTATCATCCGTACCTGCAGAAGAGGAGGATTCTGTTTCTTCTACGTATTCCTCCGTCTGCTCCACGTACTCTGTCTCTGGCGCAGAGGTCTCCGGTGCGGAAGTCTCAGGTGTCACTGCTGATCCCTCATAAACCGGATTCCAGTATGCATCATAGAGAATGCCTGTCCCGGAGTCATAATACAGACCTGTGCTGGCATCATAATAAATACCTGTAGCAGCATCGTAATAGCTCTCATCTCCAGAAGCGGACTCTGTTGCTTCTGTCTGCTCTGCATACGTCTCTTCTGTATAAGAATCATCTGCGTATGTCTCCTCTGTATAGGAGTCATCCGTCCACGTCTCGCCTGCGGAAGAATCATCGGTCCAGGTCTCCTCTGTGTAGGAGTCGTCCGTCCACGTCTCGCCTGTGGAAGAACTGTCTGTCCATGTCTCTTCTGTGTAAGAATCCTCTGTCCATGTCTCGCCTGCAGAAGTCTCCTCTGTATAAGACGCTTCTGCATATGTATCATCCGTATAGGACTCCTCATAGTATACCTCCGATGCCCCATCATTTACTGCATCGGAAGGCACCGCCGTATCAAGCAGCAGTACGCGGGAAACATCCTCCGCTGAAACATAGGCTGTGCTGTCTGCACCGCGCTGTACCTCCAGCCAGTCCCCATTATCCTGAGTCAGGATCATCGAATCTCCAGAATCCAGAGATGTGACTACCTCAGAGGCTCCATTATCGTCTGCATAGACCTTTACATCATCCCATGTCGTAGCGACACCCTCTGTCCCGTGATTCTGCGCCATGTTCTTCGCATCCTCACCGTACGTCAGGTACTCATTCTTTACAAAACCGGTAATACCGCCGGAATAGAGCTCTGTCCACTCCTCTCCACGGTTGAGCACCCATGCCGCATCACCATGATACATATATCCGATCACGTCGCTGTCTTCGTTAGCTGCGCTGCGGATGTTGATCCCTGTGTTGACGGTATCATCATTCGTCACTGCCAGTTCTTCCCACACTGCCTCCTGGTCGTGCGGAACAGCTATCGTATTCTCCTGTGCTGCCGCTGTCATGCTCATCATCAGGGATGCGCCCATGATTGCCGCTGCAGCGATCACACAGCTTCTCTTTTTCCTCATCGGTGTATTTCCTCCTCAAAGCCTTTCATACATCTTTATTACAAATATTACATAATTGTTAACTGTTGTTACGAATGTATTGTAATATGTTTACTCTTCTTTGTCAACCCTTATCTAAAAATTTCCAGCTCGGGAGTTTGACAGTTGAATATCGGAAAAAGTACTCACAGGTCGCATAAAACCTGCTTTTTTTATGTCAATTTTTTTGATTTTATATCTGTTATTTTATGTTATTGTATGATATAATAAGGGAGG
>NZ_CATNVD010000022.1 GCF_951230155.1 Parablautia sp. Marseille-Q6255
CCGGAACAAAAACAGATACCAAATGCAACACCTGTGAAGCCGCCGGTACTTAATGAATCAGAGTCGCAGGTGAGATGGATGAGGTCAGCTTCCGCTGCGAGCGAAATGGAGCGAGAATGCGTTAGCAACGTTGCCTGTATCCTGAACGGGCGTATGATAAATCATGTATGAAAAAATTTGCCAACGATTACTTGACAGTAACTTTGTGAATTTGAAGCTGGAAAAAACGACAGTGGCGTGCTATACTTTTCTAAAGCATTATTTTTCTAAAAATCAGGCAAATTTGCATCTGTTCTCATTTCTGCCGTCAGGCATCATTTCAGAAATCTCAATGCTTTATTATCCACAGACGCAGGGAGATTTCCGAAAGAAAGAGCAGGAGTATCTCCCGACACAAACGAAAGGAGATACTATATGGGAAGAACACGAAAAAAGAAGAGTGCAGTAGTGCAGACACCGATATACCGCACGTACAAATCACGCATTTTTGAGATGATCTTCAGCGATCGCAAGGAGCTGTTAAGCCTCTATAATGCAGTGAACCATACGGATTACAAGGATCCCGAACAGCTTAAGGTCAACACGCTGAAAAATGCGATTTATATGGGGATGCGAAACGACGTTTCCTTTATTGTGGATCTGAAGCTGAATCTGTACGAGCATCAGTCGACTTATAATCCGAATCTTCCGCTTCGTTTTCTTTTTTATGTAGCGGATCTATATTCGGATCTTACGAAGGATGCAAATCTTTACAGTACGCGGCTGATCGGGCTGCCCACGCCGAGATTCCTCGTTTTTTACAACGGTGTGGAAGAACGGCCGGATAAGGAAGTGCTGAAGCTGTCCACTGCGTTTCAGGTAAAAGAGGAAGAAGTCTTCCTGGAATTGACAGTGATCGTGCTGAATATTAATCAAGGACATAACAGGTCGCTCTTACAGGCCTGCAGGACGCTGAACGATTATGCGGTTTACACTTCACGCATCAGGACGTATGCGCAGCAGACAGATCTTGATACGGCGGTAGAGCGGGCGATCACGGAGTGTATGGACGAGGGAATCCTTGCAGATTTTCTGAGAAAAAACAGGGCGGAGGTGAAAAAGGTGAGTATTTACGAATACGATTATGAAAAGCATATGCGCCAGGAGCGGGAAGAAAATTTTGAGGCCGGACTTGCACAGGGGCGTGCAGAGGGACGCGAGGAGGGTCTTGCAGAAGGTATATGCGCGTATATCTGTTTAGCGCGCAGTCAGGGAATGTCCGAAGAACTTTTGCGCAGGGAGCTACAAAGTCAATTTTCTGTATCAGAGCAGATGATAAAGGAGTGCCTGGGGAGAATGGACGGAAAAAGTAAGCAGGGAGAACAGAATGAATAAAGTATTAGTTATTGGCTGTCCAGGCGCTGGAAAGAGTACATTTGCGAGATACTTAAGAGAGGCAACGGGGCTTCCGTTGTATTATCTCGATAGGATCTGGCACAGGGCAGACCGGACAAACGTGTCGCGGGAAGAATTTGATGAACGGCTTGGAGAAATACTCTCTGGCAGGCAGTGGATCATAGACGGCAATTATCTGCGGACGATGCAGATGCGCATGGAAGCGTGCGATACGATTTTCCTGCTTGATTATCCGCTGGAAGTATGTCTGTCAGGCGTGCAGTCGCGTATCGGAAAAGAGCGCGAGGATATGCCGTGGATCGAGCAGGAATTCGATGCGGAATTTCGCCAGTGGATCGCTGCCTTTGAAAAGGATCAGCTTCCGGAGATATACCGCCTTTTGGAACAGTATAAAAAAGAAAAGACTGTCATTATTTTTCATTCACGGGAGGAAGCACAGCAGTATGCTGAAAGCGGCGGTCCGTCTGTATGAGGGCTGAGGCTTTTGCAGACCGGACCGCCGCAGAGGGGCTATATAGCTTCGGTGGAGTCCTCGTCCTGACGCTGCATCGTATGTACGGGAATCCCGTTTACTTCTACGGAATCATCTGCCGGAATGACGAAGTACGGGCGTCCCTCCAGCATGCGTGTTTCGATGAGATCGGCGCATTCCGGTTTGACGGAAATGACGATATTCGGCGTCTTGATCTCAAATTTCCGGCGATTGACGACATTGGAAACGTACAGAGCAGTCTGGTTGTTTCCGCCGGACTGTTCAAATTCTTCCTCGAAGTGTTCAAGCGTTTCTTCCGTTGCGCCATTTTCCATCAGCAGCCGCTTTACGTCATTTTTATCAAGAGCGGGAGGATTCGGATCGTCTTTTCGTTCATCGAGCAGATCATTCAGCTCCTGATGGATTGTTTTGACCGTTTCATACGTGCATTCGCCCTGCAATGTCTCACAGATCAGAGTATTGAACGTCTCCTTCTGGGAAGAAGCGGTCAAAGGCAGTTCGCATCCGAGAAGCAGTCTTGCAAAATCTGCATTCAGCTCTTCTGGATTCTTGGAATAATAGAGGACGCTGTGGATGTCTGTGTTGCGGTCTGTAAAGGCCGGGAATAAAAATCCGGTGACCGGAGCTTCGACGAACCAGTCGCGAATGCGCTCTTCGATAGCGTTCGTATCTTCATTGTAGCAAAGTCCCGGTTTTGTCAGTTTGACCGGACAGATGGAACAAAGAAGAAATTCGTAGACATCGTCAGAGGCGTCAAACATCTCTATGCCGTCAGAGGCTTTTTTTGGAATGTCGTACGCGCCGTGGACGATCACGATATAATAATTTTCCGGATACAGGAAATTCTCAATGATCTTATCGTAAAATTCATCGAGCAGTTCATCATCTTTCAACTGGCTTTTCTTCAACTGCATAAGATATTCCTGCGCGCCGCCTCCGGTCTCTTCCGTAAGCGGAAATTCCATATCGAGCAGATTTCGCCCGATCGTTCCGGAAAGCGTTTTTTTCAGGATCTCAAAATATTTGAACATTTCCTCTTCAGGCAGAGAGAGGAAGGCTTCTTTCATCTTTGTCTTTTTATTTTTGTCGGCGTCTACGTAGCAGCCGCAGATACGTGTAATCGGCGTGCGGTCGGGTGTAAAGAGACGCTTGATCTCGGCAACTTCTTTTTTATTCATGTCTGAACTCCTTTTTGATTAGTCGTTGTACTGACAGCTTCATCTTAGCTGTTTCATTTTGGTATTTGGTGGTGTCTTTGCAGCAGGTTCCATATCTTACGGGATCATCCTGGTATCAGTACAGGGATCAGATAGTTTGCAATGGTGTGCAGCAGCAAAAGATGGACCGGATAAAACCAGTAGAAGAAATATTTCATCTGCCTGCCGCGTTTGCCATTGTAGAGATACACGGGAATAAATGCAAGCGGCGCGGGAAGCTCCCATGATACGGCGGCGGCTCCTCCGATACACTGGTACAGTCTGGTATAGCGCAGCAGATACAGTACGGCGATCAGAAATACGCCCTTGTAGCTGTAATCGGTATCGATCCAGAAGGCAAGATACATTCCGGCAGCCAGGGGGAGGAGGGAGAGAAACATGTTTTTTGTTCCGTTTTTTGTGATCCGCGCGATCCCTGCAATGACCAGCAGACCGATCAGCAGTGTGAAATAGACATTCTGCTTTTCAGGATAGTACCAGCTTCCCTTTAAAGCAAGGTCAAATGGAAGCTCTGAGATCAGCGCGAACAAAAAGAGGCGCCCTGCGTATTTTTTTACGTTTTTTGTATGGAGAAAGCCTTCTACGATCAAAAAACAGAAGATCGGAAAGGCCAGTCTTCCGATGTCGCGTGAAAGATTATAGATGTTTCCCCACGTGTTGCGAAGTATCGGATCTTCCAAAACCGACTGGCAGCCTAAAACCGTGCGCAGGACGGTGGCTCCCAGGTGGTCAATAAACATGGTGATAATGGCGATCAGTTTTAAGGTACTGCCGGATATGCCTCCAAATGGCTTGTGCCGATCTGTCATAGATTACCTCCTGAACAACAGTCTTTTACGGAAAAGGATACCTGTTTTGTGCGGGCTTGTCAAGCGTCCGGACAGATCGAAGCGTGTCCGCCGTACCAGATGTCCATACCATATGAAGGCGTATACGAAGCCGTGAGGATTCTTGCGTTGACACGGCAAAAAGACATTGATATAATATTAACAATGTTGCCGGGCAAAGAAGCAGCGGCAGCAGAGCATGTATTTACTTATGGAAGGAGAAACGCATATGCAAAAAGTATGGATTGTTGGTTCTGCAGGGCAGATCGGTACGGCGATCAATGAGGTGCTTGATCCCGTTGAGCTGAGGGTACTGAATACGGACAAAGAAGAACTGGATATTACGGATACGGACGAGGTGCTGAATTTCGGTGAGATCAACCGCCCCGATGTGATCATCAACTGTGCGGCAGTCACAGATACGGCTCTGTGCGAGGAAGAGCCGGAACTTGCGTTTCGGGTAAATGCGCTCGGCGCGAGGAACTTAAGTATCGTAGCGCGTAAGATAGGTGCAAAGGTGGTGCAGCTCTCGACAGACGATGTGTTCGACGGGGAGAGCCGGACGCCGTATACGGAGTTTGACGATACGAATCCTAAGACTGTTTACGGAAAGAGTAAAAGAGCGGGAGAGAATTACGTAAAGGAGTTTACCCACAAGCATTTTATTATCCGAAGCAACTGGGTGTACGGAAAGGGAAATAATTTTGTAAACGGCGTTTTGGAAGCGGCGGGAGAGGAGCGTCCGCTTTTGGTTGCCTCCGACCAGTTTGGTTCTCCTACGAGCGCGAAAGATCTTGCGCGGATCATTCTTTATCTGATGCACACGAACGAATACGGTACGTATCATGCGACGTGCAAGGGAATTTGCAGCCGGTATGATTTTGCGCAGGAGATACTTGCTCTTGCAGGAAAGGAAGCGAAATTGCGTGCAGTGCCGACATCGCAGGCAGAGCTTTCGTCTGTGCGTCCGGCATATGCGGCGCTCGATAATTTTATCCTGCGCGTGATCGATGTCTACGACATGCCGGACTGGAAAACATCACTGAAAGAATACATGGAAGAGAGCAGGGAGGGCTGATATGGCAGATGTGAAAAGAGAAAAGAAAGAAAAAAAGGGAAAAAAGAAGATCGGTCTTACGACGAAAATATTTATCGCGCTGCTTTTTGGCGCTGTTTTCGGAATGGTTCTGTGTTATCTCGTTCCGGCAGGAGAGATCCGCGATGAAATCATCGTAGACGGTGTTTTATATGTGATCGGTCAGGGCTTTATCCGGCTGATGAAGATGCTTGTCGTGCCACTTGTATTCTGCTCGCTTGTCTGTGGGAGCATGGCGATCGGTGATACGAAAAAGCTCGGTACGGTAGGTGTGAGGACGATCGCGTTCTATCTGGTGACGACGGCGCTCGCCATCACGATCGCACTTGGCGTCGGCAATCTGCTCGATCCGGGAAAGGGGCTTGATATGAGCGCGGTGCAGTCAAATGCCGCTTCTGTAGAGGCAATGGAATCGACCTCTCTTGCAAATACGCTGCTGAATATCATTCCGGAAAATCCGATCGGTTCTCTGGCGTCGGGAAATATGCTGCAGATCATTGTGTTCGCGCTGATCATCGGTGTGATCCTTGCGAAGCTCGGCGAACGGACAGAGACAGTTGCTAATTTTTTCAGCCAGTTTAATGACATCATGATGGAAATGACGATGATGATCATGAGTCTGGCTCCGATCGGAGTATTCTGTCTGATCGCAAGAACGTTTGCCGGAATCGGATTTGGCGCATTTTTGCCGCTCGGAAAGTATATGATTGCAGTTTTACTTGCACTTGTATTGCAGTGCGTTGTTGTTTATCTCGGACTGCTTAAAGTATTTACGGGGCTTAATCCGGTCAAGTTTATCCGAAACTTTTTCCCTGTGATGGCGTTTGCCTTCTCGACAGCGACCTCAAATGCGACGATTCCGCTGTCGATCGATACGCTGGCGAAGAAGATGGGCGTATCGAAAAAGATTTCGTCCTTTACGATTCCGCTTGGAGCTACGATCAACATGGACGGAACTGCGATCATGCAGGGAGTGGCAGTCGTATTTGCCGCACAGGCATTCGGTATCCATCTGGAAATGATCGATTATATCACGGTCATCGGTACTGCCACACTGGCGTCCATCGGTACGGCAGGTGTGCCGAGCGTCGGGCTCGTGACGCTTACGATGGTATTTAACTCCGTAGGACTTCCGGTCGAGGCGATCGGCCTGATCATGGGTATCGACCGTATCTTAGACATGACAAGAACGGCGGTCAATATCACGGGCGACGCCGTATGTACGACGATCGTTGCACATCAGAACAAAGCGCTTGACCGCGAGGTATTTAAGAATTCGTGATTTTCCCAAAAAGCTGCCGCCGAAACGACCAAGAGCCGTAAGGCGGCAGCTTTTGACCGTTTATGAGCCGCCTTTGACCGTCCATCGAAAATCTGTTGCAGACGGCAAAGGCTTTTTCTATAATGACATCAGAAAGGAGGGAGGAGATGCAGGTAGAGATAAAAATAGATGCTTCCTGTGCGGAACCGAAAGTCACGATACATACCGCCTCCATGACAGAAGAGGTGTGCAGGATCTTAAACAGACTGTCGGAACATGTGCCGGAGATACTCTCAGGAATCAGGAATGAGAGAACAGAAGTGATCGAACAGGAGGAACTGATCCGCGTTTACGCAAATGCGGGAAAGGTGTTTGCAGTTACGGAAACAGGGGAGTATGCGGTGCGTCTTCGGCTGTATGAAATTGAGGAAAGGCTTCCCGCCAATAAATTTGTCCGTATATCAAATTCGGAGATCATCAATCTGAGAAAAGTAAAAAATTTTGATCTGAGTTTTACAGGTACGATCTGTGTGGAATTTAAGAATGGGACAAAAACGTTCGTTTCCAGAAGATACGTCTCAAAAATAAGAAAAATCCTGGGAATATGAGGTGATGAATATGAAGAAGAAAATAATCATGCGCGGTCTGCTTGGAATTCCGCTCGGTATGGCGCTCGGTGATGTCATTACGATCACCTCCTCTCTGATCTGGGGACAGGGGGAGTACGTACCGTGTATACCATATTTTGTGGAAATGATAGGAAGCGAGAGCTGCGCGGTAGCGTTACAGGCAGCGCTGTGCGCAGTCATCGGCGCAGTGTTTGCAATGGCGTCCGTGATTTGGGAGATCGATCACTGGAGCATTGCAAAACAGACGGGGGTGTATTTTGTTATTACAGCCTCGGTGATGATGCCTGTCGCATATATAGCGGGGTGGATGGAACGAAGCATCTTGGGTGCGGTCATTTATTTTTTGGTTTTTGTCTTTTTCTTTGGCGCGGCGTGGCTTGCGCAGTATGCGGTCATGCGGTATAAGGTCGGAAAAATGAACAGAACTCTTTTGGATGAGAAAGAAAAAATATAACTTTTACTCCGTATTCTTTTTGTGCAAAAACGGCAAAGTGTACGAAAAGGATACAAATACATTTTTTTGTCTATATGCTCTTTTTCGCATTTGAGGTAGGATAGTGGCAGCAGGAAGCCAGACGGGATAAACGGACGCTGCACAAAGTTTGGGCAGCGCTGCCACAAAGGATAAGGAGAACAGACTATGAGTATTGCAAATGAACTGAAAAGAACAACACTAAAAACGGCGTTCCATTATCTGGAAAAAGATCCGGAAAAGAATGCGGTCAAATTGATGGAACTCGTAGACAAATTTGCCGGAAACGGTCCGGACAGCTTTCCAAAGCAGAGAGAAGCGTTTCGCAGCGTATTGGAAGATCCGCAGAACAATATGTATCAGTTAATTATGAGCGTTCTAAAAGACATTGATAAAGACGTTCTGAAAGCGACATTTGAAAATTTCTTTTTCAATGCGAATATTGTAGGCTGGCCGAAGCAGGAAGAAAACAGAAAAAAATACGGATGCAACATCCCGTGGGCGATCCTTCTTGATCCGACATCGGCATGCAACCTTCACTGTACGGGATGTTGGGCTGCTGAATACGGAAACAAACTGAATCTGACGTTTGATGAGATCGATTCTATCATCTCTCAGGGAAAACGTCTCGGCGTTTATATGTACATCTATACGGGCGGGGAACCGCTGGTGCGGAAAAAGGATCTGATCGCTATCTGCGAGAAGCACAGCGACTGTCAGTTTTTAAGCTTTACAAATGCTACACTGATCGATGAAGCGTTCGCAGACGATATGCTTCGGGTCAAAAACTTTATTCCGGCAATCAGTGTCGAAGGTTTTGAAAAGGCAACGGATGGACGCCGCGGAGACGGTACGTATCAGAAAGTGGTGCGTGCGATGAAGCTGCTGAAAGAAAAGCATCTGCCGTTCGGTCTGTCGTGCTGCTATACAAGCCAGAATCTTGATTCAATCAGCTCCTTTGAATTTATCGATCAGATGGTAGAATGGGGAGCAAAATTTGTCTGGTATTTCCATTATATGCCGGTTGGAAATGATGCAGTCTTAGATCTTCTTCCCAATCCGCAGCAGAGAGAATTTATGTATCACAGGATACGTGAGATAAGAAGAACAAAACCGATCTTTGCAATGGATTTCCAGAATGACGGCGAATACGTCGGCGGCTGCATTGCGGGCGGAAGACGATATCTGCATATCAATGCAAACGGTGATGTGGACCCTTGCGTTTTTATCCATTATTCTGATTCCAATATTCGGGAAAAGACGCTGCTTGAATGTTTGCAGTCACCGATCTTTATGGAATACCATAAAGAGCAGCCGTTTAATGAAAATCATCTGCGTCCGTGTCCGATGCTTGAGAATCCGGAAAAGCTGCGCACAATGGTACACAGGACAGAGGCAGTCTCGACCGATCTGCAGTCTCCTGAGAGTGTAGATCATCTGTGCGATAAATGTGTAAACTACGCAGAAAACTGGACGCCGACGGCACAGAAGCTGTGGAGTGAGAGTCAGGAAAAGAAGAAGCTTATGTCATAGAAAAATCTTGTCACGCGGATGCCCACAAGTTTTTCTATGACATAACCATTAAGATACGCACAGAAAATCAGGGTGTTTGCAGCCGCAGTGTAAAAATAGCTCCTTCTGATGGCGCATTTGACGCGGTCAGAGTTGCACCTATTTTCTGTGCCGCAGATTGTGCGATTGCCAGACCAATCCCGAAAATTCCACCTTTACCTTTGTAGCACCTTTCAAAGAGATGCGGGAGATCGTTTTCTGCTATGCCGTCCCCGTTATCTGCTACGGAAATGCAGAGATCGTGTTCCGCAGCAGTTACCGATATCGTTACATTTGTTTTCGCATAGCGGATGGCATTGGTCAGAAAGTTTTCCAAAATCGTGCAGATTAATTCATTATCTCCATACACGCAAACTGCCTCATCGAAGGGAAGCAGTGACAGGGTGATGCCATTTTTTAAAGCAAGCCCGCAGCACCGATCAAGACATGCTTCAATCGGATCGATGATCAGAAGCGGTTCCAGCTTTGTTGGAGCAGTTTCACTCTCTAATCGTGAGAGTGTGAGAAGACTGTTTACCAATGTTGTGAGCCGGATGCTTTCGGTTAGAATAGTATGCGCAGCATCTTCTGGAGCAGAAAAACGTCTCTGCTCGATTCCTTGTGCATACCCGCTGATAGACATAAGCGGATTGCGCAGCTCGTGTGAAACATTCTGAAAAAAATTTCGTTGTATTTTGTCGGAATGAAGGAGCTGTGCAGACATCTGATTCATTGCAAGCCGGAGCGATTCCAGCTCTTTGAGTGAAAAGGATGGTTTTATCTCAGTGAATTTTCCGCTGCCTATTGATGAAGCTTCCTTGCAAAGCGTATGAAGAGGAAGCGTAATACTGCGAACAATTAGTAATAAGACAAAAAACATAAGCAGCATAAGAATAGAGGAAATGATAAGCACGAATATGCTTGCATCTTTGATCCAGTCTCCGATATCTGAGATGGCGCTGTAGACAACAATGTACTTGATCTGTGGAAATTCCGATGGGACTTGATACGTATTGATCAGATAAGCATGTCCGTCGGTGCTTTCGAATTCTGAGGTATTATATGCGGAAAAATCATCCTGCTGGAGAAGATATTCTGCAAAATCTTGCGAAAGCGGTGAAAGGCGTTCCCGTTCCTGTTCCTCTCTTGGGTAAATAACGTGCATGCGGGATTCAAAAATCATCAGTTTGGCGCTGCCCGTCGTTTTGCGCATCAGTGAGCCGATTGCAAACAGAAAATCAGGGATGGAATCATTTGGCACAATATCTGTATCAGAATCAGATCGAAAGTATTCCTCTATTAGTGGAGTGATCTTTTGCTGTAGAGAATCCAGTTTCAAAGCAGCTTTTTTGTAAGCGTACTTTTCTGCACTGTGATGAAAAATCAGACAGGAAAGAGGCGGGAGCAGAAGTAAAACAAGGATTGTAGGCAAAAAAATACGAAAAAAAATAGTTTGTTTTCTCAATGCACTTCCTCCTTAACAAGTCGAAATCCAAATCCCCAGACGGTTTCAATATGAATATCGCTTTGCCTTTCACGCAGCTTCCGGCGCAGTCTTTTCACAAGGTCATCCGCAGCGCGAGTATCAGCCTGCCATTCCATTTTCCATAATGTCTGTAGAAGCTCTTCCCGGCTGACGGCCCGTTCCTGATGCAGGATCATATATGATAGAAAATCGAATTCAGCAGGGGTCAAAGGGAGCGGCTGCTGATTCAGCATTGCTGTGTGCAGGCAGGGAAAAAGCGTTAATGTTCCAATTGTCAGTTCGGGTGGTGTACTATTTTCCACAGCCGTTTTTTGTGCTCGACGTAAAACAGCCCGAACCCTTGTAACTAATTCCTGAGGGAGAAAAGGCTTGACCAGATAATCATCGCTTCCCAGCGTCAACCCTGTAATCCGGTCGAACGGACTATCTTTGGCAGAGACCATAATAATAGGAAGATCGGGATTTGTCTGGCGCAGTTTTGAGCAAATGCTCAGACCATCGCTGCCCGGCATCATAATGTCAAGGATCACTAAATCCGGCATTTTTTGAATGCAGGCGTTCAATAGAGTATCCCCGTCCGGATAGGCTTGGACATCAAAACCTTCCTGAACTAAAAAAAGAGCAATTAAGTCGCGGATATTTTTTTCATCATCTGCAAGATAAACGGATTGAGCCATAAGATACCTCCTGTGCTGCGTTTATTTATGTATCATAGCATTTTGCGCATGCGAGGTAAAGAGCTGCCACAAAATTGCCACAAAATTGCCGCGGCTTATCCCTCGAAAAACCTAAGAAAAGTGTGCTAGTATGAAACCGGGGAGCAGGAGATGATAGATGATGAAAGAGAGCTGCAAAACAAAATGGAGACAGGAGGCGAAAGATTGAAAATGAGAAGTAGAGGGTATCCATTCCCTTAAGTACACGACAAATAAGCCATCTTTCGGTGGCTGCTTTAAAAATTGAATATTAGAAATGTTAAGGTTATGCAGTTGCTGACTTGATTTTATAACCTTGATTCCTTGCTATGATGATTGCCTGCTCTACTGTAATCTCACGGTCCGCAGGCGGTAGGTCGGATTTTTGGTAAAGTTCTGCATTATAGTTTTCCCCGTTCTTCAACATGTGGTATAATGCGGTAAGAAGCATTCTTGCTATTGCAAGGATTGCTTTCTTGTGACCGCGACGCTTTCTGATACGGAGATAACGGTTACGCATTTCAGGATGCTTAGTGCTTTTTACGACAGCGTTTGCGCACTGTACTAAAAGCGGTTTGATGTAGCATCCGGCCTTGGACACCCGGACAGATTTTTTCTTCCCTGCACTTTCATTGTTGGTTGGTGTAAGCCCAGCCCATGAGCACAAGTGTTTCGCCGAAGGAAAAGCCTCCATATTGGTACCGATTTCGGAAATGATTCCGATGGCAGTGAAAGTACTGCTGATACCAGGAGCGGTTTGAAGAATGGAAAGTTCCTGCTGATAGGGAGCGGCGAGCGCAAGAATGAGTTCTTCAAGCTCTGCTTTCCGGGATTCAAGGTTTTCATAATGAGCTTTGATTACTTTGAGTTTGCCAGCCTGTTCCGGAGTGATATAGCCATCAATGGCATTGCGAAGCTCGGGAAGTTTTTTCTTCAGGCTTCTGAAAACAAGAGGTTCAAGGTCAAAGGAAGTATTTGCGGGATTTTCCAAAAGTTTATCCAGTATCGCCTGAGCAGATTTGCCGAAGGTGTCCGAAACAACGTTTCCCAACTGGATATTGGAAACCGTGAGACAGTTCTGCAAACGATTCTTTTCGCTTGATTTGAAGCAGGTTAGTTTGAAACGGTAACGCATTAGGTCGCGAAGCTGGCGAATGTCAGCAGGTGGCATAAAGCTTCCGGCAACAAGGTCATGCTTAAACAGGTCAGCAATCCATTTGGCATCTTTTTTGTCAGTTTTCTTTCCACGGATAGCCTTAACATATTTAGGATGAGCAAGGACAATCGAACAATCCGATTCCAAGATGTTATAAACAGGGATCCAGTATTTACCGGTAGATTCCATACAGACATCCTTGCAATTGCGATCGAGTAACCACTGTAACAAAGTTTTCAGACCGCTCGTGTAGGTCGAAAACCGGCGGCTCTCGTAAGAAGTGACACCTTTATCGTTAGTAGAAGCGATACAGGCAACTACAAAAGTCTTGTGGACATCAATGCCACAGCAGATTTTGTACACGATTTTTAAAGCCATAGGGACTCCTTTCAGAACCAGAAGGTTCACTAAAGATTATAGGGAGAGACGGCATTGACTGAACGCCTAAGCCATAAACGAGAATGTTTATACAAAGATAAGATTACGTGCTTGAAATCACACTTATTTGTGCTTGAAAAGGCGGACTACACATATAAACATACGGTCATCCGGCAAGCCGGACAGCCCACTCACCTCCCCGTGATTTGTAGTATACCGAGTTCCCTATAAGAAGAATTATAAAGAAAAAATAAGCTCAGGAAAACATTTTCATAACGTTTTGTGCCTGAGCGAAGCGAAAGGAATGGATATAAACATGAAAAATAGAAACATGGTAAAAAAAAGAATCGGTATAGTACTGACCGCAGCGGCGCTGTCAGTCGCAGTAGGAAGCGCAGTTATTCTGGCATCAGAGGAAGAGACACAGACTTCCTCCATTGAATCAGAAACAGAATCTGTAATGTCCGAGAAGGAGAGCGAAAGCGCAACGTCTGAAATGGAGAGCGAAACATCTGAAACGGAAAGTCTAAAATTTCAGGAAATGAGTATTTCTGCGGAGCAGGCGGAAAAGCTGCAATATTATCTCTATATACCGGAAAAGCAGACGAATCATATGCCGCTGATCGTTTATTTACATGGAGCAAGCGCAAAAGGTCAGGAACTGCAGCTGCTGACCTCCACGGAAGAATTTCCGAAATATTTACAGGAGGGAGAGCTGGGAAAAATTGAAGCTTATGTGCTTATGCCGCAATTGCCGTCAGAACAGAAAAGCTGGAGAAATATAGATGAATTACTTTATAATCTGATTCAGGATACGGTTGCTGAATTTTCTATTGATGAAAAAAATATTTCTTTGACAGGATTTAGTATCGGTGGTACAGGTACGTGGGAGCTTGCAAAAAAATATCCGGAACTCTTTGCACGGATCGCTCCATTATCAGGCAGTGCAAGAGGAGTGCTGGATAGTGCAGAGGAAATGAAAGACATTTCGGCGTGGGTTTTTGTCAGCGATGAAGATACGGTAATTCGTCCGAATTCTTCGGAGGATATGGTACATCAATTAAAGCGGGCGGGCGCAAAGGCAACGATCCATTTGTTTGAGGGTGCAGAGCACGAAGAAGTATCTTCGCTTGTCTGGCTTGACGAAATGATAAAACTTGCAGACTGGCTGACCGGTGAGGTCAGCTATTAGGAGGACGGTATGAAGAAAGAAAAAAGATGCTTGAGCGTTCTTTTTGCAGTATGTCTGCTTGGTTTCTTACTTTCCGCAGGCGTGTCTGCAGAAGAAGAAACGAAGAAGAGTGCTATGAATATGTATACAAACAGTGATCTTATTGAAAAAGAGCAGCCCGAACTCAACGAAGAAACAAAAGCTTTAATCGCGCAGTATCAAAACGATCCTGCCATAGAGAATTACGTGAAGCTCAGGGAGATGGTAATTGAAAATTATGAAGCAGTATTAGACCGGAAAGAAACAAAGTTGGACGAGCTAAAAGAAGAGACACAGGGAAAACCGGGCGGAGATGAGATTGTTGCAGAGATGGAAGAGATCGTTCAGGAGATGTATATTACTTACTGGGATCGTATCAACAGTAATATGCTGCGCTTTACAGATCCACGGCTTTTGCAATGGAAGGTTTCGGAGGCATCTCAATATGAGTATATTCCGGTTATGGGTGCTGGGGAGAGCGTTTATGTGAAACGTACGCCTGTGACGAATGCAGAATATGCCAAGTTTCTGAAAGCGACAGGCTATCAGGCTCCTTCGAACTGGATCGATGGCGCTTATCCCAAAGGTGAAGAAGAACTTCCGGTAAATGATGTTTCGTATACAGACGCACAGGCGTACTGCGCCTGGCTGACAGAACAGGATGGCACGGATACTTACCGGCTTCCGAGTGAAGGTGAGTGGGAGCTTGCCGCAGGACATATGCCAAAAGGCGCAGATTTTAACTGCGGAGTAAACGAGGGAAGAACCTCAGTTGACGCGTATGCGGATGTGACGAGGGGAGCGCATGGGGGGATAGATTTTTGGGGAAATGTTTGGGAATGGACTTCTACGGAGCGTACGAATGCAGATGGAGAAGTTGTCTTTGGCGTAAAGGGAGGTTCGTGGAAATCTGACAGAACCGATTGCCGCACGGAGTATAGAGAAGAAGGGCGAGAGGAAGCAGAAGGCTATGAAGACGTAGGATTTCGTGTGATCCGGATTTTGGATGGAAATGAGCCGGAACAGCAAGCAGAGATTGATACGCTTGCCTCTCCGATCATCACGGGGAAAGCCTCGAAAGACAGTATTACGCTTTCGTGGAAAGGCGTGGAAGGTGCAGTGGAATATCAGATATTTGAATACCATGAAATAAGCGGTCTGGTAAGTATGGTTGCTCGGACAGAAGAAACAGAAATCTCTATATTAAATCTGGAATCAGGAAAGACGTACCGATACATTGTCCAACCAATATCTTACACGGCAGCCGCAGATAACGTAACAGCGGAGAACAGCATTACGATTACCTGTGAATAAAAAAGAATTAAAATACCCTGAACGTAAGGTGCAGTAAAAAACTGCGCCATTCGATCAGGGTATTTTTGCCGTTCTCAGATAGTATGCTCTTTTTTATAGCTGTTTTTCATTATTTCGCAAACAGCTTCAGGATCTCATTGCTCCGTGCGATGAATTTTGTCATTGCTTCCGGTGCAAGCGGTTTGTGCGCGATCATAGCGAGGTCGTAGAGCTGCTCGCAGATCATCGGTACTTTGTCAGAGTCCTTATTTGCTGCAACGAACTGTACCAGCTCATTGTTGGCGTTTAATACGAGTGTCTCGTTTCCGCCGAACATGGACGGATCCATGCCGTACATACCGTACATCTTCATCATTTCCTGCATACGGCGGTTGTCCTCAGACAGTGTGACCATGGAAGAAATATTTTCATTTTTCAGCTTTTCTACCTTTACTTCCAGGTTGTCTTTTCCAAGTGCTTTGCGGAATACCTCTGTCAGGGTATCTGTTGTCTCCTTGAGCGCTTCTGTATCTGTCTCTTCTTTTACAGAGTCTGTGACATCTGCATCGATACGCTGGAATTTCACCTTATCATTGAGCTGCTCAATATGGGAGATGAAAGCAGTGTCAATATTGTGGCGCAGGATCACAGCATCCATGCCGGATTCACGGAACAGGTTGATGTACTGGCTCTGCTGTACCTCGTCTGTTACGTAGTAGATGGTCTGTTTTTCTGGTTCTTTTGCTTCCTCGTCCTTCTTATCATCGGATACGACCTCTGCTTCGACGGTTTCAGATGTAGCAGCATCTTTTGCCGCCTCGTCTTTTTCCTCTTCCTTTACGAGATCCTTCAGTGTCAGATATTTGCCGTCGAGATTCTTGTAAAGGACGTAGTCCATGATCTTTTCACCGAATTTGGCATCCTTGATGCAGCCGAATTTGATGAACGGACTGATGTCATCCCAGTATTTTTCGTAGTTCTCGCGGTCTGTCTTGCACATGCCGGAAAGCTTGTCAGCAACCTTCTTTGTAATGTAATCAGAAATCTTCTTGACGAAGCCGTCGTTTTGCAGTGCGGAACGTGATACATTAAGCGGAAGATCCGGACAGTCGATCACACCCTTTAAGAGCATCAGAAATTCCGGGATCACTTCTTTGATATTATCAGCGATAAATACCTGATTGTTGTACAGCTTGATCTTTCCTTCGATGGAATCGTACTCCGTGTTGATCTTCGGGAAGTAGAGGATACCCTTTAAGTTGAACGGATAATCCATGTTCAGATGGATCCAGAACAGCGGCTCCTTGTAGTCGAGGAATACTTTGCGGTAGAAGTCGCGGTATTCTTCGTCGGTACAGTCATTCGGATGCTTTGTCCAAAGCGGGTGCGTATCGCTTAAAGAAACCGGACGCTTGTTGATCTTTACGCGGTCGCGTGCCGGAGCGATCTCAACGACTTCTTTTTCTCCGTTCTCGTTCTCTTTTTCTTCTGTCTTGGCATCCTCGTGGATACGCTCTACGACAACGTCATCCTCGCGCAGATCTGCTTCGTCGATCGTCTCATATTCCTGCTCGGCGTTTGCCTTGGAGAGGAAGATCTCGACCGGCATGAAGGAGCAGTATTTCTCAATGATCTCTCTTGCACGGTACTCGTTGGCAAATTCCAGTGCGTCCTCAGACAGGAAGAGGGTGATCTCTGTACCGACGCTCTGGCGGCTGCCTTCCTCAAGGGTATACTCTGTACCGCCGTCGCACTCCCAGTGGACCGCAGACGCGCCCTCTCTGTAAGAAAGCGTATCGATGTGTACCTCATCCGCTACCATGAAGGCAGAATAGAAGCCCAGTCCGAAATGACCGATGATCTCATCCTCTGTCGTCTTGTCTTTATATTTGGCAAGGAAATCAGTAGCTCCGGAAAAGGCGATCTGTGTGATATATTCCTCCACTTCATCCGCAGTCATACCGATACCGTTATCAATAAATTTCAGAGTTTTTTCTTCCGGATTAACGATGACCTGGATCTGTTTTTTGTAGTCATCCGGGAAGGTATATTCTCCCATCACCTCAAGCTTGGCAAGCTTTGTGATCGCATCGCAGCCGTTCGAGATCAGCTCACGGAAAAAGATATCGTGATCAGAATACAGCCACTTCTTTATGATTGGAAAAATATTTTCGCTGTTGATCGAAAGAGAACCTGTTTTCTTGCTCATTTTTACCACTCCTTTACATACTGTCAGAACTGCCCGGTTCGTGACGGGTACTGGCGAAGCCCTTTTCCTGATCTGTCATGACGGGAGAAAGGGGTGCTTTGTTCTGCTTTTGTGTTCTGTAGGTATCTTAATACCGTGTCTGGAAAAAGTCAAGAGAAAAATCAGCACTCGATTAAAGCGAGTGCTAACAAAAAAGAAAATAATAGAAAACAAAAGGAGCGCAGGGGCGAAACAGGATTACGTGAAAGGAATTTCTTTTTGACGGAAAAATTTTTCCAGCATCTCATCCCACGCATGATCCAGAGACCGGTCGAGGGAAAAGATTTTTAAGGAGGTGCCGCTGGTACACGAAAGCGTTGCGCCGTCAAAGTGAATATTCAAAAAAAGTCCGTCAATCTGCTCCGGCAGTATGGAAATTCCGGTCTGTGCAAGCAGAGAGGAGACATTGTGCGGGGCGAGCCGGAATACAATATGAAGGTGGAGCGGCGTATTTTTCCCCTTGGTCAGTTCAAAGAAAAAAGGACGAAGTCTTTTCCAGAGCGTGTATCCGCTTTTTTCTGCGGCGAGCAGTTCTGCTTCACTGCTGCTGAGAAACTCGGGATGGAACCGGCCGTCGATGTGAAAGCTGGCATATGTTGTAATAGAAGCTTCTGAGAGCAAAAAGGTATCGAAGTCTTCCCGCAGCAGCAGCTTTTTCATAAAATCACGAATATCCTGTATCTGATAAGAACGCAAAGTAACCCCTCCTGGTACATCCTGAAATTATGAAATATTATACAGGAGAGAAGGGGGAATTGGCAATGATAAAAAAATCGAACTGCTACTTTTCAAATGGAGATGGATGTGATATTATAATCTGGTATTTAAAACTACATTGTAAAATAATTAAAAATATAAAAAAAGGTTTCACTTGGTTCAGGAGGTTGTTATGGATTACGTTATCGTACTGGATAGCTGCGGAGAACGCACAGAAGAGATGAAAAAGGATGAGAGGATCATACCGGCTCCGCTCACGATGCAGCTGGACGACTATATGTTTACGGATGATGATACATTTGATCAGGCTGATTTCCTGCGAAAAGCAGCGGCAAGTCCCAACTGTCCGAAATCCGCGTGCCCGTCACCGGATTATTACAGAGCAGCCTTTGAAAAGGCGGGGGACCGTGCGTATGCAGTGACGCTTTCCGCAGAGCTTTCCGGATCCTACAACAGCGCCATGCTTGCGAAGGATCTCCTCTCAGAAGAAAATCCGCAGATCAGGGTACACGTGTTTAATTCACGGTCTGCGTCTGTCGGTGAGACGCTGATCGCCAGGAAGATCACAGAATGTGAGCAGGCGGGTATGACATTTGAGCAGGTGGTTGAGACGGTGGAAGCTTATATCGACGGGCAGAATACGTACTTTGTCCTGGAAAACCTGGAGACGCTGCGCAAGAATGGGCGCCTGAGCAATATCAAAGCATTTGTAGCCTCAGCGTTAAAGATCAAGCCGGTGATGGGAGCGACTCCGGAAGGGACGATCATCCAGCTTGACCAGGCGCGCGGGATCAATAAGGCTCTGGTAAAGATGGTGGGCTACATCGCCGAGCAGGTCGAAAAGCCGGAAGAAAAAGTGCTGGCGATCGCACACTGCAACTGCCGTGAGCGCGGAGAGATGGTCAGAGACGCGATCCTTGAGAAGATCCGGGTAAAGGATGTCATTCTGGTCGATACAGCAGGGATCTCTACGATGTACGCAAATGACGGCGGCATTATCGCAGTGATTTAATCGCGTTATTAATTGTGTTATTTTAGAAAAAATATTGAAATTGTGGCGGAATCGTGTATACTGTTAAAAGAGGGTCTGCGATTCGGCTTATTCCGGTGCGCTGACCGGAGAATTTCAAAAGGAGTGATATACCATGAGTCAGGCTAAGGTGGACCGTTACAAAGAAGAAAAGCGCAACCGTGCGAAGATCATAAAGAAGGAAAAGAGGCAGTGGATGGCTACAAAGGCGGGACTGTCGGCAGTAGCGATCCTGCTGGTAGCATGGGCCGGGATCTCCATATATAATGGATTTACTGCAACAGACGCTTCCTTGACAGAGAAGCCGACGTATACGGTGGATACGGCAGCGATCGACGATTTCATGACATCGCTTTCAGAAGAGTAAAACGATATCTGCAATGATTTCAGGAAGGCAGAGCTGCTGCAGAAGAGTCTGCCGTCGGTTTTCTGATATGCTGTTTTCGGATGGGGATACCAGCTCCGGGGACTGCAGGAGGATACCGCCGGACATTCTGCACCGGCTCTGTTTTTTTGTGCGGCAGTCAGGGCAGATGAGCGAAGGATCCTGCATTTGGAGGATATGCTGCAGCCGGAAGAGAAGCGCGGGATATTTTTTACTTGCAGTTGAAAATTGGATGGAGTAAAATAACAAATGCAAAGAATCGATTTTGCACAGCTGTACGATTGGAGGAAAACACAATGGAAGGTCTGGTGGCGCTGGAAGGCAGCGTGTTATTGTGGATACAGGACTGCCTGAGGGCAGACTGGCTCTCACCGTTTGTCGTGACATATACGAAGCTTGGGAATCTGGGATTTATCTGGATCCTGCTCTCACTGACACTGCTTTGTTTCAGGAAAACGAGAAGAGCAGGGGTGGCAGGACTCCTCGGTCTGATGTTTTCCCTGATACTCAATAATATGATCCTGAAAAATCTGTTTGCACGTACGAGACCGTATGAAGTGATCGACGGGCTGATCCTGATGACAGGAAAGGCGAGTGACTTTTCTTTTCCGTCAGGACATGCGGGAAGCTCTTTCGCAGCAGCGACCGCGATCGTATGCAGCCTGAAGGGCTGCCGGTGGAGATGGATCGTACTGGCTATGGCAGTTTTGATGGCGTTCTCACGCCTGTATATCGGGATACATTATCCGTCTGATGTGATCTGCGGTGCGCTGACTGGTGCGCTGTGCGGAGCGGCTGCAGCGTGGCTGATCAGGTGGCTTGTACAAAAGCAGCAGGCGAGGGCGTAATCCGCGGATGGCCGCAGTGCGGCTGCTGCGAAGCAATGACGCCTTGCATACGGATGGGTATCATAATAAAATAAATATAACATAACAGCAGCGAAAGGTGGTGGTTTTTATGAAGCATAGAAGGAAAAAGAGTTCATCGGATGTTCCCGGGCCTGATCCGGTCATAAAAACTGCACAGAAGGAGGTTCGTTATGTTAGATATAGAAAAGATGAGGGAGTACATCGAGCATAGGCAGTATGCAAAGATCCGCAGCGAGATCGTCGAGATGAATGAGGCAGATATCGCCGCTATGCTGGAGGAGCTGGAGCTGCCGGGACCGGAGCTGATCCAGGTATTCCGTATGCTGCCAAAGACGATTGCAGCAGATGTATTTTCCTTTTTGTCCATTGAGCTGGAACAGACAATCATTACAATGCTGACGGATCGTGAGGCGGCTACGATCATTGACAATCTTTTTGCGGATGATGCCGCCGACCTGATGGAGGAGATGCCTGCGAATGTCGTGAAGCGGCTGCTGGCACAGACAACAGCGGAGACACGGCGTGATATCAATCATCTGCTCCAGTATCCGGAGGATTCCGCGGGAAGTATCATGACGGTCGAGTTTGTCGATCTCAAAGAAGATTATACGGTAGCGCAGGCGATCGAGCGTATCCGCAAGGTCGGCATTGACAAAGAGACGATCAATACGTGCTACGTGACCAATCAGTACCGGAAGATCAAGGGCACGATCTCTCTGAGAATGCTTCTTTTGAGTGATACGTCGGAGCGGATCGGAGATCTGATGGAGGAAAATGTCATTACGATCTCGACGCTGATGGACCAGGAGGAAGTCTCCAGACAGTTCCAGAAGTATGATTTCGATGCGATGCCTGTAGTGGACAGCGAGAAACGCCTTGTCGGTATTATCACAGTCGATGATGTCATGGATATCATTGAGCAGGAGGCTACGGAAGATATCGAGATGATGGCGGCTATCACGCCGACAGATAAACCTTACATGAAAACATCTGTCTTTGAGACCTTCAAAAAGCGTATTCCGTGGCTGCTGTTTTTGATGATCTCTGCGACCTTTACCGGACGGATCATCCAGGGCTATCAGGATGCGTTGTCTGCCTATGCGGTGCTGACGATGTATATCCCGATGTTTATGGACACGGGAGGAAATGCAGGCGGACAGTCGTCTGTGACGATCATCCGAAGCATTTCTCTTGGAGAGGTACAGTTTCGGGATATGTTGCGTATTGTGTGGAAGGAGATACGCGTTGCTGTCTTGTGCGGAATTACGCTTGCAGTCGTGAATTTCGGAAAGCTTTTGCTTCTTGACAGAGTGGGCATGCAGGTAGCGCTGATCGTGTGCCTGACCATGGTGGTGACGGTTATCGTGGCAAAGACGGTCGGATGTACTTTGCCGATGCTGGCAAAGAAGATCGGCTTCGATCCGGCGGTTATGGCAAGTCCGTTTATCACAACGATCGTGGATGCAGTATCTCTTGTCATTTATTTTCAGATCGCAACGAGGATGCTCGGTATATAACGGGACAAAAGAAAGAATATAAAATATGCAGGGAGGCTGCTGTTTCGTATCTCTTCCGGGATACGGACAGCAGCTCTTTTCTGTATTCGCATACTATACAAAAGCAGCGGCATCTGGTAAAATAGCTTAGATTGATCATCACGTTTAGAAAGGATATCCGGTGTGGCTGATACGCGGTATCAGGACACCGGTACTGGTAAACCTATGGGGAAAGAAAAGGTTGTAAGACAAAACAGATGCGATCAGGAAATGAACCTGCTGATCTTTGGATGCTTTTTTGGGTATATGGCATTGCAGCTGCTTGTCGGGGACACACAGCATGGACAGCTGGCAAACGTGCTTAATATGGGGTTGTATGCTGTATTTGTGCCGGGATTTTTATTCCGCCTTGGCTACTGCTTCTGGCAGATGTGGACAGGGATGCCGGTGAAACGGGGAAAGGAGCAAATGCTGCGGCTTTTCGTGCGGTATTATCTGTACTTTTTTGTACTTGCTGTCGCACAGGAGACGATACAGTATGGAAACAGTGTGCCGTACAGCCTGGTGCGGGTGCTCTCTGTTGTTACCGTTCCGTCTGTGAGCGCTGTGTTTTTTACGCTTGCAGTGACTGCTCTGCTTGTGTGGGTGTTTTATGAAAAGCTGGGGACAGCTGCAAAAAAGCCAAAGTATCTGGTACTGGCAGCAGGACTGTGTGTCGGCTGCGCCCTTTTGCGCGTAGAGGGAGAGAGCTATGCGATCATTGCGGCTCTGGTCGGTTCCTCTTCCATGCCGGCAGTGCCGGGACTTCCGTATTTTGCGTTTTTCCTTATCGGCATGTGGTTTGGAAAGGAAAAACCGGGCTTTCAGTGGAGACTGGCAGCGGGAGCAGCAGCAGGTACGGCGCTGTCGCTTCTTTTGTATGGGACGATCCTGCAGGATGTTTGCCGGATCACGCTGTCTCTTCTTCCTGTATATCTGGTTTATGTGGGAGCAGAGCTTCTCTCGGAGCTTACGCTGCGGTCTGGCCGGGTGCGGTTTGTGTGCGATACGGCAGAAGCGATCCTTCCGGTCTATGCGGCAGCGATGTTCGGGCTCCATTTTTTGGCGGCAGATACGGCCGGATTTGGGATCAGGTGGTCTGTTGTGATCGCTGCAGGCGCGCTTCTTTTGATCTATCTGGCAATACTGGGATTTTCTGTATTTTGCAGAGTATATGAAAGCTGTGCCAGAAGATTTGCAGCATCCAGGCATAAGACCGCTCTGTACTTCGTGATCTATACGGGGGCCTTTGCTGTTTTGATGGCGCTTTGTTTTTCGGTGTTTTTCGCGACAGGGAACACGCTGCTGTGGGAGGCGGACGGAGTGTCTCAGTATTATCCCAGAGCAGCCTACTTTGCGAATTATATCAGGGAGCTGTTTGCAAACTTCTTTTCCGGCAATTTTGAGCTTCCGATGTATGATTTCCGCCTCGGTATGGGCGGAGAGATCACCTACAGCCTGGAACCGCTGTATTTTATCTTCGCTTTGTTCGGAGAAGATCATGTGGAGCTTGCCTACAATGTGATCACTGTGCTGCGTTTTTATCTGTCCGGCATCACAGCATCGATACTGTTTTTGTATTTTAAAAAGGACTATTTTTCCACCTTTATAGCAAGCGCCGTATATGTATTTTGCGGCTTTGCGCTGTTTGGAGGGGCGCGCCATACGATGTTTATGATCGCGATGATCATGCTCCCTCTTCTGGTGATCGCGATCGAGGAGATCCTGCGCGGCAGGCGCTGGCAGCTTTGTACGATTTTCGTGGCGGTATCTCTGTTTAGCAATTACTATTATCTGTACATGAATACTCTGGGGCTTGCCATTTATTTTCTGGTCCGCTTTTTCTGTCAGAAAGAAAAAGAAAAGCGGACATTTAAGAATTTTATGACAAAGGGTCTGGTCATCAGCGGTTCGTACCTGCTCGGTGTGGCGATCTCGTGCATTGTGCTGGTGACGACCTTTGGGCTGTATGTAGGATCAGGGCGAAGCGGCGGAGCGGTGATCAAGACACCTTCTTTGCTTTTCTATAATGAACAGTGGCCGGTCCGCTGCTTTTTGAGCTTTCTGACAACGGCAAATTCTCCCGGAGAATGGATGAAGCTCGGATTTTTGCCGATCGCCTTTTTATGTGTGGTCTTTCTTTTTACAAGAAAGGGCAGGAAGGAGCTGAAGGTGCTGTCTGTGATCACCGCACTTTTGATGCTGTTTCCGGTGACTGGATTTGTGTTTAGCGGCTTTAGCTCTGTGATAAATCGCTGGTGCTATCTGATCGCGCTTCTTGTGGCGTTTATCGTGGCGGATACGCTTGCGGATATGCGGCAGATGAAAAAAAGAGAAATACAGATCTGTGCCGGAGCTGTGGCAGTGTATGGATTCCTGGCATTTTTCGGTACTGTGCTGATCACGCGCTATGTGAAGCTTGCATTTATTTTTCTTGCCGTAACCTTTGCAGTGGTATTGGTGGGGCAGGACCGCGTGAAAAAAGTATCGGTATTCCAGAAACAGAGTCTCATGGTTTTGCTGACAGCGGCTATGGTATTCTATAATGGATTTTCTCTGTTTTATATGGATGATGTAGTAAGCGAATACACAGCGCCCGGAGAGGCAAAGCAAAAAGCGGAGGATTCGCCTCTTGTGGCAGTAAAAGAGGTGGAGGATGAGAGCTTTTACCGCTGCGCAGTTCCGAAGCTGGATTATTCGACGATCTCTTCGTCTATTATCCTTGATTACAACAGTGTCACGATGTTTAACAGTACGTTCAACGGCAGCATTACGGAATATCTGGAACAGATGGGCAGCACGGGGTACAGTGTGACGCAGCTTCTGGGTCTGAGCAACCGGGCGTTCATGAATGAGCTTGCCGCAGTGAAATATTATGCGTATTATGACGGGGAGGACGGCACAGGGAGTCCGGAGCGCCCACTTCCGTACGGCACGCAGGAGGCACTGCGTACCGAAGTAAACGGGAAGGAGACCGTTGTCTGTGAAAACCAGTACGCACTTCCGCTTGGCTATACGTATGACTCTGCGATCTCGAGGGAAGAGCTGGAGCAGTATGACGTGCTGGAGCGTCAGGAGGTCATGATGCAGCAGGTGATGCTGGAGGACGATATGCTCGCAGCGCTTGGCAAAACCGGAGAGCAGGACGCGAAAAAGAAGGAGGGTGGTAAGACAGACGGACCGCAGATCACCTCCAGGCGTCTTGACTTTGAGGTAAAAGCGGAAAAGGGGATTAACGTAACCGACCATTCCTGGGTCGCAGAGCAGGATAAGGCAAAGGTAAAATTCAAGTTTGAGAGCCTGCCTGATTCGGAGACATACCTTGTGCTTAAAAATGCGGTACTGGAAGGGGATATGTCCGAGGAACCTTTGAACCTGACCTTCAAGACCCAGGAGAATAAGCTTGGCTACAGTTTCCGATCAGATGATGACCGCTACGGGAGCGGTCAGAAGGATTACGTTTTTAACCTGGGCTATCATGAGGATGTGATCAGCTCCTGCCAGCTCATTATGAATCGCGCCGGAGAGATCAAATTTGATGAGATGATCCTTTACAGTCAGCCGATGGATGTGCTTCCGCAGTATGCCGCGGGGCTGACGCAGGATGTGCTGGAGCAGGCAGAGATCGGGACAAACACGGTTTCCGGGACTGTGTCTCTGGAGGAGGATAAGATCCTCGTGCTCAGTATTCCATACCAGAATGGATGGACGGCGTATGTCGACGGGGAAAAGACACAGCTCGGGCGGGCAAACTACATGTATATGGCACTGCCTCTTTCGGCCGGAGAGCATACGATAGAGCTTACGTTTGAGATCCCGGGCGTGAAATATGCGCTTGTCATCATGCCGTCGGCAGTGGTATTATTTATAGTACTGAATGTAATTTTCTACATGAGAAAAAAGAAGAAAAAACGGTCAGGAGAGTCATAACGTGGTATACTCAATTATAATTCCCTGTTATCGTTCTTCCCAGACGATCCGCAAGGTAGTCGAGCTGACGATGCAGGAGCTTGAAAAGCTGGATAAGAAGGAATATGAATTTGTGCTAGTCGATGACTGCTCGCCGGACGGCGGTGAGACAATGGCTGCTCTGATGGGGCTTGTCCGGGATTATCCGTGCGTAAGGGTGGTCGAGCTTGCAAAAAATGCAGGACAGCATAACGCTGTGATGGCAGGACTCAACCATGCCTCGGGCGATGCGTTTATTGCAATGGATGACGATATGCAGACCCATCCGTCGCAGCTTAAATATCTGCTGGAGGAGTTTGACAAGGGATATGATATTGTATATGGATATTATCCGGAGAAGAAGCACAGCAGATTCCGAAACTTCGGAAGCTATATCAATTCTCTTACGGTACGGATCCTGCTGAAAAAACCGAAGGATCTGCGGACATCGAGCTTCTGGATCATCAGGAAGTTTGTCAGGGATTATGCCGTAGATTATAAGAGCGCTTATACGCATCTGCAGGGGCTGTTTCTGCGGACTACGCGCAACATCAGCACTGTTCCGATCCAGCACTTTGAACGGGAGGTCGGTTCCTCCAATTACACATTAAAGAAGCTGCTGAAGCTGTGGTCGAACATCCTTGGATTTTCGGTCGTTCCTCTGCAGCTTGCTACGCTGGCAGGATTTGGGTTTGCGATCCTGGGACTGCTCGGGGCGCTTGGTGTCGTGATCCTGAAGATCGTGCGCCCGGCAACCTACATCGGATGGCCGTCCATGATGGTTGCTCTGTGCTTTTTCTCAGGTGTGAATCTGATGTTTATGGGGATCATCGGGGAGTATGTCGGCAGGATCTTCCTTGGTATGAGCAGAAATCCGCAGTTTGTCGTACGCAGTGTGCATCAGATGGAGGCCCAGGAGAGAGGAAGCGCGCATGCGCAGCAGGAAGGAAAGATCTGCGCGGCAGCCGTGAAGGAGGATGCGCCATGCTCTGCAGACAAAGCGGAGCAGAATGCACAGGCGGGAGAAAAGGACTGACAAGCCTTTTGCAGAAGGGGCAGACAGGACTGGATAGAGGAAACACAAAATGGAAAGGTGCGTACAGCCGGGCAAGTATGAGTGTATGCAGAAGGTGGAAGTTTGAAACAATCAAGTAGAAAATAGCCAAGAAATAAAGGGCATGACAAATAAATCATCATTTGAGATGATTTTGAAAAGTAAATATGGACACAACACCTAATCAGGAAACAGGAATTATATCATTTTTAATGATATATCCTCGCTGTTTAAGCAGATTAAGTGCCTGTGAAGTGGTCAGTACTTTTGATTCGTTCACAGGACGTGATTCAAGAAAGCCCTCCGGTGTATACGGTTTTAAATCTGTGAGTATGTGCCAGATAGCGGTCAGGAGCATACGACAGATGGCAATAATAGCTTTCTTGTGACCACGCCGTGCTTTGATACGTCGATAACGGGTAGTAAATTCAGGATTTTTCTTCGATTTGATTAAAGCATTTGCAACTTGCACCAAAACTGGTTTAAAATAGGAACCAGCACGGGAAATCCTAGTGGATTTGATTTTTTGATTGCTTTGATCGTTGCGAGGACAACATCCTGCCCATGAGACGAGGTTTTTAGCTGTGGGGAAGACAGACATATCACCTCCGATTTCAGAGAGCACCTGAATAGCAGTCATAGGGTTCTTGTCGAATCCGGGAACAGTACGAATAAGAGTAAGGGCTTCTTCGTATTTATCACTGAGACGAAAGATTTCCCGTTCTATTTCAGCTTTGTGCATTTCTAATTCATCGATGTGATTCAGGCATTGTCTGAGTTTCACAGCCTGTTCTGTAGATATAGCACCATCAACCGCAGCCTGTATTTCTTCAATAGGAGTTTTACATCTGCTATCCACAAAAGGTGCTACATCGAAAGTTTCCCCATGATGTTGCAAAATCTGTTCCGTAATAGAACGGGAAGATTTACCAAATACATCAGAAAAGACATCATCTAATTTTAAATTCGATACGGTAAGGCAATTTTGAGCACGATTCTTTTCCCCGGTAATCATGCAGGTGAGTTTATAGCGGTATCGAACCAAATCTCTTAATTCGCGGATGTCAGCAGGTGGAATAAAGGATGGTTTTACCATTCCGCACATATATAAATCACAAATCCACTTGGCGTCCTTACGATCAGTTTTATTGCCCTTTTGGGGTTTTGTGTATTTGGGATGAGAAAGAGTAACCCAGATGTTATTCTTCTCGAGGATGTTAAAAACAGGAATCCAGTACTTGCCGGTTGATTCCATACAGACATCGGTACAGTTATATTTAGCAAGCCAGTTACACAACTCTTGTAATCCCTTTGAAAAGGAAGAAAAGCGAGCTTGCTTATACTCTGTACGACTGTGAGAATCCGTAATACCAATGCAGGCAAAGATCCATGTTTTGTGGACATCAAGTCCGCAGCAATTGTTTTTGAGAATTTTAAACGACAATAAAATAACCTCCCTGATATTTTATAGCAATAAAACTGACAGTGACTGGTCATCCGGCAAAATCGAGTCGACTTTGGAAGAGATAAGTTTACGGGCTAAGGGAATGCGCCAATCATTGATGCCTTAACGGATGACCGACGACATATAGATATGCGAGGTTGCCGCTATACAGCCCCGCCACTCACCTCTACGTGTTCTGTAGTGTGTCAGTCTTATTTAAGAAGATAATATCAGAAGGAAAATAGAATAAAAAGCGAAAGATAACCGTTGGTTTCATAACCCCATCGGTGCCTTTCGCAGAAAGGCGGAAAATAAATATGAAAAAGCTGATGGTAATGGGGGCTGGCACGTATCAGGTGCCGCTCATCAAAAAAGCCAGAGAGATGGGCGTCTATACGATCGTTGTCAGCATTCCGGGAAAATATCCGGGGTTTGCATTTGCAGATGAGATCTGCTATGAGGATACGGTGAATTACGATAAGATCCTGCAGATCGCGAAAGAAAAGCAGATCGACGGGATCGTGACAGCAGGTACAGATGTGGCAGTCATTACGATCGGGAAGGTCTGTGACGAGCTTGGGCTTACAGGACTGAGCTTTGAGGCAGCGCAGATCGCGTCCAATAAGATCCGCATGAAAAAGAAATACGAGGAATACGGTGTGCGGACCGCTCGGTTCCGGGAGGTATCCTTTGAGGAGGATATGTATGAAGCGGTGAGAGGGCTTGATTTCCCGCTGATTTTTAAGGCGGTCGATACATCGGGAAGCCGGGGGATCGTCCGGGTAGATTCGGTCAGTGAATTTGAAGGAGCGCGCCGCGTGGTAAAAGAAAATACACGGACAGACTTTTTTATCATTGAAGAGTTTATTGAGGGAAAAGAATTCGGAGCGCAGGCATTTGTGTATCATGGAGAAGTGAAATTTATCCTTCCTCATGGAGACTATGTATTTCAGGGAGATACAGGCGTACCGATCGGACATTTTGCGCCGTATGAGCTGGACGATGCGATCATAGCAGATGCAAAGGTACAGCTTGAAAAGGCGATCGTGGCAATGGGGCTTGACAACTGCGCGATCAATGCCGATTTTATCTTAAAAGATGATAAAACATACGTGCTGGAGCTTGGCGGACGCTCCGGAGCAACGTGTCTTGCAGAGCTGGTATCTATCTACTACGGATTTGATTACTATGAGAAGCTGGTTCAGGCAGCGCTCGGCGAAGAGGTAGAATTTCCGCAGACGCAGGCAGTTCCGAATGCGAGCATGCTCCTTCGCAGCGAGAAGGATGGTGTGATCTGCTCGATCGAAAACCGCAACAGACCGGATGAGGATATTTATGCGATCCAGTTTGATTACGGCGTAGGGGACCGGGTAAAAAAATTCCATGTAGGTCCCAACCGCATTGGGCATGTCATCACGAAGGGCAAGACGCTGGATGCGGCAGTAGAAAAGCTGCATGAGGCGCTTGAGCAGATTACGGTAACTGTAGAGGAAAAATAAGAATATAAAAGCGGCACAGCGCTTCGGTATCACGCAAGAGAACCGGAAATGCTGTGCCGCTTTTGCAGTTAGCCTACTGCTTTTTTTTGTTCTTTTTTAATGTTTTCATAACTGCCTTTAGTTGCGGAAGGAAGTATTTAAGCCCGCAGAGGGCAAATACAGCGGCTGCCGCATAGCGCAGAAGAAATGGAAGCTGAAACAGGAGCATGGCCGCCATACACAGGAAAAACCAGGAACAGGAGATCGTCAGTGTTTTCCCGAGAGGGATAAGCTGCGTACCTGTTGCACGTTTTTCCATAAAGGCCTGTACGCACATCAGCACGAGATAGCAAAATGCGGTAGTATAGGCGGCTGCCTGATAGCCGAACAGACGGATAAAAATATAGTTGAGGATCACGTTTAAAAACATGACTGATACGGTAGAGGCAGCGACAAATCCCGTCTTTTTGTGAAAATTCTGGATAGCTGTGTAGCTGTAGCTGTAAAAACGGAACAGTGTGCCGGTGACCATCGGAGCAACGAGATAGACGGCATCCCGGTATTTGCTGCCTCCGAGGATCCAGATGATCTCAGGAGCGAACAGGACAAGCGCGAAGGAAACAGCGCCGAAGGCGTGCATCAGGACTGTCCAGTTCGGGCGGATTTCATGCCCCTCACCGCGTGCGATCTTTTCGTACATCCACGGAAGCCATGCATTCCAGACCGAATCCTCCAGAATCCAGATGATGTAGGAGACCGTAGTGGCAAGCGCCAGGATAGATCCGCAGACAGAGCCTGACATGGCAGAAACCATGACCTTGTCAGCCTGATTCATGATCTGGATCGAGAGAACCTCCGGGATCAGCGGGAGACTGAAGCACAGAGCATATTTCCAGTAATGGAGATCCACGGCTTTTTTGCCCTGGATGAGCATCAGCGCTCCGATGCCAAGGCCGCCGATCACCATCGGGATGTAGTATCCGGCAATACGCAAAGACAGCAGATCACTGGTATGCCCATTTGTCCTGCCCCATACGACAAGCAGGACAGACAGAAGCGTTGCCGGCACGACAGTCGCCGCTGTAAACGCAGTGCTTGCCTTGTAGCGCATCATCTGCTTTTCCCGTCTTTGAAAATAAAAAATACTCGTGTGCGCATAGGTATATAAAAAAGCGATAATGAGCATAAAATCACTCAGCACCAGTCCGGTCATAGAAGAAAGCTGCTTTACCGGTTCGCGCAATATCAGGAAGGCCGCAAAAAATACAGTGATAGAGAGGTAGGACAGCGTCTGGACGCTGGAGACGTACTCATTAAACTTTTCTTTGACATCGTATTTTGCGCGTTCTACACTGCGCCACAGACATAAAGACATGACCGGTCCGAAGATCAGCAGCCATGATTCAAAAAGCTTGTACTGGTTGAATTGCTCCTGACTGAGCAGACGCGTAAACACAGGCGTCATGAAAAAGGTGATACCGCGCACAAAAAGCTGTGCGACTATATAAAAAATGCCTGCCTTGAAAGCGGTTTTATTCAGAGAGGCAGCAGAGTTTTTTTCCGACATATCAATCTCCTCAGCAAAAAAGTAAAAAGCAAGCTACAGACCGCCATCTTCTCAAAGAGTAAAACCAGCCAGCAGCAGATAAATCTGCGCCGTCTGTTTTGCCCTTGCCTGCTGTTCGTGCTATATGTATAAGACAGCAAGCCACAGACCGCCTGCCAGGCAGGCTAATCGCCGCAAGCGGCTATTGTCTGTGGCTGATGGCGTACCGCCATCTTCTCAAAGAGTAAAACCAGCCAGCAGCAGATAAATCTGCGCCGTCTGTTTTTACTCTTTGCTTGCTGTCTTATACGTTGCACACGAAGCAGCGGAGTTTTCCGTTTGGATCAGGAGGGATGACGTCGAGCCACTCGATATGGATACGAAATTCATCCTGATACAGGCTGGTAAGCTGTCTGCGGAAGAAATCTTCGATTTCTTTTTGGGAATAGGTGGTATCCTGGGGGTCGCGGACGAGCTCTACTCTGAGGTCATGGTAGGATTCCTGCACATAACGGAACTGGGCGATACCGGTGATGCCATTTGGGATTTTACGCAGCTCCAGTACAGAGGTATCTTCACCGTGCTCGTGTTTGATGGTATCGTTTAAGCGGCCATATATTTTTGTGACGTAGCGCAGACCGTTTTTTGTATAGGAAGAAGCAGTATCGCCGATATCGTAATTGATGATCGGAAAATCGGTCTTATAAAGCGGCGTAATGATGACGCGTCCGTTGTCAGAGAGATTTCCGTTTTCATCGTAAATATTTACGACGTGTGTGTCGTTACAGATATCGTAATAATCGTTTCCGGGGCGCTTGATGATACAGCTTCCTGTCTCGTCGCTGCCATAGGCGTCGACCAGTCCGGGGCCGAAGGTTTTTTCCAGGATATTGCGCGTGACCTCATCTACCATTTCACTGACCGGGATATACCATTTTGGCTTTTTGACCGGTATATTGTGCTGCTGCGCGTACAGAGCAATGCGAACGATACAGTTTTTGCGCAGGCAGATCAGATCCGGCTCATATTCATTTAATTCACGGATCACATCCTTCATGCCGTCTCCAACACAGCGCTTTTCAGAAAGTCTGCGGCGCTGCAGGATACCGAATCGCTGAACAAAGGAGTCCTGGCTTTTCTTTTCTGTGCGATAGCTCGATTCAAAGGTGATCATTTTTCCTGAAAACGGATGATAGCCAAAGGACATCAGGATACGGATCCAGCTTGCATTGGCACACGCATGCTCTCGCTGAGACTGATAAAGCTTCAGTGGGATACCGGTAGAGCCGCTTGTGCTGGTGGCGTCCCAGGAATCCCGCTCTTTTGGATGCGTATCATAAAGCTCCTTCATCCAGGCGCGCAGCTCATCCTTTGTGATGACGGGAAACTTAACGAGATCCTCACTGCAGAAAAAATCATCCGGCGTCAGATGGTTCTGATCAAAACGCTGGCGGTAGAAGGGGATCTCATAGGCTTTTTTCATCAGTTTATGTACTTTACGGTTTTGTATGGCCTTGCTTTTTTTTTCATCTGCGGACATGGTCTTGTCGAGTGTCAGCAGATACCACAAAGTGGAGGCATTGATCAGTTTTTTATGTAATTGCAGTCCCATGCGGTGTATCTCCTTTGATTTATGATGACAGGAGGCGTTCATAAACGAACTGATTTTACAGCAGTTTCAGGAACGCTTCTCTGACTGTTGACAGTTGCGGGTAAAGAAAGAAGTCCAGTATGAAAGTATAGCAGAATTTGACGCAGGTTACAAGAAATTAGAATTATTTAAGAAAATTGCCCGGATAATCCGGTTCACCGTGCTGCGCGACAAGCCTTTACTGCGGATTTTCCGACTATTTCCGGCAGGTCGCGTGTGTCTGGAAAATGATGTAAAATGATGCCAATTTTAATAAGCGACAGTTGTAAATACTAGAAAAAATTTACGATCACAAGAATTTTTTAAGAAAATTTCAGAAATTCGAGGGTTAAAATAGTGCGGAAAATGTGGTAAGATTTAGAAGTATGATAAAGTAAAAAGGACAGGGTGTGGAAGTGTGGAAAAACATGAAGAGATAAAACAGCCGCAAAAAGAGAGCAGGGATTTGTGGCACAGCATAAAAGCCTTTGGGCAGAAGCTGAAAAAGACAAAGGTGATCCCGGAGGAGTACAGGCTCCCGGAGAAGATCACGGTGGTGAAGCGGTATACGCCGGATATTGATAAGGGACTTACGCAGGCTCAGGTGGATGAGCGGATTGCGCAGGGAGCCGTAAACAAACCGGTAGAGGCAGCGTCAAAATCGCCGAAGGAGATTGTTTTCAGCAATGTTTTTACGTATTTTAACCTGATTTTTTTCATTATCGCAGTTCTGCTGATCGCGGTAGGATCGTTCAGAGATCTGACTTTTTTGCCTGTGATCACGGCGAATACGCTGATCGGTATTATACAGGAGCTGCGTTCGAAAAAGGTGCTGGACAACTTAAGCATCCTCAATGCGCCAAAGAGTACGGTGATCCGTGACGGACAAAAACGTGTGATCCCGGCAGAAGAGCTGGTGCTTGATGATGTCGTTGTCTTTACGGCAGGCAATCAGATTCCCGCAGATGCAGTGGCGGAGTCCGGCGAGGTGCTTGTCAACGAGTCACTGATCACCGGTGAGTCGGACCAGATCATTAAGAAGAAAGGCGATGCGCTGCTTTCCGGAAGTTTTGTTGTATCGGGGCAGTGTCAGGCGAGGATCGAGAAGGTCGGCGAGGATTCTTATGTATCGCAGCTGACGCTCGAGGCGAAGGCGATGAATGACGAGGAAGTTTCTGAGATGATCCGTTCTTTGGATCGTCTGGTCAAAACGATCGGCATTCTGATCATTCCGATCGCTATTATCCTGTTCAGCCAGCAGCATGTGATCAACGGGGCTTCTCTTCGTGACAGTGTGACCGCTACAGTAGCTGCGATCATCGGCATGATCCCGGAGGGGCTCTACCTGCTGGCAAGCGTGGCGCTCGCAGTCAGTGTGATGCGTCTTGCGATGCAGAAGGTGCTTGTTCACAATATGAAATGCATTGAGACGCTGGCGCGTGTGGATGTTCTGTGTGTGGATAAGACGGGTACGATCACAGATAATACCATGACAGTCAAAAAGCTGCTGCCGCTTCGCCGCGTGGAGACAGGTGCGGCTGATACGGAGGCGGCAGAGGAGGTTGATCAGGAGGATCTGAAATTTTCGTCAGAGGAGCAGGCGGAGGTGGAGCTTGCGGTCGGTGATTTTGCCGCTGCCATGGCGACAGACAATATCACCATGAAGGCGATCAAGGATGCTTTCCGCAAACGCAGCGGGAAGCGCCCGGAAAAGGTGTTCCCGTTTTCATCCGAGACAAAATACAGCGGCGCCGTATTTGAAGATGCCAGCTATGTGCTGGGAGCGCCGGAGTTTGTCCTGAAAGAGTCTTATGCACAATACGCGGCTCAGATCGAGCGGTGGAGCCATCAGGGCTACCGCGTACTTGTATTTGGAACGTATGAGGGGACGCTTGACGGCAAGGCGCTGTGCGCGCCTGCGCAGCCGATGGGGATGATCCTTCTGGCAAATCCGATCCGGGAAAATGCAAAAGAGACGTTTACGTATTTTGCAAATCAGGGTGTGGAGATCAAGGTTATTTCAGGAGACAATCCGGTAACGGTTTCTGAGGTGGCAAAGGAAGCGGGTATTGCCCATGCGGAGTGCTACGTGGATGCCGGAACACTTACTGATGAAGCGATGCTGCGGGAGGCGGCAAATAAATATACCGTATTCGGACGCGTGACGCCGGATCAGAAGCGTCAGCTGATCAGTGCGCTGAAGGCTGCGGGGCATACCGTTGCGATGACAGGAGACGGGGTGAATGATGTACTGGCGCTAAAGGATGCGGACTGCAGTATTGCAATGGCTTCGGGAAGCGATGCAGCAGCCCAGGTATCTCAGCTTGTGCTTCTGGAGTCAGATTTTTCAAAGATGCCGTCCGTAGTGGCAGAGGGAAGGCGCGTGGTCAACAATATCGAGCGTACGGCAAGCCTCTTCCTTGTGAAGAACATATTCTCTTTGTGCATGTCGATCCTGTCGATCGTTTTGATGGTAAATTATCCACTGGAGCCATCGCAGATTTCGCTGATCAGTATGTTTACGATCGGGATTCCGGCATTTATCATGTCGCTTGAAAAGAACACGGAGCGGATACAGGGTCATTTCCTGAGCAATGTCCTGTTTAAGGCACTGCCGGGAGGCCTGACCGATTTTATCGTAGTCAGCGCACTGTATCTGTTCTGCATTGAATTTAATGTAAATGAGGCAGACGTATCGACTTCCTCTACGATCGTACTTGCGATCGTAGGACTGATGATCCTCTATCAGATCGCTTCGCCAATGACAAAGTGCCACTGGATTCTGTGGTTTGGTATGGCGGCGGGACTCGTCTACTGTATGATATTTGTCAGCAGTATTTTTGCGATCACGAGCATATCAAAGAAGAGCATGATGCTTCTGGTGATCTTTGCGATCATTACAGAGCCGATATTCCGGTATTTGAGCATTATTGTGAAGAAGCTGTCGCATATGTATGTGAACCGCAAACAGAAGCAGAAGACCGTTCAGTAAATTTTAGTAGATTTTGGAGACAAATACTGGTATACTGTAATCATTAAAGCATATGTAAGGAGAAGAATTATGAAAAGAGTTCTTTTAAAGCTGAGCGGTGAAGCGCTTGCCGGAGATAAAAAGACCGGTTTTGACGAGCCGACTGTCACACAGGTGGCAAAACAGGTAAAGACGCTTGTAGATCAGGGGATGGAGATCGGTATCGTGATCGGAGGCGGCAATTTCTGGAGAGGACGTTCCAGTGAAAAGATCGACCGTACAAAGGCAGACCAGATCGGAATGCTCGCCACGGTGATGAACTGTATTTACGTTTCTGAGATCTTCCGCTCCGTTGGAATGAAGACATCTGTGATGACGCCGTTTACCTGCGGTGCTTTCACCGAGCTGTTTTCAAAAGACCGGGCAAATGAAAATCTTGCAAATGGCGTTGTGACGTTTTTTGCGGGCGGGACAGGCCATCCATATTTTTCAACGGATACAGCGACTGTACTGCGCGCGATCGAGATCGAGGCAGAGGTGATCCTGCTTGCAAAGTCGATCGACGGTGTGTATGACAGCGATCCAAAAGACAACCCGGCTGCAAAGAAGTTTGACGAGATTTCGATCGCAGAGGTCATTGACCGCAAACTCGGCGTGGTAGATATGACTGCATCGATCCTTTGCATGGAAAATAAGATGCCGATGCTTGTCTTTGGGCTGAACCAGGAAAACAGCATTGTCAATACAGTAAATGGAACGCTCAACGGTACAAAGGTTACCGTTTCATAGGAGGAAGAGAACATGGATGAGAGAATCAAGGTATATGATGAAAAGATGACGAAGACATACAACAGCCTGCTTGCAGAGTTTGGGACGATCCGTGCAGGGCGTGCGAACCCGAATGTGCTCAACAAGATCAAGGTAGACTATTACGGGACGCCGACACCGCTTCAGCAGGTGGGAAATATCACTGTTCCGGAGCCGAGGATCCTTCAGATCCAGCCGTGGGAGGCATCTATGGTAAAGGTGATCGAAAAGGCGATCATGACCTCTGACCTTGGCATTAATCCGACGAATGACGGACGCGTGATCCGTCTGGTATTCCCGGAGCTTACGGAGGAGCGCAGAAAGGACCTTGTAAAAGACATCAAGAAAAAGGGTGAGGCAGGCAAGGTTGCGATCCGCAATATCAGAAGAGACGCGAACGATGCGCTGAAGAAGCTGGGCAAGGCGGATGTATCCGAGGATGAAGTAAAAGAGCTGGAAGAGAAGGTACAGAAGCTGACGGACAAATATATCAAGGAAATTGATAAAGCAGTGGACGAGAAATCAAAAGAAATTCTTACAGTATAAAAAATGCGAGGGATGCCGCAAACTGTACAGACGGGGAGTGAGCCGTCGGAGCTGTTTTGCGGCTCTTTCTTTTTGGGAGGAATGTTTATGGTAATTCCACAACACGTTGCGATCATACTGGATGGAAACGGACGATGGGCGAAAAGCAAGGGGATGCCGCGCAATTATGGCCATGCGCGCGGCGCAAAAAACCTCGAGGTAATCTGTGAGGACGCATACAATATGGGGATCAAATATCTGACGGTATATCTTTTTTCTACAGAGAACTGGAAGCGTTCCAGGGATGAGGTAGATGGTCTGATGCGTCTGTTCCGCCGGTATACAAAGACATGTATGAAAACAGCGCGGGATAATAACATGAAGGTGCGCGTGCTCGGAGATCCGTCTGCCTTTGATCCGGATCTTCAGGAGAGTCTTAAGGAGCTGGTCGAATCCTCAAAAGATAATACGGGACTGAACTTTCAGATCGCGTTAAATTACGGGAGCAGGGATGAGATCGTGCGCGCAGTACGCAGGATCTCGACAGACTGTATGGAAGGCAGGATCCGGCCGGAGGAGATCACAGAGAGCAGCTTTGCATCGTACCTTGATACGGCGGAGGTGCCGGATCCGGATCTTCTGATCCGCACAAGCGGTGAGCAACGCCTGTCAAATTATCTGATGTGGCAGCTGGCATATACAGAATTTTATTTTACAGAGGTTCCGTGGCCTGCATTTACAAAAAATGATCTGTGGAAGGCGATCGAAAAATTCAATGGCCGCAGCAGGCTTTACGGTGGAAACAGGGAGGGATAATATGTTTCGCACAAGATTGTTAAGCGGGATCGTTCTGGTGGCCCTTGCACTTGTACTGCTGATCACAGGCGGACCGGTGCTTGCGGCATCGCTGCTGGCGATCTCCATTATCGGTCTGAATGAGCTGTATCGGGCGCTGGGTATTGAAGACGGGAAGTTCTCCCCTCTTGCAGCAGTAGGATATCTGGGATGCTTTTTCTATTATATGATTGTAATTCTGGATCTTTCTGCATATACTATGACAGTACTGATCGCTCTTCTCATTTTATTTATGGCTGTGTATGTATTTACATATCCGCGCTACAAGACTGATCAGGTCACAGGTGCGTTTTTTGGCGTTGTATATGTGGCTGTGATGCTTTCCTGCATCTACGAGCTGCGCATTATGGAGCACGGAGTGTTCCTCGTATGGCTGATCTTTATCAGCTCCTGGGGATGTGATACCTGTGCGTACTGTGTTGGCATGCTGTTTGGAAAACATAAGATGTCGCCGAAGCTCAGCCCTAAAAAGTCTGTTGAGGGAGCTGTTGGCGGTGTGGTAGGCGCAGCCTTGATCGGAGCAATCTATGCGGCGGCGATCGCAGGCTGGATGGACGGCGGTACGCATACCATGATGAGCTTTGCAGTGATCTGCGCTCTGGGAGGTCTGATCTCTATGGTCGGCGATCTGGCGGCATCAGCGATCAAGCGCAATCGCGGGATCAAGGATTACGGAAAGCTGATCCCGGGGCATGGAGGGATCCTTGACCGTTTTGACAGCGTGATTTTTATCGCGCCGGTGATCTATTATCTGGCGCAGGCATTTTCAGGTGTATTTTAGACGGTATGTGAGGAAAGGATGAAGTACAGATGAAAAAGATAGCAATTCTCGGCTCTACGGGTTCCATCGGTACACAGACACTGGAGGTCGTAAGGGCAAACGGTGATATAGAGGTTACAGCGCTTTCCGCAGGAAAGAACATCCGGCTGCTGGCACAGCAGATCCGCGAGTTTCGTCCACGTATAGCAGCTGTGTGGGAGGAAGCAGATGCAAAGGAGCTGCGGCTTCTGGTGGCAGATCTTCCGGTTACCGTCGTATCCGGGATGGAAGGATTAAAGGAGGTCGCAGTCTGTGAAGAGACGCAGGTTCTCGTGACAGCGATCGTCGGGATGATCGGCATCGTGCCGACGATCGAGGCGATCAAAGCAGGAAAGGACATTGCGCTTGCGAACAAAGAGACGCTGGTGACAGCCGGACATATCATTATGCCGCTTGCAAAGGAGCACGGGGTACGCATTCTTCCGGTCGACAGCGAGCACAGTGCGATTTTTCAGGCGCTCAATGGAGAGGACGGCAGAGCGATCGACAAGATCCTGCTTACCGCATCGGGAGGGCCATTTCGCGGCCGCACGTATTGCGAGCTTGAAAAGGTCCGCGTGGAGGACGCACTGAAGCATCCGAACTGGGCAATGGGGCAGAAGATCACGATTGATTCTGCCAGCATGGTAAATAAAGGTCTGGAAGTTATGGAGGCGCGCTGGTTGTTTGGCACAGACCTCGATCAGATACAGGTAGTGATCCAGCCGCAGAGCATCATTCATTCGATGGTGCAGTTTGCTGATGGAGCGGTGATCGCGCAGCTTGGCACCCCGGATATGAAGCTTCCGATCCAGTATGCGCTGTACTATCCGCAGAGACGTTTTCTTGCAGGAGAGCGCCTCGACTTTGCAAAGATTGGCAGCATCACGTTTGAAGATCCGGATCTGGATACATTTCTCGGATTGAAATATGCGTTTGAGGCGGCGCGCACAGGCGGTTCTATGCCGACGGTGTTCAATGCGGCGAATGAACGCGCGGTCAGCAAGTTTTTGAACCGCCAGATCGGGTTTACCGATATTTATGAGATCATCCGTTTCTGTATGGATGAGCATCAGGTGATCGCGTCCCCGGATGTGGATCAGATCCTGAATACAGAGCAGGCAGTATACGATATTATTGAAAGCAGGTGGTAATTTGAAGATTCTTATAGCGCTGCTGATATTTAGCGTCATCATCATTGTACATGAGCTGGGGCATTTTCTGTTTGCGAAAATGAACGGCATCACAGTTGTGGAATTCTCTCTGGGAATGGGACCGCGTCTGTTAAGTCATGAATGGGGAGGCACCAGATACTCTCTGAAGCTTCTTCCATTTGGCGGTTCCTGTATGATGCTTGGTGAGGACGGTGAAGATGAGGGAGAGGGAACATTCGGAAGCAAATCCGTGTGGGCAAGGATTTCCGTGATCGCAGCAGGACCGATCTTCAATTTTATTCTTGCATTTGTACTTTCTATTTTTATTATCGGCAATATCGGGTATGACGAGCCGATCATCCGCGGTGTGACGGAAGGACTTCCTGCCCAGGCAGCGGGACTGCGGGCAGGGGACCGGATCACCAAAATGAACGGCAAAAAGATCATGCTGTATCGGGAAATATCGAATTACGGAATGTTTCACAGCGGAGAGACGGTCGTGTTTGAATATGAGCGTGACGGAAGGACGCATACGGCGACTGTGACTCCCGAGCTGACAGATTCGGGCTATCTGTATGGTGTACAGGGCAGCGTGAATATCAGAAAAAAAACAAATCCGATCGAGACACTGCGCTACAGCGCTCATGAGGTCTATTACTGGATCGATGTCACGCTGCAAAGCCTGAAAATGCTTGTGACAGGAGGCGTGACGCTCGATGACATGGCGGGACCGGTCGGAGTTGTGGATGCGATCGGTGATACGTATGAGGCGAGCAGACAGGACGGACTGCTGTACGTCTGGCTGAATCTTGTCAATATGGCGATCCTGCTGACGGCGAATCTTGGCGTTATGAATCTGCTGCCTCTGCCGGCGCTCGATGGAGGAAGACTTGCCTTTCTGATCGTTGAGGCGATCCGCGGCAAGAAAGTCAATCAGGAGCTGGAAGCGCGGATCCATATGACAGGACTGCTGCTTTTGATGGTCCTGATGGTAGTCGTGATGTTTAATGACGTGAGAAAGATACTGATGTAAAAAAACGTCAGGATTTGGAAAGGCAAAGGAACGTGTTATATTTATGCTATGGCGCAAAATGGCGTTGTGGTCAAAGTAAAGGTGAAGGTAAAATAGCAGTTTAAAACACAGATCGGATTTAGTTTCGGGGAATACCGCGATTTTGCGGTATTCCCTGTATTTTTTCTTACTATTCAGACGCTTTTTCTGCCTCTTATTTCTGCCGTCAGGCATCATTTCAGAAATCCCAATGCTTTGTAATCCACAGACAAAGGGAAGTTTACTGTTTTGTAATTTGCTCTTGCTGCTTGACAAAGGAACTGAAAAGTGATAATATGAGGATATGTAAAAATAATATGAGTATTTTTGAATGCCTGCAGGAAAGGCAGCAGATTCGATTTACGATATGAAGTTCAGAGAGATTTGCAAAGAACCGCTTGACAATTATGCAGAAGTATACTAGGATAAAGAAAGAAATACGAACATTAGTTCGGTAAAGGAGAACAGACATGGGACAGGATGATAAGTTAAAAGCATTGGACGCTGCGCTTGCGCAGATTGAGAAGCAGTTTGGAAAAGGCTCTGTGATGAAGCTGGGTGATACCGGAGCCAATATGAATATAGAGACGGTTCCGACGGGCTCTTTGAGCCTTGACATTGCACTGGGGCTTGGCGGCGTACCAAAGGGACGTATCGTGGAGATCTATGGACCGGAGTCGAGCGGTAAGACGACAGTGGCTCTGCATATGGTAGCCGAGGTACAGAAGCGTGGCGGCATTGCAGGATTTATTGACGCAGAGCATGCGCTTGATCCTGTATATGCGAAAAATATCGGAGTGGATATTGACAATCTTTACATTTCGCAGCCGGACAATGGCGAGCAGGCGCTTGAGATTACTGAGACAATGGTACGCTCCGGAGCTGTAGACATCATTATCGTTGACTCGGTAGCTGCTCTCGTACCAAAGGCAGAGATTGATGGAGACATGGGGGATTCTCACGTAGGACTCCAGGCGCGTCTGATGTCGCAGGCGCTGCGTAAACTGACCGGCGTGATCAGCAAGTCCAACTGCAGCGTGATCTTTATCAACCAGCTTCGTGAGAAGGTTGGTGTGATGTTCGGTAATCCTGAGACGACGACAGGCGGCCGTGCGCTCAAGTTTTATTCGTCGATCCGCCTTGATGTCCGCCGTATCGAAGCGCTCAAGCAGGGCGGAGAGGTGATCGGGAACAGAACGCGCGTCAAGGTAGTGAAAAACAAGATCGCGCCTCCATTTAAGGAAGCAGAGTTTGACATCATGTTTGGAAAGGGCATTTCCCGCGAGGGAGATATTCTTGATCTTGCTGCAAACAATAATATCGTGAACAAGAGCGGCGCATGGTATGCTTACAACGGCGAAAAGATCGGTCAGGGACGGGAAAATGCAAAGCTGTATCTGCGCGAGCATGCGGATGTTATGGCAGAGCTTGATCGAAAGGTGCGCGAGCAGTACGGTCTGATCGAAGCCCAGGAGGAGCCGGAGGCGGCGATCGTGCAGCCTGAGGGATCCGACGAATAAACGGTCTGAGAGGACGATTCGGTGATATGAGACAGATACAGGAGCTTCGAAAGCTGAGCGGGGGAAGATATCTTGTTGTTTTCGAGGATGGATCGTGTTTTCCATTATATGCGAAAGAGCTGGATGCGTTTTCCATACGCGAGGGCGGGACGCTTTCGGAGAAAGATTTTGAGAAGATCCAGGGCGAGCTGCTTACAAAGCGTGCAAAGCTGTGCGCGATGCATTTTCTGCAGCGGATGGATCGGACAGAGCAGCAGCTCCGGAAGAAGCTGGAAACGCTTTTTTATCCGGCTGATGTTGTGGAAACGGCAGTTTCTTATGTAAAGAGCTATCACTACATTGATGATGTGCGCTATGCCGTCAGCTTTATGGAGTACCGCAGAGAAGAAAAAAGTGTGCGGCGGATGGAGCAGGAGCTTCTGCAAAAGGGAATATCAAAAGAAACCTTTCGGGAAGCCCTGGCGCAGATAGAGACGCCGGACGAGGAACAGCAGATCCGGCGCTGGCTGGACAAGAAGCATTACGCCAGCGTCTGCCAGGATCAAAAAGAGAGGGAGCGGATCTATCGTTTTCTTTTAAGAAAAGGCTACAGCTCTTCAGCAGTGAGACGTGCGATGGATATGGAATATTTGTATGAATAGCTGAATGTTCCAAAACACAGACACAATTACTTGACATATATGACAAAACAGTATAAAATTGAGGTGTTGTCTAAGGACAATTAAAATTGAATAAGGAGGTGCTCCTGTGCCTGAAACAGTAATGCTGATTATTGCTGTTGCGATCACCCTGATCATTGCAGTACCGGTGTCTGCTCTGGTTGCTATTAACTACAGAAAAAATGTAGTTGAGGCAAAGCTTGGAAATGCAGATGAGAAAGCAAGACAGATCATCGATGATGCACTCAAGGTTGCAGAGACAAAAAAGCGTGAAGCACTTCTGGAAGCGAAGGAAGAATCTTTGAAGACGAAGAATGAGTTGGACAAAGAGACGAGAGAACGCCGTACAGAATTGCAGCGCTATGAGAAGCGAGTATTATCAAAAGAAGAAAGTGTTGATAAGAAAGCTGACGCTCTGGAACGCAGGGAATCAGGGATTGCAGCGAAGGAAGACGAGCTAAAGAAGAAAAGCGCAGAAGTGGAAAAGCTTCGCGACCAGAGACTTCATGAACTCGAAAGAATTTCAGGACTTACCTCTGAACAAGCAAAAGAATATCTTTTAAAAACTGTTGAAGATGAAGTAAAGATTGACACTGCCAAGCTTTATAAAGAGCTTGAGAGCAGGGCAAAGGAAGAAGCAAACAAAAAAGCAAAGGAATACGTGGTCACAGCGATCCAGAAATGTGCTGCAGACCATGTTGCAGAAACTACGATTTCTGTGGTACAACTGCCAAATGACGAGATGAAGGGAAGGATTATCGGACGTGAAGGACGAAATATCCGTACCCTTGAGACGCTCACCGGAGTAGATCTGATCATTGATGATACGCCGGAAGCAGTTATCTTGTCGGGCTTTGATCCGATCAGAAGAGAGGTTGCAAGGATTGCTCTTGAAAAGCTGATCGTGGATGGCCGAATCCATCCGGCCAGAATTGAAGAAATGGTGGAGAAAGCACAAAAAGAAGTAGAGACGATAATCCGTGAGGAAGGAGAAGCCGCTACGCTTGAGGTTGGCGTACATGGCATCCATCCGGAACTGGTTCGTTTGCTTGGAAGAATGAAATACAGGACGAGCTATGGACAGAATGCGCTGAAACATTCGATCGAAGTAGCCCAGCTTTCCGGTCTGCTTGCCGGAGAGATCGGCGTAGATGTAAGAATGGCAAAGCGTGCCGGATTATTGCATGATATTGGCAAGTCCATCGACCATGAGATCGAAGGCTCCCATATCCAGATCGGAGCGGATCTTTGCAGAAAGTACAAAGAGTCTGCCACTGTGATAAATGCGGTAGAATCACATCATGGCGATGTTGAAGCGGAATCACTGATCGCCTGCATCGTGCAGGCTGCTGATACGATCTCGGCAGCCCGTCCGGGAGCGAGACGCGAGACGCTTGAAACATATACAAACAGATTAAAACAGTTAGAAGATATTACAAATACCTTTAAGGGTGTTGACAAATCATTTGCTATTCAGGCAGGTAGAGAGATTCGAGTTATGGTAGTTCCAGAGCAGGTCAATGATGCTGATATGGTACTTCTGGCAAGAGATATTTCAAAGCAGATTGAAGCAGAGCTTGAATATCCGGGTCAGATCAAGGTCAGTGTGATCCGCGAGAGCAGAGTAGTTGACTATGCAAAATAGGCTTGGAAAAAGAAATAAGTAAGTAAAAAGAACCCTGTGGCCGGTTGTGTCCACAGGGTTCTTTTGAAAAAATATTAAAAAAATTAAGAAAATCCTCTGTTGATTAAATGGACGCTTCCTATTATACTTTAAGAAGAACAGGAATACGTTCGGGAGATGATAATAATGAAAAGAGTATTGAACGGTAAAAACATACATATGCTGATCATGGCAGCGGCGCTGGCCGCAGGGCTTTCTATAGGTTCTGGTGTGTCCGGCGGGACAGTTGCGCTGGCGGAAGAGGCTATGGGATATTTTGATGAGCAGGGTAACTGGATTGAGGAACCCCAGACAGGTATGGATGAGATGGCAGCTGACGTGCCTTCTGGAGAGTCTGTCGGACCCACAGAGGAGACAGCTTCAGATGGGGCGATAGAGATCATGGGCGAGGGCGCGGCAGATCAGGGCGCAGACGCCAGTGAGGCGGCGGAGACAGAGCCTTCTCAGAGGACAGGGACTTATACAGTTGCGTCAGGATGGGCAGTAGATGATGCGGCAGGCACACAGGAGCAGACCGTGTACAAACAGGAGGGAAAGACAGGACAGGATCAAACCTCCACGATCACCTGCAGCTACATGGATACAGATTTTTCTGTACTGGAGTATGAGCAGCTTCGGGATATGCTCACAAATAATCTGCTCTACAGCAATGTCAATGCGCAGCTTAGCTCCAGCGCGATCTATACGGATGCAAAGGACTATCTGTACATACTGATCGTAGACGACGCCTCGGCAGAGTATCGCGATATTTACTGCTATGTAGTTGGCGATTATCGCTGCTTCAGCGTACAGATCCAGGAATACCGTGCAGAGGCAGAGGAGCTTCGCGCTCAGAAGAAGCAGACACCGCAGGAGGTGGGGCAGAGCGTGGCAGAGGGCTTTGTCTGGAACTGAAACAACAAAAAAGCTTAATAGACCGCTGCAGGATATACCAGGAAAAGGTATATTTTGCAGCGGTATTTTGAGGGAAAAGAGGGAATGACATATGATCCAGGACATAGGGGCCGGCAGATACCACAATGAATACAAAAATTGCAGACCGGATAAAAACAGTCAGGTGATATGCTGCCGCGGCAGAGAGATTTTTGTCGCAAAGCGGGAACAGGAGCCGACAGCTGAGGAGGAAAATGGGAAAGAGAAGGAGTGCGCATCAGAGATTACGTTTCCTTCCTATGATCAGGTGATCGCAGCATTCCCACAGCTTGAGGGGAAAGAGACGTATTTGTTTTCGATTGATGAGGTGTCTTATTTTCTGTTTCGCGAGGAGAACGGGGAGGAGCTTGTCAGGCAGGCGCAGGAGGTCTTCCGGGGGTTTGGATGGGAACGGATGGAGCTGCTGCGCACGGCGTACCCGCGTGAGAGGGCATTTGCCGGTGTGACAGGCATGCAGCTTGCAAACTGGTATGCGGGGCACCGGTTTTGCCCGCAGTGCGGCACCAGGCTTTTGCACAGTGAAAAAGAGAGGATGCTTTTTTGTCCATCGTGCAGGCGGACAGAGTATCCGAAAATTTCTCCGGCAGTGATCGTGGGTGTGACAGACGGCGATGAGATCCTGCTGACGAAATATGCGGGAAGAGCTTTTACAAAATATGCGCTGATCGCCGGCTTTGCAGAGATAGGAGAGAGCATAGAGGATACCGTGCGCCGGGAGGTGATGGAGGAGGTTGGACTGAAGGTCAAAAACCTCCGCTATTATAAGAGCCAGCCCTGGTCTTTTTCCGATACGCTTTTGATGGGATTTTTTGTGCAGGTCGATGGGGATCGCACCGTCCGGTTGGACAGGACAGAGCTTTCTGTCGCGACCTGGTGTAAAAGAGAAGATGTGCCGCAGGATGACGGTCTTAGCCTGACGCGGGAAATGATGCGGGTATTTCGGGAGAATCGCAGGATATAAGGAAACATCCGTCCGTGCACAGACTTATAAAATCTGAGATCAGATTTGCTTGCAGAAGAAATCCTTCTGGAGTCACAGCTCCAGAAGGATTTTTGCCTCATAGCTTCGCAGTGTCAGACATTCCTTTTTGGGGTCGAAAACGGTATCGGGATAATTTGACAGCAGCGTACGGAAGCGTTTAAATGGCAGTGCAGCCTCCTGAGGAGCGCTCTGATAATTGGCCAGAACAAGGATATTCTGCTGATCTGACTGACGCAGAAATGCCGTCAGATTTTTCTGCCCGGCAAGAAATGGCACCGTTTTCCCATAGACCAGCGTTTCTTTATAGCGGGAGTCCCTGCGCAGCGCGATCAGTTTTTTATAGTAGGACAGGACAGAGTTCTCGTCGGCAAGCTGCGAGGCGGCATTGATCGCAGTATAGTTTGGATTGACCGGCAGCCAGGGAGTGCCCTGCGTAAAGCCTGCCTGTGCGCCGTTCGTCCACTGCATCGGAGTGCGTGCATTATCCCGGCTGTATTTTGAAACCGCGGACAATGCTTCCTGATCGGACAGCCCCGCCTTTTTCGCAGTCTCATATTCAGCGAGTGTATTAATATCATCAATATCCTCAATGGAAGAAAAAACGGTGTTTTCCATACCGAGCTCCTGCCCCTGATAGATAAACGGGATACCGCGCAGCATCAGACTGATGGTTGCGAGCATTTTTTTGCCCGTATCGTGGCATCCGTCTGCGGGCAGATAATGACTGGCACCGCGCGGACCATCGTGGTTCTCTATGACATTGGCGTAAAAGCCGATCTCCTGTGCTTCTGCCTGTGATGTAAAAATGCACTGCTTGTAGTCTTCCGGGGTGATCGGTCTGTAGTCATAAAATCCGTTTGCACTGCTGCTAAAGCATACGGGGCGAAAATCAAACATAGTGGAGAAAAAGCCGTCCTCTCCGATGAAACTGCTGAGTTCCTCCGCTTTGGAGTGAAAGACTTCGCCAACGGTGAAGGCGTCGTATTTCTCAAAGGTTTGCTGACGCATTTCCTGAAGAAAAACGCCGATGCCGGAGGCTTCCTCCAGCATATTGTCGATCGAAGAAAGTCCGTCTGCACGGTCTGCCGGATAATCATGGAAAGGGAGCGCTTTTTTGATGTTAATGATCGCGTCAATGCGAAAGCCGCCCAGGCCCTTTTCCAGCCACCAGTTGATATTTTTGTAGATCTCATTTCGGACCTCTGGATTTTCCCAGTTTAGATCGGGCTGCTTTTTATGAAAAACGTGCAGGTAGAGCCGGTCTGTTCCCGGGAGTCGATCCCAGCACGGACCGCCAAAATACGAACGCCAGTTGCATGGAAGCTGTCCGTCATCCTTTTCCAGATAAAAATATTTCCCATATGGACCATCAGGATCAGCGATCGCTTTTTGGAACCAGATATGTTCATCGGAACAGTGGTTTACTACAAGATCCATCAAAATAGAAATGCCGCGTTTTTTTGCCTCAGCGATCAGCTCGTCCATATCTTCCATTGTACCGAAACGGGGATCGATCTGATAATAATCGGCAATATCATAGCCCTGATCGGCAAAAGGAGAGAGATAGACGGGAGACAGCCAGAGGATCTCGATGCCAAGATCCGCGAGGTAATCCAGTTTTTCAATGATCCCCCGGAGATCTCCGATCCCGTCTGCGTTTGTATCGTAAAAGCTCTTTGGGTAGATCTGATAAGCTACTTTATCGTGCCACCATTTTCTTTTCATTTTATTTTCCTTTCCGTTTATAGAAATCTGGTATGGTTTGAGGATTCTTTTGCCGCAGTGTTTTGCAAAGCGATCCACAGAGTGAGAAAAAACAGCGTACAGAAAACAGCGCTGACTGTGGACAGACTGCGGGTATATCTAGCTATGTTCCCGGCTTCCAGAATGGCATTCATATACAGTGGCTGTGCCAGTGTGCTCTCGGGCATCCCCGTGAAGGAGCTGTCAGGCGGGAGCCGGCGGATGATACAGAGGGACACAGCGATATACGTTCCTGCGAGCAGGATCAGGACCCCTGCATATTTTTGAATCCGTTTCTTGATACAAGAAGTATCTGACTGAAACGAAGCGCAGGGTCTTATGATGCGAAAATATAAAAACAAAATAACAGCGCTTCCAAATATAAGCGTATTTAGAGAGCTGGCCAGGAACAGGGCGCGGCTTTTTTGCAGCAGCAGACCGGTGAGCGCGTCAAAGCCTGTTTTTGCACAGGCTGCCGTCAGACCAAAGAGCAGGGAAGCGGTGAAAAGCGTTATCCGTCTGCCGGAACTGACTGCTGCGGCTTTTACGGCGCAGTACATAATACCGGTATACAGCGCCCATAAAAGGAAAGAGAGGAGGAAGGTTTTGTCGAAATGCGACCAGACCATATACGGGATACCTACCAGTGCTCTGGATAATATTCCGAAAAGAACCGTTGTACATAGAACAATAAAATTCTCTCTTTTTTGCATCATTTCTGGACTCCTCTCTGACGGTTGAAACTGCCCTCTGGCGCTGCTGCTGTCCTCTTCTTTTTAAATTCCACGCTTTTTGCAGGCCGTTCATGAAGTGATCATATTGTACCATATTTGGCTTGAGTTCACCACCTGTTTGTAATATAATATGAGTGATTTGATCAGACAGGAAGGAATGTAATCTAATATGTATAAACAAAGGATTGATGAGTTTATTGACAGCAGGCGTGAAGAGATGCTTCGCGATCTGGAGATGCTTGTGCGGATTGACAGCCGCGCCGGAGAGGCCGCAGAGGGGAAGCCTTTTGGGGAAGGTCCGGCAGAGGCGCTTGCGGCGGCGCAGGAGCTGATGGAAAAATATGGTCTGCGTACGACCAATTATGATAATTACGTAGTGACAGGAGATCTGTCCGATCAGGAGAAGGGACTTGACATCCTGGCACATCTGGATGTTGTTCCGGTGACAGATGACTGGACGGTGACGCAGCCGTTTGAGCCGAAGATCGTGGATGGACGTATTTACGGACGCGGCACAGCAGATGACAAGGGACCGGCGATCGCGGCGCTGTATGCGATCCGCGCAGTCAGAGAGCTTGGGATACCGATGAAAAAAAGCGTTCGTCTGATCCTTGGTTCTGATGAAGAGTGCGGATCCGGCGATCTGAAGCATTATTACAGTATAGAGCAGGAGGCGCCGTATACCTTTACTCCGGATGCGGATTTTCCGGTGATCAATATTGAAAAGGGACGTCTGGAGGGGGAAATTGTCGCAGAGTTTTCCAATGGACTTCAGCTTCCAGGGGTTGTCAGCCTGACAAGCGGGGATAAGGCAAACGTAGTACCGCAGAAGGCACACTTTGTAGTTGCGGGCCTGGATGAGACTGTGATCGCTGAGACGGCAGCGCAGCTTGGCGGGCAGATCGGAGTATCCTTTTGCGTAAAGGCGGCAGATGAGAAAGAGGCGGAGGGCTTCGGACCGGAGGTGCCGGTGATTTCCGTAGATGTCAGAGGACAGGCGGCGCATGCGTCTACGCCGCAGGAGGGCAAAAATGCCCTGACTGCCGCACTGCGCCTGATTTCGGAGCTCCCGCTTGCCGTGGATGAAGGGCAGCAGGCTCTTGATGCTTTAAATGAGCTTTTCCCTTATGAGGATACGTGTGCCAGAGCGCTTGGGGTTGCCTGTGAGGAGGAGCATTCCGGTGCACTGACGATGTGTTTCAGTATCCTTTCTTATACACCGCAGCGCATGTCGGGTACCTTTGATGCGCGGCTTCCGATCGGATGTACCGCAGAGAATACGCGGCAGCCGATCGCAGACAGGCTTGCGGAGCACGGGATCACTTTGAAGGATACGCCGATGGTGCATCCGCACTGTGTACCCGGAGACTCTGATTTTGTAAAGATCCTGCTCGAAAGCTATGAGCGTTATACAGGGATTAAGGGAGAGCCGCTTTCTACCGGCGGAGGAACTTACGTGCATAATCTGGAGCGCGGTGTGGCATTTGGCTGCATGACGCCGGAGGTTGACAATCACATGCACGGAGATGATGAGTTTATGGTGATCGATACGCTGATCATGAGTGCAAAGATATTTGCAGATGCGATCGTGCGGATCTGCAATGAGCTGGACTGACCGGCGAAGACGGAGGACAGACGGCAGTGCGTTGGGGCGTGTGGCAGGCAGTACATGCTGCAGATAAGAAAACATACAGGTTAAAGGAGAATTAGCAATGAAGATGCCAGAAAAAGCAACACTTGAGAAAATCTACGGGGAGAGTCAGGAGAGTCTGAAACGGTACGAACGCCTGGCAGAGCGCTTTAAAGAGCTTTACGGGTCGGAGGAGATGGAGTTTTTTACCTCTCCGGGCAGAACAGAGATCGTCGGCAATCATACCGACCATAACGGGGGGCGGATCCTTGCAGCAAGCATCAATATGGATACGATCGGAGCGGCGTATCCGAGCGGGGATGATGTGATCACGATCGTCAGTGAAGGCTACAAAAACCAGGTCGTGATCGACTTAAATGAGCTGGAGTCTGTTCCAAAGAACAAAGGAACACTTTCGCTGGTCGCAGGTATGGTCGTTGCCGCGAAGAAGTGGGGATTTCGGGTTTCTGGTTTTCGCGCGTATGTATCCACACAGGTTATCAGTGCGGCAGGCGTGAGCTCTTCTGCCTCCTTTGAGATGCTGATCTGCTCTATGATCAACTATTTCTTTAATGAGAATAAGCTGCGCAATATTGATTATGCACGCATGGGGCAGTACGCGGAGAATTATTACTGGGACAAGGGCTCCGGCCTGATGGACCAGATGGCATGTGCCTCCGGCGGTACGATCCTTCTGGATTTTTCCAAAAACGACGATGAGCTGTGCCGCCATGTGGACTTTTCCTTTGCACAGATCGGGTATGATCTCGTGATCGTAAATACCGGTAAGGGACATGCGGATCTGAGTGAGGAATACTCCAGTGTGCCGAATGAGATGAAGGAAGCAGCGGCGGCGATGGGAGCAAAGCTGCTCTGTGAAAAAGACATAAAGGAGCTGCTGCAGACGATCCCGAAGATCGACAATGACAGGGCGATCCTGCGCGCGCTGCATTTTTATAAAGAAAATCAGCGCGTAGACAAGGCGTATGAGGCTGCTTTGACGGATGATACGAAGGCACTGCTTGAGGCGATCACTGAGTCAGGGCGTTCTTCCTGGGAATGGCTGCAGAACTGCTATACGACACAGGATGTGAAGGACCAGAAGATTTCTCTGGCGCTGGCTCTTACGCAGCTCTTCCTTGAGCGTACCGGAAAGGGTGTATGCCGTATCCACGGCGGCGGCTTTGCGGGAGTGATCGCATGCGTGCTGCCAAAGGAGGAGACAGCGGATTATGTTTCTTATATTTCAGAATACTTCGGAAGAGAAAATGTATATCCGATGAATATCCGTTTGTTTGGAGCAGGTCACGTAGCGTGATGCACACTGCTGTGCTGTTTTAAGAAAAATAATTTCTGTATCAGGGGTTCCCGTATGCCGGCAGGCAGAAGGGAGCTCCTTTGCTTTTTAAAGACTAAAAAAGGGACTGTGCAGTACATTAAAAATGGTGTAGAATAGGAAACATATCAAAATCAGGGGAGATTATTATGGAAAACAGAAAAATAGGTATTGCGCTTCTGGGACTTGGCACAGTAGGGTTTGGCACGTACAAAGTCCTGAAGGCACAGCAGGAAGAAATGGCATATAAGGTAGGCGCACAGGCAGAGCTGCGCCGCATACTGGTCCGGAACAAGGCAAAGGCTGTGGAACGGACAGGGCAGCCGGAGCTGATCACAGACAGCATGGATGATATTCTGAATGATAAAGAGATCCAGATCGTGGTTGAGCTGATCGGAGGGATCGAGCCTGCGCGGACGTACATAGAAGCAGCGCTGCGCGCAGGAAAGCATGTAGTGACAGCAAATAAGGACCTGATCGCTTCGGATCACGGGAGACTGATGGATCTGGCAAAGGAGAAGCACTGCGACCTGATGTTCGAGGCAGCGGTAGCGGGGGCGATTCCGGTCATCATGCCGCTGAAGCAGTCGCTTGCAGCGAATCATTTAAGCGAAGTGATGGGCATTGTCAATGGCACGACGAATTTTATCCTGACAAAAATGTCCAAAGAGGGCATGGAATTTGAGGAGGCGCTTGCGCTTGCCACAAAGCTTGGATATGCGGAGGCGGATCCTACGGCAGACATTGAGGGACTGGATGCAGGGAGGAAGGTGGCGATCATGGCTTCGATCGCATTTAATTCCCGTGTTTCATTTGAGGACGTGGCGACAGAGGGGATTACGAAGCTGTCTGCGCATGATATCCGCTATGCAAAGGAAATGGGATGCTGCATTAAGCTGATCGGTATGGCTCACAGCGACGGAGCTTCTGTGGAGGCGTATGTGGCGCCGATGCTGATCCCGGAGGATCATCCGCTTGCATCTGTCAATGATTCCTACAATGCGGTATTTGTCCGCGGAGATGCCGTGGAGGACGCCATGTTTCTCGGACGCGGGGCAGGCGAGCTTCCGACTGCGAGCGCAGTGGCGGGGGATGTGTTTGATGTGGTGCGCAATATTGTGCATGGCTGCAACGGCAGGATCTCCTGCACCTGTTTTAAGCATCTTCCGGTCGTTGCAATGGAGGATGTGCACAGCAAGTATTTTCTCCGCGTAGAAGTAGAGGACAGGATCGGTGTGCTGGCAGACATCGCAAATGTATTTGCCGGCTCCGGGGTCAGTGTAGAACAGATTATCCAGAAGCAGAAAACGGGTGACAATACGGAGATCGTCGTAATTACAGATAAGGTGCGGGAAGGTGATTTTAAGGAAGCGGTGCAGCGCATTGCCGATCATCCTGCCACACGGGCGATTCGTTCGACGATTCGCGTATATACGGCGTAAGGGAGGCGGATGCAGTGCTGCATTTGATCACAGGAGGCAGCGGGAGCGGCAAATCAGGATATGCAGAGCGGCAGGTGCAGATGGCAGGCCCGGGCAGGAGGATCTATATTGCCACAATGATCCCGTATGGAGAGGATGGCAGGCAGAGAGTGGAGCGCCACAGGAAGCTTCGCCGGGAAAAGAATTTTGAGACAGTAGAATGCTATACCGGGCTTGGATCACTGTCCCTGCCCGCAGATGCGATCGTCCTGTTGGAATGTATGTCAAATCTGGTTGCAAATGAGATTTTTGAACCGGACGGCGCGCATGAACGGACCGTTCAGACTGTACTGGAGGGGGTCGACCATCTGCTGGAGCAGGTACAGTCTCTTTTTATCGTCACAAATGAGATTTTTTCAGACGGTATGACGTATGATGAGGAGACAAGGCGATATCTGTCCTGCCTGGGAGCGGTGAACCAGGCGCTTGCCGCGCGCGCAGACCAGGTGACAGAGGTAGTCTGCGGGATCCCGTGTGAGATAAGGCGCCAGGCCCCAGAAGGAGGGCGCGGTGCAAAAAGATAGTATCCCGCGCAGTGTGCAGGAAAATAACGTATGCCGTGTATAACGGCGGAATGGAGTAGAAAATGATAAAACGATGGTGGAGCAGCCTGAATATTGCATTTTCCATGTATTCGAGACTTCCGGCTGCTCAGTGTGACTGGTCAGAGGAAAATATGCGCTATGTTATGTGCTTTTTTCCGTGGATCGGTATAGTGATCGGCGCATTGTGCGTGGGCTGGGCGGCTCTGGCGGATATTCTGGCAGTGGGCGCGCCGCTTAGAAATGTCATCCTGATGCTGATCCCGGTCGCGGTGAGCGGCGGTATCCATCTGGACGGTCTGCTCGATACGGCGGATGCGATGAGCTCATGGCGGCCGCGCGAAAAGCGTCTGGAGATCCTGAAGGATTCTAATTCAGGCGCGTTTGCCGTTATCGCGTGCGGCGTCTACTTTTTTTTGGCGTATGCAGTAGCAGATGCGGTGCACGGAAAACAGATCCTCGTATATGCGCTCGTATTTGTCATTTCGCGTTCCCTCAGCGGTCTGTCTGTTGTGACATTTCCCAAAGCGTCTGCAAACGGGACTGTCGCCGGTTTTGCAAAAAATGCGCAGACACGGGTGATCCAGAGCGTACTGATCTGCTATATCATTGGCGTGTTTGCTGTACTTTTGTTTCTTGAGCCGGTTTTTGCAGTTGTAGCAGCAGCAGCGGCGGCGCTTGTTTTTATATGGTATTATCGGATGGCAATGAAATATTTTGGCGGGATCAATGGGGATCTGGCCGGGTGTTTTCTTTCTGTCTGCGAGGTGGCAGTGCCGCTTGCAGTCGTTTTGGCGGATCTGGTGATACGGGCAATCTGAGAAAGGAGCTTATTTTTGGTGGAACAGTTATTGCATTTGTATAAAAAATACAAAGAGATCATCCATTATCTGATCTTTGGCGGGCTTACAACGGTCGTAAGTCTTGTAGTGTACTACGGCTGCGTATTTACTTTTCTGGATCCGGAGTCGGCACTGCAGCTGCAGGCAGCAAATATCCTGTCCTGGATCGCGGCAGTCACATTTGCGTATCTTACAAACCGCAAATACGTTTTTGAGAGCAGAAGGCGCTGCAGCTTCAAAGAGGCGGCAGCTTTTTATGGGTCCAGAGCGACGACGCTTCTGCTTGATATGGCATGTATGTTTATCATGGTGACCGTACTGGGCTGGAATGATAAGGCGGCAAAGCTGATCGTACAGGTGATCGTCATGGTCGGAAACTATGTGCTGAGTAAATTCTTTGTATTTCGGAAAGAAACGTCTGCGGATACTGCAGAAAAATAATCATTTAGGGAGATGAAATGAGTGAAGCTGATCATCGGCGGAGCATATCAGGGAAAGCTGGCATATGCAAAAGACAGGTATAAGATAACAGATGGATGGATAGATGGAAGCTGCTGTGGGGAGGATGAACTGTGGAGCTGCCAGGGCATCTGTCATTTTCATGAATACGTCAGGAGGATGCTGGAAGAAAAATACGCAAAGGCCGGGGAAAACGGGATACAGCCGCAGGCGCTGCTTACCGCAGTAAATATAGAAGAGGAGGCTGCCCGGTTTGCGCACAGGCTGTACCAGCATAATCCCGGGATTGTCGTCATTTCAAATGAACTGGGCTGCGGCGTAGTTCCGGTAGAGCGCTTCGACCGGATGTGGAGAGAGCTGACCGGACGGATCTGCGTCTGTCTGGCAGAGTATTCGGAGGAGGTCATTCGGGTGGTCTGCGGACTGGGGATAACACTGAAGGGATGCTGCAGGGAAGAATGCGCATATCAGGAGGCCGGAGACGACAAAAAGATGGAAAAACAGATGAAAAAACAGATGGAAAAACAGGCAGGTGAACAGCTATGAGAGTCTGTCTGATCCGCCATGGGAGCACGGCAGGAAATCTGGAAAAACGGTACGTGGGAACAACGGATGAACCACTGACGGACGGGGCGGTACATGCGCTAAAAGAGCTGCAGGTATGTCCGGGGGCAGATCAGGAGGCGCGCGCGGTGATCGTCAGTCCGCTTCGCCGCTGCATTGAGACGGCCCACCTTCTTTTTCCGCAGGAAAAGCTTCGGATTGCAGAAGATCTGCGGGAATGTGCATTTGGAAAATTTGAGTATAAAAACTATCAGGAGCTCTCCGGGGATCCTGATTATCAGGCGTGGATCGACAGTGGAGGAGAACTGCCCTTTCCGGGCGGCGAGAGCCGGGCAGCGTTTTCCGACCGGTGCTGCCGCGCATTTGTGCAGGCGTGCGTGGACGCGCAGCGGGAAGGGTACAAGGAGGCAGTATTTGTGGTCCATGGCGGGACGATCATGGCGGTCATGGAACGGTTCGCACTGCCGCACCGGCCGTATTTTGAGTGGCAGGTGAAAAACGCGGAGGGATTTTCCGGCGGGCTTTTTTGGAAAACGGATGCACATGGAAAACAGCGGCCGGAGATAAAGGAGATAAGTACCTGGAATCATACAACACTGCTTACAAAAAAAGAGACTGCAGCTCCGGCGGCAGTATGGACAGATAAGGAGAGACGTAATGGCTGATAAAATGGCAGATACATATAAAACAGATACGAGAACCGCTATCAGAGAAGGAGAGACGCTGGAGGAGACGCTGCGCAGCATAGAGCCATATGATGCAGAGGCTGCCAGTCTGTGTAAAAAGCGCTGGGACAGCATTGCAAAGCCGCTGCACAGCCTGGGCTGGATGGAGGACAGTATTGCGCGCATTGCAGGTGCGCAGCACAGTGCGCAGGTGCGCACGGAGAAGAAGATACTGATCCCCATGTGCGCGGACAACGGCATTGTAGCGGAGGGAGTGACGCAGACCGGACAGGAGGTAACAGCGATCGTAGCAGAAAATTTTCTGGATGACAAATCCTGTGCGGCTATCATATGCCAGATGAGCGGAGCGCAGATCCGCCCGATCGATATCGGGATGGCAGTGGACACGGCGCGCGTGGAAAAACGCAAGATCGCATATGGCACGAAAAATTTTGCAAAGGAGCCTGCGATGTCACGCGAGGAGGCGGTGCGCGCAGTCGAGACCGGCATCCGGCTTGTGGCAGAGCTGAAGGAAGAGGGCTATGATCTTATCGCGACAGGGGAAATGGGCATCGGCAATACGACGACCTCGAGCGCGGTAGCGTCTTCTCTGCTTGCGGTGGATGCCAGAGAGATGACCGGGCGCGGCGCAGGGCTTTCGAGCGAAGGGCTGCAGAGAAAGATACAGGTTATACAGGAGGCGATTGAGCGATGGGATCTGACACAGAAAGATCCGATCACGGTTCTTTCCTGTGTAGGAGGGTTTGACATTGCGGGGATCACAGGACTGTTCCTGGGAGGCGCGAGGTATCATGTCCCGGTGCTGATAGACGGATTTATTTCTTCTGTGGCGGCGCTTCTGGCTGTGCGGCTGTGCCCGCAGGCGAAGGGCTATATGCTTGCAACGCATGTGTCAAAGGAGCCGGCTTCCCGCAGGATCCTGGAAGAGCTCCGGCTTGCCCCGGCACTCGATGCAGGCATGTGCCTCGGAGAGGGAAGCGGAGCGGCGGCGGCTTTTCCGCTGATCGATATGGGCACCAGGATCTATCACAAAATGAGTACATTTGAGCAGATCCAGGTAGAAGCCTATCAGGAGCTGAGCTAGAAAAGGGCTGGCCGTTTGCACCAAAGTCATCTGATCTCATATGATAAAGTAGATCAGAAGAGGGGGTGTAAGGATGTGAAGCCATTGTTGGAACTGGAAAATGTCAGTTACGCATATCACAGTAAAAACGGCGAAACCTTTGCTTTATCAGATATATCCTTTCAGGTACAACGAGGGGAATTTATTGCTGTAGTAGGACCGAGCGGCTGTGGAAAATCCACGCTGCTCTCTTTAATTTCAGGACTGCTGCGTCCGGAGGGCGGCAGGATCTTGCTGGAGGGAGAAACAGAGAATACCTTTCGGGAAAAGATCGGATACATGCTGCAAAAGGACCATCTGTTTGAATGGCGGACGATCTACCGGAATGTGGTGCTCGGGCTGGAGATCCAGCACAAATTGAACAATGAATCAAGAACCCGGGTGGATAAGATGCTGATGGATTACGGCCTTTACAGATTCCGCAGCGCCAGACCGAGCGAGCTCTCCGGAGGAATGCGTCAAAGAGCGGCACTGATCCGGACTCTGGCGCTGGATCCGGAGCTTTTGCTCTTAGATGAGCCATTTTCAGCGCTTGATTTTCAGACGCGTCTTTCGGTGTGTGATGATGTATACAGCATTTTGCGCAGAGAAAAAAAGACGGCTATCCTTGTCACGCATGATCTGTCGGAGGCAGTGAGTATGGCGGACCGGATCATTGTACTGAGCGCCCGGCCGGCGCGGGTAAAAAAAATACTCAGGATCAGATTTGCAGAACAGGCACAGACGCCTTTTGAACGGAGAAATATGCCGGAATTTAAGGAATATTTTAATCTGTTGTGGAAGGAGCTGAATGAGCATGGATAAAAAGAGAGGAGTATCGCAGACACAGCTTGACTATCTGCAGGGATTAAAACGAAGGCAGTACCGGATCACGGCAGTACAGATCCTTATCTTTGTTGTCTTTTTGCTTCTGTGGGAGACAGCAGTACAGCTCGGATGGATCGACGGCTTTATTTTCAGCAGTCCGTCCCGTGTGCTGAAAACATTTGGAATGATGTGGAAGGATCGCAGCATTTTCCTGCATACCGGAATCACGCTTGCAGAGACGCTGATAAGCTTTGTCCTGGTCGTAGTGGCAGGAGTGAGTATTTCTGTAGTTTTGTGGTACAACACAGAGCTTTCAGAAATCCTGGAGCCGTATCTGGTGGTACTCAACAGCCTGCCCAAGTCGGCGCTTGCTCCTTTGCTGATCGTATGGCTGGGAGCAAATATGAAATCGATCATTGTGGCCGGGATATCAATTGCGATTTTTGGGACTGTCCTGAATCTTTATACCGGATTCCGGGAAATGGATCCAGATAAGGTCAAGCTCATCTATACGCTCCAGGGAAGGCGCACGGACGTACTTTCCAAGGTGATCCTGCCGGGTACGGTGCCTCTGCTTGTCAGCGTGATGAAGGTAAATATCGGCCTGTGCCTTGTCGGGGTAGTGATCGGAGAGTTCATCGGGGCAAGACAGGGGCTGGGGTACCTGATCATTTATGGAAGCCAGGTGTTTAAGCTTGACTGGGTGATTATGTCGATCGTGATCCTGTGCCTGATCGCTATGGCGCTTTACGGCGTACTGGGGATCATCGAGCGCAGATGCCGCAAGGACGGCTGAGGGAGCGCGCCTATGACTGCTGCCTTGCGGCTCGTTCCTGTCTGGAAAAGACACAGCCGCAGTAGTCCTGGCGGTAGAGCTGATACTGGGCGGACAGCTCGATCGAGCGTTTGTAGCCGTTTTTCTTTTTGAAGTCGGAGGGGAGCCATGCGACGCCGTACCGGGCGGCGGTTTCCTCTCCGATTTTGTTTAATACGGCAGCATTTTTGAGGGGACTGATCGTCAGTGTAGTCGTAAAAAAATCGAAATGCTCTCTGGCAGCGATGCGGGCTGTTTCTTCTAAACGCAGCTGAAAGCATGCATGGCAGCGGGCACCGCCCTCGGGGATCTGTTCCAGACCGCGCACTGCATCGTAAAACTCGCGGGAGTCGAACCGCCCTTCGATAAAGTGGATATCCGATGCGGCAGGGAGCGTTTCGATCAGCCGCTTCTGTTCCCCGGAGCGGCGGTAAAACTCTTCTTCGGGATAAATGTTCGGATTATAGTAGAGCACTGTAATCTGGAAATATTCGCTGAGGTATTCAAGTACATAGCTGCTGCAGGGTGCGCAGCAGCTGTGCAAAAGAAGAGAAGGACGCGGTTGATTAGGAATGCGGGCGAGCACGCGCTCCAGCTCTTTTTGATAATTTCGGTTTGTCTGATTCATATCGCAACTCCTTTTGGGACTGTTTTTCTTTTTCCTGTTTCCGCATATCAGTATAGCGCAGGAGCGGGCGCGAGACAAGATGGCGCGGGATAATTTTGTCCCGGACAGGATTTTGACACAAGAAAGGAAGTATGTCTTGTCATCAATTCTTTGTTGTGATAGACTTAAAAATTATCAGAAAAAGCAGTGTTAGAAGGAGAAAAGAGGATATGGCACAGTTATGGGGCGGCCGTTTTACAAAAGAAACGGACCAGATCGTTTATGATTTTAATGCATCGATCTTATTTGACCGGCGTTTGTACAAGCAGGATATTGAAGGCAGCATGGCGCATGTTCGGATGCTGCAAAAGCAGGGGATCCTCACAGCGCAGGAATGTGAGCAGATCGTCCACGGACTGCTTGGCATTCTCCAGGATGTGGACAGTGGAGCGCTTGAGATCACATCGGAGTATGAGGATATCCACAGCTTTGTGGAGGCAAATCTGATCGCGCGTATCGGTGAGACAGGGAAAAAGCTGCATACAGGAAGGAGCCGCAATGATCAGGTAGCGCTTGATATGCGCCTGTATGTGCGCGATGAGATCCGCAATACGGATCATCTGCTGTATGAGCTGCTTCAGGTGCTGCTTCGGATCATGGAAGAGCATCTTGATACATTCATGCCGGGTTTTACGCATTTGCAGAAGGCGCAGCCGGTGACGCTTGCTCATCATATCGGAGCGTATTTTGAGATGTTCCGGCGTGACCGTTCACGGCTTGCGGATATTTTGGAGCGGATGAATTACTGCCCCCTGGGGGCGGGCGCGCTTGCGGGAACGACGTATCCGCTCGACCGCGGCTTTACAGCGGAGCTGCTGGGCTTTGCGGGACCGACGAGAAACAGTATGGATTCCGTATCAGACCGGGACTATGTGATCGAATATCTGGCGGCTCTGTCTACGATCATGATGCATCTGAGCCGTTTTTCTGAAGAGATCATTATCTGGAATTCCAATGAATACCAGTTTGTAGAGCTGGACGATGCGTACAGCACAGGGAGCAGCATCATGCCGCAGAAGAAGAATCCTGATATTGCCGAGCTGGTGCGTGGAAAGACAGGCCGCGTCTACGGGGCTTTGATGGGGATTTTGACGACAATGAAAGGACTCCCGCTTGCGTATAATAAGGACATGCAGGAGGACAAGGAGGGCGTGTTCGATGCGATCGACACGGTGACGTCCTGTATTACGCTCTTTACGGGCATGATGGATACTATAAAATTCAATAAAAATGCAATGGAGGCATCCTCCAGGAACGGATTTACAAACGCGACGGATGTGGCAGATTATCTTGTGAACCACGGCGTGCCGTTTCGTGATGCGCACAGCATTTCCGGAAGACTTGTGCTTTTGTGCATTGAACAGGGGAAGGCGTTAGATGACCTGACTCTGGATGAGTTCCGCGAGTACAGCAGCTGCTTTGAGGAGGATATTTATGAGGCGATCAGCATGAAGACCTGTGTGGAAAAGCGGCTGACGCTTGGCGCTCCCGGGCGTGCGGCTATGGAGGAATTCCTGAGCGGGTGCCGGGAATACATAGAAGAGGAGCAGGACCTGCTGCGACTTTAAAAGGAATATGAGATTTTCTCTTGACACAGAGAAAAAAGAAGCGTATTTTATATAAAAACAATTGTTCGCCACAGGAGAACAAAGCTAAGACACATGAGGAGAATGAAAAAATGAGCCAGAAATTAAGAGTAGGTATTTTGGGAGCAACAGGAATGGTAGGGCAGAGATTTATCTCTTTGCTGGAGAATCATCCGTGGTTTGAGGTGACGGTCGTGGCAGCCAGTGCGCGCAGCGCCGGAAAGACGTATGAGGAAGCGGTAGGCGGACGCTGGAAGATGACGACACCGATGCCGGAGGGTGTAAAAAAGCTTGTGGTCATGAATGTCAATGAAGTGGAGGCAGTCGCAGCAGGCGTTGATTTTGTATTTTCTGCTGTAGATATGTCAAAGGATGAGATCAAGGCGATCGAGGAAGCGTATGCGAAGACAGAGACGCCGGTTGTTTCCAACAACAGCGCGCACCGCTGGACTCCGGATGTGCCGATGGTAGTGCCGGAGATCAATCCGCAGCATTTCGAGGTGATCAAATACCAGAAGCAGCGCCTTGGCACAACGCGCGGTTTCATTGCGGTAAAGCCAAACTGCTCCATCCAGAGCTACGCTCCGGTGCTGACTGCATGGAAGGAATTTGAACCGTACGAGGTAGTAGCGACTACCTATCAGGCGATCTCAGGCGCCGGAAAGACCTTTAAGGACTGGCCGGAGATGGTAGAAAATATCATCCCGTACATCGGCGGAGAAGAAGAAAAGAGTGAGAAAGAGCCGCTTCGCCTCTGGGGAGAGATCAAAAATGGCGTGATCGAGCCGGCACAGGAGCCGAAGATCACCTGCCAGTGTATCCGTGTTCCGGTGCTCAATGGTCACACGGCAGCAGTATTTGTGAAATTCCGCAAAAAACCGACCAGGGAGCAGCTTATTGAAAAGCTGGAAAGCTTTCGCGGCGTTCCGCAGGAGCTGGATCTTCCAAGCGCGCCGAAGCAGTTTATCCGCTATATGACGGAGGATAACCGCCCGCAGGTACAGCTTGATGTGGACTACGAGAACGGCATGGGAGTATCGATCGGACGCATCCGGGAGGATTCCATCTATGATTTCAAGTTTGTCGGACTTTCCCACAACACGGTCCGCGGCGCGGCAGGCGGCGCTGTTCTGTGCGCGGAGACGCTTAAAGCGCAGGGCTATATCCAGCCAAAATAAATTTTTATTGCAAAAGCGATGAAAAGTAACGTATAATAAAAGGGTTGTTGTAAAATAGCTATATTTTGCAGCAGCCCCTTTTCATAGTTTTGTGGAGCAGCAGATGTGCAGGATGGGGGGGCTGCTTTGGATGGGAGGAAACAGATGAAGGATCTGTTTATTGCAGAGAAGCCAAGCGTAGCGCAGGAGTTTGCGAAAGCTTTAAAAGAGAATATGAGGCGTGGCGATGGATATCTGGAGTCTGATTCCTATGTGGTAACATGGTGCGTCGGACATCTCGTGACGATGAGCTATCCGGAGGTGTACGATGAAAAATATAAACGCTGGAGCCTTCAGACGCTGCCGTTTCTGCCGGAGCATTTTTTATATGAAGTGATCCCGAATGTCAAAAAGCAGTTTGCTGTTGTGAGCGGGCTTTTAAAACGGACAGACGTGCAGACCATCTATGTCTGCACGGACTCCGGGCGGGAGGGAGAATATATCTACCGACTGGTGGAACAGCTTTCCGGTGTAAAAGGAAAAACGCGCAGGCGCGTCTGGATCGATTCACAGACAGAAGAGGAGATTCGAAGGGGGATCCGCGAGGCAAAGGATCTCTCCGAGTACGATAATCTCTCTTCTGCCGCCTATCTGCGGGCAAAGGAAGATTATCTGATGGGGATTAATTTCTCAAGGCTGCTCACCCTGAAGTACGGCAATGCGATCTCGAACTATCTGGGGACGCGGTATTCTGTAGTATCTGTGGGGCGGGTGATGACGTGTGTGCTCGGGATGATCGTACGGCGGGAAAGAGAGATACGGCAGTTTGTCAAAACTCCGTTTTACCGGGTGATTCAGGAGCTTGAGATAAAGGGGCGCGCATTGTCGGGAGAGTTCCGTGCAGTAGAAGGATCTGCCTACTATCTCTCTGCGAAGCTGTATAAAGAAAACGGGTTCCGGGAGAAAAAGGATGCCAAAGAGCTGATCGGACAGCTTTTGCGTGAACATCCGCCGCATCAGCAGGAGGCGGCAGCCATGACGGTGGTGGATTCTATAGAAAAGAAAAAGGAAAAGAAACATCCGCCGCTGCTGTATAATCTGGCGGAGCTTCAAAATGAATGCTCCCGGATGTTTAAGATCAGCCCGGATGAGACGCTGCGCATCGTGCAGGAGCTGTACGAGAAAAAGCTTGTGACGTATCCGAGGACAGACGCAAGGGTGCTCTCTGGTGCAGTTGCAAAGGAGATCCATAAAAATATCGCAGGACTTCGCAGTTTTGGACCTGCGAAGGAGTTTGCACAGGAGATCCTGGATGGGCAGACGTATAAAGGGATCTCCAGAACGCGGTATGTAAATGATAAGCAGATCACCGACCACTATGCGATCATTCCGACCGGCCAGGGATTTGGCGCGCTTGGGAGTCTTAAAGGAAATGCATTCGGTGTATATGCTGCTATCGTGCGGCGGTTTTTAAGCATTTTTTATCCGCCGGCAGAGTTTCAGAAGATCAGTATGGTCACAGCGATGGGGAGAGAACGGTTTTTCTTTTCCTTTAAGGTCTTGCTGGAGGAGGGATATTTCCGGGTAGCGGGGAATCCCTATGATAAAAAAGGAAAGGCGGGACAGGAGATTGACGCAGGCACGGGGGCGCAGAGAAAGCGCGAAGGCACAGAGAAGGATGCAGAGGAAGCGGAGTTTGGAAAAGAGCTTTTAGAGGTGCTCAAAGGGCTGAAAAAGGGTATGGAGCTTCCGGTGAAAGCGCTTACGATCAGAGAAGGAGAGACTTCTCCGCCGAAGCGCTACAATTCCGGTTCCATGATCCTCGCGATGGAAAATGCCGGACAGCTGATCGAGGATGAGGAGCTGCGCGCGCAGATTAAAAGCTGCGGGATCGGGACGAGCGCTACCCGGGCAGAAATCTTAAAAAAGCTGGTGGCGAATAAATACATAGCGCTGAATAAAAAGACGCAGATCCTCTCGCCTACACTGCAAGGAGAGATGATCCATGACGTAGTATTTTACTCGATCCGTTCCCTTTTAAATCCGGAGCTTACGGCGAGCTGGGAGAAGGGTCTCAATTACGTGGCTCAGGGGACGATCACGAGTGAGGAATATATGATGAAGCTGGAACACTTTATCCGTTCCAGGACAGAAGGAGTGCTGCAGCTTAACAACCAGTATGCGATGCGGCCGCTTTTTGACGAGGCTGCAAAATATTATAAAGCAGACAAAAGCAGAACCGGGCGCCAGGGACAGAGTGTCCGGACCGCAAAGAAGGCGAAGCAGGTATCTGAATGAGGAGGATATGAAAATGGAAGCATGCAAGATCAGGAACTTATTTAATCTGAACGAGACGATCGCAGTCAGACTGTTTGACGGGGCAGAATATCCGTGGGAGGTATTGCCGAAGATCGGCGCATTTATTGTAGAGCTTGGGCAGACTCTCTCAGAAGAAGAATATGAAAAGCGGGGCGAAAATGTCTGGATCGCAAAGTCTGCCACGGTCGCTCCGACAGCGTATATCAATGGCCCGGCGATCATCGGAAAAGACGCACAGGTGCGCCACTGCGCATTTATCCGCGGGAATGCGATCGTTGGAGAAGGCGCTGTGGTAGGAAATTCGACAGAGCTTAAAAATGTGGTTTTGTTTAATAAGGTACAGGTACCGCACTATAATTATGTAGGAGACTCGATCCTGGGGTATAAGGCGCATATGGGAGCCGGCTCGATCACCTCTAATGTAAAGTCAGATAAGACGCTCGTCGTAGTAAAAGATGAAAAGGAGCGGATCGAGACGGGACTTAAAAAGTTTGGAGCAATGCTTGGAGACGAGGTAGAGGTCGGCTGCGGGTCTGTCCTCAATCCGGGAACGGTTGTCGGTCCGCATACAAATATTTACCCGCTTTCTTCTGTGCGTGAGGTGGTTCCTGCGGATTCCATCTACAAAAAGCGTGGCGAGGTAGCACAGAAGCACTGAAATGGAAAGGAAGCAGTAACATGGCAAAGAGCAATACGTACGATGCGAGCAGTATTTCTGTTCTGGAAGGGCTTGAGGCTGTCAGAAAACGTCCGGGAATGTATATCGGAAGTGTGTCCCGCAAGGGGCTGAACCATCTGATCTATGAGATCGTAGATAATGCGGTGGATGAACATCTGGCAGGGTACTGTTCGCAGATAGAGGTTTATCTGGAAAAGGATGGCTCAGCGACAGTTGAGGATAATGGGCGGGGGATTCCGGTAGGCATGCATGAAAAAGGGATGTCTGCGGAGCGGCTCGTCTTTACAACGCTGCATGCGGGCGGCAAGTTTGACGATACCGTCTACAAGACAAGCGGCGGCCTGCACGGTGTAGGCTCGTCAGTCGTAAATGCGCTGTCCACATGGCTTGATGTGCAGGTCATGCTCGACGGCAAGATCCATCACGACCGTTATGAGCGCGGCGTTCCGGTGATCGAGCTTGAGAAGGGACTGCTTCCGGTGATCGGAAAGACAAAGCAGACCGGGACGCGTATTCGCTTTTTGCCGGATCCGGAGATTTTTGAAAAGACCCGTTTTTCTGCCACGGAGTTAAAAAGCCGCCTGCATGAGACGGCTTATCTGAACCCCAGGCTTACGATCCATTTCGAGGATCGCAGAGGGGAGGAGACAGAGAAGATCACATACACCGAGCCGGAGGGGATCATCGGCTTTGTGCGCGAGCTGAACCAGAAGTCTGAGCCCGTCTGCGAGCCGGTTTATTTCAGCGGAGAGGCGGACGGCATGCAGGTCGAGGTCGCCTTCCAGTATACGAACGAATTTCATGAAAATGTGCTGGGATTCTGCAACAATATCTACAATGCAGAGGGCGGTACGCACCTGACCGGATTTAAGACGACGTTTACAACTGTGATGAACACGTATGCGCGCCAGATCGGGGTGCTCAAAGAAAAGGACAGCAATTTCACAGGGGCAGACATACGAAACGGTCTGACGGCGATCGTGTCAGTGAAGCATCCTTCGCCGCGCTTTGAGGGACAGACGAAGACAAAGCTGGATAATCAGGATGCGGTGCGTGCAGTCGGCAAGGTGACCGGAGAAGAGATCGTGCTGTATTTTGACAAGCACCTCGATGCGCTCAAGAACATTCTTGCGTGTGCCGAGAAGGCGGCAAAGATCCGCAAGACGGAGGAGCGTGCGAAAACGAATCTGCTGACGAAGCAGAAATACTCATTTGACAGTAATGGAAAGCTGGCAAACTGCGAGAGCCGGGACAGCAGTATCTGCGAGATCTTTATCGTGGAGGGAGATTCTGCCGGAGGCTCGGCAAAGACGGCGCGCGACCGTAATTTCCAGGCGATCCTTCCGATCCGGGGGAAAATCTTAAATGTTGAGAAGGCGAGCATTGACAAGGTGCTGGCAAATGCGGAGATCAAAACGATGATCAATGCATTCGGATGCGGATTCTCAGAAGGCTATGGAAATGATTTTGATATCACAAAGCTGCGTTATGACAAGATCGTGATCATGGCGGATGCGGATGTCGATGGCGCGCACATCAGTACGCTGCTTCTGACGCTGTTTTACCGTTTTATGCCGGAGCTGATCTACGAGGGGCATGTCTATATTGCGATGCCTCCGCTTTATAAGGTAATCCCGGCAAGGGGGAAGGAGCAGTATCTCTATGATGACAAGGCTCTGGAGCAGTACCGCAGGACACATAAGGGAGCATTTACTCTGCAGCGCTATAAGGGACTTGGAGAGATGGATGCAGAACAGCTCTGGGAGACAACGCTCAATCCGCAGACCCGCGTGATGCAGCGCGTGGAGATCGAGGATGCGCGCATCGCGTCCAGTGTGACACAGATGCTGATGGGGACAGAGGTTCCGCCGCGCAAGGCATTTATCTATGAGCATGCGCAGGAAGCACTGCTTGACGTGTAGGACAATGGGCTGTGACGGTACGCAGCTGACGTCTTACACGATAGTAAGGGATAAGGAGAAGGATTTATGGATGGACAGATAATCAGAGCCGAATATTCGGATATTATGCAGAAATCATACATTGACTATGCGATGAGCGTGATCATCGCGCGTGCACTTCCAGATGTGCGGGACGGGCTCAAGCCGGTACAGAGGCGGACGCTGTATGATATGTATGAGCTGGGGATCCGGTATGACAGACCGTACCGCAAATGCGCAAGGATTGTGGGCGATACGATGGGCAAGTACCATCCGCACGGTGACAGTTCCATCTATGAAGCGCTTGTCGTAATGGCACAGGAGTTCAAAAAAGGGCTGGCTCTTGTGGATGGACACGGCAATTTCGGATCGATCGAAGGAGACGGCGCAGCAGCGATGCGTTACACGGAGGCGAGACTGCAGAAGGTGACACAGACGGCGTTTCTTGCAGATCTGGATAAGGACATTGTGGACTTTGGACCAAATTTTGACGAGACAGAAAAAGAACCGCTCGTTCTTCCGGTGCGCATCCCGAATCTTCTGGTAAACGGATCAGACGGGATCGCGGTAGGCATGGTGACGTCGATCCCTCCGCATAACCTGTGCGAGGTGATCGATGCGGTCAAGGCGATGATCAGAAACAGCAGTATGACGACGGCAGACCTGATGAAATATATAAAAGGCCCGGATTTTCCGACCGGCGGGATCATTGTCAATCAGAATGAGCTGGCGGAAATCTATGAGACGGGACAGGGCAAGATCCGTATCCGGGGCAGGGTCGAGGTCGAGCGTGCAAAGGGCGGCAGGGAACGCCTCGTGATCACACAGATCCCGTATCCTATGATGGGGGCAAATATCGGGAAATTCCTCAATGATGTGGCAACACTTGTTGAGACGAAAAAGACGACAGATATTGTTGATATCTCCAACCAGTCCTCGAAGGAAGGGATCCGTATTGTTCTGGAGCTGCGAAAAGGGGCGGACATCGAGCGTCTGAAAAACCTTCTCTACAAAAAAACTAGGCTCGAAGATACCTTCGGCGTTAATATGCTCGCTGTTGCGAATGGAAGGCCGGAGACACTGAGCCTGAAACAGATCCTGGAGTATCACATTGATTTTCAGTTTGAACTGATGACACGCAAATACAGGAATCTTCTTGAAAAAGAAGAAAAGAAGAAAGAAATCCAGGAGGGTCTGATCCGCGCGTGTGATGTGATCGATCTGATCATTGAGATCCTGCGCGGCAGTAAAAGCAGAGATCAGGTAAAGGCCTGTCTGGTAGACGGCGTTACGGACGGGATCCGCTTCAAGTCAGAACGGTCGCGCAGGATGGCGGCGAAGCTTGCATTTACAGAGCCGCAGGCAAACGCGATCCTTGATATGCGCCTGTATCGTTTGATCGGGCTGGAGATTGAGGTCCTGATGAAGGAGCATGAGGAAACGCTTCGGAATATCGCACAGTATCAGGATATATTAAATCATTATGGATCTATGGCAGAGCTGATCATAAAGGAACTGGATGCCTATAAAAAGGAATTTGGCAGACCGAGAAGGACCTCGCTTGATAATGCGCAGCAGATCGTCCTGGAAGAGCAGAAGATCGAGGAGATGCCGGTCGTGTGCCTGATGGACCGCTTCGGGTATGTGAGGACGGTCGATGAAGCCGTCTATGAGCGGAACAAAGAAGCTGCCGACGCAGAGAGTCGATATGTGATCCACTGCCTCAATACGGATCGTGTCTGCGTGTTTACGGATACTGGAAGGCTGCATCTGCTCAAAGTACTCGATGTTCCGTACGGCAGGTTCCGCGATAAGGGGACTCCGGTAGACAATATCTGCAATTACAGCAGCAGCGAGGAGAATTTTATCGCAGTTATGGCGCTGAATGATATCAGAGATACGGTGCTGACCTTTGTGACAAAGCAGGCGATGATGAAACAGGTGCAGGGCTGTGAGTTCGATGTATCGAAGCGTACGATCGCGGCAACTAAGCTGCAGGAAGGGGATGCAGTCGTAGCGGTACACGCGGCGCCGGAGCAGGCACATGTCGTACTGGCAACAAAGGGCGGCTACTTTCTGCGTTTTCCGGTATCCGAAGTGCCGATCAAGAAAAAAACGGCAGTCGGTGTGCGGGGGATGAAGCTTTCAGAGAAGGATGAGATCACGGATGTTTACTGGCTGGAGGGCACAGAGGTGCCCGAGGTGACCTATCATGACAAACCAGTGTCCATTAACCGTCTGAGGATCAGCTCGCGCGATACAAAGGGAACAAAAACGAGGCTGTAGGCGGCGCACGGCACAGACAGACCGCTGCGCAGAGGGAAAAAGGAGACAGAACATGACGGCAGATGAAAAATATATGCAGGAAGCCATCAGGCTTGCGAGCCTTGCCGCAGAGCATGGCAATGAACCATTTGGAGCAGTACTGGTAAAGGGAGACGAGATCGTCTGTACAAACGAAAATCAGATTTACACATCCTCTGATCCGACCGCTCATGCGGAGCTGGGCCTGATCCGGAAGTTTTGTGCGGGAACAGGTATCACAGACCTGAGGGAATATACGCTGTATTCCAGCTGTGAACCGTGCTTTATGTGCTCAGGAGCGCTTGTATGGATGAAGCTTGGGCGGCTTGTGTACGGGGCGTCAGATCTTGACCTTGGCAAAATCCTGAACACACAGGGAAGCGAGTGCAGCCGCACAGTATTTGAACAGTCCTTCTGGAAACCGGAAGTGACAGAAGGTGTGCTGCGCCAGGAAAGCATTGCTGTTCTGGAAAGCTATTTTGAAAATCACGAAAAAGGATGAGTCTGGTGAAAATTTAGAAAATAATATGCTTGCAATTTTATCGCAGTGTGGTATAATGAACCAGTCAGATAATATTGCAGGCGGATATAGTTCATTGGTAGAACACCAGCTTCCCAAGCTGGATAGGCGGGTTCGATTCCCGTTATCCGCTTTTGTGTGAGTCCGGAAAACCTTTAAAACAGAGGTTTTTCGGACTTTTTTTATTGTGTCACGGTAAAAATAAACCCCCTGCTATGCAGGGGGAGGGTGAATCTTTAGATATAAGTATGAGCTCCTGTGCTAAAATGAAAGTGGGTCTGCAAAACCACAAATAAAATAGCACAGG
>NZ_CATNVD010000023.1 GCF_951230155.1 Parablautia sp. Marseille-Q6255
CATCATACAGACTCCTTATGTTTTTTCTGGACAATTAAACAATAAGACAAATCTGTATGATTGGGAAGAGGTTTCGGCCTCTTCCTTTATTTTTTTACTTTTTGCCAATGATAATTATACTCTAAGGATATTTTTTTACGCACAAGCCCTCAGGCTTTCCTGATAGCATTCCATACAGGTGTCAAACGCCGGAGCAATTCCAAGCATCTGCTTCATGGCAAGGTAACGGAGCGCTTCCAGTTCCTGTGAAAAATAGCTGGCTCTTAATACCTTTCCACATTGCAGGCAGTAACTCTCTACCACACCCCAGGTCTTTTCATCCCGGTCAAAAAACAGGTTCTCAAGCCGTATCGAACGCTTCAAATCCGCTGTTCCCATTATATAGAGCGGGCGGATTCTTTCCCAGTATTCATATTTCAGGACATCCCGTATGTGTTTTTCCCGATACTGGTATGTTCGCAATTCGCTTTCCAGTTTCCAGATCCGGATTTCCAGTTCCTGCCGCTCCTGAGCGTCTTCTTTTCCTTTCTGCTTTTCCCGCTCCAGAAGCTTTCTGGTATCATGCAATTCTTTTCTTAATTTCTTTGTTATGATCCCCAAAAGCATTTTATTCGTCTCCTCCTTTCATGCTGTTTTTCTTTGCTGACGTTTTGATTCCGACAAAAGCCTTTGAATCTGCTCCCCAAATCGGGTATTTCGTTTGGTCACTGCGTCTGTTCGGATTGCCTGTGCCATCGCTCGTTTGCTTCCTACAATGATCACCTTTTTCTGGGCTCTTGTCACTGCTGTATAAAACAGGTTCCGCCGCAACATCCTCCGGAAACATGACAACATGGGAAGAATCACTACCGGATACTCGCTACCCTGTGATTTATGAACGGACATCGCATAGGCATGAATCAATGGCCAGAAATCATCGTCCTCATAGGTCATGATCCGTTCATCCCCAAAATCTACACGCATCATATTTTTCCCATCCTGATGGTAAATATTTAGGACTTCCCCTACATCACCATTGGAAACTTCATCCATATTCTTTATCTGCATTACTTTGTCGTTTTCTCGGAAAATCTGTTTTCCATTTTTTACTTCCGGATACCCCTTTCTATGAGGATTCACAATATCATGAAGAACAAGATTTAAAGCATCCGCCCCTACCTCGGTATCCTTACGTAAAGGGGAAAGTACCTGCACATCATCCCAGGTACCTTTTTGCATTTCCAATTCTTCCTGATAAAGTTTTTGAATAATTTCAGAAGCTTCTTTAGCATTCATAGCCGGATAAAACTGAAACGTGTCATCAAAAACTAGGTCCAAACGATTTTTATTTATCTTATCCCCGTTCTGGTAAATCGTAGAATTGGATTCCTGCCGGAAATTTTCGTCTAAAATGGTAACTGGTATGACATTGGAATCAATCATTTCTTTAAATACATTTCCCGGGCCAACAGATTCAATCTGGTCTTTATCTCCTACCATAACCAAACGCGCCCCAGACTTAATGCTTGAGAACAGTTTGTCCGCAAGAAACATGTCCACCATACTGAACTCATCTGCAATAACCAGATCGTCCGGCATCGTATGGTAATCGTTCCACTCGTCTTCTCCTTCTTCCCCAGTCAGCCCCACTGCTTTATGGATTGTAAGTGCCGGATAACCAGTACTTTCGTACATCCTTCTTCGTGCCTTTCCAGTAGGAGCGCACAAAAGAATGGCTGCCTCTTTATTCAATACTTCTTGAATGGCAATGATGAACCGGATAATTGTTGTTTTACCGCGTCCTGGTCCTCCGGTGATAATGGAAACTGGATGGGAAAATGCCATACGGATTGCTTCTTTTTGTTTTTTTGAAAGGATTATCTTTTCATTTTTTTGTATTCGTTCTAAAATACCGTCAATTTTTACTTCCATCCCCTTTTGCATCATAAGTTTTACAAGGGCTGCTGCAGCCCCAAGCTCTGCGTGGAAACATTTGGGGGTGTAGAATGCCCCTCGATCCACAATCAGGCTACCTTCTTTTCGGATCATGTCATTTCCTGCATCTTTAATTGCACGTTCCGATACAAGGCCGGTATCCCTTTTATGATTTAACAATCTACTTGCGCCATCCAGAATATTCTGACTGGTCAGGAAAAGATGTCCTTCTTCCTCCGCTTCCTTCATTATATGCTGAATCGCAGCTTTGATTCTGAAAGGATTATTCGGTTTGAAATTTTTTGCCCGTATGGCAATGGGATCTACCGTAAGAAATCCAAATCCGCTAATTTCACATAAGCGGAAAGGATTTTCCTTAACGATATGAAGCGCTGCATTGCCAAAATATTCCTGTATCATTGCAATCTTACGCGGAGTAAGTCCAAGCGGAGACATATAAACCATCAATTCCCGCAAATCATTGCTTTTCCTGTAACAAGCAATAATCTCATTCAGTCTGGATTCTGTAATACCACGGACATTAAGTAGCTCCTCCGGACAGTTTTCCAGAACATAAAAGGTCTTTTTCCCAAATTTATTTACAATCTCTTCAGCTGTTACCGGCCCTATTCCTTTGATCAGATTGGAAGATAAATATGCCCTAATTCCTTCCTCTGTTGTCGGGGTATATACTTTAAAGCAGGAAACTTCATACTGCATCCCATACTTCCCGTTTTTCCATTCTCCTTCCAGTTCCAAGTCCAGTCCATCACTGGTTGGCAGTTCGATACCGACAGCTTGGAATAATCCATAACCGCCATTTCCCTTCTGTACCACTTTTTCCGGAAGCTCCTCTTCTGTAATATAGGAGGCAACCGTATATCCATTTCCGGCGTTGTAATAAATCTTTCTTACTGGTCTACATTGCATATGTTCGTCCTCCCTTTTTCCAGGAAATCCAAAGAAATCGACCCCTTTCCTTTATGAAAAAACCGTCTTTTTTTAATTCCTTTTCTGCCAAAATCAAGATCCTTCCTGGATATCCATGTAAAATCCCGATTCGCTGAAATTGTTTTTCCGAACGTATCGTACAAATTCCCTCTCTACTGATTGAAAATTCATGTTTTCCTGTTCTTTCAAGTTTTTCCCGAAAACGTCGGAAATACTGCCTCCCTTCCTGTTGATACCACAGGATTGCAAGGCAGATTTCATCATCAGGCAGGGGATTTTCTGTACAGTTTTTCCTTACTGTTTCCGTCTCTCCAGTCTTCGATTTCTCACCGGATGCGGAATCATCAGAAGATACTTTCTCTGTATTTTCTTTTTGTACTCTCTCGGATACTTTCTCATGCTTTTCCTCCTCTTCGTCCTTAAAAAACTCCCACAATGCTATTCCTACGATAACAGGGACAGCCAGTGACAGGGATTGAAAAATCACTGCCAGAAATACCGGCCACAAAAACGGTGAAACCAAAAGACCAAAAATCCCTGTTGCAGTACAAAATGCCAGATGCTGCTTCATCCAGTTTTTTATTTTTTGCATTCGCGCCCCACTCCCTTATTCAATAGCAATCTTAATCAAAAGGTAATTCCTCATCTGGCACATTCATGTACCGCTCATCCAGACTACGACTTCTTTCTCTGGAACTCCTTGAAGAAGAACTGCTTCTTCTGCCAGAGCTTTTGCCTGTGGCACTTTTCTGCCTTGCCGACGTTACTTCGTAATCATCTTCATAATCTTCCTCATAATCATCCTCTTCCCTTCGGGATGTTCTTCCTGATTTTGCATTGCTTTTACGAGCAGAGGAAGCTTCCTTACGGGAACTCTTTCTGGAGGTACGTTCTTCTCTATGCTCTTCTGAAGTACGTTTGCTTTCTGCAAAATTGATTTCTTCCGCAATCAGACGCACTCCATATACCTGTTCCCCATCCTTATTTCTGTAATTGTCATTTTCCATCCGGCCGCTGACAATTATTTTTAAGCCCTGCACCAGATATTTTTCTGTAAACTCAGCGAGCCAGCCATACGCACAGCAAAAGAAAAAATCTGCTTTTTCGCCGTCTTCTTTCGCAAATTTACGATCTACTGCCAGTCGAAAATTTGCGATTGCCATTTCCCCTTTTTGTGTATCTACATAGCGAATTTCCGGATCTCTTACTAAGCGTCCCATCATGATTGATTTATTCATGCCTTTCCCTCCTTGGCTTTCATCCATTAAAAAAAGCACTTAGAGATTCCTCCTAAATGCCACTTTATGCCTCTTTTCTATTGTTGATATCTGCCCTCCCTTCTATTGGTAAAATACTACTGATCCACCACCTCTTTCTTTGAATTATTGTTTGCATCTGCATCCTTTTCGAAAAACAAAAAGGCCACTTAGAAATTTTCATTCTAAATGGCCGCGCTGTTTTCGCCAGGAACGTCTGGTTCCTTAAAATTGTCTCCCAGTCTTTCCGGGACAAAATTTCTTATCCTTCCTTTAAAGGATACAAATACAAATTTCATTTTTATACTAACACAATATATAGATACAGTCAATATTTCTTTTTGCAATATATTGTACAACAATATATTGCAATTTAATCTCAATAAGAATTGTAGCAAACAAAATCTATAAATAACAACATAATTTTCCTTTCAGCATTCCTCTTTTTTATTGTATGAGGAATGAGATAATCATATTGGATAATAGATTTTCCAGTTGATAGACTACATTTTTTTATAAAGCGTCGTATAACGCGACGGGCTTTCTGTATAATCTTTTTCAATGAAATTTTTCATTTCCTACAGGCAATCTCTTTTTTCCAAACGCCATTTCGTCACCTCTTCCATATACTCTGCACTGAAATATCCAACCTGTTCTACTTTCTCAGAAATACCTATTTCAAGTATAGCAGAAGATTAAAAAATCTCACTACTTCTTCCTTGCCAATTTTTCTAATATCATCCAGAGCTGTCCATTATTTTCCCTATATAACTCCATAAAAGACCTGTTCAACTCTAATACCACATACTTTAAACAAGCAGTTATTTTAAAAGCGTATGGTCTATTGAAAAGACATCTACATCTGATTTCCGAAAGGAAAATGTATCCTTTTCACCAATAATGATATGATCCAAAAGCTCTATTCCCATCATCTGGCAGGCAAAGACAAGCCTTTTCGTAATATCTGTATCCTCTTTACTTGCTTTTACAGAACCAGACGGATGATTATGGATTAAAATAATACCATTAGCCCCAGATAGAATTGCAGTTCTCAAAATTTCCGGAATAGGAACTAGGGAATAACTTGCAGTTCCAACTGAACAAATAGATGCATTGATGACACGGCCAGACGTTGCAACCTGAATGGAAACCAATGTTTCTCTGTCTCTATCTCGGATCATATTTTTCACAAAATGAACCGCATCTTCAGGGGAAGTTATAACCATAGTTGGAGCAAACCAAGAATCCCTTTTTAATTCAACGTGTACAAAATCCATAGATTCTTCCTTTCTGCTGGGCAATAAGAATTACCCAGCCTGATTTATTTTGTATTCCTTGCAATATTTCATTCGTCTTATACCTATCCGTGCAGAAAGCTCATTACGGATTGTACGGATTGGACAACGCGATTTCCTTTTGAGGAAACATTTCATTGTAAAATCGACATGCCATTTTGTGTGCATAAATAAATATGATTGCTCAATCGTTCTGATTGTTGAACGCTTTTCTCATTCGATTCCTGAAGCATTTTCATAAGGCCATCCTGCTTCTCTACAAATGGAATTGCAATACATTCATGAATGGATGACGGAAAAATAAGGAACTCTTCTCCCAACTTTTCTGACAGAATTCTATACACCTCTGGAAGTAAAATCCCAGCTGCTCCCAAATTCATTCTTTGATTTGTAATAGCATATATTGGAAACACATTTTCATCAGAAAGCCTTAGATTGTTGCCGAGAATCAGCAGATCTGTTTTTAAATTTTCAAAGGCATGTTCTATTAATTCGTCTTCAAAAATTTTCATCTTTTCCATATAAGGCCACGAAATTTTGACAATCCAGCCCTTTTCGAAGCGCACGTAAAACAAAATCAAAAAAACTTTTGTTTTTCTATAAAAAATTTTTGTTTTCTTAAAGTTCTTCAGATTCTCAATGCTATAAATTAAAGGCTTTACTTTTGAAAGAATAACGCTTTTATCTGCAAACATATCCTGTTTTAACTTCGGCAGATAGTTTGATGCCTCAACCAGCATAGCTGCCAGTTCCTCATCTGATTTCTCACCCCAATCCGTTTCATAGAAAAGGGTGATGCCAAATGGGAGGAGTGAACTCGCTGGCATCACTTCTATGCCATACTTCATACCATTATTATCTATCTTTTCTTGACATTTCAGGGAATAACCTCTTTCTTTCATTATCGGTTTTAACCTGACAATTCTTTCTTCCACTATTTTCTTCTCATTTGTCATCTTATTTTTCTCCTTTTCTTTCCAAACTAAAATGAGCTGATATTGCTACCAGCCCATTGTCATTTTGTATTTGATTGAATCACTCTTAGCTGTGGCATCTTTGCTTACACATTCTGATACCATCTTATTTCCCTATCATTTTTTCTAACACAGTCAGAAGTCGTCCGTTATTTTCCCGATACTGCTCCATAAAAGGTCTGTCCAAATCAAATGCCGTATATTTATAATACAAAAAAAGTGGGAGGGCATGTACCTTTTCATTTTCTGGAATCTGCTTTAAAAGCTTTGCAATGCGAAGCACCACCTCCACTTCGCATTGCAGGAACACCTGATCTTCCTTTGTAAAATATTTTTTCACCCATCTGTCGACCGTTCTTTGCGGTCCCGTAAAATGATGGGGATAGTCCACACAAAGAAGCGGTTCTAATCCTCCTGGATTGATTTCTATAGGATATGTACGGCATGCTCTTGGATTCACCTCATGAATACTGCATCTTCCATCTTGTAAAAAAATACAGCTATCCTCTGGCCCGGTTACTTTTAGCGTAAATACTATGTAACCGCATGCATTCAATAATACTGGAACGGTAAACTGTTGTAAAACGCCCTCTATATCCGATACCTGCCCTTTTTTCTTTAAATATTTCGCAATCCGGTATATATCCAGGCTTTCCAATGGTACACTCTCCCTGACATGGCGGCAACAGGCTCCGCATCGCTTGCATTGAAATGCAAATTTCTGTTTCGGCACCATCGGAACCATTGATAAACATTCCTTCATTATCTGCTTCCTTTCTAGGTATGCATATTATACACTGCAGTTTTCAAATCTTCCGGTCCATGTAAAATGATGCCTCCTACAATTCCGTAACCATGCTTCCTGCATTCGCAAAATCCAAAACTATAGGGAAGGAAATCATCATAAATCTCAATCTGTATAGCATTTTCCCATTGAAAATGTTTAGACAAAAATTTCCCCAGCTTCCGTCTCAGCTGTGGATGCTTTACCACTTCTTTTAAATTTTTTCTGCTTCTGAATACGATTTTAGGCAAATGGTTTTCTTTCAGGGACAGAAATTTTATATGAAGTTCCTCTCCCGCAAAAGCTTTTTGGAATATCTCGTATGGAAGAGAAATTCGCTCTTTCCGACCCTTATAGCAATCACTCTCCACAGAGGATGCCCAAAAGAAATGAATCTCCACATATTTCTCATTTACATGATTTTCTAAAATACAGATCCGCGCAAAAGAAGAACCATCCTGCACAATCCAGGAACCATTTTTTTCTGCCTCAGCAGCCTCTTTTTGCAGGATATAAAATCTCTGACTGACTCCTGCTTCACGGGATATGGTCCTGATATCGCAGCCCTCCTTATTGCAATCCATTTTCACTAATATTCTCTGCATCATCTTCCATTCCTCCGTAATAATAGTTTTTTCATTCCGGAATCATACAAAAATCCCTACGCTCCTTTTTAGGAGAGCATCCTATCTGGATACTCTCCATGCCTGCGACAGTGCTATGCAGCCAATTCTAACATTACACTTTCGGCTCTTTGGAATTCAAAACAATAACAGTACTGTTCCGTCTCAAAAGTGATATGATCTGTCTCTTCTTCTACAACTCTTAATACTTTTTCGGTACGTTTCCATAAACCATCTTCACAGTACCATGCCGGCCATCCCACTTTCAAAGGCAGCTGCACCCAGCCATATTTCCATAAGGTCTGTTTTCTTCGTTTCATTTGGTTTCCTCCTCTCTTACTATAGTTGTTCTGTAACATTGTGTTTCCTGTGCCATATGTAAAAACAGCATCTATTATTTTTGAAATAATACATGCTGTTGACACACTTATACAATTAAACAACAAAAAAGCACCAATTATTTCCATTCTAAAAATAATCAGTGCCCTTCTTATTTACATTTACATTGAACATATCGTTGCTACATTAAATTGCTCCAAATCACTTTAATTTTACAACTGCTTTCATTGCAAAATTTCCCGCCTGTGTGACGCAAAACTTAGCTTCCGGTAAACCTACCGGAACAAAACGTGATAATTTCCAAATGGGAAATTAAAAATTTATCACTTATATTTTAGAATAACGATAGGAACCTGTCAATAGATTTATGTTGATCAGAAATCAGTAAAAGTTTCAAACTCTGCATTTATCATTTCAGTAAACATTTCAATTCCCCTACAATCTAGAAATATTTTTAAACAAAGCCTACCTATATTCCAACTACTATAAGTAATATACCAAGTATTCTTCCCACAATTCTTGATTTCTAGCATTCTAAAAGAACACCTGTTTCAGGCATAACAGATGGTAGTATAGCAGCAACTATGCCCATTACTATAATTCCATATTTACATTTTTCGCTTTGTGTCACCTCGACAACTTCTAATTTTCATGGACAAATGAAATTCACGAAATCCACCAATCTCCGTTTGCAGATTGATTTAAACATCCAATCTCTTCCGAAATTGTATTACCTGCAAAATCTTTTATAATAATTTTATTATAGTATTGATATGTATCCGTTGCGCAATCATTTTCCTCATCCCAGCCTTCTTCTACCCATTTCTCTAAATAAACCTTTCCATCCTCTATTAATATAACAGTCTCTTGTTCTTGAAGCGGAAAGGAAATTTTTTCTGGATAATAGCACTGGAACCCATCTTCATTGTCCTGACTAATAACATAGAAAGGATTACCAATGATTTTCAAATTGTACAAATTCACTTTTTCTATGTTAAATTCTGCAACCGCTTCTAATACCTTTTCTGGAATATATTTATATAAAGTTATTACTTTTTTATCAGAATCTCCCTGTAAAAATAAAAAAAATTATCTACATATACAGGTGCACTGTAGACAACATTTCGTTTCTTATCAAAAGGTTTGTATACATCTCCTGTATAAAAATCATAAAATTGTAATTCGGAGCCTTGATACCCTCCTTGTTCAGCCCATTTTATCAAATCATGCAAATCCTCAAAATCCGACCGAGAATATCCAAATCTATTTTGCCCATATATTTTTTCAACACATCTGCCTTCAATCCTATTAAACTTTTTTATCATATTATCATCCTTTGCTTATATTATACTTCATCAAAAATAACCGCAGGTTAATGGCACGCGGATATACACAATCCTGCGTTTTCATTTCAGTGATTGAATTGCTGAGGATTCCCGCTTATCATTCTAAAGTTTTGTTTCCTTAATTTCTTATATTATATATACTTTAGTTGAGGACTTTAAGCGTTAAAAAGACTTCCATTTCATTTATGCAGTGTATAATACTCCAAACCCAAAATACTGCGTTTTATGCAGATTTTTCTGATATCTCCAACCGAAGTGCCGCCATATACACTTCCCGAAACAGAAAATCTCTTTTCTTTCCCCTTCCAGCTGCCATACAGATAATAATCCAATGCTTTTCCGCTGGTGCTTAAATCCTTGCCTGTTATCCTTGTTGTTTCATGTACCGGTTTCTCAAAAGTCAATAAGTAATTGACCGGAAATGTGATGCCAAAGGAAATAACAAATACAGCAAATATAACAGAAATCTTGCGTCCCAATCTCTGCGGGGTTTTTGTTTTTAAAGATTTTATGATATAAGGAATGACAAGTACGACCGTAATCCCTGCTGCTATTTTCAGATACTCTATAAGGCTGCACTCATATATATTCAGATTGAACAGACATAAAACCAAGGCAATGCCGGCCCCGATAAACGGCATTTGAAACGCCAGTCCCTGTACCTTTTTGCTGAAGGCTTCGATATACATATAAGGATAAAATCTGAGATACATGGCATAAGAAAGCAAAAGTACCGCAATTAAAATCACAAGCTTTATTTTACCGCCGATCAAAACAGCAGCCAAATTGGAAAATACCAGAACCTGTCCGGCTGTTTTGATATTCTTTTCGGTTTCTGTGATATTGATACCTTTCGTTCCCTTTGACGTATTTTTCATACTCTTATTTCCCCTGTCTGAAGTTCTTTCTTTCCGGCAAAGACTGCCAGGCAATACTTTTTACAGAATAAATAACTCGCTCCAATTATAGCAGAAGATTCCAAAAAATCCTACTGTCAAATGTGGTAATGCATAACTTGAACCCTATTTATTCCCATGATATACTCTTCTTATCAAAATCAGCCCATCGAAAAGGAGCCCGTATGAATATCAAAAAACAAACCATTGTTTTCATTTCCGTTTTAACGGTTTTACTGGTCGGACTTTTGGGTACACGCTTCTGGTATGATAGTAAATGTGTAAAATTTCAGGACAAAAATATGGAAATACAGACACTCTATCTTTTGAATACAGGAAGAGGACGGGTACTAAAAAAAGAGCTTCATCAGATTGAACATTTTTATGTAACTAACGAAGACGGACGTTTTACCACCCTGGAAGATTTGAAACAATTTCCGAATCTAAAAAGTGTATCCCTCGATTATGGTGTACGTTCTATGACAGATGAGGAAAAAGAAGAATTCAAAAAGCAAAGGAAAATGATCCAGCCCATGCTGGCAGAAACACTTCCTGATCTGAAAGATTTGAGAGAACTGAATCTGACTGGTTTTGATTACTTTGAGAACCTGGATTTTCTTTCAGAATGTACACAGGTAGAAGATTTAACCATTTGGGACAGCCAGGTAGAAGATATTCACGGAATCCAAAGATTGAAAATGAGAAGTAGAGGGTATCCATTCCCTTAAGTACACGACAAATAAGCCATCTTTCGGTGGCTGCTTTAAAAATTGAATATTAGAAATGTTAAGGTTATGCAGTTGCTGACTTGATTTTATAACCTTGATTCCTTGCTATGATGATTGCCTGCTCTACTGTAATCTCACGGTCCGCAGGCGGTAGGTCGGATTTTTGGTAAAGTTCTGCATTATAGTTTTCCCCGTTCTTCAACATGTGGTATAATGCGGTAAGAAGCATTCTTGCTATTGCAAGGATTGCTTTCTTGTGACCGCGACGCTTTCTGATACGGAGATAACGGTTACGCATTTCAGGATGCTTAGTGCTTTTTACGACAGCGTTTGCGCACTGTACTAAAAGCGGTTTGATGTAGCATCCGGCCTTGGACACCCGGACAGATTTTTTCTTCCCTGCACTTTCATTGTTGGTTGGTGTAAGCCCAGCCCATGAGCACAAGTGTTTCGCCGAAGGAAAAGCCTCCATATTGGTACCGATTTCGGAAATGATTCCGATGGCAGTGAAAGTACTGCTGATACCAGGAGCGGTTTGAAGAATGGAAAGTTCCTGCTGATAGGGAGCGGCGAGCGCAAGAATGAGTTCTTCAAGCTCTGCTTTCCGGGATTCAAGGTTTTCATAATGAGCTTTGATTACTTTGAGTTTGCCAGCCTGTTCCGGAGTGATATAGCCATCAATGGCATTGCGAAGCTCGGGAAGTTTTTTCTTCAGGCTTCTGAAAACAAGAGGTTCAAGGTCAAAGGAAGTATTTGCGGGATTTTCCAAAAGTTTATCCAGTATCGCCTGAGCAGATTTGCCGAAGGTGTCCGAAACAACGTTTCCCAACTGGATATTGGAAACCGTGAGACAGTTCTGCAAACGATTCTTTTCGCTTGATTTGAAGCAGGTTAGTTTGAAACGGTAACGCATTAGGTCGCGAAGCTGGCGAATGTCAGCAGGTGGCATAAAGCTTCCGGCAACAAGGTCATGCTTAAACAGGTCAGCAATCCATTTGGCATCTTTTTTGTCAGTTTTCTTTCCACGGATAGCCTTAACATATTTAGGATGAGCAAGGACAATCGAACAATCCGATTCCAAGATGTTATAAACAGGGATCCAGTATTTACCGGTAGATTCCATACAGACATCCTTGCAATTGCGATCGAGTAACCACTGTAACAAAGTTTTCAGACCGCTCGTGTAGGTCGAAAACCGGCGGCTCTCGTAAGAAGTGACACCTTTATCGTTAGTAGAAGCGATACAGGCAACTACAAAAGTCTTGTGGACATCAATGCCACAGCAGATTTTGTACACGATTTTTAAAGCCATAGGGACTCCTTTCAGAACCAGAAGGTTCACTAAAGATTATAGGGAGAGACGGCATTGACTGAACGCCTAAGCCATAAACGAGAATGTTTATACAAAGATAAGATTACGTGCTTGAAATCACACTTATTTGTGCTTGAAAAGGCGGACTACACATATAAACATACGGTCATCCGGCAAGCCGGACAGCCCACTCACCTCCCCGTGATTTGTAGTATACCGAGTTCCCTATAAGAAGAATTATAAAGAAAAAATAAGCTCAGGAAAACATTTTCATAACGTTTTGTGCCTGAGCGAAGCGAAAGGAATGGATATAAACATGGAAAATCTACGTATTCTTGATTTAAACCTGAATCCTTTTACAGATATTTCCCCCTTACAGAATCTGCAGCATTTGGAGGCAGTGAATCTGTGTTGGGTGCCCGTAGAAAATCTGGAAATTCTGACTAGAATCCCCTCCCTGAAGCTGGTCATGTACGAACCAGCTTCACAGGAGGAGGAAAAAATTTTGCAGAAATTAGAACGTCAGGGTGTTACCGTTTACAGAGAAGCTTCCGATGACTGGTGGCTGTGGAAACGGCAGCGGGAGAAGGATGAGAAAGCTCTCCACTAAACATCAAGCCTATTTTATCTCTCCTTCTCCTCCGAGTTCTCATAGGGCTGTTTTTCAAACCAGTTCTGAAATTCCGCTGCCAAGACGTCAGAGGAGAATTTCAATTTCCGTTTTTTTCCGTCCATATCTTCATACACCACATAATAAACCTTGCCTCTGACATGGTCCCCGATTTCTGCTTCCACCAAAGAATCCATGATACATCGGATATAGGCTCTGTGACAGAGAATAAAACCGCCCCGGTCACAGGTCAGATACCAGTCTCTTTGCCATTGTGGACGGTGCTGATCTGTTCTGTCCCTCCAGAAAATCCCAAGCCTGCACTGCTGCTTCCACGCCTTAAACAGGCTGATCAACGGTATCCCATAAGAACACGGCACCACCAGTGCCAGACAAAACAGTATGATCTTTATGCCTTCCGGATCGGAACCCCTGTAAAAAAACACGAGAACACCTATGAACAGACAGGCAAGCAGCATGATAACAAACACCGAAAAGCCTGACCAGAAAAATATCCTGGTCAAAGAATCGTCATAGATTGTTTTTTCTCTTCTTTTAGCGCTCTTCATTTTTTCCTCCTCTGCACGCCGCTATTTCAAAGCTTTTTCGGAAAGCCTGGTATCTCCCCAGGGAGTCTTCAGCAGAGTGTCATTTCCGATAATTCCCGCCCGTACAATCTCAACTGGATCTTTTAGCTCGGAAATTTTGATACCGTTAATACAGGCCTTTGCCTCAAATTCCTCAAAATTTTGATAGGTCTGATCCTGGAACACAAAAGAAATATTTTCTTTTCGTTCTTCTGCATCCGGCGGAACCACACAGGACCCCAGAAGATATACGCCTCCCTGATAATGAAATTCTACCAGAGCAAAGGACATATCTGCTTCATAGTCCGATCGTATGATCTCCATCACATCTTTTCCCATAATCCATAATGGTTTCTTTTCTTTCTTTTTGAATCCAAACATAAATCGTTTCCTCCCTTATCGTTTTTCCGCAATGCGGACACTTTTGCAGCTATTTTTTGGCATCCGGCAGATGAATCTTCAGCATTTCCATCCCCAAAGGGCTTTTACTGTGGCACACATCCAGCGCTTCTCCATTCATTGCCATCTCATAAACGGTATCCGATACACGGATCTCATCCTCACTTCCATCCTCTAAAAGTACCGTTAAAGTATTGTCATCATCCTTGATATTGGGATTTTCCTTATGACTGTCAACAATGACCGCGGGATAATGGCGGGCTGGTCTGCAAAGAGCTGCATTGGCACAATAGGAAATGCTCATACCTAATGAAAAACTCACCAGTATCATAAAAACCCCGGCTTCCAGGCGTTTTCCCTTTGGTGTGCGGCAAATGCACAAAAGGATCACGGGGACAGCGATGAGCAACCCCTGAAAAATCCATATTCCACCGCCTCCCTTCGGCTGCATGGCACTTCGGCTCCATATATAATAAACCTGCCAGAGCATTGCAATCGCCGGTAAAAGCAAAACGGGCACCGAGAGCCGGATATGCATGGCATTCCATTCTTCTGTGGCATTTTTCGGTCGATCTCCGAAAATAAGTACCGGAGCAAACACAATACAAAATATCAGAAATGGAACCGGTGATAACGCAGCGATCGCCATAACGGCACGAAGCTTTATGTCCGCAAAGAGATACTGGGGGATCGGCAAAAAAACTCCGGCAAGATACAGGATCATGACCGCCCACAAGCCTCTGCGGATTTCATTCAGATGATCATGCCAATGGGTACGGTATTCTTCCCTCCACTGCATTACCTGTTCTTCTTTTACCTGATGCTCTGTCTGACGTTCCATTGCCGGCGTCAGTGTGGCTTCCATGTCTGTGCTTTCGATCCACTCGGCAAGCCGTGGTATCCCGCGCATATTTGTCTCCACTGAAAACAGTTTTTTTCCATTTTTGTCCAACAGATGGATGGAACGGTTTACTGTCATTCTCGCCGAAGCCGCCTCTCCTGGTTCAAATTTCTTCTTTCTGCCCCAGCTGCTGATATACCAAATGGAAGTATCCCGGAATATAAACATGGCGCGATTTCGCCCGGCCAGAAGCATCCAGACACCCAAAAATGTGGCAAGAACACTAACGGCTGCCAGAAAAACCGTACTGCCATCTACAGGGACCGCCGATATAACCGCAACGGCCATAAACAGGAAAATATTGCCCAGCAGCCACAGGAATATCCCAACCCCGGTCACTTTCTTCTGTTCCCACACTACAACAACCGGCTTTTGTATCTCTTCCGGTTCTGTATGACTGCGCACCAAAAGTACCACCCCGCAGCCAAACCAGATCAGAAGAAGAATCAGGGCTGCTGCTGCGTTTTGAGGTGCTAACGGTTCACCGAAAAAAAACAGGATCCCAAATAGAAACAAAGAGACAAACACAGAAATACAGCCTGCCAACATGCAGGGCCATCTCTTCCCTTTCACCGGCGGGTTTGTGTCGGGTTCCAGTTGCTTTTTGGGCGCATCTGGTTCCAGACGCACCGGCTCCAGTTCCGGCGCTTTTTCCAGAACCCTTCCGCAATGTGGACACTGAGATATATACTCCATCTGCGGAAAACGACTTTTGGGATCAAGGGGCAGATCCTGGCCGCATCCTGGACATACCCAGTACTGATAAAAAGCTTTCCGGCGCATCAGGCAAAGGTACAGATATCCTGCGGCCGGACACAGAAAAAAGGGAATCAGCCAGAGTAGAGCCTTTGTCAGAAGCAGAGCTCCCATGCAGACCATGGAAAGGACGCCTCCGGACAGCAATGCCCGCGTTCCCCAACGCACTGCCTGATTGTTTGCGGTGATATACGTCTCATTTCCATGTTCCATTCCATAGTGTTTCATCTGCAAGAGAAACGCCTCTATCAACTCATAAAGATCGTCTGTGTCATCTACTTCCTCACTTGGCAGTTCATCGTACAGCTTTTCATTTACAAAAAGCCTGCATCCTGCTCTGTTCACCTCCACTTTGGCATAAAGAAGTGTGAGCACGAATTTTTCTCCGTAAAATCGCATCCGGTACTTAGGATATTGCGCTTCTAACCTGTCATATAGCTGTTTTATTTCTTTGATTTCATACATAAGCCGATCCTCTCTGTCCAGTTTATTTCGGAGCAACATTGTCATTATTTATTGAAATCAGGATTCCATATTTCGAATGGGGTAAATATTTCACAGTCAGAACATCTCCCTTATTTATTCCTTTGGAATAAGGAAATTCCACATATTCTTCATGACCATCCTCTCTGCTGATGATCACAACACTTCTGTCATTTCCTTTTCCATGGGCATTGTCCCTGGCATAACCGGTAATGGTTTCAAATTGACTATTTCTGTAACAGGGAATGTCCAGGATGATCGGAAGAAACATTTTATACAGGAAGATACACACACAAATTACTGAAATTATCTTTAAGATCGTATCTTCTTTATCTGTCAATTTACTATGGAATTTTTTTCTTTTGATAAGAAAGAAAAGCAGGGTGATCACCATTGCCAAAATAATCATGCTCCTGCTGATCATTTTAAATAGTATTGCATCCATTCGCATTCCTCATTTTTTACTTTTCCTTTTTTTATTGTCCTTCTTTAGATCTGCAAGTTTTATCTGCAGCCAATCTACATTCCTGTTCCGGGCAGATATTTTCGCTATTTTCTTCTGATCTCTGTATAAGATAAGAAATTCCACGAATAACATCTTTTTTCTCTCCATTTTAGTGATGTCAGCTAATCTTATTTTACAACTCTTTTGTAAAAAACCATTTCTATATAACCATCCATCCCGGACAACTGTTTTATCCGTCAGAAAATAAAGAAATATACTTCCCGGTATACACGAGAGCAAAAGAAAAAGAAAAGCGGCATCTTTTGCGTCTGCAATCAGTATCACGCTGTAAAAAAGCAGATATAAAAAGAAAATCCCCGGTATTATATAGTGATTTTCTTTCGGTCTTATGATGCATTTTTTCTCTCTGAAGCTCATCCATGTTTCCTGTGGAATCTTATGTTGAGACAGGCTATATTCAAATAATGCTGCATTAATGTTTTCGTCAAATTTGAGGATTTTTCTATCTCCCGAATAGATTTCTAATGTACCGTTTTCTTTATATAACCCTCCCGTTATCTCCGAAAAATTATAACACCTTTTTCCCAGAAGTGATCGATGTTCAATCACTTCATCATCGACCTTCACTCTCCATATGAACAGATGCAGGGTACATGTTCCCAAAAAAACAATCAAGATTCCATATGCCAATATAACAGAAACCGTTGCCTGTCCATCTATGAAACCGTACAATAGCAATCCTGAAAGAAATATCGTTCCTGTCAAAAATAAAATCCTCAGCCATCCGTTTTCTTTGATAGCGTAGTTGTTTGTATCTCTCCTTTCTTCTGTCAGTTGCTCCGAGGTTTTTAATCCACAATTTGTCTTTTTCACTTTCATTACTCTGAAATCCTCATATCTTATCATATTTTTCAACTTCTAATTTTTTGACAGCAAAATATTTTACCAAATGAACCACTCCAAGAATGCAAAGTAAGGAAACAAAATAAAAACCGAGACCTGCAATCCTTATCACAGTGGTATATCCAGCTTGCGCACTGAGCACTTTTGCAGCGCCTATTCCCAACATGACAAAGCCGGTAAGGCACCATCCGCCTGTCAGCTTCTTTGTGGCGGAAGGATTGTAGACATCTTTTTTTATCAAGGTTATTGTAAGAACCATATACGCTGCAATCGCAAATATGTAAATGACGGCAAGTACTGCCAAATACACGGTATGGATTTCTTTTTTCATGGTTGTCAGCATGAAGATTGTCCCCGCCCAGCAGAACAGGATTGAAAAGGTCAGGCTTTGTATTCCGTATATCCAGAAAACTTTTTTTCCGGTCACTTCTGTTCTTGAAAAACTAAGAAGGACAAAGCCAACATACACAGTGACCAGAAATATTTTTGAAACAGCTGGTGAGGAAGTGGCCTCCGCCAAAAAGAAAAACAGAAATACGAAAAACAGCATCACTCCATCCAGTTTGTAGATTTCTTTCGGCTGGATCGTATTTTCTATGCCATAGAATAAAAAATTTTTCGTCTGCTCACTGATCTTCTTCATTCTCTTTTTCCTCCGACTGTCCTGCAATAAAAATGCCCGTCTCCGGATAATTCCACATAAAATCATCCTTCTCTGTTTCCTCTGCTGCTGCAATCTCAAGTTTATATATCCCTATATTTTGGGGATTTTCTTCATCCTCCGAATACATATAGAAATTCATAAAGTACTCCTTGTCCGAAGCAGACAGTTCATACATCCCAACCCATTCGACGCGCCCTCTCCCATGAGCATTTTCAGCGGAAGATGCACAGTCCCCCTCAAAATCTATAATCTGATTTCCTTCCAAATATTGAAAGAGTGTACGGATTTCTTCCTCCAAATCAGGCAGCTTCTTTTTGCTGCTTTCCGAAAATAGCTTCATCATCTTTTCCGTATCCTGGGCATTACATGCATCTGCAATTTTACGCATTATATGGTCTGCTCCTTCTTGTTCTGATTGAAACCATTCCGGCAGATTTCGACTTGAACAGCCACACAGACCTGCTAATATAAAAGCGCTTAAAATCCAGTAACTCTTTTTCATCAGCGTTCTCCTTTAGGTTTGCATAAAAATAAATATAATGCCAGCATACAGATTGCAATGCCGCATACGGCTCCGGCGGCTTTCATCAGTTCATTATCGCGAAATTCATTTCTGGGCAAAATCCCGTATTTTTCATAGCCATAGTAGACATGGTCTGTAGTATAAGCCGGAATGCTGTCCCCCACCTCATACTCCCCATATATCTTCTCAGGGACCTGCATTTTCTTGTCTGTATCATAATAAAAGAAATAATTTGTAGATGAACCATATCTTCCACTAGGAGAGCTATCGGTGTCTTTTTTTCGGATTGCAACATCTTCCATAAAATAATCTTTTCCCAGCACCATCTGCTCCATCTGTTTTTCAAATTTGGCAGAGGTGATCGCCACCCTTGTCCAAAGGAACACAAATAAGATTAGGAACACTGCCAACAGGACCGCACAAAGCTTCCATATTCTTTTCCATCTGAGCATCTTCGCTTCCAGATCTTTCGCCTTGATCAGTTTGTTGCTCATTTCGTCACTTCCTTTCCCAGATTGCCGCAGCCATCAGTATCCCCAGCCGCCCTCAACAACCTCCCAGCCTTTGGCATCATCCGTTTGCACCAGACTCCAGCTCCACCCTTCGTAAGTTTCATTGGGGATCAGTCCCAAATCTCCGGCTTTCCTGTCTGTTTCAAAATTGGATTCCACAATGATAAGAGCTTGCTTATGCAATGTCCTGTATCGCTGCATTTCATCCGCAAATTTATTTTCTACTTCGTTGTCATAGCGCAGCTCCGTTAATGTACATCCCTTAAAATCGGATGCAAATTTATTTTCCACCGCGTCAAATGCTTTGTTGACCATTTTTTCATCATACAATGCGGAAGTGCCAACTACACGGTTGACATTACTCGTATTGCCCCTGTATACAAACAGAACGGAACTAACCACTGTAATGGAAACTGCCACGACAATCATTATTATAAAAAGAACCGTTTTCTTTTTCGTATCAGATTTCTCTTTTATATTAGATTTCTCTTTCATTTTCAGATAAAAAGAATAGCTCCAGATAGGAATATGCAGTCTGTTCATTTGTTCAATAAACAGTGAATTGTCCATATTATCATCAAAGGTAAAGATTCTTTTTTCTCCTATATAAACCCGAAAAGCACCGCTCTTTTTGTACACGCCCTTGGTGATATTCTCAAAATGATACTTTCTTACACATCCAAAGGTCGAACGATACGTAATCTCCTTATCGTTGACTTCGACTTTCCATAAGCCTATATTAAAAGCGGCGATTATCATCGCTAAGGAAATAAATAATAAAATCAGGATTGCCCACAAAGCTTCCTCTATAATAATGCTGTAAATCAGTAAACCTGTACTGCATACGCTAAAAAAGGCAAACAGCCAGCCCAAATAGCGTTCCGATTGGATCACATAGTGGGACGACGGTTCTCTTTTATTTTGAATTTGATTTCTGTGATTTTTCATGAGATCCCCTTTCTCCCACAGGTTTTAGCAGCAGCCCGCCTAATTAAATTCCACAAGCTCCAGCCCTGTTTCCAGCTGGAACCCTTCCGCCCACTCCTTATCACGATAAAAAACGATTCCTTCCTGATATCCATCGCTGGTGAAGAATAACTGTTTTTCATTTCCGTATTCTTTAATGATCCTGTTTAATTCATTTGCGACATTTACATCAAACCAGTCGTCATACACTTCTGCCTCCAATGTAAACTGCCTGTTGTTCCATTCGAAGCTGACTGTTCGTTTTCCTGTTCCTTCTTCCCAGTTCACCTGACTGGTATCTTCCTGTATATTTTTAAAATCAAGCTCTTCCTGATCCAAAGACGAAACACCCGTCAAGAAATCGGTATACATTTTCTCTACATTAAAAAATTCCACATCAAAGGTATACACGCCGTTTGCATACGGCGTCCATGTCATATTTTCATAATCGTAATCTCCCTGCCCCAATACAGTTAATAACGTTGCCGCCTTGTTTAATTCCACTTCCGGAGGCATTGCTTTATAGTCCTGTTCCAGGTCGTCCAGCATTTGCTCAGTCGTTCCCTGTATCTCATATTTCTCGAAAATTTCCGCAAGTTCTTTATAGGTTTTTTGCATGGTTTCTCCTCCTGATAAAGTATTTTTTAGATTACATCCATTTAATGGCAGCAGTGCCGACAAAAATAAAATCAGAAATTTTTTCATAATTGCAGTCACCTCCCTCTATTGTGTAATGTGGCTTTCTTCCGATTCTGAGTTTTTCAGCCAGCGTTCCAAATTTTCAAAATTATCGAACTGCCGGGTGACGGTAAACATTTTTTTATCTTTATAGTATAAATGTATTTTGCTGCTGTTTATTTTTCTGTATGTAATTCTGTTTCTTGAAAGAGTATCGCTTTTTCGCCCTTTTATTACTTTTATTTTTTTGTCGTTCAAGACGACAATCTTATTCTCTTTATAATGTTTCCACATGCAAAAATCTGCAATGCTGACAAAGATCACTACCGCGGTATAGCACATATTCTCCCAGTCTTTTAAGGGAAGATATGAGAAAAAAGCGACTGCCGCCATAACTCCCAATGGGGTGCAGATCATGGTCATGATCGTCAAAACCTTCATCATATTGCCGCGCATTTTTACAGTATAAACAACCGTATCATCTTCTTTACTTTTTGCGGTAAGATATTTGATAATGACCGGTACAAGCAAAGTAATCCCTATAATGAACGCACTTCTGTAAATGAATCCCATAATACCCGTAATTTTCCTTTTGTCCCATCAAAATTTTACACGAAACTACTGCTTTTGCTCTTGCCTGGCCCGTTTTTTCTTCCGGGTATCCGGCGGAGAAAACATCCGCATATAATCCTGGCGGATTTCCGCCGCGTCCTGCGTAAGAAACGCGGCAAGACGCTCCTGCTCGGAAGCATAATCCGGGAGAGCCGCCACAAATTTCTGCGCCAGCTCTTCCTCTTTTCCATACAGTTCAAGAGAGCCTTCGTATCCTGTCAGTTCTCTCAGCACAGCAGTGAACTCTTCATACCTGTTTTCTCTGATTTCCAGATTGACCTTTGCTTTTGCGATCCTGCCGTTTAGATAGAGAACCTTCAGTGTAGTGTCGCTCCCGGCTCGACTCACTGTAGCCCACAGAGCCAGCTTTTTTGAGAGCAGCTTTCCGCCGATCAACATCCAATTTTCGCTTCGATATATCTCAAGATACTGCTTCATGGCGGTATCCTCAAACGGTATTTTTTCAAAGCGTTCTCCGTCCAGCAGCTGCTCCAGCTGCTTTTTGCTGAGAATCTGATTCAGCACCGGTATACTATGGCAGGGTGTACTGACATAGCGTTTCATCTTCTGAAACAATGCGGCAACGAGAACCGCGACAATAAGTAAGGTCAGAAAAATTTGTCCATCCATTTCTATTTCTCCGGCTGCGGTTTCCCAGATACCACACAGGAGCACCAGAACCCCAAAGCTCCACAGACCTGCGGCCAGAAGCTTTTTCAGCGGATAAAAATGGATCCATTCGATGATCTGCACCTGCTGTCTGCCGCTCATAATTTTCTCGCGTAAAAGGCTGCGGGCGATCCATTGGTTCAGGATCTGTGGAACCCATGCAATCCCAAACAGGACGGCTGCGATACCGGCATAAAGAGCAACTCCCGTCCAGCCAATATCCAGATAAGCTTCCAAAAGCAGAGGGAAGCTTATCAGCGATACTATAAGAAAAAAAGGAAAAGAGGACTTCTTGCGCCCTTTTTGAAGATTCCGGTCATTTATGGCGGAATTGATGCACAGGACAAATATCAGCATCGCCGATATCCCGCCGGCCACCCAGTTTTTAAGTTCTCCAAACCGCATAACATGCTCTTTTTTGTGCATACCGGGAAATTGCCCGGTAATACCTGCATAGAGGCAAAATCCTAAGTAAGCCAAGGCCAGAAGAGCCCCTGCCAGCTTCAAAATCGTTTTTCCTGAAAATTTCGGTTTTTCCATCGTTCCTACTCTCCCCGCCGTTGACGAATCATAAAATAAAGCAGAAAATAAAACGCGATCAGAGACGCCCCCATGCAGGGAAAATAAATCTCCCCGGGCAGCTTTGCAACCGCCGGATGACTCAGGACACACAGAGATACACAGGCTGCCAGAGACAGGCCACTGAGCAAAATATACAATGGCTTGCGGTTATCTGCAGGCTCCAAAACGTTCTCCCATGTTTTTCTTCGCTCCAACTCCTGCAGCAGCATTTCTTCATCTGGAATGCCCTTGACTAAAAAATAAGTGCGCCGCACCGCAGGCCTGTCTGGATAACATGACTGGCATCGTATGGCGTAGTGACTGCGGTTTTCCTTGATGTTCAATACCTTCCGAATTTCCTCTGCTCTGTTTGTAAGAAAAGGCTTCTTTCCCTGCGCGCGCAAAAATGACTGCGTTTTCATTGTTCCTGCAGCAAAGCCCCAAAAACCCCGTCCATACTTGGAGAGGTCGCGGACATCCATCACCCACAGCCGATCGCCTTCTGTGAGAAAAAAGATCGTAGCATCCTGCAGCCCGCGCCGCCCAAGCCGTACTGCCAGTGCAATTCCCAGTCCACTGACAAGGACTACCAAAAGCATGGAAGACCATTCCTGCGGCAATCCCATAGACAGAGACAGAAAGGTTCCGCCAAGCAGCAACACCGTCATCAACAGTACAATCCCCAGGGTTCCGCCTACCGCCCGATATCCATATCGACTTTTTTCCCCTGTCTCCTGAGACGTCCATACTTTTTTCATCTCCATTTCGATCTCCTCCTGCCCCATTTTCCTAAATCTTGCGCTGTCTGCGTCCTTGGCTTTGTGAATCATTATATATATTATTTAGATGAATTTTATATATTTTTTAAGAATCCTCTCTATTATTCGAATCTGGAAACAATTTGGCAGAACATCTCAACATTTTCTTCCCGCCCTTGAATATCTAAGCCAATCACATGATGAATCAAAGAAATTTTCATTTTTCTAAATGTAGCATTATGTCATCTTCCGGGTAGCAAGCCATCCTTAACCTCTGCCTTTGTTATTCTGCTTCAGGATAGCGAAAACCGGACGCAATCTTTTGATATATGCATCTAGCGTTCAAAAGCATTCATCTGCTTTGGATCGCCAGTTCACCGTTGTGTTCATTGATACCGGACTGAACCACAACAATTTTCAAATCTTCCTGAAATTTCAGATACTGTGAAGCATAACCACAAACCTTGATCTAATCGCCTTCCTCAAGCTCAATTCGTTTTCTTGATACATATTTTTATATTTTCTTCTTAAAAGTTTTCTTTTTCCTTGTTCAATCTCGCAATAATTAAATTTATCAATGGATATATAACTATAACACTCAAAATCACCTTTAATATTTTAATCGTTTCCCTTTGCTACGATATAACCCCTTTCTGTATGAGGAAGATATTTAACAACAACAAATTCTCCCTTATGTATTCCTTCTGCATGACAACTAACATAAATTTTTTTCCCTGATAACTCATCAGCTATGCAAATTAGGCGGTCAATTTCTTTTTTTTCTGTTACAGTATCACCGGCAGTTACAGTACCCATAGTTTTCTTTAAATTTCCTGTCACAAGATACGGAATATCTAAAATATGCGGTATTCCCAAAAATATCCATACTACAATTAGCCCTATTGTTGCTGTTATTTCAATTCTTTTTTCCCATTTTTTATATTTCTGTTTTTCATGTTCTGATGTTGGTTTATTTTTAATAAACTTTGTTTTTTTCACTTTATGAAGTAACCACATAGCAGTCACAACAATCAAAAAAACAATAGGCATAAATGTGTACATATATAAGGTGCTCATATAAATCTCCCAATCTTTCTCTTTTTCTCTCAAAAGTATTTACAACGCAAAGTGTTCGTTGTTGCAAATTGTCATATCTATATGCGAACATTATAGCATTTGTAGGGTTCTTCGTCAGCATTTTTCTACTGTACAACCGGAAATTTAATACAAACAAATCGTAAATATATCTATCGCAATTTTACAAATAGAAAAGCCTCATCCCTCGCTGATTGAGAGATGAGGCGAAATGATTATGCTGTAATCTCTAAATTTTGCTGATAAGCCGCTTCGTCCAGTTCTTCAATGGCTGCATAGCACCGAGCAGGCGCTTTTGGTTGGCTTCCCACTCCTCTCCCAGAGTTGCTGTCAGTTTCATAAAGCAAATCTACATTTTTAAAAAGCCGCATGCATCTGCACGGCATTGACAGCAATGATACATTTGTGGAAGATATGCAGATGCTTTTTTACGATAACTGTTTAATATATTTTGATCTATACGTGGTTTCATTTGCAATTCTGCCTGTGGAATCAACGGCATCAGATTCATACGTACCGCTCCTACTTCTTTCGCAAAAATTGCCACTTTTTCCACCTCACACTCATTCATATCGGGAATTAAGACCATATTAATTTTAACTGCCAAACCTGCTTCGACCGCTTTCTGAATTCCGTTCTTCTGCCTTTTCAAAAATTCTTCCGGACAGACACCTCCCATATTTGCGTAAATCAAAGGAAGGATTTCCTTTGTAACTGTATTCATAGTCACTGTTAACGTTCTTACTCCGCAAATCAAAAGTTCTTCCAGTTTTTCCTCCAACAAAAGTCCATTCGTACTGACACAAAGAATCATTTCCGGAAACTTTTCGCGAATTCTTAGAAACGTTTCAAATGTCTCCTGATTATAAAGTGGTTCCCCCGGACCTGCAATCCCCGCCACGGTAAGACTCGGGCATTTTTCTTTTTCCCATTCGATTCTTTTCAAGGCCTCCTGCGGTGTCAAAACTTTCGATGTCACACCAGGCCTTGATTCATTCGCACAATCAAATTTCCTGTCACAGTAACGACATTTGATATTACAATTCGGTGCTACCGGAAGATGTATTCTGGCATAACGTCTCGTAGATTGCTTTTCAAAACATGGATGTTTCTCTACATTCGGCATAATTCCTCCAATTTCTCTTCCGCAAGCGGTGTCGGGATACACTTTCTCTCATGCACCCAAATTTTCTCTGCAAGTTTTCTAAAATTATCCGCAGCTACACTTTCCGGATAACATTCTACAACAGTCTTTTTCTCTGCCTCCGCCAGACTAATTTCCGTACTTAAAGGAATCCGTCCTATGACCTGACTTCCCAGCTTTTTTGCAAATTGTTCTACAATCTCCGGTCTGGAAAGACTGCTTCGTTCATTATAAATAATTCCTGCCAGTCTTACCGATCCCATTGAAGCATATTTTCGAATTCCCCGGCAGATGTTATTAGCCGCATAAAGTGACATAAATTCTGAGGTTGTCACTAAATAAACTTCTTCTGCCACATTCTCCCGAAGCGGCATACTGAATCCTCCGCATACTACATCACCCAAAACATCATAAATTACTACATCATGTTGTAAAAACAAATCTTTTTTTCTGATTTTATCCAGCGCAGCAATAATTCCACGTCCGGCACAACCAGTACCTGGCTCCGGACCTCCGGCTTCCACGCAGGTGATTCCGCCATATCCATGAAACGCAATTTCTGAGTTTTCATCTCCTAACCGACTAATTACAGTGGGAATCTTTCTCCCCATCAGATTTCTGGTAGAATCCGCTTTTGGATCACATCCTACTACTGCTGTCCTTTTTCCACTGTCAGCAAATGCAGCTGCCAGATTTGCCGCTACGGTCGATTTCCCAATTCCACCTTTTCCATAAATGCATAAACGTTTCATTGATAAAGTGCTCCTTCTTTTCTTTTTTCTGCCATTATTTCATTTAATATATCTTCGATTAGATACGGCACTCCTTCTGCACATACATAAGGGCGATATGTAATAGAAACTCTGTCAAAAACAGGATAATCAAAACGAATCAGAGGGATTTCCAATTCTCTGGCAATCTGCAATTCAAAAGAAGATCCAAACAGCATAGCCACTTCCTGCTTCCGAATACTTTCATAGAAATCCTCTAAATCTGTAAGTTCTTCTCTCACTCCAAAACAAACTACGTCTATTCCAAGTTCTTCTTCTAAAAAACGTTTCATTCCATTTGCCCTGGCACGTTCCCCGATAATAGCAGCACTGCTTCCATAAAGTGCCTGTAAATAAGCATAAATAGTCTTCAGTTGCTCTATTGCCTGCTGCTGTCTGTCCGCTTTTCCCGGAAATTTGCCCAACACTTCTAAAACATCTTCCAAATTTTTTTCGCCTGTTATTCCATAAGGATACGCAAGTTCAACATAAGGAATTCCAAAGTTTTCTTTCATTTTTTTGGCCAGGGTAATTCCCCTTCCAAAAACCAGGTTTAAATCCGCGTAAGATGCCCTTTTTATTTCTTCAACACTACATGCTGAAATACACATAGAAACAGAAACGCTTCCATCCAGCAGTTTCTGAATTGCTTTCAGATCTTCTCTCAGCCGTACATCTCCTGCTCCTAATCCCAAAATATTTACTTCTGGGATTTCCTTTTTGAGAGGCAACGGATTTTCCATTAATGCGATAAGCTCCCTACAAGCCACCTCATATCCATCCTTCATTCCCCCTGCAAAGCCAGGGGCGTCAATGCAGATTACAGGGCATGGAAGCGCTACTCTCAAAACAGCACTTCCCACATCATCTCCCACCATGCTGCTGATACAGCCAGACACTACAAAAACCGCTTCCGGATGATACAAATCCCATACAGATTGAAGAGCCGCCTCCACCGAAGTTTCCCCACCCAGAATGACATCATTTTCATTGATAACCGTACAACATTGAGAAATTTGATCCATATGTTTACTAATGCCCATTGTCAGAGTTCCAAAATTACAGCCAGTGACAGAATGCAGCAGTAATACACTGTTTTTTATCCCTGCCAAAGCCTCATATGCCCCAAACAATTTACAGCTTTCACATGTTTTCATTTTCCCTTCCTTTCTTCCATTTTTCCCGTTCCAACCACATTCTGGACCACATAATACGTCCGTTTAAACTATGTTTCGATTGAAGCATGGGAAAAAATTCATCCGAAAATTGCATTTTATTAAGTAATAATTCTCTTTTTTCTCGACTATTCTCTACCAGATAGCATAACCTTCTCACGCTTCTTTCGTAGGATTCAAAAGAAAGAGACAGCAGTTCTTTTTTTGCAGGTATCACAGGAAGTCCCTGCCCCTCCAGACGAAAATCCCCTGTTCCTGCTAAAATATCTGCTTCCCTGTAAACTTCCATTTGCATTTCTTTTGACGGATTTACAAACAGTCTACATTCTGGCGCATAAATCCTTGCTGCTTCTTCAAAACGGATTCTTAGTTTTCTTTCCAGTTCTTCTGTAAGTTTCATATCCTGTCTGGATGTTTCTGTTAAACGTACAACTACTGCTTTCACCTGCATCCCGTAATCCATGGCATACCGCTTCAAAAGATAGGGAGCATTTTGAAGATTTCTGGTAACTAACACCGTTTTTACATTTCCCAGTACCCGCCGTTCTTTCTCTATTTTCTTCAACGTATATTCTTTTTCTTCTTCTACCAATACCTTCATCTTTTTTTCAATCGAAAGTGCATCCCCGATATCCTGATAAAAATTACAGATTCCTTCCAGTCCCTCGTACCTCCCAGGTGTACCGAGATGAAGATATTCTGTTCCAAATTTTTCTTTCATTCTCTTTGCCCACCGGATTCGCCGTACTACATTCAACTGTGCCATAGGCGCCTTTTTTATTTTTTCCAGAGAATCGCTTGGGATCCAGCAATTAACAGTCACCCCTGCTTTTTCCAAAAAAGCTCCGATTTCATGAAGTACAGCAGCGCCTTCGCTTCCCCAGCCGACCGTTTCAATATTAATGCTCTTTGTCTGTTGTTCTGTAGGTTCCATAACCTGCTCCACTAACGCATAAAGCGCCTCCGTAAATCCGCAGCCTTTTAATTCTGTTTCCAGTTTCTGATTCCCGGTAATTTTCTGAGACGCAAGTTCCCTTAATCGTTTTCTGCTATACTCCTTATCCCGATGTGAAAATAATTCCGAACGAATTACCGCTGCCGGTATCCCTTCTTTTTCCAGTCTTTTCGCTACCGCAGAAAGATCCTCATTTAACACATCGCTAACAGGAGACGGGATCAGCATTAACAATTCCGGCTGATATTGTTCATATGCTTTTTTAGCAGTCTGGTAAAGTTTCTCTTCTCCTCCCAGAATAATCTCTTTCTCGGTAAGTTCTGAACAAATCACATTATAGAAAGGCTGATGCCGCCGTCTTGCCGACTGTCTGTAATGGAAGCCACACCCTTTCGGACTGTGCAGAACCGGCAGCACACCTCCCATCTCTCCAATCGCCCCAATACTTCCCGAAATTTTACCATTTACACCATATTCATGCAGCAACATAGACGGATACATTAAAACAGACAGTTGATCAGCCCTTTCATTCATCATTGCATTCCTCTCCTCCTTCTTTCAGGCGGCCGTCTTTCAGATAATAAATTCTATGACAAAAATGGCGGCAAAGCTCATAATCATGTGAGATAAACAAATATCCCAAATTTCTTTCCCTTTGTAATTTTTCCAGAAGTAAGATTACCTGTGCCTGTGAAATGACATCCAACATGCTAGTCGGCTCATCTAAAACCAAAAACTCTGGCTGCATCAGCATGATTCTGGCTAAAGCCAATCTTTGAAGTTCCCCTCCGCTTAAGGAAGAAGGATCTCGTTTTAAATGTTCTTCATAGATTCCAAATTTTTCCAGTTCTTCTAATAATATTTCCATGGAAAAAAGGGTTTTTCGGAATCGATACGGCTCTTTCATACTTTCTAACAAACTCATTCTTGGATTAAAAGAAATTTCTGGATGCTGGAACAAAATCTGAATTTTCTGTCTTACTTCCTTGGGAAACGGATACGAAAGAGCCTGATCCTGAAAAAATACCGTTCCTTCTGACGGTTTTAAAATACCGGCCATAATCTGTCCAATGGTAGATTTTCCGCTGCCACTCTTTCCCAAAATTCCGGTGGTTTTTCCTTTTTCCACGATAAGATTTACATTCTGAATTACAGGATGTTTTTGATTCCGGTAAGTTTTTTCTATATTTTCAAGCCTCATCAGCATATTTCCAGCACCTTACCTTTCTGTTGCCCATGGTCACAAAGGGCGGTTTTTCCTGACTGCATTTTTCCCGATAATATGGACAGCGTTCCTTAAAGTGACAACCTTTTCTCAGAATTTCTCCGCTTTTTGGCGGCGCAAATCCCATATTAGCGAAAAGACCATTCTCCGGCAATGCCTTTAACATTGCCTGTGAATATGGGTGAAGCGGATGTTCAAAAAATTCTTCTTTTTCACAACTTTCCATCTGTTCAGAAGCATACATAACGGTAATTCTTGACGCTACTGCTTTGGCAAAGCGAAGATCATGCGTCACACATAAAAGCGTTTTATCCTGTAATTTGGAAAAAGCATCAATTACCATCGCAATACGTTCCGTATCAAGTCCCTTTGTAGGCTCATCTGCCAAAACAAGCGAAGCATCGGCAGCTATTCCCATTGCAATTAAAGCCCTTTGGCGCATGCCTCCGCTTAACATAAACGGATAACTTTCAGCTATTTTCCTAACATCATTAAAACCGAATTCACTTAAAAGGCGGAGCATTCGTGCTTTTGCATCCTGTTTTCCAATTGTTTTATCTTTCCTTCGAATAGATTCTATTATTTGTTTTCCTACTGGATAAAGAGGATTTAATCCATTTCCACTTCCCTGCGGAATATATGAAATCTGTGTTCCCCTGACCTTCTGCATCTCCTTTTTCTTTTTATCAAGCAGCGATTCCCCCTGAAAGCGGATATGTCCTTTCACATCTGCACTATCTGGGAGAAGCTTTAAAATTCCTAACAAAAGCACACTTTTTCCGCTTCCTGTTTCTCCGATAATAACCATCTTCTCCTTCTCTTGAATGTGCATAGAAACTTCTGAAACTGCCGCCTGTTCTTCACCAAAGGAAATACTTACATCTTCAATATCAAGCATACGATATTTTCTCCTTTCTGTTCTTCTTATGTTTCTTTTTTATATCTTTCTTTCCATAATATCCCAAAAGCATAAAGCCAAGTACAGAAAAAGAAATACAAAAAATCGGCGGCAAATACCACCAGTAATAGCCATTGATGATTCCATTCCGATAAAATGCATAGTGAAGAATACTTCCCCAACTTTTTTGCCCTAAAACTCCAAGTCCCAAAAAACTTAAACTTGCTTCCGTAAGCATTGCATTTGCCACTTCCATTACTGCTCTTACAAATACAATCTCTCCGAGATTCGGCAAAATATGGCGTATCATAATATAAACAGAAGATGCCCCCATAGTAGTTTCCAGCTTCACAAAAGGAAGTTCACGGATCTGCATTACTCTGCTTCGAACAATTCTCACCGTAGATGTCCATGAGGTAATACAAATTGCAATAATGAGATTTCGAAGATTCGCTTCCATAAATGCCACTAAAACAATAGTGAGCGGTAGAGACGGTAACGCCATTGCCACATTTGTCAGTTGACTGATTATTCGATCCACCTTGCCCCCATAATATCCGGCCAATATTCCAAGAGTAGTTCCAATAACAGTTACTACTAAAGCTGACACAATGCCAATGGTCAACGAAACTCTGGCTCCATAAAACAATTCACTTAAAATGTCCTGACCAACATCATTTGTGCCCAGAATATGTTCTGAAGATGGTATCTGATAAGGAATTCCCAGTTCATACGGATCATGCGGAGAAAGCACCGGGGCAAAAACTGCTACAAATAAAATAACTGCCAGAATAGTCATTCCTGCTTTTACTTGTCTATTCATTTATCTTTTCCTTTCTCAGTCTGGGGTCAATAACAATATTTAATACATCTGCCAGAAAATTAAACACGATAATGCAGATACCGATAAATAAAAAGCAGGTCTGAAGCATTGGGAAATCTTTCGTGTTAACAGAATCATAAATCAATGTTCCCATTCCTTTCCATGAAAACACAATTTCCACCATCATAGAGCCTGCTAAAATATTGCCAAACTGCATGCATAACGAAGTAATAAAAGGGCAAAGTGCATTTTTAATAACATGATGAAATACTATTTTTCTGTCTGAAATTCCCTTTCCCTGAGCAACGGTAATATATTCCTCTTTGCGTATTCCCTCTACTGTACTTTTCATCAGCATATAATCGGAGGCACTCCGAAACAAAACCATAACCGTCATTGGGAGCAGCATATGCCAGACAATATCCAGTCCTTTCGCAATCCCCGAAAGACCGCCGCTGGTAATTCCGCCCAGTGGGAACCACTTAAGCCGAAATGCAAAAATCAAAAGACAAAGAATTGCCAGACAATTGGTTGGTATAGATGACAACACCATTAGTACCGGAGAAAGAACCGTATCCAGCTTTTTCCCTGAATAATACCCTGCTGTTGCACCTAAACTGCCTCCAATCAGAGCAGAAAGTAAAATTGACGGCACTGCTAAAAGTAGCGTCCAACGCATCCGAAATAATACCGTTTCCAGTACCGGCGTTTTTGTCCGATAGGAATTTCCGAAATCAAATTGTACAGTTTTCTTCAGATATGTTATGTACTGAGATAGAATTGGTTTATCCAAGCCATATTCCGCACGCACTTCTTCCAGAACTTTTGGGTTTAAAGTTTCCAATCTCAAATATTCATCTTCTCCGATGATATGCATCACCGGATCTCCCGGCATAAAACGAATCAAAAGAAAATTAATCGTGATAATACAGATCAATGTAAAAATCCCTGTAAGCAAATGCTGAAATATCATTCCTCTTTTCATAACTGACTGTATCCTTTCAAAAAAACTGCCGCAAAAGGAACCTTCTATTTCTCTCCCTGTAGTAACAGTCACAAAGGTCATAGAAGTCCATATTTTGCGGCAGCAAAATCTTACATTATTTTGTATACAGAGAATACCAGGTTTCTGCATTAATTGCGCCAAAACCAGTGAAATTTATCCATCCTCCGATTTTATCCGTGCGATATGGAAAATATGCTTTATCCCAGCAGAGGCCAATACCAATCACATTATCCGCTGCCATTACCTGCAATTCCTGAAGAATAGCATTGTATTCTTCCTGGCTTCCTGAAGAAACCAACGCATCATATTTCTCATTAAATTCTGTAATATTACAGGTTCCCCATGGATTTGCCGGATTAGGTGTCATATACATAAAAGCAGAGTCAAACGTTGCAACTCCCGGTGAAGTATATCCAATGTAAAGTTCATACTGACCAGATTTACGGAACTCTGTACAATAATCAGAATTTCTTACACTTTCTTCATCGAGAGATGCCTTTACTCCCACATCTGCCAAATTCTGGATAAGGATCTCTGCAATTCGTGCATAAAGTGCAGATCTGGTAGAATTATACTGTGGCGTTACCAAAACATCCATTTCACTTCCATCCGGCATTTCACGCAGCCCGTCTCCATTTGTATCCGCATATCCAGCTTCGTCTAAAATCGCTTTTGCAGCTTCCACATCCTGTGCATTTTTGGGAAGATCTGGATTAAATCCCTGTACTGCGGAAGATACAATACCAGTTCCTGCGATTTCACCATCCGCACCTCCAATGGTTGCCGCAAGAAGTTCATAATCTAATGCTTTCGAAACTGCTTTCCTGAATTCCAGATCATTTGTAGGTGCTACATTAAATCCAAACACAAGCTGAAAATTACCGGTATTGGTACTCATACCGGCATCCAAGCCTTCCACCCCTGTAATTGATGGCTGCATACTGGAATCCAAAGAGTTCGAATAATCATACATGGCATCAATTTCACCATTTTTCAGTGCCATTACTAGGGAATCATGGCTATCATAGGATCGTACCTGAACCTTATCCACCATAATCTCCCTACCTAGATATGTATCTGCTACTTTTTCATAGGTAACTACCTGCGCATCCTGATCAATGTCTGTAACCTTATATGGGCCACAACCAATCATTGCGTCTTCTCCGGTATAAGCTTTGTAATCTTCGATTCCTTCCCAAATATGTTTAGGATAAATGTACGTGAATTTTGCCATAGAATTAAGAACCCCGAATGCTTTGGGACCATCAAAATTTATCTTGACAGTTTTATCATCTATTTTTTCCACAGTGGTCATTCCCGTTATATAACTGGACTGCTTTACATTTATCATATATTCCAGAGAAAATATAACATCATCAATTGTAAAAGGTTCGCCGTCATGCCAGGTAATTCCCTGATCTGTAGCAAAGGTTGCTACAAGACTGGTCTGATCATCTGCAATCTCCCAATCTGTCATAATGAACGGTTCCAACACCCCATCTTGACCTCTCTGAATGTACGGTGCAGCACAAAAAGAGTTGTAATTCATTTTTCCATAAGACCCTTCCTCTGTCATAATGTTAAAGGCATCGGCGGCTCTTGTGGTACCGATTTTTAGCAGTTCTACATGTTTTTCTGCAGTTTTCTCTGCCATTTCCGTTTCCGTACTCTCTGTGCTCGCTAAAGCTGCTGTCGGCAGGCTTGCAACCATAGATACTGCCAGCAAAAGAGCCATTAATTTTTTCTTCATTTCTGATCCTCTCTTTCATAAAAATGTTTTTCGAATTTTCAGGAAAGATGGACAATTTTCTACATTCGCAAAAAAAAATCAGCAAAGTGCTGATTTTTTCGTCAATAAAAAATATCTCCAGATATATTTCTACCATCCTATCTATCTGGAAACAGAGCAACGACTTTACTCAGAAGACACTTACCCAATTATGTTAAGCAGGTCTCCTGGCTTATGCTTCTACATTTCTTTTCCCTTCTCACAAAATATGCAATGGTTTTTAAAAGAAACTCCTCAATTACAGTGGCTGGACCGCTCAGGTTTTTCACCTGATTCCCTATTCTCCTGCTATTAACAGGCACTTAACACTTTCCATATAAAATTCTACTATAAGCTTATCACATTTTTTTCATACTGTAAAGAAAAATCATCCAAATACCAGGACAAACGCATGAATTGTTTTCCTTCCTCTTTCTCAAAATATCTTGTTTTTAAAAATTTAATACCTGCTCCAAAAACTCCGCTGGGTTCATACTGATTACAAACCGTTTCTTTTTCATTGACAGATTAGAGCGGAAAATTTCTACCATTTTCAGTATACTTAAACACCATTTCCTTACGATGTTTAAATTTTCTGCTGCCTGCTTATCCAGCGTTGTGTTGCCATCTTCCTTAAATGTTACATCCAGCTGCCAGTGCATACTTTCTACACTCCAGTGACCTCTCACTGCACGGCTGAACAGCTCTATATCTTCATTTAGGCTGCTGATATAATAACGGAACTCTTTTTTCTCCTCGCCATCTTTTTGAATCGTCTTTTCTTCCATTCCAATACTTTTAAGCCCTTTCCAGTCCTTCTTCTGAGACAGCCATCCAGTTTCTTTTGTCTGGTAATATTCCCGGATTTCTAACTGGCTGTGGGCTTTTTCAATTGTTTTTTTATAATTCCCCTTCTTACGCAGTTCTTCTTTTATCTTCATATCATTCAGGTACAGACTCACATCCTCATGCAGCGTCCTTTGGTTTTCCTTTAACGCCAATACATAGTCTCCCTGTTTCGAACGGATCTTTTCGGCTATGGCTGTCTGCGTTCCCATAGCATCAATCGTCACAACCTGACCTTTGATCCGGATTTTCTCCAGTAATTCCGGTATCGCCGTAATCTCATTACTCTTGGTATTTACCACCTTCTGACCAAGACTGAAGCCATCTTCTTTACTCCAGGCGGTTATGATATGGTTCGCTTTTCCTTCTTTTCTTTTATTGGAACGCATTGTTTTTCCATCAATGCAGATCAGCTTACGCAATGTTTCTCCTTCATTTTGATTCAGTAATTCCTGCCATTTACCATAAAGCTGCTGCAGGATTTCCGGTGACAGCATTCCAAACACACGGCAAAGTGTATCATGAGACGGAATCCCGTTTTTCAATTCGATATATTTTTTCAAATATGCTTCATGATAATGGGCAAAATACTCCATTTCAACCCAGTCATCCACATTTGCAAGTGTAGCAAACAAAACAATCACGATTATGTCCTTCAGCTTGTGCCGTACTTTCCTCTGCTGTCGTTTATCTTCGATATAATCCATCCATTCCAGCAGCTCATCCATAGCAAAACCCCCTTTTTCTTTTTATCATACCAGAAAAAGGGAATTTGTTCACAATTTATTTACTCATGCGTTTGTCCTGTCCAAATACCAATATAACAAATCATCCAAATACCAATATAACAATAAATGCGAAAGCAAACAGATACGCTATGAAAAAATCTGCAAAAGATATTTTTTCAAAACATTTAAAAAGTCCTTAACTTTTCATATCTGAAAATACAAAATGCTTGTCTATGATCATCCAGTCAACCGCCTATTCCCGGTATAATTACTGCATACATAATTTAACCCACGAAGAAAAAATTTTTTAGTGCTTTATATTACTTCTTCATGTAATACAATTCCATTTTGTAAATTACAGTAGCGGAGCTGCCGCTTTCGCAATGAAACCAAGAGCACGACGTTTTAAGGGTTCTGACGAAATCATATCAACTGTGATTTCTCTACATTTATTCTGAGTAAAATTGAAGTCCTCTACGATTTTGGGAATACAGGATGTTCCCCACATATATGTAGCACATTCAAAATGATGGTACAGACTCCGATAATCCAAATTAATGGTGCCAACAACAGCTTCGCGATCATCACATACAAAAACTTTTGCATGAACAAAACCAGGTGTATATTCATAAATCTTCACGCCAGAATTCAATAAAGACTTATAATGTGTCAATGCAAGTGCAAATGGAATATACTTATCTGGAATACCCGGAAGAATAATTCGAACATCAACCCCACGCTCTGCAGCATATTTTAATGAATTCTCCAGTTCTCCATCCAAAATCAGGTACGGTGTCATAATGTGAACGTAATTTTGCGCCCGATTCAGCATATCCATATAAACTTGTTCACCCACTTTATCTTTATCAAGGGGGCAATCTCCATAGGGCATCACAAAACCATTTTCCACCTGTGGTATAATCGGTATGTTCAAAAAACTTTCAAAATCTTTTTCTTTCTCATCCAAAAACCACATATGTAAAAACATTCTGGTAAAACTGCGGGCAGCTTCTCCCTGAACCATTACGGCCGTATCTTTCCAGTGCCCATATTTTTCATAAGCATTAATATATTCATCTGCCAGATTGATTCCACCATTAAAAGCTACATTCCCATCAATTACCAGTATTTTACGATGATCCCGATAATTATAGTGGGTAGATACGAATGGTTTAATAGGCGCAAACATCTTACATTGAATTCCAAGTCTACGAAGCCTTTGGGGATAGTCATGAGGTAACGTAGACAGCTCGCATGTACCATCATAAAGCATGCGAACATCAACGCCCTCTTTCACTTTCCGAACCAAAATTTCCAGAATTTTCCCCCACATCTCTCCTTCATTCACAATAAAATATTCCAAAAAAATAAAATGCTCTGCCTTTTCCAGCTGAATCAGCATTTCTTTAAACTTATCCTCTCCCAAAGGAAAATATGTAACAGCGATATGCTCATACACAGGATAGCATCCACTACGCCTCACATATCTTGTTAACGCTGCAGCTCCTGAATCAGATTTTTGCAGATTTTTTTCTGCCTTTGGATCTTGCATAAGTATTTTTTGAGTCTCATTATTTAATTGCGCATAATGATCACGAAGAGCACGATGGCCGATATTTTTCTGAGTATAAAGAAACAGCAATGCTCCAAACACGGGAAGAAGCATAACTACTACCAACCAAGTTATTTTTGCCGTAGGATCCATAGAACTGTTTAACAGATATAACACCATAAAAACAGTAAAAATTACAACTCCACCATAAATATGAGGCAGAAATTCTTCAAACCAATGGAATATGCTAAATAGAAATAAAACCTGTACTGTAAGTAAAACAAGAATCAGACCAGATCGGCTGAAAATCATCCGAAAAATTCCCTGCTTACCTTTTTTCAAAAGATATAGCCCTGTTTCTTTTGAATCTTGCTTCATAATATTTTCCGTCCTTTCTTTAATTTTTTACAAAATTATTTTTAATTTTATCACTTGGAAAATATGATTACAATACATTTTGTAAGAAATCTTTCATAATAAAAGCGCTGGATATAGTAGGTATTTTAATTTAATATTCAGTGGGGTGTTATCAACACCCCACCAATAAACGTTAAACAGCTTGCATGATACATGGTCCGTAGTGAAACTATAACTTATTTGGCAAATAAAAGCTTATGTATTAGTAAATATTAATGTCACCTTCCTCTGCTTCTACGCAAATATTTCCGGAAACTATAACGTTTTTTTCTTCGATATCGCCTTCTTCAACTATAATACTACAGTTTCCTATCGTTTCGTTTGACAGTTTTAAATCCCCTTCCTCTGCTATAATACTGCAGTTTTCAATTGTTCCGTCCGACAGTTCTAAATCGCCCTCTTCCGCTGTGATACTACAGTTTTCAATTGTTCCGCCTGATAGTTCTAAATCACCCTCCTCCATATATAATTCCAATTCTCTTAAAACGATAGATTTTAACTGTACATCCCCTTCTCCCGTCTTTACAGTCAACTTTCCACTATTCATATAAGAAGGCACATAGAGTGTTACAATTCCCGTGTAATCCTGCATTTCTCCTGCTATATCACCAATTCCATCAATATAAATATGCTTGTAATACCCTGCGCTTTCGGCTTCCGTCTCTTTCAAAACGAGCAAATCTTCCTGCTCTGTGACAGTTAATGGAGTGGTATCCGCTTTGCTCGCAATTTTGTATTCCAAATAAAAATACTCATCGTCTGAAAAAGTCACCTGTAGATCGATATGTTTTAAATGGACACTTACATTTTTCCCTTCAAAATCCAGTCGTTTTTTCTCTTGAACATATTGCTTCATTTCTGTATCGTCCACTTGAGTATTTGTTTGACTTTCCATAGCATATGTAATATTTGTCCTGTTGCTCGCTGCAGCAACAACTATCATCCCTGTCGTTATTCCGGTTAAAAAAAACATGTGAAACATTTTTTTCATAAATTTTAGTCCTCCTATCATTCAAACCATTATCTTGCCATGTATCCCTGCTCAATATTCTGTTTAAACCCTATATAAGTAATTATAAAATAAATAACATAAACTCCTAAAAACAATGATGCAGAAATCAGAAAATATAGCAAAGGAGAAGTATAAACTCCTGTGTAAAAATTGAAACGTGCTCCCATGTAAATAGAAATCATTCCACTAATCACAAATGCCATCAAAACCGGACAAAGATAATAGGAAACAAGCTGCTGCAATATTATTTTTTCAATTTCTTTTCTGCTATACCCTATCTGGAAAAGTATACGGTATCGGTACTTATATTTTACGGAATCACATAACTGTTGTACGGAAAGTACTGTCAGAGAAACACATAAAAAAACAAGTCCGATATAAAACAAAGGAAAAATAATAGAAGAAAGCATATATTTAACCTCTGGCACCAAATTATCACGTACCAGATTTTTCGCTGCAAAAAGAACGATGGAATCTGAACCAGAACATATATTTTCATCTCCTGTTTCAATATCGTCCAACTTTTTTTGCAGATTTACCGGGGTTTTTCCTTTTATGTCCGATACCATTTCCTTGTAATATGGCCGCATCTTTTGAGCAATACTGTCAGGAACCACAAGGATATAATCGCTTCCATTATGCCCATCCTGCGAAAAAGACTCTGTATAATATCCGGCACAGCGAAGACGCTCTCCTTCATTTTCTATACAAATTTGATCTGAAAAATCACCTGTCTGCCGGAACACGCGATCTTTCATATGAAACATATATTCATTGTCTTTCAAATTAATCTGCGGTAGCTTTAACATTTTCCGTAGATAATTATAATCAGAAACCGCCATATAGGTATCATAATCGTAATACACCATCGCATTGTTCTGATCTATTTTTTTCTGATTTGGTGTTCCGTCTGTTCGCTGATAATTAGTGCCAAATTCCTTCAAATGTGTATAAAGGTACGTATTTACAGTATTTGTTCCATTTTCATAAATATTATAACAATATACGCTATTTATTTTTGTTTCTCTTGATAAGACTTCTATTTCTTTGCAAAAGTCTTCATCCGTTTGGCTGCTGTACACTTGTACATCAAAAGGAAATTTATTGATCAATATCTGATTTTGAAAATGATTAAACATCAACGCTGCTGAACTTCCCAAAAGTGCCAAAGTAAACAAAGCTGTAAGAGTCCCCATCGTAAAGCTTAAGGTTCTTACTTTAGCGGAAAGCTGTCTTAAAAGAAGCAGTGTATTTCCACAATAAACTGCGTTTCCTTTTTTTCTTACATAGCAGGAAATCCATGCAGAAATTCCTACATAAAACAAATAAATAGTAATTACAAGTCCAAATAGAAAAAGAATAGCAATCCCGATATCCCATTCTTTATAACAGAATAGAAAAAAGCCAAACAAAATGATAAAAATAACAGACAGTGGAAAGAATATCTTTTTTCTATTTTCATTTTTAGCTGAAATACTTTCATTTTCTTTCTGGCTATCCATCAGATCACGAATATTCATCTTTTTAAACTTTTTTCTGCAGCGCAAAAGCGCCAGTAAATAGCAGCCTCCATAGCTGGCTGCCGTCATGACAATACAGTTCCAACTGAATTCCAGATGTAAGTGATAATTCATCTGAATCATACTATAAAAAATCGAGAGAAGAATCTGTTGTAAAAAGAATCCCAGAAGCATACCTACAAAAAAAGCGCCGGTTCCAAGTAATAGATTTTCAAAAAGATACAGGCCGGCTATTTCCTTTTTTTTCATCCCTGCGAGTAAATAGATTCCAAATTCCCGACTTCTTTTTTCCAGTATAAAATGAACCATATAGTTAATGAGCCATGCCACGATTAAAACAATAAAAAAAGTAGCAAGTCCTGTCATAATCGCCATGGTTCCTGCCATTTCAAAAAGATTTTGTATTTCTTTTGAAAATAGCAATGTATTAAAAGAAAACATCAGCGCACTGACAACAGCCATTGTTATAAAATATACCAGATAGTCTTTCGTCATCCGCTTTACATTGCGAAATGCGAGTTTACGAATCATGGGACAACTCACCTCCTGTAAGCGCTAAAACATCCAGTATCGCATTCAAAAAATCTCTCCGTTCTTTATTTCCTCGAGACAGTTCATGAAAAATTTTTCCGTCCTTTAGAAACAAAATCCGGTCACAATAGCTTGCAGAAAATGCATCGTGTGTTACCATAAAAATCGTAGTCTGCATTTGCTGATTCAGGTTCTCAAAAGTTTCCAGCAATGTCTGAGCTGCTTGAGAATCCAATGCCCCTGTCGGTTCATCTGCAAGCAAAAGCAGCGGATGATTTGCAATCGCTCTTGCACACGCACATCTTTGTTTTTGCCCTCCTGATACCTGATAGGGATACTGGTCTTTTACTTCCTCAATGCCAAGCAAATGAAGCAATTCGCTGCAGCGAGTTTGAATTTCTTTTTTGCTTCTACACTGAAGCGTCATTACAAGCATAATGTTTTCTTCTAAAGTTAATGTATCCAGAAGATTATATTCCTGAAATACAAATCCCAGATTTTTTTTGCGAAATTCCGACAGTTGCTCTTCTTCCAACTCCGTAATATCTGTTTCTCCATAATAGATATGCCCTGCTGTTACATGATCAATTGTGGAAAGTAAATTTAAAAGCGTGGTTTTACCAGAACCAGAAGGTCCCATGACACCGACAAACTCCCCAGTTTTTACGGAAAAGCTTACTCGATCCACTGCCTTTGTCACATGATTTTCATTTCCATAATATTTTTCAACGTCGCATATCCGTATTGCATCCTTCATGGCTTTCTCCTCTTTTCTTATCAGATATATGAAAAGGCACAGCAACAGTTTTGGGAAGTGCTCCCTTTTTCTGTACTATGCCTATCATAGCAGATATACTTCCTGCTTTGTATGAAATTATCTTTCCTCAATCTTACAGTTTTGAAAGATACGGAAGTCAGAACGTTACTTTCGATAATCTGCCAGATAGACGCTTTCCGGAAATTCCAGAATAATCTCCGTACCATATCCTGGTTGTGAAACTGCTCTGATACCAATTCCAAGCTTATCACAAAGCTTTTTGCATAAATATAATCCCATACCGGTAGAACGGTTTATCCGCCGTCCGTTTGTCCCGGTAAATCCTTTTTCAAAAATGCACGGGATTTCTTCCGGTAAAATTCCAATCCCATCATCTTTTATACTTAAAAGCGTTCCGTTCTTTTTCTCCTGTGTTGTAATGAGGATATATGCACCTTCCTCTTTTCGATATTTTACACTATTTTGTATCAGTTGATTCAAGATGAATTCCATCCACTTTTCGTCTGTATAAGCCGAATTGGGACAAATCACCTCTGCGCAGATATGATTTTGTATCAAATACTGCTTATTTTTTATCAAAACCTTCTCCGCAACCTGTTGAAGATTTGTTTTGCTAATCCGATAGTCCTTGTAAACAGCATCGGATCTTGCATAGTACAACGCCATGTCCACATAATTTTCTATTTTTTGATTTTCAATTAGCACGGATCTGCTTCTATCATCCAAATGATTTTCACAATTCAGAGCAATTGCCGTAATTGGTGCTTTAATCTCATGAACCCAGCTTTCAATATATTCCCTGTAGTCTTTTTGTTCCTGCTCAATAAAATGGATACGCTCAATGACTGATTTGTTTGATTTCCGAATCAAAGCTTGGTATAATCGATCCTCTAAACGAGTAGACTGCGGCATCAACTCTCCCAGAAGATAACGCTGATCCAAATTGTCAATAACTTTTTCTGTTTTCTTAAAATACTGTCTGCGAGAATAATACTGTACTGCCATCCAGATACCTAAGAAGAGAATCCAAGAAATTAGAATAACAGCAGAAAAATCTAATGGATAACCAGTCAGGCTCAAAAACAAAACAAGCAGAAACATGCATACAAACTGGAAAAGAAGGAATAATATTTTATCTTTTAAGTATTCTTTCAAGCTCATATTCTATATCCCATTCCCCTTTTTGTCTCAATAAAATTCTGCACGCCAATTGTTTCCAGTTTACTGCGCAGTCGTGTCATGTTTACGCTAAGTGCATTATCATCAATAAAAATCTGCTGATCCCACAAATTCTCTACTAACTCAATTCGCGATACGATTTCACCGGCATGTGTGAACAGATAATGCATAATCTTCAATTCATTTTTTGACAGCTCCGCACACTTTCCATCATACAGAATACGTCCCCGAATCATATCCAATTCGATTCCCTTATAGGTGATTTTTTCCTGTTGTTCCTTTTTATATGTACGTTTTAAAACAGCTGCAATATGCGCCAATAATATGGGTGCAACAAAAGGTTTTGTAATATAATCATCTCCACCTTTTAACATTCCGTTCAATTCATCCATAGAATCCGTTCTGCTTGTCACAAAAATAATAGGAACATTCGACTGCTCACGAATTTTCTGGCACACCTCAAAGCCGGACAAATTTGGTAAATTCACATCCAAAAGAATTAAATCAGGACGTATATTTTTTATGCATTCCGTATAATTTGTAAATTCCGTCAAAGTAGATACATCGTACAATGCATTTTCCAACAACTGTTTTAATTCCTGACGAATTGATACATCATCTTCTATAATTAAAATATCCATTTGCATTTCCTCGTTTCTTTTTCATTACTACACGATTTATATTTTTGATATATCTCATGCCACCGTGTTTATAAGGAAATCCCCTACGAACTCAGGCATCCCGCCATTTTTTCGTTGAAGCAGAACGTCCTCAGCTGTACAGCCTTTATCACTGTCATCAATTGCCAGAGCAGAAATCTAATTTTTAAAACCATCATTCGCTCCACATACTATGCCAAAACATACGTTTCCCCAGTAAAACAATTCATTGTTTTTCAAATGTAAGTCCTTTTCTTCAAATAAATTTACCAAAAATGAATATTTTTGTAAAGCAAAAAACAACCTTACCAAATTAATCATGTTGGACTGGCAGCAAAGCCTATTTAAAATATATAAAAAACAAGAAAAATTCTACTTCCAGAACTCTCTGTCTGCAAATAGAGCGATTGGAAATTTCTGCTAATATTTTTATTACAAGTTCCGCTATTATCTCAAAAATAGACTTATTCTAGTCCTGTTGTATTATTTCGTGACAATAAATAAAGAGAAATCGAACTAATTTCAGTCCAGCAAGGAGTTTTATCACATGGAACAAAAATCAAACAGACTAGGATTGACATTGGCATGAGTATCCACTGTATTAAGAAAAAATCGAAAGAGGTATCCATCATATCACCGGGACACAACTCTTGGAATCCGGGACTGCCTGGAAACAAATAATAGTGAACTGTTAAAATAGGCGCAAACTGCTTTTTATCGAAGCCAAATATAAACATATCTATTCCAGACACCCCATATAATAACAGAAAACTGAATTTGCAGGATTGAATTTTCATGTCAGAAAAGCGAAAGATGCCTGCCCCATAAGCAAACATCTTCCTCTTTTTTACTTTCTTCTCCGCCCTATTTCTTCTTCCACTTCCATTTGTGGCATAGACTTTCCACTCTTTTTGACGATTTCTGCCTGCTTCAGATGAAGCCGATCAAGGAAGTTGCCCTCCAATCTTCCTTTGCTTTCTGGGGAATTTACTCATACATCCGTCAATCATATTTTAATTCTGTTCTTCCGTAATTTCGCTGTTTCGCAAGTATTCTCCGTTTTCATAGACTTTCTGCCAGTTTTCCGTCTCCGCTTTTTTCATTTTCCGGTTCCGACACAGCAGGAGTAGATTTCAGATACTTTCGGATCTGCTGTTTGACTGCCTCGCCAAAACCGTAGATCACATCGTCCATAACCAGTTTTCCATCTGCGTCCAGTACCATATTAGCCACCTGTGCCCATAAACTATATGTTCCATAAGGAAAAACTCCCGTCCGTCTGTCATTATACTGTCATAGGCAAAACAGCTTCCCTCTTTCCTTTCGATATGAAAATCTATTATATTATAAGAGATTAACGCACTGGAGAAATCCAGGCGGAAAAATCCGACAATCACGATAAAGCCTTCTTTTTCCACATAATAGGCTTCAATCTCACCGCCGCTGTTAAGACCAGCAATATCACTGACACTAAGAAAATCACCAGCGGAAGACTGCGACGGATGTTCTTCTAACCGCTTCCGAATTGTATCCGGTGTGTCTCCCTTTTTCATTTGCCCTAGGTAAGCCTGTTCATGGTTCTCACAACGTACCGGGATATGTTTCTCCTACAAGCGTCAAATTGTTATGATACTCTCCCATGGCAGGGAACTTCATGCGCTCTACAACATAGAAACTGATGAGCGACTCTTTTCTCGCTATGTCAGATTCCTGTACTTTTTCCACTTCATCTGAAAAGACATCATTGACATCTATGTGGTATCTTTTTTCAAAAAGCAGTCAATCATAAAAGACGAACTGCTCTATGTGAATTGTATGAATTTATCGTTTTTTATATGTGAGTACAATACCAACTACAGAACCGATAAAAATAAATGGTGCTAATCTCACAAATAAAAACTCAAAACCGTGTAAAAGAGTGCCTACAATTGCTAATTCTGGGTTAGTAAAATCCCAAGTCAAATATTCGCTATTCATAATTGCGAAAGCAATAAATATTACTATAATAGTTACGCACATTAAAATAAGTGAGTAACGAATAGTTTTGATTTTTCTCTCGCTTTTTTTAGCAAATTGAAGATTGATTACTTCCAATTTTTCAGAAATATTCTTTAAATCTTCTGCATTCAATCCTTCTTGTATGGTTTCTCCTAGCAAGGCACTTACCGATGTATCCAGTTCTTCTGCTAACGAAACGAGCATACTTGAGTCGGGTACAGATAAACCTTTTTCCCACTTAGATACTGTTTGCCTTACTACATTTAGCTTTATCGCCAATTCTTCTTGTGAAAGTCCTTTTGCCTTTCGTAAATTTCTAATATTTTCGTTTAGCATAACCTATGCCTCCTTTGTTTTGATACAACTATTAGATATCAAAACAGCCGTTGCTACAAGCAACGTAGATTAACATCTGTTATTATTGCACCAAATTCTTTTCTATCACCTAATTTTTTATTAGGAATACACACTACCAGAAAGGTTTGTGGCGGATATCCCTTGAGTGGTGTAGCTTGCATCAATGGTTCAATTTTCCGTATTAAGTTATGATGTTAGTGATTTCCTGTTTTTTGCTTTATTTCTTATATATCAAAAATTTCTTGGAAATGATTTTTGCAATCGAACATCATCATACATTCTCTTTGCTGTATTCAGCAATTCTTCTGCCTGTTTATATTGCTCATTTATAATTGCTGCTATTACATCAAGTATGACAATGTTGCCACCATAGATTTTATGATGTCTATATTGTTGAAAAAGCCTTTGGTTTTCATTGCATACTGTAATTGCTTTTTCATATTGTGCAGGAGAGTATTGAAATGCGCCCTTTAGTTTCTGAAGAGATTTTTGCTCTGGATCGACTCATCAACAAATCTGAATTGTCAAATCATTTCTTATATTTTTTCTCGATTGCCAACGAATCAACTACGCTAAAAACAATATTTACCATCACAACTCCCACAACCGAAATCCATTTGGAATGCCCTGTAAGTAAAAAAAGTCCAAACAGAATCCATACAATGCCAGTTACAACATAGAGTTTGGACATCGCATAATTGTATTTTCTTATATCCGTCACCTCAATAAATTTCTTACTTCCTCGGAAAGCGATTGCTTTTTTTGAAAACCATATGTATATAGCTATACAAATATATATAATACCCCAAATACACAGCAGGCCACAAAAGAATATATTTTCTTTCATTCAGACACCTCTAGAAATTTAGTTGTTGGGAATCTCTTCTCCATTTTCATCTAAAAGATAGATTGCATAAATTGTTCCTATCTGCAATGGATAACTTTCCATTACATCACCATTAAAAACAACACGGATATTATCATCAATCTTCAATTCAGGTGCGCCGTTTGCTAATACCACATCTTTTGCAACAGAAAATTCCTCATCAACAGAAATTCCACTATTAAATGTTTCTGTACACCTAACATCAACATATTCTTTGTTTACTTCCAAAACTTTTGCATTAAAATATGCTTGCCCTTTTTCATTTTCACATCCAGATAAATCTATGCTACGAACAGTTACTGGTCTGATTGTAAGATCTCCAGCCCCTTCTACCATATACCATTTTCCACATTCTAGTTGAATCGCTTCTGATACCCCTGATGTAATGTAACCTATTTCATATGTTTCTTCAGTTTCAATGTCTGTAAATATAACATTTGTATCAACGGTGCTATTAACTTTTACTTTTCCCAAAGCAGGCCGTATTTGCTCACTTTTTACTCTTTCGTTCCCTAAAAGTTTAAAAGTATGAAGTCTGACGTAATTACTATAACTGATTTCGCCAACTATGATTGCAAGTGGAATTGCTGCTACAAGTACTCGTTTCCATTTATTTTTCATCACACCTCTCCTCCCTGCAAGAAACTTCAAATTTATTTAATTCTCTGTGTACCTAATTGTAATTGTTCAACTGCTATTTTTGCTTTATTGTCATCTTTCTTTTGGAGATTTTTTATTTCCGAATTCCGAATAGTCAAAACGATTTCGTCTCCAACCTGTAAATCATCAAAAGTTATATCTACAATATCTTGTGTATCATAATTACAATAAATCATAGGAATTTGGGAACAGTCAATAAGGCAACCATCCCCTAAAACACCTTCTTCTCCGCTATCTTTTGTGGCTATAATTTTATTTTCTTTATCAATTTCCGTTATTATTGCATTGACACCTAAAGTAAATGATTCGTTTGTTTGTTGTCCAGAACACGAAACTAAAGTAAATGCACAAATGCATATACATAACACCATTATCATTTTTTTCATCATAAGTTCCTCCAAATTACTAATTCATCGACTTATTTTTTATGTGAAAATAAATTCAAAACACCAGCTAATATTAAAAAAGCACCTATAATACCACACCCTATGCGTTCTCCAAACCCATGCAAAAACAAAAAAAATTTTGATGGCTGAAATGAAGTACTACACCTAATACTAACAATAAAACAATCCCTATAATTCGTCCTGTTCTACTCATCATTTACACCTCAAATTCTCATTTATCCGTTTAACAGATTATTTCTTATCGAAAGTATCTTCATCATCAGACTTTTCATTTTTACGCCGAACACACTCTCTAATCCAAAGGAACGTAGAACCTAGGCAAAACCAAACTACTCCGGAAGAAAAGCCCGTATCGAAAAACTTAATAAGAGCAGTTATGTAAAATAATAATGAGGCTATACCGTATAATGTTACAGTTATTTTATTTCTCATATTTATATCCATTCCTTTCGCTTCGCTCAGGCACAAAACGTTATGAAAATGTTTTCCTGAGCTTATTTTTTCTTTATAATTCTTCTTATAGGGAACTCGGTATACTACAAATCACGGGGAGGTGAGTGGGCTGTCCGGCTTGCCGGATGACCGTATGTTTATATGTGTAGTCCGCCTTTTCAAGCACAAATAAGTGTGATTTCAAGCACGTAATCTTATCTTTGTATAAACATTCTCGTTTATGGCTTAGGCGTTCAGTCAATGCCGTCTCTCCCTATAATCTTTAGTGAACCTTCTGGTTCTGAAAGGAGTCCCTATGGCTTTAAAAATCGTGTACAAAATCTGCTGTGGCATTGATGTCCACAAGACTTTTGTAGTTGCCTGTATCGCTTCTACTAACGATAAAGGTGTCACTTCTTACGAGAGCCGCCGGTTTTCGACCTACACGAGCGGTCTGAAAACTTTGTTACAGTGGTTACTCGATCGCAATTGCAAGGATGTCTGTATGGAATCTACCGGTAAATACTGGATCCCTGTTTATAACATCTTGGAATCGGATTGTTCGATTGTCCTTGCTCATCCTAAATATGTTAAGGCTATCCGTGGAAAGAAAACTGACAAAAAAGATGCCAAATGGATTGCTGACCTGTTTAAGCATGACCTTGTTGCCGGAAGCTTTATGCCACCTGCTGACATTCGCCAGCTTCGCGACCTAATGCGTTACCGTTTCAAACTAACCTGCTTCAAATCAAGCGAAAAGAATCGTTTGCAGAACTGTCTCACGGTTTCCAATATCCAGTTGGGAAACGTTGTTTCGGACACCTTCGGCAAATCTGCTCAGGCGATACTGGATAAACTTTTGGAAAATCCCGCAAATACTTCCTTTGACCTTGAACCTCTTGTTTTCAGAAGCCTGAAGAAAAAACTTCCCGAGCTTCGCAATGCCATTGATGGCTATATCACTCCGGAACAGGCTGGCAAACTCAAAGTAATCAAAGCTCATTATGAAAACCTTGAATCCCGGAAAGCAGAGCTTGAAGAACTCATTCTTGCGCTCGCCGCTCCCTATCAGCAGGAACTTTCCATTCTTCAAACCGCTCCTGGTATCAGCAGTACTTTCACTGCCATCGGAATCATTTCCGAAATCGGTACCAATATGGAGGCTTTTCCTTCGGCGAAACACTTGTGCTCATGGGCTGGGCTTACACCAACCAACAATGAAAGTGCAGGGAAGAAAAAATCTGTCCGGGTGTCCAAGGCCGGATGCTACATCAAACCGCTTTTAGTACAGTGCGCAAACGCTGTCGTAAAAAGCACTAAGCATCCTGAAATGCGTAACCGTTATCTCCGTATCAGAAAGCGTCGCGGTCACAAGAAAGCAATCCTTGCAATAGCAAGAATGCTTCTTACCGCATTATACCACATGTTGAAGAACGGGGAAAACTATAATGCAGAACTTTACCAAAAATCCGACCTACCGCCTGCGGACCGTGAGATTACAGTAGAGCAGGCAATCATCATAGCAAGGAATCAAGGTTATAAAATCAAGTCAGCAACTGCATAACCTTAACATTTCTAATATTCAATTTTTAAAGCAGCCACCGAAAGATGGCTTATTTGTCGTGTACTTAAGGGAATGGATACCCTCTACTTCTCATTTTCAATCTTTTTCCCTCACATTTTAATTTGTCGCTTTCTTCATATCCATATTATAACAATTTCATATATCCGCCACAATAAAAATCAGCATATCCTTCAACATTTTCCCCAAAATGCTTGTGTCTATTTTTTGATTTCCATGTTCCCATGGTACATAACGTGAATCACTACTTTTGACTCCCTTATTTCAAATGTCACCTTATCTTGTACACATCTTTTCTGAAATACGACAATTTATCATAAAACGACTATAAAATACCAATTTTCTCCTTTACTTTTCCATCAAACTCCTACATAATATCACATATAGAATATACTTATTTTCCAAAATATAAATACCATTAAAAAGAACTTATAATATAAATATCGTATTTTAAACTACAAATCTTCATTTAGAAAGGAACTAGTTTTATGAGAGTTTTAGTTACCGGAGTATCTGGTCAATTGGGCCATGACGTAATGAATGAGTTAGCCAAGCGTGGCCATCTCGGAATTGGAAGCGCCACTGCTCCTTTGTATAGTGGAATTGCTGATGGTACTGCTGTAACCCAAATGCCCTATATCGCTATGGACATCACAGATTCTGCTTCTGCGGAACGAACCTTTCAGAAAGTTTTGCCAGACGCAGTGATTCACTGTTCTGCCTGGACAGCCGTGGATCTAGCTGAAGATAAGCTAAAAAAAGTGCAGGATATCAATGCCACCGGTACAAAATACATTGCCAAGATGTGCAAAAAACTGAACTGTAAAATGTTGTACATCTCCACCGACTATATATTTGATGGACAGGGCACGATTCCCTGGGATCCCGACTGCAAAAATTACAGTCCCTTAAATGTATATGGTCAAACAAAGCTGGAGGGGGAATTAGCCGTATCCTCTTTGTTGCAGAAGTACTTTATCATCCGCATTTCTTGGGTTTTTGGTAAAAACGGTAAAAATTATATCAAAACCATGTTGAATCTTGGCAAAAATCATGACACTCTACGCATTGTCAATGACCAAATTGGTACTCCCACCTATACCTTTGACCTGGCAAGGCTTCTAGTGGATATGGCAGAGACTGAAAAGTATGGCTACTATCATGCTACTAATTCAGAGCTTTCCGACAAAGAAGGTGCTTATACTCCAGAAGGTTGCAAGACTGGGTATATCAGCTGGTTTGATTTTACAAAAGAAATCTTTCGTCAGGTAACTGCTCTTGGATATGAAAAATATGCACCCCAAAATACAAAGCTTATTCCAGTGACTACTGCAGAGTATGGTATCTCCAAGGCTGCAAGACCTTTTAACAGCCGCTTGGATAAAAGGAAACTTACAGAGAATGGTTTTACTCCTCTTCCAGACTGGCCAGATGCAATTCACCGTTATCTGAAAGAAATTGAAATCTGATTTTTTATCCAATAAAACGAAAAGATACCGAATATATCAAGCGCTCATTTCTATTTTCTTCTTCCATATTTATTCGTTAGATTTGAGACAAACTTTAATCATATTTTCCATTAATTTTCCGTTAATGGCTATAGATAAAAGGTAAGCGCAAAATAGCGAGTACCTTGACATTTTTAGGCGGCTGCTTTGCAGCCACCGATATTTAAGCTTTGCGGATCCCTGTCGGAAGTTTTTCTGACCAGGGCAGAAGATCCTTCAAAAAAGAACAATCCCTATCAGCCATGTGTTTCGGGATCTCTTCCAAGAGATACTTCACATAATCATAAGGCTTCAGATTATTAGCCTTTGCAGTTTCCACAATACTGTAAATGATTGCGGAAGACTTGGCTCCATTGATCGTATCGATCATCTCCCAATTCTTTTTTCCAATACAAAAACCACGGATTGCTCTTTCAGATGCTTATCTTCATATATGAATAACTTAGCGAAAATGCGATCCGTCCATTTACAGTAGGCCGTAAAAACTGGTTGTTCTGTGACACACCAAATGGAGCCCAGGCCAGTGCTGTTGTGTACACTATGGTAGAAATGGCAAAAGCCAATGGAGTAAACGTCTATCACTATCTTACCTATCTGCTGGAAAAACTGCCTGATGATAGGATGAGTGATGATGAATTAGAACTTCTGGCTCCATGGAACGAAACTGTCAAAGCTGAGATCGAACGTCGTGCAAACGAATCAAATCAATCATATGTGAATTGTCAAGGTGCTCCGGCTACTGAAAAGTAGTCGGGGATTTTTCTATCATACCTAAAAATTAAGCGCTTACGTAATACAAATGCCCTTTTAAGGGCGGCGACGAGTCAAAAGCAGAGTGGCTGGAGCAAAGCGAAAGCCAGCGCCTTAAGACGCTGGCCTAGCATAAAAGGCTTATAGCCGTCCGTCGAGCCACCCGTTTTACGGGTGGGGGCGACTCTGGTTCAGAATTTAGTTTTCAGCGGGCGCCAGAGGAATGCGCTCTACGATTTCGTCCGTTTGCAAATCGCTCACCAGCAAGGTGAGTGCGTCCGGAAGCTCTCTTTTTTCGTAGGAGAACCGGGCGAGAAGACTTCCGTCCTCCAAAGCCTTGCTTCCGCCCGTTATGGGTATCATGGGAGAATCTCCCTCGGCAAGGTCAAGGATGAGGGGACGTTCTAGGTCGGTTTGTGTATAATGAATTTCCGCATAAAGACCAAGGTCTGTTTCCATGAGGGTAATCTCATGAAGCTGTATCTGAGAGCTGCTGGCGGTGTCGGCAGGAATATAGCTATGCTTTACTGTATTCCCGGTATTTTGAAGGGAGAAGGTCAGCTCGCTGCTCAGAATATCTTCCATAGATTTGGCGTCCGGGGTTCTTACGTGACCGTAAAGGCTCAGGGTTTCTGCTTCACTGTTCCAGCCGCCGCCATACAGAAGGGTGGTAAGGGAACCGTCCGCGTTCATGGTACTCTGAAAATTGCAGGTGGGCATATCCGGATGTTTTTCATGATCCAGTCCGCAGCCCACATACAGGATTTCCTTATGATTGGCAGAAGCATATTCGGCAATGGAGAGAGGGCTGTCAATCCCAAGGCTGGAAATCGGATCTTCCGGGAGAGTGAGATCATCCGGAACCAGAAGGTAGGAGTCCGGTGCTTTGGCCTGCGCGTGAATCAGCACATACAAAAATTCACTGTCATAAAGAGCCTCTTTTACTGTAAATTCCACCAGCGGATTTTGGGAAACCGTCTGGGAAGAGACCGGCTCGATCTGCTGGTCGGCAGCTTCGTTGAGGGGCTGTCCGTTTTTCTTAAAAAAGTCCGAAATTCCGAAATAGTGCTCCGCTGCGATCACTCCGGTGCAAAGAAGAGCAGTGAGTAAAGCGGCGACAAGAAGCGGCCGAAGAACCCGGCGACGGCGAGTGCGTACCCTGGGAAGCAGTGCTTTTCCGGGGGCTTTCTGGAGCTTGGAAAGCGCGTCCTGCGCATGTTCCCGGACAACTGCCGGGATATCTGTATTTTCGGAAAAGATTTCATATAACTTATCGTCCATAAATAATTCCTCCTTCATATTCCTGGCGCAGTTTTTGTCTGGCGCGGGAGAGCCGTGTCGTGACGGTATTTTCATTTAGATCAAGCAAGGCGGCGATTTCTTTGATACTCATATCCTGTCCGTAATACAGCATCAGGACGGCACGGTATTTTTCATCCAGACAGGAGAGAACCTCCTTCCATTCGCAGTCACAAAAACCGTTTTCTTCATAGGAAGGTTCCAAAATGGTTTCCGTCAGTGTCTGGCGGCTGCGCTTTTTCAGAAAATCCTTGCATTTATTGATAAGGATCCTTGTGAGCCAGGTTTTGAAATAGTGGGGATGGCGAAGGGTGCCAAGTTTTTCGTAGCAGACGAGAATGGTTTCCTGTATCACGTCCGCTGCGTCTTCGTCATTACCCAGGTAGGACCAGGCGGTTTTGTACATGGCCTGCATGTGCTGCTGCATGAGCTGAGAAAACGCTTGCTTATCTCCCTGCTGCGCTTTTTTTATCAAATTTTTCATATGGTTACCTCGTGGTGTAGGAGCATGCTCTGTATGCCGGTTACATCTATTAGACGTCCGGAGGCGGAAATATCTTTCATCATTTTACCCAAAATTATTTGCGAGGGAAGAGCTCAAAGTTGCGAAGGCCGCACTCCCCTCGCGCTCCCCTGTTGGCCGCCGCTAAAATCAGGGAACTTCTTCTCTTGTTTTTAAGCGGTGCCTTTTGAAAAGGTACTCGCTATTTTGCGTTTACGATAAAAGCCCAAAACATACTCTTTAAAAAAATGCTATTATATCACAAAAATACAGTCTACGGTTTTCCCATAGGCTGTATTTTTACACCAAACTTATAATAAAAATGCTAAATCATACGCTCCCCAGATTACAGATTTCAAATTTCCAACCTTAGCTGCATCTCCAAGAATATGTACATGTTCCGAAGATTCCTTAGCAAGTGACGTTCCTGGTACGTATCCAACTGATAAAACAACGGAATCACATTCTATCGTTTTTTCACCTTCTGATGTTTGAATTACAACTTTGTTGTCATAAATTTCCTTTAAGGTACTTTCCAAATAAACCGGAACTTTATAATAGCGAAGTAAATCTCGCAGACAACTCGAATTTGCCGCACAGATTCCAAGAGCTTTGATCAGGTCATCTGCCATTTCTACAATAAATGGTTCTTTTCCCTTCTTTGCAAGATCATATGCAATTTCACATCCAGTCAATCCACCACCAATTACTGCAATTTTATTTCCCACTTCTTTTTTACCAAGCAAATAATCAATTGCTTCGATTCCTTTTTCAAATCCAGGAACTGGAAGTTTACGCGGCGTTGCTCCAGTTGCAATTACAATTTCATCCGCTTTCACTTCATTTAAAGATGTAATTTCTGTGTTCATATGTAATGTAACCGGTAATTTTTTAATCTGTGTTCTATACCATTCAATCAAATCTTTATCTTTCTCTTTAAAATCCGGGGCTGCAGCCGCTACAAACACACCGCCGAGCCGACTCGCTTTTTCATATAAATCAACCGTATGTCCCATCATGGAACAGAGTCTCGCAACTTCCATGCCCCCAATTCCACCGCCGATCACTGCAATCTTCTTTTTAACCGCAGCTTCTTTCAATGCATATTTTTTTTCTTCAAATGAAACAGGATTTAACGCACAATGTCCCTGCGTCTTAGAATCATTCATATCCATTGCTGCTCCTGAATTTTTATAATATGCAACCGGAAGGCAGGCATTATGGCACGAAATACACGGACGTATATCTTCTTCTCTGCCTTCTTTTAATTTTGTTAAATATTCTCCATCACAAATGAACTGCCGACCAATTGCTACTGCGTCTAACTTGCCCTCTGCAATAGACTTTGCCGCTGTTTCTGCCTGCATCCGTCCTGCACAGATAACTGGAATGTCCACAAACTGTTTAATGTGTTCTGCTTCCGAAAGATTACAGTTAAGCGGCATATATACCGGTGGGTGCGCCCAATACCAAGAATCATATGTTCCATTATCTGTGTTTAATGCATCATATCCGGCATCTTGCAAATACCGTACTGCCTTTTCACTTTCTTCCATATCCCGTCCGAGTTCCGTAAATTCTTCCCCTGGAACAGCTCCTGTCTTAAATCCGATTACTTTACTCGTAACAGAATACCGTAACATAACAGGATAATCTTCTCCGCATTCTTTCTTAATTGCACGTACAACGTCTACTGCAAAACGGTATCTATTTTCAAAGGAACCACCATACTCATCTGTTCTGTGATTTGTATATTTGGTTGTAAACTGATCCATCAAATATCCTTCGTGAACCGCATGTACTTCTACACCATCTACACCGATTTCCTTACAAAGTTTTGCTGATTTTGCATATCCTTCTATATATTTATGGATTTCTTTCACTGTCAGCTGTCTTGTTTTGTATTGCGGAGCCCATACCAATTGTTCCCCATCATCCGGTGCGACCATCATATCATTCAAACGCAAGAATGGATTCGTTAATGTTTTTAAAACTTTATTTCCAGCAATCTTTAACATTTGCGATGCCAGTGTATAATTTCTTCCTGCAAATCCCGCTCCAAGCTGAAAAAATATTTTTGAACCATTTGCATGGATTTCTTCTACAATCGGCCGAGCCTGCTCAAATACTTTCGGACTTTTATGTAACCATTTACCCATTAACATAGAATAAACCGGAATCATGCCTGGAATAAAAAGGCCAACATCATTCTTAGCTCTTTCGATATAATAATCATGACTTTTTTCATTAAATCTAGGTCCCGCCATATTATCGACAATGTTTGTCCCTTCCATAGCCGGAATGATTACTCTGTTTTTAATTTCACATGTTCCAATATGGAACGGTGTAAATAATGCTTCATACTTCTTATCCATTTTTTCCTCCTGCAAGTATTTTTTCCTCAATACAATCTATCTCCATACTTCTCTTTTGATATATGTTTGATCTTGAGGATATATATTTCATCATTGAAATATATTATACCACTCTTTTCATTTTTCACAAAAACTTTTTCCTCTTTATACGGGAGTTTGACAGTTGAATATCGGAAAAAGTACTCACAGGTCGCATAAAACCTGCTTTTTTTATGTCAATTTTTTTGATTTTATATCTGTTATTTTATGTTATTGTATGATATAATAAGGGAGGAGGGATGACAGATGAATCTTCATATAACAAAATCAAAAAATGCAGAGTCCTTTTATATCTGCAAATCTTATACAAAAGCAAATGGCAGCACTACTTCAGCTATTGTCCGCAAGCTGGGAACCTTAGAACAACTTTTGCCTGAACATGGACCTACAAGAGATGATGTCATTGCATGGGCGAAAAATGAAGTGAAAATAGAAACTGAAAAATATAAAAAGGAAAAAGAAGCACAGACAGTATTGATACCATTCCATGCGGATAGACACTTAGATTATGGCAAGCAGGCCTTCTTCCGTGGTGGCTATCTGTTTCTCCAATCCATTTATTATCAACTACAAATGAATAAAATCTGTCGGAAATTGAAACATAAATATAAATTCAAGTATGATATCAATGCGATCCTTTCGGATCTGATTTATGCAAGAATCTTAGAACCTTGCAGCAAACGTTCTTCTTACAAAGTTGCATCTGAATTCTTAGAAAAACCATCCTACGAGCTTCATGATGTTTACCGGGCATTGGATGTACTTGGTACGGAATGTGATCTTATTCAGTCTGAGGTTTATAAAAACTCCCACTTCCTTGGAAAAAGAAATGATAAGATCCTTTATTATGACTGCTCGAATTATTACTTTGAAATTGAACAAGAAGATGAAAATAAAAAGTACGGCAAAAGTAAAGAACACAGGCCAAACCCAATCATCCAAATGGGATTGTTTATGGATGGAGATGGGATCCCCCTGGCTTTTTCTCTTTTTCCGGGAAATGCAAACGAGCAGACCTCTCTCAAACCGTTAGAAAAGAAAGTCCTTGGAGATTTTGGTTGTCAGAAATTTATTTATTGTAGCGATGCCGGGCTCGGCTCTGAATCAATCCGAGAGTACAATCACATGGGAGAACGGGCTTATATCGTAACCCAGTCCATCAAAAAGCTGAAGAAAGAAGAAAAGGAATGGGCATTAAATTTACAGGGATTTAAAAAAGTATCAGACGGAACCCCTGTTGATATCACAAAACTACCCGAAGATGACAAAGGACTTTATTATAAAGACGAGCCCTACACCACAAAGAAGCTGCATCAGCGCCTGATCATTACCTATTCTCCTAAATATGCCCTTTACCAAAAATCTATTCGAGACAAACAGATCGAGCGGGCACAAAAGATGCTGGATTCAGGAAGCACAAAAAAGAACCGCAAAAATCCAAATGATCCAGCACGTTACATCGGAACGATCGCTGTAACAGAAGAAGGAGAAGCTGCTGATGTAAAGCATTATCTGGATGAAGCCAAGATTTCCGAAGAATCCCAGTATGATGGCTTTTACGCAGTATGCACAGATCTTTTGGATGACGAAGTCAATGATATTTTAAAGGTAAGTGAAGGAAGATGGCAGATAGAAGAATGTTTCCGGATTATGAAAACAGATTTTTCTGCAAGACCTGTCTATTTACAGGATGAAAACCGGATCAAAGCACATTTTCTAATCTGTTTTCTTGCATTGACCATATACCGTTTCCTTGAGAAAAAACTGAATGCTAAATATACATGTGAAGAATTATTAGATGCTCTAAAAGAAATGAATTTCGCCGGAATACAGGAACAGGGATTTATTCCTTTATACAAACGGGAAAGAATTACGGATGCTCTTCATGATGTCTGCGGTTTCCGAACAGATTATCAGTTCATAACAAAAAGTAAGATGAGAAATATCCAGAAAAAAAGTAAAAGGAAAGAATAAAATACTAAAGTCCGTAACAACGGAAAAAATCGCTATACCCCAGTAAACATGAGGGATACAGCGATTTTTTCTTTTTCTAACTGTCAAAGATGGGATTATACCACTCTTTTCATTTTTCACAAAAACTTTTTCCTCTTTATAAACGCTCCTAAAATACAAACTTAAATTTCATTCTCCTTATTTCATTCCGAAAGAAGTTTTTGAAGAAACTGTTTTCTATTATTAATAAACATTTCTGTTACTATATAGCTTTCAGTTTCTTCATATTCACACTCATGGATCATATTATCATCAAATGATAAAATTTGAGCATCCGGTATTCCGAGCAAAATCGGTGAATGTGTAGCAATAATAAATTGTGCCCCCTGCTTAGCGCAGGCATATATTTCTAACAATAATGTCAGCTGTCGCTGTGGTGATAAAGCAGCTTCTGGCTCATCAAAAAAATACAAACCGTTCGGCCTCAAATAGTTTTGGGCAAGTGCAAGAAAACTTTCACCATGCGACTTTTCATGATATTTTTCCGACGGATGCGTCCAGTCCGCATATTCCTCTTCTTGGGTCGCCACATTATAAAAACTTTCTGCTCTTAAAAAATATCCCAATTTAAATTGGCGATATCCCTTTGCGACCCGAACAGCTTGATGTAACGTTGAATGTGAATCGTAGGTAGAAAAAGAATAATTTTTTGTACCGCCTTCAGGGTTAAATCCACAGGAAACTGCAAGCGCCTCCAACAAAGTCGATTTTCCACTTCCATTTTCACCCACAAAAAAAGTAACCGGACTAGAAAATGCTAATTTTTCTAATCCTTTTATAGCATTGATCTGTCGTAAATAACTATCAGTTGGAATTTTATTCCAATCTATATACAATCCCTGTACAAATAACTCATTCACAAAAACACTTCCTACAAAATGCACTTTTCTTTAAAATAAATTGTTACTGTAATACCAACATATTATGACATTTGTACAAACTTTAATCACCATTTTTTGTCTCGTCTGGTCTATAGTTTTGCTGTTTATCTTCATATTTCATCGCATACTTTCTTAGCTTACAGCTCTTGTCGTTACTATCCCTTTTTCAATTTATTTATTTATTTTTCTTGCCTATGTTTTCTGAAGCAAATCAGCATTGCGAACAAGAATAATGCACTAATTGCGACCAAAACATATGCCATAATCTGTGTTGTATCACCGGTTTTTACTGGTTTGTTTGATCCAATCGTATTACTTCCCCCACCTGAATTACTTGTGCCTCCCGAATTGCCTGGTTTAGAAGGCTGCGGCATTTCTGTATCCTCTCCCTGATAATAATTTTGAAACTGTAAATCACCATATTTTTTTCCGTCACCTTTTTCTGCTATTACCTGTGGAATCAATTTGCCATCTGCATCAGTTTTTATATAAATGGTAATATTGTAACAGCTCCTGTCATATTCATATCGTTCTTTATCTTTTGAGGTTTGGAGCAACTGATAATGATAAGTTCCCTCATGCGAAAACTGCAAAGAAATTGTAGTTTCGGCCTGCTCTCCACTCAGAGAAAAGGACCATTTATTCTCTTTTATCTCTTCAGGCATTGGGATATTTTCGTCTAAAGCACGAAATTCATAGTTTCCTATAAAAAGTATTTCTTTTTCTGGATTTTTTACTTCAAAATTCTGTTTTACCATCAATGGTACTTCTATCATATCTGATGCTGCCAAAACCCATCTTGCAGGAATACACAGGAAACCAAACAACAGACCAATAAAAACTAGTACTCTTTTATTCTTCCTCATATTGTGGTTTTCTCCGTTCATTTATAGTATCTTCCATAATTCTTCCAATCAAAAGATGTCTACCATTTGTAGAAGTTGAAGTACAAGTCGATAAAGTAATAAATCGTTCATCTTCACGGAATGGTAATTCAACATAATTAATTGCATGTTCTTTAACATAATCCAAATAATCTGATATATTTTCCTTTTGCAAAAAAGTATTATACAATACATTATCGTAAGCATCTGCATAAAGAAAAGCAAAAAATTCTATAGAATGCCAAGAATTTCCATAATACAAAGAACCCTGTAAATGCTCTTTAAAATACGATAATTTTTCATAATACTCTAATTCACCAAACATCGCATCTTTTGCCATGTGGTGCCCATACAGTATATGATTAAAATCCAAAAAATTTTTCTGATTACGACAATCAAGAAAAATGCTTCCAGATAAAGAAAACTCTCCCAACACATCTGTATTGACGTACTTTGAATTGTTTTCTGCCTGCACAAGAGGATAATCAATATGTGTATCTTCTACCGTTAACCAACCGAATACTTCTGAATTATGCTTTCTAAGTTCTTCAAAAGACAAATGACTTTCTTTGCTTGGACGATATGTTTCATAAAGAGAAGCATCTGCCTGTTGATTGATGTGTTGTGAATCCCATAAAACATAAATACCATAACATAGAATTGGTAGAAAGCACAAAACAATCAGCAGATTCAACGTCTTATCAGCTATTTGAATTATTTTTTTCCAATTAAACATTATTTTCCGGAATTTTTACGCTTTTTCAAAAAAGCAAGTGTTCCAAATGCCAAAATCGCAACAACAATTAAAAGAATAAATGGAAGATTGTTCATAATGATTCCTGTCACAGGCACATCATTATATGTATTTATAAAAGTCACGGCATTGTTCTTTTCGCCAATATAATGTTCATTAGAAGATAATCCCTCTTTTTCCGTACCAACATCCCATTGGCCTGTTACATCGTTGTCAGTCACTTGAATTTTAGGCGTATATCCATCTTCTGCCGCCATTTCTGTTACCACATACTTTGTTCCGGCCGGAAGATCGTCAAAAACTAATTTATCACCATCTTTCAAAGAAAATTTAGCCGGTGTTCCAACTGTCACAGGAATTTCTTTTTCTTCTTTATTAGTTGTTATTTTTCCTATATAAGTTGGATTATCCTGCAACTCTGTGGGAGATTTTGTAAAAATAATTTCAAACTCAAAAAATTTTGTTTTATCAGCCAATGTGCCTTCTGTCTTCTTTTCAATGCTTAAAGATGCCGATTTCCTGTAAGTATTGGTAAATACAATTTCACCTACCTTTTTTTGCTTATCCCCTATTTCAGATCCCTTTTCAGCAGTGATTGCTTTTATATACAGATTCCCCTGATCCGGATTTGCCACCTGCACTCTTAAATAATAACTTTCTGTTGAATATGTTACTGTTGGCACATTCCCTGGAGTCTCAGTGATTCTATATGCAAATTCTCCTGCATGAGGAAATTCTCCAAACTGTAAATCAGATTTTTTGCTTATTGTATATTTCCCATTTTCTGGATTCCCTTTTTGATCATTCAGTGAATAAACAACTGGCGCAATATTTAGATCAGGTGCATCTGGTGTTACTTTTTCGATTGTAAATGAAAAAGTTGCATCTGGTACGCTAAGCCCCTCCGCCATTTCTAATTTTTTGGTGATTGAAGGTGTTGCAACTGTAGGTGTCTCATTTGTAGTAGCAAAAGCATTGGTACTAATCCCCATAATCATTGCAGCTGCCATTAATATTGCGCAATATCTTTTTTTGCTCATATTTTTTCCTCTTTTCTTTTATCCTGATTTATATAACACTGGAATCAAAAACCTCTATGCCGAATCAAAGTAATAACAGAACCTTTAATTTCACTTAATTTTATGGCACCATAAATTCGGCTATCTTTTGCCTGCTCACGATTATCTCCTAATACAAAATATTCTTCTGCTCCTAATGTAATAGGAAAAGAAATTCCTTCCGTATAAGGAAGCGTTTCTGTATGGATACCCGCTTCTTGTTGCAAATAGCCATTGATTTTCAAACCCTCTTCCGTAATTTCTACATTATCACCAGCTTTTGCAACAATTCTACGAATCTGGATTTCTCCATTTTTTTGAATAACAACAAGATCCGATGGTTGGTATTCTTTTTGCAAACGATAATAAATTGCCAAATCTCCATCTTTAAAAGCTGGTGACATCATATTATCACTGCAACGGGTTATCCCGAAAATAAAAAGAAACATCACCGCAAGTAATATTAAAAAAATCACTACTTTCAAAATTAAAAACAAAACATCTTCTTTGATTGAATTATTTTCTTTTTGCTGTGTCATTTTTTCAATCCTTTACGCCACTGAAATAGTCCAACTATTAAAAGAAAGATTATTGCACTCAGAGAAATTACAGTACCAATACCTATACCATTACCACTCTGAAAAGCTATTCCTGTGGGGGGAACAAATTCTTTATTATTTACTACCTCAATAGAAGTATCTGAAGTCAACACACCTGTAACATTTTGCGCTGTTTCATTATTATAAGTAGTGATATAATGATCTTCATTAGCTTCCACTTCCGTTATTGTATAAGTTGCTTTGTAAGGAAGATCTTTGATCGTAATCTGCTGTCCGTTAGAAAGAGTTATGTTTGCCTCGCCATTCGTAAATACAAGTTGTCCATCAGCCGGTTTCTGAATTTCCGTTCCAAAACCCTCTTTCACTCCTCCAATATAAGGATAACTTCCATCTACAGGAGTTCCCGTTTCATCTTTTAGCTGTATGATAAAATTAAAACATTTCGTCTTGTCTCCCATTTCACCGGTAACGATTTTGCTCAAAGATAAATCCGGAAGTTTCGTATTCGTGAATGTAACGGCTTGCACATCACTAATTGGCACCTGCCCTTCAGAATTAATACTACCTATCTGATAACCTTGTGTTTCTAATTCTGTAACAATATACTGAGCATCAGCAGGAAGATTATGTGCCATTTTAGTCTCCCCAGCCTTCAGGCTAAAATTTGCCACCCCTTTATGGAATTTCAAATCACCATATAGACCACTAATTCCCTGATGATAAGGAAGCCTAAATTCAAATTGAAATTCTTCCTGACAATTTTCTTCACCAACCACTGTTTTAGTAATGGATACATCACCTACATTAGCCGCTGCAATTGGTACCCATGCAGAAAGCGATTCATTATGAATCACAGCACCTATCATGTGTTGAAATTTTTTCCCCTTAAATTCTATGTCCGGAGAAGGTGAGTATTGCTTAAATTCCTCCAACCATACAAAATCCGCTTGAATACCAAAAGACTCACCTTGCGTTGGCTGATGGTCACTAACCAATTCATACTCTTCATTTCCATATACATACGAAAGATTATCGCACAACGCCGTCATTCCTTCCGGAAGACTTAAATGATATAATCCTCTATATTCATCTGGCTCAATTAGACGCAAAGGACTGCTATGCCACATAGCATCCTTTGGATTATAGGTAAAGGTCAAATCTCCAGACAATTTGATATCGGAAAGGCTTGGCCTATAATTTAATAATCCTCCACGTTCAGAATAAGTATATAGAATCTGTGACAATGGCAAACTCATGGAAGCAAGATTGTTATCCGGAATACCATATGTATACAATAAATGCCAAACTGCATCCTGTGTTGCATTATACGCTTCTTCTTCCGTTACAAAATAAGAAGCTCCATAAAAAAACTGGAAAGTTGTCAAAGGTGTCCCACTATTACAGTTCGTAATACTAAACGCAGCTCTATAAAACGGCATGGAAGAAATATCTGCATAAGTCAAACCATTTGGAGTTGTCCCGCCATGAATATTAAGCTTAATAACTTCTTCTACAAATTGCCTCAAATATTCCAGATGTTCTTTATTAGAAGTAGTCCAATCTGCATAAGTAAAATCATGATGTCCCAAAAATGGGTAAGCGGTCTGCAATACAGGCGGAACAATCAACATTTCGTTGAATTCTGCTTCACTCGGAGTATATCCTGAAGAATCTGCAACGATTTGATACAGTCTTTCTCCATTATACGGATAACCTGCATATAACAATTTTGACAGCCGACGCATACACTCATTATAAGCATCCAGCGACTGAAAATCTTCTGGCGTTAAATACCCTTCTGTATAACCAGGTACTTGTGTATCTCCCATTCCTTCTGTATGATGCGGCCAATGCAACTTATTGTTCATACAAAAAAGTGTGATTTTTTTATCTGGATATTGTGGATCAATAATATAATGTATCCCATTTTCAAATAGAATCTGAGTTCCTTCAGCTACAGTCATTTCTTCATTGCCGTCAGAAAATTCTTCTATAACAATGTCTAAAACATCTTCTTCGCTTTCACTTTCACTCTCACTTTCTCCTAAAATTTCTTGTTCACTATCATTTGGAAACTCTTCTACAATTATGTCTGAAAACTCTTCACTTCCGTCCGGATTTTCTTGTGTTTCATTATTCAAATTATCTTCTGGCTCCCCATAAGGAAAATCTTCTGTTCCATTATTTGGAATTTCTTCCGTATTTTCTCCAGGGATTTCCTCTACGTTACCATTTGGAACTTCTTCTATACTTCCATCGGGAGCTACTTCTCCATTTTCCTCTGGTATTTCCTGCATATTACCATCTGGAATCTCTTCTATACTTTCATCAAAAACTACTTCTCCATTTTCCTCTGGTACTTCCTGCATATTACCATTTGGAATTTCTTCTATACTTTCATCAAAAAAACCTTCTAAATTTCCTTCGGGAGTTTCTTCAAAGTTCTCATTTGGAATAACTTTTGGAATGACTTTAATGTATCTATAGAATACATACGTTTCCGTTACATTTATTGAAGATTTCGCTTCGTATTCAATGCGATAAACAGCTCCTGCGCTTCCTGCGACTAAAAAGCCTGAATGATCATATTGATAATTACCATCATTTTCACATATCACATTTTTTACAAATACTTGTAAATTTTCTTCGCTTGGACTTATTGAGGTTACTCCCTGCAATAAATTTATCATCTGTCCTTCTTCTACTTCCAACACATCTATGCCAGTAGTAAAAATACCATTATTGGCAAATACCTTAGAAGATGAAATGGAAAAAATCATTACAAAAATCAATAAAAATGACAAGAAAGAAGAAACAATTTTTTTAAATTGCCTTGGTTTCATGTTTTTAAATCCTTTCTCTACTAAATTATCCATATCTTTTAATTTGGAAATATTATTCTTTAAAATCTATATCCTCCTTTCTAATAAAAATTGAAATCCAACATATTAAAAAAGCACTATCTGTCATCGGACATAAAAGTGCTTGAATTTGTAACTTTACCATTATATTTTAATACACAAAAAGGGCAGACCTCTGTCTGTCTGTCTGTCTGTCTGTCATAAGCGTAGCAATATATAAGCATAGCTGTCAACCCCTTTTGCAATTTACCATATTTCTCTTATAGTGTAATTCACTAATATTCTATTGTCAATAGTATCGCCCCAATAGTGGTTATCAGTTCTCTAAACATTGATTTTTTTACATATTTCTGACATAATCATATTGTAATGATGATATTGTGAATACCTAAAAACTTATTATATGAGGAGTACAATACTATGGAAAATGAAGAATTGTTAATAAAACTAACCAAAGAACTTATGCACGATTATTTTCAAGGTAACCCAGAAACTTGGTTTCAATATCTGGATCCCCGCTGCATTTTTGTCGCTACAGGCGAAACCATCTTATCGGGAATTGATAACATTAAGCATGAACTTAAAGCGCATCTAAAAAAAGGACGTGGAAATATTCTCTCTGATGAGTATTTTCATATCCCATTAAGTAAAAAAGTAACGGTTGTAATTGCCTATACTATTTCAGAAAGTAAGGAAGAAAACGATCTGCAGATTGTCAATATCATTTCTTTTATCTGGCAGATAAAAGGAAAAACCCCTAAGATTGTATACGAACATGCCTCTTACCGTTTTTATGATGAAAAAAACAAAGATACTTTTTCGCCATTAAAAGTTGAAGCATCACATTTTCAAATTGCAAAACATTTATTAATGGGAAACCCTAAAAAAAAGAGGATTTGTTTCCTAAACGGAAACAAAACAATCTATCTGGATACCTCTATGCTACTGTATATTGAAGGAAACCGCCACACCACCCTCCTTCATTGCATTGACAATACTTATACCTGCACCCAATCTTTACAACAATTAAGAGAAGAATTGCCTGATGATTTTTATCAAATACACAGAAGCTATATCATCCATGTGGATTATCTGATTTCCGTCTACTGCTATGAAGCCGAACTGATTGGTGGAATTACAATTCCTATTCCAGCCAATAAATATCGCCAGGTAAAAACAGATTTAGAAAAAATCACAAATAAAAGTCTCAAAAAACTAAAGTCCAAGTAATCATTAACCACTTTTTATTGTTGTATTTAAAAGAACAAAGTGCTAGAATGTAAAGTTAGGATAAGAAAATAAAAGTTCTTATAAACAACCATGCAAAATATGTGTAGGAGGATTGTTATGATTAAAGCACCAGTTATCATAGGGAATGTTGCTACAACACAGCAAAGGTTAATTGCATTAATAGTTCAGGAAGCCAACCAATATTCCAGTGCCATCTATATCCAAACAGATCATAAGAAAATTAATGCCAAAAGCATAATGGGAATGATGACCCTTGCTTTAGGACAGGGAGACATGGTGACAGTTGTTGCCGATGGGGAGGATGAAGAAAAAGCCATTAAAAATATTATACGTTTTTTGAAATAATTTCGAAAGGGTGAAGTCGTTTTCAGACTTGACCCTTTATTTTATAAGATGAATCCTTTATCGGGCTCAAAAATCCTCTACTCTTTTGATGACAGATAATAGGCCCAAAGTAACATACGTAAGGGCGAAAAACAATCTGATCACATATTGTTTCAGTATCCCCCTTTCCCATAAATAAACCTCCAAGCCGCGTACTTTTATAACATCAGTTTGGAGGTTTACACAGTCTCGTCTTTAAAATAGAAACGAAAAACGTATATTTTCTTTTATACAAAAAAAATTATAATGCTTCTCTAACAGATTTTCCATATGCATCTGCTGCCAGCATTGCATTATAGACAATTTCTGGTGTTATCTCACATGGCATATTATAAATCGTTTCATTTTTAGCACATGCAGCCACAGCCGCTGGCATCAAGTGGTCTCGACTTGTATCAGTAATGCCAAGTTCCTCAAATGTAACAGGTAAGCCGACAGCTACCATCCATTCCAGAAGCTCTTGCAATTCTTCTTCTGGTACATTTTCCAGTACAAGTTGTGTTAACGTACCAAAATTTACCTTCTCACCATGCTGCATATGATGGCATTCTTCCAGAACAGTCAGACCGTTATGGATTGCATGAGCACCTGCCAAACCGCCGGATTCAAATCCAATACCAGAAAGAAGCGTGTTTGCCTCAATAACTTTCTCGACTGCTGCTGTGCGAGCACCAGCTTCTACCGCCATTTTTGCCTTTACGCCTTCACTGATCAGCGTATCATAGCAAAGCTTCGCAATTCCCAATGCTGCTACACCAACTTTGCCGCCGGCACAGGTAGTTGCGCCGGATTGATAGCAGGCCCGCGCTTCAAAATACGTTGCCATTGCATCTCCCATACCGGCAACGGTTAAACGTACCGGACTCTTCGCAATTACATCTGTATCCATCAGTACAAGCTGCGGATTCGATGGAAGAAAGAGGTATTCCTGGAATACGCCTTCATCTGTGTAAATAACAGAAAGTGCAGAACACGGTGCGTCTGTTGATGCAATCGTCGGACAAATAATTACCGGAAGCTTCATATCATGCGCAACAGCCTTCGCTGTATCAAAGATTTTACCTCCGCCAACTCCAATGACAAGATCGCAAGACACATCTTTTACTTTGGCAGACAGACGATGAATCTCCGTCATGGAACACTCACCGTTAAAATAGTCAAATACCACTTCTGCATCTGTTCCAACAAAGCTGCGTTCAATTTCGTCTCCCTGACGTTTATAACCGCCTGGAGAAATCAGGCATAGTGCCTTCTTTCCAAAATTAGCTGCATATTTTCCAAGATTCTTCAACTCTCCCGCCCCTTGAATATAGCGAGACGGAGAAATAAAAACTGTTGCCATAGATATTACCGCCTTTCTTATCTATTTTTTATTTCTTAATTCTACACTGACAGAATAACAAATACTTGTCTATTTGTCAATTTTATGTAAAATCAGAACCTATGTATGTATAGAAAAATAATACGCTTTAAAATCTCCTTACCATTTTCTCTTCGGTACACATTTAATTTGGAACAGATCCAATACCCAGGGCACCGGCAGTAAGAAAAAAGCAACCACTGCAATTGGAATTAGTAACATTATCAGCGTTAAAGCAAACGTCTGCAAACGGGGTAGATTATTTTTCTTTCTCCATATTCCATAAATGGCAAGAACAATACTTTCCAAAAGACAAATAGCTGGAAAATATGCCATTGCAAAAACAAGCCACCCTATGTTATCTACCAGAAATATCAGTAACAACAAAGACGCAACACAAATTCCAATCTTAAAAATAGATTTTCGTTCGGCTTTACGCTGTAGTTTCATAAGCTCGAAAGTATCTGTTAGAGCCACAGAAGCAGCATCCTGCGTAATTTTTTCTGTTTCAATTTTTTCGAAGCGCATAGTTTCTAATACACTTCCCCCCCAATGCATCAGCCAGTGGTTCGATAGGTTTTATATCCGGGAACCCCAAACCACGCTCCCATTTACTTACAGCCTTATCCGTAACGAGTAGCTTTCTTGCAAGATCAACTTGGATCATATTGTTTTCTTTTCGTAATGTTGCAATGAATACGCCAAATTTTTTGCATCCATAGTCAGATCTCCTTTGCGTTTTTTTAGTATACAGCGCAAAGTAACATACAACAACCAACGTATCGTTTAATCCACCGATTTCTTTACTCTACGAATAGTTTAGGCAAAAAAACTACTCTATAAGAAGACAAAAAATACAGTATCTTTTAAATACTATGCCCCTTTAAATACCCAGTTTTAAAGGGGACACTTTTTACTCCCTGCCTTGAACAAACTGTTTCAATGAAACATCTCATTTTTTTAATAGCGTTTTCAAGATCTTTTCCAGTTTCCGAATTCGATGATGTTGATACCAAATTACACCTGGTAGTGCTGTCGCAAGAAATAGAGATATCAAAAAAATTTTTATAGCCTGACTTTTACTATCCACTCCTCCATAAGAAAATCCACATACCAAATTTACGAATAAAATATAAAAATATCCACAGAATAAACTCAATTCCAAAATCCATTTTAGTATATTTACTATCTTCTGTTTCATATCCCATTTTCCTTCCTCTACGTATAAATTTAGTTTAGCGAATTTCTCGCTATATTTCAATAGAAAATATCTCTCTAGTTTATTATTATTCTGAGGTGAAGCATATGTACAAACGGATTCGTGATTTGCGTGAAGATCGTGACCTTACACAAAAAAATATGGGAAAAATCTTAAATTGTAGTCAACGTATTTACAGCAATTACGAATGTGGAGACGTTGATATCCCTACTCAAATTTTGATCAAACTGGCCGAATTTCACAATACCAGTATCGATTATTTACTGGATATGACAGACAATAAGCATCCATACCCAAGAAAAAAAATACATCTGTATAAAATAAGCTTCTTTATATAATTTGAAAAGTTATTACAAGATAATTCACTGCTGTATTCATATCTGTACCCTATTCTTTTACTATATCAAATTGCCTTACGAGATATTTCATTGCACATATATCTCATGAACCAAAACAACGCTATACGATCAAATATCTTATTTATTGGAATAATACAATCCAAAAGCAACAAAATTGTGCTCCGTACACTCTCGCAGTTTTGCAAAACTGACACCGCACCGGATGCATATTGCAAAGCGATTATGCACCTCCTGCATCCGCTAATATGATTGACAAGCATTAAAATTGCACCGCGCACACCAATCTCTGACTCCTGTCCGTCCGGGCCACTGCTCACAGTCTGAATAATAAAGGATGCGCCGTTTACAGATACAATAAGCAAGTCAAGACCACCGGCTTAGCCGGTGGCTTGCACTGCCCCTATAAGGGGCTATTACCTGCTTGCGCCCGGAAGGCGCACTGAAGGTCTGCCAACTGCACCACATTCACAGCTGCCCCTAAAGGGGCT
>NZ_CATNVD010000024.1 GCF_951230155.1 Parablautia sp. Marseille-Q6255
GGATGAGGTCAGCTTCCGCTGCGAGCGAAATGGAGCGAGAATGCGTTAGCAGCGTTGCCTGTATCCTGAACGGGCGTATGATAAATCATGTATGAAAAAATTTGCCAACGATTACTTGACAGTAACTCTGGAAAATGAAATGAAGATTTAGATTGCAATAATGGAGAAAAAATGGCATAATAAATAAAAAATGGAATGATTTTTTGCATAAAACTAGTTATTAGTGCTGTCGCTCCCTACGCGGGAGCGTGGATTGAAATAGGAGGCAAATGTATAAAAAGCTTTCTGAAATCGGTCGCTCCCTACGCGGGAGCGTGGATTGAAATAGTATCTGCGACAGCGTGGAAAGCTGCAATTTTTAGTCGCTCCCTACGCGGGAGCGTGGATTGAAATATCCGAGAATCCGTCGATCATATTTGATGCTTCGTCGCTCCCTACGCGGGAGCGTGGATTGAAATTCCATCAAAAAGCCACGAAAGAAACGTGCCGCCGGTCGCTCCCTACGCGGGAGCGTGGATTGAAATTCCTGTCTCACTTTTTCGTACTCCTGCTGAGTGTCGTCGCTCCCTACGCGGGAGCGTGGATTGAAATTAAAAATGCGTTTTCAGAATTGACATCGTGCCGCCGGTCGCTCCCTACGCGGGAGCGTGGATTGAAATTGCCATGAGATAAACCTCCTTTCAGTCTATTCCGTCGCTCCCTCCGCGGGAGCGTGAATTATACGAAAGTAGCATGATAGCTAAATGCAATTGTGGGGGCGTACTTTGATTTATAGAGGTAAATACAAATTGGAGGAGGAAATCCTATTTGAAAAAGAAAAAAAATGAAATAACCATCCGTTCCAGCGCGGCAGAATATCTGACTTATGTTGCTGCTGTTGGTAACCAGCAGGACAGCATTGAGATGCGTTATGAGGACGAGAATATATGGCTCACACAGAAAATGATTGCTACACTGTATGATGTGGATGTCCGTACGGTTAGTGAGCATATTAAAAAAATTTATTCTGATTCAGAGCTTGAGGAAGATTCAACTATCCGGAATTTCCGGATAGTTCAAACTGAAGGTTCCCGTCAGGTTACACGCGATACCAAGCATTATAATCTTCAAATGATTATTGCGGTTGGATTCAAAGTAAACAATGAGCGAGCGATACAGTTTCGTAAATGGGCTAATGGTATTGTGAAGGCTTATACCATCAAAGGATGGGTTATGGATGATGAGCGCTTGAAAAACGGTGGTTCAGTACTCACAACGGAATACTTTGACCGTTTGCTTGAGCAGATTCGAGAAATCCGTTTGTCCGAGCGCAGGTTCTATCAGAAAATAACAGATATCTATGCTACGGCACTCGACTATGACCGTACCGCAAAAACAACGAAGCAGTTTTTTGCAAAGGTACAGAACAAGATGCATTATGCGGTACATGGACATACGGCAGCGGAGCTGATTTATGAGCGTGCGAATGCAGATAAGTCACATATGGGACTGACCACATGGGCTGCGGCACCAGACGGCAAGATTGTAAAAAGCGATGTGAGCATTGCAAAAAATTATCTTTTAGAACAAGAAATGCGCTCTTTGGAACGCATTGTTTCGGCATATCTGGATTTGGCAGAAGATCGTGCGGAACGTCATATTCCAATGACGATGGAGGATTGGGTGAAGCGTTTAGATTTATTCCTGATGGCGGATGACAGAGAAATCTTGCAGGATGCGGGAAAAATCACAGCAGAGATTGCCAGGGCAAAAGCTGAGACCGAATTTGAAAAATATCGTGTTGTTCAGGACAGATTGTTTATGTCCGATTTTGATAAGTACATGCTGGAATTAGAAGAGAATGCAAAGAAATAGAATAGTTATTTCTTGCTTTAAATGCTGATTTTTCAGTGTAATAAGACTGCGTGGCTGGGAAGTAGAGTATCAGCTGGGCCTGAAAATAGGTGTTATTCTGTTCTCTGCATTGCAGACAGGAAAGGTAGAGCCGATGGCAACCTGGCAGGGTGAGGCAGCAGTGATATCTTTGTAAATACAAAGGAAATTGCAGACCTGTTTCAGTGTAAGACGACGTTCAGGTTGTGATACAGACAGCGGAATGTGTCGATATCTTCTTAACACAAAGAAAGTTGATATGCTTCCGCAAACAAAGATATTTTGATATCTTCAGATACTGTTTGGGTAGATCTCGGGTGATTGACATCAATCACAGACTAGAAAGTTACGAGGAGATTGTTGATCTGATTTTCAAGATGATGCTATATATTATCAGAGAAAAGTATGAGTATGAAAAATACTGTATTGAAAGCAGCCTCTCTTTAAATGGCATAGATTCTACAGAAATAGAGGATTGTTGAGCATAAGAATTATGATAAGGTAATCTATGAAAACTTCAGCTTCCAACTATTTTCCAGTAGCTTTTTGGAGAAAATGGGAAGGCAAATTACCTTGAAAGTATGAGAGTATTTAGCTTTTGCAAGAAAGGTAAAACACAGCACTGAGAGAATAGCATTTGTAGGATTGCTTTATGTATGCTATGAAATTCTAAGCAGAAGGAGCACACTGATCGATGTTCTATCGATGAGGAAAATTTATCATAAGGAATTGTCTAATTGACTCCTAAGAGATAATATAATGACTTTCTCGGGACAGACAGGTTTAATGAAAATGCCAGGTGCGAATGGGTAGTAAACAGAAATTTCCTGGGAGATTCGCACCGAAAAACAACTCATATTTTGTGGAAAATGTGAAAATGATTGAAATTAGAATTGCAATAATAGAGAAAAAAAGGCATAATAAATAAAAAATAATTGATTCCAAAAGAAAAATTAGCTAATAATGCTGTCGCTCCCTACGCGGGAGCGTGGATTGAAATTCTCAATGTCCTACCTCCGTTAAATATCAATTTCGTCGCTCCCTACGCGGGAGCGTGGATTGAAATTCCTCATCCTCACTACTGCTTTCGGTATTTCTCGTCGCTCCCTACGCGGGAGCGTGGATTGAAATAGATCAAAGTAGATGTGTGGGATGTGACAGGCATTGTCGCTCCCTACGCGGGAGCGTGGATTGAAATCTGTGCAGTGCGATGTATTTACCGTTCCACCGGCGGGTCGCTCCCTACGCGGGAGCGTGGATTGAAATTTTTGGTAGGATCGCTGTCCATGTTGTAAGCGAATAGTCGCTCCCTACGCGGGAGCGTGGATTGAAATTTCTATTTTTTCCATGTGTTTTCCCCTCTCTTTCGTCGCTCCCTACGCGGGAGCGTGGATTGAAATCAGTATATCGATTTGACTGCCTTAAAGCCGCTCTCGTCGCTCCCTACGCGGGAGCGTGGATTGAAATTTGATCTTGCGTCCTTCCGGCGGCACCTCGTCCAGTCGCTCCCTACGCGGGAGCGTGGATTGAAATTCGATTCTGACATGCGGTATTAAAAACAGGTTTTGTCGCTCCCTACGCGGGAGCGTGGATTGAAATTAAAAATCTGCATAAAATTCCCATTGCCTGATCTGGTCGCTCCCTACGCGGGAGCGTGGATTGAAATATGGAAGCTAAAAGATTTTTTACTTGATCGTAGTGTCGCTCCCTACGCGGGAGTATGGAGTGAAATTCAAGAGAGACATCCGCGTAGATTTGGTCATAATGCGATTTTGAGTGATTGAAGAAAGACAAAGAAAGAGAGAATGGGGGGATTTTGGCAGAGGGCAGTGTAATGATTGCAGATATTAGAAACAGTGAGTTTGAAGAATTTGAGTAATGGGTATGTTTATGAATGAACGAGAGTTGTTTGAAGTTACGTATTTACAACTGTGCATTTCTTTACAGGCACAGGAAAGTGCAAGGCTGCCAAAGCACCTGGGTTCTGCATTGAGAGGAGTTTTAGGGCAGGTATTGTATAGGACAGATCGAAAACTTTATGAATTTTTGTATGAGAACGGGAAAGAATGCAAAGATCAGCAGGATATTGTAAAGCCGTATGTAATAATTCCGCCAGCAGTTTGTGGAACAGAATTAGTAGTGCAAAAAGGAGAGGAGTTGAAGTTTGAGATTTTACTTTTTGGAAAAGGAGTGAAATGTGCGGCCTCATTGATAGATTCTTTGCAGAAAATGAAGCGGTTGGTAATAGGAGCACAGAGGTATCCGTTTTATTTATTGAGGATTATTGATACTTTGGAACAAAGAATACTTTGGCAGGAGGACAGAGATTTTATACGGGCGATATGTACGAAGAAATTGTTGCACTTGAAATTGGAAGGTGTGACGGGAGCAGTTGTGCAACTGCAAACCCCACTTCGGATTAGAAGGGGCGGAAAGTTGCTAACACATATTTCATTTGAGACGCTGATTCGAAATATTACGAAACGAATTGTAATGCTGGTAGAGCGATATGGCGGATGGGTGGATTATGAAGAGGTCAAAAATATTCAGATTCTTGCAGCGAAGGTGCAGACAGTAAAAGAAGAGGTGAAAGTAGAGTTTTTGGAACGATATTCTAATCGTTTGCATGGGAAAATGGACTTTAGCGGGCTGATTGGAGAACTGGAATATGCCGGAGATCTGACTCCGTTTGTTCCATGGCTGGCAGCGGCGCAGGTGCTGCATATTGGACGAAATACGACATTTGGAATGGGAAAGGTTCAAGTATATTTTATATAATAATGAAAAACAGGGGGATAAAAGGAGTGGATTTAGAGACGATTAAAAAAATTAAAGAGAATTATAAGCGAATGGAAGAGGATTATGTTAAACAGTTGTTTTTTTCAGTGCCTCATGGAAGCACAATTGGACGTTACAGGGAGCAGATTTGGGGAAAGATGTTTGAGGCAATTGTGCCTAAAAAGTTTGTAATAGAACAATCCGTTTTTATTATTGATTCTGCCGGAAATGTATCAAATGAGGTTGATCTGGCTATTTTTGATGAGATGTATACGCCGTATGTTTTTCGATATGGTCAAATTAAATTTATTCCGATTGAAGCGGTGGCAGCAGTTGTAGAATGTAAAAGTACGTCTATGGACAAAGATTTGTTGAAAAAGTGGGTAGAAAGGATAAAGAGCCTGGAGACTTCTGCGCAATCAGTTGCTCGGACTGCTGCCGGGGTTATATGTGGGTCGGCACCAACACAGACTGCGACTCGACCTTTACGTATTTTATGCTGTTTAAATGAAGAATATAAGGATCTGCAGGAAGTAGTCGACTTTGACGTGACGATAAGAGCAGGAGAAGAAAGATTAAAAATTGAATGGTCTTCAAAAAGAAAAAGTTTGTATGATTGGTATCAGGCTCTAAATCATGTGAAAGGAGAAAAACAAAGTCCGAAGCCTGCGTCTGAGGTAGCAGAACAAAATCTGGATAGTTATGAAGTGCAGCTTAATGGAGAGAAGTTATCCTTAATGACCTTCAATTTTCAATTTAATCAAATTCTGATGCTGATTAATAATCCAATGCTATTTCCGCATCTCGCATATGCCAAGTTATTTAACAAAGAGGGGGAGTCATAACGTGAAGGAACAAATTGCTGCATTATCTGTAGAAAAGGTACAAACGTTTTTGACAGAAGTTATCCGTTCCCATGTTCAAGAAAAACAGACGGAAGATGCCACTTTAAAAGGAATTGTAAATTCTTCTAATCAGATTTCAAAGGACTTTTTTGAGTCGATTGAAAAGCAATTTTCTGGTGTTGAGAAAAAAGTGCTGTTAAAGTGTTCAGGGGTATATATTTTTAAATGTTATTTGCCGGGAAATGAGCTGGAAGACAGATTAAATGAGCTGTTTCGAGAATATTACATAGCATCTCAGGGACAAAAATTACTTCGATGGTATTGTTTTCCTTCCGAAGAGATGGATGACCTCAGTGCGGTTAAGAAAGCCAAAGAAGCTTTGAAACAAGCGAAAAATTGGGGATATATCATAGAAAAAAATCAGGATCTTCTGTTTAAATGTAATCAAATACAGGAACAGGAAGAGAAAACATATGAAAAGCAATTGTCGGATGAATTTTCTGAAGATATAAATGCATTGAGGCCGGAGAAAAATGCAGAAAGAAAAAGATTTCGGATCGCTGTGATCAAAGCGGATCTGGATGGAATGGGAGCAATGTTTCAGGGAATTAGCGAGTATGAGAAGTATCAGGCGGTCAGTAAAATTCTCTATGAACAAGTTTCTTTAGACGGACTTTATAAAGCAGCGCATAAGTGTAAGCAAAAGAGGAAGACGGGATGGCTTTTTCCATTCTATATTGCAGGAGATGATATTTTCTTTGCTGTAGCAGTAGAGGACTTAATCTTGGGAATTGATGTATGCAGCAATCTGTTGTATATGATTAATCAAAAATTGCAGGAAAACAATATTTTAATAAAGTTAAGTTTGAGTATTGGAGTGGCAATTACATTTAATAAAGAGCCGATTCGTTATTATATGCAAATGGTGGAAGAGCAGTTAAAGATTGCAAAATCAAAAAAGCTTTCCACACAGTGTGAAAACCCGGCGATAATGAAAATTTGTATTGGCAATCTGGTATTTATTAGTGGGGCTGAACAGAACAGGGAGTTTACTCAAAAGCAAGCACTTCCTGAGTGGAAAGAGTTTTTGGAGGATCTGCAGCTTTTGAATGAGATAAGAAGTGATAAGGGAAAATGCAGTGAATTACTCGGAAAGACAAATTACTTTTATACGTTGTTGGAAGATATTTCAAATGAGAAGGTGCGTGAGAACGATATAGCCTATATTAATCATGTTTTGTACCATTTGCTGCCGGATTATTTTGAATCTTCTGATAAGCATCTTAAAGAAATGGAGACTTGCCTGAATTATAACTTGATAAAACAGTTATATCAAGAAAATGAACTTAGAATTGATAAAAGGAAAAAGCAGGATTTTGAAAAATATTTGCAGCTGATGATTTTGTTTAGTGATGTGCGTTTTCGTATTTTCAAAAGAAATAAGCAGCGAGAGTGGAGTCAAAATAAAGATAATTTATATAAATATTTGTTCAAGCAACCGAGAACTTATTTGTATCAGAAGTGTTTGCAGGAAAAAGAAGCGGAGCTGACAGAGATTTTTGTAAGGGACGCATCGGCAGAAACGAAACCAAAATATTCCTGTCTTATCCTGGAAACGACGATGTTTTACCGCTTGAGAGAAGTGGAATCTATACCAATAGAAAAAGCGGCGAATATGATAGAGCTGCGTAATTCATTCAAGGAAAATGAGAACCAAAGAGCAGACGAAAAGGAAAAAGGAGATAAAAAGTCTTCAAAGAGATTGTATTTTGAAAAAGAAAAATTTAAGGATATTGCAAATAAAGACAATTGGACGCCTGAATTTGTAGATTCTTTGATGCTATTCTATCGTTATAATGAACTGTCTAGAAAAACAGAGAAACAAAACAAGCACAAAGGGGAATGCCAAAATGAGAAATGCAATAAAAATAAGGGTAAAAGCACTGGCAAATCTGTTTATAGGAGGCAATCCAAGACCGTTTGAAATAGGAGGGATTGATCAGTGGACGGCGGTAGATGAGGAGGGATTTCCATGTATTCCTGCATCATCATTGAAAGGTGCACTGCGTGCCATTGTACAAGCAGATACAAGTGAAGATCGAAAAGAAATTGCTCAGTGGTATCGGGAAATGTTGGAAGGGGAAAAGAGGGAGACGCAAAAATGGCTGGGAAAGCTATGCGCAGAAAACAGGCAGGGAGATTACAAAGAAGAGCTGGAGCGAATTGAAAAACGCTACACAGAAGCAATAAATCAGGCATCGGCATGTTATCTTTTCGGAATTCGGGAGTTTAATAATACACCGAAACTATTATTTAATGATTTGAGACTGCGGGAAGAGTACCGTGACTTGCAGAAATGTTTTTCGATTGATGCAAAGACATCAATTGAATATACCGAAAAGAGTCCAAAGTCTAATCCGAGAACTTACAAAGCAGTCAGAAAAGGGATGGAGTTTGAAGGTGAGATAGAACTGCATCATTTTGATGAAGAGATAGGTGAAAAATGTAAACAATATTTGATTCAAAATTTGGAAAAATTTAATGATGGTATTTATCGGCTTGGCGGTTCGAAGAGCCGTGGTTATGGAAAAATCCATGTATCAATTTTAGAAGATGGGAGAGAGGGCAGTGAAAAATTATAAAGTGATATTGAAGTCTGTCGGACGGATTACACAATTGCCGGACTCTCAGAAGATTTTTGGAGCATTGATTACAGCGCTTTCAAGATTTGATGGTGAAGAGGAAGCGGCGCGGCTGGTAAAAGCTGTTTTTGAGAAAAAGAGCCATATTGCAGTCTCCAATCTACTTCCATTAGACTATTTTCCTGTTGCGCAGGATTATATTGTGGATAAGCTGGCCAGACAGAACTCGGATCAGAAATCTTTAAAAGAGAAGCGGGCAGTGGTAAAAGAGAGAGAGTTTGTAAAGCTGGAGGATTTAAAGCGGATATTGGAAAAACCGAGAATGTGCAAGAATATATTTCCATATGTGAAGGTGTCAGACAGTTACCAGCAACGGGCTTTTTCAGAAAGTACCTTTTATGGAATTGGAGGACTCGAAACAAAGTTATATACTGTGCCATCTGTAACAGTGGAAGAGGTTGTTGATCGAAAAGGGAGAAAGAACGTTGTTTCCAAGTACTGTTTTTATCTGCAGGGAGATGAATCCGTAATTTATGTAAAAAAGGTTATAGAGAACTTCAGGAAAAGTGAAGAATCTATTATTCTGGGGAAAAGAGCCTCTCAGGGATTGAATAAGTATAAGGTTCTTTCTATAGAGGAAGTCGAGCTTCAAAAATCTCAATCTTATTTGAATCTGGGAATGCTGCTGCCAGGGAGAATTGACTTTCAGAAATCTACACTGCGGTTATTTACTTCTGAGCGCCGACCATTTAGAATGCCGGGAGGGTGGAATGAGACTTGTAAATACTTTATCAGTTTTATTGACAGTGGGAGCATAATCGTATTGAAAGATGAAATAGAACAGGCAGGCAAAAGTGTATGCTCTCCGTTTAACGAAAGAAGGGATATTATTTTTGGAAATGCTTTTTTATATCCGATTGCGTTAGGAAAAGAGGAATACAGATGAAAGAAATAAAATATGAAATGAAAGTATTATCAAGTTTGATTTTGTCTCCGAGATCCGGCAGGGCTTTGTATAAGGACATAGACGAGTTTGAAGCATCGGCAGAGGTATCAAACAATAAGAAGAAAGAAGTAAGTTGTATTTATCCTTTCTACCAATACGGGGAATATAAAAGCTATCATCCAAAGGATGCGGAGTACTATATTCCTGGAAGCTCGGTGAAGGGTGCATTGTTGAGCGCAAATGATAAGAAGGTCTGTATGGTTGATGATGTGGAGGTAAAGAATACAGATATCGTTCTTCGCAGTTTGTATAAAGCGCAGTATATTCATGATACAGATCAGGAGAATGCAGCATTTTCAGTTTTTTTTGAGAATGTTGGTGTGGAGATGATAAAAGCAGGAGCAAGGCTGAATGGAAGTTTGTATTTGGAAAATAATGTGAAATTTTCACAAATTTTAAAATCAGCAAATGAAGCTACCAGGAACAAGATGGGGCAAATGCGGATATATCTTCAGAGCCTTTTAAACTCACACGATAAAAACGAAAAATTTAGCGATAAATTGAGAAAGATAGAGAAAGAATTGTCTCGAGTATTGTATTATGATAATGTGATTTTATTAGGTGGTTACAAAGGTCTGTGTCATTCTATGGTGTTGAAGACTAAAGAGGAAAAAGATTTTGGCGGAATTTATATAGACGATGAGAAAAATTTACCACATGGGATTGTTCAATTCATATATAAGGAACAGCATTAAAACATGTGAAAACAGAAAAGAAAAATAACAGAGGTTATTGCAAAAAACACATATACCCAAATGTGCCGGAATAAGTATTTTTGCAATAACCTTTTTTCTTTTGACAGAAAAGGTCTGTATTGTTTTTCCAGAAATGTGTAAATATGGTTATACTGCGGATGCGTTCTTTTTCAGAGTCTCGGCGATTACGTTCTGGACGTATTTACCGATAAATTTTTGTTCCTCGCGCGGGAGTTCTTTTGGATAGATCGGTTTTCCGTATTCAATGATCACGTGTGCCGGTCTGATACGCGGGAAGTGATCTTCAAACAGCGCCGAGGAATGGTTGATGCATACCGGGATGATCGGGCATCCTGATTTTGTCGCGATTTTAAACGAACCTTCGTGGAATGGCAGGAGCTCAAGCTCACTGGCATTTTTGCTGCGTGTGCCTTCCGGGAAGATCATGATAGAGACGCCTTCTCTGATCTTCTCGATGGCAGCCAGGATCGTCTTGAGACCTTCCCGAATGTCTGAACGGTCGAGAAACTGACAGTGCAGGAACTTCATCCATGTGGACAGGAGCGGGATACGGAGCATTTCCTTTTTGGCGACGTATCCGGTCAGCCCTTTGCAGCGTGCATAGGTAAGCACAATATCAAAATAGCTGCGGTGATTGCCGATGTAGAGGACTGCTGTGTCATCCGGGATGTTTTCTTCCCCGATCACAGTCAGCTTTACACCGGAGATGAGGATCACCAGTTTGAAGCCGGCCTGCACGATCCGCAGCGAGGAAATGTCCCTCGCATGAGGATTGAATTTCCCGATAATCCATTCCGCAAAAAAGACGGGAATGGACAGTACGAGATAAATGATGAGAAAAATCACAATAAGTATAAAACGAATCATGGTAAAAACCTCTTTGTAAAAATAGGATCAGCGGTTATACAGCTGTGTTGTTTTCAGGAGCCACTCGCAGCGTCCGTTAGAAAGCGCTTCTTTGGGATAGCGGAAGGTCCAGTTCGCAGCTGCGACGCCAGGACAGTTCATGCGCGCCTCGCTTCCCAGTACCAGCAGATCCTGCATCGGAAAGATTGCGTATTTGGCAATGCTGCCCATGCAGAAACGGATGAAATCAAGGCTTACGCAGTTGCCGTCTGTATTTCCCATACGGCGGATGCGGTCGCGGACGATTTCAGGCTGTACGGCATACCAGCCCATGGTTGTGTCATTATCATGCGTGCCGGTATAGCAGATGCAGTTTGTGGTTGTGTAAAAATGCGGGATATAATTGTCATCGTTCATATCGCCAAAACCGAACTGGAGCACCTTCATGCCCGGAAAACCGAGCTCGTCACGCAGATGCTCTACTTCCGGAGTGATCACGCCGAGATCCTCAGCGAAGATCGGAAGATTTTTGCCGAGTGCTTTTTCGACTGCGTGGAACAGCTCTACGCCCGGTCCTTTGACCCATTTGCCGTTTATGGCAGTTTCTTCTCCGGCGGGAACGGACCAGTACGCTTCAAAACCGCGGAAATGGTCGATCCGCAGGTAGTCTGTCAGGGAGAGCTGCCGTTTGATCCGGCTGATCCACCAGGCGTATCCGGTCTGTTCATGGTAGTCCCAGTCATAGAGCGGATTTCCCCAGAGCTGTCCCGTCGCGCTGAAATAATCAGGCGGAACGCCTGCGATCTGCGTGGGATGCCCCTTTGTATCGAGCTGGAACAGTCTGTTGTTGCCCCAGATGTCCGCGCTGTCCGCTGCGACGAAGATCGGGATATCGCCAATGATCGAGATGCCGTGCTCATGGGCGTATTCCCGCAGTTCAAACCACTGCTTTTGGAAAATGAACTGAATGAAGCTGTAATATCCGATCTCCTGCTTGAGTTTTTCTCTCCAGAGCTTTTTCGTCTTTTCGAGCGGCTGACGGATTTCTTTCTCCCACTCCTGCCAGCTTGCTCCATTATGGTAGTCCTTGCAGGCCATAAAGAGTGTGTAATCGTCCAGCCAGTCCTTTTCCTTCTCACAAAACTGCTCAAATTCTTCAAGAAGTGTTTTATCCGGTGTATGTGAAAAGGCAGCCCATGCCTTTCTGAGCAGTCCTGTCTTATATGCGATGACTGGACCATAGTCTACCTTCCAGTCATCCCACTGCGGCATGTCTGCGAGGTCCTCCTTTGTCAGCAGCTGCATATCGATCAGCTTGTCCGGGCTGATGATCAGCGGCTGTCCGGCAAAGGAAGAGAAGCTCTGATAGGGAGAATCGCCAAAGCCGGTCGGTCCAAGCGGCAGGACCTGCCACAGGTGCTGTCCCGATTTTTCCAGAAAATCAATGAAATCATAAGCGCCCGGCCCCATATCTCCGATGCCGTACGGAGAAGGGAACGACGTCGGATGCACGAGAATCCCGGAAACGCGGGTGTGCTTTTTGGTAATGACCGGTTCGGTCTTATCTGCTGTTGTCTTTGTATTCATAGGTATCTCCTTTATATTTTTCTCATATCCTTCATTATATCGAATCCGCTCTGGAAAGACAATTATTTCTTTTGAAAATACTGGCATATTTCAGGCATAGGGAAAATAACAATAGTATAAACACAGGAACCGGGTGTGATGAGGTGAAAATGAAATGGCGCGGGATTGGTCTGTTAGCGCTGTGTATGTGGATGGCAGTGCTGCTTTCCGGGTGTTCTGGTACTGGAGACGGACAGGGCGAACGAAAAGAGATTGAGTTTACAGTGATGGAGAGTGAGAAGCTTCCGCAGGAGCTGCGGGAGGCAATTGAAAAAAATAAGGCACAGGAGATACGTATGACGTATACTGACGGCGGATTTATGTATCTGATCCGGGGCTATGGAGAGCAGGAGACAGGAGGATACAGTATTTCTGTGTCAGAGTGTACGGAGGATGAGGAAAGGATTTATTTTGATACACGGCTGATCGGACCGCAGGAACAGAAAAAGCACAGGGACGCACCTTCGTATCCCTGTCTTGTGGTTAAGATCGAAGCAAGGGAAAAAGAAGCAGTCATAGAATAGAAAGCAGGGCAGGCAGAGCAGGTGAAGGCATAGAAAGGTGGTAGAGTATGGAACTTTTGATGAAAAATATACATATGTGCAGGCAGGCAAAGCAGGCGGGGACGCAGATCACGCTGGATGAGGATCTGAATGTGCCGGATATCAATCCGGACGTGGATACGATCATACAGAGCAGGGAGCGTGTGATCCTGGAAAATACGAGAGCGGAGGATGGTCAGCTTTGCGTTGGCGGAGTCATGGCAGTCAGTATTCTCTATATGGATGATACACAGGAGCGGCAGCTGCATCGGCTGGAGGCAAGACTGCCCTTTGCTGAGGTGATCAGCATGGAGGGCCTCAAGGCAGGGGAGACTGTGCGTGTGCAGTATGAGACAGAGGATCTGAGCGTTGCTCTGATCAATTCCCGCAAGCTTACGATACGGGCGCTTTTGAGTTTTTCCGCTTCTGTCGAAGAAATCTATGATCTGTCAGCAGCAGTGGAGACGCAGACGGGAATACAGACGTGTGAACGCAGAAAACGCCTGGATCTGATGCAGCTCGAGGTGCAGAATAAGGATATTTTCCGGTTGAAGGAGGAGGTGCCTCTGCCTTCCAATAAGCCCAATATCCGTAATATTTTGTGGGACAGCACGCAGCTTCGCGGCTGTCGTTTATCGCTGCGTGACGGCGGCGTGTACGTGCAGGGCAGCCTGTTTATTTTTGTGCTGTATCGTGCAGAGGATGAAAATACGAGTGTGCAGTGGCTGGAGCAGTCTGTACCATTTGAGGGAGAGATTGCGTGTGGCGGGTGCCGCCCGGATCTAATCCCCGATATTGATGCGGTGCTCTCTCAGGCGGATCTGACAGCGAAGGAAGACACCGATGGAGAGCTGCGGCTGTTCCATCTCGAGGGAGTGCTCGAGCTTGCGATCCGCGTCTATGGGAGTGAGGAGGCGGAGATACTGGAGGATGTTTACTCACCAGAGAAAAATCTGGAGCTTGTAACCAGCGAGGAGGTTTACGAGAGCCTTGTCATAAAAAATGAATCAAAATGCAGGGTAAATGGGAAAATCAGGATACAGAGTGCAAAGCCGCGGATCCTGCAGGTCTGCCACAGCAGTGCGGAGATCAGAATTGATAATATCCAGACGGTACCGGAAGGACTGCAGGTCGACGGGGCCATGCCGGTGTCGATTCTTTATATATCCTCTGATGACAGAATGCCATTTGCAGTATTGGAGGGAACGATCCCGTTTTCCCATGTCGCAGAGGTGCCGGGGATCAGCGATACGTGCAGATACTCTCTTCTGGCGGGGATAGATCAGCTTTCCGCGACGATGTCGGACAGCGAAGAGATCGAGGTCCGCGCGGTTGTGAGCCTGAATCTTTTTGTGGTGCAGCCGCATCGCCAGCAGTGTATCCATGAGATCCAGGAAAGAGAGTATGAGCTGGAGCAGCTGGAGGCTGTGCCGGGCATCACAGGCTATATTGTGCAGGGAGAAGAATCCCTGTGGGATATTGCAAAGCAGTATTATATGACGCCGCAGCAGATCATGGAAATGAATGGGCTGGAGTCAGAGAACGTCAGGAAAGGGGATCGCCTGATTTTAATGAAGAGTATGGTTCGGCAGTTTTCATAAAAATGAAAAAAATGACTTCTGTTCGTTGACACGGTCCGCAGGGGGGCGTAAAATAAAGGCACATTGTATACAAAGTGCAGGAGAGTACAAAGGATATGGAATTACAGCTAAAAGCTATGGCAAAAATAAATCTGGGTCTGGACGTACTGCGCAGACGCAGCGATGGCTATCATGACCTGCGGATGATCATGCAGACGGTCTTTTTGTATGATCAGATTGAATTATCGGAGACTGACACGCCGGACATTCGGCTTACAACGAATGTGGGATATCTTCCTGTCAATGCGGATAATCTCGTATATAAAGCAGCAAAGCTGCTTATGGAGGAGTTTGGAATAGAACAGGGAGTGCGTATCCACCTGAAAAAGTACATTCCGGTAGCCGCAGGGCTTGCCGGAGGAAGCTCTGATGCAGCGGCTGTGCTGATCGGTGTGAACCGGCTGTTTGGCCTGGGTCTGTCTAAGGAGGAGCTGAAGCAGCGGGGAGTAAAGATCGGAGCGGATGTCCCGTACTGTATTATGCGCGGGACTGCGCTTGCAGAAGGGATCGGAGATGTGCTGACGAGACTTCCGGATGCGCCGGATATGCATGTCGTGCTGGCAAAGCCGCCGATCCATGTCTCCACTGCTTTTGTATATACGAATCTGAGAGCGGACAGGCTGGAGCATCATCCGGATATTGACGCGCAGGTGAGAGCGATCCAGAGCGGGGACGCACATGCGATGGCAGCGCTGATGGGCAATGTGCTTGAGACGGTTACTGTGCCGGCGTATCCGGTCATTGACGAGATCAAGGCAGCCATGAAGCGCGCAGGCGCGGTAAATGCGATGATGAGCGGGAGCGGGCCGACGGTTTTCGGGCTTTTTGATGATGCCGGCCGTGCAAAGGCTGCATATGAAGAGCTCAGAGGCAGCTCTCTGGCAAAAAACGTGTATCTGACAAGGTTTTTCCATAACCGGTAGCACCGGACAGGAAAGATGACTGCCGCGGGTGCGGCGGGGAGGAACTATGATAGAAAATATTCAGTTGCAGATGAATGAATATCTGCCGCTGCGTGACGTCGTATTCCAGACGCTGCGGCAGGCGATCCTGAGAGGAGAATTGAAGCCGGGAGAGCGGCTGATGGAGATCCATCTGGCACAGAAGCTCGGTGTCAGCCGGACTCCGGTGAGGGAGGCGATCCGGAAGCTGGAGCTGGAGGGGCTGGTGCTGATGATCCCGCGAAAGGGCGCTGTAGTGGCAGAGATCACGATCTCTGATCTGGAGGATGTCCTGGAGGTGCGCATGGCGCTCGAAGAGCTTGCTGTCAAGCTGGCCTGCAGGATGATCACAGAAGAGCAGCTTGAGCAGATCCGCATCCTGGCGGAGGAATTTGAGCAGACACTTTACGGGGAGGATGTCGGCGCCTGTGCGCAGGCCGACATGAAATTTCATGAGGCGATCTATGCAGCTACAGGAAATGGACGGCTGGTGCAGATCCTGAATAATCTGCGGGAGCAGATGTACCGTTATCGCATGGAGTATCTCAAAGACCGCGACGCGCACTGCCAGCTCGTGCAGGAGCATGCAGAGATCCTGGAGGCGCTTCGCGCGCGTGATGTAGAGCGGGCGCTCGCGGCGTCCGGCTGTCATATTGAACGGCAGAAGGAGCACATCATCGGAGTATTAAACGCAAAGGAATAGCAGATGAGAATGTGAGAAGCATTCGTTTATACATCAGTAGATCCTGGAAGATGTATAGCGGATGCTTTTTTGTGAGGAGGAACACATGAAAAAGGGAAAAGAATTACTGAATTATTTTACAAAGGGAGAGCTTGCGCTTTGGATGGGATCTGTGGCTGCGATACTGGTATCCTTTCTTTTATTTAGTCAGGATGGTCTGCTGACGCTGCTTGCTTCTCTTGTAGGCGTCACGTCTTTGATATTTTGTGCAAAGGGAAATCCGTTTGGACAGATGCTGATGATCCTGTTCAGTCTGCTTTACGGGATCATATCGTATACCTTTTCGTATTACGGAGAGATGATCACGTATCTGGGGATGACGATGCCGATGGCGGCAGCTGCGCTGGTATCGTGGACAAAAAATCCATATGAAGGGAATCGGAATGAGGTGGAGGTGAATGAGCTTTCAGGAGCACAGTGGCGGCTGATGTGGGTTTTAGGCGTGCCTGTTACGATCGGGTTTTACTTTGTGCTGAACTATTTTGGCACGGCCAATATCGGTCTTAGTACGCTGTCTGTGCTGACAAGTTTTATCGCGGTTTATCTGACCTTTTGCAGAAGCGCCTATTTTGCTTTGGGATATGCTGCAAATGATGTGGTACTGATCGGTCTGTGGATTATGGCCGCCTGGTCTGAGCCGCAGTACTGGTCTGTGGCAGTCTGCTTTATCGCGTTTTTTGTCAATGATATTTATGGCTTCCTGAACTGGCGCAGGATGTGGAGACGTCAGACCCTGCGGGAAGCGCACAGTTAAAAGCGGCTGCGTAGACACAGACGGATGCACAGACAGATAGACAGAACAGACAGCCGGGATGCGCCAGCCGCAGCCCGGCATACTTCTTTTTCTGAATCGGAATAAGCGGCACAAACAAAGGCATACTAATTGTCATAGTATGCTGCACCCGCCTGCTGCTTTGGCAGGCAGAGGGGAAAGCGGCAATACAGGAAAAGGAAGCGGGGATCTGATATGAGTACAGGAGCAGGAAGATTCTGGTCAAGGAGAGAGTGGCTGCTGGCAGCAGAGGGTTTTGCCAGGTTTGCGGTGTTGTTTGCGCTTGTGCGCGCCGGGGGCTGGACAAAGCCGGGGCTGGGAGTACTGACGATGGGCTGCATCGTCTGGTGTGCTCTGAGTGTCTGGATGGAGAAATTGCTGTGGCAGGAGGAGCAGACCTTTGCAGCGCTTTTAAAAGCCGGAGGCCGGGGCGTGTATCTTACCGTCTGTCTTAGTGCAGTGTGGTTTTTTACTGCGCAGATATCTGTTTTTTTCTATTTTTGCCTGAGGATGGTCCTGCATCTGTGGGAAATGCTGTGCGGCAGGGGAGCTGCGTGGGGAAGCCTTGTACTGCTTCCGGTGCTTACGGCAGTGGTCGGGAATTCGCTTTTGTATCTGCGCAGCCTGTGCGCGCGTCTGTGGAGGGAGCTGCATGGGGCGTATACTGCATGGAATCTTCTGTGGTGGGCAATGGCTCTGGCAGCGTTTGCGATGGCAGTGGGATACCGGGATGAATATTGTGCCGCGGGCTTTTATCTTGCATATAACTGGCAGCTGCTGATGTCATTTCTGGGGCTCCTTTGTGTGTTTTTCACAGTACGAAAAAAGTACGGAAAAAGGGATTGTGGGGAATGAAATTTGTGTGCTATACTAACATGTATGCCATAAGGCATGAAAAACAGATAGTTGGAGCGCTTCCTTCCTGATAGGAAGCAAAAGAACGAGAAACAGGAAAAGGATGGATGAAGGATGAAAAAGATTCTGGATTTGATCAGTCAGGAGGTTATGGATGCATTTGCTGCATGTGGCTATGACGCGGCATATGGCAGGACAGGGATCTCCAACCGCCCGGATCTGTGTGAGTATCAGTGCAATGGTGCGATGGCGGCGAAAAAGGTATACGGAAAGGCACCGATCCTGATCGCGCAGGAAGTAGCTGCGGCACTTGCAGGCAGCCCGGTGTTTGAAGAGGTGTGTGCAGTAAATCCCGGATTTATCAATATGAAAATTTCTGGAGCGTATCTTTCAGAGTATCTGCTGCGCATGCAGGCAGACGAGAAGCTGTCGGTTGAGACGGCACAGCAGAAAAAAAAGATCATGATAGATTATGGCGGACCAAACGTAGCAAAGCCGCTTCACGTAGGCCATCTGCGTTCTGCCATCATTGGCGAGAGTGTGAAGCGGATCGGACGTTTCGTCGGTCATGAGGTGATCGGTGATGTACATCTGGGGGACTGGGGTCTGCAGATGGGGCTGATCATCACAGAAGTGAAAAAGCGTAATCCCGAGCTTGTGTATTTTGATGAGAGCTTTGAGGGAGAGTATCCGCAGGAGGCTCCGTTTACGATCTCAGAGCTGGAGGAGATCTATCCGACAGCGAGCAAAAAGTCCAAGGAGGATGCTTCTTATAAGGAAGAAGCGCTGGAGGCGACGGCAAAGCTTCAGGATGGAGTACGCGGATACCGGGCGCTGTGGCAGCATATCCTGAATGTGTCTGTCGCAGACTTAAAGCGTAATTACAGCAACCTGAACGTAGAGTTTGATCTGTGGAAAAAGGAATCAGACGCGCAGCCGTACATACCGGAGATGACGGAGTACATGAAAAAGGAAGGCTATGCGTATGAGGATCAGGGCGCTCTGATCGTGGATGTAAAAGAGGAGACAGATACAAAAGAGGTGCCGCCGTGCATTATCCTCAAATCTGACGGAGCTGCGCTTTATACGACGACTGATCTCGCGACGATCATCGAGCGTATGAAGCTGATCCATCCCGATACGATCATTTACGTTGTAGATAAGCGGCAGGAGATGCATTTTACACAGGTGTTCCGCTGCGCGAGAAAAACAGGGCTCGTGGATGAAGATACACAGCTCAAATTCCTTGGCTTTGGTACAATGAATGGAAAAGACGGCAAACCGTTTAAGACAAGAGACGGCGGTGTGATGCGTCTGGAAACACTGATCGCGGATATCACAGAGCAGATGTATAAAAAGATCACGGAGAATCACGATGTAGATCCTCAGGAAGCAAGACAGACGGCGCGTCTTGTCGGACTGTCTGCGATCAAGTACGGCGATCTGTCGAATCAGGCGTCAAAGGATTATATTTTTGATACAGAGAAATTTACTTCCTTCGAAGGAAATACGGGGCCGTATATCCTGTATACGATCGTCCGCATTAAATCGATCCTGAATAAATACAGGGCAGGCGGAAACGAGGTGAACGGTGCAGGACTTCTGAATCCTGTGACGGGAAGCGAAAAGGATCTGATGCTGCAGCTCGTAAAGTTTAACAGCGTGATCGAACAGGCCTTTGAGGAGACGGCGCCGCACAAGATCTGTTCCTTTATTTATGATCTGGCGAACGCGTTCAACCGTTTCTACCATGAGACGCGTATTCTGGCAGAAGAGGATGAGAAACAAAAGAGCAGCTGGATCGCGCTCCTCGACCTGACGCGCAGAGTACTTGAGACAAGCATTGATCTGCTTGGCTTCTCTGCGCCGGAGCGTATGTAAAGAAAAAGAGAAGGTGTGCCAAGTCATGAAATATGTGAGACAGTTTGCGATAATCCTGGCCGTATCATTTCTGGGAGAGGTGCTAAAAGCACTGATCCCGCTGCCGATTCCGGCCAGCATCTATGGTCTGGTGCTGATGCTTGCAGCGCTTTGCCTGAAGGTGATCCCGCTGTGTGCAGTGAAGGATGCGGGAAAATTCCTTATAGAGATCATGCCGCTTATGTTTATTCCGGCAGCCGTCGGACTGACGCAGGCATGGGGACGGATACAGTCGATCCTGATCCCTCTGATCATCGTTACCGTGGTATCTACAGTACTCGTTATGGCAGTGTCAGGCCAGGTGACGCAGGCTGTGATCAGAAGCGGCAGGAGCGGATCTGATCAGAAGGGCTCTGACAGGGAGAGCTCCGGCGGGAAAGAGGGGCGTGACAGAGAATGAAAGATCTGTTTAGTAATTCTGTGTTTTTTGGCGTGATGATAAGCGTGCTGGCATATGAGCTGGGAGTACTGTTAAAGCGCAGGCTCAAATGGGCAGTCTGCAATCCGCTGCTGATCGCAGTGATTGTCGTGATGCTCACACTGGCTGTTCTCGGGATTGACTATGAGAGCTATCAGGAGGGGGCACAGCTTTTGTCGTATCTGCTGACGCCGGCGACAGTATGTCTGGCGATCCCGCTCTATGAGCAGATCGTACTTTTAAAAAAGCATGCGAGAGCGATCATGGCAGGGCTTGTCTCCGGTGTGTTTACGAGTCTCATCTCCATCCTTGTGATGGCGATGATCTTCGGCTTTAGCCATGAAGAATACGTGACACTGCTTCCAAAGTCGATCACGACAGCGATCGGTATGGGCGTTTCAGAGGAGCTTGGCGGTATTGTGACGATCACCGTAGCAGTGATCATTGTGACAGGGATCATTGGAAATGTGATCGGAGAAGCGGTATTCCGGCTGTTCAAGATCGAAGAGCCGATCGCAAAAGGGATTGCTCTGGGTTCTGCCTCTCATGCCATCGGGACGGCAAAGGCGATGGAAATCGGTGAGATTGAGGGAGCAATGAGCAGCCTGTCTATCGCGGTGGCAGGACTTCTTACGGTAATTGGAGCATCTGTGTTTGCCCAGTTCCTGTAATGCCGGCGGAGAAGCAGTATGGCATAAAGATATGTGCCATGATGCAAAAAAAGAGATGTGGACGATATCAGAGGGCTGCTGCAAATACTTATTCCGGTGAGTTTTGCAGCAGTCCGCTTTGCTTTTATCCGTATGAAACGGCACTTTTCTGCATATATATAGCTCAATGGTACAGCGGCAGCGGGAGGCGCGGATGTCAGTATATGCACTGATCGGAAAATGGAACGATGGGATCAATGAGCTTGTGTGGGGGATGCCGATGCTGCTCCTTCTGATTGGGACCGGATGCTGGATGACAGTCAGGACGGGCTGCTTTCAGCTGCGATATTTCCGATACTGGATGAGCTGTACGCTCGGAAAGATCTTCACCGACCGTCGGGTGACAAGGCATACCGGAGACGGTCAGACAATCTCACAGTTTCAGTCGCTTTGTACGGCGCTTGCAGCCTCGCTTGGCACAGGAAATATTGTCGGAGTGTCGACTGCGCTGTTTTTAGGCGGCCCGGGCGCTGTTTTCTGGATGTGGGCTGCGGCATTTTTCGGTATGATGACAAAGTATGCGGAAAATGTTCTGGGCATTTATTTTCGCAGAAAGAATGCCCGGGGAGAATGGTGCGGAGGGGCGATGTATTACCTGGAATACGGTCTTGGCGCGCAGCGTGGATGTGCCGGGATCGGCAGGAGGCTGGCCGTGCTGTTTGCAGCGTTTTGTATTCTGGCATCCTTTGGGATCGGAAATATGAGTCAGATGAATGCCGCTGCGCAAAATATGGAAGCAGCGTTTGGGATTTCTCCCTATATCAGCGGGAGCGTGCTGATGGGGGCAGCAGGGCTGGTCATTATCGGAGGTATGAAGCGGATCGCCCTGGTGGCAGAAAAGATCGTACCGGTTATGGCAGTGCTCTATATCGCCGGAAGTGTGGCGGTGTGTGCGGTAAACATAGAGCAGGCGCCGGCGGTCTGGACGGCGATTGTCAAAGGGGCGTTTGGGATAAAAGCTGCCGGAGGAGGTCTGGCAGGGTACGGTATACACGCGGCGCTTACCTGGGGAATGAAGCGGGGCGTATTTTCGAACGAGGCAGGACTGGGGTCTTCGGTGATGGTTCATGCAGGATCAAATGTAAAGGAGCCCGTCCAACAGGGGATGTGGGGGATCTTTGAAGTATTTGTCGACACGGTTGTAATGTGCAGCGTTACGGCATTTGCCGTTTTATCATCCGGTGTGATGGGGATACCGGACGGCTCTTGTGGGCTGTGCGCGGATGGAAGTGCGGCAGTCGGAGCGGCATTTGGCACAGTGTTTGGCAAGGCAGGTCCGGCGTTTGTAGCGGCGGCGATTCTGATGTTTGCGTTTTCAACGGTGCTTGGCTGGTGCCATTATGGGACAAAGGCATTTGAATACCTGTTTGGGGAACGTCAGGTCCATCTGTACCGCGCAGCATTTATCGGGATGATCTTCTGGGGCGCGGTGATGGATCTGCAGCTTGCCTGGGATCTGTCAGATACCTTTAATGGACTGATGGCACTTCCGAATCTGGCAGGGATCCTGCTGCTCTCCCCGCTTGTGCTGCGGATTACGGATAATTATAAGGCGCGGCGGTTTTGCGGAAAGCAGGTACGCCCGATGCTCTCTGCCTTTTCCGACATACAGGAGGAGCAGGAGCATGGGAAAGAAGTATAAAAAAGACAGAAGCCCCTGTTGCTTCCTGAGGTTTTGTGATATGATAGTCAGCAGAATGCTGCCCTTTGGAGGCGCAGACGCGCTTTCACATGCAAATGGGGGCAAAGCAGCAGATGACAGGAAGGCGGTTTTATGCAGGAAATTTTAACAGACAGTATAATAGACTGCCTGAAGCTTCTGCCATTTCTCTATTTGTCATATCTGGCAGTAGAGTATGCAGAGCACAGGATGAGTGAAAAAACAAAAATAATGATCTACCGTGCCGGAAAAGCAGGTCCGGTCATCGGAGCGCTGATCGGGGTGATCCCTCAGTGCGGGTTTGCGGCAGCGGCGGCAGGACTGTTTGCAGGAGGGATGCTTTCTCCGGGGACGCTTCTGGCAGTGTTTTTGTCGACCTCAGATGAGATGCTGCCGATCATGCTTTCAGAGGGGATCGCTTTTTCCGTGATCCTCAAGATCCTTCTGGTAAAGGTCATTGTGGCGATGGCAGCAGGGCTCGCCCTTGATCTGGTGGCAGAAAAGGTACTGGGCAGGAGAAATGAGCTGCCAGATCATCCGCACATGTGCGAGCATGACCACTGCGGATGCGGCGAGCACGGGATATGGCAGTCTGCGTTTGCCCATACCGTGCAGACAGCAGGCTTTCTGTTTCTGATCTCACTGGCGATCGGAGCTGCGATGGAGCTGTTTGACGTGGCAGGTTTTTCTCATACGATCGCAGGAATGCATGGAGTGACAGAGCTTGTCGCCGGTCTGGTGGGGATGATCCCGAACTGTGCGGCGTCTGTGCTCATCACACAGCTGTTTCTGGAAGGGATACTGGGAAGCGGAGCGCTGTTTTCGGGACTTTTATGCGGAGCAGGTACAGGACTTCTCGTTTTATACCGGGAAAATTCGAGCCGCAGGATGAATCTGGCGATCACGGCAGCTCTTTATATCAGCGGTACAGTATCAGGTATGATAATTGGTATGCTGGGTATTTTATAAATAGAAAGGGAGCACAAAGGATATGGACTATATAGTAAGAGCGACTGCTGCAGACGGACAGATCCGTGCATTTGCAGCGACAACACGCGACCTTGTTGAGCAGGCGCGCAGTTATCACAATACAAGCCCCGTGGCTACGGCGGCGCTTGGCAGGCTTCTGAGCGCAGGCGCGATGATGGGCGTGATGATGAAAGGAGAAAAGGATCTCCTGACATTGCAGATAAAGGGAGACGGTCCGATCGGCGGTATCACCGTCACAGCCGATGCATCGGCAAATGTCAAGGGCTACGTGCAGAATCCCTCCGTGATGCTGCATGCAAATGAAAACGGCAAGCTGGATGTCGGCGGCGCAGTAGGCAGCGGCATCCTGAATGTGATCCGCGATCTTGGTATGAAGGAGCCGTATGTCGGGCAGTGTGAGCTGAATACAGGGGAGATCGGGGATGATCTGACCTACTATTTTGCAGTATCGGAGCAGGTGCCATCCTCCGTAGGACTGGGCGTGCTGATGGAAAAGAATAATACGGTACGGCAGGCAGGAGGATTTATCATACAGCTTATGCCGTTTACGCCGGATGAGGTGATCGATCGTCTGGAGAAAAAGCTGGCGCAGACAACGTCTGTGACGGCGATGCTGGATGAGGGGATGACTCCGGAGCAGATTCTTGAGGAGCTGATCGGTGAGTTCGGTGTGGAGATCACTGACCGGATACCGGCGGGATACCGGTGCGACTGCTCAAAGGCGCGGATCGAGAAGGCGCTGATCAGTATCGGCAGGAAGGATTTGCAGGAGATGATCGAGGATGGAGAGACGATCGAGGTCGGATGCCAGTTTTGCAACAAAAAGTATCACGTAACAGTAGATGAGCTGAAGGCGCTTCTGGAAAGGAGCAGCAGAGTGTGCGCGCACTCCCGGGAAAAGGAAAAGGCATGAGAGACGGATTTGTAAAGGTAGCGGCTGTAACGCCGGAGATCAAAGTAGCAGACTGTACATTTAATGCGCAGCGTATTTGTGAAGAGCTGGACACAGCGCTGGGGGAGAAGGCAAGGATCATTGTATTTCCAGAGCTCTGTCTGACCGGATATACATGCGGGGATCTGTTCTGGCAGGAAAAGCTCCTGGCAGAGGCGAAGCATGCGCTGCACCAGATTATCGCGCATACCCGCGGGAAGGACGCCCTGCTGTTTGTGGGTATGCCATGGGAGAAAAATGGAAAGCTTTATAATGTGGCGGCGGCCATTTCAGACGGCAGGCTGATCGGGCTTGTGCCAAAGCGGTATCTGCCAAATTATAACGAGTTTTATGAGGCCAGATACTTTGCGCCCGGAAATGCGCGCATAGAATGGGAGAAATTCGAAGGAGAACCTGTTCCGTTCGGTATGAACCAGCTTTTTTGCTGCGATCATCCACAGGGACTTTGTGTGGCGGCAGAGATCTGCGAGGATCTGTGGGCGCCGGATCCGCCAAGTACCCGTCATGCGCTCGCAGGCGCGCAGATCATTGTCAACCTTTCTGCGAGTGATGAAGCGACAGGAAAGTATGCGTACCGGAAAGCGCTGGTCACAGGTCAGTCTGCCAGACTGCTGTGCGGCTATATTTATGCGAGCGCCGGAGAGGGAGAATCCACGCAGGATCTTGTATTTGGCGGTCATAATATAATCGCAGAAAACGGACATGCACTGGCTGAGTCTTTGAGGTTTACGACTGGCGTGACCTGCTCTGAAATCGATGTCGCAGGCCTGCGGGAAAAGCGGCGCCGGATGACGTCATTTGAGCCATCCGGTGTAGAAGAGTACGAACGCATCCGTTTCTCTTTGCCGGATGAAGAGACGCTGCTGACAAGGCAGTTCCCGGCAATGCCGTTTGTCCCTGACAGGGAATCAGACAGACAGGAGCGGTGCGAGGAGATCCTGATGCTGCAGGCGCTCGGACTGAAACAGCGCATCCGGCACACCGGGTGCAAAAATCTGGTAGTCGGTATTTCCGGCGGTCTGGATTCTACGCTTGCGCTGCTGGTCATGGCAAAGACCTGCGATATGCTAAAGCTGCCACGCACATGTATCACTGCGGTGACGATGCCGGGATTTGGCACAACAGACCGTACCTATCAGAATGCGTGTGAGCTGACAAGGCGCCTTGGCGCACAGCTCTTGGAGGTGCCCATCCGGGATGCAGTAACACAGCATTTTCAGGATATCGGACACGATCCTGCCGTACATGATGTGACGTATGAAAACAGTCAGGCCAGAGAGCGGACGCAGATCCTGATGGACATTGCCAACAAGAAGAATGGAATGGTGATCGGAACAGGGGATATGTCAGAGCTTGCTCTTGGATGGGCCACATATAATGGAGATCATATGTCGATGTACGGAGTGAATTGTTCTGTGCCAAAGACTCTGGTGCGCTATCTGGTGCGGTATTATGCAGACGCCTGTGCCGATGAGGCGATCAGTCAGATCCTTTATGATGTGCTGGATACGCCGGTGAGCCCCGAGCTGCTTCCGCCAAAGGATGGGGAGATCTCCCAGAAGACGGAAGATCTGGTTGGTCCGTATGAACTTCACGATTTCTTTTTGTACTATATGGTGCGCTGCGGGTTTGCTCCGGCAAAGATTTATCGTCTGGCACAGCTTGCCTTTGCAGGAAGATATGAAAAGACAACGATCCTGTACTGGCTGAAAAAGTTTTACTGGAGATTTTTCACCCAGCAGTTTAAGCGCTCCTGCGTGCCGGACGGACCGAAGGTCGGAAGCGTTGCGCTTTCCCCGCGCGGAGATCTGCGGATGCCCAGCGATGCGTCTGTACGGATGTGGATCGAGGAGCTGGAAACGATCGGTTTATGATGACGTTTTGGTAAGGGAAAAAACGGAAAGGATGGAGTAAAATACAAGGGAATAAGCTTACAGAACAGAACCTTACCGCTCTTTAAAGACTTTTGAGACAGTGGTAACAGGAAATGAGACAGGGGGGAGAGGCTTTGGATCAGATACTGAAAATTGCTTTACTGCAGATCGCTCCTGGCAGATCGCTGGAGGAAAATCTGGAAAAGGGAGCGGAATACTGCAGGAAAGCCAAAAAGGCAGGTGCGGACCTTGCGCTGTTTCCTGAAATGTGGAGCAATGGATATCGTATTTATGACCGACCTGCGGAGGAATGGAAGAAAGAGGCGATCCCGGTTTGCAGTGATTTTGTCCGTACCTTTGGTGATCTTGCCCGGGAGCTGAACATGGCGATCGGTATTACGATACTGGAGGCATATGGAGATGCGCTCAGAAATTCACTCATTCTGTTTGATCGGTACGGCAGACAGAGACTGGTATATGCCAAGGTACATACGTGTGATTTTGGGGAAGAACACAGCCTGACGCCGGGGGATGATTTTTATGTTACCGTACTCGATACCGCATGCGGGGAGATAACGGTCGGGGCGATGATCTGCTATGACCGGGAATTCCCGGAAAGCGCCAGGATTTTGATGCTAAAGGGGGCGGAGCTGATCCTTGTCCCCAACGCCTGCCCGATGGAGATCAACCGCCTTTCTCAGCTTCGTGCCAGAGCGTATGAAAATATGACAGCGATCGCTACCTGCAATTATCCTCAGACTGTACCCGACTGTAATGGCGGCTCCAGTGTTTTTGACGGAGTCGCGTATCTGCCCCAGGCAGATGGCTCCAGAGACACCTGTATTTTGCAGGCGGACGGACAGGAGGGGCTCTATATCGCCAGTCTGGATCTGGAGCAGCTGCGGGCGTACCGGAGAAGCGAGGTACATGGAAATGCATACCGGCGCCCAAAAAAGTATGGGCTTATCACTGCTTCTGATATTCAGGAACCGTTTATCAGAGCCGATCGCCGGGAGTGATGCACGATGCAGGAGCGCTGGCTGCGTTCCGGGAGAGCGCCGGATGGGCGGCTTTATCGGCGGGGGATCCTGCAGACGTCTCAGGCGCCGAGGCGTGTCAGCCGGGCATAGCATAGGAGCAGCTTTCCCGTACGATCAGGCGGCAGGGCAGCTCGATGCGCAGATGCTCTTTGTGTCCGCGGTTCAGCCGGTCGAGCAGGATCCCAACTGCCAGATGTGACATTTCGCGCTTCGGGATGTCGATGGTGGTCAGGCTGGGAGAGATCATCCCGGATTCCCTGATGTTGTCGATCGCGATCACGGATGGAAGATATTTTTTCTGGCGGCTTTTTCTGAGAGTCTCCAGTACGCCGAGCGCCGTGCTGTCATTGGCGCAGAAGATCGCTGACGGGCGGGAGTCCTTTTTGAGTATCGTTTTCATCATCTGCCGCCCCTCCTCTCTTGTCTGGCTCGTAGGGTAGATATTGCCGTGGTCGAGCGGAAGCTTGTGGGAGATCAGAGACTGATAATAACCAATATATCTCGCCTCATAGGAGCAGTCGCCTATGTAGGCGATTTTTTTGTGCCCGAGTGAGATCAGATAATCCATGGCTGTGGCTGCGGCGTCCGTACCATTACAGATCACTTCATCGTAGTCAAAGTTTGTAGGATTCCGGTCAATACCAACGAGGGCCTGATACTGGCTTTTGAGGAAAGGAATCAGCTCGGCCGGACATTTTCCAAGCAGGATCAGTCCGGAAGCGCCGGCAGAAGCGCGCGCAGATAAGGGAGTCAGGTTCAGGCGGCGCTGCGTCATATCAGGAAGGGTGAGCAGACGTCCGAGGTGGCAGCCGTTTGCCAGAAGCTCCTCCAGCAGTGCGTCATAGAGCTCCTTAAAGAACAGATCGGATTCCAGAGACAGGAATCTTGTCAAAAATACGTCAATGCTTGTCGACTTTTCGCTCCCGGTGCGGCTTCCGAGCTTTAGCTGTCTGGCAGCAGCGTTTGGCAGGTAATCCAGCTCTCTGGCGCATTGCCAGATTTTTTCCTGAAGTGCGGGGTCTGAGCAATGGTAATCAGGACGGTTCAGGACGCGGGAAACGGTAGAGACGGATGCGCCGGAGCGCTTTGCGATTTCTTTCAGGGACATGCGTGTACCTCCAAAAATGTAAAATCAGGCGCGACAGGCTGCCGCGGCGGTATTCTCTGTGAATGAAAACGTTGTCAAAAATATTTTATTATTTTTAAAAGTATAAACTGATTTTAGAAAAGAAATCAAAATAAGTCAAGAAATAAAAGGAAAAATGATACAGATAACGTTTTCAAAATACGTGTTGAGAAGAAAGACCAGGTTCTGTATGATAGAGAACAGATCGGAAGCTGTAGGCGGACAGGAGCACAAATACAGACTTACCGGAGAAAGGAACGGATACAGGCATGAAAAGAGAGAAAAAATATCGCAGATCACAACAGGCAGCTTTATTTGCAGGAGCGATGGCGCTTCTGGCTATGTCAGCGGGCTGTGGAAGGAAAACCGGCGCCGGTGAGGTGCACATCGGCTATTTCAACAACATCACACACGCGCAGGCTTTGTATATGAAGGCACAGGGGATGCTGGAGGACGCGTTTGGAACGCAGGCCAGGGTGCAGTGGACCGCGTTTCACGCAGGACCGGCTGAGGTAGAGGCGATGTTTGCAGGGGATATTGATATTGGGTATATCGGTCCGATTCCGGCGATCACAGCGAACGTGCGCTCAGACGGAGATATACAGATATTAAGCGGCGCGGCGATGGCAGGCGCGCAGCTGATGCGGGCTGCGGACGCAGACATCGAGACGGTGGCTGATCTGGACGGAAAGACAGTCGCAGTGCCGCAGATCGGAAACACTCAGCATCTGTGCCTGCTGCAGCTCTTGTCGGATTACGGACTGCAGACGGTAGAAGAAGGAGGAACGGTGAAGGTGACTGCTGTGGAAAATGCAGACGTACAGAATATGATGGATCAGGGCGGCATTGACGCTGCGCTTGTGCCGGAGCCATGGGGGACGCTGCTTGCAGAAAACGGGGCGCAGACGGTGCTCGATTATGATGAGGTATATGCAGGGGGCGATTATCCGGTGGCGGTTGTAGCTGTGAGAAAAGATTTTCTGGAGGAGGAGCCGGAACTTGTGAATACCTTTTTGCAGATGCACGAGGAGGCGACACAGACGATACGCAAGGATACGGCGGCGGCAGCGGCAGTGATGGATCAGGAGCTTGCAGACGCGACAGGGAGCTCTCTGGGGCAGCCTGTTTTGGAGCGTGCGTTTGAGAAGATCATCCTTTCGACAGAAGTCAGTCCAAATGCGCTTGACGATTTTGCACGGATCTCTCTGGAGCAGGGATTTATCGAGGAGACATATGAGAAACTGTTTGCCAAACGGCAAGATGACAGCGCCGGGTGACAGACGGCTCGCAGGATGGGAAGAAACCTGCACAGGAGAGTACCGGGAGGAAGGGAAAACGTATGACACTGATCATAAAAAATGTGACAAAGCAGTTTGAACATGCGCAGGAGCCAACGCTTGCAGATATCAATCTGGAAATAGCAGATGGTGAATTTCTGTGTGTGGTGGGAAAGAGCGGCTGTGGGAAGAGCACCCTTTTAAATCTGATCGCAGGGCTGGAGACGCCGACGGGCGGAGAGATTCTCCTGAACGGGAAAGCGGTCACCGGTCCGGGCGCAGACCGCGTAGTGATGTTCCAGGAGCATGCGCTGTTTCCGTGGAGAAATGTGATCGAGAATGTAAAATTTGGCATGGAAGTCGCAGGCGTACCGAAGTCGCAGCAGGAGGAGCGGGCCTTGCATTACCTCCGCATGGTGCAGATGGAGGCGTATCGCGATTATCCGATCCATCAGCTTTCCGGAGGTATGAGGCAGAGGGTGGCGCTTGCGCGGGCGTTGACCCTGGACACAGAGATCCTTCTGATGGATGAGCCATTTTCGGCTCTTGACAAGCAGACGGCGAACCGGATGCGCAGAGAGCTTCAGGAGATCTGGATGAAAATGAACAGAACGGTCTTTTTTATCACGCACAGTGTCGAAGAGGCAGTGTATCTTGCAGACCGGGTCGTGGTGCTGTCAGAAAAAGAGAAGAGTATCCGGGATGTGATCAGGATTGATCTGCCGCGGCCGCGCCACGTATATGATGATGTATTTGTGGAGTATCGGCACCGGATCCTGGAGGAGGTACAGGATGGAGAAGAATAAAAAGATAAGAGAGTCCTTGCAGACAATCGGATTTTTTGCAGCGCTGGTGTTTCTGTGGCAGGCTCTGTATGTACTTGGTACGCAGGTCTTCGCCCTGTGGAAGCCATATGCGCTGCCGTCCCCCGCAGGGGTATGGGCAGTGTTTTGGCGGCTGACTGCGGACGGGAGCCTTCTGCGGGCGGCTGGCAGCAGCCTTGCCCGCGGCTTTTTGGGCTACGTTCTTGCGGTGCTGCTCGGGATGACGATGGGACTTCTGATGAACCAGTTTGGTTTTCTCAGGCGAAATATGAGACCGCTTATCATGGGCGTACAGACGCTTCCCAGCATTTGCTGGGTACCATTTTCAATCCTGTGGTTTGGTCTGACTGAGCAGGCGATCCTTTTTGTTGTGGTAATGGGATCGGTATTCGGACTGGCAGTGGCGACCGATCACGCGATCCGCAATGTACCGCTGCTTTACAAAAAAGCCGCGCTGTCAATGGGCGTGGACAAAAAGCAGCTTTACTGGAAGATTATTTTTCCGGCTGCCCTGCCGGAGCTGATCGCGGGGCTCAAGCAGGGCTGGTCTTTTGCATGGCGGGCGCTGATGTCGGGAGAAGTGATGACCACCTGCATCGGTCTTGGACAGACGCTGAGCACAGGGCGCAGCCTGGCAGATATGAACCAGGTCATGCTCGTGATGGCGGTGATCATTTTGATCGGGATCGCGATCGACCGCATTGTCTTCGGCGCGGTGGAACGGTGGGTCTACCGGAAAAGACCGGCACAGCAGGAACGATAAAACGTCAAATAAAATCACGGTCCGGGTGTTGACAAAACGGATGAACATGTTATACTGATTACAGATTTTCCCGAAACGGGAGAAACCATGCAGATATATGGTATCTGGTCAATACAACAAAGCAAAATACGTGGATGAGAAGAGTAAAATGCGGAAGCATCCAGAGAGAGGGCGATTTGCTGGAAGTCCCTTATGCGGAACCATTTGAAAACTAACTCGGAGTGGCCCCAATCCGGTCCGGCAGGCGCCGTTATCGCCAAACGAGAGGTCTGATACAGAACGTGATCCGGCGAAGCAATCGATACGCCGCGTCACAGTACAGACAAGCAGGGTGGAACCGCGAGTGATGAAAGTTGCCCGTCCCATGCAGTCCGAAAGGCTGCATGGGACGTTTTTTTTTCGTAAAAACTGAGCCGTGCAGAACCGGAAAATGACAGCCGCCTGCGGGCGGGAGCAAAGCGGATGCGGCCAGAATACCAGACAGATTATGAATACGAAGAAAAGGAGCTGAAGTGATATGATCATTACACTGAAGGATGGATCAAAGAAAGAATATGCACAGCCGATGTCTGTGTATGACATTGCGGCGGATATCAGTGAAGGGCTGGCAAGAATGGCTACTGCCGCTCAGGTAAACGGAGCGGTTGTCGATCTGCGCACCGTCGTAGACGCAGACTGTGAACTGAACATTCTGACGCCGTCGTCACCGGAAGGTCTGGCTGCGCTGCGCCATACGACATCGCATGTGCTGGCAGAGGCGGTAAAGAGACTGTATCCGCAGGCAAAGCTTGCGATCGGACCGTCGATCGAGACGGGCTTTTACTACGATTTTGACCATGAGCCGTTTTCACGCGAGGATCTGGACAAGATCGAAAAAGAGATGAAAAAGATCATCAAAGAGGGCGCGAAGTTGGAGAAGTTCACACTTCCGAGAGAGGAAGCGATCAAATTCATGGAAGAAAAGGGCGAGCCGTACAAGGTAGAGCTGATCCGTGATCTCCCGGAGGATGCGGAGATTTCCTTCTATCGTCAGGGAGACTTTGTCGATCTGTGCGCAGGTCCGCATATGATGAGCACAAAGAATATCAAGGCGTTTAAGCTGATCTCTTCTTCAGGCGCTTACTGGAGAGGAAATGAAAAGAACAAGATGCTGGCACGTATCTATGGTACGGCATACGCGAAGAAAGAGGAGCTGGCAGCGCATCTGGAACAGCTTGAAGAAGCGAAAAAGCGCGATCATAACAAGCTTGGACGGGAGATGGGACTCTTTACAACAGTAGATGTGATCGGACAGGGGCTTCCGCTTCTGATGCCGAAGGGCGTGATCATTGTGAAAGAGCTGCAGCGCTGGATCGAGGATCTCGAGGACAATGAGTGGGGATACGTGCGTACCAAGACTCCGCTGATGGCAAAGAGCGATCTGTACAAGATTTCCGGCCACTGGGATCACTACAAAGACGGTATGTTCGTGCTTGGTGATGAGGAGAAGGACAAGGAGGTATACGCGCTCCGTCCGATGACCTGCCCATTCCAGTATTACGTATACAAGGCAGAGCAGCACTCCTACCGTGATCTGCCTCTGCGCTACGGCGAGACCTCTACTCTGTTTCGAAACGAGGATTCCGGCGAGATGCATGGACTGACCCGTGTACGCCAGTTTACGATCTCTGAGGGCCACCTGGTCGTAAGGCCGGATCAGATGGTAGAAGAGTTCAAGGGCTGCCTGGCGCTGGCAAAATATTGCCTGCAGACACTTGGCGTAGAGGAAGATGTGACGTATCATCTCTCTAAGTGGGATCCGGATAACAAGGAGAAATATATCGGCGATCCGGAGGTATGGAATGAGACAGAGGAGCACATCAGACGGGTGCTCACAGAGCTTGATATCAAGTTTACAGAGGATGTCGGAGAGGCAGCATTCTATGGACCGAAGGTTGATATTAATGCAAAGAACGTATATGGCAAGGAAGACACCATGATCACGATCCAGTGGGATGCGCTCCTTGCAGAACAGTTTGACATGTATTACATTGATGAAAACGGTGAAAAGGTGCGTCCGTGCATCATCCACAGAACCTCCATCGGCTGCTATGAAAGAACACTGGCATGGCTGATCGAAAAATATGCTGGGCTGTTCCCGACATGGCTGTGTCCGGAGCAGGTACGCGTCCTGCCGATCTCTGAAAAGTACACGGATTATGCAGAGAAGGTAAATGCAGAGCTTAAGAAAAACGGTATCCGCTCCAGTGTGGATAATCGCTCGGAGAAGATCGGCTACAAGATCCGTGAGACACGTCTTGCCAAGGTACCGTATATGCTTGTCGTAGGTGCAAAGGAAGAAGAGGAGAATGTTGTGTCCGTCAGAAGCCGTTATCTGGGCGATGAAGGGCAGAAGTCTCTGGATGACTTTATCACGGCGATCACGAAAGAGATCCGTACAAAAGAGATCCGTAAGATCGAAGTACAGGAAGAGAAAAAATAAAACACAGAAAAAAGAATACAGGCTGTCTGACACAGACCGTATGCGGGGGCTGCAAGATGCAGGGATGTATGTTGCAGCCCCCATTTTATATAGAAGGGATTTTTTGTACAGAAGAGAAAACAGCGGTCTGAGCTCAGTGAAAGTCCTCCGGAAGAGAGCTGATATATTCGGTGAAATCCTGCATCTGGCTGGTCATGGGATGGGAACGGTTGTGGCACAGATAAAAGAATCGCTCCAGATTGATATCCTGTACCGGGCAGTGACAGAGGATCCCGGCAGCGACCTTATCGGCGGCACAGCGTTCAGATAAAAAAGCGAGCCCGAGGTTTCTTGACACAGCGTCGATGATGGCAGGCGTGCTGCTGCTTTCCCATTTGATCTGATAAGGGATGTTTTTGGCTTTCATAAAAGCTTCAAAGATCGCACGTGTTCCGCTGCCCTTTTCCCGCAGAATGAAATTCTGGTCGCGCAGATCCTCAGCGTGCAGGCAGGAGGAGCCGGCAAAGGGATGATTTTTGCTGCAGATGATGCACAGCCGGTCAAGGAGCGCAGGCTTTGCACTGATTTCCCGGTTGTCGGGGATACCCTCCACAAGGGCGATATCGAGCTCATTGTGCAAAAGCAGCTGCTCGATGATACTTGTATTGGAGACATTGACATGAATATCAATGTCAGGATACCGTTTGTTCATATTTTCTGTGATCGCTCCGATGATGTTGGCTCCGACGGTCATGGTAGCGCCCACGCGCAGCGGACGGATGGAGTTGATCATTTTCATATTCTGCTGCAGTGCGCGGTGGATCTCGAGGATCTCGCGGGCGCTTTTTTGCAGCAGGGAGCCGGCGGGCGTGATGCACAGCTCTTTGGTGCCGCGTTCAAAAAGCCTGGTCTGATACTCTTTTTCCAGCTCAGAGATGATCTGGCTGATCGTAGGCTGCGAGATATAGAGATGCTTGGCTGCCTCACTCATTTTTCGGAATTCTGCTGTAGCGATAAATACTTCAAGCTGCCGGATCGTAGCCATAAGATACCTCCTGTTCTGCTATAGGAAAAAACCTATATGCTACATAAAATATTACTATTTTACTTATAAAATAGCAAGTGTTATGATAAACGCGGTAAGAAAAAACGATGTTTTACTGCTGATATATGGAGAAGGGACAGGTGGACGAAATGAAGGTACTAGTACTTGGAGGCGTTGCCGCCGGAACAAAGATTGCTGCGAAGCTGATGAGAGAGGATCGGTCAAATGAAGTGATCGTGCTGAATAAGGGGAAGGATATTTCTTATGCAGGCTGCGGGCTTCCCTATTACGTGGGTCATGTGATCGAGAACCGTGAGGAGCTGATCGTAAATACGCCGCAGAAATATGAAAAGCTGACCGGAGTAAGGGTACTGACACAGACAGAGGCAACGAAGGTTGATCCGCAGGCAAAAATCGTGTCAGCAGTTGATCTGAATACACAGGAGACAAAGGAATATACGTATGATAAACTCGTGATCGCTGTCGGCGCAAGCCCGGTAAAGCCGCCGATCGCAGGCTGCGGGCTGGAAAATGTATTTTTCATGAGAACGCCGGAGGATGCGATCCGGATGCGGGAGGTCATTGACCAGGGCGGGATCAAAAAAGCAGTGGTAGTCGGTGCAGGCTACATAGGACTTGAGATCGCTGAAAACTTAAAGGCGCTTGGAGTCCGGCCATTTGTGCTGGATATGGCTCCGCAGATCCTCGCTCCGGGCTTTGACCCCGAGATGGCGGAGTATGTGGAGGGAAAGCTTTCTGAGCATGGGATCCCGGTTGTGACAGGAGTGGCTGTCACCGCGATCGAGGGGGAAACAAAAGCAGAAAAGGTCGTTACGAGTAAGAAGACCTATAAAGCAGATCTGGTCGTTTTAAGCGCGGGTATCCGTCCGAATACGGAATTTCTGAAGGATACAGGGCTTGAGATGGTAAAGGGGACGATCCTGACCAATGAATATGGTGAGACAAATCTGCCGGATATCTACGCGGCAGGTGACTGTGCGATGGTGCACAACGCTCTGACCGGACGCCCCGTCTGGTCGCCGATGGGCTCTACGGCAAATATCGCAGGGCGTGTGATCGCGCAGAATATCATGGGAGCAAAGATCCCATACCGCGGCGTGCTTGGCACAGCAGTGTGCAGGCTGCCCGGCATCAATGTGGGAAGGACGGGACTGACCCAGGCTCAAGCGCAGGAAGAGGGCTTTGATCCGGTCAGCGTAGTGACGATCGTGGATGACAAGGCACACTACTATCCTGGATCGGGTATTTTTGCGATAAAGATGATCGCGGACAAAAAGACACGGCGGCTGATCGGTATCCAGGCAGCTGGCGCAGGGGAAGTCGATAAGATTGTGGATATTGCGGTGACGGGCATTATGCTCAAAGGGACGCTGGAGGACCTTTCGGATCTTGACTTTGCGTATGCACCTCCATTTTCCACAGCGATCCATCCGTTTGCTCATACGCTGAATGTCCTGAAGAATAAGCTTGACGGCGCATTTGAGACCTTTACGCCGGCAGAGTACGCAGCCGGTGCGGCGCAGGGCTATCGCCTGATCGATGCATCGATCCAGCCGACCACAGAGGGCGCGCCGTATGTGGATCTGGTGACGGTGAACGGTCCGATCGACGGCCTGGATAAGGATGAGAAGCTGCTGCTTGTGTGCAACAAAGGGAAGCGGGCGTACCTGCTTCAGAACCGCATGAAATTTTACGGATATACAGATACAAAGGTACTGGAAGGCGGCAATATGTTCAGCGAGGTGGAGGCACAGTGACAAAAGCTCACAGAGCCTCTGGCACAGACAAAACGTAAGAAAAAGAAAAGGAGAGACAGAACTATGGCATGTACGATCAGCGCGGATGAGATCAGGAGAGTGAAAGCATTAGGATTTTTGAACAACAAAGGGACCGATCTGTTTAATGGCCGTGTCATTACAGTAAACGGCAAGATCACAGCGCAGCAGGCAAAGGTGATCGCAGAGGCGGCAGAGAAATTCGGAAACGGTGATGTAGAGTTCACAACACGACTTACGGTAGAGGTCCGTGGGATCCACTTTGATAATATCGAGCCGTTTCGGGAATATATCGCCGGGGCGGGCCTGCAGACAGGTGGGACAGGCTCCCTGGTGCGCCCGGTCGTTTCCTGCAAGGGGACTACGTGCCAGTACGGGCTGTATGATACTTTTGCTCTGTCAGAGAAGATCCATGAGAGATTTTATCTGGGATACCGCAGCGTAAAGCTTCCTCACAAATTTAAAATCGCAACAGGCGGCTGCCCGAACAACTGCGTAAAGCCGGATCTGAATGATCTGGGCATTGTGGGACAGCTTGTGCCGGATTTTGATGAAGATATGTGCAATGGCTGCAAAAAATGTAAGATCGAGAAGGTCTGTCCGATGAAGGCGGCAAAGGTTGAGGATGGAGTCCTGGAGATCGACCAGGAGCTTTGCAACAACTGCGGACGCTGCATCGGCAACTGTCCGTTTGACGCGATCGAGGAAGGTACGCCGGGATATAAGATCTATATCGGCGGGAGATGGGGAAAGAAGGTTGCGCAGGGAAGAGCGCTTTCCAGGATTTTCACATCAGAAGAAGAGGTGCTGGATGTAGTAGAAAAGGCGATCCTTTTGTTCCGTGAGCAGGGACATACAGGAGAGCGGTTTGCGGATACGATCGCAAGAATTGGTTTTGAGGAGGTAGAGCGGGAGCTTCTCTCAGATGAGATCCTGCAGCGAAAGGACGAAATCCTTGCTGCAAAGCTCCACCTGGCAGGAGGAGCGAGCTGCTGATCACCGTCTGTTTTGCCCTCCCTGTCCGGTACGAAAACCGGATGGGGAGGGTATTTTTATTCTTTATTTTGTTACCAGATTGTAACTTCTCTTTGCTATGATAGGTGCACAGATGATACAGCACAGTCTGCTGTGTACTTTATAAGTGCAGGCGGCAGGAAGACAGATGCTGGAGAAAGGAGATTGTTATGGCAATTTTGGAGACAATACATTTGAAGAAATATTATGGCTCAGGGGAGAATCTGGTAAAAGCAGTCGATGATATCAGTATTTCGGTGGAAGAAGGAGAGTTTGTGGCGATCGTGGGCACATCGGGATCGGGAAAAACCACGCTTTTGAATCTTCTGGGCGGTCTGGATTATGCAGACAGCGGAGAAGTGATCATCGCAGGGCAGTCACTTCTGCATATGAAGGATGAGGAACGCACCGTGTTTCGCAGGAGAAATATCGGATTTATTTTTCAGAATTATAATCTGGTCTCTATGCAAAATGTCTATAAGAACGTGGTACTTCCGATCCGTCTGGACGGGAACCGACCGGACGAAGCATTTATCAGTAAGATCCTGCGGCTTTTGGGGCTGACGGAGAAGATACACAACCGCCCCAATCAGCTCTCCGGGGGACAGCAGCAGAGGGTGGCGATCGCGCGGGCGCTGGCTTCCAAGCCGAAGATTGTTCTTGCCGATGAGCCGACAGGCAATCTGGATTCCAGAACCAGCGCAGAGGTCATGGGACTTTTGCAGATGACGAGCCGGGAATTTAATCAGACGATCCTTATGATCACGCATAATGAGGAGATCGCACAGCTGGCGGACCGCGTGATCCATCTGGAGGATGGAAAGATAGTGGGAGGTGACGGTGATGTTTCAAAATTCTAACCGGGAAGTACTGAAGGAGCTGGCAAAGGACAATTATGGCTCCCATAAAAGCAGAAACAGGATCGCGGTTCTGGCGATCACCCTGACGACTCTTCTGATCACAGCGATCTGGACCGTGGGCATCAGTTTTATTTCTACGATCAGCAACTACGGCGAGTCCGCGCCGGGACCAGGCTGCGAGGGCAGTATCACCGGCACGCCGGGGACGCTGGAGCAGCTGCGCGAACTGCCGCAGATCAAATGGGCAGATATGGTGAGACCGTGCAGTATGGCGGGGCTTCACAATGAGGAATTTGCAGGGATGGACGTACGGCTTTTAGCGCCGGATGAGACATATTTTGAGCATAATTTTGTCGAGCTGCTCGATGGCAGATTTGCGCAGAGCGCAGATGAGGTCGTGATCTCGGATACGATGGCAAAACGGCTGGGAGTTGATCCTGTCGTAGGAAGCCGGATTGAGCTGCTCGTGATGACCGGATCGGGAGAAGAGATGCAGGAGACGCCGATCTCTTTTACGATCACAGGGTATTATAAAAACCCGCTCATCAATATCAGTGACATCTATGATGAAATTTATACGGTTCCTGCATTTATAGAACAGTACAATCCGTCTGTGCAGGAGCAGGCTTCGCCGATCTACGTAAAGCTTGACAATTTGAATCCGCTTCTGATGAAGACAGATGTGATGGCGAAGCTGCAGGAGGCAAATGATCTGGTCGCAGGAAAGGGGATTGGAACGAAGCATACAAACAGTCTGCGTGAGGTACTCTTTGGCGTAGGACCTGCGCTTTTGCTAGTCCTGTTTATCGTTCTGAGCGGCTATTTCCTGATCTACAATGTGTTTTATATCTCCGTCTCATCGGATATCCGCTGGTTTGGTATGATGAAGACGCTCGGGACGACAGCAAAGCAGCTGAAAAAGGTGCTGATGCAGCAGATCCGCCGCCTGGCGCTGATCGGTATTGTGATCGGGAACGTCCTGGGCTATCTGCTCGGAAATCTGGTAGGCCCAAAGGTGATGGGGCAGACGATATACGGAATGTTTTATGAAGCGCCGAACGTGCTGGCAGTATGGATCCTGGGAGCTGTATTTTCCTGGTTTACAGTATATGTGAGCGCACTAAAATCCCTGAAGCTGGCATGCCGTATCTCTCCTGTAGAGGCGGCCAGATTTTCTCCGAAAAAAAAGAAAAATATATTTACGATCCTGTCGATCACACTGAGCGGTACAATCTTTCTGATCGTCTGCAATGTGACGCTGGGATTTTCCGTGGACCGCACGGTGGAACGCTATAATATGAAGGATGCGAAGATTTTTCATGATGCTGCGGAATGGAATCTGGAGGAGCCGTACCAGCCGATTTCGGATACGCTGCCGCAGGAGATCGCGCAGCTTCCTTTCGTGACGGGGGTAGAGGTGGTATATCATGCCAGGATAATGCCGGATTATAGTGAAACAGCAGTAGGAAGAATCTATTCGAGCTCAATGACAGACGTGGCTCTGGACGGCGCGCTGGAAACCGAAATGAATGTCTATGCAAACAGCAGCTCCTATATGGGAACGTACGGAGATCAGGATCTTTTGGGACAGGCAAAGAGCAATCGCTGGAGACTCGGCGTGGTGGGGATCCCGGCCGATATGATGGAACTGGAAATGCAGTATGCCGGCGTCTGTGAAGGGACACCGGACTGGGAGAAATTTGCAGCAGGAGAAGGGATCATCTGGGTATCTCCCGATATAGACAATGTGCTGGGAAAGGAATTTGAGGGCAGAGCGCAGGCGGGAGATGTAGTGACGGTCGGCTTTTACGATGACGAAGGCAACTGCACGAAAAAGGAGCTGACGATCCTGGGAGTGCTCACAGAGCCGAATATATATGGAAGAAGTGATTTCGGAAACGGAAATATCATCTTGTCGGATACACTGTTTTGTGAACTGTATCCGAACTATGAGGAGCGCATCAGCAGTATTGAGATCACCACACAGCAGGAGATTACGCCGGAGCAGCACCAGCAGCTTAATACACTTCTTTCTGCGCAGCATAACACGCAGCTCAACCTGGAATCGCGCAGCGCGACAAGAATGGCGATGAGTACACAGAAACAGACCTTTGAGCTGATTGGATTCCTGCTGGCAGGTCTGCTGGGGATGATCGGGATCTCGAATCTGGTCAATTCGATCACCTCTGACGTATTTGCCAGAAAGCTTGAGCTGGCGGCAATGCAGTCCATTGGTATGACGAAAAAGCAGATGTGGGCGATGCTGTTTACTGATACGATGAAATTTATGAGTGTTTCTGTAGCTCTGATGCTGGGTGTGGGAGGCGTGATGTCCTATCTGATCGCGCAGTCTTCGATCTTTACCGGATTTCATGCAGGACTGTTTCTTTTATCTGCCGCACTGCTGCTGTGTATGGTGACCGGGATCTGTGTCTTTATGACGTGGATGCTCGTAAGAGTGCTGAATCGGAAATCTATTGTTGAAAGATTGCGTGAAATTGAGTAAGATAGCTGTAATAGACAAAAAGCGATAGAGAGGAACTGTCACAATAACATGGATGCGAACATTCTGGTAGTAGAGGACGATGCGATGTTAAATGAGGGGATTGCGTACGCCCTCACGAAAAAAGGATACGAAGTGTACTGCGCAGCATCGCTTGCAGAGGCTTCGGAATATCTGAAGCAGCCGGTAGATCTGGTGGTCCTGGATATCAATCTGCCGGACGGAGACGGGAGGCTGTTTCTGAAACGTCTCCGGAAAAGTATCCAGACGCCGGTACTGCTGCTGACAGCCCGCGATGCGGAGACAGATATGCTCCAGGGCTTTGACGCAGGCTGTGATGATTATGTGACAAAACCGTTTTCTATGGCAGTGCTGCTTCGCAGGATCGAGGTGCTGCTAAAGCACTGCGGGAATGAGGACAGCCGGATGTACCGCTGCAAAAACCTGACGTATGAGTATGGAGAAAAGCGGCTGAAAAAGGCACAGCAGGAGATCCGGCTGACAGCCACGCAGATCCGGCTTCTGGAGGCATTTTTGTCGCACCCCAATCAGGTGCTCACAAGAGAGCAGCTTTTGGGCATGGTGTGGGATACGTATGAGAATTATGTGGACGAAAAAGCATTGAACGTCAATGTGCGAAGACTCCGGGAAAAGATCGAGGATGACCCCAGGGAGCCGGAGTATATCAAAACAGTTTTTGGCATTGGATATAAATGGAGTGACCGGCTATGAACCCGTGGATGATGACAGCGCTGTCTGCGGCAGTGGTTGTGCTGCTTGCAGCGCTTATTTTTGTATCATACCGCCTCTACAGGCTGAAAAAGCTCGCAAATAAGACGATGGAGCAGGTAGACGATATGCTGGAGCAGCTGCTTCTGGGACATAAGGTCACGTATTTTCCGCAAAATGAAGACTCTCTGCTGGGAAAATTCCAGACGCAGGCGGAGCGCCTTTATGAAGTCTATCACTCACATGAGCGAAGAGAGCAGCAGCTGCGGGCGCAGATCAGCAGCTCAGTCAGTGATCTTGTACACCAGATCAATACGCCGATCGCTAATATAAAAATGTACAGCGAATTTCTAAAGGATGGCGGACTTTCGCCGGAGGAGTATCAGCATTTTGCAGATAATCTGGAGAAACAGGCGCAGAAGCTTGGCTGGCTTGGGGAAAGCTTTTCGCGGCTCTCCCGGCTGGAGACAGGGATCATCAGCCTGCAGCCGAAGGTACAGCCCGTATTGCCGGCTCTCCTGTCTGCGATCGACCAGGTCTCTCCAAAGGCAGAGCAGCGCAGGAATGACATTTGCCTTACAGGAGATCAGAGGCTTGAGGCTTATCTGGATAAAAAGTGGACGGAGGAGGTCTTTTTCAATCTGCTCGATAACGCAGTCAAATACAGCGATCCGGGCAGCCCGATTCTTGTGGAGCTGCTTGCATATGAGACGTACATCCGTATCAATGTCTGCAGCCGGGGGATCAGGATCAAGAGGGAGGAATTCCCAAAGCTTTTCCAGAGATTTTACCGGGGAGCAGCTGCAAAGGATCAGGAGGGGATCGGCCTTGGCCTGTATCTGGCGCGGCAGATCGTAAAAGATGAACTGGGCTATATGAAAGGGGAAGCAGATGAGCAGCGTGGAAATGTATTTAGCGTCTTTCTGCGCAGAACTATCTAGCGGAAAAGAGGAGGCGACGTGCGGAGCCTGGGCACAGCATGATACAAAAGCGGGCAGACAAGTATGGTATAATAATCAAAAGAAAAAATGGCAACTTAAAATATGGTAAAAAATAAGCGTCAAAAAATAATAACGGGACTCCAGAAAATTAGTTGTATAACAGTTGTGGGTGGCTTTGGCCACCCCGTTTTATTTTTGCTTTAGCATTTTTTCAAATTCTTTTGCCGCGATATTCATTGGCCGGGAGGTATCCCGGACGAGACAGATGCTTCTGGCGGGAATTTCGCAGTCCAGTTTTATATGGAAGATTTCCCTGTTTTTTACAGCTTCTGCGGAGAAAACCTCTGCGAGAAAACCGAGGCCGAGGTCGTTTTTGATCATAGGAAGGATCTGGTCGATCACGGAGGCTTCGATCTCCGGGATCAGGGAGAGCCCGTGATCAAGAAAAAAGTGGTTGTAGAATTCGCGGGTCGCGGTCTGGGCATTCGGAAGAATGATCGGATAGTCCGGCAGGGCCTTCAGCTGCTGCGTCTGTTCGGCGAGCGCGGCAAAGCGGGGTCCGCCAAAGAGGCTCTCATGGATCTCCATCAGAGGAGTGGACTTTAACGGGCGGCGCACTGTCACCGGGGTGGTGATCAGGGCAAAATCAACGAGTCCCATTTTCAGGGAGGTGATTGCCTGGGTGGTCGTTACACTTGTGAGGTGGACGCGAATGCCGGGATACAGGGTGTGGAATTCCTTCAGGCGGGGGAGCAGAAGGGTATGCAGGGCAATCTCGCTTACGCCGATCGAGATGATTCCATGCTGCAGGCTTTTGGCATCTGCCAGCTCTGCCTCGGCAGCCTCAAGCTGACGCTGCGCCGCGGAAACCCGGCTGAAGAGGTACTGTCCCTCGGCAGTAAGGGTGACGCCGCGGTTGGATCGGATAAAGAGGCGGCAGCCCAGCTCGTTTTCGAGGTTGTTGATCGCGCGTGAGACATTTGGCTGGTTGCTGAGCAGGATGTTGGCAGCTTGCGTGAAGCTTTTATATTTGGCAACGTAATAGAAAATGCGGTAGTAATCGTAAGAAACACTCATAGTTCACCTCATGGTATGTCAAATTGATATATCAGAGTAATCGAAAATATATTTTACATATTGAATTAATGTGAGTATAATACAGCGGTGTCAAAAAAGCAAGAAAGAGAAGGCGCGCAAAGGAAGATTGCGCAGGGAAAGGAAGTGATGTGATGGAAACGCTGGCAGAAAATCTTCTCGAAGAGCTGACGTGTGAGGATGTATTTACGATCCCTGTTTTTGGCGGGATCGGCGTATCAGAGTCCACGGTGATGACATGGATCATCATGGCAGTTCTCGTACTGTTGTCTATCTGGCTGACGCACGGGATGCGTGTGACGAACATCAGCAAAAAGCAGGCGGCGGTCGAGGCAGCGGTGACGTGGATCAACAATTTCGTAGAAGATATGGTAGGAGAAGAAGGAAAGAAATATGTTCCTTATCTTGTAACAGTTCTGCTGTATGTCGCAACGGCGAATGTCATCGGGCTTGTCGGGGTGAAGCCGCCGACAAAGGATTTAAGTGTCACAGCGGCACTGGCGCTGATGAGTATCGTACTGATCGAGGCGGCAGGTATCCGACAGAGAGGTGTGAAAAAGTGGGCAAAAAGCTTTGCCGAGCCTATGGCAGTGATCGCTCCGATCAATGTGATGGAGGTATTTATCCGCCCGCTGTCATTATGTATGCGACTGTTCGGAAATGTACTTGGAGCATTTGTTATCATGGAGCTGATCAAGATGGTGATACCGGTCGGTGTACCGCTCGTGTTCAGTTTCTATTTTGATATTTTTGACGGACTGATCCAGGCGTACGTGTTTGTATTCCTTACCTCTTTGTTCCTCAAAGAGGCGATCGAGTAACAGGAAGCAAAAATCCGGGCAATACGAAAAAGAACCGCAGGAAACACCAGAACCAAAAGAAACAAAAGAACCACAGGGAACATCAGAAATACAGAAAAGCATAAAAACACATAACAGGTGTAAAATCAGGGATTAAGAAAAGGAGACGAAAAATATGAATACAATCATTGCAATCGGAGCAGGAATCGCAGCACTTACTGGTATCGGAGCAGGAATCGGTATCGGCATCGCAACAGGAAAGGCAACAGACGCAGTAGCAAGACAGCCGGAGGCAGACGGAAAGATCAGCAAGCTGCTCCTGATCGGTTGTGCAATGGCAGAGGGTACGGCGATCTTTGGCTTCGTAGTTGCGCTTTTGATCATTCTGTTTTTGGGCTGATGCAGGATTACATACTAAGAAAGGCAGGAAAAGACAGTGCTTCGGTTAGACTGGAATATTCTTTTTAATATCATCAACCTGCTGATTTTGTATCTGCTGATGAAACGGTTTCTGTTTAAGCCGGTGAATGAGATCCTGGCAAAACGTCAGGCAGAGGCGGACAGCAGATTTGCACAGGCAGATGCAAAGGAAGCGCAGGCAAAGGAAAGCTGTGAAAAATATGAGGCTCTGCTCCATGACGCGCAGAGTGAGAAGGATCGGATCGTGGCGGAAGCGCATACACAGGCGGGAAAAGAGTACGGACGCATTGTGGATGAGGCAAAGCGCACAGCAGACGGTATCGTAGAGAACGCAAAAGAGGATGCAAGAAAAGAAAAGAATGCAATGATGCAGCAGGCAGACGCACAGATCAGAGAAATGGTGATCACGGCAGCTGCGAAGGTGGCAGGAGAAGCATCTGGAAGCGACAGCGACAGAAAGCTGTACGACGCGTTCCTGGCAGCACAGGAAAAAGATGAGCATGAGACAAAGTGAAATGGAGTGTAGGGTATGTTGCAGGCAGTAGAAAAATATGCGCAGATGATGCGTCAGCTTGAGATCCCGCAGGATGTCCAGAAGCATACCGCTGATATTTTTGAGGCGGTACCGCAGGTTCTTGACGATCTGTCAGACCCGACTGTTGATGTACAGAAAAAGCATCGTGTGATCGACAGAGTATTTCCGATGGAGATCAGGGATTTTTTAAAGCTCCTCTGCGATAATGATAAGATTTCGATGTTTTCGGATATCTGTGAAGCGTACCGCACGCAGATTCCGCAGAAAAAAGAAAGTGTCCGGGCCGTACTGCGCTATGTGACAGAGCCGGACGAGAAGCAGCTTGAGGGGATCCGCCGGTTTGTCCGGGAAAAATACGATCCGCAGGAGCTGGATTTTACGATGGTGAAGGACGCCTCTTTGGGAGGAGGTTTTATACTTACGGTCGGGGGCGAGGAGTTTGACTGGTCCCGAAATGGCAGGATCCGTCAGATGCAGGAGCGGCTGGAGCAGGGCGTTTCGGCACATCCGCAGAGCCTTGACGGTATTATCTCAATCCTGAAAAGTGAGATTGAGGATTTTGATCTGGAAGCAAAGGAAAAGGAAGTCGGCGTTGTAAGCTGGGTCGGTGACGGTATCGCAAATATTGACGGGATCGATCATGCGATGTATGGCGAGATCGTCGTCTTTGATAATGGGATCAAGGGTATGGTACAGGATATCCGCCGCGACGAGGTGGCCTGTATTTTGTTTGGGCGCGATACAGGCATCCGCGAAGGCACGCGAGTGATGCGCACCGGAAAGAAGGCAGGTATCCCGGTAGGAGAAGCCTTCCTTGGCCGGGTGGTGGATCCCCTGGGAGCGCCGATCGACGGCGGCGGAGAGATCCGCGCTGCTTCGTATCTGCCAATGGAGGAGGAAGCTCCGGGGATCATTGAGCGTAAATCGGTCAGCGTACCGCTGGAGACAGGCATCCTTGCGATCGACTCGATGTTTCCAATCGGGCGCGGTCAGCGTGAGCTGATCATCGGTGACCGTCAGACAGGAAAGACGTCGATCGCTCTGGATACAATTCTGAACCAGAAGGGGAAGGACGTGATCTGTATCTATGCAGCGATCGGACAGAAGGCGTCAACGGTCGCAAAGCTGGTAAATACATTGAAAAAGTATGAAGCATTTGACTATACGATCGTTGTAGCAGCTACTGCGTCTGATCCGGCGCCGCTGCAGTATGTGGCTCCTTATGCGGCTACTGCCCTGGCAGAGTATTTTATGCGCGGCGGAAAAGATGTACTGATCGTTTATGATGATCTGTCCAAGCATGCAGTCGCATATCGTGCACTGTCACTTTTGCTGGAGCGTTCTCCGGGACGTGAGGCATATCCGGGCGATGTATTCTATCTGCATTCAAGACTTTTGGAGCGTTCCAGCCGGTTAAGTGATGAGGCGGGAGGCGGCTCGATCACAGCGCTTCCGATCATTGAGACGCAGGCAGGAGATGTTTCTGCCTATATTCCGACGAATGTGATTTCTATCACAGACGGACAGATCTTTTTGGAGAGCGACCTGTTCTTCTCCGGCATGCGCCCGGCAGTCAATGTGGGTCTGTCTGTATCGCGTGTCGGCGGAGCTGCGCAGACAAAGGCGATGAAAAAGGCGGCAGGAAGCATCAGGATCGATCTGGCACAGTACCGCGAGATGGAGGTCTTTACACAGTTTAGCTCGGATCTGGATCCGGCGACCAAAGAGATGCTGCAGTATGGAAGAGGACTGATGGAGCTTTTGAAGCAGCCGCTTGGAGCTCCGCTCACGATGGAAGAGCAGGTTGTTACTCTGTGTGCGGTGACAGGAAGGCTGCTGCTGGATATTCCGCTTTCTCAGATGAAGCGCTTCCAGAAGGAGATGCTTGCCTGGTTTTATACAGCAAAGCCGGAGATCATGAATGAGCTTGCGACCAGAAAAGAGCTGGGAGAGGAACTGAAAAACAGGATCCTTGAGGCAGCAAAGAGCTTCCGGGATCAGTGGCAGGAACAAGGTGAGTAAATGGCAAATACACGCGAGATTCAAAGCAGAATGAAGAGCATCCGCGATACAATGAAGATCACGAATGCCATGTATATGATCTCCTCGACGAAGCTGCGCAGAGCGCGCCGTGAGCTGGAGGAGACAGAGCCTTACTTTTATACGCTCCAGTCCATGCTCTCCCGTATTATCCGCCACGTCCCTAAGATGGAGCATCTGTATTTCGGAGACGGCAAGACAGCGCAGGCAAAGAAAAAAGGATTTCTCGTTGTGACCGGAGATAAGGGCATGGCGGGCGCCTACAATCACAATGTATTAAAGCTTGCGAAGGAGCAGATCGAGTCATGCGACAAATATGCGCTGGCAGTGGTCGGCGAGGTCGGACGGCAGTATTTTCACAGCCAGAAGATCGAGGTAGATGATCATTTTCTCTATACGGCACAGAATCCGACCATGCACCGGGCGCGGGAGATCGCGGCAAAGGCGCTTGCGCTTTATGAGACGCATGAAGTGGAAGAGGTCTGGATGATCTTTACGATGATGGTGAATGCGGTACAGACACAGACAAAAATGATGCGTCTGCTGCCGCTTTCCAAAGAGGATTTTAAGACTCCTGAGATTCCGGTGAATGTCTATCAGGAGGAATTCCGTTTTGAGCCTTCACCGGAGCAGGTACTTGACCACGTGGTGCCGAACTACGTTTCCGGATATATATACGGAGCGCTGATGGAATCCTACTGCAGTGAGCACAATGCCAGAATGACGGCGATGCAGGCTGCAAATGACAGTGCACAGGCAATGATCCGTGAGCTGTCGATCGAGTACAACCGTGTCCGCCAGGCAGCGATCACACAGGAGATCACAGAGGTAGTAAGCGGAGCAAAGGCACAGAAGAGAAAGCGTAAAAAGAAGGCGAAAGGAGCCGCAGTATGAATAAAGGAAAAATCGTGCAGGTGTTAGGGCCTGTTATCGATGTGGAATTTGAAAACGGCGACCTGCCGTTTATCAAGGATGCACTGGAAGTATACAAGGATGGAAAGCGGTGCGTAATGGAGGTAGCGCAGCATATCGGAGAAAATACGGTGCGCTGTATTATGCTGGCTTCCAGCGACGGACTGCATAAAGATATGGAAGTAACAGCGACCGGCTCTGGTATCCAGGTTCCGGTCGGAGAGAAGACACTGGGACGTCTCTTCAACGTGCTCGGCGATACGATCGATGGAGGGGAAGCGCTTAAAGATGAGGAGCACTGGTGTATCCACCGCGAAGCTCCCGGATTCGAAGAGCAAAGTCCCGTACAGGAGATGCTTGAGACAGGTATCAAGGTCATCGATCTGCTGGCGCCGTATGCGAAGGGCGGAAAGATCGGTCTGTTTGGCGGCGCCGGAGTGGGAAAAACGGTGCTGATTCAGGAGCTGATCCGGAATATCGCGACCGAGCATGGCGGCTATTCGATCTTTACAGGAGTCGGAGAGCGCTCCCGTGAAGGAAATGACCTGTGGAGTGAGATGAAGGAATCTGGCGTACTGGAAAAAACAGCGCTGGTGTTCGGGCAGATGAATGAGCCGCCTGGAGCGCGTATGCGCGTAGCGGAGACCGGTCTTACCATGGCAGAGTATTTCCGTGATGTACAGAACCAGAACGTACTTCTTTTTATTGACAATATTTTCCGATTTGTGCAGGCAGGCTCAGAGGTTTCGGCGCTGCTTGGACGTATGCCGTCTGCGGTAGGCTATCAGCCGACGCTTGCGACGGAGCTTGGCGAGCTGCAGGAGCGTATCGCTTCCACAAAGAATGGTTCCGTTACCTCCGTACAGGCAGTCTATGTGCCTGCGGATGACCTGACAGACCCGGCTCCGGCGACGACATTTGCGCATCTGGATGCGACGACCGTACTGTCCAGAAAAATCGTGGAGCAGGGAATCTATCCGGCAGTCGATCCGCTGGAATCCTCATCGAGGATCCTTGAGCCGGACGTCGTGGGTGAGGAGCACTACGAGACAGCCAGACGTGTACAGGAGATTTTGCAGAAGTATAAGGAACTGCAGGATATTATCGCGATCCTTGGTATGGATGAGCTTTCTGAGGAGGATAAGGTCACCGTATACCGTGCGCGTAAGATCCAGCGTTTCCTGTCGCAGCCGTTCCATGTGGCAGAGAACTTTACCGGAGTGCCGGGCAAATACGTGCCTGTCGCAGAGACGGTAAAGGGCTTCCGCGCGATCATAGACGGTGAAATGGATGACTACCCGGAGTCTGCTTTCTTCAATGTCGGCACGATCGAGGATGTCATTGAGAAAGCAAAGCAGATGGAAGCTGCGGATCAATAAGCAGTGGATCATACAGACAGATATTTCTCGGGCATCTTTTGGGAAGGAGCAAAGCAGCATGGCTGAATTTTATCTGAGGGTCGTGGCAAGCGACCGCGTGTTCTATAAAGGAACGTGCGAGATCGTTATCGTTCCGGGACTTGACGGCGAATGGGCATTTATGGCGCATCACGATAATATGATCGTGGCTGTGTCGCCGGGGCAGCTGCGTTTTAAACGGCCGGATGGGACATGGGAGACGGCGATAGTGGGCAGCGGGTTTGCCCAGGCAGCCAACAACCGCGTTACGGTCATTGTTGATACAGCAGAACGGCCGGAGGAGATCGACGAGGTGCGCGCCCGCGAGGCGCTTGCCCGTGCGAAGGAGGAGCTGCGCCAGAAACAGTCGATCCAGGAGTACCGTATTTCTCAGGCAACGCTTGCAAGAGCAATGTCAAGATTAAAGGGAAGAAGAGACGGGACGATAAATATATAGAAGCACAGCAGCTTCAGAAAAAGGAAATCTCTGTTTCCGATCACTGCATCCGATGGCGGACAGTGCGGAGACGGAGATTTTTTATGTACCGGTACTATAGAATTGCCTGAAAAAATATGATAGAGTATTCGGTATAACAGAACGCTTTACAGATCAAAACGCACAGCGCGACAGATTTTGTGGGCATGGCAAAAGGAAGCTATTGGATGGAGGAGGATTTTAAATGAATGAGATGATCAGGCAGCTGTTTGAGCGCAGGTCCGTCCGTGTATTTGAGGACCGGAGGATCGACCCGAAGGACAAGGCGCTGATCCTGGAGGCAGCGGCAATGGCGCCTACTGCGGGAAATCAGCAGCTTTATACCATACTGGATATTACAGATCCATCTTTGAAGGAGGAGCTGGTAAAGACATGCGACAACCAGCCGTTCATCGCAAAAGCGCAGATGGTGCTCATTTTCTGTGCAGACTGTCAGAAATGGTACGATGCGTTTGGGGATGCGGGCTGTGCCCCGAGAAAGCCGGGAGCCGGCGACCTGATGCTCGCGGTGACGGACGCGGCGATCGCGGCGCAGAATGCGGTGACGGCAGCGTGGAGTCTGGGGATCGGCTCCTGTTATATCGGAGATGTGATGGAAAACTGTGAAACACAGCGCAGGCTGCTGCATCTTTCGCCGTATGTATTTCCGGCTGTGATGCTTGTGTTCGGCTATCCTACGCAGCAGCAAAAGGACAGGCAGAAGCCGCAGCGGACGGATCAGAAGTATATCGTACATGAGAACGGATATCGCTGTATGGACAGGGCAGAGCGAAAAGAGATGTTTTCTCAAAAGGCAGGACAGAAGCCGTACGAGGAGTGGATGAAGGCGTTTTGTGACAGAAAGTACAATTCAGACTTTTCAAAAGAAATGACGCGGTCGGTGGATAAATATCTGGAAGCATTTCAGTCGTGAGGGTGTGTTGTATTTGCTTACGGATGGTAGTATGATAGGGATATAGCAGATTACTGCATTGGAGGAGGTGTGTTGTATGCAGAATTATTCAGGTGAGATCGGTCTGCAGTATCATGTGCAGCTTAGAAAAGGAGACGTAGGACGCTATGTGATCCTTCCAGGGGATCCGAAGCGGTGTGAAAAAATTGCCAGTCGGTTTGAGGATGCCCGGCTGGTCGCAGACAGTCGTGAATTTGTGACGTATACAGGGTATCTTGACGGGGAAAAGGTGAGCGTTACCTCGACCGGGATCGGAGGCCCTTCAGCGTCTATTGCTCTGGAAGAGCTGGCAAACTGCGGAGCAGATACTTTTATCCGTGTAGGGACCTGCGGAGGCATGGATCTTGAAGTCAGGGGCGGGGATCTTGTCATTGCGACAGGAGCGATCCGCATGGAGGGTACGAGCAGAGAATATGCGCCGATCGAATATCCGGCAGTGCCGGACCTTGCAGTGACAAACGCACTTGTAGAGGCGGCAGAAGCATGCGGCTATTGCTTCCATACGGGAGTAGTCCAGTGCAAGGATTCCTTCTACGGACAGCATGAACCGGAAACAAAACCGGCGGGGTACGAGCTGACAGATAAATGGCAGGCATGGCTGCGCATGGGCTGTAAGGCGTCTGAGATGGAGTCTGCGGCGCTGTTTATCGTAGCGGGATACCGGAGAGTGAGATGCGGTTCGATTTTTCTGGCGATCGGTAATCAGGAGCGCGACCGTGCCGGCATGGAAAATCCGATCGTGCATGATACACAGGCAGCGATCACAAGCGCAGTAGAGGCGCTGCGCATCCTGATACGAAGAGACAAAGAAAAGAGACAATAACAAAAATGTTTTTCTGGAAGTGAAATACACAAAGGTCTGGAGCAGCTGAGATAAGAAAAGCCTTTTTGGAGATGGAGGGATGCACGATATGGCGGAAAAATGCGATATGACAGAGAACCAGGGAAAAGAATTGACGCAGGAGCAGAAGCGGGAACTCGTAGAGCTGGCGTTAAAGGCAAGAGCGTTTTCGTATGCTCCATATTCCGGTTTTTCTGTGGGAGCGGCGCTTCTGGCAAAGGATGGACGTATTTTTACAGGCTGCAATGTGGAAAATGCGTCTTACGGAGCTACGAACTGCGCAGAGAGAACAGCGGTGTTCAAGGCAGTTTCCGAGGGAGCCAGAGCATTTGCGGCAATCGCTATTGCAGGGGGAGCACAGGACGCATCCGCGGATCAGATCGCATCGCCGTGCGGGATATGCCGTCAGGTGCTTGCAGAATTTTGTGAACCGCAGGAGTTTCTTGTCTTACTTGGAAAAGACAATCTGACGTGGGAGGAGTATACACTGGAGGAGCTGCTTCCACTTAGCTTTTCCGGGCAGGATCTAAATGACAGGCATCTTTAGACAGTATCAGAAAGGGTGGAGTAGTCATATGCGTTACAAACGGATTTTTACGATTGTGATAGATTCTCTTGGCATCGGCTATATGCCAGACGCTGACCAGTATGGTGATAAGGGAGCAGATACACTGGGACATATCGCACAGCACAGGGAAAATTTTCAGATCCCGAATCTGACAAAGCTGGGACTTGCGAATCTGTGTGATCTGAAAGGCATAGCTGCGGTGGAGCATCCGGCAGGATATTATGCAAAGCTTCGGGAGCGCAGCAGTGGTAAGGATACTATGACAGGCCACTGGGAGATCATGGGACTGTATGTGACAAAGCCATTTCAGACCTTCAGTGAGCACGGTTTCCCGAAGGAGCTGATCGCAGAGCTTGAGCGGCGTACAGGCAGACAGGTGATCGGAAATAAAAGCATCAGTGGGACAACGATACTGGATGAGCTCGGGGAGGAAGAGATCAATCATGGGAAGCTGATCGTATATACTTCAGCAGATTCTGTTTTGCAGATCTGCGGCAACGAGGAGACGATGGGGTTGGAGACACTGTATCATTACTGTGAGATCGCGCGGGAGCTGACGATGCGGGACGAGTGGAAGGTAGGCAGAGTCATTGCGCGCCCATACACAGGGCGCAGAAAAGGTGAATTTAAGCGAACGGCAAACCGCCATGATTATGCACTGAAGCCGTTCGGGAAAACAGTGCTTAACGCATTGAAGGATCATGGGTTTGAGGTGATCTCTGTCGGAAAGATTTTTGATATTTTTGATGGCGAGGGGCTGACACAGTCCAACAAATCAAAGAGTTCCGTACACGGGATGGAGCAGACGATCGAGATCGCAGGACGTGATTTTACCGGGCTTTGCTTTACAAATCTTGTAGATTTTGATGCGCTGTGGGGTCACCGCAGAGACGTGCAGGGATATGCAATGGAACTGGAGCGCTTTGATGTGCTGCTTGGCAGACTGATGGATACGCTGCAGGAGGATGATCTGCTGATACTGACAGCAGACCACGGGAATGATCCGATGTATACAGGTACGGACCATACGCGGGAAAAGGTGCCGTTCCTCGCCTGGTCACCCTCTATGAAAGGCAGCGGTCCTCTTCCCGAGCAGGATTGTTTTGCAGTAGTCGGAGCAACGATCGCGGACAATTTCGGGGTGGAGATGCCGCAGGGTTGCATCGGGACCTCACTGCTCAGTCAGCTGCGATAAATGCTTTTGTACCGTGTCAGATATGGATTACAGATGAATAAAACATCGGTTTTGGGACAGACTGAATACAGAAGTTATTTGCAGATAGAATCCCGGGCAGCTGCGAAAGCTGTGCCGGGATTTTTTGGAGGAAAGATATGTCCCAGTCACTTTGGAGAGAGTTTGATTATGAGAAAAGAGGGCTGCCGCAGTTTCCGAAGCTGCAAGGCAGACATAAGACAGACGTTTTGATCATTGGAGGAGGATTATGCGGCGTTTTATGCGCGTGGTTTCTGGAGCAGGCAGGCGTAGACTATATGCTTGTAGAGGCAGACACGATCGGGAGTGGTATGACAGGAAACACGACCGCAAAACTCACTTCGCAGCATAATCTGATCTATGGCAAGCTGCTGCATCTGGTCGGGAAAGAGAGGGCTGCACAGTATCTGCGCGCGAATGAGGAAGCTCTTTCGCAGTATCGGATCCTTGCAGAGATGGTCGACTGTGATTTTGAAGAAAAGGACGCTTTTGTGTATACAAGGTCAGACAGGAAAAAAATAGAGGATGAGGTGGAGGCAGTCAATGCGCTTGGATTTTCTACTGATTTCAGAGAGACGCTTGCGCTGCCATTTCCGATTAAGGGGGCGATCTGTTTTCCGGGGCAGGCGCAGTTTCATCCGATGAAGTTTCTGACAGGTATTGCAAAAGGACTGAATATATACGAGCATACATTTGTTCAGGAATTGGCGCCGCATACGGCATATATTGGAGCTGAACCTGGGGAAGAGCGAGGGGAAATCTGTGCGGATCAGATCATTGTTGCCACGCATTTTCCTTTTTTGAATAAGCATGGCGGCTATTTTCTGAAGCTGTATCAGCACAGATCTTATGTGCTTGGTCTGGAAGGCGCACAGGAGGTCGCGGGGATGTATCTGGATGAATCCCAGGAGGGACTTTCTTTTCGGAATTATGGAAATCTGTTGTTGCTTGGGGGCGGGAGCCACCGTACCGGAGCGCAGGGAGGCGGGTGGCAGGAGCTGCGCCGTTTTGCGAATCAGTATTATGCGGGAGCGAAGGAGAAGTACGCATGGGCGGCGCAGGATTGTATGAGCCTGGATGGCATCCCCTATATTGGAGCGTATTCGCGCAGGACGGCCGGGCTGTATGTGGCGTCCGGGTTTGGTAAATGGGGAATGACGTCTTCCATGGTGGCTGCAAAAATGCTTTGCGATCTGGTGACTGGAAAGGAACCGCAATACCGACAGCTGTACGATCCGGCGAGGCGCATGAAGAAATCGCAGCTTTTTTTAAACGGAACGCAGGCTGCCGTTCATCTGCTCACCCCATCTTTGCGCAGATGTCCGCATCTTGGATGTGCACTCAAGTGGAATCCACAGGAGCACTCCTGGGACTGTCCCTGTCATGGTTCCCGTTTTGAGGAGGATGGAATGCTGATCGATAATCCGGCGACAGGTGATGCGGCGTCACTTGGACGGGATTGATTTTGAACATATTCGGGGCTATACTGTGCTGGAAGAAAACAGAAATGGATAAAGGCAGGAGGAAGCGTATGATTTATACAGTCACATGCAATCCCTCACTGGACTACGTAGTGTCGGTGCAGGGTTTTCAGACCGGATGTACGAACCGGACGCAGTCGGAGAAGCTGTTTGCAGGCGGCAAGGGGATCAATGTATCGCTGGTTTTGAAAAATATGGGAATAGAAAGTACAGCTCTGGGATTTGTAGCGGGATTTACCGGAGAGGAAATCGTGCGGAGGCTGGAGAAGATTGGAGTGAAGAATGATTTTATCTGGCTGGAAGAGGGATTCAGCAGGATTAATGTGAAGCTGAAAGCTATGGACGATACAGAGATCAATGGTCAGGGACCGCAGATTGATGAGGAAAAGACAGAACTTTTGCTGCGCCGCCTTGATGGGGTGGGCAGGGGAGACGTGCTGTTTCTGTCGGGCAGTATTCCGGCTTCGATGCCGGATGATACATATGAGAGGATCATGCGCAGGCTGGACGGCACAGGCGCGGCAGTCGTGGTGGATGCGACGAAGGCGCTTCTGATGAATGTGCTGAAATACCGTCCGTTTCTGATCAAGCCAAATCACCAGGAGCTGGGGGAGATCTTTGGCGTTCGTCTGGAGTCACGGGAAGATGTCATCCCTTATGGAAAAAAGCTGCAGGAGGCAGGGGCGCAGAATGTGCTCATATCGCTGGCGGGAGAAGGAGCAGTGCTGATCGCGGCAGACGGAGAGCTTTACAGCGCTTTGGCGCCGGAGGGAAAGCTGATCAATGCGGTAGGAGCCGGAGATTCGATGGTAGCAGGGTTTATGGCAGGCTGGCTTTCCTCAGGAGATTACAAATATGCTTTTGATATGGGACTGGCAGCGGGAAGTGCCAGCGCCTTTTCCGAGAAGCTGGCGACAGGGGAAGAGATTGCCGCGGTATACAGCCAGATGAAAAGATAAGAAGCAAAGAAGACAAAAAGCAAAGAAGATAAAAAGCTAAGACGCGGTGAAATATCGTTTCCACCGTGTCTTTATCATATACAGGGACAAAAACAGGGTCATAAACTCGGCAACCGGAACTGCCAGCCATACACCTGTCACACCGATCAGCTTTGGGAGCACCAGGATATTTACGACAATGAAACAGAAGGTGCGCATGAAAGAGATCGCTGCGGAGACAGGACCATTATTTAAGGAAGTGAACATTGCGGAAGAAAAGATGTTCAGTCCTGCAAACAGGTAGTTAAAGGAAAACAGGAAAAAGCCCGTTTTTGCGATCTCATACGTTTCGGTAGAGGCAGGTGTAAAGATCCCGACAATAGCAGGCGAGGCGATCAGGGCTACGGCTGTGATCACGGCGGAAGAGACGGTGATAAAGGTCAGACAGATGCGCACAACGCGGCGCAGCAGAGGCAGATTTTTGCAGCCGTAGTTGTAGCTGATGACGGGTCCCACCCCCATCGAGAAGCCCATGTAGAGCGCATTGAATAAAAACTGTCCGTACAGTACGATCGTGATCGCGGCCACGCCCGGTTCTCCGAGCAGCTGAAGCATGATGCTGTTGAACAAAAAGGTGATAACGGCGTTTGAGATGTTTGTGACCATCTCTGATGAGCCGTTGGAACAGCTTAAAAACAGTGTGCCCTTATGCAGTACGGGACTTACGATATATAGATGTCTGCGCACAAAGGTAAAATACAGCAGACCTGCAACCGCAGGGATCATCTGTCCCATCCCGGTGGCGATCGCCGCTCCGGCAATGCCCATCTCAAGCGGTCCCATGAATATGTAGTCAAAGACTATATTAAAGACGCCGCCTGCACAGATAAGCGCAAGGCCATATCCGGGCTTTCCTGCCGTCACAAAAAACGTCTGGAAGAAAAGCTGCAGGATACAGGCCGGCGCAAAGAAAAGCGCGATCCTCAGATAGGTCATACTGTCGTCCAGGAGAAGGTCCGTCGCGCCGAGCAGGCGGACAAGCGGCTCCAGAAACACAAGCCCGACAACCATCAGACCGACTCCGGCAAGGATACCTGTGATGAGCAGCGCCGAGAAATCCTCGCGGGCTTCTGATTCCCTGCCCTCTCCGAGCTTTTTGGCAACAAGAGCGCTCCCGCCGGTCGAGAGCATGACGCCGCATGCGATGATCAGGTTAATGACGGGATAGACGATATTCGTAGAGGACAGCGCATGGCTTCCCACAAGGCGCGAAATAAAAATACCGTCCACGATCGTATAAAGCGACATAAACAGCATCATGATCATAGTAGGAAAAGCAAAGCGCAGCAGCGAAAAAAAACGGAAATTTTTAGCAATCGAATTTGCCATACTATAATACCTCCTTAAAACGATATTGTATCAGACACAGCATTTCTGTAAAAAGGAATGCTTGTCATAGCTGCAGAAGATATGATAAAGTATAGGGTAACACGATAGTCAAGGAGAAAATTTTCATGCAGAAGACGAGGTATTTGACAACGGGAGAATTCGCAAAGCTGGTGGGCGTGACGAAACACACGCTGTTTCATTATGATCAGATCGGACTGTTTCAGCCGGAGTTTACAGCAGAGAACGAATACCGTTATTATACGATGGATCAGCTGGATGTATTTGACATTATCTATACGCTCAGGGATCTTGGCATGCCGCTTCGTCAGATACGGGAATATCTCTCTGAACGCACGCCGCAGTCACTGTCGGAGCTTTTGAAGGAGGAGGACCGGATACTCAGAGAACGTATCCGAAATCTGAAAAATAAAAGAGAGTGGATACGGAAAAAAGCTGAGTTCTTAGAGACGGCCATGCACACAGATACGGATCAGGCGGGGATCGTTTATCTGCCGGAAAAGTACTATATCAGCCGCCGCATATTGCAGAATGATGAGCGCCTTTGGGCGATTGCCTCCGGGGAGCTGTTGGAAGAATGTGAGAAGCACGGGCTTTGCAATGTGTACGGATTTGGTTACCGGCAGGAGCTGTCTGCCATCCTTGCGCAGCAGTATGATCAGTATGACGCGGTGTATCTGATGTTTGATGAAAAGCCGAAGGGGATCGACTATACGGTGAGAGAAGAAGGCCTTTACGTGACCGCATACCACACAGGGCACTGGACAACGATCGGGGAGGCATATCAGAGGCTTTTAGACTGCGCCGCAGAGCAGGGGGTCACGCTGAAGGGACCATGCTATGAGGATTTCCTGTTTGACGGGCTGACGAAAAAACGTCAGGAAGAGTACGTGACGCGGATCATATGCAGGGGATCGCGGGAAGTGGAAAAAAATGAAAGTGATCGAAAATAGGATTCGCAGCGATCAGGAAAAGGAGGATCAGATTTTGAAAATCGTATTTTTGGAGGCGGACAGCCTCGGGACAGACATGAACCTGGAACAGTTTTCAAAGCTGGGAGAAGTGGTCATTTACGGTGAGACAACGCCCGGACAGGTTCCGGAGCGCATTGCGCAGGCAGATGCGGTGATTGTAAACAAGCTGATGATGGATGAATCGGCGCTTCAGGGAGCATTGTCCCTGAAATATATCGGACTTACAGCCACAGGCACGAATAACATAGACTTTGCCTATACAAAGAAGAGGGGCATCTGCGTGACGAATGTAGCGGGATATTCTACAGATACAGTAGCGCAGCATACATTTGCAATGACGCTGTACCTTCTGGAGCATCTGCGGTATTATGATGAATATGTAAAAAGCGGGGCATATGTAGCAAGCAGATTCTTTTGCCACATGGACAGGCGTTTTCATGAGCTGAAAGGAAAGACCTGGGGGATTGTGGGACTGGGAGCGATCGGAAGGAAAGTAGCGCAGATCGCAAAAGCGTTTGGATGCAGAGTCATTTATTATTCAGCTTCCGGGGCAAAAAGGCAGGAAGGGTACCAGCAGGTGGATTTTGAGACGCTGCTGGAAGAGTCGGATATCCTGTCTGTGCATGCTCCGCTCACAGTGAAAACGCACCATCTGATGGATTATGCAGCATTTTGCAGGATGAAACCGTCTGCTGTTTTTATCAATGCGGGAAGAGGACCGATTGTTGATGAAGAAGGACTGTGCCGGGCATTAAAGGAAAAAGAGATCGCGGCGGCCGGCCTCGATGTGCTGGAGGTCGAGCCGATGGATGAAAAGAATCCGCTGCGTGCACTTGCCGGGTGCGATAATCTGCTGATCACGCCGCATATTGCCTGGGCAGCAGTAGAAGCAAGAACGCGGCTTTTAGACGAAGTGTGGGAAAATATTGCCGCTTTTCAAAAGGGACAGGAGCGCAACGTCTGCACACAGTGAAAGCACAGTGTGCTTTGTCAGATGATACTACGCGAGCTCCTGCAGCTTCTTCCGGTCAGTAAGTTCAACTGTGCCGCGCGTCAGGCATACCATGCCCTCAGACTGAAAATAGCGCAGCATCCTTGTCACGACCTCACGGGCAGTGCCAAGATGCGCGGCAATCCTTTCGTGTGTGATCTTTAATATATCGGTCTGTTCTACCGCGCTTTCTTCGACTAAAAAGGCTGCCAGACGCCTGTCAAAGCTTTTCCACATGATCTGTTCGATCAGCCACATGGCCTCTGAAAAATGAGATGCCATAAGCTCATTTGTATAGTTGGCTATGGGAAGAGAGGTGTCCATAAGCTTCCGGTATACAGAAGAAGGAATAAGCAGCAGCTCAGAGTCCTTTTCTGCTTCGATAGTAATCTCAAACTGAATGCTTGACATCATGCAGGAGGCAGAAAACAGACATATATCGTGTTCGAACAGCCGGTATATAGTAATCTCCCGCCCCTCTTCAGAAGCAAGGAAAGCACGCAGCTGTCCCGAAATAATAAGAAACAGTCCTTCACAGGTCGAAGAGCCATTGTGAAGCAGTGTACCCTTCTCTACATGCCGCCTCTGGAGCGCATGATTTAATGTTGCCTGTTCAGCGGCAGTCAGCCGGTCCCATATCGGGAAATAATCCTTTAATGTCATGTGAAGCCTCCGTGAAAGCACATTTTGTAACGTGCAGATAAAAGAAACTATATGCCAGTAAGCATCAATTACCAGTATCTTATAACAATTGCAGATAAAATGCAAATGGTTATACGTGCATATCCAAAATGAAAAAACGTGCTGTTAATTGCAGCTTCCTGTGTTAAAATAAGCATAGCGTCAGTGGACAAGGGGCAACACGCCTCACGCCATGTAATTTCGCGTATTTTCTACGTTATCCGGGAGTTTGACAGTTGAATATCGGAAAAAGTACTCACAGGTCGCATAAAACCTGCTTTTTTTATGTCAATTTTTTTGATTTTATATCTGTTATTTTATGTTATTGTATGATATAATAAGGGAGG
>NZ_CATNVD010000025.1 GCF_951230155.1 Parablautia sp. Marseille-Q6255
ATTGAACTCATCATACAGACTCCTTATGTTTTTTCTCAGCAATTAAACAATAAGATAAATCTGTATGATTGGGAAGAGGTTTCGATCTCTTCCCTTTATTTTTGCCAATGATAATTATACTCTAAGTTTTCCAGATTAATGAAATATGAGTTATTTTTTGGTGCGAATCTCCTGGAAAATTTATGTTTACTTCCCATTCGCACCTAGTATTTTCATTATACCTGTCTGTTTTTAGTAAGTCATTATAGCATCAGTGGACAAGGGGCAACACGCCTCACGCCATGTAATTTCGCCTATTTTCTACGTTATCCTCAGTCGGCGTACGTCCATCCATCGTCTGCCTTGAAAATAGGCGGAATTCCGATGGCTGAGGTCGGAGAATCAGAAATAGTTCGATTTGTGTGCCCCTGCAAGGCACTTGAACGACGCGTACTGGATGTACGCGGAGCGAAAGTAACGACGCAGGAGCGCAAATTCGGACATTTCTGACCGTGTTGTTCCCTGTTCACTGACGCTATCATCTCTTGTGGGGGAATTAGGCTTTTTGGTAATAAAATCAGGTAACCTTATGTCAGAAATCCAATTAAAAGTACCTTTGTTGCCGTAATTCACATCGCATACATCTTCCTGCCATCAGAATCCTTCACGTGTTGAAACAACATACTCAAAGAAACTTTCCCATTTTGCAATCTGTCTTATAGCTCATCTTAAGCGTGTATGCCACTGCACATAGCACACTAATCGCTTGCTGATATGCGCTACCTCCCTGATTATTTCTTCTTACACGTAGTCACAGGCAATTCATCATACATTTCTTCAAATAATTTTGTCAGATATTTTTTGAGTCAACATTGTCCACGCAAAGCATTTCTTTTGCTCCTTCATAAAGCTGTTCGGATGATGCCTCTGGCATATAAGAAAGAGCTGTTTTTGTTGGCTTTACTAATAATCTGTCATCATATATTCCACCGACAATCTTACCACGGCAATATATCAGATCGGTTCAGCCAACTAATAGCTGACTGAACTGTCTGACAAAACCTGGCAACGCAGTTACCTATTTTTACATCATAGTATCGTCTCTGAGTACCTCTGCCAGACTAATTTTACGCACATTTCGCCATGCAAGATAATACGCCAGAGCTACAGAGCCTAAAATAGCCAACATAAATATAATGATTGGAATGAATGGGGCTTCAGCCATGAAAACTCCCACTTCTACATAACTCGTCCGCAACAAATATCCTACTGCAATAAGCACAATCGGAAGACTAATTATAATCGGTTTCCCGGCTATCACCAATGCCTCTGTACAAAACATTTTTTTGAGTTCTTTCGGTGTCAGACCGACTGACATATACCTTGCAAATTCTCTTTTCCTTTGACGTACAAATCCCAATGTATTGGAGAACACATTGCCGATTCCAATAATTGCCAACAGGGTGCAGAAAGCACCGATTATAGTCATCATTCCCTGTATCTGACTTTCATTCGTTTCATACTCCTGAATCCGGTTTTCCTGTTCTATCTCATATTTTTCGCCGGTAAACCCTGCGATCTCATTTTGCAGTGTATTCAATTCTTCTAAAGTTGCATCTTCTCCTGCTTTGACACAGATATAACTCTCCTCTTCCGTTCCCCCTATCTGTCCTTTTATCTCTTTCCATACAGAAACCGGAATAAAATGCACCAGTTCATAATAGTCAAGTTTTGCATATTCCTCCCTCAAAATAGGAGCCTCTTCTGTATAGGACAGAACAGGTATCTCTGCTGTCATTTCTTCTTTTCCTGACTGTCTTAAAACACTTGTTGCATTTTCTTCTTTTATATAGGGCATAAACTCCGGGTGCCGGAAATCCGAATTTGTCACATCGCGGATTTGATTTAGAATTACCGCCCCATCAAGCCGTGGCGTGATACCAATCTGCTCACAATAGGCCAAAAAGCTGTTATCATCCAGTATGACGATTGGGGCATTAATCAGCCATCCGCCATCCACTTGTGTTACATAGTTACCGGAAGCAAGGGAAAATCCGCCAAAGGACTTCATATCTTCACTCATTTCTTCCTCAGTAATGATTCTTTTTGCTTCTGCCTTCTGATACACAATAGCACTTTCTACCCCATCAAGTCTTTGGACAGCCTCTCTTTCTTCAAAATTATCCACGTCAACGTCTTTAACTGTAACCATTACATCCCATACATCCTGATATCTTTCAAAATAGGTTTCTCTTGTACTGATTCCAGAAAGAGAAAAGAAACACTCCATGACCGCAAATGCCATAAACGATAGTATGAGTGATAACGATGCTGTCCGTAAGGCTTTTTTCTGCGCTTTTAGCGCGTTGCCTGCCAACTCTCCCTCCACTCCGAAAAGCAGAGTAAGTAAACGGGAGTTTTTTCTTCTCTTTAATTGTAGTTCACCGGTATTTCTGATTGCTTCAAGCGGTGTCAGTTTGCTCAGTTTTCTGGCTGGCAGCCATGCAGAAATCCATATGGTAACAACCGTTACCAATAATGTCAGCGCCAGGACCAGCGGATGATAGCCAAAAACTGCTCTATGTCTTCCTGCGATATCGCTTCCCAACAGAACATTTACCATTTGCAAAAGCCCCATACTTCCTGCGATACCTAACAGGTTTCCAGCAATAACCGGCACAGCGCAGAGAGCAGCTGCCTCCTGCAAAAGACATGAGCGAATTTGCTTTGGTGTAGCTCCAATACTTGAAAAAATACCAAACTGATGAATTCTGGCGTTCATTGATACCGCAAATGAATTATGGATAATGATTATCAGCGAGAACGATGCCAATAGTGTAACCAATATAAACATCGGAAACAGAAGTCTTGGCGCTGTATCTCCTCCGCCACGGATCAAATACATTGCCAGAAGCTCATAGTTATAAACTATTTTTTTCGTCGAGTTCCCAGTCAATTCCGCAATACGGGGAGTATCCGAAAATACAGATTTCATATCATCAAAATAAATATCTATTGTGGGTTCTGCTTCCTCATAGCCTTTTTCATTTACCACTACATCTTTTACATTGGCATAGTTTTTTATGGATTCCACATCTTCCTGAGTAAATTCTCCAATAAGCCGACTCTGCCAGCCGCCTTCCTCCAATTCAATCCTTTCAACCTCGTATTTCCATGCATTATAAAACAGTCCGCACAACAAAGACAAAAGCAGGGCTGAGATAAATGCCGCAATCATCACTGAAAGTCCAGAGGAGCGGTTGTTTTTAATATAGCCTGATGAATAATCTTTCCACATATCTGTTACCTCCGCCGCTCATCGCTGATGATACGCCCATCCTCAACAGTAATGATACGCCCTGCTTCCAGGGCAACCTTTTCATCATGGGTAATTAATAAAATGGTCTGCTCCAGATTGCGATTAGAGAGTTTCAACATATCAATAACCTCTTTGGAATTTTTCTGATCCAGATTTCCGGTCGGCTCATCTGCCAAAAGCAGAGCCGGACGGTAAATCAGCGAACGTGCGATTGCAACTCTTTGCTGCTGGCCGCCAGATAACTGGTTCGGCAATGCGTCCAATCTATCGGTAATACCAAGAGAGCCGACAACCTTTTCAAAATATTCCTGATTTTCTTTTTTCTTATCAAGAGCCAGAGGCATAAGGATATTTTTCCGCACTGTGAGGGTAGGGATCAGATTATAAAACTGATATACCAGTCCAACCTTCCTGCGCCGGAAAATTGCCGCCTGTGTCTGGTTTAATTTAGATAGATCAGTTCCATCTATGATAACCTTTCCGCTTGTTGGCTTATCTACACTGCCAAGAATATGTAACAATGTAGATTTTCCCGATCCTGACGCGCCTAATATTGCCACAAATTCACCTTTACTTACGGACAGGTCAATTCCATCAAGTGCCACCACCTGGTTACCGCCAGAGCCATATACTTTTCTGACTCCTTCACATTTCAAAATTTCCATTTTTGCTGGTCTCCTTTCATCTGTTTATCTGTTTTTCAAGGCATTTAGATATATCCCTTGTGGTATTTCTTTTGCGTATGATATACCTTTACAATAAACAGTATAGCAAACGAAAATTACAACTCAGTGACTGTAAAAACGGATTTCAAAAAAAGCGCCGCCATCGGGCACATTTTTCGCTCGTATCGTCCCGTTCTGACGTTCAATAATTTCCTTTGATAGAGCCAGTCCAATACCAATGCCGCCCTCATTCGCATTCTGTCCACGGTAAAACCGTTCAAAAAGATGAGGAATATCCTCTTCGACGAATCCTTCCCCATTATCCCAAATTAATATTTCTGTGTATAATGGATTCTGTGCATAAGAACAATGAATTGTTCCACCAGGGCTATGCTCTATACAGTTTTTCATCAGGTTCATGATTGCCTCCATTGTCCAATCCAGATTTGCAATGACCAGCATTTCCCCCAACTCTGGTATATCAACAGTAGTACCAGAACCTTCAGATAATTCCTGTAAGTTATCCGCCGCAAGAACAAGAAGGGTAAAGACATCCACTTCATCTTTATGTAAAAATAATGTTCCGGCATCAATTCTGGATAAGACCAATAAGGCTTCCTCTAAATAAGTCAGCCGTAAAAGCTGTTTCTCTACCTGTTTCAGATATTTACTGTCAGAATCTTGCTCCATTCTCTGGACTGACAGAGAGATAGCAGTAATCGGCGTTTTGATCTGATGTGCGATATTGGATAAATTTTCCGCATAATGGTTTTTTGCCTGTACTGCCAGATCCTTAGTTTGATAAAGTGAGGTTACCGTCTTATATATTTCATCTTCCAGTTTAGAGAACTCATCCTCCCCGGAAGCAGAAAGAACAACCGCCTTTCCAATATTCACCTGTTCCAAATACTCCGCTAAAGCCCGAATCCGCATAATTTCTATCTTATTCCGACACAGAAAAGTAAAAACAAAAAGCAAAATTCCTACCATGAAACCTGTTGTCACAAATATAATATTTTGCTCATCAGTTAAGCCTGAAAAATCAGATGTACGGTAGCCCAATGCAGACAATATATCATCTTCCCTTACACCGTCTGAATTCCCGCCTGTATATTCCTTTAATGCAGCAGATATTATTTTTTCTGCTTCTGGCTCTTGCTCCACTACTTCACCACAAACTGCATTTAACAGGTCAAACTGAAGCTGACTGTAATGATAAGAAACAAGCAGAACAGAAACAGCGACGGCAATCAAACTGACGGATAATACAAATCCAAAAGTCACTAACATATTTTTCTTGCCGTTCATATGGTGTCCTCCATGCGATATCCCACGCTTCTGACAGTTTTCAGACATTTCGGTTGATACAGTTTATCCCGCAGCCGCTTGATGGTAACTGTTAAGGTGTTATTACTCACATAGTTTCCATTCAAATCCCATACCTGCTCCAAAATCTTTTCTCTGGTCACCGTCTTTCCTTTGTTTTCCATCAGGCACAAAAGCAATTGAAATTCTGCTGCGCTTAAAGTTATTTCCTCTGAATGGCAGAAAACTACATGGCGATTTTTGTCAATGACGATTCCGTCACAGGAAAGATATTGTTTTGCCACATTACCTGTTCTTCGCAGCAATGCCAAAATCCGTGAATGCAATACCTCTAATTCAAAAGGCTTTACCACATAATCATCTGCACCATTTCTGAAACCCGCAACAATATCCGCGCTGTCTCCACGAACGGTAAGAAAAATTATAGGAAGTTCTTTCCAGTTGCTGCGAATCCACTGGCACAAACCGTCTCCATGACCGTCGGGCATATTCCAGTCCAATAACACAAGAGTTGGAACACGCTCGTTTAATATCTGCTTCGCCTGTGCGAGTGTCATGCAGATTGTTACCTTAAAATTCTTTTGTTCCAGATATTCCTTTACAGCCGATGCAATATTAGGATCATCTTCAATATAATACAAATCTACCATAGCTCATTTACACCTTTCTCTTTTATATTTGTCGGACTAACTAATGAGATTCAATCAGATATACTTCACCCACAGCAAATCGGTTTGCTCTCTTATGAATTTTCCCTTACAAGCAAACTTCTTTTATTTTACATTATACCAAACACAAGTGACAGTTTAATGACTGGTTTTTGAAATCATTCCAGTAAATCTGATAACGTCCTCCATTTCATTATGTTTTAACTCGTTCTACCTCTCAAAATGAAAAACAGGACACGATAGTTCTCTTATATAAACCACCGCGTCCTGTATTTATTCTAACTTGCAAAGCCCCTGGCTCCATCTAAGAAATATGTTCCATTTGTCTGTAGTTTCCTGGGCCGCATAACTGACCGCATTTCTTCTACTGTTATATTTCTTTGCAGAAACGCATAAAGCAGTTGATGGAGGAACGTGGCTGGACAGATTACCGTCTGGCAAAAGAAGCAAACCTCTCTCACTCCACAGTTACAAATATGTTCAACAAGAACAATGCACCTACGTTTCCAACTTTAGAGGCAGTATGCAGGGCATTTGGTATTACACTGGCACAGTTTTTCACTGAAGATGGAGAATCTCCAATAACTGAAGAACAGCAAAAACTATTTTCGACATGGAGTACACTCACGGATGATCAGAAGCGGCTCTTGCTTGATTTAATGAATACGATGTGAAAAGCATGTTGATTCTGCTGAAGGAACAACGTGCTTTTTTCGTTTTAACAATCTCGTCAACTCCCCGCCGTTTTCACAGTAGACCAGTTCCCACTTACCCGTAAAATGAAAAAATCCGGGAACCCGAACCCGTCCTCTGACAAGCCCCGGCTCCCGGAAATCCCTTGTTTTCTACACTTTTTCGCTATTCTATTCTTTGACTTTTGACATCAGTACCACAGTCTCCACATGGCACGATACGTCCTGATTGATGTCAGTTTTCGGGAACCGATCCAGACTAATGTAGACTGTAGCAAAATATCTCCGTTTGTTTGCGGAAACATATCAACAAATTCTGTAGCAAAAAAGTATTAATACAATTCGCATCCATATCACAGTCTGAACCTCGCCTGTCCACGGAAAAAGTTCAACTTTTTTATTCGTTTCTACTATTATAGTGATTCCAACATAAAAGTCAAATTTAATGAAAAACTGCCATCGCCTCAACCTTGTCCTTTCTTCCTACAAAGAACAGGTCAACGGCTATTTTTCGCCCCGACTGATGCCCCAACTCCCATGCACTCGACCTTGGCAAGCTAAAAATCTTAATGGCGATACTACTACTTCTTCGCATTCTCTTCCAGTTCCAGCATGTACTTATCAAAGTCAGACATAAATAATCTGTCCTGAATCACGCGGTATTTTTCAAATTCGGTCTCCGCTTTTGCCTTTGCAATCTCCGCTGTGATTTTGCCTGCATCCTGAAGAATCTCTCTGTCATCTGCCATCAGGAATAAATCCAAACGCTTTGACCAGTCTTCCATTGTCATTGGAATATGACGTTCTGCACGGTCTTCTGCCAAATCCAAATATGCAGATACAATACGCTCTAATGAACGCATTTCCTTCTCTGAAAGATAATTCTTCGCAATGCTGACATCGCTTTTTACAATCTTTCCTTCAGGAGCTGCTGCCCATGTAGTTAATCCCATATGTGGCTTATCAGCATCGGCCCGCTCGTAAATCAACTCCGCCGCTGTGTGTCCATGAACCGCATAATGCATCTTGTTTTGAACCTTTGCAAAGAACTGCTTTGTTGTTTTTGCTGTTCGGTCATAATCAAGAGCTGTTGCATAGATGTCTGTTATCTTCTGATAGAATCTACGCTCAGAGAGACGGATTTCACGAATTTGCTCAAGCAAACGGTCAAAGTATTCTACTGTAAGCACAGAGCCACCATTTTTCAGGCGTTCATCATCCATGACCCAACCTTTGATGGTATAATCCTTCACGATGCCATTGGCCCACTTGCGAAACTGTACTGCTCGCTCATTATTAACCTTGAATCCAACCGCAATAATCATTTGAAGATTATAATGCTTTGTATCACGAGTCACCTGACGTGAACCTTCGGTTTGAACTATCCGGAAATTCCGGATAGTTGCCTCTTCCTCAAGTTCTGAGTCGGAATAAATCTTCTTAATATGCTCATTGATTGTACGAACATCTACATCATACAATGTGGCCATCATCTTCTGTGTCAGCCATATATTCTCATCCTCATAGCGCATCTCAATACTGTCCTGCTGATCACCCACAGAGGCAACATAGGTCAGGTATTCCGCTGCACTGGAACGGATGGTTACTTCGTCTTTTTTCTTTTTCAAATAGGAGGCCTCCTTTTACGTCGCAAAATCATTATTCTGCCTGTGCATCAAAGGATTGTTTCACAATTTCCATGATTTGATCCAATTCATCCTGATGCTCCATGAACAATTCTACATCGCCATTTCCCCAACGTCCTAAACCGGTAATATCTTTACAAATACCGTTAGGATCATTAATCTCTGAAAACTTCATATTAATCGAGATACGCAATCTTTGTTTCTGAAAAACAATATCAACAAAATTAGTATCCAGTTTATAGGCAACATACAACTTTTTATATTCCTTCTTAACCGCAGGGGATAAGTTCATAATACGCTTATCTAAAGACTCGAACAGTATTCTTGTAAAAGCATTCACATCATACGTTTCCAATGAATACTTCTGCACTGCTTTTTCTTCTACTTGATATGGCGCAAGTTCTGCGGCTGTTAAAGTTGGATATGGCCAAATAGATTCTGCTTTCTTTGCTAATTCGTTTGCTCGCTCTTGGATATGTTTTTCATTCCACTTATTTTGCAAAACCACATATTTATTAAGCCTAAGTGCACTTTCTTTGAATCCACCCGGCATATCCATCTTTTCCAAGAAAGGCCTGTCACTCATTTCAGAATTATATGCAGTCAAAGTAAGATTGCCAATTGTATGTAAATACTTTTTCTGAACCTCTTGCCACTCAGTACCAAGATCAGCTTGCCACTCTAAAGAAAGATTTTTGTTCTGCGGCATAATATGCTCAATGGTGTAATTCTCTATTATAATTGGAGCTTTGTTTTCAAAGTTTTCCAAACGACTAAGAATATAATTTCTAGCACGCATATTATAAACATCACGGCTTACAAATGCACCTTCAAACTTATCGTTATCTGGGAATTCTTTATATGTATCCTGCACCACGAAAAATGCCTTAACAGAATTCAGATAATCATCTGGTCTAATATAATTCTTCAATGTTGCAAAGGTTTTGTTCATTGAGTTGGTCGGGATCTCACAAATTGCACGTCTCAGAACATAGCTAATACAAAGCCTCAGAATTTCCTTTAGTTCATCTGATGTAATTAGTCCTTCTACGCAATCATGATGAATTTTCAGTAAGAATGGGTAAGATACTTCCATTCTTAAATCGATAATGTCTTCATATAACTTCTTTAAATTCGTATCAGTATTTCGCTTGAATACAATGTTTGTATAATATTTTGCATATTCAAGCAAATCTTGACATAATTCTCTGATAGTTCCAAATTCACAATTCAAATGATACAATTTGAATTCTTCATATACGCGTCCTTGCTTTGGAATGCGAGAAAGTTTCATGGTCAAGTAATGGCGGAAGAAAGCATCCATTACTGTTCCTTGCGTTTCATAAATAAACAGCTGTTCCATAGGCCGCCAAAGATGTTCATATACATAAGTTTGTTCTGATGGCTCTAGCCCCATCAAAACAGAGTTACGAATCAAATCAGATTCAGAAAGTTCCTTACCGGTAGAATTCAAACTTTCAAAAATTGCCTGTGCATCGTCAACAGCACGATCTAATGTGATATTAACAATTTGTAATTTTCCAATTGACTCATATACCTCTGCAGGCTGAATTTCTTTATCAGCTAGCTTGTTAGCAAAAAAATTGTAATTATCAATCAGTCTTGATCTAGTGCCTTCTGCAATTGGTTTTTCCTCAACGAGGCTTATAAGAATATCTCTATCTGTTTCAGTCAGCAGTAACTTATATCGTTCATCACCACTTTCATACTCGTTTTTTAGAAGCATATTATCTATACGACGAGCATTGATTGTTGTGTCACTTGGATTCTTTATTGCATAATCGCGCAAAGCCAGAAGAAGCAGCGTTAAGGTAGTCATTCGCTGTTGGCCGTCAATAATCATATATTTCTGAACACCTGTTGGCATTGCCTGTTCAGCAATATTAACAATAGAACCTACAAAATGGCCCACTTTACCTTTTCTCTGCATCTCTACAATATCGTTCCAAAGTCGTTTACACTGATCTATATCCCAGCTGTAGAATCTCTGATAAACCGGAATCAAGAATTGCTTATTTCCGTTCAATATCTCATAAATATTGCCTTTACGTGCATCCATATCGCACCTCCATTACCTCTTTTCTCCATAAGAAACCGTATCCTCTGCCACTTTGCTTAGTTCTATTTCAGATACATATTTATAGAGTTTTTCCTCTTTTCGTGGTTCCACATTATCCGTCCAAAGCTCACACTGACTAATTACTGTGCTTATTGCAAAATCATAGTCTTCCGGCGGATACTTATATTTCTTAAGGAGTCGCTTAACCATCTTACGCATCTGTGCTCTAGCAGTTTCTTTCTTCTGCCAATCGATAGTGCGATTCTTACGAAGCATTTCTGTAAGTTCTCTTGTCAGAGCAATCAATTCATCATTCTTATAAAAATCCTTGATATGCTCAGGTTTTGTAAGAGCATCATAAAATGCAAGTTCTTCTTGTGAAAGTCCCAGTTTCTGACCATTCTTATAGAGATTTGCAATCTCTTCTGCAGTTTTCAGAAGTTCTTTAATAACCTCTTCATTGGTGATTAGTCCGTTATAATAAGAGTTCATCAGTTGTGCTATTTTCTCCGAAAATTTTTGTGATTGTACCACATTTGTTCTCTTATAGAGAGCCACTTGCTCAGCCATAAGTTTTTTCAAAATCTCGACAGCTATATTTTTTTCCTTCATTCTAGAGATTTCGTCCAGGACTGCTGGATCAAACAGGCTGAAATTTTCACCGCCACTCTTGCTGCTGTCAAATAAGCTGATGACACCTTCGCTCTGTACTGCCGCTTTCAAAAGTTCATTGATTTGATCATTGATCTCAGTAAGCGACAAACTTTTTCCACCTGTTCCACCATACGTGATCTTAATAACCGTAGAACGCAAAGCCTCCATATAAGCCGCTTCATGCCGTTCCTGCTCTGTTGTCATACTGGAACAGAGCGAGTGTGATTGTTTCAAAAGCATGGCTTCCTTCAAGAACAAATCTTTTCTTTCTGGTATACTTGCATCGAGAATAAAGTTTACGCCACCCGTAATAAGCTTAGCCATTGTAAGTGGAGAGCCACCTACAAATCCGCTAAAATCAAAGCCATGCAATAAATCTTTGCAAACTTGTAGCTTTTCCTGAAACTTCGGATATGCCATCTTTGCAATGTTCATATCACCGTATTTAGACTGATCACGTTTCGTATATTCATTCATTGCAGCCTTTAAGGCCGAGGCAATTCCAACATAGTCTACGATCAATCCGCCCTCTTTATCCTTGAATACACGGTTAACACGGGCAATAGCCTGCATCAAGTTATAACCATGCATCGGCTTATACACATACATGGTAGCCAAAGAAGGTACATCAAAACCGGTGAGCCACATATCAACTACAATGGCAATCTTCATCGGGTCATTGTTGTCTTTAAACTTCCTTGCGAGCTCTTCTTTGTGCGATTTAGTTCCGATGATCTCTTTCCAATCTTCCGGATCGTTGTTGCCGCCAGTCATAACTACACCGACTTTATTCGTCCATTCAGGTCTAATTTTCAAGATTCGGCGATAGATTTTCATTGCAATCGGACGAGAATACGCCACAATCATGGCTTTACCCGTCAGAAGATTTGCTCTATATTTTTCGTAATGTTCAACAATATCATCACAAAGAGATTCTATTGTTGAATCAGCTCCCAGTACACTTTCCATCTGACCAAGCATTTTTTTACTCTTCTCGATTGTTTGTGCATCGGACTGCTGCTCTAAGACATCATAAGTAGAATCAATTAACGCCAATGTGTTCTCATCCAACTTCAAATGAACAACTCGGCTTTCATAATAAACCGGACAAGTAGCACCATCTTCCACGGCCTGTGTCATATCATAAACATCGATATAATCACCAAAAACTTCACGAGTGTTTCTGTCTTTGGCTGAAATCGGTGTACCAGTAAATCCGATAAAGGTAGCATTCGGCAACGCGTCATGGATAATACGAGCATTACCAATTACAGTATGCGCTTCCTTTTCACCGTTTTCATTCTCTGACATAACGATTTTTTCATCAAAACCATACTGCCCACGATGTGCTTCATCTGCCATAACAACAATGTTTCTGCGTTCTGACAAAGCCTTCTCTCCACGTTCAAACTTGAACATTGTTGTAAATATAATTCCATTTGCACTTCTGCCATCAAGAAGTGACTTCAAATGTTCTTTGCTCTCTGCCTGTACCGGTGTCTGACGCAAGAAATCTGCGCATTGTGAGAACTGTGCATAAAGCTGATCATCCAGATCAATACGGTCTGTCATAACTACGATAGTTGGGCTATCTAATGCATCTTGCAACAAATGTGCATAGAATACCATCGACAATGACTTACCAGAGCCCTGTGTATGCCAGAACACGCCGCCTTTACCATCGGTCTTAGTGGCTACCTTCGCCTTTTCAATTGCCTTGCGTACTGCAAAATACTGATGATATCCAGCTAATACTTTGAATCGACTATTGCTGACGCCTGAGAAAAGAATAAAATTTTTCAAAATATCAAGTAGACGTTCCTTTTGGAACATACCCTCATAGAAGGTTTCAAAGGAAGCATACGCAGTATCTTCGTAATTACCGTCTTTGGTTTTCCATTCCATAAAACGATCTAATCCGGAGGTAATAGTTCCGGCCTTATTCGTAGACAAGTCGCTAATTACACAGATTGCATTGTAATAAAAGATAGATGGAATATCCTGCATATAATTGCGAATCTGATGATAGGCATTCTCAGCTCCTACCTCGTCCTTAGCCGGGCTCTTCAATTCCATCAAAACAAGAGGCAATCCATTAATAAATAAAATAATATCTGGACGACGGTTATTTCCGTTTTCTAAAAACGTAAACTGATTTACCACATAGAAAGAGTTGTTCTTTACGTTGGCGTAATCAATCAAACGTACAATAGATGATTGCTCCTCGCCCTTTACAAAGAACTTAACCGTGATACCATTTTGCAGATAATCCATGAAAATGATGTTCTTCTGCAACAGACTTCCAGTATCAAAATTCTTCAATTTGGCTAGTGCCTCATCTATAGCTTCTACAGGCAGACCACGGTTGATACGCACCAAGCTATCTCTCAGAATAGAGTCCAGAAGCGGACTGGTATAATCTCTATCAAAATCCGGAGCGTAGAGGTGGTCATAGCCCATGTTTTCAAACAATTCAATGATTGCTTGTTCGTATGTATCTTCTGTAAATAAACTCGGCATATTCAACCTCCTGTATTTTTCGTTATGTTTCTATGGTAAACAAGAATTTAGAGCAGCAAGCAATGGCAATTTTTAATAATGCAATAGAACAGTCAAAGTCTGTTACTTATGTTGAGTTAGGATCATTGGCTGATGTTAAAGGTGGAAAAAGGCTTCCTAAAGGAGCAAATTTGATGAGTATACCTAATTCACACCCTTATATTCGTGTTCGAGACCTCAATGATGTCGTATTTGCCAGTCTTTCAGCAAATTACGAGTATGTTGATGATGAAACACAAAAGACGATTTCACGTTACATTACGACAACAGGTGACGTATTGATATCTATCGTTGGAACAATTGGATTAACAGCAATTGTAGATAAATCATTGAACATGGCAAATTTAACGGAAAATTGTGTTAAGGTCACGAACCTACATGGCATCTCCCCAGAATACCTTCTCTTATATCTTCGTTCTCAACACGGATCTGAAGAAATTAAAAAAGGTACTGTTGGAGCTGTTCAAGCAAAATTACCAATTAAAAATATTCAGGCGCTCAGTGTTCCGTTGTTACCACAATCTGACTTGCAGCCATTAAATGATACATTAAAAGTACTTTTTAATCAGCTGTCCATAAATGTTGCAGAATCCAAGTGTTTAACAGATATTAGAGATTCATTATTACCAAAGCTGATGTCCGGCGAATTGAATGTCTCCAACCTTGACCTCTAAGCCACTAAATTCTTGTTTATCCTATCATTGAGTGCAATTTTATCATCAAACGCCTTCAGGAATGAGCCGATTTTTTCTTGTTCAATCAATGGTGGAACATCAATTTCAAGATTCTTTACCACATCCGTCTGCACACGCTGTCGTCCAGATGAGCCGACCATAGATTTTATCGCTGGTTCTCTTACTTCCGGGCTGCAAACGAGATAGTACAAGTAGTCTTTATCAGCGATTCCTTCTTTTGCTCGGAATACGATATATTCCGTTGAGCCAAAGCCAACTTCTCCATCATTTAAGATTGAAACCTGAGCTGTTTTTCCGTTTTCTAAACACGGCGTAATTCGTGCCATAATTGTATCTCCATTACGGAACTTCGTACCACCAGAAAAACATTCTTCAACATAATATGGAATATCGCGATAAAATGGGCGGAGCACATCCATAGGGATTTTCTTAGCTATAGCACCTTTTTTTATTGTTTCTCTCGGATTGAAATCTGCAATATCAGAGAGCTTCTTTTTTGTCCATTCAGATTTCATACTCAATCGCCTCCAGTTTTTCACGAATTACAAATTCGTTTATTCTTTCTTGTCCTGTATTCATAAGCTAACTCTCACTTTCAGTTTCATCTTCATCCGTTCTATAAGCATCTTCAACCGAATAAGTAGCATCATCCAGCATCTTAACATCTATGCCTACGTTGATTGTGTCCTGTGTTTTTCCTCCATCTTTCAATTCGTATATAAACTACAAAGCTGCTTCAATATAATATTCAATTCCATTCTCGTCCGAATTCAAGGATTCAATATTATCAATGCTAATCAAATGAGCTGTAGTTGAAGTAATCAACCGTCCTTTTTCAACAAGACCAAAGTCTCGCTCTATTATCTGCACAGAAAAATCTCCAGAATTTAACCAATCAACAATTTCCTTATTTTCATCATAATCTTCAATTGGTTGATACGAATATTTGTCAATTTCCTTTGCCCACGCTTCTAACTGCACCTTAACTTCATTTTCATTTTTGCATATGAACAGTGATGAATCTGATACATTTTCTGCAAACTCCTTTAGCAGAAATTCTCCAAAAGCATTATCTTTGGAATAGTATATGATTTTTGAGTTGCGGTGTTTTAATGCAAATTCCAAAACACTTTCCCATAACAATGCATCCTTAAATCCTTTATCAGACTTTTTATCTTTTCCTTCAAAAGGAGGTAATTTACTAAATGCACGATTCACTATACTTTCAAATCTATCATTAGAAGCAATTGGAATTTCTATAACGCTATTTCCTCTTCCTGAAATCTCCTTCTTATATTCCTCAATCTTAATTTTTATATATTCTGGATAATTTATTGTAGGATTCTCCTGTATAGAATACTCAGGAAACTGTTTCTTTGATATTGTACTTTTATATGTAACAAGCAATTCATCATGCTTTTCTATAATCTGCTTCTCCATTTCACTCCAGACAACTGATGGGATAGCTATGGTTACATATTCATATATATCAAGTTGTTCAATCATACCAACTACATGTTCAAATGTTGCATTGAAGCTAAAGGTTGTGAAATCTGCCTTCTTTTCATATGCTTGAAACAACGCATTCGTATCAAAAATCAAACAATACGTTATTTCACTGCTTGAGCTCATATCCGATCGCCCCCAGCTTCTTCCTGATTTCGTCCTCCAGTTCATGCGACTTTGCAAACATTTCCGCAAGTTCAGATGTTAACCGATCCATCTTTTCTTCAAAGGGCTCATCGTCATCTTCCTGCTCTTCAATACCCACATAGCGTCCAGGTGTAAGTATATAATCTTGTTTCTCAATTTCAGCTGTATCCGTAACAGCACAAAATCCCTTAATATTTTCAAGTGTTCCGTCAACAAAAGCTTCGTAGGTTTCTGAAATCTTATTGATGTCTTCATCCGTCAGCTCACGAAGCTTTCGGCTCACCATTGTTCCCATCTTTCGAGCATCAATAAATAAAGTCTTTCCCGGTTGTTTTTTCTGCTTATTGATAAACCAAAGTGAAACTGGAATCTGCGTTGTATAAAAAAGCTGAGTAGGCATTGCAACAATACACTCAATTAAATCAGCATTGATAATATTCTTACGAATATCACCCTCTCCGCCTGATTGAGAAGAAAGGGAACCATTTGCTAATACCATACCAATACGGCCTGCTGGTGCAAGATGAAAAATCATATGCTGAAGCCATGCAAAGTTGGCATTTCCTGCTGGTGGTGTTCCGTATTTCCATCGCTGATCTTCTTTTAGTTTATCCAATCCCCAATCGGAAAGGTTAAAAGGGGGATTAGCCATAATATAATCTGCTCTCAACGTTGGATGACGATCATCAAGGAATGTATCTGCCGCATAGGTTCCAAGATCAGGCTCAATTCCACGAATTGCAAGATTCATCTGCGCCATCTTCCATGTAGTAGGATTTGAGTCCTGACCATAGATAGAAATATTGCTGATATTACCACTGTGATTCTCAACAAACTTAGCAGACTGAACAAACATACCTCCTGAACCACAACAAGGGTCATATACTCGTCCCTTGAAAGGCTTCAAAACTTCCACCAAAGTGCGTACTACGCATGAAGGTGTAAAGAATTCACCGCCACGTTTTCCCTCTTGTTCAGCAAACATAGAAAGACAATATTCATAGGTACGGCCCAAGATATCTTTTTCACTACCGTGTTCAATCATCTGGATGTTGGTGAACAGGTCCACAACATCACCAAGTCTACGCTTGTCCAGCTCCGGACGTGCAAAGTTCTTAGGCAAAATATCCTTCAAACGCTTATTTTCTTTTTCGATGGCACGCATGGCATCATCGATCACCGTTCCGATTTCCGGAGTATGTGCTTTTGCTGCAATCTCACTCCAACGTGCACCTGCTGGTACAAAGAAGATACCCTCAGAAGTATATTCGTCGATATCCTCCTCGAATCCATCGCCTTCTTCAACAAGTTCCTGATACTTATCATCAAATCTATCTGAGATATACTTCAAAAAAATCAATCCCAGAACAACGTTCTTATATTCTGATGCATCCATATTACCACGAAGCACGCAGGCCGCATCCCATATTTGTTTTTCAAATCCAATATCGGCTGTATTTTTATCTGCCATTTTAGTTTTCCTCCTCTGATGATCCATCTTCGACCGAAAAATTAAGTTTCTTTTTCTCCCGGTTTTTCATCAGGTATTACCTGCATAATATCTGCAAAATCACAATCAAGTCCTTTACATATTCTCAGCAAAACATCTGTTGTAATATTGTCGCCTTTCGTGAGTTTTGCAACCGATGCCGAACTAATACTGCATCGTTCCATCAAATCTTTTTTCTTCAAATTTTTATCTATTAAAAGTTTCCATAATCTGTTGTAACTGATACGCATTTTCTACCTCCGTCGTTACAGCTATAAATCAAAAACAGTATCAATATACATCATGAAGGAATCCATATCGTCCTTCATTAAGTTTCTTTGTAAATGTGATGACATTGGCTCCGAGAGCCTCAAAATCAATATTACTCGGAACGTGATCTGTATTTTCCACAATAATCAACTGTCCCGTCAAATGATGAACAAAATACTTAAACAGACCATCCTTCATGCTATCGGGTAATTCAGTATCATTTTCATCAAATCCATGCAATGGAGTATCTATAATCAAGAAATCTGCATTGTACTTTGCGTGATCATGAAAATAGTTTCTAAAGGCAAGAGCTACAACTGTATTCAAGTAAGAGTGATATCCCTTACCGTGAGAAGCCTTTGTCTCACCATTTACTTCTATATCAAAACTGCTTAAATTAAATCGAGCACCAGTCAAATTCAAGTACTGACATTCTCTTAATATCGAATCCATATCCTCGCTTACAGTCGTCTGGAATTCAGTATCAAAATATTCTTTTGGATGATATTCGATTGCCTTCTCTTCTTCATTTTCTGCAATGTCATATCTAGTCAAATCCTGTTCCCAGCCTTTTGCATATTGAACAATAAGATCGACCTCATTTGATAACTGAATATAACTTCTGTATGTCTCTATAGTCTTTTCTATTTCTGATGCCTGTGGCTTCAGTTCTTGTTGTATGAGCTTCTCAATGTCAGCTCTCTGTTCCTTGAGTTCTCTCAATTTTTCTTCGGCAGCAGCTTTTTCCACCTGAACATCTTTTTCTGATGCTGCCAACCCATCCATTTGAGAAACTATTCGAGACAATTCACCACGAGATGCCTCAATGTATGATTTCTTTGCACGAGGAGTAATCTTTCCATCGCAGAACGGACAAGTTGAAACCTTCGGTGCTGTGCTCATATTTTGCTCGCCATCAACAATGAAAGTCAAGCGTTGAATATCTGCTCTATATTGACTACGCAGATGTCCATATCTTGAAAGAAGCACTTCGCATTCTGTTACTTTTGCTTCTTGTTCCATAATATCCGCAAGCAGTTTCTGGCTGGTTTCAATTGCAGCAGAAATAGATGATTCGGTTTTCTGTAAAGATTCCACCATCTCACGTAGTTGTTCTTCTACATTAGCATCGTCCAAATTTTCTATTTGAACTGCCAGTTCTTTCTGACGCTGATTTGCTTCCCGAATTTTCTGATTCACATAGTCATGAACTGCTTCCTTACGAGCCTTCTTTATCTCTTTTTGGGTCTGAGCATCATGTTCACTAAAATCTCTACCAGTAAGCAGGAATAATAGAGACGAAAGAAATAATGTTTTTTCGTAGGTCGCAACTGGCTCAAACAGTGGATCTGTTTTATCAATTCTCTCTTCCTTAATGTAATACAAGCGAAGAAGATTTTCCCAAGTCATACGTTTCTTCTCAAAGCGCATATTACCAGGCACTTCAGGTTCACCATCGATGCCTAACAGTTTCATCATCACTAAATTAAGGACCGGCTTCGGCTTTTTTACATTCTTGCCTGGCTTTTTAACGACATATATCCCGTTCTCAATTTCTTCAGAATCCGCAACCACCTCTACTTGTCCAGAGCCAACTTTACGTGAAAGAATCACGTCACCATATTGTTCTGTGCCAATAACAACGGACGCTGAATCATATCCTGATGATTCTTTGAATGGGTTTTTTAGTTTATCGTAATTTCCACCGAACACGAACTCCATACACTTCAGGACGCAGGACTTTCCTGTATCCGAACGTCCCTGTATTATATTCAAACCGGAAGTAAACTCGACAATGGCATCTTCTTTCGAATCACTTCTGGCGATTATTCTTTTTATATAAAAACCAGCCATATCGTTACCTCCTCAAAAATTCTGTCGATGTATTACTTATTGTTTTCATAATTTTCTGCTCGCTTTGTCCTTTGAAATGTTCCACCGTCTTTAGAGCCAACATCTTATAATTATTTGCATATTCTGATTTCATTTTTCCTGCCACAGTTTTGCCAACTACAGAAATAGAATATTGAAATCCATTCTGTCTACGTTTTACAGATACCAGACCATCAAGCACCAACGATTTCATCGTGCTTTGCATCATTCCTCTTCGTGCAGCAAATTCACTAAGACCGAACTCATTCTCTCCATGCAGTGCCATATCGCTGATACCAAAGTACTTACTGTAAATTGTAATGAAATCATAATTCGCTATTCTATCCAGCGTCATCTGTTCATCTTCCGAAACAGACAAAAGCAATAGTATTCTAAGGCTAGATTCAAATGTGGTGTTAAATATTTTATTCATCAATATCCACCCACGAATTTATAGTTCCGTCATTCACCAGAATATGGCAAATACCTTTCTTGTGTACATTCTTCATAAGGCTTTTTATCCTATCAATCGAAGAAGTGTCTAATGTCGTATTGGTGATTTTATCAAGGACCGCTTGCAATCGCTGGTACCCATTATCGTAATCCTGAAGATATGTACTTTCTATACCATCGTAGGCATCCTTTTTTAGCGCTTCAAATTTTTCTTCTCCGCCATCAAATACATCCCTTACGGAATGATGCAGCCATTCTGCCTCATAATAAGATGTCCTTTGTGAAGTGAAATCTCTACGGTATCTCCCCGGCAACGTTCCAATAACATCTGGAGTGACGGCTTGGGCAAGCGCATCTGCATACGCTGCACAAAGAGCATTAACATACGGCATTTCTTCCGGTTTAATATCTTTTTCAGGAGCAAGTGCTGTCGGTAGCTCTAAAACCTCATCTCCAACATGTAGCTTTCCGTCTTTTACATAAACTGTGCTTACTTCAACCGTTACATATCTATTTCCATAGGAATCAATATGAACCGGAAGCGTCGTATCAATGTATCCTTTATTAGATGCCATAGCATCAATAAAGCGATAGAAAAGCTCTGCACACACTTCATCGATATTATCAGCTTCAAGGTTTCCTTGTATTCCAAATTCCTTTAGCTTGCCGATCAATTCTTCTCTAGCTTCATAGTCCGCTGTTTGGAAAGCATCAACAAACTTACTTTTGCTAAATCGGCTCTGAATAGTGCGTGCGTCATCCTGCTTTATTTTTCTATTCTGAGCACCAGAATATATCTTAGATAGAGTTGAAACATCTTTACTCGATAGTGGATTAAAGTCATCGTTTTCATCTAACTTTTCTTCATCATCCGTCATCGGGTCACGAATAACGAGATTCGTCAGATACAGCACATACTCCTGCTGTGTCACACTACAACCGATATATCGATGCATCAATTGTACGAAATCACTAAATCTCATCGTTTACCTCCAACTTCAGATTTTTCTTTGGACAGTTCACTGTCCAACACTGTCCACTGGTGTCCGGCCGGTGGATTTTTATTTTGTTATGCTGTAATTGTAATCGCAAGAGAGCTAGATACACTCCTACCGATATTACACTTTTTAATTATAGCAGAAGCATATAAGAAAAACAATAACTTTGCGATGACAAAATTATGAACAGCGATACGAAAAAGAATTTTTCTTATTTGCTTGCTATAACCACATCACTTCAGCAGTTTGCGCAGACAGCTTTCCAGTGCTGAAGTGACCACACAACAGAATATATCGCTCCCAGCAACTGGAAAGGCTGGTGGCACACATGAGATGGAGATTTCTCCTGACCGTGGTACCACTATACCCTTTTGCCGGTAGCATCAAGGAACCTCCATCTCGGATTGACAAGATGGAGGTTTTTATATGTCAAACAATGCAAATCAGAGTAAACAGTATCGTATCTACATCAAGGAATCCAAGAGCTGGGTGGATGTAAACAAGGAATTCTATACGAACTACTATCGTGACATCAACGCCTATCGCAAACGTCAGCAAGAGCATGGCCGCTGTGTCTGCCCTGCAAGCAAACGCTACTTATGTGACATGGATTGTTTAACCTGTCCTTATGCTAAGGCTGGCGATCAGCTTTCTCTCGACAACACCATTAGTGACGGTGACGGAAACGAAAAGAGTTGGCTTGATGATATGCCAGATGAGTCTGCAGCTATCGCTGAAGTATTAGAGGATGCAGAACTTCTTCACGCTCTCTATGCAAAGCTGAATGAGCTGGACCCGGAAGGTCGTCTTATCTGTCAGCTTATTATGGAAGGAAAATCGGAACGTGACTGCGGCAAGGAAATGGGCCTCTCTCGTAATACATTCGTGTATCGCAGGGACAAGCTGTTCCAGAAGCTCCGCTCCGAGCTTAAGGACTACATCTAATATGAATGGTCGTCCTCTGATTTTTCAGGGGACGATTTTTCTTTTCAAAAAAAATTTCTTATATTTTTCGGCCAAACGACCATCTCACCTCCATTGAGTAGTGTAAGGCGAAACAAAGCGACCTACAGAAAGCGAGGTGAACATCGTGAGTAAGACTTTTCACAACAAAAGCGGCACTGACGCAGAAATGATTGCAACTCTCACTGCAATCAGTCAAGTATCCGCAAGAATGGCGAAGAATCTCAGAATCATCGCCGCACACAGACAATCCGAGGAAGGAGGAACAGTAAATGTCAAAAATGAACGATATGGCTATGACCATCGAAGAACTGAGAAATGCTGCCACTGCTATTAACGATGCAGCAAACTGGCTCGCACAGCAGTTTTCATCTGATGATAAGCAGCAAGCTAAAAATATTGCTGCTAGACCAGAAAAGAAAACAAAACCTGCACTGACTCTTGAGGATGTTCGAGCTGTTCTGGCTGATAAATCTCGTGCCGGACACACAGCTGAAATTCGAGAACTTCTTAAAAAGTACGGTGCAAGCAAGTTGTCACTCGTAGACCCGAAACATTATGAAGCCCTGCTTAGGGAAGCGGAGGTGCTCTAATATGCCACCTAAAGGACATGCAATTCTCTCCGCATCCTCGTCTGACCGCTGGCTCCACTGCCCACCGTCAGCAAGGCTCTGCGAAACCTATGAAGATAAAGGTAGTGACTATGCAGCTGAAGGCACCGACGCACACGCTCTTTGTGAGTACAAGCTCCGTAAAGCTCTCGGCATGAAAGCTACTGATCCAATCAAAAGTCTCGACTGGTACAACGCTGAAATGGAAGATTGTGCCACTGGGTACGCCAGCTTTGTTATGGAGCTTTTAGAAGATGCCAGGCAGACCTGCTCCGATCCAGTTGTTCTGATTGAACAGCGAGTGGACTTCTCCCGCTGGGTGGAGCAAGGCTTTGGAACCTCGGATGCCATTCTCATCAGCGATGGAACTATGCACGTAATTGACTACAAACATGGTCTTGGAATCCTCGTATCCGCTGAAGACAATCCGCAGATGAAGTGCTACGCTCTTGGCGCACTGGAACTCTTCGATGATATTTACGACATCGATACGGTCAGCATGACCATCTATCAGCCAAGACGCCAGAACATTTCTACCTACGAAGTCAGCAAGGATGACCTGTATCAATGGGCCGATGAAGTTCTGAAGCCTACCGCAGACCTCGCCTTTGCCGGTGATGGTAATTTCCTGTGTGGTGAATGGTGCGGATTCTGCAAGGCAAAGCATGAATGCAGGGCCAGAGCAGAAGCCAATCTTCTACTCGCACAGCACGATTTCAAGTTGCCGCCACTGTTGGAGGATTCGGAAATTGAAGTCATCCTCTCCCGTGTCGATGAACTGGTCTCTTGGGCCAATGATATCAAGGAGTATGCACTCCAACAGGCAATCAGCGGTAAAGAATGGACTGGCTGGAAGCTGGTCGAGGGTCGCTCCAACCGTAGATATACCAACGAAGGCGCCGTATCGAAGGCTGTCGAAGCTGCTGGCTTTGACCCTTACGAAAAGAAGCTGCTTGGTATCACAGCCATGCAGAAGCTGCTCGGTAAGTCTCGCTTCGAAGAGCTTCTTGCAGCCTATATCGAAAAGCCACAAGGCAAACCTACTCTTGTGCCGGAAAGTGATAAACGCCCGGCAATTAACACAGCAAAAAATGATTTTATGGAGGAATATGACAATGAGTAAAAATGTAAAAATGAAAAATCCCATGAAGGTTATCACTGGTCCTAACACACGCTGGAGCTACGCCAACGTCTGGGAACCGAAGTCCATCAACGGTGGCACTCCGAAGTATAGTGTCAGCCTGATTATCCCGAAGTCCGACACAAAGACTGTCGCAAAGATTGAAGCTGCTATCGAGGCTGCATACCGTGAAGGGGAAGCAAAGCTCAAGGGCAACGGCAAGTCTGTACCAGCTCTTTCCGTACTTAAGACTCCTCTTCGTGACGGAGATCTTGAAAGGCCGGACGACCCTGCTTACGCTGGCAGCTACTTTGTGAATGCCAATGCAACCTCTGCTCCGGGCATCGTAGATGCAGACCGCAATCCTATCCTCACTCGCTCTGAGGTTTACTCTGGAGTCTACGGTCGTGCCAGTATCAGCTTCTACGCTTTCAACAGCTCTGGTAATAAGGGCATCGCCTGCGGCCTTAACAATCTGCAGAAGATTCGTGATGGCGAGCCTCTTGGTGGTAAGGCTTCTGCTGAATCTGACTTTGCAACTGATGACGATGATGATTTCCTTGACTAACGGAGGTGACAAACTATGGAGACAATTATGATTAGCACAATTCTTGTAAACATCTGTATCGCCTGCTTTGCGTGTGTTGGCCTTACTACTGCAATCTCTATAATTCAGAGTATCATCAATGACCACAAACGAGAAAAGCGTGAACAGGAAAAGGACAAGCGTGATCTCGAATATCATAAAAAACGCATGAAAGACTTTAAGTAATCTATCAACCTGCTGGCGGTGGTCTTACTTCCGCCAGCACATCTTTCGACAAAAGGAGACAATCTATGAATGAATTTGCAGAAATCTTAAATCTATTTATTGCTAACGTCATCGCATACACCTTTTTTGTAGCGGTATATGGCTTCATCATTTATAACGTAGGGAAAATTATTCTCTATCTTATCCGCTATGCGATATACCACATCCGCCGTGACATCAATAAATACAAATCCAATAAAGATAAACAGTAAGCACGACAGGCGACAGGGATTTCTCTGCTGCCTGTTTTACAGAAAGGACAATCTCATGAAAACACTCAGTATTGATATTGAGACCTACAGTGATGTGCCTCTTCAGAAAACAGGCGTCTATCGCTATGTGGAGTCTCCAAATTTTGAAATCTTACTCTTTGCCTATAGCGTAGACAACCAGCCCGTTCAAGTTATCGACCTCGCCTGCGGAGAACAGATTCCCAAAGAAGTCCTTCTCGCCCTGGAAGATGACTCTGTCATCAAGTGGGCATTCAATGCAGCTTTTGAACGCATCTGCCTTTCTCGTTTCTTAGGATACTCGACCGGAGAATATCTGGATCCAGAAAGCTGGCGCTGCTCTATGATTTGGGCAGCTACAATGGGACTCCCACTCTCCTTGGAAGGTGTCGGTGCTGTTCTCGGTTTGGAAAAACAAAAGATCTCAGAAGGAAAAGATCTCATCAAATATTTTTGCCAGCCCTGTGCTCCCACGAAGACCAATGGGCAGCGTACAAGAAATCGCCCCTTCCATGCTCCGGATAAATGGGCCATGTTCAAAAAATATAATGTCCGAGATGTGGAGACCGAAATGGGCATCCAGCAGAGGCTCGCAAAATTTCCCGTTCCGGATCAGGTCTGGGATGAATACCATCAAGACCAAGAAATCAATGACCATGGTGTACGCTTGGACATGGAACTTGTTGCTGCTGCCATTGAAATGGATACTCGCTCCAGAACGCAACTGACCGATACCATGAAGGAAATCACGCAGCTGGAAAATCCAAATTCCGTCCAACAGATGAAAGCATGGCTTTCAGATAATGGATTGCAGACAGATACCCTTGGCAAGAAAACTGTTGCAGAACTCTTAAAATCTGCTTCTCCGAAGCTCTCACAGGTCCTCACCTTAAGGCAGCAGCTGGCCAAGTCATCTGTCCGCAAATATCAGACGATGGAAAAGACTGTCTGTGCCGATGGTCGTGCCCGTGGCATGTTCCAGTTTTATGGAGCCAATCGAACCGGCAGATTCTCCGGTCGTAATATTCAGCTGCAGAACCTACCGCAAAATCATCTTGCAGACCTTGCAGAGGCACGCTCTCTAGTGCGCTCCGGTGACTTTGAAGCTGTGGAACTTCTCTACGAAGATGTGCCAGATACCCTTTCCCAGCTCATTCGTACTGCTTTTATTCCCAGAGAAGGTGCACAATTTTTGGTGGCTGACTTTTCTGCTATTGAGGCCCGTGTCATTGCATGGTTTGCCGGTGAAAAATGGCGTCAAGATGTCTTTGCCAAAGGCGGCGACATCTACTGCGCCTCTGCATCGCAAATGTTCAAAGTTCCTGTTGAAAAACACGGTATCAATGGTCATCTCCGTCAAAAAGGCAAAATTGCAGAACTTGCCCTTGGATACGGTGGTTCTGTGGGTGCACTAAAAGCAATGGGTGCTTTGGATATGGGGCTCACCGAAGAAGAACTCCATCCGCTGGTAGATGCATGGAGACAGTCTAACCCGAATATCGTTAAGTTTTGGTGGGATGTGGACTATGCTGTCATGGAAGCTGTAAAGTTCAAGCACACAACTTCGGAATATGGACTGACCTTCTCCTGCAGAAGTGGCATGCTCTTTATTACTCTCCCATCAGGGAGAAAGTTGGCGTATGTAAAACCGAAGATTGGGACCAATAAATTTGGTGGCCAATGTATCACCTATGAAGGCATCGGCGGCACAAAGAAGTGGGAACGTCTCGATTCCTACGGTCCGAAATTTGTTGAGAACATCGTACAGGCAACTGCTCGTGATATTCTCTGCTATGCTATGCAGACACTCCGCTGCTGTTCTATCGTCATGCATATTCACGATGAAGTTGTCATCGAAGCGGATCCCAGTATGTCGTTGGATGCAGTTTGTGAGCAAATGGGCCGTACACCACCTTGGGCCAAGGGACTGCTTTTAAGAGCCGATGGCTATACGACACCTTTTTATAAAAAAGATTAGATTTTTTCGGCCAAACGGCAAACTCATCTCCATTTAATAGTGGAGATAGAAAATTTCATTTCTGTTTTTCGTCAAAATGGGACGTTCATCTCCAATGGATATTAGAGATGGGCGTCCTTTTTCCATGTCCATCCGGAAAGGAGGAACCTGACATGTCAATCAGCAAATACAACAATGAAGGCTATCCTGACCCTACTGCTTTCGGTGCTCTTTCTTCAATCGAAAACGAGACCCGTGCACTACGTGCTTTCAGACCAATCGTGTATATCTGCTCTCCCTTTGCCGGAGACATCGAAAAGAACGTAACTGCTACCAGAGCCTACAGCCGCTTTGCAGTGGAGCAAGGATACATCCCCATCGCGCCACACCTGCTGTTTCCACAGTTTTTGAACGATAATGACCCGAAAGAACGTGAACTTGGCCTTTTCTTTGGAAATGCCATCATGAGCAAATGTTCTGAAATTTGGGTTTTTGGAAGTCATATATCTCCTGGCATGGAAGCAGAAATCAAACGAGCCAAGTGGAAAAATTACCGCCTGCGCTATTTCACTGAAAATCTTGAGGAGGTTTAACACATGTACGAAGTAAAAGAAAATTCAAGGATATTAAAAGACGGAACCGAAATCACAACATACAGTAGAGACGTCATCAGCTGCAATATCTTAGAAGTTGAGGCTGGAACCACGGGCTATTGTGGCGGTGATACCGGTCACGGTGGACGCACCTATTTTCGTATTCAAGATGCAGCCTGCACAGACATGGAAATTCATAGCTATACCACTCGCTGTGGCAGTAACGGTTTTGAGGTCTGCCTCGGTGGTGATTGCGAACTGGAAACCATGATCCGTGCTTTAAAATTTATCACCAAGGTTCTGGAAGATGAATCCAAGGAGGTGTATGACTAATGTTCACCATTTATTCTGCAGACGTTACCGGTAATCCTGGCAACTGCTCCTATCCGCACAAACATGTCATCTTAGATGAGGACAGCCTGAAAGCTGCTATCTGCCATGATTATGTCTGTGCCGAATATAAAAACAACTACCGCAATGGCGATAACTTCATTGGCAGCGACTGCCTTCCTGTGGATTGCGATAACGACCACTCTGAAAATCCGGATGATTGGGTTACTCCTGATAATATCATGCAGGCCTTTCCTGGCGTCAGCTTTGCGATCCACTATAGCCGCTACAATAACCGTGAGAAAAACGGCAAGGCTGCAAGGCCAAAGTTTCATGTCCTGTTTCCAATCGAATATATATCGGATTCCTCTCTTTACAGCGATATGAAGAAGCTGGTCAATTCCATCTTTCCGTATTTCGATACACAGGCGCTGGATGCAGCACGTTTCTTCTTTGGAACGACCACTGCAGATGTTGCCCTTTATCCAGGACGCATGAATCTGACTGAATTCTTGGATGAGGACCTATTCGATGTGGATTTACCGGATGGTCAATACAATGGATCCGCTATCCCAGAAGGAAGCCGAAATGCCACCATGTCTCGTTTCGCTGGTCGTGTCATCAAAAAATACGGAGACAGCGACAAAGCATATCAAACATTTATGGAGGAATCAACAAAGTGCACACCTCCACTGGAAGCAGCCGAGCTCGCTACTATTTGGCACAGTGCCCAGCGTTTTTATGCAAGACTCTCCCAGCAGGACGGCTACATTGCACCGGAAGTATATAATGATCCTTCCTGTTACAAACCCGGAGATTTTTCCGATGTTGGACAAGCTGAGGTATTAGCAAAATACTTTTCTGGTGAGCTCCGCTACTCTCCAGCCACCCACTTCATCCGATACTCTAACCATTACTGGCAGGAATCTGAACCGGGTGCGCAGGCAGTGGCCCACGAACTTACCAGAAGGCAACTAAAGGAAGCTGGCAATGATATGCTCGAAGCACTCGATAAGCTGAAAAACTCCGGTGCACAGTCCCTTCTCGACTCCATGTCTAAAAACAAAGCAGAACAACTGATGAATGAGGATCAGATGGAAGCCTATCAGGAATTTATGGCCGCAAAGACATATCAGCAGTTCGCCGTAAAACGCAGAGATTCCAAGAATATCACTTCTACACTGAAAGAGTCCCGTCCAATGCTGGAGATCTCACCTCGTGACCTTGATGCTGATTGCTTTGCTCTGTGTACGCCAGAAGCAACCTATGACTTGCGCAAAGGAATGGCCGGTGCCAGAGAACATCTGCCGGAAGATTTCATTACCAAAATTACATCGGTATCTCCAAATTACAAGGGACAGCAGATTTGGCTGGACTGCCTTGACCTCATCTTTCAGGGTAATCAGGAACTCATCGATTATGTTCAGATGATTTGTGGTCTGGCTGCCATCGGCAAGGTTTACGTAGAAGCACTTATTATCGCCTACGGTGATGGACGTAATGGCAAATCCACCTTCTGGAATGCTATCTCCAGAGTACTTGGTCTTTACTCCGGTAACATTTCTGCAGATACGCTCACTGTCGGATGCCGCAGAAACATCAAGCCTGAAATGGCTGAGGTCAAAGGTAAAAGACTCCTCATCGCTGCCGAGATGCAAGAAGGTGCTCGTCTGAATGATTCCACCGTTAAGCAACTCTGCTCCACAGATGACGTCTTTGCTGAGAAGAAATACAAGGACCCGTTCTCCTTCAAGCCCTGTCACACACTGGTGCTTTACACCAACCATCTGCCTCGTGTCTCTGCATCCGATGACGGCATCTGGAGACGACTTATCGTCATCCCGTTCAACGCCAAGATTACCGGCAGCAGCGACATCAAGAATTATAGCGAGTACCTTTACGACAACGCTGGCGGTAGCATTTTGGCGTGGGTCATCGAAGGTGCCAAAAAGGTCATCGAGTCTGATTACCAGATTCCCGTGCCGGATTGCGTGCAGGAAGCTATCGATGAATACCGCAGTCAGAACGACTGGTTCGGTCACTTCCTTGCAGATAAATGCGAAGTCGACCCGTCCTATAAAGAAAGTTCCTCTTCTCTTTATCAGGCTTACCGCAACTATTCTTTGGACTGCAATGAGTATGTGCGCAGTACCGCTGACTTCTACTTTGCACTGGAGAAGGCTGGCTTTGAGCGAATTACGGTGAACAGAAAGCGTTACTTTAAAGGTTTGCACTTACGTGAAGACACTGGTGCAGACGAAGATTTTATGAATTAAGGCCACAAATGACAAGGTGTATCAATGTGCTATATAAAACTTTTCTTAGGCCTATAAAAATATCAGTAAGAAAAAGTATGGAAAATACCATTGATACACCTTGCACATCTTCAAATTAACGGCCTGATGGAGGACAAGTATGTTAGAAAAAACGATAGAAAAGAAATTGACAACCGCAGTAAAAAAGGCTGGTGGTATCGCACCGAAGTTCGTGTCTCCTTCTTTCGCAGGTATGCCCGACCGCCTGATCTTATTACCTGATGGGAAGTTTGCCTTTGCAGAATTAAAAGCACCGGGAGAATCCCCACGCCCATTGCAAAAGGCAAGGCACCGGCTCCTTCGCTCTTTGGGCTTTCGTGTCTATGTAATTGATAGCATCGAGCAGATTGGAGGAATGATTGATGAACTTCGCACCTCATGATTATCAGACATATGCCATTGATTATATTGAGACGCATCCTGTGGCAGCAGTCCTGCTCGATATGGGTCTTGGAAAAACAGTCATCACCCTGACTGCCATCGCAGACCTGCTGTTCGACAGCTTTGAGGCCCATCGCATTCTGGTGATTGCCCCACTTCGAGTTGCCAGAGATACATGGCCTGCAGAAATCAGAAAGTGGCAGCACCTGAATCACCTGACCTTCGCTGTCTGTGTGGGCACCCCGAAAGAGCGAAAAGCTGCTTTGATGGCTGGTGCAGACATCACCATCATCAATAGAGAAAACCTACAGTGGCTCATCGAATCCAGCGGTTTTCCCTTCGACTACGATATGGTGGTCATCGACGAGCTCTCATCCTTTAAGAATCACAATTCAAAGAGATTCAAGTCTCTCCTGAAGGTAAGGCCCAGCGTCAAACGTATCATTGGCCTGACTGGAACGCCAAGCAGTAACGGTCTCATGGATTTATGGGCAGAGTTCCGACTGCTGGATTTAGGGAAACGCCTCGGACGCTTCATTACCGAATACCGAAACAACTACTTCGTGCCGGACAAGAGGAATGGGCAGATCATCTATTCCTACAAGCCACAACCATATGCAAAGGAACGCATCTATGGCCAGATTTCCGATATCACTATTTCCATGAAATCGACAGACCACCTAAAAATGCCAGAACTTATCTCCTCTGAATACGAGGTTTATTTATCCGAAGATGAAGTGACCCGATATGAAGAATTGAAGCAGGAGCTAGTATTGGAACTCCCAGATGGAGAAATCACTGCTGCCAATGCAGCTTCTCTCACCGGAAAGCTATCCCAGCTTGCCAACGGTGCCATTTATTCCGATACCGGCGACATCATCGAGTTCCATGACAGAAAGCTATATGCGCTGGAAGATATCATTGAATCCGCAAACGGAAAACCGGTCCTTGTGGCTTACTGGTTCAAGCATGACCTCTCTCGTATCAAAAAACGCTTTGATGTGAGAGAAATAAAATCCAGCAAGGATATCACCGACTGGAATGCCGGAAAGATACCAGTCGCAGTCATTCATCCTGCTTCTGCCGGTCATGGGCTCAACCTGCAGGCTGGTGGTTCCACCCTCATCTGGTTTGGGCTGACATGGTCACTGGAATTATATCAGCAGACCAATGCCCGTCTCTGGAGACAGGGCCAGACTTCTGGAACCGTGGTGATAGAACACATTATCACAAAAGGAACCATCGATGAGCGCATCTTAAAGGCTCTCTCCAAAAAGGAGCTGACCCAGAACGCCCTTATCGATGCGGTAAAAGCAAATCTATGACAATCTTCGACGAAATACGACAATCCGTGCCAATCCGAGGGAAATCTATTTTTTCGGAGGTACCAATCAATGACTGCAAAAGAATACTTATCTCAAGCACGCTACTTGGATAATAGAATCAAAAGCAAACTGTTACAGATCGATTCCTTAAATGAATTAGCTACCCGTTGCACACCGTCCTACTCCGATATGCCAAAGAGTCCTAACCGTGAAGGCTCAAGAATGGAATCTGCCATTCTTGACATCATCGAGCTGGAGGATGAAATCAGCAAAGACGTCATAGAGCTGGTGGCGTTAAAGAAGGAAATCGTGGAGGTTATCAAACAGGTCGGCAATACTGAATACCAGACCTTGCTTGAGGAACGCTACCTCTGCTTTATCACATGGGAGCAGATTGCTGTTGATATGGGATATGAGCTGCGTTACATCCACAAACTTCATGGAAAGGCACTGGAAGAAGTAAAAGTTCCGGCTTCCTATGAAGGTGGACATGAAATGACATAGAAAGACACTAAGCTCTTCTGATATTATTATACTAGCGAAAGTGAGAATCGTAGAAAGCCTTGTGGGACGAATCCTGCAGGGCTTTTCTTATACCCAAACGGAAGGAGGAATACGATGCCAAGAAAGCCAAAACGTCCCTGCTCCTATCCCGGCTGCCCTAATCTGACAGACGGACGCTTCTGTCCGGAGCATGAAAAGAAGGAAGCCAAACGCTACGAGAAGTACAACCGAGATCCGAATACCAAGCGTCGCTACGGACGTGCATGGAAACGTATCCGTGACAGCTATGCTGCTGCCCACCCGCTTTGTGAAAGGTGCCTTGAGAATGATGTCTACACACCAACCGAGCAGATACACCATATAAAGCCTCTTTCACAAGGTGGAACACATGATAGAGAAAACTTGATGGCTCTTTGCAAATCCTGCCATGCCAAGATTCATGCGGAACATGGCGACCGCTGGCACAACCGGCAGGGGCGGTCTACTTCTCTACGGTGAAGTCACCGGGGAACGGGCGTGGGGTCTCACGCACAAAGTCGCAATTTCAAACGGGGTATATAGGCCCCTGAACTGGAGGTGTACAAATGGCTAAGGACGGTACAAACCGTGGCGGCGCTCGTATCGGCGCTGGAGCCAAGAAAAAGCCCTTAGCTGAGAGAATCGCTGAGGGAAATCCAGGCAAACGTGAGTTGACTGTCATCGACTTTACAGACAGCACCGTCGATTTAGAAGGTCAGCCGATGCCCAAACTATCCAAGATGTTATCTGCTAAGCAAAAGAACGGTAAGAAGCTGGTTGCTGCGGATGTCTATAAAAAAACATGGAACTGGCTGCATGAACGTGGCTGTGCTGCTCTCGTCTCTCCTGAGCTTTTGGAGCGCTATGCCATGAGTGTTGCTCGTTGGATTCAATGTGAGGAAGCGATCACTGAGTTTGGCTTTCTTGCAAAGCATCCGACCACTGGCAATGCTATCCAATCACCCTATGTGGCTATGAGTCAGAACTTCATGAGCCAAACCAATCGTCTCTGGATGGAAATCTACCAAATCGTAAAAGAAAATTGTGCCACTGAATACAACGGAGCCACACCACAGGATGATGTAATGGAACGTCTTCTACTGGCACGGAAAGGAAATTGATATGGATTTATCGGAATTTATGAGCTTGCTAAAGAAATATCGCAAGCATTTAACTTTCCAGCAGTTTAGCACGCTCAAAGGGCAGGCTAAAGCTGGTGACATAGATGCTGCTTTCAAGGGATTAAAAAAACTATTACACAGGAGGGCTGCATCATGCTAATTGAAAAGAAAGATGTCGCAGAGCTTCTTCCTGCTGATTACAATCCTCGAAAAGATCTAAAGCCCGGCGATAAAGAATATGAAAAATTGAAACGCTCCATTGAGCAGTTCGGCTATGTCGAACCTGTCATCTGGAATGCCACCACCTCTCGTGTCGTTGGCGGCCACCAGAGACTAAAGGTCCTCATCGACATGGGCATCACGGAAGTGGAATGCGTCATTGTTGAAATGGATGAGGATAAAGAGAAAGCACTGAATGTTGCTCTCAACAAAATCAGTGGTGAATGGGATAACGACAAGTTGGCCCTTCTTATCTCTGACCTGCAAGGCGCTGACTTCGATGTCTCTCTCACCGGATTTGAGCCGGAAGAACTGGAAAACCTGTTCCAAGAAGATACAAAAAAAGGTATTCAGGATGACGACTTCGATGTGGATGCCGAGCTTGCAAAGCCGACCTTTTCAAAAGCCGGTGACCTGTGGCTCCTTGGTGATCATCGTCTTGTCTGTGGTGACTCCACAAAGCCTGAAACCTATGAACTTCTGATGAACGGAAAGAAGGCAAATCTGGTTGTGACTGACCCTCCATACAATGTCAATTATGAAGGTAGCGCCGGTAAGATTAAGAACGACAATATGGAAAACGATGCTTTCTATCAATTCTTGCTCGATGCCTACACTCGCATGTACGAATCGATGGCAGATGATGCTTCTATATATGTTTTCCACGCAGACACCGAAGGACTCAATTTCCGTAGAGCCTTTGCCGATGCTGGCTTTTATCTCTCTGGCTGCTGTATCTGGAAAAAGCAATCCCTTGTTCTTGGACGCAGCCCATACCAGTGGATGCATGAGCCTTGCCTCTTTGGTTGGAAGAAATCTGGTAAACATCAATGGTATACCGGACGAAAAGAAACGACCATCTGGGAATTTGATAAGCCTAAAAAGAACGGTGATCATCCTACAATGAAGCCTATTCCTCTTCTGGCCTATCCGATTATGAATTCCAGCATGACCAACTCTCTGGTCCTCGATCCGTTTGGTGGTTCCGGCAGCACACTCATCGCATGTGAACAGACGGGTCGTATCTGCTACACCATTGAACTGGATGAGAAATTCTGCGATGTTATCGTCAAACGCTACATCGAACAGGTCGGCTCCTCTGAAAAAGTCTCCATCATCCGTGATGGCTTAACCTATTCCTACGATGAAATCGCTCCGGAAGCTGAGGATGCCACTCTTTTGTAAGTCGGTAATGTACACAATCCAGAAGGCACATATTTGTCGATGTTTTTCTCCGATATCGCTTGCTATTATGTGCTTTTAGAGTGATATATGTACTACCAAAACAAAGGAGGACACCTACATGAAGATCATTTTAAACGCAACCGAAAGAAAGCCGCTGGCCGCCCTGCTTGGCGAGTACAAAAACACAAAGCCTCAATACCTGAGAGCTCCTTCCTACGCCTATCAGGTTGGGGACCTTATCCTAACACGAGAAGGAAACATTGAAGGCCCGGACTCTATGAGCCAAGCTGAATACGACAAACTGCTTGCCCTCTTGAACGCAAGCTGCTACTGTCCGAAAGAAACAGACTTTCATCCGGCTCAGGAACCTGAAGCTAAATCAACTTCTACAGAAGAAACTGGACTTAACATTACCATTCCGCTGGACAAGGTCAATGTTGGAAACCTAACCAACCTTCTGGATGCCAAAGGATTTCTCATCAAGCGTGCACTGCACATTGATGACCTACGCTTTGAACTGAATGGAGACAGCATTTCCTTTCCTTGGTTTTCAGAACTTCCTGAGCCAGATGAAGTCCATGCCTACAGCACACTGATTGCTGCCATTTGTAAAATGAGCAAGGATCAAAAACGAATCAGCGCCACAGAAAAGCCAGTAGACAACGAACGCTACGCTTTCCGCTGTTTCCTTCTTCGCCTCGGCTTCATCGGAAACGAGTACAAAACAGACCGTAAAATCCTGATGAGATATCTTCCGGGTAACAGCGCATTCAAAGGAGGTGAAGGCCATGCAATTTCCAAGTAAGGAACAGGTGGCCCGCCAGCGCCGCCTTTATCCTACTGGTACACGTGTTGAGCTAATCCAGATGGACGACGCGCAGGCGCCTCCATCAGGCACACGTGGCACTGTCATCGGTGTCGACGATACCGGAAGCATCATGGTAAATTGGGACAACGGCTCCGGACTTAACATAATCTACGGTGTGGACCGCTGCCGAAAAGTTTCGATCAACGACTAAAATGCACAGTTTTCTCCATGAATATTTGTGTACTATATGCCCCGAATTGACTTGCTATTATGTGCTTTTAGAGTGATATATAGTACTACCAAAAGAAAAACACATTTTTAGGAGGAACCTACCATGAAAGAAATCAGAACATTTGAAGAAGCCATCAAGCAGAACGCAAGAAGCCTTAAAAACCTCGGAATCAACGGAACTTTATTCTGGGCTTACAGAACCAGCAAGGAAAACGGAAATGAGCTCATCGACTTTAACGAGGTCATTTGGGATTATGACATTGAAGAAATCGCTCAGACCTTGAAATCAAACGGTATCACAGAATTCACAATCAGCTCCACCTTCTCAAGTCTCATCGAAACCCTCGCAGCCTTCGAGAAGCACGGAATCAGCATGGCAGGCCTTACCACAGTCAAGGCACGCTACACCGATTTGAAGACCGGCGATCACGCCCTTATCCCTGCAATCAAGATGACGATAAAGGAGGCATAAGCCATGTGGAAAGAAGGAACCATCGGAATCCCGAAGAAAGACGGCAAATACAAAAGTATAAAATACTGGGTCAAATATTTTGAAGATCCTAGTGAAGACTATGGCATCAACGGCGGTAAGATTTCAAAGCTCAGCCTGAAGATGGATGGTGAATGGATCGCCAACTACGACAGAGGCTGGGACATCGAACCAACCTGTGAAGAGGCCAACCTGGCACTTTGTATCCTGCTTAACGAATTAAACTAACTCACCCGAAAAGAATATCAGGCAGGACGGTCCCAAATGGGGCTGTTCCTCGTTATAGACGTCGCCACCAGACGGCTATTTTTATTTCTGCGAAAGGAGGCGCATGCATTTGCGTAAGCTTGAAAACTACACTCCGACACGCTTCATGGCTGCGGACTCCACCTACAATAAACAGATGGCGGATTACGCAGTCAATTTTATTGAATGTCTCTGCCACACCAAAGGCACATGGGCCGGTAAGCCCTTTGAACTTATCGATTGGCAAGAACAAATTATACGAGATATCTTTGGCACTTTGAAACCGAATGGCTATCGACAGTTTAATACTGCCTATGTGGAAATCCCTAAAAAAATGGGCAAGTCAGAGCTTGCGGCCGCTGTCGCCCTACTCCTTACCTGCGGTGATGGCGAAGAACGAGCTGAGGTTTATGGCTGTGCAGCTGACCGCCAGCAGGCAACAATCGTTTTTGATGTTGCTGCAGATATGGTGCGTATGTGTCCTGCACTGAATAGGCGAGTAAAAATTCTCGCTTCTCAGAAACGTATTGTCTACCAACCGACCAACAGCTTCTATCAGGTATTATCCGCTGAGGCTTACTCAAAGCACGGTTTCAATATTCATGGTGTCGTATTCGATGAGCTACATACTCAACCTAACCGAAAGCTCTTTGATGTTATGACCAAAGGCTCCGGTGATGCCAGAACGCAACCACTCTACTTTCTTATTACTACCGCCGGAACGGATACAAACAGCATCTGCTATGAAACACACCAGAAGGCCAAGGATATCTTGGAGGGAAGAAAAATCGACCCAACTTTCTATCCGGTCATCTATGGTGCCGACGAAACCGATGACTGGACAGACCCAGAGGTCTGGAAGAAAGCCAATCCTTCTCTTGGAATCACGGTCGGTATCGATAAAGTCGAAGCTGCCTGTGAATCTGCAAAACAGAATCCCGGTGAGGAGAATTCCTTTAGGCAACTAAGACTCAACCAGTGGGTTAAACAGGCAGTCCGTTGGATGCCAATGGAAAAATGGGATGCCTGCTCCTTCAAAGTTGATGAAGAATCCTTAGAGGGTCGTGTCTGCTATGGCGGTCTGGATCTTTCCTCAACTACGGATATTACAGCCTTCGTTCTGGTATTTCCTCCGCTGGATGAGGATGACAAGTTCTGCATCTTACCGTACTTCTGGATACCAGAAGATACGCTGGAACTTCGAGTAAGGCGAGACCATGTCCCTTATGATGTCTGGGAACGACAAGGCTTTCTGGAAACTACTGAGGGAAATGTCGTCCACTACGGTTACATTGAAAAATTCATCGAGCGTCTTGGAGAACGATTCAATATTAGAGAGATTGCCTTTGACCGCTGGGGAGCTGTTCAGATGGTTCAAAACCTTGAAGGCATGGGCTTTACTGTTGTTCCTTTCGGTCAGGGATTTAAGGATATGTCCCCACCGACAAAGGAACTTATGAAGCTAACGCTGGAGCAAAAGCTGGCTCACAGTGGTCATCCGGTACTCCGTTGGATGATGGATAACATCTATATCCGCACTGATCCAGCTGGCAATATAAAGGCTGACAAAGAAAAATCCACAGAGAAAATCGACGGAGCCGTCGCCACTATTATGGGACTTGACCGTGCGATCCGCTGTGGAAATAATACAGGCACTTCTGTCTATGATGACAGAGGAATTTTATTCATATAAAAATGGAGCTCTTGTTTTCACACAAAAAGCTCCACTTCTGTTTATTTATTTGAATTTATAATTCCTTCGATATCTCGACCACCGTAGAATATTCGTGCTACTGTAACTTTCTTCTCTTTATCATCGACAAGATAATACACAATAAAGTTGTCTACCGGAAGCTGATGCATTTTCATCGAATGCCAAGGCTCCCATTCAACTAACGTATAACGAGCTGGCATAAAATCCAATGAACGAACTTCCTTTCGTATGCGCCCCAGCTGAGCTGCAGCTGTCTCCGGAACAAGAAGTTCATTCGCAATATACGAATAGATTTCACGTAAATCACCAAGTGCATCTACAGAATAGCCGACATTGTAGCTATCCGTCATATGCCAAACTCCTTTGCAAGTACCGCGTCGACTTCATCTGCAGAATATACCTTTCCTGCTTTGATGGAATCAACACCCTTCTGGAGTTCTGCATCAAGTTCTTCTCTGGTCATTGCACCAACAGCTAATGGCTTAGAAGAAGGAAGTTTCAATTCAAACGGCATACCCTTTTTCAGTACGATCTGGCTATAAAGCATCTGAATTGCACTGGATGGAGAAATGCCAAGCTGAGAAAGAATGCTCTCGGCATTATCCTTGAGATTAGTATCTATTCTTGCATAAACAGCGGATGTATTTGCCATAGTATCGCCTCCTTTTTCTTTATTATATTCGCTTTTGCTTGCAATTGCAAGCATTTGCATAAATTATTTTGTGACGAAACTTTGAATTTTATACGCCTCTTAAGGCAGAAAGGAATATTTATGGGATTTTTATCGGGTCTATTTCATTCCAGAGACAAGCCCACCAACAGCACCAATGGCAGCGCCTATCGTTTTCTCTTTGGTGGAAGCAACTCTGGCAAAGCCGTCAATGAACGAAGTGCCATGCAGATGACCGCAGTTTATGCCTGCGTCAGGATTCTTTCCGAGTCCATCGCTGGACTTCCGGTCCATATCTATAAATACACTGACTCCGGTAGTAAAGAAAAGGCAATCAAGCATCCTCTGTATCGATTGATTCACGATGAGCCAAATCCGGAAATGACATCTTTTGTCTTCCGAGAGACCTTGATGACGCATCTTCTCCTTTATGGAAATGCCTATGCGCAAATTATACGAAATGGCAAAGGCGAAGTCATCGCGCTCTATCCGCTGATGGCCAATCGAATGAGTGTGGATCGTGACGATAAAGGTCACCTCTACTACCAATATCAAATGCAGGATTCAGATGCACCTACCATGAAAAATGGAACCGTAATCTTGAAATCGTCCGATGTTCTCCATGTTCCGGGCCTCGGCTTTGACGGTTTGGTCGGTTACTCTCCTATTGCTATGGCCAAGAACGCTATCGGACTTGCTATCGCCACAGAGGAATACGGTGCTAAGTTCTTTGCAAACGGTGCCACACCAGGAGGCATCCTGGAATATCCCGGCACTGTAAAAAATCCAGAAGCTGTCAGAGAAAGCTGGACCAAAGGCTTCTCTGGTAACAATTCTCATAAGGTAGCTGTTTTGGAAGAAGGCATGAAATACACGCCTATCTCCATCTCCCCAAATGAAGCACAGTTTCTGGAAACAAGAAAATTTCAGATTGATGAAATAGCTCGAATCTTCAGAGTACCGCCACACATGGTCGGTGATCTTGAGAAGTCGAGCTTTTCTAATATTGAGCAGCAATCTCTCGAATTTGTGAAGTACACCTTGGAGCCCTGGATTGTCCGTTGGGAGCAGTCCATCAACCGAGCCCTTCTATCTGAATCGGAGAAAGCTGCTTATTTTGTAAAGTTCAACGTTGACGGCCTCTTACGTGGCGATTACCAAAGTCGTATGAACGGTTACGCTACTGCAAGGCAGAATGGCTGGATGTCCGCAAATGATATCCGTGAACTTGAAAATCTAGACCTCATCCCACCGGAACTTGGTGGTGACTTATATCTCATCAATGGAAACATGACCAAGCTGGAGGATGCAGGAATATTCGCAGCAACTACTGCTGAAGGAAAGGAGGACGAGAACGATGAAGAAGTTTTGGAAGTGGAAGAATCAGACGGTGACCAATCAGGAGACGCAGGAGCAGACACTAGAGAGGACACTATTTCTAAACGGCACCATCGCAGAGGAAAGCTGGTTTGACGACGATATCACACCTAAACTCTTTCGAGATGAGCTGTTTGCCGGAAACGGAGACATCACCATTTGGATTAACTCTCCGGGAGGCGACTGCGTGGCCGCAGCTCAAATTTACAACATGATGATGGAGTATCCCGGAAATGTCACTGTGAAGATTGATGGAATCGCAGCCTCTGCTGCATCTGTCATCGCTATGGCTGGTACAAAGGTGCTGGTATCTCCAGTATCCATGCTAATGATTCATAACCCAATGACAGCAGCTATGGGAGATACCTCTGAGATGCAGAAGGCAATCACCATGCTAGATGAAGTCAAGGAATCCATCATCAATGCCTACGAAATCAAGACCGGTATGAGTCGCGCCAAGCTATCCCATCTCATGGATGCAGAAACTTGGATGGATGCACATACAGCCATCGATATGGGCTTTGCCGATGAAATCCTTACAAGACCTGCAGAGATACCTGTAGAAAATAACATCGCTAGCCCTATGCTCTTCTCTCGTGCATCTGTCACCAACTCTCTTATGGATAAACTGGCTGCCAAATGCCACATCAAGAAACCAGAAATACCAGAACGCTCCGTAGATTCTCTCATGGAGCGTCTTGACCTAATCAAACAACACATTTAATGGAGGTATTCGATTATGACTATTTTAGAACTGCGTGAAAAGCGCAATACTGCATGGAATGCTGCAAAGGCATTTCTTGATTCTCATCGTACCGAAAAAGGTACTCTCACTGCAGAGGACGATGCGACTTATTCCAGAATGGAACAGGAAATCGCAGATCTTGGCAAGGAAATCGCTCGTCTTGAAAGACAAGAAGCATTGGATGCCGAGCTTAATAAGCCGGTAAATAAACCACTCACTACTAAGCCGGGCAATTCTACCACAGATAAGCCTATAAAAACCGGTCGTGCTTCTGATGAATACAAAAATGGTATGCTTCAGGCACTCCGCACCAACTTCCGTCAGGTATCTAATATTTTACAGGAAGGTGTTGATGCAGACGGTGGCTACCTTGTTCCGGAGGAATATGACAGTCGTCTGATTGATGTTCTTACCGAAGAAAATATCATGAGAAGTCTTGGACACACCATCACAACTTCCGGTGAGCATAAGATCAACATCGCTGCTACGAAACCTGCAGCTGCATGGATTGAAGAAGGCGGTGCTCTTCAGTTTTCTGATGCAACCTTCAGTCAGATACTTTTGGATGCACACAAGCTCCATGTAGCTATCAAGGTAACTGAGGAACTTCTCTATGATAATGCCTTCGGTCTTGAAAATTACATCATCGATCAGTTTGGTAAGGCTTTGGCAAATGCCGAAGAGGATGCATTCCTCAATGGAGACGGTTCCGGTAAACCGACAGGACTTTTTGCTGCAACTGGTGGTGGTACGGTAGCCGGTACACTTTCTGCTGCGATCAAATCTGATGATATGCTTGATCTGGTATATGCTCTTAAGCGTCCGTATCGTAAGAATGCAAGTTTCATCATGAATGATAAAACACTGGCTCAGCTTCGCAAACTGAAGGACAACAATGGCGCATACATCTGGCAGCCATCTTACCAGTCCGGTGAACCGGATAAGGTACTGGGTTATGCTGTTCATACCTCTGCGTATGCACCAGAGAACGCCATCGCATTTGGTGATTATAGTTACTACAACATCGGCGATCGTGGTACTCGCTCCTTCAAGCAGCTCACTGAGCTCTTTGCAGGCAACGGTATGATTGGCTATGTGGCAAAGGAACGTGTCGATGGCAAGCTGATTCTCCCGGAAGCAGTACAGATTTTGAAACTCAATGGTTCTTCTAAGGGCTAAGCATGAAAGACAGCGTCGTCCTCTTTCGATGGCGCTGCCCACCTTTTCAAGATTGGAGGCGATAACGATGATTATCACTTTAGAAGAAATGAAACAGTATCTACGAGTGGACTTTGACGATGACGATTTTCTCATTGAAACACTCATCACATCGGCTACACGCCTCTGCATGGATATCACAAGACAGGATCAGGATGCCTTTGAAGAAAGTGAAAATGCAAAGCCTGCCATCTATTACGCTGTCGCCTATCTTTACGAACACCGTGAAGAAGCAGACCATCATGCTCTGACACTGACTTTACGCTCTCTTCTCTTCGGATCCAGAAAGGAGGCCTTCTGATGAATATTGAGCTACTCAATGTCCGCATCTATATTCAGAAGAATGAAGTCATCTCTGATGCAATCGGAAATCGAAAGAACGCTTGGAAAGATTACTACACCTGCTATGCCACCGTTAGTGCAGAAGCTGGGAAGGAATCCACCGATACCGGTCTTGTGATAGACGATTCCAAGATTGATTTCACGATCCGTTACTGCAAGAAAGTGGCTATTCTCACTTCTACAGGATATCGGATTCAGTTTGGAAATGAACTATATGATATTTTGGCAGTAGACCATATGAATTTTAAACGAAAATGTATCAAGCTCTCCTGCCAGAAAGTGAGGCGATGACATGACCCAGAAAGTAAAAATTGACGGTCTTGCCTATGCCGTAATGAAGGAATTGACCGAATATGCGGACCTCGCAACAGTAGATATGAAAGCCGCTGTCAAAAAAGCAGGTAATACAGTTAAAAAGCAAATTCAAAGTACTGCTCCAAAGGATACCGGCGCCTACAGCAAGAGTTGGTCTGTGAAGAACACCAAGGAAACTTCCCAATCGCTAGAAGTCACTGTGTATTCCAGAAATCGCTATCAGCTAGCTCACCTTCTTGAATTTGGTCATGCCAAACGTGGCGGTGGTCGTGTGGCCGGTCGTTCTCATATCGCTCCTGCAGAAGAAGTTGGTATCAAAGAACTGGAGTCTGAGATTGAGAGGTGTCTGAAAAATGGATAGATTACTGAAGATTCTATCGGAGATGGCCCTTCCCTTTGCCTATGACCACTTTGCTGAGGGAGAATCACCAAATCCACCATTTATCTGCTACCTGCTTCCGGGAAGTGATAATTTCTCTGCAGATGGCCGTGTCTATTACAAAATCAATGAGGTCCATATTGAACTCTACTGTGATAGTAAGGACCCGGCATTGGAAGCAACACTAGAAGCTGTGCTTGACGAGCACGGCATTTTTTATAACAAAACAGAGGTCTGGATTGAGAGCGAGAAGCTCTATGAAGTCCTCTACACATTTGAAATGGAGGTTTAATCAACATGGGTAATAAAGTCAAATATAACCTGAAAAATGTTCATGCCGCCAAGCTGACTCGTGGCGAGGATGGCGCCTTTACCTACGCCAAACCGAAAGCTATCCCCGGAGCAGTCAGCATCAGCTTAGATGCGGAGGGTGACAGTTCTCCGTTCTATGCCGACGGTATTGTATATTTCCGTTCCACTGCAAACAACGGTTACAGCGGTGATTTGGAAATTGCACTCATTCCGGAATGGTTCCGTACAGAAATCCTAAAGGAAGAACTGGACACAAATGGTGTGCTCATTGAAAACGCAAGCATCACTGAGCTTGAAAAGTTCGCTTTACTCTTCGAGTTTGATGGTGATGTCAGAAGCATTCGCCATGTACTATACAACTGCACTTCCTCTCGTCCGTCCATCGAGTCTGAAACCCAAGAAGACACCATCGAGCCTGGTAAAGAAAAGCTCACGCTCACTGCTGACCCTAGAGAAGATGGTCTTGTAAAGAGCCGTACCGGTGATGAGACTGACGCAGAAACCTACAAGAACTGGTATCAGCAGGTTTATGTGCCGGTACCTAAGACAGAAGGATAAGGAGGACGTAAGGCATGTTAGAAAAAACAATTGCAATCGGTGATAAGCAGGTCAAATTCCGTTCCTCCGCTACTATTCCCAGACTCTACCGTGCAAAATTCAAGCGTGATATCTTCAAAGACCTCTCACGCCTTGAATCATCCTATAAGGATAACTCTGATGATGGTTCATCCTTTGAGATCGAGGACTTGGAGATTTTTGAGAATGTGGCCTATATCATGGCCTACCATGCAGACCATAGTATTCCGTCAACCATTGAGGAATGGCTGGATGAATTCGAGATGTTCTCCATCTATGAGGTACTTCCTGAAATTCTCGAACTTTGGGGCATGAACCTCCAAACAGAAATCGAATCTAAAAAAAACTTCATCGCAGTAGCCGGGAAATGACCACACCGTTGTTTCTCCTGCGTTGCATAGAAATCGGCATCTCTATTCGAGATCTTGATCTTCTGACCATTGGAATGGTTATGGACATCTGGACGGAAAAGGCGAATGACGATGTGAAATACCAGCAAATCGCAACGCAGGAGGACTTCGACAAATTCTAAGGAGGTGACGTACACTTGGCAAACCGAATCAAAGGTATCACCGTTGAAATTGGCGGTGATACGACCGGCCTAGATAAAGCCTTAAAGTCGGTCAATACTTCAATCCGCTCTACACAGTCTGCCTTGAAGGACGTCAACCGCCTTCTGAAGCTGGACCCTTCCAATACGGAACTACTCTCTCAAAAACAAAGACTCTTAAAAGATGCCATCGCAGCCACAAAGGAAAAGCTGGATTCACTCAAGGTAGCACAGGAGCAGGCCAAACAACAGCTGGAAAATGGCGAACTCGGTCAGGACAAATACGACGCTCTCCAGCGTGAAATCGTAGAGACTGAGGAAGAATTACGACGCCTGCAACAGGAAGCTGCCACTACAAACACTGCACTTTCTAAAATAGATGTGGCTGGTCAAAAGATGGAGGCCGTTGGCAATTCCATCGCTGGCGCCGGTAAAAAGATGATGGGCGTAACCACTGTAATAGGTGGTGTTGGTGTCGCCGCAGTAAAAACAGCAGCTGACTTTGACTCTGCAATGAGTCAGGTGGCTGCTGTTTCTGGTGCTACCGGTAAGGACTTCGATGCCCTCAGAAATAAAGCTCGTGAGATGGGCGCTAAGACTAAATTTTCTGCAACTGAAGCCGCAGAAGCTATGAACTACATGGCGATGGCTGGCTGGAAAACAGAAGATATGTTATCTGGTATCGAAGGCATTATGAACTTGGCTGCTGCCTCTGGTGAGGACCTAGCAACCACTTCTGATATCGTGACCGATGCTCTTACCGCTTTCGGACTTTCCGCTAAAGACTCCGGTCATTTCGCAGATATCCTTGCAGCAGCATCTTCCAATGCCAATACGAATGTATCTATGATGGGGGAAACCTTCAAATACTGTGCTCCTATTGCCGGTGCGCTTGGGTTTTCCGCTGAAGATACTGCGGAAGCGATTGGTCTTATGGCCAATGCCGGTATCAAGTCATCTCAGGCTGGTACTGCTCTTCGTACTATCATGAATAACCTTGCCGGTGATGTAAAAATCAGTGGTAAGGCTATCGGAGATGTCACTATTGCTACCACCAATGCGGATGGCTCCATGCGTGATCTTTCCAATATTTTGGCAGACTGTCGTTCTGCTTTCGGTAACTTAACAGAATCTGAAAAAGCCCAAGCTGCAGAATCACTTGTTGGTAAGAATGCCATGTCCGGCTTTCTCGCTCTAATGAATGCTGGCGAAGGCGATATCGAAAAGCTGTCCTCTGCTATTGAAAACTGTGACGGATCAGCTGAAAAAATGGCTATGACTATGCAGGATAATCTTGCCGGTCAAATCACCATCTTAAAGTCACAGCTTCAGGAGCTTGCCATTTCCTTTGGTGATATCCTGATGCCTGCCATCCGCTCCATCGTGTCAAAGTTACAAGGCTTTGTAGATAAACTCAACGGAATGGATGAAGGTACTAAGAGGACCATTGTTACCATTGCTCTTTTGGTAGCCTCTATCGGACCGCTCCTAATTATCATTGGAACGACCATATCCAAAATTGGTGTGGCGATGCAGGGCTTTGTAAAACTGGCAAATGGTATTAGCAAATTGAAGATCGCCATTCAAGGTGGAACCGGGGTTCTGGGTAAACTTGGTGCTGCTCTTGGCGGCATCTCTGCTCCCGTGCTGGCTGTTGTTGCAGTTATCGCTGTTTTAGTGGCTGCCTTTGTTCATCTTTGGAAAACCAACGAAGGCTTCCGTGATGCGATTATTGGGACTTGGACTCGTATCAAGGATACTATCTCCGGTTTCTGTCAAGGCATTGTTGATAGGCTGAATGCTCTGGGATTTCAATTCACTGATATTGTGGATGTTCTAAAGGCAGTATGGAACGGTTTTTGTCAGATCCTTGCTCCAATCTTTGAAGGAGTGTTTAACAATATTGCAAATATTCTCTCCACAGTAACCGGAGTAATCACCGGCATTCTGGATGTTTTCATCGGCATCTTTACCGGGAACTGGTCGCAGGCATGGAATGGCATAAAAGAAATATTTTCTTCTATCTGGAATGGAATCAGCAGCTTCTTTTCAAACATACTCAATGTCATCAAAGGTGTCGCAGATGTGGTCCTTGGTTGGTTTGGCACTAGCTGGAATGAGGTCTGGACCAATATCAAGACCTTCTTTGAAGGAATCTGGAACGGTATTGCTACGTTCTTTACCACCATCTGGGAGACACTGAAAAATGTCGTAACCGCCGGCATCATGGCGATAGGTTCCATTTTAAGTGCTGCATTTGATATTATCACACTTCCATTTCGTTTTATTTGGGAGAATTGTAAAGAAATTATTATCTCAGTCTGGGATGCAATTAAATCCAAGGTATCCACTGTCATCCAAGCGGTAGCATCGATTATCAGCACCGTGATGAATACCATCAAAACAGTATTCACGACCGTATGGAATGCGATAAAAACCGTAGTTACTACCGTCGTCAATGCAATCAAATCTGTAGTAACGACGGTATTCAATGCGATAAAGAGCACAGCGACCACTGTTTGGAACGCAATCAAAACAGCAGTCACGACTCCGGTCAACGCCATTAAATCGACGGTCACTTCTGTATTTAATTCTGTAAAGAGCGCAGTTGCCAGTATCTTTAACGGAATCAAATCGACCGCCACTTTCGTGTGGAATGGAATAAAAACCGCCATCACTACTCCTATCGAAGTCGCAAAGAACAAGGTCAAAAGTGTAGTTGATGCCATCAAGGGATTTTTCTCTGGCATGAAAATTTCTCTTCCACATATAAAACTGCCGCATTTCAAGGTGACTGGTAAATTTTCTATCGCTCCACCTTCTGTACCACATCTTTCTATCGATTGGTACAAGGAAGGTGGTATCATGACCAGTCCTACTATCTTTGGAATGAATGGAACTTCTTTGATGGCTGGAGGTGAAGCCGGTGCAGAAGCTATCCTTCCTCTCGCCGGTTTCTACAAACAGCTAGAAACGATGATTTCCAGTCATCTCAATACCAGTGCAATGGAAAAATATCTGGCAGTCATTGCGGATAATTCCAGTAAAGGCATCTACCTTGAGGACGGTACACTTGTTGGACACCTGCTCCCTGCAATCGATGGTGAGCTCGGCAAAACTCAAAAGTTACAAAGGAGGCTCAGTCTATGACACCGGATATTAAATTAAACGGAACATCAGTCGCTTCTATGGGCTGGCTCCGAGAAACCATCTCTTTCCCTGTACCACAGTCGCAAAGCAACACGATTGTAGTGCCGGGAAGGAACTCTCCCATTCGTTATACAGAAGCTCTGGGGCGTATATCCTATCAGCCTCGGAGCTTTTCTTTAACGTTTTCTATGCTGGGAACCAGAGCAAAATATGACCAAATGGTATCTGAGATAGCAAACCGATATGTGGGCCAATTAGTACAGGTATCGACCAGCGAAGAGCCAGAGCTGTATGCTATCGGTACTTTAGAGATTTCATCTGAATATGATCCACTTTCAGGTAAAGGCCAGCTTGCGATTTCCTGTGAAGATGCAGATTCGTATCGTTATCACAATAAAGAGACCATCGTTAATCTAACTGGTTCCGGTACGCTCATTATCGAAAATGATTTTATGCCTGTGGTTCCTGTCATCACGACCACCGTCGAAACATCTCTCAGTTGGACAATCGGCAGTGATTCTTTCAGGAAATCACTGAGCGCCGGTATTTGGACTCTTCCAGAATTTGAATTACAAGCTGGCAGAAATACAGTCACAATCCAAGGAACCGGCACCACAACTTTTCGATTCAGGGAGGGGCGCCTATGAGTATCTTTCGTATTTTTGTAGACGGTCAGCTTTTCTATCATCCACAGTTATCTCAGCTTGCTATCACAGAAGCAAAGCTGTCTGAAGATGCCGAAAACATCGACAGTCTGACACTGTCTGCTCCCTTTAATCATCCGTATTTGAATTCTATCTGGCCGATGGCTTCTACCATCGTTTGCAAAAAAGGCGATGCAACGGTCTTTGAAGGACGTGCCTTAAACGATGGCAGTGATTTTTATAATACACACACTTGGACCTGTGAATCGGCTCTGGCATATCTCAAGGATAGCCAGCAGCCACCTTTCTCCTATAAAGGACCCCTCAAAGGTCTGTTGGAATATTTTCTATCTGTCCACAATAAGGCAGTCGAAGAAAAGAAGCGTTTCAAGCTAGGAAATATTACAGTCACGGATAACAATGACTATATCAGTTATAGCAATTCCGAATATTCCTGCACGCTGGATGCCATCAAAAGCAAGCTGATCAATACACATGGTGGTTATTTAATGGTCCGTTATACGGATGCCGGGAAAGTTTTGGATTATCTTGCTGAATTTAATGAACGCTCCATTCAATCTGTAGAATACGGAAAGAATCTGTTGGATGCCAAAATATCTCGCGACCATACTGAGCGCATTACAGCTTTTATCCCACTTGGAGCAAAGAAAAAGACAACCGATGAAGAAGGAAATGAAGTCGAATCCGATGAACGTGTTGATATCACTTCTGTAAACGATGGGCTAAATTATATATTTGATGAAACTGCTGTAAAAGAAATCGGCTGGATCTGGACCACAGAAGTCTGGGATGATGTCACGCTTCCGAGCAACCTTCTCCGTAAAGCAAAGGCCCGTCTTGCAGAGCTTATTGCCGGTATCACCAGTATGGAACTGACCATTGTGGATGAATCAGACACCGGTGCCGATATTGGAAGCATTCATGCCAGACAGTTTGTGAACTGCTCATCTCCGCCTCATGGCATTGATGGACGCTATGCCTGCATGAGTAAGACCGTAGATTACTTAAATCCGTCTGGAAACACCATAACCATTGGAGCCAGCGGCATCAAGCTGACTTCCCTATCGGCCAAACAGAATGAAAATATCACTGAACTCACCGATGACTTGATTGGAAAAACCGCAGAAATACAAAGTGCGATAGCAAAGGCGGATGCCGCAGAAGCTACAGCCAAAGATGCGAAGGAAGCAACTGACACAGTAATTGATGATGTTACTGCGTTACAGGAAAGCGTACGCGAGTGTTACTCAGAAATCTCCAAAACTTCAGAAGAAATCAGTCTAACCGTGCGAGAAGAATACATCTCACGCTCAGAAATGGCAACTATCCAGCAGGATTTTCAATCCACGATTACGCAAAACAGTAGTGAGATCCGCATGGATTTCTCTGCTGTCACAGATGAACTGAAGGACAATATCGCAACTAATCAGGAGCTCCTTGAAGAATATATACGCTTTAAAGGAGCTCTTATTGAGCTTGGTAAAGTAGGAAATGCTTTCACTGCTGAGCTCTCAAACAATGAACTGGCCTTCAAAGAAAATGGTCAGAAAATCGCCTACATCTCCAACAACAGCTTAGTTATTACCAATGCAGAGATTCGTAACAAGCTGTCCCTTGGCAATAAGACCAGAGGATGGTTTGACTTTATTCCAAGAAATGGTCCTATGTCAAGAAAAAGTACAAATTAAATGTAACCAATTTTCTCTGTTCTGAGCGAAGTTTAACTTGCTATTTTTATTGCATTCTCCTCGATGTTTTCAAGATATTGTTCCTCATATTCATTT
>NZ_CATNVD010000026.1 GCF_951230155.1 Parablautia sp. Marseille-Q6255
GGATGAGGTCAGCTTCCGCTGCGAGCGAAATGGAGCGAGAATGCGTTAGCAGCGTTGCCTGTATCCTGAACGGGCGTATGATAAATCATGTATGAAAAAATTTGCCAACGATTACTTGACAGTAACACTGTTTTTGTGAATGGATTAGTGAAATTGAAAAAAGCAGTGTTTTTGTGTATAATATTAAAAAGAAGTCAAATTACAGAATGAGTATCGAGGAGAGATGATTAACATGGCATTTATAAAAGTAAAAGATAAAAAAACTAAAGAAGACACAATTATCAATACAAATATGATATGCAGAATATCACGAAATAAAAATGGATATACCGTGTTCTTTTCAAGCGGGAATGTAGGTGCTGCTTATTATGAATATGATGAGGATAATGCAAAAAAGATTTTTGATGCAATAGGTGTTTCTTTGTAAGACAAATTATTATAAATATTAGAGCGAGGAATAAAGATGAGTTTGATACTTTGCCCAGAGTGTGGTACAAAAATATCGGATAAAGCAAGAATCTGTCCGCACTGTGGCTTTATGAGTGAGGACAACTTACGCCCGATTAGCGAACAGGATACATACGAAATAGTACCAACTTTTTGTTATGATATAGAGGAGTGGAAACCAGCTAACGGAAATCTGAGCGTTGTTGCAGTTGAAGATAATAAAAGTCTTGTTCAGTTTTTTGGCCAGTGGAAGAATGTTGAACGGACAATACCTGCTATTGCTGATGTTATACAGCAAATGGCCAAAAAAGAGAATATTCTTGTCGCCAAGATGGACAAATATGTAAAAGAGCTTATTGACAGAGGCGTATATCGCTTTACCATTGATAAGCAGGGAGAAATATTGCCAACTATTCGAGATTCGGAGGGCATTGTGAAACAGGTGCGACTGGAGGAAATGTCGCTTTCTCCTGAGTTGGCAAACTCTATGAACAATCTTGCTACACATGCGGCTATGGCACAAATACTTGATGAAATTGAATGTGTAGGCGATGCAATCAGAGGTATACATATTGAACTTCAAAATGATAGAATTGCTTTGGCTGAAAGTGCAAGGGACAAAATGAGATTTGCGGCTAAAATTCAGGACACTAAGTTAAGAGAGATTGCTATTCTGAATGCAATTGATGCGGCTACTGAAGCCAAAAGAGTGTTAATGAGAAACTTCAGTGAGAATTTGCGATTTATTTCTGATAATTCAGAGAAGAATGATGTCCAACTGTTCATTGAGGGCAAAAAGGGGCGAGATATTCCTCAAAAAGTATCAGATTCATTTCAAGACTTAGTAGCGATAACTAATTCTGTACAGGTTGAATGTGAGGGATATGCTATATTAGGCGAATTTGAGTCAAGTAAAGAAAGTTTGTTGCAATTTAAGCACTTTATAACAGAAAATCATCTTGATGACAGAGATACACTTCTTCTGTTGAATGAAAATACACCTCAACAGAAAATTCCTATTGTCAATGAGTTTATGATGATTTCTGAACGTATTACAAATTTTGATGCAAGCAACATGATAAGTGGACAGAATGTTTTGAGGATAGCGGAGGATACAGAGAATGAGTCGAAAGAAAAAGAATAACGAGGAAGCAGTCGAAGAAAGAGTTTGTAAAAAGTGCGGAGCTCCATTAAGAAGCACAAATAGATATAATTATTGCGATAATTGCCGTAGAGAAAGAGCGAAAGCAAGAAGAGAAACTATGGAGCTTTGTTTAGGGGTAGGCGTAATGGTTTTATCAATAGTACCAGGTGTGAAACATTTTGTTAATAAAAAATAATATACCATCAAATTTAGAATAATTTTTAATGGTTATGGTTGTCCACCATGTCCTAGTTGTTGCTTTGGGCATGGCGTTTCAGCAAGTGACTATGGCGATTTCAAATGCAATACTTGCAGTCCTGAGTTTCGCAGATATGGTAACGGTGGACTCTGTTTAGGGATGATTCCAAGATGTCCTAAATGTGGCGGATATTGTAGTGAAATTTGAGCGTAGATTACTGTATAGAATGTTTATTTGATAGAACAGTTGATTTTCTTGTAGAAAAAAGTGATAAAGAGGAAATAGAAGTTGAAAAGACATATTGATAATCCATATAAAATGAATTGGAAAATGTACGGTTTAATTGGCGGAATATCTCTATTAATAATGATTGTTGCGGCTATTTGGAATGATATTACACGTAGTCTTATTTCAGATATATTCAAGAATTTAGGATTTGGATGTGTAGCGTCTACACTTGTTGCTTTGTTGATTGAAGTCGGAAATATTAAAGAAAAAAATGAAAAAGCAAATAGTGTATATGATGCAGTATATATTGATTTAAAAAGTCAAATAATGTGGTATGTGAAGACATGGGCACGTTTGTGCGGTATTGCCTATAAAGACAAAGATTATTATCAGGAAGAGCATACTTGGATAGAATGGTATGAGATAGTAAAAATTAAATTTGCTGAATGTGATGATAACAGGCAAGCGGAATTAATGTATTTTTTTTATGAGCAATTAAGGCTTAGTATAGAGGAAATTGAAAAAGCCCTTAAGCAGATAGACAGTCAACAATATATTTTGAACATTAATGGAATATATGATGAAGAATTAAGGGGAATTCTTGCAGATTATAGATTTGAATTTTATGCGGCAAAAATCACATTGGAAAAAGATTATGACAAAGAACGTTTTTGGAGATCATTTGATGCAATAAAGGAAGATCTGGTAAATTATATAAATAATTGGGTGGATATAAGATATTACAATGATTATAGATTTAAACCAAATGATTTTATTGATGATACAACAGAGGTAATGCGTGCAATGAAGGAATGTGAGAAAAAGAATAAATAATGCAGTGAAGTAGTTGTAAGGATCCATGAAGTCAAGGAATATAGGAAGCCGATTTATCATAGCAGATTAAATGGGACGTATTTTAAGTATAGGGTGTTGATTTTCTAAGCAAAGTCGCTTATAATTTGAATCGGAACATATTGCTGTTATCCACAGTTTCAGAGCGTGTGTTATCAATGCCGATAACAAAATGATAACATTAGCTCATATAGGCAGGATAATATGGATAAATCAAATAATCAAAAGAAATAGAAACCCGACAATAAATAATCTCTAAACAAAATTGATTAGTAATTGTCGAGTTTGAATAATATAAGTCCATTCGTGGTGATCTCCGCACCGGACAACTGGAGCAGGAGAATAAAGATCTCTGCAACAAACTGCGCCGGTACGAGGAAGTCGTCGATAGAAACAGCCGGTGGGAATACTTCTCCCGCCATAGAGGAAAAACACACATGAGGGATAATGTCAGGTAAATTTGTAAAGAATATTGGTTAATATATGGGCTGAATTTTTCGGAGTTCAGCCCATATTTTGTATACCCCACCATTACTTCTTATAAAAGTGTGATTAAAAAGCCGGAAAATGCATATAATTTTGTGATAGGGGTTGTAATTTTGATTGGCTTCAAATATAATAAAAATGTGATTAGAAACCACTAAAACTCCAATAAAAATGTGGAGGAGTATATTTATGGAACGATTTATTTTGAAAAAACTGCTGGACTGGAAGAACTCTCCTTATCGCAAGCCCCTAATTCTGAAGGGCGTGCGTCAGGTAGGCAAAACATGGATTCTGAAAGAGTTCGGCAAGCGTTACTATGAAAATACTGCTTATTTTAACTTTGATGAAAACGAGGAATACAAGCAATTCTTCGAGACCACTAAGGATGTTGACCGCATCCTGCAGAACCTGATGCTGGCCAGCGGTCAGAAGATTGTACCGGATAAGACGCTCATTATTTTTGACGAGGTGCAGGATTGCCCGAAAGTTATCAACTCCATGAAGTATTTCTGCGAGAACGCTCCGCAGTATCACGTTGCCTGTGCCGGTTCTCTGCTGGGCATTGCGCTGGCGAAGCCGTCTTCTTTCCCTGTGGGCAAGGTCAACTTCATGCAGATTGATCCCATGAGCTTCGAGGAATTCCTGCTTGCCAATGGCGATGATAATCTGCTGGCTTGCTTGGAGAGTTGGGATAACCTTGATCCCATCCCCGATGCGTTCTTCAATCCTCTGTGCGAGAAACTGAAGATGTACTATGTCACCGGTGGTATGCCAGAATCCGTTTTCATGTGGACAAAAGCCCGTGATGTTGCCGCCATGCAGGAAGCGTTGTCCAATATCATCGGTGCATACGAACGTGACTTTGCAAAACACCCCAATATCAGCGAGTTCCCGAAGATCTCGATGATCTGGAAATCCATTCCATCGCAGTTGGCAAGGGAGAATAAAAAATTCCTCTATAAGGTAGTCAAAGAAGGTGCCAGAGCCCGTGAATACGAGGATGCTCTGCAGTGGCTGGTAGATGCCCGCTTGGTGCATAAAATCTACCGCAGCAGCGCTCCCGGTCTGCCAGTGGCAGCTTACGATGACCTGTCTGCTTTTAAGATTTATCTGGTGGATGTTGGTCTTCTCCGCCGTCTGGCGCAGTTGGCTCCTACTGCCTTTGGTGAAGGCAATCGACTGTTTACCGAGTTCAAGGGTGCATTGACCGAGAACTTCGTACTGCAGTCTTTGGTGACGCAGTTTGAAGTGGTTCCCCGCTACTGGGCACAGAGTAATCCTCCTTATGAGGTGGATTTCCTGATTCAGCAGGAGGAAAGTATTTTGGTTTCTTTTCCGGTGGAGGTCAAATCTGAAACCAACACATCCAGCAAGAGCCTGAAAAATTCAAGGAGCTGTTCCCGGATAAGGTGAAACTCCGTGTGCGCTTTTCCTTGAGCAATCTGAAACTCGATGATGATGTGCTGAATATTCCACTGTTCGCTGGCGGATAAACAAATCGACTGATTGGGTTGGCATTAGAAAAGAAGAACAGCTGTAATCAGTAATAATTTGTCAACATAATTGTTGTTATTGTGAATATATTTTTCTATTGTGTTAGCCTCCGTGAATTATTTATTTGCAGTAGTCCTGAAGTCTGTAGACTATGTGGATGAAAAGCGTATTAACAGTGCGGTTTATCACGAGGAATTAAAGGTCTGGCGCTCGAGTGGGAATAAGAAAAATTTGATACGGATTATTTTACATATGGCGGGCAGTCTATAGGATTGCCTGCTGTATTTATGTCAAAATTTAGGGGATTATATCAATTCTTGTTATCAGGTTTCTGTTATCAGTATGATGGGAAATTAATTGAAAATTTTCTTATTTTAATTTTATAAGATATGGTATACTCTGAAATAAATGAAAGAGTTAAGAAAAAATGAAAAAGACCAGTAGGAAGGCTGGCTGGGGTATGAAGAATATGAAAATAGATGCCAATGGAACAGAAATCAGAGTAGTGGGAAAAAGAGATATGGTGGAAAGCGAGCTTGAAAACGGCTTGAAAGATAAAAAATAGAGAGATAAGGATACAGTCTGGATGTGAGATTGCGACCGCACTATATAAAGAATATTGCGGCGTAGGGATTGAAAAAATCTGGAAGTTAATAAGGAGTTGTTGGAATGAAGAATAAAAAATTGAAAGATAAATTGACTATAGGTGTTTTCTCATCTTCTTCACCTATATCTGCAACGGTCCCTGTTCGGTATAGGAGAGGAAAAGAATATTTACAATCGAAAGGCATTGACGTTGTTGATGGAATTCTTTATAAAAAACAGGATTAGCGTCAGTGAACAGGGGACAACACGGTCAGAAATGTCCGAATTTGCGCTCCTGCGCCGTTACTTTTGCTCCGCGTACGTCCAGTACGCGTCGTTCAAGTGCCTTGCAGGGGCACAAATCGAACTATTTCTGATTCTCCGACCTCAGCCATCGGAATTTCGCCTATTTTCAAGGCAGACGATGGAGGCGTACTGGACGTACGCCGGCTGAGGATAACGTAGAAAATATGCGAAATTACATGGCGTGAGGCGTGTTGCCCCTTGTCCATTGACGCTATTATCGTTCTGGCAGTATTAAAGAGCGAGCCGCAGAATTTAATCAGTTATTGTACAATGAAAAAATACAAGTATTAATGGCAGCTATTGGAGGTAATAATACAAACTCAATTTTGCCCTATATTGATTATGAATATTTAATGCATCATCCTAAAATAATTATTGGTTATTCAGATACGACAGCATTATTAATGGGAATATATGCAAAAACAGGACTTGTGACTTTTTATGGCCCTGCCTTAGCATCTTCTTTTGGGGAATTTCCTCCATTTGTTGACTGGACATATAATAGTTTTAAGGCTGTTATTTCTGGTGACTTCGAATTACCGTATGAATATAAAATGCCATCTGTCTGGACGGATGAATTTATTGACTGGAGTCAGCAGGACAGGGGAAAGACAGAATATACAAATAATTGGGTATGTGTGAATCCCGGCATTTGCAGAGGCCGATTGATAGGCGGAAACTTAAATACAATGGAAGGCTTCTTCGGAACAGAATATATGCCGGAAATCAGGAAAGGAGATATTCTGTTTATTGAAGATTCTCTGAAGGATGCCTGTACAATTGAAAGATCATTTTCTATGTTAAAGCTGGCGGGTGTGTTTGAAAAAATAAGCGGAATTGTGCTTGGCAAACACGAAAAATTTGATGATAACGGAACTGGAAGAAAACCGTATGAGATTTTATTAGAGGTGTTAGATGGCTGTCATATTCCATTTTTAGCAGAGTTTGATTGCTGTCATACACATCCAATGCTTACGCTGCCTATTGGCTGTGAAGTGGAACTTGATGCAACGAATAAATGTCTGTCACTTTTGGAAACTCCCTTTGAATTTGAATAAGATCGTGCTCGCGGTGCTCACACTAAGCTGGATTTCTAAAAAAATGGTTGATTTTTTTTGACAGGAATGGTATACTCCTAAAATGTTAGCGAAAACTAACTTGGAAAGCTGGATGGAAAGAGTTCATCAGATAGAAAATAAAGCCTGTGAGCTTTATTTTTTTGACTATGAGTTAGTTAAGACTAATAAAAGATAGGTAAAACTTTCGGTAATATAAACAGAAAGCGAGATGATTTTTTATGATGATGAACAGGCGACTGATTGGTACAGTCAAAGAGAGCAGGAAGTATATTGCGGTGAATGTGCGCTGCAGTGGATGGCACTTGCGGCGAATATTATGCTGATGTTTTCTGTTGCAGATCTGCTGCAGCGCATGTATGCGGGGACAGGAGGGGGAGGACGCAGCGATAAAATGAATATGATTTTCCTTATGGCTACTGCGATCGCGGTACGGTTTATGTGTGCAGTTCTTTCAAGCCGGATGAGTTATCTGAGTGCAAAAGCGGTAAAAGGAAAGCTTCGGGAAATGATCTACTCCAAGCTGGTGCGCCTTGGGCCGTCTTACAAAGAGCAGGTATCAACAAGCGAGATTGTACAGGTGGCAGTAGAAGGGGTTGATCAGCTGGAGACGTATTTTGGCGCGTATCTGCCGCAGTTTTTTTATGCGATGCTTGCCCCGCTTACCTTATTCTTTGTGCTTGGTTTTGTAAATCTGCCGGCAGCGGTTGTGCTGCTGATCTGCGTGCCGCTGATCCCGGTCACTATCATAGTGATACAGCGCTGGGCCAAGAGGCTACTGGGAAAATACTGGGATCAGTATACGTCTCTTGGAGACACTTTTCTGGAAAATCTTCAGGGGCTGACGACAACAAAAATCTATCAGTCTGATGGCTTTAAGCAGCAGGAAATGAGGGAGCAAAGTGAGCGGTTCCGCAGGATTACGATGAAGGTACTGACGATGCAGTTAAACTCTATTACGATCATGGATCTGGTAGCTTATGGCGGTACAGCGGCGGGAGTGATTCTTTCTGTGCTGCAGCTTCAGGCAGGACGCATAGAGCTTGCGGGATGTCTGCTGACTATTTTGCTTGCGGCTGAGTTTTTTTTGCCGATGCGCCTGCTCGGATCATTTTTTCACATTGCGATGAATGGCATGGCGGCGTCAGAAAAGATTTTCCGATTGATGGATCTGCCCGAGCCCGAGCGTCAGACGGGGATTGCACAGGAGAGTAACGAAACGACCGTGCATGAGCCGCACAGCGCAGCTATGGAAGAGCCCGGCATGATCTGCTGCAATAATCTGCGCTATGGGTATACTGCACAGAGAGAAATCCTTCACGGTGTGAAAATGACATTCCCTGAAGGTAGTTTTACGGCGATTGTGGGGGAGAGCGGCTGTGGAAAATCAACGCTTGCATCCATCCTTGCAGGGAGAAATAAGGGGTATCAGGGCAGGGTAATGCTTGCAGGTATACCTCTTTCAGAGATTTCAGAAGCGAGCCTGATGAAAGATATCACGTATATCAGTCATCAGAGCTATCTGTTTAAGGGCACTGTACGTGAAAATTTGCTGATGGCGTCTCCAGAAGCAGAAGATGTGGCGCTTTGGGATGTGCTGGAGCAGGTGAGGCTTGCAGAGTTTCTCCGGGCAGAGGAGGGGCTGGACACGCATTTGCAGGAGCGGGCATCAAACCTTTCCGGAGGGCAGCGGCAGCGTCTCGCGCTGGCAAGAGCGCTGCTCCACGACAGCCCGGTCTATATTTTTGATGAGGCGACTTCTAACATTGATGTAGAGAGTGAAAATGACATCATGGAGCAGATTTATAAGCTGTCAGAAACGAAAACAGTGATACTGATCTCGCACAGGCTTGCAAATGCAGTACCGGCAGACCGGATTTATGTGATGAAAGAGGGAAATGTGGCAGGAAGCGGAACGCATCAGGAGCTGCTTGCTTCGTGTCCGGTTTATCGGGAGCTTTGGGGGATACAGCAGGAGCTTGAGAATTACACAAAGGAGGTGCGCGGTAATGAAGACAGATGGAGCTAAAATTATGATGCGGCTGATCGGACTTGTAAAACCGCTGAGGGGATATATGTTTTTGGCCGTTTTGATGGGAGTGGCAGGCCATCTTTGCGCGGCGTTTTTAACGGTTTTTGGAGGATTTGCAGTACTGCGTGTTCTGAATCCGGACGGAATAGGAGATCTGAGGCTTTTGTTCGGGGTGATCGTTCTTTTTGCGGTGCTGAGAGGACTTTTGCGCTACGCGGAGCAGGCGTGCAATCATTTCATTGCCTTTAAGCTGCTCGCGCTTATCCGTGACCGCGTATTTGCTTCGCTGCGCAGGCTTTGTCCGGCAAAGCTGGAGGGCAGAGACAGGGGAGAGCTGATCAGTATCATTACTGCAGATATTGAGCTCCTGGAAGTATTTTACGCGCATACGATTTCACCGGTCTGCATTGCAGCAGTGTTTGCGGCTGTGATGAGTATGTTTATCGGCAGCTATCACAGCGGACTTGGATTTCTCGCCCTGGGGGCGTATGTGTGCGTCGGTATGGTGATCCCCCTGTTTACTTCGCGGATTTTTGGGGAGAACGGAATGCGCCTTCGACAAAAAACGGGCGAGCTGTCAGGTTTTGTGCTGGACTCTCTCCGCGGACTTTCCGAGACATTACAGTACGGACAGGAGACACACAGGCTGGATCAGATAAGGAAGAAGACACAGGAGCTGTCTGCCGAGGAAGAACGGATGAAGCGCATTGCAGGCTGGAGCAGTGCGGTGACTGGAGCAGTGATCCTCCTTTTTGATCTGGCAATGCTGATTATTGCCGTCCATGTGTGCGGCTTTTCGGCGGCGCTCACTGTGACACTGGCGCTTATGAGCTCATTTGGGCCGTTTGTCTCGCTCTCAGCGCTTGGGTCTACGCTGCAAAATACGCTGGCGGCAGGCAGGCGTGTTCTTGATATTCTCAGTGAGAGTCCTGTGGTGGAGGAGATTTGCGGACAGCCGTCGGCAGAATTTCATGGCGCTGCGGCAGAGCATATTTCTTTTACTTATGGAGAAGAAAAGATTCTGGATGATCTTTCTGTTGATATTCCGAAGGGACAGATTACGGGGATTTCCGGTCGATCAGGAAGCGGAAAATCGACGCTGCTTCGACTTCTTATGCGGTTTTGGAGCGTGCAGCAGGGGACGGTCAGAATTTCCGGCAGAAATATAGAAAAGATCAACACCTCAGATCTGCGGGGCATGGAGAGCTTTGTCACGCAGGAAACACATCTGTTTCATGATTCGATCCGCAATAATCTGCGTGTTGCGAAGCTGGATGCGACAGAGGAAGAGATGATAAGCGCCTGCAAAAAAGCATCTGTCCATGATTTTATCATGGGACTGCCGAAGGGGTATGACACACCGGTAGGAGAGCTTGGCGATACACTCTCAGGCGGTGAACGGCAGCGGATCGGACTGGCGAGAGCATTTTTACACAACGCGCCGTTTTTGCTTCTTGATGAACCGACTTCAAATCTCGACAGCCTGAATGAGGCAGTTGTTCTGAAGTCACTTCACGAAGAACGCCGGGGCAGAACAATCATTCTGGTATCGCACAGAAAATCAACGATGGGGATCGCGGACAGAGTGTACTGCGTAGAATCAGGAAGAATGAGCTGATGGACCGGGTATTCTCAAGGCGCGCGGAGTGGATTACAAAATAAAACAGAGAGTAAACGACAGGAGAAAATCATATGAAGATAAAACGAATCTTATATATGGCAGCGGGCTGGATCGGTATTGGGCTGGGGGCGGCGGGAGCCCTCCTGCCGATACTCCCGACTGTTCCATTTCTGATGCTTGCGGCTGTCTGCTTTGCCAGAAGTTCGGAAAGATTGCATGGATGGTTTAAAAATACGAAGCTGTATAAAAATAATCTGGAGGACTTTGCCGCGGGACGTGGTATGACCCGAAAAACGAAATGCCGCATTTTGACGACAGTGACGCTTCTTATGAGTCTTGGCTTTACGGTGATGGGGCTGCAGGGGATTGTCATGGGATGCGCAGTACTTCTGGGAGTGTGGCTGCTTCATATTTTTTATTTTTGTTTTGTGGTAAAGACGATTCGGTAAAATGAGGCAGGGTACAAAAAAGCCGGTGCTCGCAGGATCGCAGGTACGGATCTTTATCAAAGGAAAATGACAAAGGAGCTGCTGCAAAGTATATCCGGCATACCCGTTTGGGCAGGCTGGAAGGAATACTTTGCAGCAGCTCCTTGCAGTACTGAGTGGAGCAGACGGGAATCGAACCCGTGTCCGAAAGCCAATTCACTGTCCTTCTACTATCATAGTCAGTTTTTTTACATTCCCTCCGGCGGACGGGAGCTGACACCCTGCCGCCTTTAGTAGCTTCATGATACGCCCGTATGCGCAAAGCTTAACATACGTCGTTTCCTGCATAGTCGATGCCTGGGTCTTAAGGTGCAGGTGCCCTAAGTCAGACAGCTGCCATTAGGCAGCGTATGCTAAATTATCTTCAGCGTTTATATTTAGATTTGTGAGTTGACGCATCACCTGCGGATAGCTTCTCCAGCTTCATAACCCCCGTCGAAACCTTTACTGCCCCCGACAGGGCGCCGGGTCAAAAACAGATATCTTTTTGACCGACTGTATAGAGTATAGAACGCAGCAGGAATCTTGTCAAGGAGTAACTGCTTGCAAAAAAAGACAAAATCATTTATGCTGTAAAAAACACCGTAAGGTTCACATATTTGCCACAAACGTATAGTAGACTCAGACATAGTTTTAGAATGTTGTATTTTGTGACAAAAGGATGGCAGCCAAAGAAAAGCGGAGAGGCTGTCTTAGCCGGATTATGGATAAAGGAGTGGGCGGTTATGGAACAACTGAAGATCCTCGTAGTAGATGATGAGAGCAGGATGCGCAAGCTTGTAAAAGATTTCCTGGTAAAAAAGGATTTTGCTGTTATTGAAGCGGAAGACGGTGAAAAGGCGATCGATATATTTTTTGCAGATAAGGATATTTCACTGGTTATTCTTGATGTGATGATGCCAAAGATGGACGGCTGGCAGGTATGCAGGGAGATAAGAGCATATTCTCAGGTGCCGATCATCATGCTTACGGCAAAATCAGATGAGAGAGATGAGCTTCTGGGATTTGAGCTTGGGGTGGATGAGTATATTTCAAAGCCATTTAGTCCCAAGATCCTGGTGGCACGTGTGGAAGCGATCCTTCGCAGGACGAATGGCTTTGCGGCGGACGATGTGCTCAAGGCGGGAGCGATCGAAGTGAATAAGGCTGCACATGAAGTCAGGATCGATGGGAAGAGTGTTGATCTGAGCTATAAGGAATTTGAGCTTCTGACGTATTTTATTGAAAATCAGGGGCTGGCGCTCTCACGGGAAAAGATACTGAACAGTGTATGGAACTATGATTATTTTGGAGATGCGCGCACGATCGACACACATGTAAAAAAGCTGCGCAGCAAGCTTGGGGACAAGGGAGACTATATCAAAACGATCTGGGGTATGGGATATAAATTCGAGGTGGAAGACTGATGAATATTTCCATTCGGAAGCAGTTGACGGTAGTTTTTGCGGGATTGACAGTAGTGCTTTTTCTTGCCAACTTTCTGGTCAACACGTTTTTTCTGGAGGATTTCTATTATATCCAGAAGCAGAAGGTGCTGCGCGAGGCGTATGAGACGCTGAACGAAAATATTAATGATTTCGGAATCATGAGCACGGATGATACAAAGGCGTATGAGCAGATGTGCAATGAGAACGGGATTTCATTTGTAGTGACGAACGAAGACTATGTAGAGACGATGTGGATGAAGAACATGAACAACATGGATATCATTCTGGCTCGTCTGAATGGCTATGGGATTGGCTATGACAGCGGCGTGGTCCTGGAAGAAAATGAGGATTATACGATCCAGAAAAAGTATGACGATAAGCTGGGGCTGAATTTCCTTGAGATATGGGGACGGCTTGATAAGGGTTTTTATTTTCTGATGCGGATCAGTATTGAAGGAATCCAGGACAGTGTGCGTATTTCAAATGAGTTTATCAAATATATCTGTGTGATCGGCGTTCTTTTTGGAAGCGTCATCATCTGGTTTGTCTCAAAGCGTGTGACTCAGCCGCTCAACCGGCTGACAGAGCTTTCTAAGCGTATGGCAGATCTTGATTTTGATGCAAAGTATACAGGCGGCGGCGGAAACGAGATCGGACAGCTTGGTGAGCATTTTAATCGTATGTCGGAGAACCTGGAGAAGGCGTATTCTCAGCTTCTGACTGCGAATAATGAGCTGCAAAAGGATATTGAGCGCAAGGAGCAGATCGATGAAATGCGCAAGGAGTTTCTTTCCAATGTGTCGCACGAGCTCAAGACTCCGATCGCTTTGATCCAGGGATATGCGGAAGGGCTGCAGGAGTGTATCAATGATGACGAAGAAAGCCGGGAGTTTTACTGTGACGTTATTATGGATGAAGCAGGTAAGATGAACGGGCTCGTGCAGAAGCTTCTGACACTGAACCAGCTTGAGTTTGGCAATGATCAGATTGTGATGGAACGCTTTGATCTGGCGGTCCTGATCCAGAATAAGATACAGTCTGTATCAATCCTGGCTCAGCAAAAAGAGGCTGATATCAGTTATGAGGGCGAAGCGTGTCTGCCGGTCTGGGGAGATGAATTTAAGGTTGAGGAGATTATTACAAATTACCTGAGCAATGCCCTCAATCATATCGGAGGAGCACACAAGATCCGCGTATCAGCGGCGTGCAGTGCGGATCATGTGCGCGTGACCGTATTTAACACAGGGGAGCAGATCCCGGAGGAGGATATAGGGCGGATCTGGGATAAGTTCTATAAGGTGGATAAGGCACGCACGAGAGAGTACGGCGGCAGCGGAGTGGGACTTTCAATCGTAAAAGCGATCATGGAATCTTTTCATCAGAAATACGGAGTTTATAATACACAGGATGGTGTTGCGTTCTGGTTTGAATTAAAGGATGGAAATTCGGATATAGAGGAAAAGGAGAGCGGGGAGAAGAAAGATGAGTAGAGTGGCAGTGATCGGCGGCGGAGCCGCCGGCATGATGGCAGCGGTCGCAGCCGCGCACAACGGGCATCAGGTCAGTCTTTATGAGAAGAATGAAAAGCTTGGAAAGAAGATTTATATTACGGGAAAAGGAAGATGTAATCTGACAAATGACTGTGAGGTGGAGGAACTGCTTCAGGCGGTCTGTGTCAATCGCAAATTTCTTTACAGTGCATTTTATGGATTTACGAGTCAGGATACGATCGCCTTTTTTGAAAAACAGGGGATGAGGACCAAGACAGAGCGGGGGAACCGTGTATTTCCGGAATCAGATCATTCTTCGGATGTGATCCGGGCACTTTCTGAGAGTATGAAGAGATGCGGCGTGAATGTAATGCTGGAGTCGGAGGTAGAAGCTGTATTGTGCGGGCAGGCAGAGGGGTCTGCCGATGCAGCGCAGCGCAAAGAGAAGGCGGCGCACAGCAGCCGCATCCGCGGGATCAGGCTGCGCTCCGGGCAGGAGATCTGTGCGGATGCAGTCATTGTGGCAACAGGAGGTATTTCCTATCGTGCGACGGGATCAACGGGAGATGGCTATCGCTTTGCACAGGAGACGGGACACAGCGTCACCCCTCTGTCACCGTCTCTTGTGCCGATCGAAACACAGGGAGACTGGGCAAAGAGGCTGCAGGGACTGTCGCTTCGCAATATAGAGATACGGGTGACAGACGGGAAAAAGGAGCTCTTTCGCGGGTTTGGAGAGATGATGTTCACACACTTTGGCGTGACCGGACCGCTGATTCTGACAGCAAGCAGTCAGATCCAGAAAAAGCTGGCGGGACATCCGCTTGACCTGTATATTGATCTGAAGCCTGCGCTGTCTCAGGAGCAGCTGGATGCACGGATCCTGAGAGAATTCGAGGCGGCAAAAAACAAACAGTTTAAGAACGTTTTGGGGAATCTTTTTCCGGCAAAGCTGATCCCGGTGATGATCGAGCGCAGTATGATCCCTCCGGAAAAGGCAGTTCATGACATTTCCAGAGAGGAAAGACAGCGGCTGGTGGCGCTGACCAAGCAATTTCCTTTGACACTGACGCGTCTGAGGGATTATAATGAAGCGATCATTACACGCGGCGGTGTCAGCGTAAAAGAGATCAATCCTGCGACTATGGAATCAAAAAAGGTGGCAGGACTGTATTTTGCAGGAGAAGTACTTGATCTGGATGCAGTGACGGGAGGTTTTAATCTGCAGATCGCCTGGTCTACAGGATATGCAGCGGGAAGCAGTGTGATGCAGGAAGGCACAGATCATTAAAACGAGAAAACCGGAGGAGAGAGAATGAGCTTTAATATCGCAATAGATGGACCGGCAGGAGCCGGAAAAAGTACGATTGCCAAGCGTGCGGCAAAGGAGCTGCAGTTTGTGTATGTGGATACGGGGGCAATGTACCGTGCGATCGCACTGGGGATTTTGCGCTTTGGCGCGAACGTGGAGGAGGAAGCTTCGCTTCTTGATGCACTGGATCAGATAGAGGTGAGCATTGGATATGAGGGCGGAGAGCAGCAGGTGTATTTGAATGGAGAGAATGTCTCCGGGCTGATCCGTACGGAAGAGGTCAGCCGCATGGCAAGTACGGCGGCGGCAAAGCCGCAGGTAAGAGCAAAGCTTACTCAGCTTCAGCGCGATCTCGCAAAGCGTGAAAATGTATTGATGGATGGAAGGGACATTGGTACAGCGATCCTGCCGCAGGCACAGCTTAAGATCTATCTGACGGCAAGTGTACATACGCGCGCCATGCGCCGCTATAAGGAGCAGACGGAGCGGGGAGAATCGTGCAGCCTTGCAGAAATCGAAAGAGATATTGAGGAACGCGACCATCGCGATATGCACAGAGAGACGGCGCCGCTTTGCCAGGCAGAGGATGCAGTGCTTGTAGATTCTTCCGACATGACGATAGAGGAAGTAGTGGAGTGTATTTTGAAGCTGGCGAGAGAGCGGATGTAGCTGAACAGGAAAAAGCAGGGAAGGAATACAAAGATGGAAGTGGTTGTGGCAAAAACAGCGGGTTTTTGTTTTGGCGTAAAGCGCGCAGTAGAGCAGGTATACCGGCAGATTGAAGAAGGGGTCAAGCCGATCTATACCTATGGGCCGATCATTCATAATGAAGAGGTTGTGCGAAAGCTTACAGAAGCAGGAGTCCGTATTATTGAGGATGAAAAACAGCTGGAGAGCCTTACGGAAGGGACTGTGATCATACGTTCTCACGGAGTGGCGCAGAGAATATACCGCATCCTTGAAAACAGAGAGGTACAGGTGGTGGATGCGACCTGTCCGTTTGTCAAAAAGATCCACAGGATCGTACATGAACACAGCAAAAATGGAGCAGATGTCGTGATCATCGGCAATGATGGGCATCCGGAGGTAGAAGGCATCAAGGGATGGTGCTGCAAAAAAGTGACGGTGATCGGGACGGAGGAAGAGGCGGAAGCTTTTACACATAATTGTGATACTCCACTGTGTATTGTGTCACAGACGACATTTAATTACAAGAAATTTGATAAATTAGTTGAAATTATTTTAAAAATGAGTTATGATAAAGTGGATATTTTGAATACGATATGCAGTGCTACGGAGGAACGGCAGTCGGAGGCGAGAATGATCGCGGCCAGAGCGGATTGTATGATCGTGATCGGCGGCAGCCACAGTTCGAACACGCGCAAGCTGTATGAGATTTGTCAAAAAGAATGTGCAAATACTTACTATATACAAACACTGAAAGATTTGGATATTCGGCTATTGCCATCCAGGGGTTGCGTAGGTATTACAGCAGGGGCATCGACCCCAAATAATTTGATTGAGGAGGTTTCAAAACAATGTCAGATATGAGTTTTGAACAAATGCTGGAAGAATCATTAAAAACAATTCATAATGGAGAGGTAGTCGAAGGCACTGTCATTGATGTCAAAGAAGACGAGATCGTCTTGAACATTGGATATAAGGCAGATGGTATCATTACCAGAAGCGAATATACAAATGAAGCAAATGTAGACCTTCGCACACTCGTACAGGTGAATGACACGATGGAAGCAAAGGTTCTGAAGGTGAATGACGGAGACGGACAGGTACTGCTCACCTACAAGCGTCTCGCAGCAGAGAAGGGCAATAAGAGACTCGAGGAAGCGTTTAATACACAGGAAGTACTGAAGGCTCCGGTAGCACAGGTACTTACAGGCGGACTCAGTGTAGTTGTTGATGAGGCGAGAGTATTTATCCCGGCAAGCCTTGTATCTGATACTTACGAGAAGAATCTCGACAAGTATGCAGGACAGGAGATTGAGTTTGTTATCACAGAGTTCAACCCGCGCAGAAGAAGAATCATCGGTGACCGCAAGCAGCTGCTCGTAGCTAAGAAGGCACAGATGCAGAAGGAACTGTTTGAGCGCATCGCGGTAGGCGATACAGTGACAGGTGTAGTAAAGAATGTAACAGATTTTGGCGCATTTATCGACCTTGGCGGAGCAGACGGTCTGCTTCATATCTCAGAGATGTCCTGGGGACATGTGGAAAATCCGAAGAAGGTATTCAAGGTTGGCGATGAGGTTACTGTGCTGATCAAGGATATCAATGGCGACAAGATCGCACTGAGTCTTAAATTTGAAGATCAGAATCCATGGCTGACTGCAGCTGAGAAATACGCAGTAGGCAACATTGTAAACGGCAGAGTTGCACGAATGACAGACTTTGGCGCATTTGTAGAGCTTGAGCCGGGCGTAGACGCTCTGCTCCATGTATCTCAGATCTCACACGATCATGTAGACAAGCCGGCAGATATCTTGAGCGTAGGTCAGGAGATCGAGGCAAAGGTCGTTGATTTCAACGGTGAGGACAGAAAAATAAGCCTCAGCATGAAAGCACTCGAAGCAGCTTCAGATGCTGCGGAAGAGACCGTTTATGAGGAGACAGATGCTGAATAATCTGTACGGGAGGTAAGAATATGAAAATTGTATTTGATGAAAGTCTGTACACGGGGAATGAGCTGATCGACAGCGAGCATAAAGAGCTGATCAGCCGTGTAAACAAGCTTGTAGAGAGCTGTGAAAAGGGTACGGAGAAGATGACGGCGATCAAGACGCTTGATTTCCTGATGGATTACACAGAGTACCATTTCACAGATGAGGAGAAGCTTCAGAAGGAAGTCGGATACGATCAGCTGAATGCTCATCATGAGAAGCATGAAGAGTTCAAGCAGGCAGTCAGCGAGCTGCGAGAGATGCTCGAGGAGGAAGAAGGTCCGAGCGAGGCATTCGTAAATGCAGTGAATAAGAATATCACAGACTGGCTTGTGAACCACATCCAGAAGTGGGATAAAGCGATCGCTGATTTTATCAAAGCACAGAAATAAGTAAGAGAAAAACACTAACTGGTATTTCGTAAGAGATCCGGTTAGTGTTTTTTTGACTTTCTTTTATAGCAGGAGATCTGCACAGATACAAGGTTTTGCCCTTGTACCTGTGCAGAAGTTTTATTTGTTCCGCAGTCTGATCACGCCTACAGGACATTTTTCTGCGCATTTTCCGCAGCCAGTACATTTCTCGTAGTCAATGTGCGCGATGCTGTTTTCTACGTGGATCGCATCTGCCTCACACTGCTTTTCACAGAGCTTACAGGCCAGACAGCCTGCTGTGCAGACCTTTTTGACTGCTGCACCGCGGTCGCGGTTGGAACAGCGCACTGCGTAAGGAGCTCTGTCCGGCACGAGTTCGATCAGGTGCTTTGGACATACTGCAATGCATTTTCCGCAGGCCCGGCACAAGGTACGGTTTACAACGGCTACGCCGTTTTCTACAGTGATCGCGCCGAACGGGCATGCGGATGCGCAGGAACCAAAGCCGAGGCAGCCGTAGTCGCAGGTCCAGGGGGACAGGCCGCTTGCTACAGCAGATACACAGTCGCTAATCCCGACGTAATGAGCGCGGGAAGCTGCGTTTTCGCAATCGCCGGAGCATTTGATAAAGGCAACCATTTTTTCGGTTTTTTCTGCTTCCACGCCCATGATATGGGCAATCTGCTCTGCGACACTGGCGCCTCCCACCGGGCAGCCGTTTACCGGAGCTTCTTCGTGTACAATGGCGGAGGCCATTGCATCACATCCGGCATATCCGCAGGCGCCGCAGTTGTTCCCCGGCAGATAGCCGCGGATGGCCTGTTCTTTGGGGTCAGTTTCTACTTTGAATTTTTTGTCGACCGTTACCAGGAGAAGTCCCAGCAGGAGGCCGATCACACCGACAGCAGCGGTGGCAGTCATAATTGCTTGCATACATTACCTCCTTTACAGTGACAGGCTTCCAAAGCCCATAAATGCGATTGCCATTAAAGCGGCGGACAGCAGTACAACAGGTGCGCCGCGAAACGGAGCCGGAATGCTGGATTCATCGATCCTCTCCCGGATACCGGCGAGCAGTACGATCGCAATGGTATAACCGACCGCAGTGCCGATCCCTGCAGTTACACTTTCGATAAAGCCGTAGCCGTTTTGAACATTTGTGATCGCTACTCCAAGTACCGCACAGTTTGTTGTGATCAGGGGCAGGTAGATGCCGAGCGCCTGATAGATCGCCGGAGAGGTTTTCTTGAGGAACATTTCTACTATCTGGACAAGAGCTGCGATCACGAGAATGAATACGATCGTTTCGAGATATTCCAGATGGAGCGGTTCCAGCAGGAAGGTATAAAGCAGGTTTGCCACGGCAGAGGAGATCGCCATGACAAAGATCACAGCACCTCCAAGACTCGCAGAGGTCTTGATCTGCTTTGACACGCCGAGGAACGAACAGATGCCAAGGAACTGGCTTAGGACTACATTGTTGACAAGCGCAGTTGTCACGATGATCAGGATCAGAGATGTGTTCATTCTTCTGTTGCCTCCTTTCCGTCTTCCTGGCAGGATTTTGTGCAGGAAGAGCAGCAGCCGTCGCAGCCTTCTACTTTTTTATTTGCAGCATTTGAAATATGTGCAGCGTTTAAGGCTGCGACAAGTACTGCCATGACAAGAAAGGCGCCGGGTGCTTTTACGAAGATAGCGATCGGTTCAAATGCTTCTGGGAGAAGCTCAAAGCCGAATACCGTGCCTGCTCCCAGCAGCTCACGTACAATACCGATGGCTGTCAGAGCGAGAGTAAAGCCGATTCCCATACCGATACCGTCAAAAACAGCCAGAGCAGGAGCTACCTTATTCGCATATGCCTCAGCACGGCCCAGGATGATACAGTTGACGACGATCAGCGGGATATAGATCCCCAGTGACTTGTAAAGTCCGGGAACATACGCCTGCAAGCTGAGATCTACGATTGTTACGAGCGTAGCTACAATGACGATATAGGCAGGCAGACGGACCTGATCCGGAATGATGTTGCGCATCATCGAGATGATCATATTTGAAAAGACGAGCACCGCCAGCGTAGATAGCCCCATTCCAAGTCCGTTCATGGCAGAGGTAGTGACTGCAAGGGTCGGACACATACCGAGCATCAGAATGATGCAGGGATTTTCTTTGACAATACCATTATAAATGCGTTCCCAATATTGATTCATGATCAGTCCCCCTTTACTCTATATTTGTCGCATAAAAGTCGAGCGCGGTATTTACTGCATTTACGATCGCACCGGAAGAGGTGGACGCGCCGGATACGGTATCGATTGCGTTCGCCTGAGTGGATTCTCCGGATTTATTCAGAAGAAAGGCGTCTGTTTTCACACCGCAGAACTGATCCCTGAAAGCGCTCTCGCCGCAGAGCATGCCCATACCGGCAGTTTCATTGAGCTCTGTGAAGGAAATGGCATTTACTGTGCCGTCAGGCAGAAGTCCGACGGAGAGTGTGATATTTCCTTCGTAGCCGTCCTTTGTAGTGACGCTGATCACATAACCGGCGATAGAATCGTCGGACATTCCGACCATAACTTTATTAAGGAAGGTTCTTCCATATGCTTCGTCGTAGACATCGTCGCCTAGCTTCTCCACCGCTGCATCCAGTTTTTCATCGGAGATAAAGGTACTTGCGTCAGGACATACTTCTTTATAGGAAGCAGTAGCGGCGGCGAGTTCCTGCTGGGCGATCTTATCCTTCGTGAGCATAAATACGCTGCTCAGTCCCAGTCCGGCTGCCAGTGTAATAACAGCCAGCTTGATGGCGGACACCGGGAATTTCTTTTCTTTGTATTCTCCGTCCCGGTAGCCAAGCGGCTTGCGGATCGGGAGCTTATCAATAAACGGTACCAGGATATTGGAGAGGATGATCGCGTAGCTGAAGGAGTCGGCAGAAGAGCCGAACACCCGGAACAATCCTGCAAGAATACCCATTCCTGCGCCATATATGACCTGTCCGCGTCCGGTGACCGGGCTTGTGACAGGATCGGTAGCCATGAAGAAGGCGCCCATCAATACGCCGCCGCCACAGATGTGCGCAGTAAGAAAGACGGGATCAAAGCCCTGTCCTCCGAAAAGCGCCATGAACAGTGTAAAGGACCCAATACAGGCTGCAGGGATTTCCAGAGTAATGCCGCCGACTGCCCACAGGAAGAGTCCGCCGGCAAGCAGTGCCAGTGCGGAGCATCCGATCACACCGCTCGTATTGCCGAGATAGAGGCTGGATACATGGATTGTTTCTCCGGCTTTCAGAGCAGCGAGCGGTGTGGCTCCGCTGACGCCGTCGATAGAATAATTAGTCATGGCGCTTCCAAAAGAAATCAGCAGGAAACATCTTGCCGTGACCGCAGGGTTCATAAAGTTTTTTCCGAGTCCTCCAAACAGGCATTTTACGAAAAGGATCGCAAAAATACTTCCGAGAAGAGGTATGTAGAGCGGAACAGATGGGGAAAGCGACAGCGCCAGAAGCAGTCCGGTCACGACGGCGCTTCCGTCCTTTATCGTATTCCCGCGTTTAGCGATAAGATCAAACAGAAGTTCTGTGATCACGGCTACCGCTACAGCTACAGCGATCACCAGAAACGCATGCAGACCAAAATGATAGATGCCAAACAGTGTTGCAGGCATCAGCGCCAGCGCGACCTCTGTCATGACGCTTCTCGTGGTCAGCCGGCTGCGGATATGTGGGCTGGAAGAAATATTCAGTAAATTTTCATTCATTGCTTCAGGTTCCTCACTTTCTCTTTGCTGCCAGAATAGCGGCTTTTGTCTGTTTGAATAGCTGCATCAGCGGACGCTTGGCAGGACATACATACGTGCAGGAGCCGCATGCAAAGCAGTCAAGTCCGTAAAGACGTTTTTCGAACTGTTCATAATCACCGTGCTCGGCGGCATCTGCCATCATCTGTGGCGTCAGATGGATCGGACAGGCGCGGGTACAGCGACCGCAGCGGATGCAGGCAGTAAGTTGCTGCTGCGCTTTTTCTACCTCATCGTGAGCCAGGACAGTCAGCGCGTTATTGTTTTTGCATACAGGGACGTCGAGCGCAGAGAGCGCAATTCCCATCATCGGACCGCCGCTCAGGACCTTTTTAACGGTACATCCTTCCTTCACACCTCCTGCCGCCTCGATCAGCTCTGCCGCAGAGGTACCAATGCGCACTTTCATGGTACAGGGACTGGCAACGGCGTCTCCGGACACGGTAAAATAGCGTTCCATCAAAGGCTCTGAAAAATGAACGGCACGGTAAATGGCATGCAGGGTTGCGACGTTGCAGACCATACAGCCGACGTCGGCAGGAAGCTGGCCAAAGCGCAGATCCCGCCCGCTGATCACAGAAATCAGGTTGCGCTCGCCGCCCTCAGGATATTTTGCCAGAACAGGCTGTACAAAAATCTGTTTTTCTCCGGCGCAGACGGCTTCCATAGCGCGGATCGCATCAGGTTTATTGTCCTCAATGGCGATCACGCCCTGCGCATTCGGAAAGAGCTGAAGCACAAGACGAAGCCCTTCTACGATCGAACGGTTTTCATCCTGCATCAGCCGGTCGTCACAGGTGATATAAGGCTCGCATTCAGACCCGTTGGCAATCACGTAATCGATCGCCTCTGGATTTTTGGATGTGAGCTTCACATGTGTGGGAAAACCTGCGCCGCCCATACCGACGATCCCGGCCGCTTTGATCGCATCCAGGATATCTTTGCTTGACAGGGTGCCGTTGTGCGGTGTTTTTCCGATACCGGGCGCGAGCGTATACTGCCCGTCATTTTCAATGACAATGCAGACGGCTCTTGCCCCGGAGGCAGTGTGGCGTTCCTCGATTGCTTTTACTGTACCGGAACAGGAGCTGATGATATTCGCGGACACAAAGCCATCCGCTTCTGCGATGATCTGCCCGGCAAGTACCGGATCCCCCTTTGCGACAACGGGTCTTGCGGGCTTTCCAATGTGCTGGCTGACTGGGAATACAAGCTCTCCTTTGGGCAGATAGGCGCGTACGGGCTGCCCCTTTGACTGTTCTTTGTGCCCTTCAGGGTGGATACCACCCCGGAATGTTTTTAGTCTCATACTGTACCTCCTGTGGATCGTGTCAGGAACGCTTCTGTCCCCGGCGCTTCTTCGGATCTGTTTTCTGTCTGCATTTCTGTCTGTGTTTGCGAGAAAGCTCTGGACGTGTCAGAAGGTCCTGTGCCGGTGCGGTAATCGCCGATGCTCAAAATACTGAGGCTTATGAGGAGGATGACCGCAGCGACCAGTGCTCTGGTGACAGATCTGGGTAAAAATGCTTCTTTTTCCATGCTCTGCATCCTTTCTGTAGTAGTTTGTTAAAAATTAGGCAAAATGCACAATAAATCATTAATAGAATAGCAGATTTTGTGGAAATATTCAATTAGAAAACGCACTTTTTTTATTCTTCCCAGAAAGACTCAGGATCGGAAGAGGTACAGCAGTAAAGCATGAAGATACGATGTGAGCTGCTCATGATCCATAAGAAGAGAATCCTCCCATTCAAAATAGGAGACAGAGGATGTTACGGATGCCTGAAAGGCAGGCGTAAAGAGTTTTGACGGCTGCGGTAGGAACTGTCCGGTTTTTTTGATGTAGCAGGTAGATGCTTTTGCGGGAATACGGTATGCGGGATCTACGTAGCCTGCGACGCTTTTGTGGATTGCCTGATCCTCAAGCGGAAGATAGTAATAATTTTTGTAATCTGCAAAAAAATGGCAGAGTGTGCCGCAAAAAACAGGGATCTGGAGCACAGCGGTGTGATGAGACACGGACAGCCTACAGAGGATACGGTCGTCTGCCGGGAGACAGCAGCAGTCAGTTACTGCTGCTGTGTTTTCCACGGTGAGCGGAACCGGAAGCGCCTCCTTTAAGGTGAAAGTAAGGCGCAGACAGTCACAAGGGAGGGGATTGGGACTGTCAAAGCCGCATGCAGCCTTCCTGTCCGGATGTGTATGTTCCTTATTTTTGTGCAGGTATTCGGCCTGCTCTATGCGCAGAAATTCTCCACGAAGCAGGAGCAGACAGGCTGTGGCTGGGAGCAGCTTTGTCATGCCGACCATATCATCGTGGTTGTGGAGCAGAAGCAGGTCGCGGATCTGTTTTTCTTTACTGGCAGCGTATTTCTCAAATAAGGAAACCATGTGCTTTCCTGTCAGCTGATCAGATCTCTGCCAGCCAAGGAGCGCCTCAAAAGCACACTGATTCATGCGCTTTAGTCCCATCAGCTTTCCAACGGGACGTAATTTCTGATAAAGATCAATAGAGGCACACTGCGACAGAGGAAGCGGCAGCTGATACTGAGCGGCTTTCTTCGTTATATATGGGAGATCAAAGGTGCTGCCATTGAAATGCAGGAGCGTACGGTAGTGAGAAGAAAGGCTGATAAAGGCACGCAGCAAATCTTCTTCCTCGGAGGCTTCTTCTGCGAGAAACTGTGTGAGCAGCCATTCTCCCTCCATCCGGTGCAGCACACCGATCAGAAAGAGTGCGGACGCAGCCGGTGAAAAACCGGTTGTTTCAATATCAAAAAAGAGACTGGTATCCGGGTCGTATGCAAGGACGTCTGCGAAGGTATCAAAGTCAGGTAATGTTTCTTTTTTTATAATCATAGGTTCCTCCAGTCTGGGTCATTATCCGGGGCTTATTTTATCACGCAGTGATTTTTGTGTAAAGAAAAAGGCAGAAAGAATACATCCGCTGTTCTTTACAAATAAGGGTTTTAAACGTATAATAAACGTGATAAACAGTTAGAGATAAGGTGCGCAGGCAATTGCCTGGGGCAACCTTCAGGTACAGGAGGGCATGTTATGGCAGTATTAGTAACCGGGGGCGCCGGGTATATCGGCAGTCACACATGTGTAGAGTTATTGAATAACGGCTATGAGGTCGTAGTAATGGACAACCTCTACAATTCCAATGAAAAGGCACTGGAGCGGGTAGAGCAGATTACGGGAAAAAAGGTGAAATTTTACAAGGTCGACATGCTTGACCGGGAAGCAATGAATGAGATTTTTGAAAAAGAGGATATTGATTCTGTGATCCATTTTGCAGGTTATAAAGCAGTAGGAGAATCCGTAGCAAAGCCTCTGGAGTATTATCATAATAATATTACAGGCACGCTGCTTTTGTGTGATGTGATGCGCAGGCATGGAGTAAAGAAGATCATTTTCAGCTCCTCAGCTACTGTTTATGGAGATCCGGCATTTGTGCCGATCACAGAGGAGTGTCCGAAGGGTGTGATCACGAATCCGTATGGACAGACAAAGAGTATGCTGGAGCAGATCCTGACAGATCTTCATGTATCTGATCCGGAGTGGAATGTCGTTCTTCTGCGCTATTTTAATCCGATCGGCGCGCATAAGGCGGGCATCATCGGAGAGGATCCGAAGGGCATTCCGAACAATCTGGTGCCGTACATAGCGCAGGTAGCAGTCGGCAAGCTGGAGAAGCTTGGTGTATTTGGCGATGATTACGATACGCCGGACGGCACAGGTGTGCGTGACTACATCCATGTCGTAGACCTGGCAAATGGTCACGTAAAGGCAATGAAGAAATTTGATGATACTCCGGCAGTCCGCATTTATAATCTTGGTACAGGAAACGGCTACAGCGTGCTTCAGGTACTTCATGCATTTGAAAAGGCATGTGGAAAGACACTTCCGTACGAGATCAAGCCGCGCCGTGCAGGCGATATTGCGCAGTGCTATGCAGACCCGTCGAAGGCAAAGGAAGAGCTGGGCTGGGAAGCGCAGTATGGAATAGATGAGATGTGTGCAGATTCTTGGAGATGGCAGTCGATGAATCCAAATGGCTACAATGACTGATCTGCCCGTCCGGGAAGTATCTGCTGTGATATCAGAGAAGGACACAGCAGATTTCCGTCATGATTTTGGAGAAGTAGTTTCTTGACGAATCCTGCGATTTATGAGAAAATAAAGGGAAAAGAATTTACAACTGAAAGGAGTATTACAATGATTTATTCACGCGAAGTAGAAGAAATGTGCCCGGTAGCTCAGGGCGTTCATCACGGCGCTGCTCCGATCCCGGAGGAAGCAAAGTGGGTACAGGCGAAGGAAGTTAAGGATATTTCCGGTCTGACACACGGTGTCGGCTGGTGTGCTCCGCAGCAGGGTGCATGTAAGCTGACTCTGAATGTAAAAGAAGGTATCATCCAGGAGGCGCTTGTTGAGACGATCGGATGTTCCGGTATGACACATTCCGCAGCTATGGCTTCTGAGATCCTTCCGGGCCTGACTGTTATGGAAGCTCTGAATACAGACCTTGTCTGCGATGCGATCAATACTGCTATGAGAGAGCTGTTCCTTCAGATCGTATACGGCCGCAGCCAGTCTGCATTCTCTGAGGACGGACTTCCGGTAGGTGCAGGTCTTGAGGACCTTGGAAAGGGTCTGCGCTCTCAGGTAGGTACTATGTATGGTACTCTGAAGAAGGGACCGCGCTATCTGGAGATGGCAGAGGGCTACGTTACAGGCATCGCTCTTGACGCTGACGATCAGATCATCGGATATCAGTTCGTAAGCCTTGGAAAGATGACAGATTTCATCAAGAAGGGTGACGATCCGAATACCGCATGGGAGAAGGCAAAGGGTCAGTACGGCCGTGTTGCTGATGCAGTGAAGATTATTGATCCGAGAAAAGAGTGATAGGGAGGTAATGGAAAATGGCTTTATTTGAATCATACGAGAGACGAATTGACAAGATCAATTCTGTACTGAACAGTTATGGCATTGCTTCCATTGAAGAAGCAGAGAAGATTACAAAAGACGCAGGTCTTGATGTTTATAATCAGATCAAAGGGATCCAGCCGATCTGTTTTGAAAACGCTTGCTGGGCATATATTGTAGGTGCAGCGATCGCGATCAAGAAGGGCTGCAGAAGAGCAGCAGATGCAGCAGCAGCGATCGGTGAGGGACTTCAGGCATTCTGTATCCCGGGTTCTGTAGCTGACACACGTAAGGTAGGTCTGGGACATGGAAACCTTGGAAAGATGCTTCTTGAGGAGGAGACAGAGTGCTTCGCATTCCTCGCAGGTCATGAGTCCTTTGCAGCAGCAGAGGGTGCGATCGGTATCGCAGAGAAGGCAAACAAGGTTCGTCAGAAACCGCTGCGCGTTATCCTGAACGGTCTTGGAAAAGATGCTGCTCAGATCATTGCAAGAATCAACGGCTTTACATATGTAGAGACAGAGTATGATCCGTATACAAACGAAGTGAAGGAGATCTTCCGTAAGTCTTACTCAGAGGGACTTCGCGCAAAGGTTAACTGCTACGGCGCAAACAGCGTTCCGGAGGGTGTTGCTATCATGTGGAAAGAGGGCGTAGACGTTTCTATCACAGGAAACTCCACAAACCCGACACGTTTCCAGCATCCGGTTGCAGGTACTTACAAGAAAGAGTGCAATGAGAAGGGCAAGAAGTATTTCTCCGTAGCATCCGGCGGCGGTACAGGACGTACACTTCATCCGGACAACATGGCAGCAGGACCGGCTTCCTACGGTATGACAGATACACTTGGACGTATGCATTCTGATGCACAGTTCGCAGGTTCTTCTTCCGTACCGGCTCATGTAGAGATGATGGGTCTGATCGGTGCAGGAAACAACCCGATGGTTGGTATGACTGTTGCTGTAGCAGTTTCTATTGAAGAAGCTGCAAAGGAAGGCAAGTTCTAAGAAATCCATATAAACATATAAATAAGGATGTATTCGGATGGGGGCGCATGAGGCGCCCTCATTTTCGTATAAGAAGTAAAAAGACAGTGGGACCGATCTTTGATCTGTTTGCGACATTGTCTTTGCCTTAGAGTATAATTATCATTGGCAAAAATAAAGGGAAGAGATCGAAATCTCTTCCCAATCATACAGATTTATCTTATTGTTTAATTGCTGAGAAAAAACATAAGGAGTCTGTATGATGAGTTCAATGATAAAGGAAAACGGCGTAACATTCAAGCAGTTAGAGAAAAATATTTTTAAATGGATCTGTGAAATCGGTCAAAACTTTACGAGGGAGTTT
>NZ_CATNVD010000027.1 GCF_951230155.1 Parablautia sp. Marseille-Q6255
CTGCACGATATACTCGTTGCTGCTCGCACGCCGGCGGATGATGTATCCGACACGCTGGTTGTCATACTGGCCGTCACCGTACCAGCTCTTGTAGGTTGCACCCTCGCCGGATCCTTTACAGTATGCGTGGCCTGCATCGTACCACTTACCGTTGCCGGCGTAGATGTTTGTGTGCTGGAGATCAACGTAAGTCACGATATCACCCGGCTGCAGGTCGCCCGATGCGATCAGCTGTTTGACTGTCTTGTTGCCGATCTTAAGCAAGTCGCAGGTCTTTGTTACTGCTGCCTTTGTCCCGGCGCCCCATGAGATCGTACCACCGAGTTTGCCATAAAAGATACCAGTATCCTGCGGGATAAGACCTGCCTCTTTCAGTGCCCACCGTGCCAACAATGCGCAGTTGCAGGCTCTCTTGCCTTTTTTCAGCGCCTTGTTCCACTGCTCCTCCAAGTATTTTGCCGGATTTCGATATTCCCAGTCATGCCCAGTTGCGATGTCGGACTGGAGCTGCATCTGAAATACCTTGCACGCTGCGATAATATCGCCGCTGATCTGCGCCGCCGGCGGATAGATCTGTGTACCGGACTCATCGTATACTCTGTATCCCGGATGACCGTCCGCACACTTTTCAGCCTTTGTCAGGTTGTGATAAGCTCCGATCTGGCTCTTTGCATCCGCCCAACTCTTGCGCACGCGGTACCACTGCTGATCTGGAGTGTCCGGCAGGATCTCTCCGGATGCCTGATCGTATTTGTCCAGATCAAAACGCTCAATGATATTGCAGATCTTATCAACGTAATTGACATCTGTCGCATAGCCGCCGCGCTTAATCAGCTCAATCTGATCGTGATAGTTTTTGCAGTTCTGGATACCATCGTAGCGCAGCTTACTTCCATTCTGAGCGCCAAGCAGATATGCGCAGCGGTCAGCGATGCTGTCCTCAATGCACGGATATCTTCTAAAATCGGCGTAGATGTAGTACGTGTTACCGGAGGCATCCTGCTCCGGCGTGCGGATATTTACTTTGCTTTTACCATCCCATGTGCTACCCGGCCATGTGTTACCGGATAAACTCGTTTTCATGCCACATACATTGTTCGCTTTCTTCGCGAGCTCCGTGGTGCAGTATCCGCTCTCCAAGATCGTCTGCGCCGCACAGACCGAAGCAAACAAGTCATTCTTCTCGGCGATCGGGCGGCTGATTTCAAGGAGTCTTGCCGCTGCTGCCGTCTCGGACAGACCTGTAAACTCTGATGTCTGCGTACCTGATGCAGTTGTCGTGTTGGTATATACTGCTTTACCATTCCAGTCGTACACTGTGTAGCCCGCAGGACAGTTCGCTTTTGCGTTCTCCAGACTCAAATATGCGCCAAGCTGCGTACCGGCGTCTTCCCATGTCTTACGCACACGGTACCACTTCTCCGGCTCCGAATCAGTAACTTCAAAATTGCCATCCAACGCCGCCTTAACGTCAGCACGAAAACCGTTCATTGTCAAGCCAAATCTCCCCCACACATGTGTTGGATCCACATGATCACTTGACAATCCGGCGCGGCGTCCCTCGTCATGACTGGAGATCAAATACAAGCCTGAAGGCAGTTTTGCAGTTGGATTCCACTCGTGCCGGCGGCAGATGTCTGCACACAGCAGCACAGCCGTATTATAGCCACGCATAATGTCTTCTTTAAACTTGTCAGCATTTAATACGTCGTAGTCCGCTCCGCCCGTGTAACGGATATAATCCGATTCGCAGATTTCAAACGTGATCAGATTATTGTTACCGTATCCGGCATCCGCCCAAGACCGCACATCCTCTGGCAGACACTGCAGCACCTTACCATCGGTATCACAGTCCACAATGTACGTCACACACGCAGATACCGCAGGCTGATTCCAGTAGTCGGCAACGGATTGAGCGGTACCCTGCCCCGTGCCGATCGTGTGCAACTGGATGCCGATTGGCTTGCGTTTTACATTGCGTTGATAACAACGGTTGTTTTTCAAATAGTTTTTAATGATATTCAGTTTCATGATAACAGCTCCTTTCTGTGTATATAAAAGGGTAGCTTATTCGCCGCCCTGTGAATTATTTACTTTCCCATCGTCCAATAGATCTTTTACACCCAGAAACCATTTATCAATAATTTTCATTAAAGCATCCTCAGTGACAAAAACTTGAAGCCATGAGGGCAACAATCCGCGAGCTTGCTGCACTACCCATTTCAGCTTCTGTTTTCCCTGCCCGGATTCATTGAACATATGTTCAGCTTTCAAGATCAGCTGATACACATCCATCCGAACGCCATCCAGTCCTTTTGCTTTCATGTACTGCACAGTGATTACGATAGTTACAATAAATAAAATAGCCAGCGCTACGATCAGCACCGGCATCGGAATCTGTTTCAAAAATTCTAATAATTCCATGTTTTCTCCTTTCGATTATAAAAATGTTCCTTCTGTTGTGCAGCGCTGATATACATTCTTGATATTCTGCACCGCAAAGACCGCTTTGTTGTTTGGAAAATCAGGGTGTTCGGCACAATAGCGCTCATACTTTGTAATGTCCTCCATGATCTGATCGAAGTGTTCCCTTGTATGTCGGTCATTGTGTCGGATTTCATCGTCGAAGCGTAATATCCTATACCGCCATGTCAGTGCCATCCCTTCGTCTCCGGATTGCCGCAGGCAATTTACTGAATCGTTGAGATCGTCCAGTTTCCCCTCCAATCCCTCGATTGCCTTATATATGCCGCCTCTAATCTCTATGCTTTGGTTATACCATTTTGGATACTGTTTTACCTGCTCGAAAACTTCTTGGATCTTGCGTTCTTTCTCGCCCTGCAGCTCCCATTTTTTATGCAGGTAATCAGTGATCGCCTTTAAGAGCTTAGCAAAAAAGACGATGGCCGATATAACAACAGCCACCGTCGCAACACTTAATCCCCCGAAGGCGCTCAAAAAATCGTCCAATTTACTCACCTCCTTTCCGGCCGGTACCGTACCGGCCAATAAAATAATTAACGAGTTACTTACAAAACACGAATATGTTACAGTCACGCGGAGGCTGGTTGTCTGATTTGACAGTCCAAGCATCATCAAATTCAGTATTTAAAGTAACATTCACACCATTCCCACGCGAATGCATAATACTTATCCCTATTGTCCGCGGTGGAATTCAATTTCCGGTATGGGTTAATCTGTTAGATAACGGATCGGCTGAAATCGCTGCCATCAGTACAAACGGATCTACGTTAACGGGGCGAAATATACAGTGGATTGCTATTGGGCGTTAGATTACCTGTGTAATACCACGGATACCGTATAAACAATCAAGATGCACTGCATTATATGTCCAGCCCGCAATTTTGTCGATTTTTACTCCGATTCTATGGGACGTTAAATTGATATCAATGCTGATTTTTGCATTATAAGTAGCACCTAAATAGATATTTTTAGTAACCGTCCCTGTAAAATGCGGGATGATTACCTCATAGATTTTGTCTTCGGCAATTGTCAAATGCACTATAAATACAGTGCATTTGCTTGCATCACCAGGGATGGTTGCATAATTAAAATTGCCTATCGTGCTACTCGGATACAATGTGCCATCCCATAACCGGATAGTATTCGTGTTTCGCAAAAGACACATTTCGTCGCTTTTTTATTCTCACCATTGCAACGTTTTGTTGCTTTTTCGCATGACAAAAAATCCGGAGCATCGCGCCGGACTAAATAAATCAATTTATTTACTTATGCAGCGTACTTTTGATAGGCTGCACGCACATTGCTTTGGCTTATATAGCAGTATATCTGTGTTGTCTTTAAGTCGGCATGTCCAAGGATAGCGGCCACATCCTGTATATTCATGCCGCGATCCAGTAGGTTTGTCGCCAGTGTCCTCCTAAACCTGTGCGGATGCACGTTGTCAACGCCTGCTGCAGCTCCGATCCGGCGCAGCAGTGCCTCAATCCCATTTTTCCCAATCCGATTACTTCCCTTCCCGGCAAATAGTGCATCGGAGAAATCCCGCCGCAAAGAGATATACTCTCTCAGGTGCATTGCTGCCACCGGCGACAAATAAACGATCCGCTCCTTGTTGCCCTTTCCGATCACGGTACACTCTAAAGAGTCAAAATCAATATCATCAATGTCCAGTCGTGCCACCTCAGACACGCGGCACCCGGTGCTATACAAAAAATCCACCAGTGCCAGATCCCGGATATTATCACACGCCTGCCGGATCCGCTCCATATCCACGGCGCTAAACGGCTTTTTGACCTGCTTGCGGTACTTAATCTGTGCCAGTGCAGCGCACGGATTACGGCCAATCAGCCCCTCTGCTGATAGCCAGCCAAAAAAGCTACTATAACATCGCCGCATGCCATCCAGCGTCCGGTTTGATATACCTCCCTGCTGCCTCCTGTATGACAGATAAAACCGTAGGTCATACGTTGTCACCTCATACAATGGCTTGCGCACAAAACGGATCAATGCTAAGTCTGCATCATAATAGCGGCGCAGCGTACTATCAGACAACCCCTCTACTCGCTTTGTAGCGATATATTTACGCAGCTGGCCCTCAGCGCTGTTATCCGCCACGGTAACTGCTGTGCAGCGCTCCTGCACCTCGTATTGATTAAGCTCCAGTGTCAGCACGTCTTGTACGATTGTCAGAGTTTCTGACGGCACTCTGCTTTGTAATGCTGCCACCACTGACTGGATAACGGATAGTCTAATATCCATGATAATCACCTCCCAGCCTATCATATCAGGCTAAGAGGTGGTATGCATCACTCGCTTACTACATGCCACAACGACTCTGTTCCTACTACTCCTGGTTCCCATACATTGTTATCGACATTAGATTCCCACGTCTTGCCGTTGTGTGTCACTCGGTCGCCCTTGTGATACGGGTTAGTGCTGTCCGGCTGCTCCCACGGCAGCACCTCTCCTGCCGGATCTGTCAGGATTTTTGCCCATAAGCTTGGAGCTGCATGCGGTGCCCAGTCCAGCTGTGCCTCGTGATCCTGCAGACATTTATATAATCCCCCTCCATCTCTCCGTCTATCGCCTGTTTTATAGGCTCCGTCCGCCTGCCACTCGGGGTATAAGTCTTTGACGGTGGCAGCCTGCTCATCTGACAGATATGCGATTGCAGTATATACATCCTCCTGCTGCATGTCCTGTGGTGTCCGCTGTCTCAATCCAAATGTCACAGACACGGTATCATCAAGATTAATCCGCAGATGCGGTCCGATCAGTTCCAGATTGTCATACTTTGCTGTAACTGCTCCACTTTTCTGGACAAACTGCACTGACGTTAGATTCTCGGTTTTTAATTTCTGCGCCAGCTGCTCCAGATCATCATAACTTTTTATATCTGTCACGATATTGGACAGGTCTGCTCCTTCATGGATCTGGATTTCAGATCCGTCTTTTAAGATAATTTTTTCCATAATATTTTTCCTTTCTTTTTTTATTTTTATAAAGTGCACACTTAACAAAACACGAAAAGCCAGATTTATGATCTGACAGGATGGACTCATATTCCCGCCGGAAATTACAACGCCGGAGAGCAGCGCTTTGTTAAGCAGGGTGTAGTTTTCCGCGATTTGATCTTCGTGCTCCAAGATGGAGACGCGTTTGAATATGTGGAAATATGCAGCCCATTTGGACATCTTCCGGATTCGTACTTTAAATTCCAGACGACAAAAGGCGCAGCAAGCATATTTGTGGCAGCATCGATCGGCACGATAGATTTGCGATTTATGCCGATGGATGTGCGACAAGTTTTTTATAGGATTTAACTTGCATATTACCACGTATTTTCGAGTCGCACGTTTGCCGCGGGGATCATCACAAAAATATGCTGCCCCATGCCAGACGCACTCTGGATCATGATGCGGTACATATTTGCGCTGCCGTTATTCAAATTTGCATATGCGCGCATTAACCCGCTGTCTGATATTAATATTGCTGTAAATTTGATTTCAGTGGATGAGGCAGTTAAATTGTCCAGTAGTCCCATTTGCAAAAAACTGCCCCCACCAATGTTTCCACCAATAAAAATGGGTAAGCGGCGTTTTTCAGCCTTCGAGACGTCTACCAGCAGATTGATCTGTTCGCCGCCATTGCACCATTTGCTTAAAACAAACGGTCTGTAGATCATATTCGTGTTTAGATCATTAACTTGTTCTTGTATATCCTTCCCCACTCTCGCATCCAAGGCATATCCTGGCGCGGTAGTGGTCTTGTTATTGACAATGACATCCGATCTGATCTTGCTTAAAATCTTATTCCAAAATGCGCTCCATTTTGTTTTTCGCAGGGATGCTGTCCCGGCATTTCCAACCGCGATCAAATCCTCATCTGTTACTTCTGTTTTTTCCGGTAAGTCCGTGATACGTTTTGTTGATACTGCCATTTTATCTCTCCTTTCATTCAGTCGCGATGACGTTTCTCAGTGCCTCAATGATTTCCTTTACTGATTCCTCCAGTTTTTTGATCCGCTCTGCATCTGCTGCCAATCCCGACAGATCCTCAATCATTTGTAAAATATCCTTGCCCTGTACAGTAAGGCTGTCTGCGTCTATCTTAGCGCCTGTCATAGTAGGCGCTTGCAGATAAGCATCTGTAAATTGTGCTCCCTGGATCACCTGCGCAAACATCGCATTTGTGGCATCCTGCAGGTCGAGCTTTGCTGCAGTGACGGCTCCATCTGCGATCATATCCGTATCCGTCCATCCATCCGGGATATTTGCTTTGCCAAGCTCTGCATAGGTGTCACTCAGGTTACCGATGCCGCCCAGGTCCTCCTGCATATCCTCTACTTCCTGGCGCAGATCATCCAGGTTCCGATTAAATGTTTTGATCGTCTCCGTCTTTGCCAGGCCTGCCTCAAAATTTAAGATGTCTGAGACATTAATCTTACCCGTATATTGGCCATCACCGGATATTACAAAATTGATGATCTCGGATGCCCGCTTTAACTTTTCCTGCATTTGTGTAAAAGTCAGGACAGTGCTGGATAATTCGCAGGTGTTTTTCTCCGACTTTTCCGGGTAGGTTATCATTTTTACAATCCGCTGCCAGGTCAGCGTTTTTGTCTCCCGGTCGATCAGCCGGACCTCATCGCCCAGATCGTAGGATAAGATCCCATAGTCTTTGCGCTGTCTGGCCAGATCGACTACGCTGCAGGAGTAGGACTCCTTTGGTTTGGACAGCTCCGCAAGTTTTAGCTCTGCATCCTCTTTTAGGGCCTGCGCATCTGTGTAAGACTCATCTTTCCAAATGTACGCCAGCTTTTTAGTAGAGTACTGATAATTCTCCAGGTAGTTTTTGCCGTCATTTACGGATTCGATCGTCAGCCCTTCAGCCCCGTATGGGATGATGATTGTGTAATAATCGCAGCTGTCCGTCTCCCTGGTGATCTCTTTAAGGTTTAAACCGTCAATAAAATAGGCACCCTTACGGGCGCCTTTGCGATTATAAAAATGTACTTGTTTATGCAGCGTGTCAAACTCATGCTCGCACATCCATGCGGCGCACAGGTTGTTAATTACCTGCAGGGCGTTACAGTCTACCATACCAGCTGATCGTACTTTATCTACGTCACAATACCCGACCGTCCAGCCGGTCCCGTTTAAAGCAGTTTCCGCCGCATCCCGGATATGTCTGTCGGTAACGGTAAACGATGCAAACGGTTGTCCCTGCAGCTCCTCCAGGTTGAGGATACAGGTCACGGTCATGCCGGACCTGCTTTTGTGACTGATTTTTTTAATGACGTATTCATCCGTCCGGGTCCTGACATAGTATTCATTTTTCAGCTCGATCTCATCCGGGTCCTTTACGGTAAAGGACAGGTTTTTATCTGCCGTATCCAGATCTTTTTCTTCTTTCAGGTCTGCGTACCGCGTCAGCATTCCCAGCTGATTATGGTTTTGGTCATAAATTTTTAGCATATCCCCATCCTCTACATAAATCGTGGCTTACAATTTACTCTCACCCGCAGCCAGTTATTATTTGTCCGTATCTCGTTATCTCCTGGCTGCAGGGTGGGCAGCGCCCATATATCTACATCCTCGATCTTTGCTTCCCCGTCCTCTGTGATCAGCCCGGTCTCCCCGTCAATGAGGATCTTTTTCTCCGGCGTGACATTGCGGATCACAATGTCCAGATCATCCCCGGTGCGCACATCCCGGCACAGTCCCTGGATCGTCAGGTTATTGTAGTCATAGCCGCCGATCGCTGCCTCATCATCATCTACAAAATAGGATCCATCCTCATCACACAGGAGGTATCCGTCCATCTGGTCTTCCGGCACGTCCACTGCTCCGCCAAGCGGCGTGATCTCCAGCGTGACGGGCGTCTCTACGGTGCCTGTATTTGTGATCGTAAAGGTCGTGTCGACCTCGATCGTAAATGTCTCCTGGTCCAGATATTCGTAGCCGACAAATTCCAGGCTCAAAACATGGAATTTGTCCTTTGACGTCTCTGTGACACTGTATTTATTGAGGATCGCTTTAAACTTATGATCCGTCCGATCCGGCTCCAGGATCACGGCACCCAATAGCCGTGCCAGGATACGGCCCCGGTTATCTACGATCTCCTGATAGTCCTTACCCTTTACCCACAGATCTATGGTAAATGGTTTAAATCCCATATGGTTGCGGATAAAGATCGGCCGGTTGCTGCCCTCATTCCATACAGACTCATTGGCCAAGGCATGATGCCCGCCTATATATCGGGCTTGCCTGGCATTTGCCTGCGCGATGTCCCATCCATCAATCAGCATAATGCCCACCTTCTTTCTTTCAGTATTCCGACTGCACCAAATTGTGTAGTCGGAATTTTACTCTTACCATCCCCTATTTCGCAGTGTCGCTGCGTCCGCATTTGCCTTATCCATGCCCTCCCGGATCTCTCCGATCAGGGCGTCTGGGTACATCACTACCTGCAGCCGCTCCAGCTGATCCATGCGCTTTAACATCGCGCTCATCCCGTTTAGTACCTGCTGCATAGTCCCGGCCATGTAACTGGTATCCACATTGACCACAGGCGCAGGGATCTGGTATTGATCCGTCAAATGGTTTATCCGGGCGATCCCAAAGTTATTTATCCCGGCTGTTTCCGCCTGCATGGCTGCCTGCTGCCTGCGCAGCTCCTCCTTGGCGTCACCAAACATCTGGCGTATCATACTGCGGGAGGCTTTGGCTGCTGTCTTAGCACCGTCCTCCATACCCTCTGCAACCCCGGCCGGGATCTGCGGCCCCGTCTCCCGTCTGAACAGCCGGGAAGGGCTGTGGATCTCTGCCGCTGCTTCTATTTCTCGCTTGATCGACCGGACGACTTTTTTGGATGCCTTTCTGATCTTTTTCTCGTTGGTCAGAGCTTCCAGGAGTCCGTCCAATGTATTTTTCCCGATCATCTTGCCCTGCGGTGGCAGCGCGGATAGCTGTGCAGATATGGTATCTACGACCTTTGCCGTGCTCTGGTAAAGCTCCACCGAGTTTGTTTGTTTTCCAATCCCGGCGATCAGGCTGGAGACAGCACCCTCTCCGATGCTCCCGGCGCGCCCGATCAGGTTGCCAAGCTCTTTGGACATGCCTGTATTAAGCTCTGCCAGCTCCGCCCGGTAGTCTGCATTTAAAGCGTTTAAAGCGCTCTGCGCTTCCAGGCGCAGGTCTGTGATCTGCTTATTGGTCTCCTCCCGGAGCTTTTCGTTGTCTTTGACCGCCTGGGATTGTGCCAGCTCGTTTTTTTGCTGCCACATCTTTTGGTACTCATCCAGCTGCTCTGCAGTCATATGATTTAGAGAGTAGATAGATGCTGCCGCATCCGGTCCCATCTCTTTTAACTCATCCATCAGCTCCTCAGACAATCCCTTTTTGCCAAGCTCATCCAGCTGCTGCTCCCACAATGTCAGTCCTGCCACCTGGGTTTTTAAGTTGTAAAGCAGCGTGTCCGCGTCATATCCTTCGGAGTCCCACGCCTCAAACAGATCCATCTGTGAGAGGATGTCGTCCTTTCGGCCCTGCACCGCATCCTGATAGGCTTCCTGCAGATCTGCGATGTCCTCTTTTAACTGGTCATTGATCTCTTTGGAGTTTTCTGCATATTCCTCATCCAGCTCTTTGCGCTGATCGTTAAACTCCTGCAATGCTTCCAGGTATTTCTGATCCGCTTCGATCCGCTCATCGGTGCCTACGGCAAATTGCTTCCGGGCAACATTCCAGTATTCCATCTCTGCTTTTGCAGACACCTTGTAATACACCTTATATTTGTCCAGGATATCGTTTTGGACATTGACATGTGCCTTTACGCGTTCTTCCTGCGCCCGCTTTGCATCCTCCGCCGCCTTGGCCTCCTCATCCTTCATTTCTTTCCGGATATCTTTGATCTGCTTTGTGGCGTCATACCAGGCCTGTGTCCCTTTTTTTAAGCCTTTCCGTACTTGCGTCCAGTAATCCAGTTCCGTCTGTAGGGACTGGTCGTTTAAGATCTCCTGGTTTGCCAGGTACTTGGATGCTGCCTGGTAGATCTCTCCGTAATAAGTCTCTGCATCCTTTTTCTTTTTCCCGGATTTGCGCGACACGTTAAAATTCTTTTCGATCTTTTTTTCTGCTTTGGCCATAAAGTCCGCGCTCTTGTCCGCTTCTTTTCCTGCCTTTGCCAGGGCTTTGTTATAGGCATCCGTTCCCTTCTTCATGTGCTTGGATACCTGATCCCAGTACCATTTCTCATCTGAGATGGATACCCGCTGTTTTTTCTTATATTTCGTCAGCCACTGGGTCGCTTTTGTATAGACGTCATTGGACATCTTGTCTGCGGCATCACTTGCCAGGGATGCCTTATCGGATATACCAAACGCCGTGCCTTCCGGAATAGCGTGTCCCACAACTCTCCTAAATTTTTTGGACGGGGAATTGATCTCCAGATTCCGTTTCGCTGCTTCCAGGGATTCCACGGCTACTCGTACTGCCTCATTGACCGCATTTGCCTTGCCGTCACGGATGCCTGCAGCTACGCCGGCGGACATGTTATAGCCCGCGGTGCGGAACGCATTTTCATATGTCCGCACTGCCGCCAGCGTCTGCTGCGCCATCTGGCGCGCCTGCTCGATCGACTGTGGTTTCCCTTTTCCGATCCCGGTGCCATATTGCGCGGCTGCCTGCTCGCCGGCGCTCTGGTACTCCGGGGCTTTTTCTTCGGCTGCCGTTGCTCCTGCGGATGCCATCTCGCCGGACGCCTGCTCCACTCCTGCAGTGCCTGCTCCTGCGGTGGCCTCACTTATCATTTGCAGCAGCGTATTATAAGCATCAATCGCAGACTGACCGCCCTCCGAAATACCCGCTGCAAGCTCATCAACGCCAGATATGCCCATGTTTCTTGCGATCTCGGCAAATCCTTCAAACCGCCCCTGTATGCTGCTATTTAGCCGCTCTATCGCCTGCTCCGGCGATGTTTCTCCGCTTGCGATCCCTTCGGCAAGTCCTTCCGGGATCGTGACACCGATCTGCTGCGCTACAGACACGGTATTTTCAAGCGCCTCCTGCATTGTGCCTTGTGCTGCCGTCTCGATCGCTGCTCTGAGGTCGGAAAAGTCTACGTCTGACGATCCCATGTCATTTAGCATCGCATCCATTGCAGTACGGTTGGCCGCCTCTGCCTTGGCGGTCTGTTCAGAAAAGTCCAGCCCCTCTCCCCATTTGTCTGCGATCCCTTTTAACTGCTCATATCCGTATTCGCCCTGGTTTTCCCAGGTGTATACCATGTGCTCCAAGAGCTTCGCATACTCTGTCCCGCCGTCCTCGATCTCCCGCATGACCTCCGGTGAGAACAGAGCTTTCCCGGATTCATCCGTCATCTGACGGACCTTTTCCAGGTTCTCCTGATATTTCTTGACCCCTTCCAGGTTTCCTTTCAGGATCTCATTCATCTTTTCGGTGGTAAGGTCTTCGCCGCCGTCAAACTTGTCGGTGATCGAGATCTTATTTTTTAAATCGGATTCAATGTCCGATACCGTCTCCTGGTAGGCGTCTCGGACTTCCTGTATCGCTTCCTTTTGTGCGTCTGCCGCTGCTTTTTGCGCTTCCGCGCTGTTTTCTGCAGCCTCCGCCGTCCGGCTCGATGCATCCTCAACCTTCCCGGCCGTCTCCAGGCTGATCAGCCCGACACCGGAGATGGTTTTCCCGGCTTCTTCGATGGATGGGATTGTATCTTCTGCTCCTTTCCCATAGTCCCGAAATGCAGCCTGTCCGCGCTTTAATTCATCCGGTGTCTCCGCCTGCACGTTATACAGGTTCTTCGCTGCATTGACATAGGTTTCGGCATTTTCATCGCAATCCTGGAGGATCTTTTTTTGCTCCTCCAGGGTCTTGTTATAGCTGTTTGACTGTTTATCCAGCCCTTCCAGGGATGCGTGCATGATGCCGGCGGCTTCCCCGCCGTCCCAAAACTGCCCGGTGATGACTGCCATACGGCGCCCGGTGTCGCCGGAGGCGAGCTGCTCCTCTGCCTCTTTAAACTCCTCCATCGTAATGACGCCATTCTTGAGCGCGTCCTGATACAGCTTCATAGCCTCGGTCTGGTAGTCGGTGTCAAAATTTCCAAGCGCCTGCTCCGACTGGATCTGTCCGATCAGGTCCCGCTCCTGCTCAAGCAGCCTGATCCGCGCTTCGGCGTTGTCCTTCCCAGACTGCGCTTTGTCCAGGTTTACCTGGGCTTCCAGTTTTTGATTCACCAGCTCCTGCGTAGCTGCCAGCACCGCCTTTTGTGCCGCGCTCTCCTTATAGTTGGCGATCAGATCCTTAAGCTCCATGTTGGTCGTGCTCAGGACATCCCGCTCGGCGTCATACGCCCCATTCAGCTCCGGGATGGACTGCGATAACTCTGATACGATCGCTGCCATCTCCTGTTTTTGCACAGTAGTCCGCTGCTCTACACCATTTAATTCCTGCAGCCTGCTCCCAAGGGCAGCCACCCGGTCAATCCCTTCCGTGGCGCTGTTAAACTGTGCCCCTACATTTTCCACGTTTTGCCGGATCGCCGCGGTGCTGTTTGTCACATCCTGGTAAAACTGGTCTACCTGCTCCTTCGCCGGCCGGATTATATCCGCTGCAGCATTTGCCATCCCGGCAAGCGCAGGGGTAACTGCATCCGCGATCGGTGCGATAAACCGCTCCTGCAATGCGGATCCAAGGTTTTTGATCGAGCTCTCCAGATCACTAAACTTTGTCTCCTTTAGCTCATCCATGGTCCCTTGGACATTGCTGTACGCCTCGTTGACGTCATCCAGGGCAGTGATGACCTGCATCGCATTGTCCTCGCCAAGCGCCGACCATACTGTCGATGCAACAGTCAGCGCCTCCTGTTTGTTTGTCATCTCAGACAGGTCCTTGATGACAGAATAAAAGACATCGCTTGTCGATGCCTCTCCGTTTTTCCAGGATTCAAATAATTCGGCTGTCTCTGCCGAAAAGCTGCTTAGATTATCCTCGATCCGCCCATCTGCAAGCGACACGCCAAACTCTTTGACATAATCATTTACTTTGTCCAGGTTGTAAGCGCCGGAGTTTAAGCCGTTTTCCAGGATGGCAAACATCTCCTGCGCGGAAAATCCCGCCTGTCCCCACAGCTGCGCGTACTCTGTGATGTTATCAACAAGTTCCCCCGATCTATTCAATCCGTTTTGTGCGCCGGTTGCGATCAGGTCAAACGCAGTAGTCGCATCCACGCCCATCGTCTTTATCATGACATCTGCAGCACGGATGGACTCGTTGACCTCCATCCCAAACGTATCCCGCAGCGTGATCGCAGACTCCGTAATATCCCTCATGGCCCCGTCATCCAGCTCGCCCATGATCTGGATGATCTCAGACATCGCATCCGCTACATCCTGATAATCCTCCCCAAAGTTGCTGCCCTTGATCTGCTGCATCACTTTCTGATACCGCTTTGCAGCAGATTCAGACAGCCCGGTACTTGCAGCAAGCTGCGCAGATGCCTTGCTGCTATCCAGCATCGTATCCTTGGCAGCTTCCAGCCCCCTCTCAAGCATCTGCGCTCCCTTTTCGATGGCAGCGCTGGTCAGGTTTGCTCTTAACGTATCCCCAAAGGTGTCTGTATCTGCTTCCACTTTGGTGATCTTTTTTCCAAAATTGTCAATACTTGTCGCGCATTTGTTGGTTGACTCCTCTGCCTCCTTTAAGTAGGCGGCGTTTTGTTTTAATGTATGATTGGCCTGTACCGCCTGCGCCTGCGCCGTGTTCAGTTTCGTTTCCCAGTCCCGAATACGATCGCCCGCACGTTTCCAGTTTGTTTCTCCCTTTTCGATGGCGGCGCTTAATTGTTCGACTACCTTCCTTTGCTCCTTGGCCTCCTGGGAGGTATCACCATAGATCTGCTCCATTTCCTGCATCCGGTCTGTAGCCTTTTCCAGGTCAACCCACAGCTTCTCCAGTCCCTTCCCGACATTATCATAGGATTCCTTCGCGTGCTGCAGCCCGTTCCTGGTCGCATCGACTTTCCGGTTCTGCTCCTGCAAGATCTTTGTCAGGATCTCATGCTTTTTAGACAATGCCTCCAGGCTGTTCTCCTGTCCCGCAAATTCGGCTTTTAACAGCGCCATCTCTGATTTTGTTGACGTCAGACCTTTATTGATGCTAGTCAGTGCAGCTTTAAAATCCTTCTCACCATCCAGCCGTATGCCTGCTACAATATCATTTTTTCCCATGCCATCTCACCTCGCATTGTCTTTTTATGGCAACAAAAAAACGCCCTCTCGGACGTTTCTTGTAACTTTCTTTTTTTATTTTCTATGGTTAAATTTGTCACTGGCGTCTATCCGGTCGCATACCCATCTGGCAAATATCAGCCATGGGACCATAATGACCAATGACATCCCTGCCACAATCAGAGCGCCGGCCGGATGGATCAAAAACATCCAGGTCAGTATCAGTATATATACCGCCAGTGGTATCCGGTATAATATCCATCTATACATCCTGCTGCCCCCTTCCGGTTTTGTGATACTCTTATTATACCACGCGGCCAGAAGGATGCAAGCGGATCACGGCAGATCATCAATAGAGCTGCCCTTTTTTTCTTTTTTTCTGATTCCGTTTAGATCCAGATACTCATTATAGATCTTAAAAAATTTGCGCGGCGTCATGCAAAATAGCTCCAGCTCGGAATATCCCAGCTTTGCCGCTCCGATATAAAGCATGCGGGCAACATTTAGCCGTTCTGCCGCCCGCTCTCCTGGTTTGGGTCATCACCATCCGGCTCCGGGATAGAGTCCCCATATGCCTTAAAGATCAGCCCCATGACAAGGTATTGATTGTCCAGTCCGATAAACCATCCGATCTCTTTTTCTGTCGGCGGGGCGATCTCCTTTTCCGGGTGCTCATAATGTGTGCGTTCGGCGTCATCCTCAAGTAGGATCATTAGCACGTCCCGCAGGACATGATCGCTTAAAGTCCCCTCCACGATCATATCCAGCACATCACTTAAAGGCTTATCGTATTTGCTCTCGATCGCGTCAATGGCGTTTAGGGTAAAGAGGATCCGCCTCTCTACCCCGCCGATCACGATCGGTACACCTCTCGGCCTTAGATCGCTCATTTTTTCTCTCCTTCTGTTTTCTTTGGCGCAGCTGCCTTTTTGGGTGCGGCTGATTTTTTCGGTGCGGCTGCTGCAGCGTCATCTGTATCTACAGAGAGCACCGATGCTTCGCTCGCTGGTGTAATACCTACCTTTCCATCCAGATATTTTTTCGCGGCTTCCAGAGTCGAGAAGGTATACTCTTCCTTCCAGACGCCATCCTCCGGGATAAAAATAGACCCTTCCAGCGTGACATGTCCAAAGTTAGTATTTTCCTGCTTGGTCTGGTTGTCATCGGTCGGCTCTGAAAACTGTACCTTTTTGTAAAACTTTGTCTTATATCCAGCGTCAGACAGTCCGACTGCACCGACACCTACAAACGGTGCCTCGCTGCGGGAGTTATGTACGACTCCGCTGGTGGCTCCCTCCGGCATTGCCTCCTTTGCCTCCACATGCCCCAGCAGGTAGTTATACATCTCATCCTTATCCTTGTTTGCCTCCCAGGTGAGTGTCCCGCCTGTGACAGAGTTATCGACCTCCGTCTGTCTGTTATCCCCATAATCCTTTGCGGATGATTTTGTCGGAGCGCCATTAAACGCGGCGGTCTCACTAAAATACTTTCCCTCCGAGTATGTTCCTGCTTTTTCGTCCAACTTACCAAATACTACATATTCGATTCCTTTTTTTGCCATCTTTTACTCCTCACTTTCTTCCGTGTGGCATGGTATGACCACGTGGATCGTCTTTGTCTCTGCCTCATATAATGTTGTGATCTCGCTGACCGTAAATCCTTCCTGTAAAAGCGCGCGCTTTAGAGTTTCCCGGTGATGCCGGAACTCGCCATCTTTTGGCGCAAAGAGGTGCACCTGCCACCACACGACTTCGTCTTGCGGCTGGTTGTCTGCATAATTGATCAGCTCATCCGCCTCCTCGTTGTATACGATATACTCCGGTTTTATCCCGGCATACTCATAATATTTTACAGGCAGCCCGGTTTCTTCAAGCGCGGTCTTTAATCTCTCTTCTGACCTCACACAGCTCCCACCTCCCGCTCAAATACTGCGCGCATTGCGGCGATGACGTCCGTTTCTGCCCGGATCACTGCCTTTTTGATGACCGGGGTAGCCGGGCGCCCCTTGACGCCATATTCCAGATACACCAGCTTCTCCATGTTGCGCAGCCGGCGTCTGCCGGTCCCCTCTCCATGGCTCTTGCGTGACTGCCGGGTCTTTTTAGACGCATATCCGGTCGGACGGGTGCACATGTAGTAGGACCCGTTTGCCGTATAGGTTAATCCGGTTGGTTTGATGGATGCGACCATCTCTCCGGTGTCCTTATGTTTGGATGCCTCTTTTATGACTTCTGCCTGCAGCACCTCCATGCCGGCGTCCATCATTTTCGGGGCGACCTCATCCAGACGCCCCATGCGATCAAGCTCCGCCATAAGGCCATCAAACCCGTGCACATCAAATTGTGCCATCTGCCACCCTCCTCTGTCGCGCGCGGTGGAGCGCCACATCATTCGACTTTGGCTCTAGGCTGCGTATAGTTTGCACCTGCTCAATCTCATAAACTTCTCCGTCAACCACCGCTAAATATTCTGTTGTCAACCACGGTCGCAACGGAACGCGGAGCACGCGGTCGACCTGAAACTTCTTGGTCATGGATTCATAAAATCGTTGTACTCCCACCGTACGTTCCTCGAAGCGAAGAGTCTCTTTGGCACTTCCGGCATTCCCCTCTTCATCAATCAGAAAGAAGGTGCAGTTCCCATCATTATATGTCTGCACTTTATTGTCTCGTCTCATATGACTGCACCTTCTTTCTGATTCGGAGGGAAATTACATCGCCTGAGTAGTTTCTCCAAAAATCAGGCAGAGCCTTGTCTCTTTCGTACATCACATGATTGAGTAATAACGTCTTTTCCTGCGTTTCTTCATCGAAGTCGCACTCACCGATTCTTTTGGTAAGTGCGTCCTTCGCCCGCTCAATCATACTTTCGAGCTTTGCATCTTCCGTCTCCGTTGTCTCCCATGTAATGTCGAGATAGTTTTTTACTTCATCCAGTAACTTCATACCCTACCTCCACATAAGCCGCAGATCACTTCTAAGATACTTTTGCCGCATTAGCGTCTGTGATCGTTTTTACCGTTAAGATCGCCGGTTCGAGTGCTGAGATGTCCAATACCTCAAATGCGTTGTTGTCCAGCGGTTCCCCGTGGCCATAAAGCTTTACGAGATATACTCTCTCGTCTTCGAGGAAATGATATTCATCCGAGTATTCGATTTTCCCAGACTTCGCTGTTCCGACACCCATAAAGTAACGCTTTGCCAGACCGATCACAGCCTTTCCTTGCGGCACATGGGTGGACTGCACGACGGTTGTCGGATACGGCAGCACATTATTTACATACGTCCCAGACGGTGTCATGATTGTTGTTCCTGGCATAATCTTTTTGAAATAATCAACTGGATTTACGACCAGAATCACATGATCCACTTTTCTTGGCGTTCCGTCCTCTTTCTTCGCGAGTCCTGCCAAGATGTCCCCATAGCTCACGGTATCAAAGCTTGTTACTTTCTTCGCTACCTTATCCGGATAAACGCCGCCTGTCACAGAAACGTCTTTACCTACTTGCTTCATCATGCCGATTGGCTCGTTCTTTCCGGTACCAGCAATAATTCCTTTCTCCAGTCCATTATACAACGCTTCCTGAAGGATATCTCTAACATAGCGATCCAGCCATGCAGGCCCGAGGTCAAGCATCGCCTTACAAACCGGAAGGAAAGCAGACAGTTTGTCTAAACTCATGTTCACTTTCTTGAATCCAGAAGTCAGCTCTTTTGTAATCTCTGCACACAAAGGCGACCACGTCGCAAGTTCCACACCGTTCGCATTTACGATCATCTCAATCAGCCCTGATGTATTCTGGAAATAGATCTCATTCAGAAGCGGATGCTCTGTCGTCAGATCCTCAAATACGGCGTCAATCGTCGTCTTCGGCATGACAACGTCCAGATCAGCGAGCGCCTGCTTTGGATTCGCACTGTGCATCGCATCAATTACCTTCTCGTAATAGGCGCGCTCTTCGCTTGTAAGCTGACGCGTGCCACGGCTTGCCAGAATGGCAGCATCGTTTTTCTGTCTGATCAAGTCTACCTCTGCCAGAATATTCTCCTGGATGTTCTGCGACAGATCTTCAAACGCTTCCTGGAATTTATCTTTATCATTCTCCGTGATCGCCTGATTCATCTTCTCCAAAATCTTTGCTTTGTCTCTTGCAATTTCATCTTTATTTCTCATCTTTTACCTTCTTTCTGGGATATTCCCGCAAATAAATGCATTAAATTTTCTTTTTCTTCCGGAACTTCATCCTTTTGTTTCGGATCTGATTTCTGCCGCAAAAGTTTCTGCAAAACAGATTTCCGTACTGACTGGCTATATTTTGCCTGCGCTTCTGCTCCGGTTACAATCGTGGCAAAACCATACTCCAGCGCTTCCTGTGGCGTCAGCCAGCTTTCCTCATCGAGAAGCTGTTTGATCTCATCTTCGGAAATGTTCACATGCTCCTTGTAGGCATTTACAGACAACTGCGTCATCTTATCGAGATCATCCGCCGTCTTCCGGAGCTCCTGCGCATTCCCTTCCGTGTAAGTCCACGGATTATGGATCATCAACGCGGATGCGTTCGACATGATCCGCTCATCTCCGGACATAAAAATAACAGACGCGATGGAGCACGCAAATCCGTCACAATAGGTCTTGACCTTTGCCATATGCTGTTTCAGGCAATTATATATCGCCAGTCCCTCAGCAACCTCGCCACCGTAACTGTTCAGATGCACATTGATCACATCCACATCAAGCATGCTGATCTGTTTTGACAGGTTGTAAGATGATACATCTGATTCCATCCATGGCCACGATGTGATGTCTCCGAATATGGTTATGTCAGCTTCTCTTTCTTTTGTTTCGAGCGCAAAATACTTTTTCATGATTTCACCCCTTCCTGCGCTTCATTTTCCTTATCCAAACCTTCCAAGAGATCTTGGATGGTAGAATAATTCTTTGTCATAAAATGCCGGTTCGCCCATTCCTCATGTATTTCCGGGTATCCGATTACTCTCAATATGTTGTTGATCGTAAATGCTCCCGAAGAAATCAGCTTATCCACCGGCGTCGCAATATCAAAAATATCAATATGTTTCACTGATGTTGTGTCAATCTTGAGATAGCGCCCTTTCTGCATAGCTGCAAATCCATACCGCTTCCGGTTGATCTCATCTTCCAGCATATGCGCAAGCGGATCAATGCAAAAGGTAAGCAGCTCCTCTGTCGCCTTTCCGGTATCCTGCACATCTCCCTTTGCCAGCGACGGAGGAAAAGAAAAAGCCCTGGCAGTAAAATCAAAAACATCATCTGTCATGGCTTTTATATCCCGTGTGCTCTCGTTCGAGTAAGTCTTACTTCCGATATCGTCATAGCTGTATCCGGCAAAAAGCGGAAGAACAGCATTATCTGAAGTAAAGAACTTCCGAAAATAATTATTCATAAGCTCCTGCATCGTTTCGTTGAAATCATCCGCCGCCTGTGCCTGCGCGTCAATATTCAAAATACCTCGTCTTCCTCTTGAGGTCTGGAACGCTTTCGATGCATATACGATCAGTTCTTTATATGACGCGTAAATTCCGTTGACCATCCGCTTCATATCTACTGAGTTCAGTTCAAAATACAAAACATCGCTCTGGAAAAATGGCTTCTCAAACGAAAAATCTCCTACTGTGACGTTTTTAAAAACATCATCATAAAGCGCATATCGCTCGACCTCATACGAATCAGCTACCACAATCTGCCCGGATGCAGAAATCACAAGAGCTTCATTATCCCTGTATAACTTCCCAATCAGCTTTGTCAGAAATGCTGAAGAATTCTGATTTTTATTCGGTTCTACATTCCACATGTAATACTCTGATTCTTTTACTTCTTTCCCGTCGTAAAACGTCTTGAACTCACATTTACTGACTGCATTTGCAATTTTATTCACACACGTCCAAAACGCAAGCTCGCGGAGGTAAATGTCATTCATGACATCGAAAAACTCTTCTCCCTCCACTGCAACAGCTGCCACCTTCTCTGACTCGACGCCGAGTCTATGCAGGATCCATTTCTTAAAATTCAATGCCACTTCATCACCTCCTTAATACGTATATACGCCCATCTTTGGTACTGCGAGTCGTGGCGCCGCCGGAAGGGCATCTTCTATCGTCATGCTGGCAACCAGTGCCAGAAATGGATCTGTCTTCCGAGACTTCGCTTCAATCTTTCCGTATACAAAATTCCCCACGTCAGCATCATCAGCCCCAAGTCTGCGACCGCTTCTGATCAGCTTTGTATTGTTTACTGCCCATCTCAGCACTGGGTTATCGTCCCAATTAAACCACTGATTCACAAAACAGGAATCAATGACCGGAACTACCTTCATAATATCCGACGGCCGCACAAGCTTCATGTTCTTATAAATTTTGGGATCAAATCCGATATCCCTTAAATATCGGCTCAGTAACGCAAACCGGAAATCGTCAAGTGCCAGCATCTTAATGTCGTAATCCTTCTTTGCTTCCCGGATATATTCCGTGATCACAGTCGGATGAATCTCTACGTCATCAACCAGCGTGAGTTTCCCTTCCTCCGCCCACTCTTTCCACGGACATTTCATTCGCGGTATGTCTTTTGAGTGCAAGCATAGCCACGAATGATTGATGTCAAATCGCTCATCACCTTTACGAAAATGCAAGTTTACCGACGCAAAGTCTGTCACTTTCATATAATCGATTCCACATGTGCAGCTCCATCTGTGCAGGACAGGTATGATCTTATTGGTGGCTGCAATATTTTCCCAATCGGTAACTTTGATCTCAAGCGCCCCGTCTGGAAGATTCATTCTTTTTGTCATAAATGCCGGAAGGTGCTGGGGATTCTTCGCCCACTCGCGGTACTCCTTGCGCATCTCTTCCTTCAGATCTGGCAAATATGGGAGCGACGGGTTTGCTTTTTCCCAGTTTGACTCGTCATGAACCTCATCTTTACTATCCAGTCGGCAGATAAACGGCAAAAATCCGTTATCCGGGTCTCCGCCAAATAAGATTCCTTCCGCCTCCTCCAACAGATTATCGAGCGGTCCCTCCCTGACGTCTCCCTGTGTCGTATAATATGACCTCCTCGGGTGCTTCTTTTTTCCGAGGCCGGTCGTAAAAACATTTATATTTTTATAATCCTCATACTGATGAATCTCATTAAAAATGACGATCCCTGAGCGGAGACCGTCCTTTCCTTTTGGATTGTTCGTCCTTCCCTTGATCGTCGAGTTCGTTTTCAAAGATACAATTTTCTCTTTTGTCCAGTAAAAAAACTTCTTGAGTTTTTTGATATTCTTCGGCATCTCGAAAGCATTGATGATATCAAATGCCGGCCGTAGCGCCTGCTCCTCATTGTTTGCACAGATGTCAACGTCATATTCTGGGATTCCATTATACGGCGATGACAATGCGACGCTTTCCAGTGCAATCGTTCCGTCCTTCCCCGCGCCACGACCAAGCATGCACAACAGATCCGGCCAGCGCGGCATTCCGGATTCTTTCCAGTAAACACAGTCATGGAGACCGATCACAAACTTCTGCCACGGAAATATTGTCTCAAACGGAAAATACCGCGCAAGCGATATATACTTTTCAAGCTGTACTTCATCCGCATAAATATCTTCATTCTCAAAACAATATTCCACATGATCTATGAGTGCCTTAATTTCCTTACAGGCTTTTATTTTTCCGGATTTTACATCCTCCATAAACTCCGTAAGATGCTGACTACAGTTCATCATCTTCACCGCCTCCACAGGTCGATGGCTTAATACCGATGCTGTCCAAAATCTTAAGCATCTGCGTATTGACCTTTAACGCCTGCTCAACCGAATCATTTTTCTTATATCCGCTCTGCCCGCCCCCGTTGTTATACCGCACCGTCACGCCTCTGGTCTTGATATCTTTCAACAACAGATTTTTCGTAACCCAGAGATCCATGTAATCTTTGATCATGTCCAGATAATACTTTCCGGTAGTCTGGTTCATTTTCAGCTGTGACAGTAGGTCCGATCTGATAGATTCATATTCTGCACTGCCTTCCATTTCCTCCACTGCGATTTCACACAGCCTTTTTCTTGCCATCTTTCTCACCACCCCTCACGCGTTCTCCGCGTCTCTTCTTTGTCGTGCCCCCTCCCGGTCAGCCGTTCCCCCATTAAAACGTCAATTTTTCTGACCGGGGGTATATTTACCACCGTTCCTCCGTCAAAAGTTGCACTTCTTTCCGTCTTCGATACCCGTGTCTCGCCTCGTGGCATTCATGGCACAGGCTTACAAGATTTCTGTACTTCTCCCCCTGGAATGTGTACCAAATCTCTAATGCCAGTTCCGGATGTTTTTTTACGAACTGGTTGTGATGCACGGTCGTTGCTCTCGTGTATCTTCCGTGTGTTTTGCAGTCCTGGCATTCATTCTTATCCATATCCAGCACCTGCTGCCGCACTCTCAACCATTTACCCCATACGTAAAAACGATGCATATCATCCCGTATGCATCGTTTCACAAAAGCAATATCAGCTTCCGTCATATGGCAGCCACCCTATGATGTTATCGTATATGTATTCCCCGTCAAATCTGCTCCACTCACACTGTCCAGTCATCTGGCAGCGAAAGTATTTTGCAACCACTTCTTCTCCGTCTTCAAGAAGAGTAATGTATGTACCACTCTTTGAAGGATATCCTGTGTTCCATATCATTGTTACATCTACTTCGCTTTCTGC
>NZ_CATNVD010000028.1 GCF_951230155.1 Parablautia sp. Marseille-Q6255
CATTGAACTCATCATACAGACTCCTTATGTTTTTTCTCAGCAATTAAACAATAAGATAAATCTGTATGATTGGGAAGAGGTTTCGATCTCTTCCCTTTATTTTTGCCAATGATAATTATACTCTAAGCCTGCATAGCAGGGGGTTTATTTTTACCGTGACACAAAAATGGCAGAGTCTATGCTCCTACGGGAGCAAAAACTCTGCCATCACCATATTACTGAGATCCATCCCGCGCGGTGTCAGGCGTATCCTTCCATCGCGTTTTTCCAGCAGACCAAGCCGCAGCTGACGCTCCAGCACAGTTTCGTATGTCTCATCTACTCTTTTTCCGAATCTCCTAAAAAAATCATCCTTCGATACACCCTCTGCAAGCCGCAGTCCGAGATACATAAATTCCTCGATCTGTTCTTTTTCCGTCAGAAGCTGCGTCTCCTGCGCAGAAAAATCACCTGCAAGATAAGCGTTTAGATCCTGCGTCTTATGCCAGCGCACCTGCCCAAAAAAGGAAGAAGCGCCAAGCCCGAAACCAAGATACGGCACGCCCTGCCAGTAGCCTTTATTGTGGCGGCACTCATATCCGTCTTTTGCATAGTTTGATATCTCATAACGATGCAGCCCTGCGCCTGCCAGAAGCTGCTGCGTCCGCTCATACATCTGCCGCTCTGTCTCCTCATCCGGAAGATACCTGGGCGTTTCGCCCCGTGCGCGGCGCTCATCGTCCTTACCATATTTCTCATAGAACGGCGTTCCTTCTTCTATAATAAGACTGTACGCCGAGATATGCTCCGGACGGCAGGCAAGCACACGGTGCAGCGTCTGCTCCCAGGAATCCTGCGTCTGCCCCGGAAGCGCCGACATCAGATCAATGTTGATATTGTCAAATCCAACGTCACGCGCCGCCTCGTAGGTCCGGCAAAAATCCGCCCACGTATGGATACGCCCAAGCTGCGCAAGCTCGCCATCATCCGCCGACTGCAGCCCGATGCTTAAACGATTGATTCCGGACGCACGGTAAAGCTTCAGTTTGTCTTGGTCTGCCGTACCGGGGTTGCACTCGATCGAAATCTCCGCATCCGGCGCAAAGCAAAACCGTGTCCGCAGCTCCTGTAAAATTGCTGCAATCTGCGCTCCCGGCAGAACAGACGGCGTACCGCCGCCAAAAAATACCGTTGTCACGCGGTATGAATCAAAGTCTGCAGCAGCGCCGCCCGCTGGAAATGCTTCCCGTATCTCTCTTTTGAGCGCCTCTGTGTAGGCCTCCCGCTTCTGCGCACTGCACGAGAAGGACAGGAAGTCACAGTATGCACACTTCCTTACACAAAACGGGATATGCACATACAGCTCCAGATCTTTCTTCATGCACACTCCTTCTTATTTATCATCCAGCTTTAATACGCTCATAAATGCCTTCTGCGGAATCTCCACATTTCCGATCTGGCGCATGCGCTTCTTTCCTTCCTTCTGCTTCTCAAGCAGCTTCTTCTTTCTGGAAATATCGCCTCCGTAACACTTCGCAAGCACATCCTTGCGCATCGCCTTGACGGTCTCCCTCGCGATAATCTTGCTTCCGATCGCCGCCTGGATCGGAATCTCGAAGAGCTGACGCGGGATCTCCTCCTTCAGCTTTTCGCACATCTTTCTGCCGCGCTCATAAGCCGTTTCGCCATGCACGATAAATGACAGGGCGTCAACCTCTTCACGGTTCACGAGAATATCAAGCTTTACAAGCTCAGAACGCTGATACCCCTTCATATCATAGTCAAAGGAAGCGTATCCGCGGGAACGTGATTTCAGTGCGTCAAAGAAATCATAGATAATCTCATTAAGAGGCAGAGTATATTTGAGCAGCGCTCTCGTCTCTTCCATATATTCCATCCCGCCGTAGATCCCACGGCGTTCCTGGCACAGCTCCATGATCGAGCCGATGAATTCCGTTGTCACCATGATCTCCGCATCAACGACCGGCTCCTCCATATACTCAATCTCTGATGGATCCGGCAGATTGGACGGGTTGGTCAGCTCGATCACCTCACCGTTTGTCTTATGCACCTTGTAAATAACACTCGGCGCCGTTGTCACGAGATCCAGATTATACTCGCGCTCGAGACGCTCCTGAATGATCTCCAGATGCAAAAGTCCCAGGAACCCGCATCGGAAGCCAAACCCAAGCGCAACCGAGGTCTCCGGCTCAAACTGCAAAGAGGCATCGTTTAACTGCAGCTTTTCCAGTGCGTCCCGCAGATCCGGATATTTCGCCCCGTCTGCCGGATACATACCGCAGTAAACCATTGGATTTACTTTCTTGTAGCCTGGAAGCGGCGCTTCGCACGGTCGTGTCACGCAGGTCACCGTATCGCCGACGCGCGTATCCTTTACATTCTTTAAGCTGGCAGTCAGATAGCCTACCATCCCTGCGCTAAGCTCCTCACACGGGATAAACTGTCCCGCTCCAAAGTATCCGGCCTCTACGACCTCCGCCTGCGCTCCTGTTGCCATCATACGGATCGGCGTGCCTTTTTTCACTGTCCCGTGCATCATGCGGACAAAAATGATCACACCCTTGTATGGATCGTAGATCGAATCGAAAATAAGCGCCTGCAGCGGTGCATCCGGATCTCCTGTCGGAGCCGGGATCTTCTGTACAATACTCTCCAGTACCTGTTCAACATTCTGTCCCGTCTTTGCCGAGATAAGCGGCGCATTCTGCGCCTCGATCCCTATGATATCTTCGATCTCATTGATCACGCGCTGCGGCTCCGCACTCGGAAGGTCGATCTTATTGATGACCGGCATCACGTCCAGATCGTGATCGAGTGCCAGATAAACATTTGCCAGTGTCTGTGCCTCGATCCCCTGCGCCGCATCTACAACAAGGATCGCTCCGTCGCACGCAGCGAGGCTGCGCGACACCTCATAATTGAAATCGACATGTCCTGGCGTGTCGATCAAATTAAAAATATACTCCTCGCCGTCCTGCGCCTTATATACTGTACGGACTGCCTGCGATTTGATCGTGATACCGCGCTCCCGCTCCAGATCCATATTGTCCAGCACCTGATTTTGCATCTCGCGGCTTGTCAAAAGCCCTGTTTTCTCAATAATACGATCCGCCAGTGTTGACTTTCCGTGGTCGATATGTGCTATAATACAAAAATTTCTGATTTTGCTCTGATCTATTGCCACCTGTGTTCCTCCTCATCGGCGTCTGCGACGCCTTTATCCGCTACAGTTTATCACAACTTTTTGCAGTTTGTCCATAGAAACACAGGATTTCCTCTATCTATCTGCCGCACTTTCGCTCATCCGCCAGTAAGAACACGATCCAGCAGTCTGGCTATAACCTTCATTGCATTTCGCTCTTCCTCCACTGTGTTTAGCTGCGTCCCCGCTTCTATAAGCAGCGACCTTGGACGTAAATGCAGATTAAACCGCTCTGCTTTTAAATAGATGTTCCTCGTAAAGCCAGGGTACATCTCCTGTGCCGCAAGCTGCATTTGCAGAGAAAACGCAAGATTCTCCTCTATGTACGGATTTTCCAGCCAGGAAAGCGGCTGCGCCTGACTGTCCCGGGAAATACCGTTAAAAAACATGACCATCGAAGTGGGCTTTCCATCAATCTCTGTCACAAATTTCTGTCCTTCCACACCATCGCGGTGCAGATCGATCACGACCTCAATGGTAGGATTCTCAGCAAGGATCTGTAAAACAGACTGACGCGCATGATCATATGCCGCACTGCGGTCCAGCACACCATCGACCAGATCGTAAACGCCTGTATCATGGATCACCTGATAACCATACTGATCCCGGAGCTCCTGCGCAAGTACCTCTCCCATCCCTATGATCGAATCCTCTGTCTTTCCCTCTTCTGAGTCGATAAACGTCTCCTGCGAATGTGTATGGTAGATGAGGATCTGCGGCACATCCGGATTTTTCTTAAGCTTTAAATCCCTGCCCAGAAGCGTATCTGCATTAAGCAGCTGTGCATCTGCCGATGTGCCGGCATCCACGGTATAGTAATTGGCTAACAGATAATCAAAATCCTTCAATTGCTCCATCAGTGCCTCCGAGACAACATTCCCCGAGGATGCCTGCGACACTTCACTTTTTGATTCTTCTTCCCGCGGATACGTGGTCTGCTCCTGCTGATACTCGGTCTGCTGACGTTCTGTATCCTCCTGCCTTTCTTTCACAGCCTCTGTCTGACTCTGCGTTTCCTTTTCCATGGAAGCTTCCTGCTCCTGCGCCAGACCCGTCTGCATACGCTTCTCTCCAGCATCCTCCGATTCCTGCTTAACAGCCTGTCCATCTGCCAGATAGCTGTATACCGGCGCTGCCTGATTCATCCATCCGGCAAACCAGTTTCCCGCATCCTTTCCTTCCACCGCTGCCGCATAGCCGGGCGCCCACGTGCGCACTGCGCCGTCCTCTAAATGCCTCTGTACCTCTCCAGAATCCAGAGAATTCTGGACAACTGGCATGCTCAGTAAAATATTGCCGCCTTTATACAGGATATAAATGCCTAGAATCGCAATTATCAGATACAGTATCCTCTGCAGCCACTGCATTCCTCTCATACGCCGCCTCCCACTGCCCCGCCATATGCGAAGCCTTCCTCTCCCATATCAGAATGGTATTTATCTTAATATATATATGAAAGGCTGCGTTTTTTTATTCCTTTTTCCGTTTTTCTATATGCAACAGACGCCGACTGATCTCAGCCGCCGCGCGTACGCCCTCTGCGCGCTCACTGTGACAGCGCCATATTCAGTCCCTCTGAGATCGTATAGCTTAAATATTTTACAGTTTCATCAATATCCTTGGGTGTCACAAACATGGTATTTAAATGAGGCGAGATCAGCTCCTGTATCATCTGATGCTTTTCTGCCTGGTTCAAAGTCCCCAGCATGCCACCGAGACGCTGCATCCCGGCAGAGCGGTCCATCTCCGCGATCAGCTCCTCCATTGTATCATTTACAATCGTTGCGGCATCTACGACCGTCGGGACTCCGACCGCGATCACCGAAACACCGAGTGTCTCCTCATTGATCGCATTTCTGTGATTGCCAACACCGGAACCCGGATTGATCCCTGTGTCGGTGATCTGTATTGTCCGATTCAGACGCTTCGTACTGCGCGCTGCCAGAGCATCGATTGCGATCACCGCTTCCGGCTTTGTCTCATCCACCACGCCTTTTATGATCTCGAGTGTCTCCATTCCCGTCTGTGCCATCACCCCCGGCACCAGTGCGCTGATCTGTGCACCTGACCCGGAAGCCCCTGAGAGTCTGCCATATTCCTTTATCATATGGCGCGTGATATTCAGATTACCCACTACATTCGGCCCCAGCGCATCCGGTGTCACCTCGCGATTACCAAGCCCCACTACGAGCACAGATCGTCTGCGATCCCCCAGAAGCTTCTGCAAATGCTCCGCGATCTCCTGCGATATTTCTCTGTGATAGTCCTCATCCGGTGACGACATATTCGGTGCCTCGATCGTCACGTAGGTTCCTACCGGTTTTCCAAGCGCCTTTGCCCCATTTTCTGTTTCGATCACTACTGTCGTCGTATAGACTTCGCGCTCCTCGTCCTTTTCCTCCTCTACCCTGACTCCGCGCAGCTTTATGTGATCTGCCTCACAGCTCTCCCGCGCCTCAAGCGCCAGATCTGTCCGTATCTGAAAATCTCCTACCATAGCTGTTCTCCTTTGTGTCGTATTTCCCTTATCTTTTGCAGGAAAACAGAAAATATACAGACTATTTTCATCAAGTTGCAGTGTGGCATATGTTGTATCCTCGCTCACATGCACGCTGCAGAAGTTATACAGTGTCAATCCTTCCAGTATTCTTTTATATACGCAGCGGCAGCCTCGTCACTGATCTCCAGCTTTTCCATCAGACGCTTTCCGGCATCCTCCTGCGTAAGGCCAAACTCCAAATATGTGTCAATCAAGGCCCCGACTATCTGTTTCCGCCCCTCGGCCAGTCCTTCTGCTAATCCTTCTGCCAGTCCCTCTTCCCGCGCTTCCTGCTTATCATAATATTTTTCTTCCCACGCCTGCATATACTTCACCCCTATCTTTTCATTTTCCCTGACCTTACATACTCTGGCATGAATACGGTGTGTACGTTCACTTTCTGCCTGTTTTGCACTTTCATCCGTTGTCTCTTCGAGGTAATGCAGAAAATCTACCAGTTCTTTTGATACTCCGTCTTTATTTTTCCCGCGGGTATTCAAAAAAATTCTGACTGCTCCATCCTCCAGCATAAGCTCCGGGAACTCTTTGCACCGCGTTTCAAACGTATATCTATATTTCCCGTAGCCGAACAGATCAAAGGTCATGATCATAATCAGATACGTCTGATTTAAAAGGTTATAGTCTGGAACGCCTGGTTCCAGAAGCGAAGTATCTAATAATGACTGGTAATATCGACTTCTTCTGGCAAGATCACCCTTTTTGCTGTTCTGCATTTCTGTATTATAGACAGTTTCATCTTCATCTACTGAAAATACGTCCATCCTGACAGTGCGTGCGAGCGGTGACAGACGCAGTTCCTTTTCTGTCTGACTCTGGGTCAGCAGAGAAATATCTCTTCCAAAGATAATGCTCAAAGCTTCCTGCTGTACTTCGGGATCTTCCATCACCTCGTCAAATAGAAACCGATTCGTAAGGTTCAATTTACTTAGTGGTACCATATTCTGTTTTTTATTCATATTGTTCTCCTTTATTATAGCATCCTTGTATCCGTTTGGGTAGTAATCAGAATATCATACTTGTTTTCTTTTTGCAAGTAATATACTCATATTGTTTGTATTTAATATGTGTGGAAGCTCTAACCTCCTCCGCCTCCGGGATCAGACTGCAAACAGGCCGCCGTTTTACAGGATTTTCAAAATTATGTATTGACAGGACCCATTGTTTGGTCTAAACTATATGAGTATGTTTACATTAAACGTCCGTGTCCGATTTTAATGAAACACGTCATGAATACAGAATGTTTGGAGGTGTACACATTGGCTAACATTAAATCTGCTAAGAAAAGAATTCTTGTAACTAAGACCAGATACGAGCGCAACAAGTCCATTAAGTCTTCTGTTAAGACTGCTATCAAAAAGGTAGAGGCTGCTGTTGCTGCAAACGACAAGGCTGCTGCTGAAGCTGCTTTACTGGCTGCTACTTCTGTGATTGATAAGGCCGCTAAAAAAGGCGTTTATCACAAGAACAATGCTGCCAGAAAAGTTTCCCGTCTGGCTCAGGCTGTCAATACACTGGCATAAGAATATATGGAATATAAAAAAAGCAATCGGTACCGTCATGCCGATTGCTTTTTTTATACTGATGCAGCAAAACAGAGAAGCAAATCACTCTTTTATCCCTGCTGCTCCTTGTCCTGCTCTTTGTCCATACACAATCCCTCTATCACTGCCCAGATCTCATCTCTGCCCTGCTTTGTCTGAGCAGAAAATGGAATGACCTGTGTCCCCGGGCGCATCCCAAGCCCCTGCCGGATCAGCTTGACCTGCTTTTGGACCTGGCTGCGCTTGATCTTATCCAGCTTTGTCGCAATAATGATCGGATCATATCCATTGTGGCAGATCCACTCATACATGACCTTATCATTTGCTCCGGGCTCATGACGAATGTCGACAAGAAGGAATACTGCCTTTAACTGTTTTGAACCATGTAGATACCGTTCGATCAGTTTTCCCCATTTTTCTTTTTCGCTTTGCGATACCTTTGCATATCCGTATCCCGGAAGATCTACCAGGTACAGCTCACTGTTGACATTATAAAAATTGATCGTCTGCGTCTTGCCCGGCTGAGCGCTCGTGCGCGCCAGTGATTTCCGGTTCAGCAGCCCATTGATCATGGATGATTTCCCAACATTCGATTTTCCGGCAAATGCGACCTCTGCCATCGTATTTTCAGGCAGCGTGCTTGTAATACCGCAGACTGTCTCCAGCTCTACCTGTCTGATTACCATGTTTTATCCTCCTGCAAACTTTTTTCTGCCCTGTGTATCCACATGTCTTCACCGATATCCACATCAGCGCTCCAGTGCACGCGCCAGCACCTGCGGCATCGCACGGACATACACAAGCTCCATCCCTTCTTTGATCTCATCTGAGATCTCCCCAATATCCGGCTTGTTCTCCTGCGGAATAAGCACGGTTCGGATGCCGGCCTGTTTTGCCGCGAGCAGCTTTTCTTTGAGACCGCCGATTGGAAGCACTCTCCCCCGCAGTGTGATCTCTCCTGTCATTGCCACATCGGCGCGCACCGGGATTTTTGTGATCGCGGAAAGAATGGCTGTCGCCATCGTAATACCTGCCGAAGGACCATCTTTCGGGACCGCGCCTTCCGGAATATGAATATGAATATCATTTTTTGTAAAAAATTCCGCCTCGATCTCATACGTTTCGCCAAGCGAACGCACATAGCTGATCGCCGTGCGGGCCGACTCCTTCATCACATCCCCCAGCTGTCCTGTCAAAAGAAATTCACCCTTTCCGGGCATTGTATTGACTTCGATCTGCAAAGTATCTCCGCCCACGCTCGTCCATGCCAGTCCGCGTACGATCCCGATATCACTCTTCTCATTCTTTTTCATACAGGTGTAACGCCTGCGCCCAAGATACGTTTCAAGGTTTTTCTCTGACACGCGAACGGACTGGATGTCCTCCTCCAGAAGCTGCTTCGCCGCCTTGCGGCAGATCTCTCCGATCTTTCGTTCGAGCTGGCGCACTCCCGCCTCTTTCGTATAGCCGTTTATCATAGACAGCAGTGCCGGCTTCGTGATCGTAAGCTGCTTCTTCGTCAGTCCGTGCCGCTTTATCTGTTTTGGAACAAGGTGTTCCTTTGCTATGTGGAGCTTCTCATTTGCCGTATAGCTTCCGACTTCTATGATCTCCATACGGTCGGCCAGCGGGCGGGGAACAGTATGCAGATCATTCGCTGTTGCGATAAACAGCACCTCAGATAAATCAATCGGAAGCTCAATATAATGATCGCGGAATTTTATATTCTGTTCTGCGTCCAGCACTTCCAGAAGCGCAGATGAAGTGTCCCCCTTGTAATCGCTGCTCACCTTATCAATCTCATCGAGCAGCATCAGAGGATTTTTCACACCTGCCTGCCGCATCCCCGCTGCGATACGCCCCGGCATCGCTCCAATGTACGTCCTTCTGTGCCCGCGGATCTCTGCCTCATCACGCACGCCGCCCAGACTGATACGCACGTATTTTTTCCCCAGTGCGCGCGCAATCGAGCGTGCGATCGAGGTCTTTCCTGTGCCCGGAGGACCGACAAGGCAAAGGATCGGGCTGTCTCCCTTATGGTTTAAGGAACGCACAGCAAGGAACTCCAGAATACGCTCCTTTACCTTTTCCAGCCCATAATGATCTTCATCCAGAATCTTTGCTGCATTTTTCAGATCCTGATTATCCTCTGAGATCCTGTCCCAGGGCATTTCCAGAAGGGTTTCAATGTAACCGCGCAGCACAGAGCTCTCCGCAGAATTATTGCCAAGGCTTTTTAAACGCTCTGTTTCCTTTCTGATCCTGTTTTTTACCTCATCAGAAGCGCACAGACCGTCTGCCGCCTTCTGATAATTTTTCACATCAGAAAGCAGGGTATCCTCTCCCAGCTCCTCCTGGATCACCTTGATCTGCTCCCGCAGCACATACTCTCTTTGGTTCTTGTCCACCCGTTCTCTGACCCGCTGCTGGATCTCATTCTGGATCTGAATGATCTCCATCTCTCTGACCAGGATCGTGCACAGAAGCTCGTACCGCTTCTGAATATCCGCTGCCTCCAGCAGCTTCTGCCGCTTCGCATAATGCAGCGGCAGATGTATGCTGACCATAGCCGTCAGCTTCTCAAACTCTTCCACCTCAAGAAGCTGCCGCAGCATATCCTTGCCAAACTTCTGATTGATCTGTGCGTACCGTTTCAGGAGATCCCACAGCGCACGCGTCATCGCAGCCTTCATGGTTTCGTCCAGCTGCGGCTGCGGCTCTTCCAGAAGCTCCACACGCGCCGTCAGATATGCCCCGTCGCTCTCCATACCGGTAAGGCGCGCCTTGTGCATCCCCTCCGCTGCCACGCGCACGATATTTTTCGGAAGCTTCGCCACATTCCTGATCACTGCGACCATACCGGTCTCATATAAATTTTTCAAACCCGGATTATTATCATCCGGGTTTTGCTGTGTCACTAAAAAAATATTCTGGTCCTCCGCCATCGCAGCCTCAACCGCTCTGACGGATTTTTCTCTGCTGATGTCAAAATGCAGTACCATCCCCGGCAGCACCGCCAGGCTGCGGAGCGGTATCATCGGCATCGTTTTTATCGAATCGTCCATATGCTCCCCTTTTATTCTCTCGCTGTCTCTCCTACGCTGTCTCCTCCATCGCACCCAGCCTGCGCTTTCTGCGCGCTGCCGGCTGCTCCTCCCGGTACGTCAGCTCGGGCTCGCCCTCACCTGTGATCATTTCCTTTGTCACAAGGCAGGTCTGGATCGTCTCGTCAGACGGAATCTGATACATCAGATCCAGCATCACATTCTCCATGATCGCACGCAGACCTCTCGCTCCCGTCTTTCGCTTGATCGTTTTTTCAGCGATCGCCTCTATCGCCTCATCCGTAAATGAGAGTTCTACATTGTCCAGATCAAACAGTCCCTTGTACTGCTTGACAATAGCATTTTTCGGTTCTGTCAGGATACGGATCAGCGCCTCCTTATCAAGCTCATCCAGCGATACCACCACCGGCACACGGCCGATAAATTCCGGTATCATACCAAACTTGATAAAGTCCTGCGGAAGTACCTTTTTGAGGATCTCGCCGACGTTTTTCTTTTCCTTCTGCGCCAGCTTTGAGTTAAATCCGATCCCCTTTTTGTCCATGCGCGCCTCGATGATCCGGTCGATCCCCTCAAATGCACCGCCGCAGATAAAGAGGATATTGGTTGTATCAATCTGGAGCAGCTCCTGATGGGGGTGCTTGCGTCCTCCCTGGGGCGGCACAGACGCCACCGTTCCTTCCAGGATCTTCAGGAGCGCCTGCTGTACTCCTTCGCCTGAGACATCCCTTGTGATAGAAGCATTCTCCGATTTACGCGTAATTTTATCAATCTCGTCAATATAAATAATACCGTACTCTGCTTTTTTAATATCGTAATCTGCTGCCTGAATGATCTTCAGCAGAATATTTTCCACATCCTCACCGACATATCCGGCCTCTGTGAGCGCTGTCGCGTCCGCGATCGCAAACGGCACATTCAAAAGGCGCGCCAGCGTCTGTGCCAGCATCGTCTTCCCTGATCCTGTCGGTCCAAGCATTAAAATATTGCTTTTTTGTAATTCCACGTCGAGATATTTCCCGCTCGTGATCCTCTTGTAGTGATTATAGACAGCCACGGCAAGCGTCTTTTTCGCCTCATCCTGCCCTATCACATACTCATCCAGAAACTCCTTGATCTCCATAGGCTTGAGCAGGTTGATCTCTGACAACTCTTCTGCGATCTCCTCATCCTCCATCTCCTCCTCTATAATCTCAGAGCAGATGTCAATACATTCATCACAAATGTATACCCCGTTCGGTCCCGCGATCAGCTTACGCACCTGATCCTCCGTCTTATTGCAGAAAGAACATCTGATTTTTTCTCCGTTTTTACCCGGCATCTTTACACTCCTTACCTAAAAATAATACATTCAAATATAACCACAAGAGGGACTGTCACAAATCTCTGTCTGCAACAGCCCCATACCTCATACTATCTCGGTGCGACAATTTCATCGATCAGACCGTACGCCTTTGCCTCTTCGGCTGTCATCCAACGGTCTCTCTCAGTATCTGCCGCGATCACATCATACGGCTGGCCGGTATTTGCCGCCAGCATCTCATTTAACTTTTTCTTCGTCTGAAGAATCTTATCTGCTACGATCTTGATATCTGTAGCCTGTCCCTGCGCGCCGCCCGAGGGCTGGTGGATCATCACCTCTGCATTAGGAAGCGCAAAACGCTTGCCCTTTGCTCCACCTGCCAGAAGGAAAGCTCCCATGCTCGCAGCCATGCCCATGCAGATCGTAGATACATCGCACTTTACATAGTGCATCGTATCGTAAATAGCCAGACCTGCGGATACAGATCCGCCCGGACTGTTGATATAAAGCTGAATATCTTTGTTCGGGTCCTCAGACTCAAGGAACAGAAGCTGCGCTACGATCAGGTTCGCACTCACATCTGTCACTTCCTCGCCGAGAAAAATGATACGGTCCTTCAGGAGTCGGGAGTAAATATCGTAAGAACGCTCTCCTCTTCCTGTCTGTTCAATCACCATAGGTACAAGACTCATATCTGTCATCCCTCCACTTTACTCAATATTGAAAAGCTGTGCAGTCTGCTTACTCTGCCTGCTCCTGTGCCGCAGCTGCCTCAACTTCTACAGCAGCGTCTGTGATCATCTCGACAGCAGCCTGGATCGCCAGATCATCCTTCATCTGTGCTCTTTCCTGCTCTCCCATCAGCTCTTTAAGCTTGTCTGTCTCCATCTTGTACTGCTGCGCCATCTTTGCGATCTCTTCATCTACGCGCTCGTCGCTGATCTCGATGTTCTCAGCCTTTGCGATCGCTTCAAGTACCAGACTGTTCTGGATCCTCTTGAGCGCTTCCGGCTTCATCTGGTCAAGCATCTGCTCTGCTGTCATGCCTGTAAACTGCATGTACTGCTCAAACGTAATGCCCTGAGCCTGGATCCTTCTGGAGAAATCGTCTGCCATACGGCGTACCTGCTCGTTGATCATAGCCTCCGGGATCTCCATGGATGCATTCTCAACAGCCTTTGCAACTACCTTATTCTCTTTTACGCGCTTTGCATCCTTTGTCTTTCTGTCAAGAAGCTTTGCACGAATGTCGTCTCTGTACTCAGCAAGTGTATCAAACTCGGAAACATCCTTTGCAAACTCATCGTCTGCTTCCGGAAGCTCCTTTACCTTGATCTCGTTTACCTTGCATTTAAATACTGCAGCCTTGCCCTTGAGCTCCTCTGCCTGATAATCCTCCGGGAAAGTAACATTCACTTCTGTCTCTTCGCCGATCTTTGCACCTACAAGCTGCTCCTCAAAGCCCGGGATAAAGCTTCCGGAACCGATCGTCAGCGGATAGTCCTCACCCTTGCCGCCTGCAAACGCAACGCCGTCTACAAAGCCCTCAAAGTCAAGCTTGATCATGTCTCCGTTTTCTACTGCGCGGTCATCAATATCAAGCATTCTGGAGTTGCTCTCGCGCTCTTTATCAACTTCCTTGTCAACATCCTCCTCAGATACGGAAACCTCTGTCTTCTCGACCTCCAGTCCCTTGTACTCTCCAAGTGTGACTGCCGGCTTGACAGCTACCTCTGCTGTAAAGATGAACGGCTTGCCCTGCTCGATCTGAGTCACGCTGATGTCCGGCTGAGATACAATATCCTCACCGCTCTCATCTGCTGCCTTTGCGTAAGCGCCCGGAATGATCTCGTTTGCCGCATCCTCATAGAAAACGCCTGCGCCGTACATTTTTTCAATCATCTTACGCGGAGCTTTTCCCTTGCGGAAGCCCGGAAGTGTGATCTTGCCTTTATTTTTCTTATATGCTTTTTCCAGTGCTGCTTCAAATTCATCTGCGGAGACTTCAATCGTAAGCTTCGCCATATTTTTTTCCAGTTTCTCTACCTGTACACTCATTGCGTGTGTTCCTCCTTAACTTCTGTTTCACCTGTATCTGGAACGGCCATTTCTACCTATTCGCAGTCATTAAATTACTATAACACAGCGCGTGCAAAATTACCAGCACTTTTTTACGCTGTAGAAAAGGCTGCCGCCGGAAAACCTATCTGTACACAATACTGCGTGCAAGCGTTTCTGCTTCCTGCTCTCCGCGAAGCTGCCGTACCAGCTCAAGCGCAAAATCTATGGCAGTCCCCATACCGCGGCTTGTTGTCACATGTCCCGATACGGCTACCGGCTGCGTCCCGGTCTTTGCCCCGGCAAGCTTCTCCTCAAAGCCCGGATAGCAGACTGCTTCTCTGCCCTGCAGGATCCCCAGCGCTCCGAGTACGCTCGGCGCTGCGCAGATCGCTGCGATCCTCTTTTTCTGCGCATCTGCTTCTTTTAAAAGAGCGCACAGCCCCTCATGCTCTCCGAGATGGAGCGTGCCCGGCATGCCGCCCGGAAGGACCAGAAGCTGCGCTTCCTCCCCGCTTATCTCCTCAAAGAGCCGATCCGCCAGAACTGTGATCCCGTGACTTCCCTGTATCTGCTTTCTTCCCATGACCGATACCGTCTGCGTATCGATCTGCGCCCGGCGCAGAATATCCACAACAGTCAGTCCTTCGATCTCTTCAAACCCGTCTGCCAGAAAAACAAATGCCTTTCTCATCGCACACTGCCTCCTTTTCTTCTCCTGATCCGGATAAATCCTGTCATACTGTGTTTCGCTGTTCGCATTTCCCCCAGTTTAACAGAGTATGCTCTGAAAATCAACCAGACATCGGCAATCCCCTTGCCGTTCTATAAAATCTTATAGTATAATGGCTCCACAGCAAGCAAAAGAAAGGACGGTATATTATGGAAATAGAGCGAAAATTTCTCGTCAGAGCACTCCCGCCCCGGCTGGAGCAGTACCCGTTTCATCTGATCGAACAGGCATATCTTTGTACCCATCCGGTCGTGCGGATCCGCAGACAGGACGATACCTTTATCCTGACCTATAAAGGCGAGGGGCTTATGACACGCGAGGAATATAACCTTCCGCTGACCAAAGAGGGCTACTGCCACCTTCTCGAAAAAAAAGACGGCAATATCCTCACAAAAAAAAGATATCTGATCCCTTTGTCCGATCATCTGACTGCAGAGCTTGATATCTTTGAAGGTAAATTTTCCGGTTTGAAAATCGTAGAGGTAGAATTTCCGGATGAAGAACAGGCCAATGCCTTTACAGCTCCGGACTGGTTCGGCACAGATGTGACCTTTTCCAATGCATTTCATAACAGTGTGCTGAGTACGCTGGAGAGCTGGGACGCAGACACCTACGGTCTCTCCTGACGCCCAAGCTCTTCCTGAATCTTCGCAAACAGGGCAGCATCCTGCTCGGGTCCGTCCGGAAAGGAAAGATCCTTTTTCCTGAGATATGCCTCGTAACGGTCTGCCCTTTTTATCTCGATCTCCAGCGCCTTTTTTGCCGCCGCGCGCACCAGCTTAGACTTGCTCTTCTCGTATTCCATTCCAAATTTCAACAAATCCATCTCTGACTCCTCCCGCGCTCCTCTATGACCAGCTACATTTTGTTGCTTTTTTTAAAAAATGTATTCGTTTCGTTGCATTTGCGGATATTCTTAAAAGAAATTGTTATAATGCAAGAAACAGGAGGGCGCATACATAATGGAAAAAATTGTTATCTGTGATATGATCAAGGAACTGCGAAAAAAAGCAGGATATACTCAGGCTCAGGTCAGTCAGATGCTGAATATTCAACGGCAAACATACTGTAATTACGAAAATGCGACCCGAACTCCGCCGCTTGAAATCATCACTGCACTGGCAGACCTCTATCATGTCAGCATGGACTATCTCATCCTTGGCAGCGGCGAAACCGCACAGCTGAAGCCGGTGCAGGACACTGAGAACGTACTTAACCCGGATGAGCAGACACTGATCAATATCTTTTCCAAACTGTCAGAGCAGTCACAGAAAGAAATCATTACCTTTGCCCAGTATAAAAAGCTCTTTACCGAATGATTTTTCTAAATGACATGCCCCGTGTTCAGGTAGTCCTTACCCGATACAGAAAATCCATTTGCACCTTGACAGTTTGCATATAACACCTTTTTGTTTACATTATAACAATTTCATTTTCTTTAAGCAATGCTGTAATTTGCATTTACAATGACACGTTTTGTTTCGTTTTCTTTCCGGACATACTAAACTATAGTCAAGGAGGGAACGCTATGACAGAACAACGTGCAAATCAGTACAGACAGCTTGGACTCACTATCGCTTATTACCGCAAGCTGCGCGGACTGACGCAGCTGCAGCTTGCTGAATATACAAATCTAAGCAGAACTCATATCAGTAATTTAGAAGCACCGAACATGCCGACCTCCATTTCGCTGGAGTCGCTGTTCGATATTGCAGATATTCTTGATGTGCCGATCGGAAAGCTGTTTGAGATAAGAGAATAAAAAGAGATCAGAACTTAAACCACGAACAGAGGGTGCAGGCCGTATACGGCTGCACCCTCTGCTGTTTTCTGTCTGCACAGAAGCTTCTGCTGTATGTCTATCTGTCATTTATCTGATCTTTGAGATCACATAGTCATAGATCTTTCCATAGGTCTGCGGCGTGTAATGGATACCATCCACCGTCTCGAATCCGCTTTGCTGCAGATACGTATAGGTATCAATATAGACAGAGGAACCAAACGCCACCTGCATCGCGGTATTAAACTCTTTGATCTGCGCATTTTTGACTGTATAATTATGCTTTTTTGCCTTCTTATGCTCCACCGGATTGACCGACATCACATAAAACCGTGCCTGCGGATACTTCTGCATCATGCTTCTGTAGTAAGAAATATAGTGGTCTACATTTCCCAGATCATTAATGCCAAAGGCAAAGATCACCTTTGCAGTCGGATTCTTATCCAAATGCTTCTGCAGTGTTTTCCCTGCATGCCCCGACAGCCACTGATATCCCATCGAAACCTTGCCGATGTAGGTAGTATTCTCGTTCTGGCGTACAGCCTCCATGCCAACTGTCCTGGAGTCACCGACAAAAATATACTCCTGCGTAACATTCTGCGGCGGATCTGTCTTTGCTCCGTCAGGTCCTACGTAATTGCTGCCGATGTATTTATTTCTGGCCATCACACCATTGCTCTCCAGATAATAGTATCTGCCGTCTGCTGTTTTTAGCCATGTACTCTGCAGCCTTGCTCCGGTCCTGTCTATGTAATAGCGCCTGCCCTTTTTTGTGACCCATTTTGACCGGACATTTACCCCGTTTTTATTGACGTAATAATATCTGCCCCCGGACTCGATAAACTTATTCTTCTGAAGTCTTCCGTCTGCGGCAAAATAGTATCGCTTACCGTCGATCGACACCCATTTCCCGATATAGAGCCTGCCCTTTTTATTTGCGTAGTACTTCTGTCCCCCGTATGTGATCCATCCGGTGCGGCAGATCCCCTTCTTGTCAAAATAGTAGACATGCTTTCCGATCCTGCGCCATCCGTCTTTTGCATATGCGGTTTTTGAGTAACAGTACATCCTTCCTTTTCGGGTCTTTTTCCACTTGCCGCCGTATACCTTCTTTGCTGAGATCACCACATTTTCCGATGCGGATACCTGCTGTACGCTCCCCAGACAAAACAGACATACCAATACTGCGATCACCCAGATTTTTCTGCTCCTGATCCGAATACGTATCACCTCTCCATAGTGTATTTGAATGTATCATACTGTTTTTCCAACAGCTTCAATATACCCTATTCAGGAGCTTTTGTCAAATCCGGCGCCTTATTCCACGATTTTCGCCTTTGGATAAATGCGTTCCATCCGCTCATCCGGGAAGTGCTCATCCAGCGCCTGCTCTATCACATTGTCCGGCGCCACGCCTCTCTGGCGGTCCGAATAACGCGCAAGCGCCAGCGCGGAAAGTGCCATATTATAAACCATCAGCACGATCAGGACCCAGGTCAGGGCCGGTCCGATCTTTTTGGGGATTTTTTCTATAAACCACGAAAGAAGCGGATAGATAAATTTCACCCACACTACCGCAATGATCCCCCAGAAGAAACAGAACAGAAGATTGACACGGCCGCCGAGATTGAACGGAATACCGCTGTAATCCCAGAATACTGTGCCGAATACCACCTCTGTAACCACACTGCAGACGTATTCATACGTACCTCCGACTACAGTTCCATAAAAGAACAGGTAGCGGTCACTTTTATCCTTATACTTGTACATCATCGCTGTCAGGATCGCGCACGCCAGTCCCCATACCACACTGAACGGACCGTACACCACGCTGCTCCTGCTCATCCACCAGCCGAGTGAAAACCGGCAAAATACAGTCTCGATCAGATCTCCGAACAAAGATCCCAGAAGAAACAGCCATACCAGCTTATAAAATCCACAGCCCTCGGCAAATTTTGCAGATTCCTTTGCAGTCCGATCTGCCTCTTTTTTTGCTGCAAGGATCTTTTTCGTCTCAATATTTGGATACGCACGCACAAGACGCTTTTTCACAGCAGAGGAAATCGCATTCCCAAACCAGTCAGAGACGTCCTGCATATTATCGGTCACCTCTGCCATCCACCTGATCCGTCTGCGCCACTCCCATACAACTGCCAGCGCACACAAAAGATCCAGAAGCAGGATACAAAGAACAACGAATAATGCGATCCGTCCGATGCTTTTCGGGATAAAGCTCCCGACCTTTAGCAGAAACGGATTGCCGGCCCAGATCACAAACACTGCCGATGCTCCGTAAAGCAGCAGAAGCGGCACTGTAATATACCCCTTAAAACCAATGCGGTATTTGCTGTAATCCCACCATTTTCTTTTAAAAATGCGTTCCAGCATAACTCCCGTGACGACCGTGATAAATGCTCCGATCACAACGCCGCCCAGAAACAGGAAAAACGGCTTATATTTCAGCTCTGCCAGAAACAGGCTGTAGGCGACTGCCGACGTCCCGTATACCGGACAAAACGGAAGATTCATCACTCCGGTATTAATAAAGCGCTTGCGCCGCACCGCAGCGATGCCCACGCCTGCACACCAGCCCAAAAACGAATACACAATAAACAGCCACAGTAATTCATACAATGTGTAACTCATTTCTCATACCCCTTCATTCTTCAGATCATACGCCAACGCATATCTTTCCTGCCATTTCCGGCGTCCACAACACTGTGAACATATATCATACCATGAAAGTGTATACATTCTCAATCCTTTAAGGAAAAAATAAGAAGTATTTTGTCGCTTTTTGTATGGCTGGTCTGTTGCCGTATTCCGGATGCTCCTGTCCTCCCGTTCACACAGTCAGACTGTAATTATCAATGCCAAGCAGTCTGCCAAACTTGATCCCTACCTCCGGTATTGTCCCGCAAAACTGAAAACCGAATCTATCATGCAGTTTACAGCTCGCATCGTTTCCGCTCGTGATCACGGATACAACCGTATGGAGCGCCGGATCTCTTCTTGCCACATCGAGAATAAATTCCATCAGTGCAGCCGCCACCCCCTGTCTGCGAAACGCCGGGGCAACGTAGACCGACAGCTCCACTGTCGTGCGGTATGCCTCCTTTTCCCGATACGGAGAAAGGCTGACATATCCGGCGATTCTTTCCCCGATCTGCGCCACATAGAGCGGATGATGATCTACATTATGTGCATCAAACCATACCTGCCACTGCGCGATCGTCTTTGGCTCCAGGTCAAAGGTCGCCACTCCGTTTTTTACCTCATAATTATAAATATCCAAAAGCTCCTGCAGATCCTCCTGCCGGGCCATTCTTATCTCCATTTTTCCTTTCCTCCTCTGTTTTTTCCTCCCCCGGTTTTTCCTTCCAGTTACTGTCCCTCCCCGGAATTTCCCGTTTGACTTTTCCCCTGTACCATACTAAAATATCTTTAGCGCCAGTGCACAAAGGAGCAATGCTCCGTGCACTGACGCTGCTGTAAAATTTATCCACAATAAAAAGGAGAATCCGCCATGATACGCTTTAATAACGACTACAACCACGGTGCACACCCGAAAATTCTGGAAGCCCTCGCTGCAACCAATGACAACAGCTACGGCGGCTACGGGCTGGATGAGTGGTGTGAACGTGCCGCGCAGGAGATGCAAAACTACCTCTGCTGCCCGCACTGCGCCATCCATTTCCTCCTCGGAGGCACCCAGACAAACTATACCGTGATCGCCGCAGCACTTCGCCCCTACCAGAGTGTGATCTGTGCAGACAGCGGTCATATCCATACCCATGAGACCGGCGCTGTGGAGCATACCGGACACAAGATTGAAACGCTTCCTCACAAAGACGGAAAAATCACTGCCGCGCAGATCGCTGCACAGGCGAAGCTGTACCATACAAGCGGGATCCGTGAGCATATCACTCAGCCCCGCATGGTCTATCTGTCTTTTCCCACTGAGTTTGGTACTGTATATTCCCGAAAGGAGCTGGAAGAGATTTCCTGCGTCTGCCGAGAATACGATATGTATCTGTTCATTGATGGCGCCCGGATGGGCTACGGCCTTGCCGCCGACGGCGGTGATGTGACACTGGCGGATCTCGCAAGGCTTTCAGACGTCTTTTACTGCGGCGGCACAAAATGCGGCGCACTTTTTGGTGAAGCAGTAGTCATCACCAACCGGCAGCTCGCCACAGATTTCCGCAGCTGCATGAAGCAAAACGGCGCCATGCTGGCAAAGGGCTGGCTGCTCGGTCTCCAGTTCTACACGCTGTTTCATGATGGTCTGTACTTTGATATTACAAAACAGGCCGTCTCCTATGCCATGCAGATCAGGGCAGCTTTCGAGGCTAAAGGGATCCCCGCCTACATTAACAGTCCCACAAACCAGCAGTTTGTTATCCTCGAAAACCATGTTATGGAGAAGCTTGCACAAAAATACATTTTTGAATACGAGTTCAAAATAGATGACTCCCACAGCTGCGTGCGTTTTTGTACAAGCTGGAGTACCACTCAGGCTGAAGTCGATGCACTTATCGCAGATATCCAGACCTGCTTCCTGTAAACTTTCCGTTTATACACTCAACTTCCGGTCCATGATCCATCCCGAAATGACATACATCACTGCCACCAGCACGAGTGATCCGGCTGTCATCACAAAATACTGGGTTGTCATATTTTCAAATTCCGGAAGGAAGTTCAAAATCTCTCCGCATCCCCATACGATCAGCAGGTACAAAAAGAAGCTGACCAGACCACTGAACTTTTTGCCTGCAAATACCGTAGCGGATAAGATGATGGCAAGATAACCGATCACAACTGCCATCAGCCACCCTGCAAGCAGCGTACACAGCACCGCAAGCGTATCTACGAACTGAATATGGAAGGTAATGTTGATACTTTCCAGGATCAGGTTCAGCGCATCCACAAATTCCTTTACCCCGCCGATATACAATACGCCGATGGACCAGTCCGCTGCTGCAAGTACCAGATAAAACAGCCCCGTCACAAAGATCGACAGCCCGTTTTCCAGTACCTTGGCTCCAAGGATCTGGAAGCTGTTTCTTGGCGTCAGAAAAAGCATATAGCTCTGCTTCGTATTGAGGTCGCGGTGAAATACAAGCAGACTCTCAAGGCCGATATAAAATACGCCGACCATAGCGCACAGGATAAGCCCCGTCATACCAAGCTGAAGTGCTCTGTCCCAATGTGCAAATACGCCGACCAGAAACGACGCCTCCGATAAAGCTGTGATCAGCAGCAGGATCAGCTTTGAAAACATTGTCTTTTTGAATTCATATTTCATCAGCTTTAACATCCCATTTCCCCTCCGTGTCCATAAATTTCGCGATACTTATCTACAACCGACTTGCCCTGCGTGATACGCAGCTCCTCTACCGGAACCATCTCCACCAGATGCCCGTTTTTCATAAAGATCGCCGTATCTGCCACCCGCTCCAGCTCATCCACAAGATGACTGGAAACAACGAGCGCCACATCCGGACTGATCGCTTCTACGATACTCGTGATGATCTCATCGCGTGCCAGAAGATCGATCCCGTTAAGAGGCTCATCGAGCAGATAGATCTTCGCGTCTCTTGCCATTGTCACTGCGATTTTCAGCTTTGCCATCATACCGGACGAGAGCGCCTTCGTCTTCATATCGTGCGTCAGCTCCATCCGCTCCATCATATTTTGAAAACGCTCCGATGAAAAATCCTCAAAAAAATCAGCATAATATTTTTCTACGTCGCGGATCGTCATCCAATTGTAAAAGTACGGCTCTGTCGACATATAGGCAATTTCCCTGCGGCTCTCCTGCCCCACCGGCCTTCCCTTATAAAAAAATCCTCCGGATGTCGGCTTTACAAGCCCCACCGCCATCTTCATCAGTGTTGTTTTTCCGCTTCCATTCGGTCCGAGCATCGCATATACTCTGCCCGGCTCAATCTGAAACGATACTCCGTCTACTGCTGTCTTTCGCACGTAGGTTTTTGTCACATTTCTGCACTCCAGCATTTTACACTCTCCTTCCTGACAGGAGCCTGCCTGTCAGCATCTTCTTTTCTTATTCCTCTCCTCAGGCTGCACCCGTCCTGCCTTCACAGTCTGAGTGCACCGCACTGCTGTTCTTTTTGTCAGGATACCGCCCGACGTCTCAGCTTCCCCTTATCTCCTGTTCCGCCCGTATCATCTGCAGCGTCTCTTCCGCGGATATGCCAAGCTGTTCCATTCCTTCCAGGAAGCGTTCTACAAGCTCTGACGCCATCTCGCTGCGGAGCCTGGCGATCCGCCCTTCATCCTCTGTGACAAAAGTGCCCATCCCCCGCTTCGTAAAGCAGACGCCTTCCAGCTCCAGTTCCCGGTATACGCGACTAACTGTATTCGGATTGATCGTATAGCTGACCGCCATCTCACGCACCGAAGGAAGCTTACTTCCAGGCAGCATCCTCCCTGCTACAATCTCCCTTTTGATCAGTGCCATCACCTGCACATAGATTGGCAACGCTGAATTAAAGTCCATCTCTGCCCCTCTTTTCATTCTTTGGTGTACCCGTGTACTAGTTGAATAGTACACCAATTCATTCATTTTGTCAATCTGCAAAATCTTAACTTTTCCTTATCTGTCAAGACCTCATTTCGATTAAATGCGCATCAATCCCGAGCAGCTGAGCAGATGTGACTTCCATTTAAGTCAAGACCACCGGCTTAGCCCAACATCATAAACTTAAGCGGAAATTATTCCTATACCCGTTACTTTTTTAGATATAACAATTATATTTTATAGAAAAAAGTCCATACTTTCTCCAATGGAATTGTATGGACTTTTTTAAAAACTATTTTTTTGATTGTTTTTGTATTTATTTGAAATATTCTTTTTCCGTTCCCTTCC
>NZ_CATNVD010000029.1 GCF_951230155.1 Parablautia sp. Marseille-Q6255
TACTTAAAGTTTACACAAAAAAAGTCTTTTAGGCAAGAAAAACTTCCGTTTTCCTGCCTGAAAACAGAAGTTTCTCTTTCATCCGGACGTTACTTTTACAACCGGAAGTTACTTTTATAATTCACCATTTTTTTCGCACTTTTTTCGCGCCATTTTTTCTTTCAGCTCTACCTCTACAATATTTAGTGTTTTCTCCTTATTTCATTCTATATCTTGTATTTTCTGTTCCGTAACTTTGCTTTTTGTCTGTGCGCCTGTCTTTTCCTCTTGTATTAAGATCCTCCGGCTCTGTTTCTATTATTTTATAGGATACTAAGTTCTATTATTTTCTATTATCCGCTATCCGCCATAAAACCCTGGCGCTTTTTCCCGCTTTTCTTATAGTTTGTCACCTTGATATTGTTCACTTCACTTTTTTCACTTCATTTTGAAGTGTTTTCCCGCTATATTATTAGTTATTTTGCAATTTCCGTAAATTTTCAGCCTTTTTGTTTATTTCTCATATTTTTTCAATTATTTTTCCATTATCCTTCATCATTTTTTTCCTGTGCTAAGATAAATCACAAAATCACGGAGGTAATAAGCATGAATGAACTGTTGATAAAGATTCAGCTACTTTTGTCTTCTCTTCCTAAGTCCGAAAAAATCATTGCTGAGGCTCTCCTTGAGAACCCGGAGGCGATCGAATACATGACTTTAGCACAGCTCTCCCGTGAATCCGGGGCAAGTGAAGCCGCCATTGTCCGCTTTTCACACCATCTCGGCTTTGATGGCTATACTGATATGAAACAAGGCTTTATCCAAAGCAGAAAAAATGCAGCGCCATTGCGTGAACAGGATATCACTCAGCACGAAACCATGCGCACAATTATGGAAAAAATCTGCAAAAACAATATTCTTACTTTAAGTGAAACTTTGTCTCTTGCGGGAGAGGAATATGACCAGGCAGTGGATGCTCTGATTTCTGCAAAAGCGATCCATTTTTTTGGTACAGGCGATGCTTATGCAGTAGCAAGACTTGCCTACATGAAATTCAAGAGACTCGGTGTTATATGCAGCTGCGATGAAGATGTTATGCTGCAAATGATCACCGCAAGTAATATGTCCAGCCAGGATGTCGCTATTGCAGTTTCTTATGAAGGGCGTTCACAAAATATAGTCCGCGCATTCAAAATCGCCAAGCAGATGGGCGCCACCACGATCAGTATTACAAAAATGAAAAAATCTCCACTTATGAACTATACAGATATCACGCTGCAGATTGCAATCCACGACCTCACCATCGGACGTGATAAAGTCACAAGAAGAGTTTCTGATCAGTTCATTTTGGATGCGCTCTATCTTGGTTATACCAACCGTGCGCAGTGCAATCTCAAAGATCAGATGCTTCGCACTCAGATTGCAATTGACGGAAACAAACTGTAAACTTTCAAAAGCACTGGCAATAGCACTGCAAAAACCTCCCGGCTCTAAATAAATGAACCGAGAGGAATTTAAAATTAATCAATTTTTATAACAGCTTTAACTACTTCATTCTTCTTATTAATAGAGTCTTCAAACGCCTGCTGAATATCGTCCAGCGAATATACATGTGTTGCTACCTTCTTAATTGGTGCAAGCCCGCTTGCAACGGTTGCAACACTCTTCGGGAACATATTGACATAGCGGAACAGTGATTTAATTTTAAGCTCTTTTGCCATAACCTGGCCAAAGTTAAACGTAATCTCTTCTTCCGCTGACATACCGACCAGGATGATCAAGCCTCCACGGCGCGCGATATGCGGAGTCTGAGCAATTGTAAATTTGCTTCCGGCTGTTTCAAATACAATATCCGGGCCACGTCCGTCTGTCAGTTCTTTGATCTTCGCGAGCGGATCCTCTTTTCCACTGTTAATTACATAATCTGCTCCCAGTTCCTTTGCCTTATTCAGTCGGATATCTTCCAGATCGCATACAATGATCTTGCTTGCGCCTCTTGCCTTGCAGGACAGCATCGTCATCAGACCAATACAGCCGCTGCCCAGAATTACAACCGTATGACCTACCGTCACTTCCCCCAGCTCTGCCGCATACATACCTGTCGCCATCGGCTCAATCAGAGCTCCTTCTACCGCATCCATTCCCTCTGGAAGCTTGTAGCAAAGATCCGCCTGGAACGGAACGTATTTCATATAGCAGCCCTGCACAGGCGGAGTTGCCCAGAACACAACATCATTGCACAGATTGTAATGACCAGATTTGCAAAATTCACATGTACCGCATGTAATGCTTGGTTCGCAGCAAACGCGATCCCCTGCTTTAAGATTCGTCACAGCAGACCCCACTTCAACCACTGTACCAGAACATTCATGCCCCAGCATATATGGAATATCTCTTTCCTTATCTACTAAAAAAGTGCCGCAGCGTCCATCATGGAAATAATGTACATCAGAACCGCATACACCCACGCACTCCACCTGGATCAAAACCTGGTTGGGATGAATCGGCTTCACCTCCAGCTGTGCTTTCATACGGGCACTCATCACCGGATCCTTCACGATCTCATCCACATTCGTTTCATCTACGACTACCATGGTATCTACCGCTGTCATAAATGCCCCTTTGTTAATATACTTTTTTTCTTCCATTTTTCTTACCTTCTTTCTTTTTATTTGCAGACTTTAAGCTCATTTTTACTCCAGATTATTATGAAGATGATACATATCTTCCTCTGTCAGTAATAATTTTTTCATCAAAAACAGTACAACTACATCAAAAAAGACCATAATGCTCTGTTCAAACAGCGTTCCCATCGGCTGTACAGAAGCCGTCTCCTTGTGAAGCTTGGAATTTGCCTCAAAACAGATACAGATATCGCTGAGCTGTCCCAGTGTTGAATTTTGCACAGCCGTCAGAAGAATAATCTCTGCCCCGATCTTTTTTGCTTTACGGGCATGTTCTAAAAGATTTTCTGTTTCACCAGAACCGCTGGCTATTAATAAGGTGTCACCGCGCTCTATCGCAGGAACAGTCACTCCCTGTGTATCAAACACAGCCAGATCCATCTGAGACAGACGCATGGCGAACCCTTTCATCATAAGAGCACTTCTTCCTTTTCCATCACAAAACAGCCGTTTCGCAGTTACAATTTTAGAAGCAAGCAGCTGCGCATCCTCCGTCTTTACAGAACTGGTACTTCGTGTAAGCTCTGATAACACTTTATTAAGTAATTCCTTATAATCCATATTTTCTGTCCTCAAAATTCTTGTCTGAGACAATTCTTATCCATCAATATGATACAGATCGTACAAGCCTGACTGAAGTGATTCATAAATCCGATCATATATCTCATGATATTTTTTATATTGCTTTGCTTTTTTGCAGTCATATTCTGTCACTGATTTTTCTTCTATAAAACGTTCACAGGCTTCCTGTACAGACGGGTAAATCCCGGTTCCAACTCCAGCGAGAATCGCAGCGCCATAGGCCGGGCCTTCTTCCTGCCTGAGCGTATGTATACTGCATTCAAACAGCGATGCCATAATTTCCCGCCAGACAGGGCTCCTGCTGCCGCCTCCGCAGACCCTCATCAGGTTTACGTCCACCCCCTGATCCTTCAGCATATTGTTGCAATCTGCAAGGCAATACGCCACTCCTTCCATGATAGCTCTGAGGATATGAGCCTGACCATGAACCACATTCAGTCCGATCAGCCCTCCCCGATACCATGGGTTCATATGAGGAGTGCGTTCTCCCATCAAAAACGGAAGATAAATCAACCGATCGCTCCCCACCGGAATATTTGCCGTCATCTCATTTACAAGATCGAAAAAATTCCGTCCCTCTTCTTTTGCTCTCTGCATCAGATCCTGACAAAATTTTTCTCTGAACCACTCAACAGACAGGCCCGCCGACTGAGGTCCGCCCATCGTATGCCAGCATCCCGGAACTGCACAGCAGCAAAGGTGAAGTCCGCCTCCTGGAATTGCCTTATACTCACTTAAATGTGTATACACAATCGCAGAAGTACCCACAGAAGTAAATGCCTGTCCATCTTTTACAATTCCAGTACCTACTGCAGCGCATGCATTGTCACTGGCACCTGCTACTACAACTGTATCTTCTGTCAGGCCGCAGATCTCCGCCATCTCCGGAAGCAGCGTTCCTACAACCTCCTGCGATTCATACAGCTCCCCCAGGAGGGACCGTTTAATGTCGAGCGCCGAGAGCACCTCATCCGACCAGATCCTGTGCTTTACATCAAGAAGCTGCATTCCTGATGCATCGGATACGTCTGCCGCATACTTCCCCGTCAGGCTATAACGGACATAGTCCTTTGGCAGCATGATATGCCTGCATTTTTCATATAGTTCCGGTTCGTTTTCCTTTACCCATAAAATTTTTGCTGCTGTCCAGCCCGCCAGCGGAGGATTTGCCGTGATTTCCATCCATTTCTCCTCTGGCAGGATCTGAAGCATCTCTTTCACCTGCGCCTGAGCCCTCTGGTCACACCAGATAATAGAGTTGCGCAGCAGCCTATTCCGGGCATCCAGCATAACCAGTCCATGCATCTGACCCGAAAGACCAATCCCCTTCACCTCTTCCGAAGCTGCGCCGGAGTCCTTTACTACCTTCTGAATCGTATGAACAGCAGCGTTTTTCCAGTCTTGCGGATCCTGTTCCGCCCAGCCATTCTCCGGCTGATACATCGGATATGATTCTGATGCAGAGGCTCTGATCACACCATTTTCATCTACCAATATCGTCTTCGTAGCGCTGGTTCCCAAATCAACTCCAATCACATACCGCATTTTCTTCTCCTAATCTGTTTCCATCCGCATCCGACGGATATTTTTTTCTAAATCTCCTTGGAAAAGTGCCTTGCCTGACACAATAATATTTGCGCCCGCCGCTGCCACCTCTCTGACATTTTCAAAATTGATCCCGCCATCCGCTTCAATATCCCGCTCCAGCTGCATATCCTTCAAAAGGGCTTTTACCCGTCGTATCCTGCCAGTTGAATCCTGACGAAATCCGCCCCCAACACCCGGACGCGTACACATCAGATGAACCACATCTGCATATTTCAGCAGCTCCTCATCCAATATATCCACTCGTGTTTCCGGATTCAGCGCGACACCGCTTTTTATCCCGAGATCCTTTATCTGTCTCAGAACACGTTTTATGTCCTGACAAGCCTCGTAATGCACGGTCAGAACATCTGCTCCTGCCTTCCTCATATCGCTCAGAAATCGTCCCGGTTCTCTTACCATCAGATGTACATCAAAAATCAGATCCGACGCTTTCCTGATACTGTTCAGCCAGGCAATTCCGCCAGACAGATTCGGAACATAGCAGCCGTCCATGATATCAATATGTACATATTTCGCACCTGCATGTCCGATAATTTCCAGCTGTTCTCCCAGTCTGGTCTGATCTGCTTCCAGAAGAGACGGCGCTATCATATGCATATCTCTATCCTCCGCGACTTATATTATGAACTGTTATATTGCTGTATACAGACCGTCAATGATCACATCAATGCCATTTGTATACGATGATGCTTCGCTTGCCAGCCAGATGATTGCTCCAACCAGCTCTTCCGGTTTCGCCATACGGTGCATCGGCATCAAAGGTTCCCATGCCGCCATAAGCTCCGGCTCCACAAAATCCGGATCCACCGACATTGGAGTCGCAATATAGCCGGGGCTAATGCTGTTGACACGGATATTATGATCTGCCAGCTCCAGCGCCAGACTCTTTGTCATCTGCATAACGCCTGCTTTAGAAGCATTATAGGCTGCCTGCTTCTGCGGAGTCATAGCAACTGTACCTGAGATAGATGCCATATTGATGATACTTCCTTTGCAGCCAAGCTCGATCATTACACGGGCTGCCTCGACAGCAACAATATATTCCCCGGTCAGATTAATATCGATCAGCTCCCGGAACTCTTCATAAGTTGCTTCAAAAATACCTTTGTGATAACAGATGCCCGCATTATTAAATACAACATCAAGCCTTCCATACGCGTCCAGAATTTTTTTCATGCCATCTTTTACTTCTTCTGCCTTCGTGCAGTCAGCAATAATACTGATTGCCTTTCCGCCTTCTGATTCAATGATCCGTACTGTCTCATCGGCGCCTGACCTGGAAAAAATGGCAATATTAGCACCCGCACGCGCCATGTCCCTCGCTACAACCTGCCCGATCCCACGTCCTGCTCCTGTTACAAGAACCGTCTTTCCTTCCAGTGAAAATAGCTTGTTGATAAAATCCTTCTGCATCTTTGATCTCCTCCCACTTTCAGTCCCCTGCTGCAGCCATCCCCCAGACTGACCGACCACCCAGTCTGAAATAAGAATCGGCAAGCCCTCCGCCTGCCGATCCTTCCTGCCTGTAAACAAAAGGGTTCCTATTCAAATGCTTAATTATTTAATCTGTCCGTTTTCTTTGTACATTTCAATATATTCTTCTACATTGTCAGCCGTAATAAGCGGAGCCGGAACATCATCACGTACGTCTGTTACTTCCATCTCGCCTGTAAGCACTTTGTGAACATAATCTGTATTCATCTGAGCAAGATCAATCGCAGACTGCAGCCCTGTAGAAGTCATGCGGCCTTCCTGAATCAGCAGACATGCCTCTGCCGTGCCGTCAACGCCATATGCCAAAACTCCTTCATACGCAGGGTCATCCTTAACTACTTCAAGCGCGCCTGCACACATATTGTCGTTCATAGAGATGATCGCATCAATGTGCTCATTTGCCTGCACCCAGTCCTCCATAAGCGTCATTGCCTCGTCTTTATTCCAGTTTGCAATATCCTCACCGACAATTTCTACATCAGGTCTCTTGTCAAAGAACTCAGCCTGCCATGCGGCTCTTCTCTCATTGCTGTGGAAATTGCCTGCCGGCCCTAACAAAACGACAACCTTTGCATTCTCCGGGATCTGTTCCAGGGCAAGGTCGCAGTTTACTTTTGCCTGCTCATACGGATCAGCATCAACAGAGCCTGTTCCTTCACACTCTACACGCGGATTTGTAGTAATGCACGGAATGCCTGCATCTACAATCTGCTGAATGTATGGGAGCTGTGCCTCTCCATTATTTGCCTGAACAATAATTGCATCATAATCATTTGCGATACAGTTTTCGATGATGGAATTTTCTTTCTCATCATTTGCCTGCCCGTCAAATACATCCAGAGTCATATCATCGTACTCTTCAAATGCTGCTCTCATTTCATCTGCAAGCCATGCTGCAAAGGAATCCTCCTGCGCTCTTGCGATATACGCTACCCTGTATGCATCATCCGCATAACTTGTGACGCCAAAGCACATGGAAAGAAGCGCCGCGCCAACCACCATACCAACTGTTCTTTTTTTCATATCAAACCCTCCTTAAAATATGTATGAATAAAGTTCTGCAACTTGTGCATTCATAAAAGTCTTTAAAATTACTTCGCTTCCTTTTTCTCACTGTTTTCAACAAGAATAATCTTCCGCGTTTTTCTATTCTTAGAGCGGATATCAAATACAACAGCTACTGCAATAATCAGACCCTTCACCATCTGCTGAATGTAGGAATCCACACCGTTCAGGTTCATAATGTTGTTCAAAAATCCAATAATAAATGCACCTGCCAGCGTTCCCATCGTTGTTCCCACGCCACCGGAAAAGCTGGTACCGCCAACAATCGCTGCCGTAAGACCTTCCATCTCATATCCCACTGCTCCATTCGGAAGTCCTGCATTTACACGTGACATAAAAATCACGCCTGCAATCCCGGCCAGGATACCGTTCAAAATATAAGTGATATATTTGCTTCTCTTTACATTGATGCCGGAAGCAACCGCTGCCGCTTCGTTTCCGCCAATGGCATAGAGAGAACGGCCATACCGTGTATGGTTCACGATATACCAGATAATAACGGATATCACTACCATGAAAATAACGGGGATCGGGATCACCCCGATGCTTCCCTGTCCTACCTTTACATAATCGCCAAGCTGAAGCAGGTTCTGACCGTTGGTGGAATACAGGGCTGCACCGCGCGCTGCCATCTGCATCGCTAAAGTGGCAATGAATGCCGGAACTCCAAAATGTGTCACCAGAACAGCGTTCACAAGATTACATGCTACTCCGACTGCAATCGCCACAAGCATCGCAACCAGAATCGAGCCTGTCGAATAATAGCTGTAAATAGAAAGGCATCCTGCCAGTGCAAGAACAGATCCAACAGAAAGGTCGATCAGTCCTGCAATGACCAGCAGCATTTCTCCGTATGCCAAAATGATCCCTACAGTAAGCTGACGGGCTATATTGACAATGTTTCTGGATGAGAGGAAGTTCGGATTCAGCACCGAGCATAGCAAAAACATGCCCACCAGTATGATATAAATCGAATATTTTTCAAGTACGTGTCCTAATTTTGAATTTTTCATCACTCCACCTCCACATTCTGCGTTCCTGTCGCAAATCTCATAATTGTTTCCTGAGAAAACTCCTCCTTCTGAAGGCATCCTGTGATAATTCCTTTATTCATAACATAAATCCTGTCACACATACCAATCAGTTCCGGAAGCTCAGACGATACCATAATGATGGTCTTTCCTTCTTTTACAAGTTCCGTCATAAGCCTGTATATTTCAAATTTTGCTCCGACGTCGATCCCCCTCGTCGGCTCATCCAGGATCAGCACTTCTGGTTCCCGCAGCATCCACTTTGCCAGGAGAACCTTCTGCTGATTTCCTCCGCTGAGCGCCTGTATCAGCGTCTCAAGACTCGGCGTCTTCACATTCATTCTTCTGAAATATTCTGACACCATCTCCTGTTCTTTTTTGCGGTGAGCACGGCCGCCATAGAAAAACTTATCCAGACTGGAAATACTCGCATTTTCCATAACACTTCGGATCGGAATAATTCCATATCGGCGGCGATCCTCCGAAAGCATAACAAGATTGTTTGCAATCGCATCACTCGGTCGTCTGATTGATACCGCTTTTCCATGGATCCTGATTTCACCCGAATCATACGAATCAAGTCCGAAGATCGCACGCATCGTCTCTGTACGTCCTGCACCCATCAGACCGGCAAAACCCACGATCTCACCCCTGCGCACATGAAAGCTGATATTCTTAAATACACCCTTACAATTCAGCTTTTCTACTTCAAAAATCGGTTCCCCGATCGGAACATCTTCTTTGGGATAAACATTCGTCATCTCCCGTCCGACCATAAGCGCAATCACCTTATCTAGTGTCAGCTGTGCCGCCGGCATAGAATCAACAACAGTGCCGTCGCGGAGAACGGTAATGTCATCTGCAATACGGAAAACCTCTTCCATCTTATGAGAGATATAGATAATGCTCACGCCGCGCTTTTTCAGCTCCTCAATCTTTTCAAAAAGAATTTCTACCTCACGATTCGTAATGGCAGATGTCGGCTCATCCATAATAACAATCTGCGCATTATAGGAAATTGCTTTAATAATTTCCAGCATCTGAATGTCTGATACCGTTAAGGTTTTCAGTTTCTGATCTGGCTTGTACGGAAGTCCCTCCTGCTCCAGAAAACGGATCGTCTCAGAACGGACTGTCTTCCAGTCAACCTTTCCAAACTTATTTACCGGCAGTCTTCCAAGAAATATATTCTCTTCAATTGACATTTCCGGGACATAGTTCAACTCCTGCGCTATCATGGCGATTCCATACTCTCTGGCCTGGATCGGATCCCTGATCTCCACCGCTTTTCCGTCAATCAAAATCTGTCCCGTATCCGGCTTATACAGCCCGTTGATAATCTTCATCAATGTAGATTTTCCTGCTCCGTTCTCACCGCACAGACAATGGACTGTTCCTTTTCTTACAGAAAAATTTACATTATCAAGGGCTTTTACGCCAGGGAAGGATTTGTTAATCCCGCTCAGCTGTATTTTTATTTCTGACACTTTTTCCACCCCTTCCATGTCAGAAACATTTGTTTTATGTAATTGACACAAATCCCATATGCTTTCTGACTTTTTTAAATCTTTTTGCTGTATTTATTATCACTTCAAATCAATTTGAAGTAAATATGCCAGTTTTATTTCGTTATTTCGCGCAGATTTATGCATCTTGTACACCTTTATCCTGCGATTATTTATGCAATTTTCCTATTTTCCTGTTTTTTTACTTCAAAACAGCCAATTAATTTCAGATTTTTACTTCAATTTATATGACTTCACGCAAAAACCCCCGGCTGTACAAATATATACAGCCGAGGGTCCAAAAACAGTCCGCTTACAAAATAATTTCTCGCTTATTCTCTTGTCTCTGAAACAAAAAATTTTCTGAGCACTGCCAGAAACAGGCACAGCGCTATAGTGAGCAGAATATGTGAAATTCCTGCAAATCCTGAGATCATGGCATCCATTGTGTCTGTCAGCTGGATATTTTGCACCTGCACAATGCCCCTTACTGCCATGGTGCAAACCAGCAACGGAAGCGCAATATTATAAAGCACAAAAAAGCGCCGGAAGCTTTTGCTCTCACACATTCCCTTTTTCTGGTCGCACAAAATCATAATAAAGAAAAACAAAAACATACCGAGAACAAACAGATGGGTATGCAGGTAAGCCAGTGTCGTTTTTCCCGTATATCCGTGAAACTTCGTAAATTCTCTGTAAAACACACCTGCCACGATCGCCAGTACAAAATAGATCACAGCCGTATTCCATAAACGTTTCTTATTCATTGCTCTTTCCTTCCTTTCTCATAGCTGCAAAACCGATCCACACGGTCCACACATAGGCACAGGTTTTCGGAATCATCAACATACCGATAGCCGGAACTGTATCTGCCCAAAGCACTACCGGGATATAAAACGCAAAGCTTAATACAATCGTCAGCCACATATAGCGGAAATCGCGATCCCCTTTCTCCTTTGCGCTTCGATAAAACAGTACAATGATCATCAGTCCCAGAAGTGCAAATGGAATATTGCGGTAAATTCCCCAGGCAAGCGCCGGTTCTCCGCTAAGCCACTGATTCTGAGGGAACAGGCATAAGATCACGCGCGCCGCCGACAGCACATACACCATGACCGTTGTCCCTTTATCCTGCGTAATCCCATAACGGATCCGCCAGACGTGGTACAGGATCACATAAAAAATCGTCATTGTGATCGAAGTGATAAATTTTCCCGCACCAAGCCACACGGTAAAGCTTTCCAGTCCTGTCGTACAAAGCGCTGTGGCACGCGGTATCAAGTGGAAAGAATCTCCCACGCCAAGCACTACTGCCATAATTCCAAAAAGCCGATACTGTCTGTTTCCATTACATTTTAATATCATAAAGATCCCGATTGCGATAACCGAGACCAGATACACTGCGTCAAACAGTGTTTCTGCAATTGCCTGCATAAGCTCATCTCTCTTTCTTTTTTATTCTTATGTTTTACTTTCTTATGTTTTACTGCTGATCCAGATACCCTGATGCCAGGATCAGTAAATCGTCCGCCTGATCAGACCCAGGATGCCGCTGCAATCATAATCCCGCCGCACCAGCGCGGAAATAACCAGCGAAAATATGATCTCTACAAACTTTTCCGCAGTAAATACAGGATCAAATGCCTGCCGGTTTATGTTTTTGTCTTTCATCAGGACTGCATAAAGCGCCTTACGGATATGATCCCAGGACTGCGCCATCATCTGCTGCCCCTCTGCCTTTTCTTCCCCGATAAAGCTCATAGAATGCAGCGAAAAGAATCCCGGATACTTTTCATCTCCTCTTCGCATACAGGCAAACATCCATTCCACGCAGTCTGTAAAGCGTTCAAAGGACTTCTCATCCTCCGGAAAATGAAAAATATCACACCAGACACTTTCCACCGCCGCAGCGATCAGTTCGGATTTAGAGGAGAAATAATTATAAACAGAGCCGACGGAGATATTGCATGCTGCAGCTACGGCCCGGATATTCACCGCATTCCAGCCCTGCCTGCTGATCAATTCCCTGCTGGCCCTCAGGATCTCCTCCCTTGAAGTTATAACTGTATTCACAACCTGCCTCCTTTCATAGTGAACATTGTTCATTATACATTTCACTTCTCCCGCTGTCAAGATTTTATGGTACAGGAAAGTGAGAACTTTTCTATAATAAAAATCGAACTTTCCTATAAAGTAAAAAATGGATAAATCCCATTTCTTACTGACAACAGGATTTATCCACTCTCTTTTCTTTTTCTTATGCGGAAGTGCCTGAAAGCACCATTCTGTCTCTTCTTGCAAGAGCTATCGCCACATGGCAAAGCTCCATAGAAGCGCAGACTTTATCAGCCAGTGTAATGATCCATGCTTCTGTGTTTCTTGGCATGGGGCCAAGTGGAAACATATGGCTCAATATCGCTTTTTGCTCCCGCTCGCTGATCTGAAATACTCTTTCGCTGTTCCTTGCGGCAGCTTTTGGATGATAAAATGCCTGGCACTCACCAGTCGGAGTCTTTTTCTTAAAATCATATGGGCAAAAATCGTGAAGCAGTCCTGCTCTGGCAGCAGCGCCTGCGTCACAGCCAAGCTTTCTGGCGATCAGCCAGGATACGTAAGATACATTTATGCTGTGCATCAGCCTGTTCGTCCATTGATGATGGCAAAATGTGCCTAAAGAAAGAAATTCCTCATTCTCCAGAATAGGCAACACCTCCGCCAGATACTCCTTTGAGACATCATCCGAAACCTGAAGGTCCATCGGCAATCACCTCTTTCTATTAGGATATTCTTATTATAGCTCACAATTTTCAAAAATACAATGTGCCACAGGCACTTATCAGTGAAAACTGCGCGATTTAATAATTTAATAAGAAATCACTGTCGTCCCCATCGGACAGTTGTTTTTGATATAATACAGATCAGAATCACTCAGGCGTACACATCCATGAGAATATGCCCCCTGCTTATTTCCATCTACATAGCGGTGGAATGCATTTCCCCACCCCTTCTGGCTGTTCCAGGTGAAATAAATCACCGGTCCGCCGTAGTCATACTCTGTACGGATCAGACGGAAGGTTCCCGGAGTCGTCCGTCCCATTGCTCCGATCACGCACGGCATGCTGCGGACAGCTTTCCATTTTCCTGTGGATCCCTTAAATACGGTCGTCTCCAATGTGTACTGACTGATCCAGATCAGATATGGCGTCGGGCTGCTGTATCGCTTCTGATTGACAAATGCTTCTTTTACTTCTTTGGAATATGCCGTCTTTACTGTGTTCAGGCTGGTAAACCGCAGCTTGCTGCTCTCGATCTTGACCTTTCTTCCATCTGGCAGCATAGCGGTAACGACTCTTCCGCTCAGTGTCGTTGCCACAACCTTGGTCCCGCTCTTTACCGTTACCTTTTTTCCGTTCTTCACAAGCGTCGCCTTTGTCGTGGACTTGACCACCGTATTGTAGTAGCGCCCATGTACCTGCTTCGCAAGCTTTGAAAACTTCTGCGCCTTTCCCTGGACTTCCTTTGATTTTTTCCCGGTAACGTTGTACTTTCCGGCTGTGCGGTATGCCTGTACCTTAAATCTGCATTTCTGTCCGTCCTTCAGGCCACTGACCTTCAGGGAAGTGCTGCGTGTCTTTTTGATCTGTTCATATTTTCCTGTGCTATTATTGTACATATACACATAATAGCCTGTCGCATTCTTGACGCTGTTCCATTTGAGCGTGATCGACCGGTCGCCGTAAACAGAAATATAGAAATTAGACGGTGCTGCCGGCTTTGGCACTGAGATCTTTCCCTTTGCGATCGGAGAGCCCTGCGCACTGAGGTTCTTTACTCCCTGCGCTGTATTTACCGCAAATACCTGGAACAGATACTCCTTATTCGGCACCAGATCCTTTACCTTATATGTAGTCTTTTTTGTTGTCGCAAGCTTTTCCGTAGCTCCTGTCTTCGGATCCACCAGACATACCTGGTACTTCATCGCGTTCTTCGCCTTTTTCCAGGTCAGTGTGATCGACGTAGAGGACGATTTTGCCTTGAGTTTCTTGACATTTCCCGGAACAATTCCTGTAACTGTACTTCCCCCGGTCACACCACTTCCATTTCCCGCACCTACTGTGCCGCTGCCGGGAAGCGTGTTCGCTGATATCATATCTCGTGCGCCAGCCTGTGTACCGTTCGCAGAAACGGCTGTGCCAGGAGACAGGTCTTCTGCCAGGCAAGCTGCTGCAGGCGCAAGTGAAAGTGAGACAGTCACTGCCAGCAGCGCAAATGCTTTTTTAAATTTTACCATCTTGTCATTCCTTTCATTTTGTATAGCAATTATGTCGAATACCGAAATTAATTATAAGGGACGCAGAGCAAAAGGTCAACATAATAAAAAGAAGCGCAGCAAAATTTTACTGCGCTTCATTACTTTCAAAAACCCAGAGTGCCGTTTCCTGCACTTTGACTCCTAGCAAAGCTAGGTGGGTAACCGCAACACAGCCGTCTGCCTTCCGCTGCAAACGACGGCTTGGCATATTTCTGTGCGATATAGGAATCCCATAAAAGTAAATGTAGGTTCAAAATAACAGGATTGTCGCACACCCCAGGCAACAATATCAGTATACCTTAGTATATCACTTTTCGCAAGTATCTGTGAGCAATTCTTTTGGTAATTTTTTCTGTAATTATTGCATACGCTCATAAGTACTGCGCACTGCTTTGATAAACTCCTCACTGTTTTGCACAGTAACCTGCTCTAAGGATGTAATAAGAGCCAGATCCTTCGTCATACACCCGCTCTCGATCGTCGCGATCACTGCCTGCTCCAAACGATCCGCAAACGTACACAGCTCCTGAATCCCATCCAGCTCGCCCCTCTTACGCAAAGCGCCTGTCCATGCAAAAATCGTAGCTACGGAGTTTGTTGACGTCTCCTCACCCTTGAGGTGCTTATAATAATGGCGCTGTACCGTTCCATGTGCAGCCTCATATTCGTATTTCCCATCCGGGGAAACGAGCACAGACGTCATCATTGCCAGAGAGCCAAATGCAGAGGATACCATATCGCTCATCACATCACCATCGTAATTCTTACATGCCCAGATAAATCCGCCCTCTGACTTCATCACCCGTGCAACGGCATCATCGATCAGCGTATAGAAATAGGTGATGCCTGCCTGCTCAAACTTCTCCCTGTACTCTGTATCAAAAATCTCCTGGAAAATATCTTTAAATGTATGGTCGTATTTCTTGGAAATCGTGTCCTTTGTCGCAAACCACAGATCCTGTTTGCTATCCAGTGCAAAATTGAAACAGCTGCGCGCAAAGCTCTCGATCGAGCGGTCCAGATTATGCATACCCTGAAGCACACCCGGTCCCTTGAAGTCAAAGATCGTCTCCCGCAGCTGCGCGCCGTCCTCACCTGTAAAAACAAGCTCTGCCCTGCCTGCTCCCGGGATCACCAGCTCTGCATTTTTATATACATCTCCGTAGGCATGACGGGCAATAGTGATCGGCTTTTTCCAGCTGCGCACACACGGCTCGATCCCTTTTACAATGATCGGCGTACGAAATACCGTCCCGTCGAGGATCGCCCGGATCGTACCGTTTGGGCTCTTCCACATTTCCTTCAGATCATATTCCTTCACTCTGGCGGCATTCGGTGTGATCGTTGCACATTTGACTGCCACACCGTACTTTTTCGTTGCATTGGCGCTGTCAACCGTCACCTGATCATCCGTCGCATTGCGGTTTTCCAGTCCCAGATCATAATATTCTGTCTTCAGATCCACATACGGGCAGATCAGCTCATCTTTGATCATTTTCCAGAGCACTCTGGTCATCTCATCTCCGTCCATCTCGACAAGAGGCGTAATCATTTTAATCTTTTCCATAAAAACGCTCCATTCTGCCGCCCGGAAGACGGCACTGCTTCTCCTCCAGTAAGTCACTGTTTTCTATCGCATAAATTTTAACACTGATTTTTCCTCTCGTCAAACGATTAATTTCCGTCTTTCGCCCATCCAAAGGAATAACGCACAGCCTTCTTCCAGCCCTGAATCCTGCGTTCACACTCCTCCTGATCCATCAGCGGCAAAAACTCCCGGTCTGTATTCCAGTTTTCCCGGATCTCTTCCTGATCCTTCCAGTATCCGACTGCCAGTCCGGCCAGATACGCCGCTCCCATTGCCGTTGTCTCAATACAGGAAGGCCGCAGGACCTTTTCCCGGATCACGTCTGCCTGATACTGCATCAGGAAATTGTTCGCACTTGCACCGCCGTCCACCTTGAGCCCCGCCAGGCGGATCCCGGCATCTGCTTCCATTGCCCGGATCACATCATTCGTCTGATAAGCCAGAGATTCCAGCGTCGCTCTCACAATGTGGTATTTATTGACGCCCCGCGTAATACCTACGATACAGCCTCTGGCATACTGATCCCAGTACGGCGCCCCCAGTCCTGTAAACGCCGGCACCACATAGCAGCCATTCGTATCACTGACGCGCCCTGCAAGCCACTCCGTGTCCGGTGCTGAATCAATCAGATGCATCTCATCTCTCAGCCACTGGATCGCTGCACCTGCCACAAAAATAGAACCCTCGAGGGCGTACGTCACCGTCCGGTCAAGCCCCCATGCGATCGTTGTCACCAGTCCGTTTTTCGAAAATACCGGCTGATCTCCTGTATTCATCAAAAGAAAGCCGCCTGTTCCATATGTATTTTTCACCTCACCGCGCGCAAAGCATGCCTGTCCGAAAAGTGCGGCCTGCTGATCTCCCGCCGCCCCGGCGATCGGGATCGCTCCCCCGAAAAATCCCGGATCTGTCATCCCGTATACCTCGCTTGATGCAACTGGCTTTGGCAGCATTTTTCCTGGGATATGAAGCTTTTCGAGGATCTCCTCATCCCACTGCAAGGTATTGATGTTAAACAGCATCGTGCGCGATGCATTGGAATAATCCGTCACATGCACAGCGCCCTTTGTCAGCTTCCAGATCAGCCATGTCTCGACCGTGCCAAACAAAAGCTCACCCCGCTCCGCACGCTCTCTCGCCCCTGGCACATGATCCAGGATCCATTTGATCTTTGTGCCGGAAAAATATGCGTCTATCACCAGTCCCGTTTTGCGCCGGAAGTCTTCTGTCAGTCCCTCCGCCTTTAGTTCATCACAATACTTTGCCGTCCTGCGACACTGCCAGACAATCGCGCGGCAGATCGGCTCCCCGGTCTCTTTTTCCCAGACAATAGCTGTCTCTCTCTGATTCGTAATGCCGATCGCCGCTATATCCTGTGCAGAAGCTCCGATCTTTGACATCGCCTCGACCGCCACGCCAAGCTGTGTTGACCAGATCTCATTCGCATCATGCTCAACCCATCCCGGCTTTGGAAAATACTGCGTAAACTCTTTCTGTGCCACACTGCAGATATGCCCTTCATGGTCAAATAAAATACAGCGATTGCTCGTTGTTCCCGCATCCAGCGCCATAATATATTTTTTCATCATATCCCTCCGATCCTGTATCTCCATGCCGTATCTCCATACTGCATTTGCCTTTTCTGAACCTGGTACTTTTTCCCTCCGAAGCACCCTGGTTCCATCTTACAATAAATCCACCAGCGATGCAAGAAGTGATGGAAGTGTCATTGCGAAAGGACATACAGAGTAAATATCTCCAGATAGCAGATTAGTCTCCCGCAAACAACAACATGATATTTGCGGGAGACTAACGAGACCTTCTATTATGTTTCATTTCTTCTTTATTAATTTTTGAAGCAAATATAAAAGCATTACACTGCAGATAAGCCAAAGCACAGTCAGCAATCCAAACACAACGTAAATAGAAACGCCATAGGAATTTTGGAAATGAGCATCCAGCGGATATAAACTCAACGAATATCTGCCACATCCTGATAAATTCAATTTATCTTCAAGTTCGCGATAATCCCTGATATACGAGGCTCTGTCCAGTTCTATTATTCCACTTGTTTTATTTGCATAATGGATTTTCAAGCCATCTGTAGGCAAAACGCTCTCAGGCACACTAAAACTTGGCATTACTATAAATTGATCTACATGAATAAAACCAGATCTTCCTGTATAAATTGTACTGTTTTTTCTGAAAAAAACCTACAACAGTAAACTCGTAAGGTTCATATAAGTATTCCGCCTCAAATACATCTCCAATTTCGTAAATCCCCACGTATTCATTTCCCAATATTACTGGAATACAATGATCTTCTATAACAAATTCTGCATCATTCCACATGCGTCCAGCAACTATTTTTAATTGGTATTTTTCCACTACATTTTTGCTGACTTGTAAACAGGCTACACGATCAGGATTTTCTGATAATTCATTCGTATAACTGTCAAAATGCTTTCTTCCATTCTGAAACACATCCAATGGTTGATTGTATATTTCCAGATATGAAAAACCTTTCAAATCATTATACAGATTATAAAATGCTGTTAAATCCACGTTTACAGGATCCTCCTCATGTTGTAAAGCACATTCAATTCTGTCACCCTGCCGCTGCTTATCTAATGCGCTTATCTTCATGTATATATATAACCTGGCATTAAAAACAGTAACAACGACTATCATAAGCAAAAGTACTATGCAGCCCAAATAGTAGTTTTTCTTTTTATTATGCTGTGGTGCCATAGTACACCTGATGCTGTCCCACGGTCCAAACATCATCTTCTACCGGAATGCCTCCTTTTCTTTTCCTGTATTGTAGCATACTTTCTTCTTCCAACCTTATTCATGGCGAAAATAAACCGGATAATGGCGAAAATGGATTATTTCCATTATTCATTATGTGAACTTAACTTCTCGATAAACAACACTGCTTTTACATAAAAGTGCGATTCATCCCAACTGATATTCAGTTCTCCTTCCTGTTCTTTGATAATTTTTTCTACATTAGCCAGTCCAATTCCATGTACTTCTGAATTTGTTTTCGTTGACAGCAATTTTTTATCTCTAAAATCTAAAACGCCAGAATAACTGTTTTCAATTTTAATATATAGTACCCCTTGTTTTTCCCATATAGCGACACAAAGGTATTTTTCCGCAGACTGTTTTGCTGCGTAAATCGCATTATTCAGCAAATTTCCCAATATTACATTTAAAGTAAATCCATGAATCTCCAGATCCTCCTGCAACGCTACTTTAATGTTTACTTCTTTTAGATTTTTTCGTGCATCCTGCAATAAATAATTTAATGTACTATCGATCTCCTGTATTCCGGAAGATACGAATTCATCCTCATTGACCAGTTGTTGCTCCATATCATTTAAATATGCTACAACTTTTTCCGGTTCATTCTGCATTGTAAGATATCGCAACTCGCGTACATGCAGTTTTAAATCATGTCGCAGACTCCGAAGCCTTTCCCATGATTCATGCATCGTGTTTATTTGGTTACGATACCCCTCCATTGCGATACGAAACTGCTCTTTTTCTGATCTTTGCATATAATAGTCCTGCAAAGCATCATATAAATAAAAAATAGAAATATTAATAATCAGAACGCCTGCGATCTCCACGCTTATGTACTGATTATTATTATAGTTTACCTGCCACATGCAAAAAATCTCTACTATACTAAAAACTGGCACACACAGCATCATAATCCAGACTGATGTTTTTATAAACGATTTTCTCTCAGGTTTAAACCCGACGCGTTCTAAAAAGAATACACTGAAAAGTATTCCCAGACTGGTGAAGCATTCCCGTATAGAACGAGTCAGCTCATCGTATTCTTTATGCAAACCTGTTACAGAAAAAACGAAACTCTCTATTATGACATTAATTGCATAAATGCCAATACCAAAAATCACTCTTCTTTTTAGACTTCCTTTATATATCAAAATAATAAAAGCAAATCCTGTTAAATTAGTCAGCAGGTTGATTGTCTGATTATGAAATAGATAATAACCCCCACTTGTTAATATGACAAATGTGGAATACACCAATAAACGCAACCGCCATGAAACTGGTTTTGAAACATTCGATAATTCCATGAATCGATAAATGGCATATGTTCTTAAAATATTGGCTAAAACCCCCACTACAGTTTCCTGCATTCTACATTACTCTCCGTTTTGCTTGTTCACGATCCCAATTCTATCTTCATAAGTTGCTGTTTTACATGACCTCTGTATGATTTTGATATGCTGACTCTATCCCCATTGAGCATTTCAATCCAATCTGTACCATAGCATCGTACATACGCGTGATTAATCAAATACGATTTATGTACTCTTAAAAACAGATTTTCTGAAATCTGCGATTCTATATCATCCAGCTTCCCTCTGAAACTGTATACTTTACCCGATACTGTCTCCAAATGAACACTCTTATTATCACTTTGAAAATATAAAATGTCTTTTAAATAAAAAACCTTCTTCTCTTTATTTATCAGAAATGATACCGTCTTTTTTCTCACAAAATCTCTTTTTAATATCACATCCATGATTTTCTCTATCATCGGATAGGTAACAGGTTTTACCAGAAAATCAAGCGGTCTGCACTGAAAAAGCTTCATTGCATAATTTGTTTTAGAAGATATATAGACAATCTCTGTTGATTCGTTCTCCAGCTCCTCCCGGATATATTTTCCCACCTCAACACCATTATTTTCAGGTAACTCTATATCCAAAAACAGCAGGTTCACCGTATTGTTCTGACACAAATAATCACGCAGGGTTTTACCATCAAAAAAAACAGCTACAGTTCCCTTCAGAGAATATGCTTTAAAGTATTTATCAATATAATTTTCTATCTCCGCACATACATTACGTTCATCATCGCATATTACAACAGAATACATCTCACTTCTCCTTATATATTATCTTGATCCGATATACCTTCTGAAAGCGTCAGTCTGATGATTTTTGTTGATATTTTTATCATAACATACAAAATACCCTTTTACAATCAACTGAACTTTAAGAGATAGAGACAGTTACTGTCAAGTAATCGTTGGCAAATTTTTTCATACATGATTTATCATACGCCCGTTCAGGATACAGGCAACGCTGCTAACGCATTCCCGCTCCATTTCACTCGCAGCGGAAGCTGACCTCATCCATCTCACCTGCGACTCTGATTCATTAGGTGCCTGCTGCTTCACAGGTGTTGCATTTGGTATCTGTTTTTGTTCCGGGCTGTTTAATATCCTGCCATTGCTAACAGCTTCCGTCCGTCACCTCGCACCTTTCCTTCCAGGCCTACTACATGACCGATCACCGGATATTCATAACCTTTCCCATCCTTCTTCGGTGCCTTT
>NZ_CATNVD010000030.1 GCF_951230155.1 Parablautia sp. Marseille-Q6255
TGGATGAGGTCAGCTTCCGCTGCGAGCGAAATGGAGCGAGAATGCGTTAGCAGCGTTGCCTGTATCCTGAACGGGCGTATGATAAATCATGTATGAAAAAATTTGCCAACGATTACTTGACAGTAACCCATATCCAAAGAGTATTTGCAACTTTTTACTATTTACGATATAATTTAGATAACAGGAGGAACTTGAATGAATACACAAAAATCTTGGGAAGAATTAGAGTTAAAAGATGACTTCATGTTTGCAAAGATCATGCGCGACCGTACTCTTTGCAAGAAGATGTTGGAGCGTCTCTTAGAAATCGAGATCGAAAAAATTGAATATCCCGAAGAGCAGAAAACGATAGATTTATCATACGACAGCCGCAGCATTCGTCTTGATCTTTATGTAAAGGACGATAAAGACACAGTTTACAACGTGGAGATACAGACCGTTGATACAAAAGAGCTTCCCAAAAGAAGCCGCTATTATCAGGGTATGATCGACTTAAACCTGATTGAAAAAGGCGAACCGTATCAGAAGCTGAACCGAAGCTATGTTATTTTCATTTGTACGTTTGATTTGTTCGGAGAAGGTTTGTACCGCTATACTTTCGAAAATCTGTGCCGTGAGAAAACTGATCTTTCCCTGAATGATGAAGCTATTAAAATATTTTTCAATACCTCCGGCACAAAAGGCGAGATCACAGATGAAGCAAAAGCTTTCTTAAAATATGTCGGAGGAGTTTCCAGTGAAGACAGCTACGTACAAGAACTGCAAGCAGAAATAAATAACGCGAAGCGTAACGAGGAATGGAGGCGAGAGTATATGACCTTATTGATGAGAGATAAAGAAAATATCGAAAAAGGCAGACTGGAAGGTCTGGCTGAGGGAAAAGCCGAGGGATTAGCTGAGGGATTAGCCAAGGGAAAAGCTGAGGGATTAGCCGAAGCAAAAAAGCAGCTCGCAAAAATGCTGCTGCAAAAAGGAACTTTCTCCGATCTGGACATCGCCGGTATGATAGGAATACCTCTGGAAGAATTATTGGAGATCAAAAACCAGTAACCGGAACAGCTAAAAAATCACTTCACTGACCCGTAAACAAAATCAGAACCTGTCTTTCCATTGCCGTACTGACAATGTCTGACAGGTTCTTTCTTTTATGCCTTTTCTGCTTTGCAGCTCTAACACTATGCCAACAAAACTTCTATGCTTGTCGTTTGTTCCGATGCGAGCAGCTTCGCCGGATAAGGCTCCAGATCCATAAGCAGATACGGTACGCTTCTTGAAAAATAAGCGTTTTCATACGCATTGGAGATAAATGGAAGCAGTATAATACAAACATACATTTGATCATACTTTATATGCTCTTTAAGGATTATGTCCGCAGGTTCGAAAAAGCCCGTAAAATCAAGCAAAAATAAAAACACCGTCCCCGGCGCTCATGTCGCCAAAAACAGTGCTTTCAGTGCGCGATCAGGGGCTCGAACCCTGGACACCCTGATTAAGAGTCAGGTGCTCTACCAACTGAGCTAATCGCGCTCGCTTTATTGAGTTGTTCGCTTGCTTTGTTTTCGTTTCCCTCACAAGCAAGACTTATTATAGCACATGTTTTTCAAAATGCAAGTACTTTTTTTAATTTTTTTTATTTTTTTGTATTTTCGAGAAATGTAAAAGTAACTTCCGGTTCTTCTTCACACTTCCGGAAGCTTGTTTTTCATTAAGGCTTTATGAAAGACTTATTTCCGGTTATCCTTTTCCTGTGATGTTCATGGGAGAAAGGATGTACATAATGAGAGCAAAACATTTAACCTTAGAAGAAAGAAAAATAATCCAGGAGGGCATCGAAAAGCGCTTGTCCAAAACAGCCATTGCCCGTTCCCTCCACAAAGATCCGACTACCATTGCAAAAGAAATCAAAAAGCATAGAACCTTAAAACCACGCAACCGCTTCAATTCACCTGTCATCTGTTCAAACTTTAAACAGTGCAGCAAACCCCGTAAATACTGTTCTGAAGCCTGCCCGTCCTATGCCGAACAGTCCTGTTCCCTGCGTGACCGCTCCGTCGGCGCCTGCAACCATTGTCCGGACATCAAACACTGCCGGCTGGATCATTACTTCTACAACGCCAGTCATGCTCACGAAGATTATCTCTTTCACCTGTCCGATTCCAGACAGGGCGTTAATCTTTCAGAGCCGCAACGTCTACTCATTGCACAAACCATTGCCCCGCTCCTCAAAAAAGGGCAGTCCCTTTATCAGATCCTTGCTAACCATCCGGAACTCTCCCTTTCGGTAAAATCCCTCTACACCTACATCGAAGGCGGCGTTTTTAAAGACTTTGGCGTTGATAACTTCTCTCTGCGCAGACAGGTTTCCATGCGCGAACGCAAAAAGCTGAAAAAACGCAGAGAGCCGGTCAACTATGAGGGGCATAAGTTTTCAGACTATCTCGCGTTTCTTGCCGACAATCCTTCCATCCCGACAACGGAGATGGATACTCTGTACAACCAACCGCAAGGACCTTATATCCAGACCTTTTCTTTTCAGAATACCGGACTTATGATCGGATTCCTCCATCAGGAAAAAACTTCGGAATCCATGGCTTCTGCCTTAGATTTCCTTCAGGAGCTTCTCGGCATCGACTATTTCCGCCTCTTTTCCCTGATCCTCACTGACCGTGGGACAGAGTTTGAAAAAGTCTCCCTCTTTGAACAGAATCCAAAGAGCGGACAGATACGGACAAATATCTTTTATTGCGACCCACAGACACCAAGCCAGAAACCTCATGTAGAAAATAACCACAACTATGTCCGGAATATCCTTCCGAACCAGCGGAATCTCGAACACCTGACGCAGAAAGATCTGAATCTTATGTTCGATCATATCAATTCCGTTCCACGAAAGGTATTAGGCGGAAGAACTCCTTATGAGGTCTTTTCCTTCTTTTATGGGGAAACGCTGCTGCATAAGCTGGGTGTCAGACGGATCGAACCGGATTCCGTAACGCTTCAGCCGTATCTGCTGAAAATAGAATAAGCCAGCCACAACCGCTGACTTATCCTTACACCATTAATTTTGCCCCTATGAACACACGTCCCATATGTATTCTTCTGGGCAACGGAACTTTGTCTTTCACAAAAAAAGAAAAAGCTCCCTTTGCTCCGCTTTGCATGCGCAAAAAAGCGGAACTGTACTTAAAGTTTACACAAAAAAAGTCTTTTAGGCAAGAAAAACTTCCGTTTTCCTGCCTGAAAACAGAAGTTTCTCTTTCATCCGGACGTTACTTTTACAACCGGAAGTTACTTTTATAATTCACCTTTTTTGTATTTTTTTGTATTTTGCCTCTTTTTTCCACTTTATGCTTATTTTACAATTCCTGTACTTGAATCCTGAGAGGAAATCCTCTATACTGAAACATATCTCGTTTTTTACAGAAAGGACTCTCTTTATGGATTCGCAATCGAATATGAATGAAAGCAACACCTTCCAGCAGGCACAGAAGGTCTCCGAGTCACAGCATGGCAATAAGGGACAACGCTTTATTAAAAACAGCCAGTACTTCACCATCTGCATTTATGGTATTGTCATGGTGCTGCTGTCTGCGATCATCTTTAAATGTATCCTTGACATTGATCAGACAAAGGCGTGGCTCAAACAGATCTTCACGATACTCAGCCCGTTTTTCCTGGGTGCTCTGATCGCATATATTTTAAACCCGATGGTTCATATGTTTTATCAGGCGATCGACCGGCTCTTTTCCAAAACAAAATTCCGGTTGAAGCACAGTGTGCACACCATCATCGCTATCCTGATCACCTACGTGATCGTGATCGGCTTCGTTGTGCTCTCTGTCCTGTTCGTCCTTCCTGAGATCACAAAGAATATCGCGGATTTTATTAACTATATCCCTACCGGATACGAATCCCTGATCCAGCTGCTCGCTGACCTTCAGGAGCAGTTCCCTACACTGGATATAGAAGAGATCAGCAAGCCGCTCACAGATATGATGCCAAACTTTATTTCTTATCTGCAGAGCTTTGCGGCAAACATGGTGCCTGCGATCTACTCGCTGTCCATGTCGATCACAGGCTGGATCGTCAATCTCCTCATTACTGTGATTGTTTCTATTTATATGCTGTATGATAAGCGCCGGATGATGCGCATCGCGTGGAGACTGATCTATGCCTTTCTTCCGCGCAAATACATCAGCTCCTGCCACGAGATCCTCTCGGAGTGCAACCGCCTGTTCAGCAGCTTTGTAGTCGGCAAGTTTATCGACTCTCTGATCATCGGGATTTTGTGCTTTATACTGATGACGCTGTTCCGGTTCCCGTATACGCCTCTGATCAGTATCATCGTAGGCGTGACAAATATGATCCCGTACTTCGGTCCGTTTATCGGAGCGATACCGGGCATCCTGATCATCCTCTTTATCAGTCCCGTAAAAGCGATCGGTTTTGCTATCATGATCCTGTGTCTGCAGCAGTTTGACGGGCTGATCCTGGGACCAAAAATCCTCGGTGATTCGACTGGTATGAAGCCTCTCTGGATCATCTTTGCGATCACGGTAGGCGGAAGCCTTGCCGGTGTGATCGGCATGTTCCTCGGCGTTCCGGTGATCGCGATCATCAGCTATCTGAGCGATCTTTATCTGAGTCACCGGCTCAAGAAAAAAAACATCTCCGAAGAGATGATCGACAACGAGCTAAAAAATATGGAGCTGGACGATTAGTCCGGCTCCTTCTTTTTTTCATTTTCCCCTACCAGCCGTCTCACCTCATCAAAAGACTGGCGCAGACGCAGCGCTGTCCTGTTTACCCCCGGCTTATCATACGTCAGGCGATACAGCCTTTTTTTCACTCCCGAAAGACGCATCTGCTTCTCCTCCTGTACGCACCCGGTCTGACTGATATAAGTGCTTTCTTTCTATATATTATGACAGACGTCTCTCAGATGTCAGCATACCGCTTTGGGGATCAGCCATATAGAAAGATAACGCCCGGTTTCCTGTCCTTATGAGACGTTCTCATCAGCCGCGTGAAAGGATCAGCTTGCAGATCGGATTTCCCTGCGAGGAAAACCGCTCTTCATATTCCGTCATAATATTTCCCTCTGCCATCTCCTTATCATGATGAAGGTCAAATGTACACGCCTCCAGCGTCCATCCGGCCTCCTTTGCCTGGTCAATTGCAAAATCAAACAGCGCCCGGTTATCCGTCTTAAATTCTACCTTGCCCTCCGGCTTTAAGATCTGATCATAGCGCGCCAGAAACTCCTTGCTTGGCAGGCGGCGCTTTGCATGTCTGTCCTTCGGCCAGGGATCAGAAAAGTTCAGATAGATTCCGGATACCTCCTGCTCTGCGAACACCTCTGTCAGGTCCTCCGCATCCATGCGTAAAAACAACAGATTCGTAAGCTCCGGAAGTGTCTCCCTCTTTTCCAGCGCGCGCAGAAGTACGCTGGAATATTTTTCGATCCCCACATAATTATACTGCGGATTTCTGGTCGCAAGCTCGGTGATAAACCGTCCTTTTCCCATGCCTACCTCCAGAAACAGCGGATGATCCTTTCCAAAAACATCCTTCCAGCATCCTCTTTTTTCTCTCATAATAGCTTCCTGTACAACAAACTCACTCTCTGCGATCGCTTCCCGCGATCCCGGTATATTTCTCAGCCTCATACTTCGCTTTCTCCTGTCACATATTTTATCTTTTTCATTTTCTCAGATATCCAAAAAAAGTCAAGCAATACTTCATAAGTTATTGACTTTCTATTAAATATCAGGTAGTATCTTAAATAAGATGTAAAAGTTTTGTAATTTTTATATGTATGGTTATGGACCTGAAAGGATCTAATGATTATGAAAAAAAGCAGAGCATTCGTGGTGCTGTCGCTCACTGGTCTTCTGGCATTTTCTGCTCCTGCCCTTACGGCAAATGCAGCGTGGAAGACGACATCCGCCGGCATCATCTATACACAAAAGGGCAGTCCCGGATACCTTACCGGACTAAAGCAGATCGGCAAATACTGGTACTATTTTGATGCAAATGGCATTATGCAGACCGGCGTCCAGAAAATTAACAAAAAGCTGTATTATTTTAACGAAAAAGGGATCATGCAAAAAGGCTGGATCACTGCTCCCGACGGCAAACGCTATTACGCAGACAAGGACGGCGTGCTTGCTGTAGACAAGTGGATCGGCAACTATTTTCTGCAGGAAGACGGAACCCTCGCGGTAAACACCTGGGTAAATGGGAAATGGGTCGGCGCCGACGGAAAATATACCGGAGTCAAGAACAACGTCGGCTGGGTCACAGATGACGGCAAGACGCGTTATTACGACACCAACAGCAATCCTGTCAAGGGCTGGCTGAATCTTTCCGGCAAGACGTATTATCTGCATCCTGTCACCGGAGTGCTCCAGAAGGGCTGGCTGAAGATCGGCGGAAGCACCTATTTTGCAGGTCCTTCTAAGGGTGTGATCCTGAAAAGCCAGTGGCTGAACGGCAAATACCTCAAGAGCAACGGCGCCATGGCAACCGGTCTTACGAAGATCGGCAATAAAAAATACATGTTTGATTCTTCCGGCAGGAAGATGACCGGCTGGGTCCGTTACGGAGGCCATTACTATTATTTCAACAAAAAAGGCATTATGCAGAAAAAGACCTGGGTCGGTGACCGCTACGTCAAAAAAAGCGGAAAACGTGCTTCTGGTTTTACCAATATCAAGGGTCAGACCTATTATTTCGACTCTAAGACAGGAAGAAAGCGCACCGGATGGATCACAGTCGGCAATCAGCGCTATTTCCTCAACGTCAACGGTCAGCTCCAGAAAGGCCGCTGGCTCTGGTCCGGTAAATACTATGCTTCCAGTACCGGAGCCGTGCTCAAAGGACTGGCAGCAGTCGGGAACAATCTCTACTACTTTGATCCTGTGACAGGCGCGAAGCTGAAACGCTCCCTCAAGACGATCGGCTCCGATACGTACTACTTCCGCAGCGGCGGAAAGGCTGCCAAAAACAAATGGGTAACGATCAAAGGCAAAAAATATTACTTCCAGAGTACCGGAAAAATGGCAAAAAATACCTGGGTCGGTAAATATTATGTCGGACCGGACGGCGCGCGCACCGGGCAGGAAAAAACAACCGGATGGCAGACCGTAAATGGTATCAAGTACTATTTCGACTCCAATGCCAACATGGTCACCGGATGGCAGACGATTTCCAATAACCGCTATTATTTTGCTCCATCCGGAGCAATGGTGACTGGCATCCAGACCATCGGCAGCAAAAAATACTATTTCTACTCCGATGGACGCCTTGCCTCCAACCTGACGATCATCATCGGTTCCAAGCAGTATACGATCAATAAAAACGGAGTCGTTACCGCTGAAGAGAGCCTGAAGGTATCAGACTCCACACTGGGCGGACGGATCGTAAATTTTGCTTTGCAGTATGTCGGCAACAAATACGTCTACGGCGGCACAAGCCTTACAAACGGTGCGGACTGCTCCGGATTTGTCCAGACTGTCTTCGCTAACTTCGGCATCAAGCTGCTGCGCGTAGCAGACGATCAGATGAAGGGACCAAACAGCGCATATGTGGCGCAGGGCTACAAAAAAGCTGTCATCGTTGATATCAACAGCATTCAGCCAGGAGATCTGATCTTTTACGGATCCAGCAATCCTGCGTATGCTTCCCACGTAGGTATCTACATGGGCAACGGCAAGCTCGTACATGCAAGCAACTCGCAGCCATACCCGGCAGGCGGTATCAAGGTATCCAATTACGATTATCAGACACCGATCCGCGCAGTGCGATATTGGTATTAAGCATTACAGACAACAGTATCTCAAGAGAAAAACGACATTCTGCTGATCACGCTCTGATCGCAGGATGTCGTTTTTGCTTTTCATTTCTGCATTAATTTGTAGATTTGCATCTGAATATTTAGTTTTTTCTGACTTTTTGTGTAATTGGCTCAATTTTTTGCTGTCAAGCACTTTTCTAAAAAACATGTTTCATTTTTGCTATTTATCATTATTCACAAAACGTTCGTTCTTTAAAAAACCTATGTAAACCACTTTTTCCACCACAAAAAATGTGGACAATGTGGATAAGTCAGTGTATAAGTCCTGTTTATCGCATTTTCTTATCCACTTAATTGTGGATAAGATGCGAATATTTTGTCGACTGCTCTGTGGATGTGGATGAAAACTCTGTCATATTTTGTGCAGAATTACTTTTCCACTCTTTCCATTTTGGCTCTTGCAAAAATCATGTTTTTAAATAATCTGATATTTTATTCTTTTGAGCGACACTTCTTTACTCTTCGCCTGCCGCAGAATCGAGATAGGAGACAAATCGGTTGCCCGCCTGCTCAAACAGCGCCTTGCTGTCCTGCGGACCATAGAAATACGTCTCTGTTCCCCCCGCGTCCAGCAGGATCGTATTGCCGAAATCATCATATCCGGTAATGATCACTGTCTTATCCGGCGCAGCTGCGATCACAGGATGTCCCTGCCCCACAAAGTAGAGAACCTGATCCAGCGTACAGCCAGTCAGTCCGACCGCATCCTTTCCGATCGTTTCCTCCAGAACTGCCACATCCATGGTTCCGCTTTTTACGATCTCCGGTATATCCTCCAGCCTGATCTGGGCCGTTTCAGCTCTGTTTCCTCTCTCCCACACAAATTCCTTTTCATTGTTGATCACGACTCCTACCTTTTCATCCGCTCTGCGGATCGCCTCAGAGGCTGTGGTCCAGCGGCTCTCCATGCTTCCTCCCGCATATACATAATACAGCTGCTCTTTTTTGGTATTGGACGGTATCTGTATCGTCCTGGATCCATCGTCTACCAGAAGCTTTGCATGAACGACCTGAGGCGCCTCATCGGTGATCTGTGTGCCGACCCGAAGCAGGATCTCCGTCTGGCGGATACTGTCTGCCTGTGTGGAAATGCCGTATATGACATCCTCCTGCGTGTCCATGCTGACGATAGAATCCGATGTCGTCTCCGTATACACACCGCCGCTGCCTGTCACGCGCGTAAGCAGCAGCGTATGGTTCTCCTGACGCACATCTGTCACATATATCCCCTGCTGCTGATACGTCTTTACTGTCTCTCCGTCTGCATTGACGATAGAAAGCTCATACATTGGAAACAGCTCATTTCCTTCGTCTGCGACATTGACATCCGCTGCCTGTGCCTTTCCGTACACGATATCCTCTCCCATAAAAGCCAGAGGACGGATATATTCCTGGTCTGCGCAGGTGATCTCCTGTGCTGCTCCCGTCTCAAAATCCATCACGTACAGTGTCCGGGACTGATACCGCTCTCCTTCACGCAGCCATGCAAAATACCGGTTCGATTCGGAACTTACATAGCAGCCCTCCTTCACGCCATTTACGACCGGCTCATACTCCCGTGCAGCCAGATCGATGCGGTAGACAACTCCCTCTAAGAGGATATAGCATTCCTGATAATCGTCTGTAATATACGCCAGCGTGTCTATATCCAGCTTCAGACTGTCATACGCTTCCATCGTCCGGATAAACAGGATCTCCTCTACCGTTGCCGATGCATCCTCATAATGATACAGCGCAACACCGTTTTCTCCCTCTCTGGCGCCGCGGTTCATATATCCGGAAACCGCGAACCACACGTCTCCGGTCTCCTCCACGCGCAGCACCTTGATATTATTCTGATCATAAAAATCGCGGTAGTCCATATCCTCCCGCTGCGGGAATCCAAAAATACGCGTCATGCGTCCCTCATTGATCCGATACGCCCAGAGCTCATTTTCCTGGACAAATGCCACGATCTTTTTTTCCTTATCAAAGGCAAACTCTACGTCACTGTCCGCAATACCGAGGTTGATCCCGTCCGGCTCAAGTACTGTCCGGTCTGTGTCAAATACCTGCTGCGTAGACCGCGTAAAATCAAGAAGGAATACTCGCGTATCGGTATAGCGCAGCCTGTAAAATTCACTGACATTGTAAATATCCGTAACACCCTCGCTATTCATCGCAGAGATCCTGTAATCCAGCACAAAGGATGCCGTTGTTCCATTGATATCCACAAGCCCCGGAGTCGGCTTATAATAAATCTGCGGGTTCAGTTCTCCCCACATCAGCTGATTGACCGAATCATGAATATCCATCTGTGCCAGTGTCCGGCCCTCGTCTGTCGTATCATCCGGCTCCACCACTGTACCGAGGGATTCCTGATCTGTCTTATTGACACACTTGTCATAAAAGCCTGTCACAAAATCAAGATACGCCTCCAGATGCAGGCCATCCTCCAGAAGAAGGCGCGTATAATAATAAATATCACGGCCCCCCGCCGTCACCTGGATCTTGAGGATATACTCCTGCTCCAGAAGCATGTGATTTTGTATCTCCAGCACTGCATTGATATTGTTGTTATTATCCTCTGTTGTTTTGATGACCTTCGTATTTTCCAGTGACTCAGCTCCGTCAAGCGTCAGCACCTCATAGGAAATATCCTCAATATTCGTATCAAACGGCTGGATCTGGATCGCCAGCTGATGGTCATCTCCCAGTACTGTCACCGTGTCGCGGATATAATTGACATCCATCTCCCGCGCATACCCGTGCAGGCAGTTGTAATTGACTCCTCTGTTTTGCATATAAACGAGAGGAAAGGTCGAATTTTCCATTGCCTGTGCCGTACTTGGCGCCGTCTGATTGATAAAGCGGCCAAACCCGAATACAGCCACAAGAAAGATCACTGTCAGCACGGCCACATGCACCAGAATATTTTTTATTATGATTAACTTTTTCTGCATCATCGCAATTCTCCTGTTTTTTCTGTGTTACGCTATTTCTTTTGCAGCAGACCGGCAAGCGTTGGCTGTACATGCAAAAAGTCCATGCAGGATGCAATGGCATCCGCGCCGGGATGCTCCCCGCGCCCCTCTCCTGCACTTCCGGGGGCGTTCTCCCGCACTGCCCGGATCAGTATATTTTTCGGCGTATGCTCCATATCAATAAACTCAAGGACCTGGACACGGTATCCCTCCTGCTCCAGCAGGGATGCACGCAGCCCATCTGTCACAAGCGCCGCCATACGTTCCTTTAAAAGCCCGTATTTGAGCACCGGATCCAGCGTATCGTTTTTGATCTGCGCGTTCAGCTCATGCTGACAGCACGGCACAGACAGGATCGCCCTTGCCTTCCACGCCACCGCCTTTGCAAGCGCATAGTCGGTCGCCGTGTCACAGGCATGGAGCGTCACCACCAGATCGACCTGATCCACACCGTCATAATCTGCAATATCTCCCGTCAGAAAATGCAGCTTCTCATACCCGAATTCCTGTGCGAGCGTATTGCAGTGCGTGATCACGTCTTCCTTCAGATCCAAGCCGATGATCTTCAGGTCATACCCTCTGATCTCATGCAGATAATAATAGATCGCAAAGGTCAGGTACGATTTCCCGCACCCGAAATCGATCATGGTCAGTTCCCTGTCGCGGTCAAGCGCCGGACAGATATCTTCAATAAACTCAAGAAAGCGATTGATCTGACGGAACTTATCATACTTCGCACGGATTACCTTCCCCTCCGGAGTCATGACCCCAAGCTTCACAAGAAACGGTACGGCCTTCCCTTCCGGCAGCAGATACCGTTTGGTCCGGTTGTGACTTAAATCCGCCTGCTCCCGCTTTTTCTCCAGCATTCTTGTCCTGACTGTGACCTTTCCCTTTTTGCTCACAAGTACGGTAGAGTTCTGCTGTGTCGTCTCAATCTGCATCTGCCTGAAATCCCTGCTCATCCATGTGAGCAGGGTCAGGACCATATCCTGCGCCGGATAGTTTTTATGAAATTCCTTTTTTCCATCCCAAAGCGCTGCCTGGAACAGCAGCGCCTGTTTCTGCCCGACTGGTCTTATCCTGATCTTCTGGATTGTCTCCCTGGTCCTTGGACCGCTTACTACAATCTTCAAAAGCTCCTCATTCATGACAGATTCCAGTAATATCTTTAATTCTTCCATCTGTTCTTCTCCTCATAAAAGGCTGGTATTTTTGATGTAACCGTTCAGCCATGCACAAGGTCACAAAAATCTGAGTTCAAATTTGTTTGAAAACATCGGGCAAATGGCTGAACAGTTATTTTTATTGTGTACAACCAGTATACTATCCCTCTTGCGTTTCAACAAGTTTTTTCTCCTGATGTGCAGTCTCGCTGCTGCCGCAGCTCCTTAATACCGCCTCCTCCTGCACCTGTCATGCCGACAGCGTCTGTGATGCATCTCCTGCAAAAGCATCACGCGGATCATATCGCCCAGCCAGTCCTGCCCCGGCCGTCCCCTCCTGCGCCCCTGATACTGCATGGAAAATACTGCTTCCGGTTCCTGCTCCTGCTGCGACTCCGGCTCTGCCTGCTGCGGGATCTGCGGCTCTGCCTGCTCTTTGATCCGTTCCTGTATCTGCCAGACGGTCGTCTGGTCTGGATATGCATCAAACATCGGACTTCCTTCGTATTCCATCCTGTCACACGCTTCCTCGATCAGCGGCAAAAGCAGCTTCGCCGCATCCGGATACATGGCCTGCAGAGCGCGCAGATCGCGTTCCTGGCGCATCTGTTCCTCCATTTCCTGCGCAAAATCCGGCTGCGTAAAAAACGGCATCTGCTCCTCCCTTTCCTTATCTCCTGATGGCACCGTCGGCCCCATTTCTGCTACTTCATATCCCCCGTCTCCGAATCCCTCCGGCATCTCTTCCTCTCCCTCGTACGGATTCCATCCGCTCGTCCTGCGCTCACGGTCGATCTCCTCCGCCCTCATCAGATTACTTCTCACAAACGCTGCATTTCGTCTGGAATTTATAGTTTGATACTGCATATTTCACCTCAGCAATCGTATTCCTTATTAGTATATGATTTCCCGCAAAAATGTACCTTTGCATCCGCCGCATATCTGTAGTAAAATATCCCCGGGCATATCCCCGGAGGATACCTGCAATATTTCATTTTTATCAGGGGGGACATTATGGCAAAGCAAAAGGAAGTAAAGACAAACGCCATGCGGATCCTGGACCGCATGAAAATCCCATATACAGTACACACATACGAGTGCGACGAGTTTACCGATGGCAGACAGACCGCCGATCTTCTCGGATTTCCACACGAGATCATGTTCAAAACGCTCGTGACGGTAAGTCCTGCCGGCGCATACTACGTATTTGTGCTGCCGATCGATCACGAGCTTGATCTCAAAAAGGCAGCCCGCGCAGCATCCGTCAAATCACTGTCTATGATCCACGTCAAAGATATCAACCAGGTGACCGGATATATCCGAGGCGGCTGTACCTCGATCGGCATGAAAAAGCAATACCCTGTATTTGCACACGAATCCATGCTTTCACATCCGCGCATCATTGTAAGCGGCGGCAAGATCGGTGCACAGATCGAGCTGACGCCGCAGGATTACGCCGCGGCATGCAAGGCAGTTTTCTGTGATATTATAATATAAGAAAATCGCTGCACGACAGCCCTGACAGGCCATCGCGCAGCGATTTTCTTCACCTGAAATTCTTTTATTTCTCCTGCCGCACAGGATCGACCGGATCACGGAAGATATGCGGCGCCTGCGGCACATGATTTTTTGCAAGCCGTCTTTCCACATCTGCGCGCAGCCATTTATACATGGTCGCTGTGAGCGGTACGCCGATCAGCATTCCCGGTATACCAAACAGACCGCCGCCGATCGTGACTGCCGCCAGCACCCACATAGCCGGAAGTCCGATAGACCCGCCAACGACACGCGGATAGATCAGATTCCCCTCTACCTGCTGCAGCAGCGTAAGGAACACGAGGAACCCCAGCGCCTTTAAGGGGCTGACCGTCAGGATCATAAATGCTCCGATCGCCGCTCCCATATAAGCGCCTATGATCGGGATCAGCGCTGAGACGCCGATCGTCACTCCGATCATCAACGCATACGGCAGCTTCAGCAAAAACATGCCGAATCCGCACAGCGTCCCCAGAATACACGCCTCCAGCACCTGTCCGCTGATAAAATTGGTAAACGTATCATGTGCAAGTAGCAGAAAATTCTCCGCTGTGATCCGCCACTTTTCCGGCAGATACACCTTCGCTGCCGCGCCTATCTGCGCTTTGAGCTTTTCCTTTTGAGAAAGCATATATACCGCAAAGATCACTGCTACTGCCGCTGTCACTGCAAAGGATATGATCCCGTTCGCCATCGTAAAAGCAGAATTGAAAATACTGCCGATCCCGTACGTCAGAGCATCTGCAAGCTTCTTATGCAGATCCGCCCAGTCGATCTCCAGACTGTTTACAAAAGCCTGGATCTCTGAAAATCCTGCCTCTGCCGCCTCTGCGGACAGCCATTTCTGAAAGCGCAGAAATGCCTTTGGAATATCCTTGGTCAGCACATAGACAGAATCCGCGAGCGCCGGGATCACCAGCAGGATCAGTACGATCACTCCCAAAAATACCAGAAACAGACTGGTAAACAGACAGACCGGCCGCCGCGTCTTCTGCACCCACGGCTCCTGCCGCTTTGGAAAATAAATCTTTTCCAGCTTTTTCATCAGAATATTGAGCACATACGCGACCATAAAGCCCGTAATGAGCGGCGAAAACACATCGATCAATATTCCGATGCCTTTTATCACAGAATTTGAATACTTTACGCAAAAGCATGACAGTACCGCGAGTATCGCGATCCTTATCCAGTTCTTCTTCAAATCAACCACCTCCGATTATTCCTCATGAAGCCAGTCCAGATACTGACGGATCTTTCGCTCGTATCCGTTTTCTGAGGGCTCATAAAAGGTCTGCCCCAACAGCTCATCCGGCAGATACTGCTGACGCGAAAAATGCTTGGGGAAATCATGCGCATACTCATAGCCGATCCCTCTGCCAAGCTTGTTCGCCCCTCTGTAATGGCTGTCACTCAAATGCGCCGGTACAGCGGCAGGCCTGTCCCGCACTGCATCCATCGCCGCTGCGATCGCAGTTGTCGCGGAATTGCTCTTGGGCGCAGTCGCTATGTACAGCACTGCCTGCGATAAAATAAGCTGCGCCTCCGGCATGCCTACGCGCTCAACCGCCTGCGCAGCTGCCACCGCTACCTGGAGCGCCTGCGGATCGGCATTCCCGACGTCCTCCGATGCGCAGATCATAATGCGTCGCGCGATAAAGGTCACGCTCTCTCCCGCATACAGCATCCTTGCCAGATAATACACCGCCGCATCCGGGTCTGAGCCGCGCATGCTCTTGATAAATGCAGAGACCGTATCATAATGACTGTCCCCGTTCTTGTCATACCGGACTGCCCGCTTTTGTATACACTCAGAGGCAACCTCCAGCGTAATGCGGATCTTCCCGGAAGCGTCCGGCTTCGTTGTCAGCACTCCGAGCTCCACTGCGTTGAGCGCTGCACGCGCATCCCCGCCTGCTATATCTGCAAGAAACTCTGCCGCATCCTCGTCGATCACGGCCCCATATGCGCCCATACCGCGTTCCGTATCATACACCGCGCGTTCGATCAGTACGCGGATGTCTTCCTTTGTCAGCGGCTTCAGTTCAAAGATCACAGACCGCGACAGCAGCGCGCTGTTCACCTCAAAATATGGATTCTCCGTTGTCGCTCCGATCAATATCAGCGTACCGTCCTCTACAAACGGAAGCAGATAATCCTGCTGGCCCTTATTGAACCGATGGATCTCGTCCACGAACAGGATCGTTTTCTTTCCGTACATGCCGAGGTTTTCCTTCGCTCTCTTTACGACCTCCTCCATGTCCTTTTTCCCCGCCACGGTTGCATTGATCTGCGTAAACTCTGCGCTCGTCGTATTGGCGATCACCCTGGCAAGCGTCGTCTTTCCCGTTCCGGGCGGCCCGTAAAAAATCAGCGAACGCAGCTTATCGGCTGAGATCGCTCTGTACAAAAGCTTATCCTTTCCGATGATATGCTGCTGCCCTACCACCTCATCCAGTGTCCTCGGGCGCAGCCGGGAGGCAAGAGGAGCCTCACTTTTCATCGTCTTTGTCCTTGCGTATTCAAATAAATCCATTCTGGTCTTTCCCCCATCACATGATCGTCTGTCTGTTTTTTGTTATCCGTTTTTGGTTATTACTCCAGGATCAGCTTATCTACGGTCACAAGCTCATAGCCCTGCTCCAAAAGCACATCTACTACATCAAGAGCCGCATCCACCGAGGACTGATAATAATCATGCATCAGGATAATATCTCCCTCCTCCGCGTCCGACAGGATCCGCTCCTCGATCAGCGCCGTATTCTCTGTCGTCCAGTCCAGCGGGTCAATACTCCAGAGCACCGGGATCATGGTAAAAGAACATTCCATATCCTTATTCCATTCTCCAAAAGGCGGGCGGACAAATTCCGTATCCTTTCCTGTGATCTCCCGGACCAGAGCGCTCGTCTTTTCTACCTGCTCGCACGCCTGCGCCGCACCCATATCACTGATCTTTACATGGTCATACGTATGGTTTCCGATCAGATGCCCCTCCTGATCCATGCGCCGGATCAGTTCCTCATTTCCGGGAATATTTTTCCCGACCACAAAAAATGTCGCAGGCACTTTTCTTTGCGCCAGGCCATCCAGCAGCAGCTTTGTAAACCGCGGGTGCGGTCCGTCATCAAATGTCAGCGCGATCTGCTTTCGCTGCGTATCTGCATCCGCTCTTGCATCTGCCGCGTTACCGTCGGATGCGGCTGTTCCGGCATTACTATCGTCTGTGGCAGTTCCGGCATTACCATCGTCTGTGGCAGTTCTGGCATTACCATCGTCTGTGACTGTTCTGGCTTCACCAGCTGCAGCTTTCTGTGTTTCCGCACATTCTTTTCCAATGGCAGCTGCACGGGGACTTTCCGCTTCCCTCTGAACACTTCCACTGCTGCAGATTTTTTTCATATCGGTATATGCGGACAACGTCAGAAAGATTGCAAGTCCCCAGAAAAGCAGCGACTTCAAAAGCCGGCTCCCTGCTTCCTTGAAAAAGCTCCCGCGCGCCTCCTGCTCATTTTCTTTCCTTCTGTCTGACTGCTCCATGCTTCACCTGATCCAATTCTGTCATCTTATTATATGAACATCAGGCGCTCTGCATGACGCTTCCATATCATCCTCTGTTCGGATACCGGCTTTGTCCCGGCTACTTATTCCTCTTTGCCCGAGGACTCAGATGAAACGGCGTCTTCTGCCGGATCGCTCTCTTCCGGGTCTGACACCGACAGTTCCCGGATATCCTCCTGAGGCTGTCCATCCGCCGGGACGTCCTGCTCCTGTGATTCCTCCGGCATCTCTTCCGGCTTCACTCCGTCGTACTCTTCCCTGAAACGTCTCTTCAGGAACAGGCACATAATGTAAATCAGCGCGCCTATCATACTGTTCATCTCGACAATAAAATATGCAAGTCCGCCAAAGCCGACCAGGTCAAGAAGCGCATAAATACAATAAGCCTTCTTCTGGGCATCCGTCTTTCCTGTAAATCCTTTCAGCCAGACTACAGAAAGTACGTCTGAAATTATCCAGTAAACAAACAGCCCTGCCGCAAGCCCGACGGGAAATAATAGCGTATCCGCCCGTTTCGTCACTCCTACAAAAACAAGAAATGCGATAAGAAGTACCATTACTCCCAGCGAAAGAAAAAGTACTCTGTTTTCTATCCTTCTTTTCTGTCCATCCGTCATGTCCTTCCTCCTTATAAAAAGAGATCATGCCCTCCGGCATCATCTTTTTTCGACCGCAGCGATCCAGGTATGTGTTATGCCGGACCGCCACAGCCGATTTCAGTATAGCTTACCACACATCCTGCAAATGTGCCACTGGTTTTGCAGGCGCTCGCCCCCTGAAAGTATTAAATCTCTGTAAATTCGCCGTAAGCTTCCTTGTCAGTTTACCAGAAGCGCTCACTTTCACTAATAACTTTTCAGCTTTTTATTGACAAAGCAAATCCTGTGTGTTACACTCCAGTAGTTCACAAAGTGAACAAAGGAGGATATTATGAAAACGAAAAAGAACATATGGAAATGGATTGGGATTGCTTTTCTCGCAGTGCTCCTTGTCGCAGCAGGCGGCATCTGGTTTATATGGGGAAATGAGCTGCGCTCCCTTATGTCCATAAAGCAGTTAAGCGCACGCAACGATGAGCATCTGGACGGCGCCGTCTACGAAATGAAGATTTCAGGAGATTATTATTTTGATGAGTATCTGGAACAGGGCGGTGCGGCAAATGATACCGAGCTTCTGGAATTTGTCACAAATAAGATCACAAAGGGACTCATTCCGATGACGATCGAGGAGAGTGATATTGCCTGCTCTTCCTTTACCGCCAGCACGAAGGACGGTGACCGGCTGTTTGGACGTAACTACGACTTCAGCCAGACAAATACATGCCCCGTCTTTACCGATCCCGGAAAAGGACGCCATTCGTCCATCTCAACCGTTGACCTGCAGTTTCTCGGCATTGATGAGAAAAATGGTGTGAGCAGCATCATGGACCGGATCAAATGTCTCGCTGCCGCTTATGCGCCGCTTGACGGTATCAATGACGCCGGTGTGAGCTGCGGTATCTATATGACCTATCAGGGCAGCGGTGAAAATGCCATCGGCACGGATCAGAATACCGACAAGCCGGATCTGACCTCTACAACAATGCTCCGAATGGTGCTCGACTACGCAGACAGTGTCGATGAAGCAGTCGAAATGATCCAGAAATATGATATGCATGATTCCGCCGGTACCTCCTACCACTATATGATCGCTGATTCTACAGGAAAAAGTGCGATCCTGGAGTGGACAGGCGATACAGACGCATCGGATGATGACGGCAGCGCCCGCGAGCTTACGGTCACTTATAATGATACAGATGCCACATCAGGCGCATCCGATTACCAGTACATCACAAACTTCATCATCAAGCCGGACTACTATGACAACGAAGAGGACATGAAAGGACTTGACCGCTATCAGCGCATTGGAGAGCGGTTAAAGGAAGTAGAGGGAGTCGTCGCAGATGAGGAAGCCGCTATGGATATTCTCGCTGAGGTGGGAAGACGTACCTGGAAAAACGATGACAATAACGGCTGTACCGTACACAGCGCTGTCTACAATCTGACAGACAAAAGCGTGCTCTGGGTCGGAAACGAACATTACGGGGAAGACGCATACACATTTGAATATTCACTCGACTGATCCTGACTTCAGATCGTCCCGCGCACAGCTTTAACAAAGGATGTCAACACATGCCTGGAAGGGAGCATATCACCTGTCCCCTGGGCCGCATGTTTTGGCATCCTTTTTCTCTCAACACAGCTACAGCTTCATCTCCTTTGATGAGGATCCAAAAAGCCGGATCCCTGCTCCTCCCGCAGTTTTCTTACGGCATCACAGACATTTTCTGAAATAAATTTAATATTTTCTGCAGAAGAAAGCGGTCTGTGTGTAACGATATAGCTTGTAAGGTCACCGTATACCCAGTCAGAAGGAGACAACTCGGTTATGATCTGGTGATAAGTGTTCCATCCCATAATGACTGTAGCGTCAGTGAACAAGGGACAACATGGTCAGAAATGTCCGAATTTGCGCTCCTGCGCCGTTACTTTCGCTCCGCGTACGTCCAGTACGCATCGTTCAAGTGCCTTGCAGGGGCACAAATCGAACTATTTCTGATTCTCCGACCTCAGCCATCGGAATTTCGCATATTTTCTTTCCTCCATATCTGGTTACAGTGTCTAAGTCTGGTTACAGATTCTTTTTCCGTTTCTTCCAGGTCTGATACAGAATATCCTTGAGTACGAGCATTGCATCCTGTTCACTGTAATGATACCCCCGCTTTAATTCATCCAGCATAATATCAAACCTGCGGGCATAATTCGGCACATTCACCTCCTGCTGATGCTGGATCAAAATCGGATATCTTTTGCCCCACGCTGCCGTCCAGTCTATTTTTTCTTCTGTTTTTTCGTCTGTCTGAGCAATGATCTCCTGTATCTCATCAAAATCCACATCAAATGCGATCAGATCATCCAGGGACATATGGTAGAGCTTCGCCATCTTTTTTGACTGATAAATATCCGGAACAGTCTCATCCGTCTCCCATTTTGAGATCGTCTGCCTGCTTACTCCCAGCTTCTGCGCAACAGCCTCCTGTAACAGCCCGGATTTTTTTCTTGCATGAAATAAACAGTTTCCTAAATTCACAGCACTTCCTCCTTTTCACTGACACTGCAATTATACCGGATCGCAGATCAGATTTCTACCAGGCACAGCTTACATATCTGCCCGGGTTACTGTCAAGTAATCGTTGGCAAATTTTTTCATACATGATTTATCATACGCCCGTTCAGGATACAGGCAACTCTGCTAACGCACCCGCTCCATTTCACTCGCAGCGGAAGCTGACCTCATCCATCTCATCTGCGACTCTGATTCATTAGGTGCCTGCGGCTTCACAGGTGTTGCATTTGGTATCTGTTTTTGTTCCGGGCTGTTTAATACCCTGTCATTGCTAACAGCTTCCGTCCGTCACCTCGCACCTTTCCTTCCAGGCCTACTACATGACCGATCACCGGATATTCATAACCTTTCCCATCCTTCTTCGGTGCCTTTGCTGACAACAGGATCTCCCCATACAGCTCCTCGACTGTCTCCGTCTCAAACAATGGCTGCTTCAGACTCTGTGTTACTTCATACAGTTTTCCACTGCATTTTTTTGCCAGTATCTTTGCCAGATGGTTCCCTCCTCGCTTGCTCCAGCTCGTATGGTTGTGTTTCATCCGTTTCGCGATCACGCTCCATACATGGTTTTCCATCGTTCCCATATTTCTGTATTCCAGCCCCTCCGGGTTCTCTGGCAGTTCTAATCCCTGTGACTGATACGGCAGCAGTCCCTCTTTATTGTTTTTAT
>NZ_CATNVD010000031.1 GCF_951230155.1 Parablautia sp. Marseille-Q6255
CAGAAAAAAAGTAAAGGGAAAGAATAAAATACTAAAGTCCGTAACAACGGAAAAAATCGCTATACCCCAGTAAACATGAGGGATACAGCGATTTTTTCTTTTTCTAACTGTCAAAGATGGGATTGTAATATGTTTACTCTTCTTTGTCAACCCTTATCTAAAAATTTCCAGCTCAGGATCCCCTTTTGCATCCGTGCGCATCTTGCAGCAGTTCCTTTTCACACTTTTCGGACCATCTGCATTTCTTCTGCCGCACAGCGGGTAATTCCTTTCCCTGTATTAGGATGTCTGGAAGAGTAAATCTGATCAGCTCCAAAGAGAAGCAGCAGCGTGATACACAGAGGTACCAGTATCTTCGCCGGGATCCGGCGGAACAGATTGTCAAGCAGCGGAGCCAGTATGTACACGATCGCAACGCCGCCGATCCCAAACACCAGCAGCCCCTCTGCGCAGATACGGCCATGCAGATTCAGAAAATACCCGCTGTAATCCCACCATTTCTGCCCATTGTGCGTCATTTCCAGGACATATCCCGTCATATATTCCACTGCCCCGCACAAAACGATCGCTGCTGCAAACTCCGCAAGAGGCTTTTCCCGCAGGCGGTTGAGCAGGATGAGGATCAGCACGCTCCCCGCCCCGTAGATCGGCAGCCATGGCCCATGCAAGACACCTCGGTTTACGAGAGTTCCATCTGTGATCAGATGGAGCATGACCTCCCATACCCAGCCGCCGAATGCAAAGACGAAGAACATCAGCACCAGATTCCATACATAATAAGAGCGCAGATACCGCATTTTATCTACCCACATACGTTTCTCCTCCTCCGGCATCATAGAAAGCCGTGCCGGATAGCACTGCCCCTTTGCCGCATCTTTGAGAAGAAGAATCTTCATATGCTCATCCTGCCACTCCTCATATGTCTCCTCTTCCTTCGTACGCACAAATACAATCCCAAAGATCGAGGTCAGCTTCCCCAATAGCCCCGTACGCCCCGGCAGCTGCAGTTCTTCCTCCATCAGATCAATAACGTCTCCATACGCAATATCCAGAATCTCCTGCGTCGCCCGTTCAAACAGATAGCGGTCGCTTAACTTCTCACTCCCCTGCAGCTTTTTCTCTATCGCAGCTTCCCGCAGCCCTGCGTAATACTCGCCAAATGCCGCCACCTGATACGGATAAGAAAAAAACACTCCGCTCAGTCTCAGCGTCGCAGCGCTTAAAAGATCCCAGCCGATAAAAGAAAGCTCAAACAAAAAACACTCCCATTTGTGGCCATTCATCATCCTTCCGGAAAGCGCCATTGCTTCCCGGGCGCTGATATTCGGATTCTCTGCCACAATAAAGGGCACCAGATAATACGAATATCGTTTGATCACGCCTCCAACGATAGTGAGATCCCACAGCAGACGGATCACGCTGACGATCAGCATTGTCACCGACACCTTTTTCCACCGCCGGATCTTCAGAAGAAATAAAAAACGCTCCATCGGGATCTTCTGATAGCATCGCCCCTCAAGAAATATTCTTCTTGAAATAACAATGTACATATTCGTCACAAATACCCACAGCAAAAAATAAAGGACCATGGCGCACAGGATCATCCATGCAAGAGTAAGATCCGCGGAGCCAAAAAAAGAATTGAGCGCCGAGGCTGCCGCGACAAGCAGCGTACCAGAGGTGACAGAATTGACGATTGCGGCAAATACACCGCGTTTCCTCCCCAATATCCGGTTCTCCTTCTGTGCCTCTGCCTCCTGCGCTCCCGCCTCCGTCTGTATCCGGTCTGTCCCTGCCGTTTTCTGTGCCTCATCGTTTCCCGGACGGTCCCCGTCCGACGCCGTCTCCAGATCATTTTCATATAAGGTATCAAACACTGCCCGCGTGATCATCTGGCTGCCCGGGATCTGCACTTCTATCGCCCAGCCTGACTGCGCCTCCTGCGGAGGTTTTGTCCCTTCTCCCGGCAGCGCCGTGCGCCAGACAGTCAAAAGACCGCTAAACTCTGTCCCCAGAAATCCTGCTGCCAGACAGACCACCACAAACATGGCGTAATGACGCCTCAGCACAGACCGCGCCTGCCTTTTCATTTTCTTTCTCCATCCTCTCTCCATCCTCTTCTCCCCACTGTACTATAATAATTTCGGACAGAACCCTTTCACAGATTCTGTCCGCTTCCAGTCTTTTCTCTTATATTTTTTCTTTGCCCTGTCTACTGCCTGCGCTGCCGGTTCACCTCATACATCAATATAGAAGAAGCCACCGCGGCATTTAAGGATTCTACCTGCCCGCACATCGGGATCCTCACGTACGTATCCGCAAACGCAGCAGTCTCATCACGTAAGCCCCTGCTCTCATTCCCGATCAGAAACGCACACGGAGTCCTGTAATCCTGCCTGTCATACGCCTGCATCCCTTTTAGATGAGCCGCATAAATGCTTATGCCCTGTTTTTTCAGGCTCTGCAGATCTGCATGAAAATCCTGCGAATAGAAAAATGGCATCCGGTACACCGATCCCATAGTCGAACGGATCACCTTGGGATTGTACAGATCCACACATCCCGGACTTAATAAAATGCCGGTAACGCCCGCTCCCTCCGCAGTCCTTAAAATGGTGCCGAGATTCCCGGGGTCCTGTATATTTTCCAAAGCCATGATAAACGGCTGCCTGCCGGAAAGGTCTGCCAGTGTATAATGATACTGACGCACCAGACACAGGACGCCCTGCGGCGTTTTTGTATCAGACACCGACTCAAACACACGGTCTGAAAGCAGCGTCAGGTCCTTTCTGTCTGCAAATAAAACGCTGTTTTTATGGTAAAAGCTTTCTGAAACAAAGGTATGGATCAGACGTTCCTGTGGAACCTCCTGATACATCTTGATCCCCTCAACGACAAAGCAGTCCTGCGCCGCACGCTCCCTGCTTTTTTTCTGAAGAAGCTGAAGCTGTTTTACCTGCGCATTTGATGTACTTGTGATCATAGGCTCATCGCCTTCGCCACGCGCACCACATACTCCGGCAGATCCTTCTGCATGGCAAGCGCTTCGTCAATGTCCAGATCTACGTATTTTCCATCACGGAATGCCACTACACGGTTTGACTGCCCCTCAGCAAGCAGATCTGCCGCGTACGCGCCCATAACAGAGCCATAGACACGATCCCGGCAGGTCGGGCTGCCCCCGCGCTGCATGTGGCCAAGGATCGTCGCTCTCGTCTCAACGCCTGTCGCCGCCTCGATCCTGCGCGCCATACTCGTAGAATGTCCGATCCCTTCTGCATTAATGATGATATGATGCTTCTTTCCGCGTTTTCTGTTCTGGATGATATTATTAATGAGCACCTGCTCGTCATAATCATAGCGTTCCGGCAGCAGAATATCCTCCGCACCGTTTGCAATACCGCACCACAATGCGATATAGCCTGCATTTCGTCCCATTACCTCAATAATACTGCAGCGCTCATGCGAGGTGGACGTATCACGCACCTTGTCGATCGCATCCATCGCTGTATTCACCGCGGTATCAAACCCTATGGTATAATCGGTACATGCAATATCCAGGTCGATCGTTCCCGGGATCCCTATTGTATTGATCCCTCTGGCGGCAAGCTGCTGCGCACCCGCAAAGGAACCGTCGCCTCCGACTACGACAAGCCCGTCAATCCCATGTTTGCGGCAGATCTGCGCCCCGAGATCCTGCCCCTGCGGCGTCCGGAATTCAGAACAGCGCGCCGTATACAGGATCGTACCGCCCTTTGAGATCGTATCTGACACACTGCGTGCGTCAAAATCTATGATTTCCTCATTCAGAAGGCCCTTGTAGCCCTGCTGGATCCCTTTTACCTTCAGCCCATGCGACAGCCCCTTGCGCACTACTGCGCGGATCGCAGCATTCATGCCTGGAGCATCTCCACCACTTGTCAATACACCGATTGTCTCTATCTTCTTCGCCATATCGCACCTCCTGTCAGCTAATTTTAATTCATTTTCTCATATTTGTAAAGACAGCCCGTATCATTCTTTCGTTACTGCTTTTTTTTGCACAACTTTTATATTCTCTTTGCCAAAGACCGCAGACAGCTGCTCCAGCATCGCCTCATCCGCGTTTACCGTCCAGTTGTCTCCCAGCCTGCGCACTGCGCGCTCGCTGCGCACAAAAACTGCCACATAGTCTTTTCCCTCCGAATGGCGCAGGATATCAAAGAGCGCCTGCTCCTTTTCCTGATACTCCCGTTTATCCAAAAACTGGATCCAGAGCTCACGCGGTACATCCTCAAATGCCCATATTTTCTCGCAGATCAGCTTGCTTGGGCGGTCGTCCTCGCAGCTTACGCGGCCGCGCACAAATACCTTCCGGTCCTCTGTCAGAAATGCGCTGTTTGCTTCATAATCGCGCGGGAATACCACAACCTCCACAGTACCGACGAGATCCTCGACCGTCAGAAACGCCATGGTCTTGTTCGTCCTCGTATACTTGATCGTCTTTCCGGTGATCATCCCGCCGATCACCGCCATACTGTTGTCTGTCACTTTTGAGACTCCCGTCTCTTCATCCAGCGCAAAATCCGAGGTTACATTCGTGATCCCCCGCTTCCACAGCTCCTCGTATTTTTCGAGCGGATGCCCGCTGATATAAATACCGAGTACCTCTTTCTCAAAAGCAAGGATCTGCTCCTTGTCAAATTCGCCGACGTCCGGCAGCTGTACCTCGTATTCCTTCTTTTCTTCCTCTCCCATCAGATCAAACAGCGTCATCTGTCCTGCAACCGCGCTCTTTTTCTCAAGAGAGACCTGCTCCATGACTCCGGCATAGACATACATCAGCTGCTTTCTCGTTCCTCCAAGCCCATCCAGCGCGCCTGATTTGATGAAGCTCTCCATCGTACGCTTATTGACTTCCCGGCCCGGCACACGCTCCACAAAGTCCACAATGCTCTTGTACGGCCCGCCCTGCTCCCGTTCCGATACGATCGCGTCGATCACCGGCTTCCCGATGCTCTTGATCGCAGACAGTCCATAGCGGATATTCCCGCCATCTACAGAAAAGCTGCTCTCTCCTGCATTAATATCGGGCGGCAGTATCCTGATACCCATCTGGCGGCATGTCAGGATATACTCCGCCACCTTTCCCGGATTGTCGATCACAGAAGTCATCAAAGCCGCCATAAACTCGACCGGATAATAATATTTCAGATATGCTGTCTGGTACGCCACGACCGCGTAAGCCGCCGCGTGTGATTTGTTGAACGCGTACTTCGCAAAATCCGTCATATCATCAAAAATCTTATTTGCAGTCTTTTCATCAATCCCATTTGCAGCACAGCCCGGCACGCCCTCCTCTGGATTGCCGTAAACAAAATTCTGCCGCTCCTTTGCCATAACTGCCGTCTTTTTCTTGGACATCGCCCTCCGCACGAGGTCACTGCGTCCGAGCGTATAACCGCCCAGATCCCGGACAATCTGCATTACCTGCTCCTGATACACAATGCAGCCGTACGTCGGCTCGAGGATCGGCTCAAGCTGCGGACAGTCATACGTAATCTCATCCGGATGATCCTTGCCGCGAATATACTGGGGAATAAAGTCCATTGGTCCCGGACGGTACAGCGAGATGCCGGCGATCACATCCTCCAGGCTTTGCGGCTTTAGCTCCTTCATAAAGCTCTTCATCCCGGCACTTTCAAGCTGGAAGATCCCCTCGGTCTTTCCGGTACTGATCGACGCAAACACCGCCTTGTCATCATAGTCGATTTCTTCTATATTAATAGCCTTCCCTGTGCTCCTTTGTGCCAGCCGTACTGCGTTCTGGATCACCGTGAGCGTGCGAAGCCCCAGGAAATCCATTTTCAAAAGCCCGAGCTCCTCAAGCGTTGTCATCGTAAACTGAGTAGTGATCGTACCATCGGAAGCTCTGGAAAGCGGCACGTACTCATCGACATCCTTCTGGCTGATCACGACGCCCGCTGCATGCATGGACGTATGGCGCGGGAGTCCCTCAAGACGCTTTGACATGTCGATCAGTTCACGCACCTGCGCATCATTTTCGTACATCGTGCGCAGCTCCTGACTCATCTCAAGCGCGCGGTCGATCGTCATATTGAGCGCCTGCGGTCCCTGCGGCACCATCTTCGCGATCGTATCGCACAGCGCATACGGCAGATCCATCACACGTCCCACATCCCGGATGACGCCGCGCGCAGCCATCGTACCAAAGGTAACGATCTGCACAACCCGGTCCTTACCGTATTTGCGCACAACGTAATCAATCACCTCCTGCCTGCGCTCAAAGCAGAAGTCAATATCAATATCCGGCATGGATACACGCTCCGGGTTCAGGAAACGCTCAAAGAGCAGATTGTAGCGAATCGGATCAAGCTGTGTGATGCCAAGCGTATATGAGACAATGCTGCCCGCTGCCGATCCCCGCCCCGGGCCAACCATAATATCATGCTCCCGCGCAAAACGGATAAAGTCCCACACGATAAGAAAGTAATCAACATACCCCATCTTCCTGATCACAGACAGCTCATACGACAGCCGCTCCTTTAATTCCTCCGCCCGCTCCCCATAAAGGCGGTCAAGTCCTTCATAGCAGAGCTTATTCAGATATTCCCAGGAGGTGTACGGCGCCGGTACATCAAACTTTGGCAGCTTCGTCACACCAAATTCAATTTCCACATGGCACCTTTGCGCGATCCTGTGCGTATTCTCAAGCGCCTGCGGCGCATATGGAAAAAGCTCCGCCATCTGCTCCGGGGACTTCACATAATACTGGCCCCCTTCATAGCGCATACGGTTCTCATCCGCCAGCTTCTTTCCTGTCTGGATACACAGCAGGATATCATGCGGCACCGCATCCTCCTCATACGTATAATGGACATCATTCGTTACAACAAGCTCGATTCCCAGCTCATTGCTCATGCGCAGCAGCTGCTGGTTGACAAACTTCTGCTCCGCGATCCCATGGTCCTGAAGCTCAAGAAAATAATTGTCAGCGCCAAAGACATCCCTGTATTTGAGCGCCGCCTCTTTCGCCTCATCATACATCCCGCGCATCAGGTACCGCTGCACCTCTCCTGCAAGACAGGCGCTCAGTGCGATGATGCCTTCATGATACTGCTCCAGTACCTCCATATCGACTCTTGGCCGGTAATAAAAGCCCTCGACAAATCCCTTGGAAACAATCTTCATCAGGTTCGCATATCCCTGATTGTTTTCTGCCAGAAGGACCAGGTGATAATATCTGTCCTCATCATTCCCGATTTCACGGTCAAACCGGGAGCCCGGCGCCACATACACCTCACAGCCAAGGATCGGATTGATGCCTGCCGCACGCGCCTCCCGGTAAAAATCGATCACACCATACATCACTCCATGATCTGTGATCGCCGCACTGTCCATTCCCAGCTCTTTTACTCTTGCCACATATTCTTTTATCTTATTTGATCCATCTAACAGACTGTACTCTGTGTGGACATGCAGATGTGTAAAATTCACAGCCGCCTCCTGCCTTTCTAAACTCTTCCGTTGTATTCTTCTACTGTGTTTTCTCATTTTATCAGAAAAATCCCACATGGTAAAGACTGTCACGCAATAAATAAGGCGAAGCCTCTGTTACAAAAAGAAAAGCAGATTCTATGCCTCAAGCACAGTAATCTGCCTTTTCCGTATTTATTTCACGCTATTGCATTTATTGCCAATATTAAATTCAGATATGCAACCCCCAGCCTGTCCTCTGATGCATGCTCTAAGATCAGATCCTTTGCTTCCTGTATTCTCTGGTTCAGCAGTTCGAGTTCATCCGCATTTTTTTCTGCATCCGCTCCTTCTGCCTTTTCCTCTGCCCAAGTAATGATCTCTTCCAACGCAGTCTGATCAATCTGTGAAGCCACCGTCTCGCTTTCCTGTGTCGATGCTTTATTCTGCGTCTCCTGCACCGCTTCGCTTCCAGCTTTGGGAGGGGTCTGTATCTTCTGCCTCTCATCAGAAAACAGCTTCACAAAAACAAGATATCCTAAAAATACAATGATCACAGTGCATATAGTGCCTGCCAGTAAGATCTGCCTGCGTCTCTTTCTTCGCCTTTTCTCATACCGGGCTTTTCGTATTCTTTCATTATTGTCTTTATATCTGCTGCTTTGATTTTCCATAATATTCCTCAATTATTTAACACTTCTGGCGGTTTGTCTGTAAAGCAGGATCAGTTTATACAGATCCAGTCTGATCTGTCAGGGTAGGAACAGAAGGCGGAAAAGAGAAGTTCCCCCCTCTTTTCCATTTTTCCTTAGCGTACAGACTTTCTTCTCTTAAGAAGAATTACTGCAAACACAGCTGCTGCTGCAAGCAGAGAAATCACATACGGCATGATCATGGTATTATCGCCAGTCTTAACAGCCTCTGTCTGATCTGCTTTCTTTGCAGAATCATCACCCTTACCATTCTCGTCCTTGCCATCATCACCCGGAGCCGGTTTTACCTCTTCGTCTGTCTCAGTTTCTGTCTCTTCCTCGGTCTGCGGTGCTTCTGTCTGCGGTGCCTCTGTCTGCGGTGCTTCTGTCTGCGGTGCCTCTGTCTGCGGCGCCTCTGTCTGCGGTGCCTCTGTCTGTGGTGCCTCTGTCTGTGGTGCTTCTGTCTGCGGTGCCTCTGTCTGTGGTGCTTCTGTCTGTGGTGCCTCTGTCTCCGGTGCCTCAGCATCTACAAAGCTTGCCTTAAAGCTGAACAGATAGCCATGTACGCCGTCCTCATTTGTTCCCAGGTCTGCTGCAAGATCCTTTGTAAATGTGAACTCTGAGCCCGGTGCGTATACTGTCTCGCCATCCAGTGTCCAGCCTGCGAACTTCTGACCTTCCTCTACTTTGCCGTGGAAGTTGCTCA
>NZ_CATNVD010000032.1 GCF_951230155.1 Parablautia sp. Marseille-Q6255
TCTGACCTTCCTCTACTTTGCCGTGGAAGTTGCTCATCAGCTCTACGGTTGTACCAAGCTCTACCTCTGTGTACGCATCAATTCCCTCGAACTGAACGTAGTACACCTCTTCATGTTCTTCTACAAAGCTTGCCTTGAAGCTGAACAGATAACCATGTACGCCGTCCTCATTCGTTCCAAGGTCTGCTGCAAGATCCTTTGTAAATGTGAACTCTGAGCCCGGTGCGTATACTGTCTCGCCATCCAGTGTCCAGCCTGCGAACTTCTGACCTTCCTCTACTTTGCCGTGGAAGTTGCTCATCAGCTCTACGGTTGTACCAAGCTCTACCTCTGTGTACGCATCAATTCCCTCGAACTGAACGTAGTACACCTCTTCATGTTCTTCTACAAAGCTTGCCTTGAAGCTGAACAGATAGCCATGTGCGCCGTCCTCATTCGTTCCCAGGTCTGCTGCAAGATCCTTTGTAAATGTGAACTCTGAGCCCGGTGCGTATACTGTCTCGCCATCCAGTGTCCAGCCTGCGAACTTCTGACCTTCCTCTACTTTGCCGTGGAAGTTGCTCATCAGCTCTACGGTTGTACCAAGCTCTACCTCTGTGTACGCATCAATTCCCTCGAACTGAACGTAGTACACCTCTTCATGTTCTTCTACAAAACTTGCCTTAAAGCTGAACAGATAGCCATGTGCGCCGTCCTCATCCGTTCCCAGGTCTGCTGCAAGATCCTTTATAAATGTGAACTCTGAGCCCGGTGCGTATACTGTCTCGCCATCCAGTGTCCAGCCTGCGAACTTCTGACCTTCCTCTACTTTGCCGTGGAAGTTGCTCATCAGCTCTACGGTTGTACCAAGCTCTACCTCTGTGTACGCATCAATTCCCTCGAACTGAACGTAGTACACCTCTTCATGTTCTTCTACAAAACTTGCCTTAAAGCTGAACAGATAGCCATGTGCACCGTCCTCATCCGTTCCCAGGTCTGCTGCAAGATCCTTTGTAAATGTGAACTCTGAGCCCGGTGCGTATACTGTCTCGCCATCCAGCGTCCAGCCTGCGAACTTCTGGCCTTCCTCTACTTTGCCGTGGAAGTTGCTCATCAGCTCTACAGTTGTACCAAGCTCTACCTCTGTGTACGCATCAATTCCTTCGAACTGAACGTAGTACACCTCTTTATGTTCTTCTACAAAACTTGCCTTGAAGCTGAACAGATAGCCATGTACGCCGTCCTCATTCGTTCCCAGGTCTGCTGCAAGATCCTTTGTAAATGTGAACTCTGAGCCCGGTGCATACACAGTTGTACCGCCGTTCAGTGTCCAGCCTGCAAACTCCTGACCTTCCGGTACATTGCCGTGGAACTCTTCCATCAGGTTTACAGTTGTGCCAAGCTCTACATTTGTGTACGCGTCCAGTCCTTCGAACTGGACATAGCCCATCTCTTTCTTTGCTTCCTCAGAAGAAGCGTCTTCTGCCTGTGTGGCTTCTGTAGAAGCAGTTGTCTCTTCGGTCTGTGCGGAAGCAACAGTCTCCTCTGCCTCTGTCGAAGCAGCTGTCTCCTCTGTCTGCACCGGAGCGGTTGTCTCTTCCTCAGAAGCGGCTGTCTCTTCCTGCGAAGCGTCCACATCCTCCAGCACGGTAGCTGATTCGATCACAGTATCTAATCCGCTCTGTGCTGTGTCCTTGCCCTCTGCAGCTACAGCCCCCATTGCACTATTGAGTGCAAAAGAAGCTGCCACTGAAGCAGCAAGAAATTTCTTAAGTAACTTTTTCATTTCCATTGCTTTACAAATCCTCTCTGCCTTTCCATATCATTTTTAAACTCTTTCTTTTCTGCTCCCTGTCCCAACTGATCTGCTTTACAAACTCCCCCTTAACTTAAATTTTATCTCAGCACAGAATATCTTTTTTGCGCTTCGATAGTATAACTATATATCTTAATTTTTAAGATGTCAATGAAATTAGTCCTTATTTTTAAGACTTATACCCTAAAATCGCCTTTTATGAGACATCAGATTCTATCTGTTATAAAGCTTATTTTATAAGACATACTATTCTATTGTCGTTATATCTAAGATTTTTGAGTATAGTTAAAAGATTTTATGTTATTGTTAGATTTTGGAGGATTGATATATGACAAATTTTGGACAAAATCTAAAATATGCCCGCGAAAACAAAGAGCTAACACAAGAAGCTGTCATGCGCCTCACTGGTATTAACCGCAAATCACTCTCCGGTTATGAAAATAATGTTGCTGAGCCAGATCTTAAAACGCTGGCCACACTTGCTGCATTATACAACATCTCTGCTGATTCCCTGCTCGGTATCGGTTCAGAGCTTTCCGAACAGCTCCCCTCCCCGGCCGAGCGACAGGTCCTGAAAAAAATCAAAAAGCTCGACAGACAACATCTCTCTGAGTTAAATGCACTGCTCGATGTCATGCTCCACTACTCTTCGGAGCATACCGATCGGCAGGAATAAATAAGGCGCTGTCCAGTCCTTTTCGACTGTACAGCGCCTTATCGCTATCTATTTTTTTGTGACTTTGTTTTGTAACTGCAATTACAATTACTGGTTGATCATAAAGCTCACGAGTCTGTCAATATCCTCTTTCTCATATGCAATGATCTCGAGCTCCGGGATCTCACCGTTTGAAAAAATATTTGCCATGGAAACGTACTGGCTCAGCTTGGACTTCAGATTCAGTCTGTCTCCCTCTCCTGTTACTAATTCTACTCTTCCTTTACAAGCGTCTACTACCTGAAAAAATTTGTCAATATTCGTAATGTTCTGTACCTTCATGCTTGTTTCTCCTTTCTCTTCTCTTTTTACGCCTACAATATACGATGAAAATACTGGAAAATCAAGCTTTTCTTTTATTTTCAGCACATTTGCGCCTATCTGCGCTCCTGCAGTCCCGGTCTTGTTTAAAATGTCCTTATTCTGTAATCTTTCTGATGTGTCCGTTCCGTATCTCTACGCGTCCCTGCTTCATCAGTCTCCCGATCGCGCGCTTAAACGCCCCTTTGCTCAGACCAAATTCTCTCTGAATGATCTCCGGCGATACCTTATCGTCGAACGGCAGCACGCCGTCATAATCCTCAATCGTCTCCATCACATACTCCGCGTCCTCTTCCATTTGAAGATATGCTTTATCCCGGATGCTCAGATCCAGCTTACCGTCCTCCTTTACACCCGTCACACGCGCCCGAATCCTGTCGCCGACCTTGAGCGCTCCCTTTCCTTCCCGTTTCGGGATAAGGCCGGAATAGCAGTCATCTACTGCAACAAATACGCCAAAATTATCGCTGATCTCATACACGCGTCCCCTCACCTCATCATTTAATTGATAGGGCGGATTTTTCCTGAGATAGTGATATACTTTCATAGTCGCACACAGACGGCTGCTCTTATCCACATAGAGCGCTACAAGGCACTCGTCGCCCGGGTACAGCTTCGCTGTCTGCTCATGAAAAGGAAGCAGAAGATCCTTTTCCAGTCCCCAGTCCAAAAAGGCTCCGATCTTTGTAACCTCCTTCACTTTCAGGACCGCTGTCTGCCCCACGCACAAAAGCGGCTGCCTTTTTGTCGCGATCAGCCGGTCGCTGGAATCCTTATATAAGAATACCTCTACCCTGGAGCCGCACTCCATCCCCGGCTCTATCTCCTTCCTGGGAAGCAGAACACTTTCCTTCGCCCCGGCTCCTTCTGCCAGATATACGCCAAATGCAACCTCTCTGACAATTTCCAGTACCTGTTTTTCTCCTATTCGCAGCATATACTCCTCCTGTGCCCCTGCTGGGAAATCCGTTTCTTAAAAATAAAATGATTGCGTTTTCTCTTGTTTTCCTACTGCTTTTTTTCAAATACAGCCACAGCATATACCTTATCCGGTACCGGCTGATCCGACGCGCTGTTTGGGCTCTTGCCGCCAGCTTGCAGGATGCCGGCTTCTCCCTGTGCCGATCCCTGACCGCACAGGCTCACAGTCAGCGCCCCGTCCGTCTCATGCACCACCGGAATGATCACGTCATGCAGTCTCGCCTGCTGGCGATACTCCACACGCAGCAGGCAGGTATCAAATCCATCTGGCAGATATTCCTGTGCCATAGCGATATACTGGCCGTTATTCACATGGCCATTCGTGTCAATCTGTGCCTTGGTCACAGAAAATGCATCCTGCACAGTACCGCCCTGCGGTATGCGTATCTTGCGGGAAAACTCTGGCATCGGAAGCTGCGGTTCCAGTTCGTAGCCGGAGATCAGCTCCGGCATCACACGCGCCGGATGTCCGGTCTGCATATCGATCAGCGCCCACACGCTGTTCGCCTTTGCCAGATACGCACCTGTCTCATCCTGAAGCGCAAAATTCCTGTATCCATAAAATGCCTTAAATGCATACGGCCACGTACTGACCACAATCTTTTCTCCTAAAACCGGGCGGCGCAGGATCTCTATCTGCCAGGAAAGCACCATCCACGCACGCTCCTGCTGTCTGAGGGTATCAATGCCCCATCCGCGCTCCTCCGACTGAAAGGTTGAGCAGTCCTGAAAATAATCTACCAGCGATACGAGTGTCAGGCGCTTGTCCAGTCCCATCTCACTGTAACGCACTCTGCTGTCAAACTGAAAAGGCACAATGCCACCTCCCAAATCAAATCTGTGATTTTTATATTATAACTTGTTATGCCTGTTTGCACAATTTATTTTGATATTTTATGCAAGACCTTCACGCCCCATCTGGTTGAGCAGCTCCCGTTTGATATCGTAAAGCCGGTCAGACAGATCGACATACACGTTGTGGGGATTCGCAAAACGCTTTGTCTCCTCCCAGAGCGTCTCCTTTTCACGGGTACAGTAATCGCGGATCTCCATGACAGACGGGGATGTATAGACGCACGCTCCATTTTTGAATACCGGAACAAGCATTTCCCGCAGCGTATAAGTCCCGCCTTTGATCCTGGTTTTTTTCCAGGTCTCTAACGGATCAAAGATCAGAAGATCCTCTGTTTCATGAAACACCTCGTCCTCCAAGCAGATCAGGTCCGCGCGTATCTTTTTGTTTTCTCTGTCATAGATACGCAGGATCTTTTTGTTTCCCGGATTTGTGACCTTGTCTGTGTTCTCAGAAAGCTTGATCTTCGGAATAAAGCGTCCGGTCTTCTCATCAAGGATCGCAGCAAGTTTATAGACTCCCCCGAATGCCGGACAGTCCCTGGAGGTGATCATATTCGTCCCGACGCCCCAGGAGGTGATAGCTGCTCCCTGTGTCTTCAGACTGTCGATCAGATATTCATCCAGATCACTGGAGGCAGAAATGACAGCATCTGAAAATCCTGCCGCATCCAGCATTTGCCGTGCTTTCTTCGACATATAGGAAAGATCGCCGCTGTCAAGACGGATACCGTAATTTTTCAGCTGGATGCCGCTGTCACGCATTTCGTTAAACACACGGATCGCATTCGGCACTCCCGAGCGCAGCGTATCGTACGTATCCACAAGTAATGTGCAGGCATCCGGATAAAGCTTCGCATAGGTTTTAAAAGCCGTGTACTCATCCGGAAAGCTCATGATCCAGCTGTGCGCATGTGTGCCTTTTACCGGAATATCAAAGAGCTGTCCTGCGAGCACATTTGAGGTTCCCACGCAGCCTGCGATCACAGCTGCCCGCGCGCCATAGACTCCCGCATCCGGTCCCTGTGCTCGCCTTAATCCAAACTCCATCACGCCGTCCCCGCGCGCCGCGCGCACAACGCGGGCCGCCTTTGTTGCGATCAGGCTTTGATGATTTAAAATAGTAAGGATGGCTGTCTCTATCAGCTGCGCCTGCATGATCGGAGCGATCACTTTGAGGAGCGGCTCGTGCGGAAATACCACAGAGCCTTCCGGGATGGCATAGATATCTCCTTCAAACCGGAAATTTTTCAAATATGCAAGGAAGGGTTCGTGAAACATACCAAGTCCCCTTAAATAGGAAATGTCCTCCTCAGAAAACCGAAGCTTCTTAATATAATCAATCACCTGCTCCAGACCGGCAGCGATGGCATAGCCATTTCCGCAGGGATTCTGGCGGTAAAATGCATCAAAAATAACCGTTTCGGAAGACTGACTTTCAAAATATCCCTGCATCATTGTGAGCTCATACAGGTCTGTCAGTAAGGTCAGGTTCAGTGTACTCATTCGTGATACTCCTTTCAGCAATAAAAAACTGGTCCGATCTGCTATCATTCTCCTGATTGTACCATATCTTTATAAGTGTATACAAGAATAATCCAGTGATCCAGAAAAATGAAAAATCCCCGTGAAAAATTTTGGTGAATTATAAAAGTAACTTCCGGTTGTAAAAGTAACGTCCGGATGAAAGAGAAACTTCTGTTTTCAGGCAGGAAAACGGAAGTTTTTCTTGCCTAAAAGACTTTTTTTGTGTAAACTTTA
>NZ_CATNVD010000033.1 GCF_951230155.1 Parablautia sp. Marseille-Q6255
CAAAGAAAATGGTCAGAAAATCGCCTACATCTCCAACAACAGCTTAGTTATTACCAATGCAGAGATTCGTAACAAGCTGTCCCTTGGCAATAAGACCAGAGGATGGTTTGACTTTATTCCAAGAAATAACGGTAACCTCTCTATCAAGTGGAGAGGCCCGGCATCGTAAAGGAGTGATTCATTATGGCTTCCAGCGGAAGTATTACAACTGGCACGAAAGAAGGACGTTCTGTCACCTTATCGTGGTCGCTATCCAGCCAAGATATAGCCAATAATACATCTACCATTGCATGGACGTTGAAAGGCTCCGGCTCAGGAAGTGGCTGGGTCATGTCTGGTGGCTTTAAGGCTGTCATCAACGGCACAACCGTCTACTCCACCTCAACCGACAATCGTATTCAGCTCTATAACGGAACCGTGATAGCATCGGGTTCTTTAAAGATCAGCCATAACGCTGATGGTACAAAATCTTTCAAATTAAGTTGTGAAGCCGGTGTCTATAGCTATGCAGTTAATGTATCAGCAAGCGGAACACATACGCTAAACACGATTCCAAGAGCATCTTCGGTATCGGCAACATCAGTGAATATTGGAAGTGCTACAACAATTTCTATTTCGAGGGCATCTTCATCATTCACTCATACGCTGTCCTATACCTTCGGTAGTGCTAAGGGGACCATCGCCACAAAGACCGCCTCTACCTCTGTATCATGGACGCCTACTCTCACACTAGCTAATCAGATACCAAGCACCACCAGTGGCACCTGCACAATTACATGTGACACATATAATGGTTCCACCAAGATTGGCACGAAAACCTGCACGCTTACTCTAACAGTTCCTGCTTCAGTCAAGCCTACCATCTCCAGCTTGACAGTAAGCCGTATCGACGGTGATGTCCCCAGCACATGGGGCATCTACGTGCAATCGAAATCGAAGGCTACTCTCACAATCAACGGTGCTTCCGGAAGCTATGGCTCTACCATAAAATCCTACAGTATCAGCGGCGGTGGATACTCCGGTACCTCTTCTACTCTCACAACCGGATTTTTAAATAACTCTGGCACGATTACATTTGCTGCCACAGTAACGGATTCCAGAGGAAGAACCTCTGCTGCAGCCACCGTATCAATTACTGTTGTTGCCTACAGTGTACCTTCCTTTAGCTCTTACAACTCGCAACGATGCAACAGCGGTGGAACTATATCTGATGATGGCACCTACATCAAGGCAACGGTATTCTATAGCTTTGCATCCTGCAGCTCCAAGAATACAGTTACTCGCTCCACTTACTACCGAGTAGCTGGAACAAGCACATGGATCAATGCATCTGCCAGCTTTAATTCCGGCACGGCATTTACCTTTGGTGACGGTAAGATTTCCACCGAAACATCCTATGAAGTCAAATACGAATTAACAGATGCTTTCACGACTATCAGCATCACGGACATCGTATCTACGGCATCTGTTGTCATGGACTTCAAGAGTGGTGGTAAAGGCGTGGCGATTGGTAAGGTATCCGAAACAGATAACTGCTTTGAAGTATCTGAGAAATGGGACGTAAAGGTCTACGGCAAGCTGTTAAGTGAATACATCAAACAGGCAATCGGTGCTATCTATCCAGTAGGAAGCATTTACATGAGCGTCAAGAACACGAATCCATCCACCTATTTTGGAGGGACTTGGGTTGCCTGGGGAACAGGTCGAGTACCAGTCGGTGTCAATGCCAATGATACCAATTTTGCCACAGTAGAAAAGACCGGAGGCTCTTCTACTGTCACATTAACCACAGCTCAAATACCTTCTCATACACATGCAAAAGGTACACTGGCAACAGCAAGTGCTGGTGGACACACCCACGACCTGAAGAACCAAAAAACCTCATGGGGTACCAATGGTGGCAATCGTGTCTTAATCGATGCTACTTCCGGCTACTCAGCTGTGAGCAACAAAACAACCACAAGCGCTGGCTCACATTCACATACAATTTCTGGTTCTACTGCTGCTGCTGGTTCCGGCAGTTCCCACAGCAATTTGCAGCCCTATATCACATGCTATATGTGGAAAAGGACTGCTTAATTTTTGTTCGCAGCTATCAGATGGTAGCTGCTTTTCTTATATCTAATTTCAGAAATGGAGGTACTTATCAATGAAAGAATTCTGGAACACAATTCAACTTATCTTTGCAGGCATCGGCGGCTGGCTGGGTTATTTTCTCGGAGGCTGTGATGGCTTACTCTATGCTCTTATAGCCTTTGTTGTCATTGACTACATCACCGGCGTCATGTGTGCCATCGCCAACCACACGCTTTCTAGTGAAATCGGCTTTAAGGGAATCTGTAGAAAGGTTTTGATTTTCCTACTCGTTGGCATTGCCAATATTCTCGATATTCATATTATCGGTTCTGGCAGTGTGCTTCGTACTGCAGTCATCTTTTTCTACATTTCCAATGAGGGCGTCAGCTTGCTTGAAAATGCCGCACATCTCGGCCTTCCGGTCCCTGAAAAAATTAAAGTTGTATTAGAACAGCTTCACGACAGAAGCACAAAGGAGGAAAACTAACATGGCATATACAAACAGTAAACTGGTATCTTATACCAAACTCAGTCCGAATCATTCCGGGCAGCGTACTCACAGCATTGATCGTATCACACCACATTGTGTAGTCGGTCAGCTCTCTTGTGAGAGCATCTGTGGATGCTTTACAAGTCCGTCCAGACAAGCTAGCTGCAATTACGGAATTGGCAAGGATGGTCGCATCTCTCTTTGCGTGGAGGAAAAGAACCGCAGTTGGTGTTCTTCTTCCAATGCCAATGATCAGCGTGCTGTCACCATCGAATGTGCCAGTGATATGTCTGAGCCGTATGCAATGAATAGTGCTGTTTATAACTCACTAGTCAAGCTCTGCGTTGACATTTGCAAGCGTAACGGTAAAAAGAAGCTTTTATGGCTTGGCTCTAAGGATAAGACCTTAAATTATGCACCAAAGTCTGATGAAATGGTGCTGACAGTCCACAGATGGTTTGCGAACAAGTCCTGTCCGGGTAACTGGCTCTATTCCAGACTTGGTGAAATGGCCACAAAGGTTACTACAGAACTCTCCGGATCCACTTCTTCCGACGATAAAAAGCCCGTAGCTCAGATATATCGTGTTCGCAAGTCTTGGTCTGATGCCAAAAGTCAGATTGGTGCCTACAAGGTGCTGGGCAATGCTAAGAAAAAGGCAGATGAGAATGCTGGATTTAAGGTATTCGATGCTTCCGGCAATGTTGTCTATCCTGCTGCAACAAAACCCGTATCGGATCATACTGCTGGAACGTCCTATAAGGTTCAGATAGGCATTGCCAATTTGAATATCCGCAAGGGTCCAGGTACCAACTATGATAAAACCGGCCAGTTCACGGGCAAGGGTATTTTTACAATCGTCCAGGAGGCCAAAGGCGAAGGTGCCACCCTCTGGGGAAAGCTCAAATCTGGCGCCGGATGGATTTCTCTGGATTTCACAAAGAAGTTATAAAATACATCTTTTTACAGGGTCTGTTGGAGTTTTCTCCGGCAGGCCCTCTTTTTTATTTGTTTTTTCGGCCAAGTTGCAATCTCGCCTCCATTTATTAGTGAGGAATTTCCTCAGATTGGAGGCAACTATGCAAGAAAACATCTCAACATCAATTCCGGCTTCTGCTACTCCAAAGCCGATCCAGCAGACCGATATCGAACAAGATTATAACTTCTTTCAGGCGCAGAAGATCGCTAAAAATATGCTAGAGCTTGGACTTATTTCCTTGTCAGAATTCAACAAATTAACTGAAATAAACCGTGAAACATTCTCCCCGTTTTGGGTTGAGATTATGCCCAAAATTCCTTGATATATAAGGGATTCAGAGCTAATATATGACACTAACGAAGGGAGGTGAACTACCGTGAAAAAGATAACCAAAATCGATGGTGTACAGAATAATAGCACTATAAAGAAGGAGCTCCGAGTTGCGACCTACTGCCGTGTTTCGACAGGAAGTGACGCTCAGCTGGAAAGTCTAGATGCACAAAAAACTCATTATGAGCGATACATCAATTCTCGTAAGGATTGGAAGTTTGCCGGTCTCTACTTCGATGAAGGTATCACAGGAACCAAAGCAGAAAAACGTCCAGAGCTACTTCGACTGATAGCAGACTGTGAGGCAAGGAAAATTGACTTTGTTATCACAAAATCCATCAGTCGTTTTTCTCGAAATACAACTGACTGCTTAGCTCTGGTCCGCAAGCTCCAGAGCTTGAACATCCCTATTTTCTTTGAAAAAGAAAATATAAACACCGGTTCAATGGAGAGCGAGCTTTTCCTTGCCATTCTCAGTAGTATGGCTGAAGGCGAATCCGCTTCTATTTCAGAAAATTCCAAGTGGTCCATTAAGCGCCGCTTCCAGAACGGAACCTTTAAGCTCAGCTATACTCCTTACGGCTATGATTGGGATGGTGAGAATATGATCATTAATCCAGCGCAAGCAGCGGTTGTGAAAAGAATATTTGCAGATATTCTATCAGGAAAAAGTACAAATGCTATTGCAGATGAACTAAATGCAGAAAAGATTCCATCCAAGAAAAATACAAACTGGACTTCCAGTACTATTCGAGGCATTCTCGCCAATGAAAAATATACGGGTGATGTCATCTTTCAAAAAACATACACGGATGAAAACTTCAATCGCCACACAAATTATGGTGAGGTTGATCAGTACATGGCACCGGATCATCATGAAGCAATTATCAGCCACACAGACTTTGAGGCAGCAAATGCGCTGGTATCACAGCGTGCCCTTGAGAAAGGTGTCAAAAAAGGTAGTGACAAATACCAAAAGCGATATGCTTTTTCAGGAAAGATAATCTGCGGAGAATGTGGCGACACCTTTAAGCGAAGGATTCATACCTGCACTACTTACAAGTATGTCGCATGGGCATGCAACACCCATTTGAAGGATAAGACAACCTGCAGCATAAAGTATGTAAGAGACGATGATATAAAAGCTGCATTTGTAACGATGCTAAACAAGCTCATCTACGGACATCGCTTAATACTTGCTCCGTACCTGAAAGCTCTGGAGAATTCCTCTGGTGACGAAGCACTCCAGCGTATTCAACACTTGGAGTTACTTCTCGATCAGAACAGTGAACAGCGAGAAACCTTAACAAAGTTGATGGCGCAGGGCTATATCAATCAAATTTTATATAATCAGGAAACAAATGCGCTCCTACTGCAGGCAGAGACTTATCGTTCCGATATCGAAGCAATCACTATCTGCATGACTGGTGACTCGGCAAAAGTTACGGAAACAAATCTATTGCTCCACTTTGTATCTCATACCGATACGCTTACCAACTACAGCGAGGAGCTTTTTGAAAGTTACGCAGATCACATTGAGATTAGCGGTAGAAATGAAATCAGGTTTGTAATGAAATGTGGTCTAACATTCACAGAAAGGATTGGTGATTAGATGGGCCATACACCCTTTGGCTATCGGATTGAAAACGGCATCGCAATTATAGACGAGCCTGCTGCAGCAAAACTCCGACAGCTTTATAAAAATTATCTGAATGGCATGTCATTATCAAAGGCTGCTGCGGAAGCTGGGATACCAACCTATCACGGAACAGCAAAGCGATTGATGGAAACTGTCCATTATCTTGGCGACAGTTTCTACCCTGCCATCATTGATAAGGAAACCTACCAGAAAGCACAAGAAGAACGTAAACGCCGAGCCACAAAACTCGGACGAAATAATAAGCAAACACAGATGAGGACAATACAGATACCAACCCGTTTTCATATGGGCAAGGTCACTGCCCTGCATGACAATCCTATGAAACAGGCAGAATATCTGTACAGCCTCATAGAAAGCGAGAGTCAATAATGGGAAATGTAATGTTGATTCCTGCAAGGCGACAAGTTGGAAACAACGCTCGTAAGCAGGAAGAAGAAAAACCAAAGCTCCGAGTTGCAGCGTACTGTCGTGTCAGTACCGACAGCGATGAGCAGGCTACCAGCTACGAAGCACAGGTAGAACACTATACAGAATATATTCAAAAAAATCCTGATTGGGAATTTGCCGGTATTTATGCCGATGACGGTATCTCCGGCACTAACACCAAAAAACGTGAAGAATTCAATCACATGATTGATGACTGTAAGGCTGGTAACATTGATATGATTATTACCAAATCCATCAGCCGATTTGCCAGAAACACTCTGGACTGCCTGAAATACATCCGACAGCTCAAAGACATGAACATTCCTGTTCTGTTTGAAAAAGAGTCCATTAACACGATGGATGCTAAGGGTGAAGTTCTTATTACTATAATGGCTTCTCTGGCCCAGCAGGAATCGCAATCCTTAAGCCAGAATGTGAAATTGGGCTTGCAATATCGCTACCAGCAAGGCAAGGTACAAATCAACCACAATCGTTTTCTTGGCTACACGAAAGATGCGGACGGCAACCTTATCATCGATCCAGAACAGGCAGAAATCGTAAAGCGCATTTATCGAGAATATTTAGAAGGTCTCAGCATGGATAAGATTGCCGCTGGATTGGAGCGTGACGGTATTCTTACCGGTGCCGGAGGAAAAAAGTGGCACACAAGCACCATCAACAAGATTCTCCGAAACGAGAAATACATCGGCGATGCCCTGCTCCAGAAAACCTACACAACTGACTTTCTGAACAAAACCAGAGTCAAGAACAACGGTCTTGTGCCTCAATACTATGTAGAAGGCGACCACGAAGCTATTATTCCGAAAGACATCTACTTACAGGTTCAAGAAGAACTGGTCCGCAGGCGAGTAGTCAAAACCAGTGCTAACGGCAAGAAACGTAGCTATAGCTGCAATCACTGCTTCTCGCAAATCGTCATCTGCGGAGAATGCGGTGAAATGTTCCGAAGGCTCCACTGGAACAATCGTGGAGTTAAATCGATTGTCTGGCGCTGCATCAGCAGGCTTGAATCCACCGGATTGGAATGCCACGCTCGCACCATCAATGAGCTGGTTCTTCAGGATGCTGTTGTTAAAGCCATCAATCAAATGCTCGGCGACAAAAGCAATTATCAGGCACAGCTACAGCTAAACATTGCTTCAGTCATCCGATCTTCGCAGGCAACCTCCGTTGAAAACATCGACGAGAAGCTGATGGCCTTGCAACAGGAGCTCATCCAAAAGGCCCAGAGCAAAGAAGCCTATGACGAAATTGCCGATGAAATATTCAGGCTTCGAGAACTCCGACAGCAGACCACCGTAGACACTGCCGCAAGAGACGAGCAGATAAAGCGGATCAATGACCTACAGGATTATATTGCGCAGCAGACTACCCACCTCACCGAATTTGACGAATCACTGGTGCGACGCTGGATCAAACAGATAACCATCTGGGATGACCACATAACAGTTGAATTGAAATCTGGCGTCAGCATTGATGTGAACGCATAACTCTATAGACGAGCGAAACCCTCCTGACCATGATGGCCGGGAGGGTTATTTTTATAATGCGAAAATTGTGTTTGTTAACGCGTTTACTTTCCCCAATATTTGTTTAGTTTCATTAGAAATATTACATCTAAATAAGGCCTTAATCACAGAGGAGAATTCTCTATTGATATTCAGATAATCATATCCCTGTCGTTTAACTGCTGAAAGTCTTTCATAAACATATTCCCAAAATTCCTTACTCAAGAATTCGTCCCGTAAAGATAATAAATCTGATTTATCTTCAACTTGTTCATATATTTTTTCATAATAAGGATTTACTAGCCAGTATGCTACTTGCATAGGACGATAACTTCTTATCCCATCATACTCTGACACAATTTTTTGACCAATCATATCATTAAACAACGCTCCGTATGATGGATGTTCTGAATTTTTTATCAACTTCTGATAATATGCTTGATAGCCATGTACAAACCGATACATTCGCTCTGTTTCACTCGTCCTAACAAACATATGCACCAATAGACACAGGTCCAGTATTAACTCTTTTGCAAATATCTCATCATTTAATGTTGATGGATTACTGTAATATCTTCCATGTGCAACCCGATTCCTTATGAGATTGTTGAAATAGAACATAAAATATTCTGTTGACTCAGGATACACATCACTTTGAGATTCTGCCAAGTATCTAATTTTATCCTTTAAAACCGCATCTTCATATATTGTCATTCTCGTAAAACGAGCAAAGGTTGTCGTGTCTTTTAAATAGTCTGCAAACAGCCCTTCAATCAAAATCGAAATTAGGTTATTAAAAATCTCATATTCCTTATTTTCATATTGCCATATAGATTTTGATAAAATCGTTTTGCGCTTTCTTAGACACACACTTGTGTTAATTAATTTCTTTAGGTCATCTACTAACTCATATTTTTCGATCAAACTCGATAAAATCTCAGAATACTTTGATGCATCAGTTGTTCGCCAATGATGTAAATCATCAATCTTAGGAATTGCTGATATATATTCTTTATACGCTTCAATGGCTTCTTCCTCTTTTAGTTTATAGAAATCCTCATGGTACTTTTTATTGGCTTTTTCTATCGCAGTATAAATTTTCACTTTAAAAAACAACATATAGTCACGTTCTATATCATCTTCAAATATTTCTAAACATGTTTTATAGACGTCAAAATAACTGTTTCTGATGCATTCACTTTCTTCTTTACTAATTGCCAAAGCGGTTTTTCTAATCGCATAATCAATTTCAGAAGTATCTTGTAGATTGCAAAATCCACCCATAACAGATTGCACATAGTGGAATGCATGTTCCAGCATTTCTTTTCGAGTACGCAACGAATTACATTCAGCGCTTAAGCAGTAAAGTTTCTCTTCATCTTCAGTAATATCTCTTACTATAGAAAGCGATGCTTCTTTTTCTTTGATTGCGTCACTATCACTTTTCGTTTGTGAAAGCCTACTTCTAAGTCTGTTTATCTCACAATTATATTTCTGAACCACACTATTAAACTTAGTTACAAACAATTCATTGAATTTACTACAGACGGTATCGTAAGCTTCTTTAGGTAATAACTCGAATCCTAATACCTGACATAAATTCTCATAGTATTCATTCTGTTCTGCTTGATTAGAATTCTTGTTGAGTACTGAAACAACTGTATTTATTAAATCGACCGTTGCTCCCTCCACGGAATTTATTAGCTTCCCATAAAAAAATTCGCCCAACTCCATAAATGTTGATTGGGTAAAAATCTCAGTATCACATAGATTTCTGATATCATCTTGAATTGCAGAAAATATAGCATCACAAATACTTCTTTTTTCTTCATTCATACGGTTTATCCTCCTGTCATCTATTTCACTGCCAAGTCTGCCTCTTAGTATCGAGTGGCTTAAACTGCGGTCGGCTCTGACAACAATCCCAGTGCCACAACCTATGACATCTAATCCACAGCCTAAACCCTACCGCATTTTTTCGGTCATCGACTTTTTCTCCGGTTGAGCTACAAAATAGATATGTTTCCATACAAGAAAACCGAGCTTTCTGCAAGGCTTCTCTGATGATACTAACCTTACAAAAAGCCCGGAAACACGCCACTTTTCAGCCATTATTTATCTTTTCTTGACAGCAAACAGACCGTCTCAACATGCCCTGTCTGCGGAAACATATCTACACAGCAGGCCCGTTCCATCTTGTATCCGCTCTGCAATAGTACCTCCAGATCCCTCACAAGACTTGTTGGTTTGCAGGAGATATATACCATCTTGTCCACGCCGTAATCGATGATTTTGGGCAACGCCCTGGGATGGATACCGTCACGCGGAGGATCCAGCACAATAAAGTCTGGCTTTTCGGCAATATCGTCCAGCACCTTCAGGACATCGCCTGCAAGGAAATGGCAGTTTGTCAGTCCGTTCAGGGTAGCATTCTCTTTTGCAGCTTCTACTGCCTCCGCAACAATCTCTACGCCAATCACCTCTTTTGCCACTGAAGCGAGGATCTGTGCAATTGTTCCGGTACCGCTGTACAGGTCAAAGACGGTCATATCCTTAGTGTCTCCAATGTACTCGCGCGCGGTACGATAAAGCACCTCCGCGCCCAGAGAATTTGTCTGGAAAAATGAAAACGGAGTAATTTTAAATCGCAGACCAAGGATGGTCTCATAAAAATAATCCTGTCCGTATAGGATCTGCGTCTCATCGCTTTGTACTACATCGGCAAGGGAATCGTTAATAATATGCAGAATACCTACGATATGCCCCTCGAGCTGACCGGATGCTTCCAGACCGCGCAGCTCTGTCACCAGGGGCAGCAGATCATACTGCTGCTGGCTCGTTGTCACGAGATTTACAAGAATTTCCCCCGTAGTCTCAGCTCTGCGCAAAAGCAGATGCCGCAGATATCCTTCATGTGATATTTTGTGGTAATAGGTAACGCTGCGTTTTCTGAAATATTGGAGGACACAGGCTAAGATCACTGTCATATCATGATGCACCAGCCTGCAGTCTCCGGCTGTCAGGACATCGTATGTACTGCCTTTTTTATGCAGGCCAAGCTCCAGTTCGCCATCCTTACATGCGTCTCCAAAGGAAAATTCCATCTTGTTGCGGTAGGCAAATTCTTTTGGGCTGCGCCGTATTCCCTCAAACACATAGTCATCCGTCACTTCATCCAGCAGATGCTTTACCTGCGCAGCTTTCATCCGAAGCTGCTCCTCATAATCCATTGTCTGGTAGCTGCAGCCCCCGCACGCCGGGAAAATGCTGCACTGTGGCCCGCGCACCTCCAGCACAGATTTCTCCAGCACCTCAAGGAGACGCCCTTCCGCCTTATTTTTCCTTTTTTTATTTATCATAAAACGGACCTTTTGTCCCGGAATGGTGTTTTTTACAATAACTCTTCCTTCCTCGGTACTGACCGTCCCTTTATTGGGAAAGTCCACCTTTTCTACAATGCCTTCTAATATCTGACCCTTTTTCAAAATCTGTTCCTCCTGATCTCCTGCCCTTTTCACTATAATGTAAAACTATGCATGATAAAAGGGCTGCTGCAAATACAAGACTCTGATGAATCCTTTTTGCAACAGCCCCTCACCTTACTTATCTGCTTTTATTCTTCTTCAGTCTCTGCCTTTTCTTCTGCAGTCTCTTCTGGCTTTTCTTCCTTTGAAGCTGCCTCAGCCTCATTTTTCTCATCCATTGCCGGGAAATCATCATCCTCAAAGAAATCTTCGAAGTCGTCATCGAAGTCTTCCTCAAAGTCCTCCAGATACTCCGGTGTAAAATAACGGTACACTGCATACGCGATCGCTGCAATGGCTGTCACTGCGCCGATCACTGCGAGAATCCACAGCACCGTATTCTTTGGCTTCTCTTCTTCCTTTTTCTGCAATGCTGCTAAAAGCTCATCAAATTTATTCATAGTAACACATCCTTTCTTTTATTTCATCCATTTACCATAGTATATCACAGCACCTGAAATTTTACTATAAAAACTTTTTCATTTCATTTACTTTTCACTTTTCTTCCAAAATCCGGCATGCTAGTCTGCTTTTACCAGCCTGGCAAATGAAGCAAACATTTTTTTGACACCGACACGGTCAAACTCTACCGTCACTTCGTAGTCTCGCCCGCCTTCAACAATCTCCTTTACTCGGGAGTTTGACAGTTGAATATCGGAAAAAGTACTCACAGGTCGCATAAAACCTGCTTTTTTTATGTCAATTTTTTTGATTTTATATCTGTTATTTTATGTTATTGTATGATATAATAAGGGAGGAGGGATGACAGATGAATCTTCATATAACAAAATCAAAAAATGCAGAGTCCTTTTATATCTGCAAATCTTATACAAAAGCAAATGGCAGCACTACTTCAGCTATTGTCCGCAAGCTGGGAACCTTAGAACAACTTTTGCCTGAACATGGACCTACAAGAGATGATGTCATTGCATGGGCGAAAAATGAAGTGAAAATAGAAACTGAAAAATATAAAAAGGAAAAAGAAGCACAGACAGTATTGATACCATTCCATGCGGATAGACACTTAGATTATGGCAAGCAGGCCTTCTTCCGTGGTGGCTATCTGTTTCTCCAATCCATTTATTATCAACTACAAATGAATAAAATCTGTCGGAAATTGAAACATAAATATAAATTCAAGTATGATATCAATGCGATCCTTTCGGATCTGATTTATGCAAGAATCTTAGAACCTTGCAGCAAACGTTCTTCTTACAAAGTTGCATCTGAATTCTTAGAAAAACCATCCTACGAGCTTCATGATGTTTACCGGGCATTGGATGTACTTGGTACGGAATGTGATCTTATTCAGTCTGAGGTTTATAAAAACTCCCACTTCCTTGGAAAAAGAAATGATAAGATCCTTTATTATGACTGCTCGAATTATTACTTTGAAATTGAACAAGAAGATGAAAATAAAAAGTACGGCAAAAGTAAAGAACACAGGCCAAACCCAATCATCCAAATGGGATTGTTTATGGATGGAGATGGGATCCCCCTGGCTTTTTCTCTTTTTCCGGGAAATGCAAACGAGCAGACCTCTCTCAAACCGTTAGAAAAGAAAGTCCTTGGAGATTTTGGTTGTCAGAAATTTATTTATTGTAGCGATGCCGGGCTCGGCTCTGAATCAATCCGAGAGTACAATCACATGGGAGAACGGGCTTATATCGTAACCCAGTCCATCAAAAAGCTGAAGAAAGAAGAAAAGGAATGGGCATTAAATTTACAGGGATTTAAAAAAGTATCAGACGGAACCCCTGTTGATATCACAAAACTACCCGAAGATGACAAAGGACTTTATTATAAAGACGAGCCCTACACCACAAAGAAGCTGCATCAGCGCCTGATCATTACCTATTCTCCTAAATATGCCCTTTACCAAAAATCTATTCGAGACAAACAGATCGAGCGGGCACAAAAGATGCTGGATTCAGGAAGCACAAAAAAGAACCGCAAAAATCCAAATGATCCAGCACGTTACATCGGAACGATCGCTGTAACAGAAGAAGGAGAAGCTGCTGATGTAAAGCATTATCTGGATGAAGCCAAGATTTCCGAAGAATCCCAGTATGATGGCTTTTACGCAGTATGCACAGATCTTTTGGATGACGAAGTCAATGATATTTTAAAGGTAAGTGAAGGAAGATGGCAGATAGAAGAATGTTTCCGGATTATGAAAACAGATTTTTCTGCAAGACCTGTCTATTTACAGGATGAAAACCGGATCAAAGCACATTTTCTAATCTGTTTTCTTGCATTGACCATATACCGTTTCCTTGAGAAAAAACTGAATGCTAAATATACATGTGAAGAATTATTAGATGCTCTAAAAGAAATGAATTTCGCCGGAATACAGGAACAGGGATTTATTCCTTTATACAAACGGGAAAGAATTACGGATGCTCTTCATGATGTCTGCGGTTTCCGAACAGATTATCAGTTCATAACAAAAAGTAAGATGAGAAATATCCAGAAAAAAAGTAAAAGGAAAGAATAAAATACTAAAGTCCGTAACAACGGAAAAAATCGCTATACCCCAGTAAACATAAGGGCACTGAAAAAGTCTGATTCTAAAAAAGAATTGGGCTTTTTTATTATTTCCATTATAATAGAAATATAAGGAAGGAGGACCTATCATGTTAAAAGATCATTCGCAGTTACAATTATCATTGTC
>NZ_CATNVD010000034.1 GCF_951230155.1 Parablautia sp. Marseille-Q6255
CCCGGCCGGAGGCTGGCTCCTTTCTTTTATTTCATTTCATCATCAAAAAATATCCAAAATATTAAAAACAATGATTTCAGAAGCGCATCTTCATTGCTTGCATTTACACGCCGTGTTATCTCATCATGTAGCCATTCATATTCCTTTCCAGTCGGCGCATATACACTCTCTGCCATCACTTCCTGTAACTGCTTACAGGCATTGACGTATCGCACACGCAGTTCGCACTGTTTCTCTCTTAAATCGCTGCATAGTCGCTCATAAGATTTCCGGTACTTACCCTGCAACTCCTCTTCTGACAAAGATGCTTCATTTTTTGCCTTTACAGCCGACAGCCGCCGCACCTCCAGCATTAGTTCATAAGTCTTCAATAATGTTGCACCCCGCCTTCCGATAACTCGTTTTCCTCCGTCTGTATTGGTTTACACAGAACGCTATATCATCTACATAGTCATAACATACGGCGTCCGTTTTACCATCAAACGTCCGTGCAATCCTCCCGATGCTCTGCGTCACAACAGCGTAATCTTTTTTCGGCGTTGTGAGATATAAGCGATCAAGCCGCGGAATATCAAGTCCTTCTTTCGCCAGACTATACGACGCGAACAGATAATGCTTATTGCCGTTTCTCATATCCTCAATCGCCATTTCACGCTGCACCTTTGCCCGTTTGCTTGTCATACCGCCATCGATCATTACTGCCTGACTGCGTATTTCATGCGGCAGCATGTCCATCAGCATATGCAGATGAATTAGTCGATCAGATAATACCAAGTTGTAATGATTCCTGTTTTTAAGCATATCAGCAATGATCCCCTCGTTGCGTTCCCTTTGATTCACCAAATACGGGATCAGCTTTGCATAAACGATTGTCCCGTCTGTATCCTGACAGCTCCGGTCAAGCTTAATACCTGTGCCCACCCGGTGCACTTGTACCTGCATCGTCTTTTCTGTTACCGCCTCATCCGGCACACAATGCCCAACCTCTCCGATGATTGCAAAAGTGCTCTTGATCATTCCGTCTGATCGATGCACCGTTGCGCTTAGTCCGAACTTATGCCGTGCTGCAAGATTGCTCATCACTTTATAAAACATCCGCATGCTTGTCGGTGTTCCTGCGACACGGTGGCACTCATCTACGATAATCACATCCCATGTGTATTTATATTTCTGCAGGTCAAGTTTGCTCAGTGTCTGTACCGTGGCAAATGTCATATGTGTCCCGATCTGCACTTTTCCTGACGCGATTTTTCCGAGTGTTGATGCTGGGAAGTACTGTGCCGCCCTGTCATAAGACTGCGATAAAAGATCCTGCGTATGCGTCACCCACAGCATTTTTCGCTTCAGCTTTGCTGCCAGTGCAATACCCATCTGTGTTTTTCCTGATCCGCAAGGACTTTGCAGAATGCCGTTCCCCGCGTTCATCATCACCCGCACCGCATCTTCCTGATATTCATACAGCGGCACCTTCCCCGGATAATCTATACATCCGTTATCTGCCAGATCCTCGATCACCTCTGTATCCGCACTCAGATACGGAGTAATAATGCCGCCTGAGCCGCAAGGAATGATCACCTGATCGCCATCAACGCGATACAGGCAGATCCACGGATCCGTTTTTCCGGTCCATAATCCCATACGTTGCTTTTTTACATATTCCGGATTCGGCATTGTCAGCTCCCGCCGGATATCCCTTGTCAGCTCCACCGGCGCGCTTTGAATACGAATCTCATTGCTCACTGTTACTCTCATACTACTTCTAACCACTCCTTTACCGACACTGTACTCTCCACGATCATCTTCCCTGATATTCCGGCATATCCCTCCTGTCTCATCTCCGCCGCTATCGTATACGGCAGGAGACGAATACCAAGAAATGGAAACTGTATTGCAAACAGTCCTTCATGATTCCCACAACCCTGCCACAATTCCATTGCAGCTTCCTGATTCGGTTCAATTCTGGAGAATAGGAATTTTTCCGATTTGCAGTCTTTACAGTCAAATACGAATGTTTCTCCGTGCTTTGCGGCTATTATGTCAAATGGCTGACCGTTACGATTATCATTCAGGACGTGCGCCCAAAATCCGTGTTCTGCAAGCAGCTGTGCAAATTTACGTTCAAATATACTTCCATTACTCTTATTACTCATGTTATAATTACCTCAATGCCTGTCTTACTGTTTGCGAAAATAACTTACTCGTTTTTTTTGCCCCAGTCGGACAGAAAAATCCAGTAAAATCAAGGGTTCCAAGCACTGTCTTACCATCTTACATAAAAACCGGAAACATACATGTATATTTTTATAGTATATTTGTATACAATATGTGACATATGTATTCTTCTCACGTCATGTATATTTACAATTGGTAAGACTGGTAAGATGGTAAGACTATACATTATAAAGCCTTATTTTTACGTACTTTTTTGTCTTTCAAAATGTCTTACTGGTCTTACCAAATGAGCGAAAATCAGTTGTAATTGTCAGTCAAAAGGCAGTTTTTCTTGTTCATAATCATCCAATTTAACAAATCCATCTTTGCTTATATCTTCTGTGACTATTTTGATGTAACTTGCCTTTATCCCGTACACTCGGGTCTGATGGACGTATTTTCCTTGGGAGTTTTTCAGGATCTTCCCCTTTGCTGCCCACTTTTTGCTAATCGCAGAATAATCAAATCCGTTCTTTTCAAGGAATTCACACAGTACGTCCTTATTTATGATTACTACCGGCGGTTGACCGGATTTTCCGGGTTCCTCATCAATACGCCCCCACACCTCGCCATACCGGTTTGCTGAATCCGGAACGTTCGGGTTTAAGAAACGCACCGGATTTTTAGCAACCCAGTTCATTACCGCCTGATAAGAGCGCTCTGAAATATCCACCTCTCCTGCGCTTCTTAGATATTGCTTTATATCTTTTACTGTAAGTGCTGTTTCCTCTGTAAAAATAAGTTCTGTCAGAATCCTGTCTGCTACCAGAATACACGCCATCGCCATTGCCTGTTTTTCCGTCGTATCAAGCTTGCACATCGCATCAAAATACGACTTGTATTCTTCCTGCAGCTTGCGTATCTCTGTATTCTGTAGGTATTCCACCAGAATTCGACCTGCAAACCCGTAGTTTTCTGTAAGTACAGATACGGTATGGTTTCCGTCATCCAGAAGCTTTTCCTCGACTTCGATCTCGATAACACGGTTTTTACTTCCTGCACGGCTGTTATTCTTCGTGATCGGCTCCTCGCCGGTAAACAGGTAGCTGCATTTCCAAGTCTTTGTCTCCTCTACGCCACCGGTCGCCCGACCGCGCCCTCGGTCAATACCCTCCGTGATCTGATAAATGAGCTGATCAAAATTCGTCATCCACTTATCCTTCATCGTCTGCAGCTCATCACCGGCATACGGAAGACTGTATAAAAATGCAGATGTGCGCATAATACCGACTTTAGTCGTATTCATAGTCTTAACAAGACCGCCCATTTTGGGATTGCCCCAGATCGACATTGCCGCCATGATGGCGACTGTTTTGCATGTACCGGATTCCCCGGACCAGATATGGAACACGAATGGAAGCGTATTTAACAGCTCGATCAGGACACTGGCAGCGCTGGCGGCAAACGCCATGCGTACCACCTTGTTTTTACGTAATACGGCGCAATGGTCGCGCCACAGCTCATAGTTTCCGCCGCTTCTTATATTCCTGAATATCGGCTCGTAATCGCGGTCGCCGTCATATACAATATCATTTGCGTATGGCATAAATTCTGATCCACACCACCCAAGACGGTTGATCGCTTTGACAGGCTGCAGCTTCGCTGGATTCAGCCCTATGCAGTCACTAATATAGCGTACGAGGTATTTCGCGTTTTCGCTCGTCACTTCTACGCCGATCCGACTCAATACCTTGACGATTGACGCATTGTCTGCACAAACCTCGCGGCTTACTGTTACTGCCTGCCATTCTCCATATTTAAAATATGCCAATTTTACACGCTCTTCGCTCGTATCTACGTTTTTCAATATCTGAATCGGAAGAATCGGATGCGCGCATGCCATGATTCGGACCGGAAATCCTTTTGTATCCATTTTTTCCGTGTAAACTCCACTGTCTCCTGCGATCCAACCGCTACAGCCAAGCTCTATCGGCTGTCCGGTAAACTGTGTGGTCATTCCGGTTTCATGCATTTTCTGCTGATAATCTGTAAAAAATGCCTTTAATATCGAGTTGAATTCGCTAATCCGCTTCATCTGGCGTGCAATGCTCCTCGCCGCCTCAATAAACATCGTGCGCTCCACGACATTATCAATTTCAAAAATCCTGTAAAACAATTCATCCGGAAACGGTCTGTCTTTCTCCATTTCCCGGAGTCCAGCGATCAATTCGCTGTTCGATTGTTCCAATCCATTTCACCACCTTCTTGTCCGCATACAGCTCCTGCGGGCATTCCTTTAAGCAATCAAGCCTGTAATCCACTAACGTAAGCATCTGTAAGGCCTCGTCAAACAAATCAGTATACGGGCATCTGAGCGCTTCACAGAGCAATATCCTGTATCGGCTTAATACATTCGATGCCTGACTAGTAAATCGCTCTAATTCCTGTCTTCGCCGCACACGCTGTTCCCGCTCCCGCTTTTCCCTGTATGACAGCTCCTGTGTTTTGATCGGGAGTGCAAAGTCTTCAATTATCTTCTGCGCAGCCGCTTCGTTATTTAATCCATATAGGCGCGATACAAATTTAATAACATCTCCACCGGAGCCGCATGAAAAGCAATAATATCCCCTGTCATGCGGATAAATCTTCATGCTTGGATGTCCATCATTGTGGAATGGACAGAGGCAGCGCCCCTGCCTGTCCACCTGATAGCCATAGTATTCTGCTGCCTGCCGCATGCCGACCATACGCTTGATATCTTCATAATCTTCTTTTGTCAGACGCATATCAGTTAAACGGCAATTCTTCGTCCATGCTCTCCGGCACATTCACGAATCCTGTATCATGTTGCGGAACACCGCCAATATATGGTGTATTGTTCCTTGCCTGCTGTGTATCACTATAGAGCTTGTCTTCTGGAGTTTCTGCGTCCTTCAAGCCCTCAATACTGCGTATCTGAATGATCTTGGTTGCCCACTTTAGACTGCCATCCTGCGCCTGAAACTGTTCACGCCCCATAACTGCACCAAACTTTTTCCCGGTAAGCGTTTTTTCATTGTTCTGCACGCCCCAAGGAAATGTATAGCCTGGATTTGATTTTTCAATACTGGTCATCAGCCCCTTGAAAAATGGGAGACTTGAACCGTTCATGATCTGCTTATGTACGCCCCGCCATTTTGCATCTGAGGAATTAGCACGCGCTGCATCATACTGAGACTTGTAAAAATCTTTCTGCTCTCCTTCCGCAATATCAAACAAAACAACCAACTTGTTTTTTCCGTTCTCCTCAACCGCAGCAGCCTTCTTCACTACACACACATAGCAGCCTGCTGGCAGTGTTCTTGTTTCCCCTGTAAATGCCCATGATTCATCGTATCCCTGTGGTTTCTGTATCATCTTTATGCCTCCTGACTCTTATTCTTTAAATTTTCAATTTCGTAATAATTCCGAATCGCACCATCGACTGCCAGCAAATCGTTTGGTATCTCAATATCCTCAAACATGCCTTCAGGAGACTTACTGATCGCGCTGCCGTCCGACTGGGTAATAAATTTATGCTCAGACAGGTTATTGACACATCGCAGCACAATCGTAAACATACCTTCCAGACAGATCTTATCGTCCAGCAATTTCCCAATTGTTTTTGCTCGGATATTTCCAAACTCGTCTGTATCTTCATGCATGACTACGTATACAATCTTGTCATCCGGCATCTGGTTTACGATAAATTGGATCAGGTTCCAGAAATTATCCCCGAGAGTGTTGTAAAGCCCGAAGATATCGTTTCCTTTTCCTTTTGCACTATGATTACGCATAAAATAATTCGTGATCAGATACCCGGCATCATCAATGACAATAGATTTTGCCGGTGCGCATTTAAGCGCTTTGAGCACGACTTGGTAATCGTCTGTATTCCAGCCGTCTATTTTCCCCCGAAACGGAAGTGGCTTGTTTAGCACCCTGATCAAGTTAAAATCTTTTCCTACGCAGTTTTTCATACTGGCAGATTTCCCGCTTCCGGATTTCCCAATAATCAACACTGGTATTCCCATCACTTCTCCTCCGAAAAATCAATTCCTGACAATAGACTCATAATCTCTTGCGTTTTTAAATCTCCGATTTTTACAGTACAAAGGGCAAGGGCTGAGTACTCATTTTTCCAATAAACAATTTCTGCGGCATCATTTTTCGCACACGGCCCCATTGGTGGATTTTCGCCAAATCCATCTGGATACTGTTCTGCAACACCGAGATTTGAAAGATCAATTACCTTGTAAAGATCCTCCGAGAGGGCTATTGTATTGTGTGTCTGCTTATTCTGAAGGATTCGGCATTCCGTGTATTTGCTGCCGTACACAACAGGAGTTACTGTAAACGGTACCGTAGCTTCGCGAAACTCTTTCGGAAGATTTAAAAAATTGTCTTCAATAATCATTTGCACCGGCTCGTTTTTCTCTGCCCTAAAAATTTCTCCGTCTTGTGGAAGATGTCCAACATGCTCCATAACAGATGCTTTTACCCAGTTTGGCATATACTGCTCGTCTGCCCATAAAATCCAACTATTACCTGCCAGTACAAAACCACCAAATACTCTTCCAACCTTCACCCCGTTGGAGTTATAGGCTGTTTTAATCCATTTTTTAAATATCGTCTTATTCAAAAACATTCTTATCCTCCTTGCTGCACTCTATCCCATGCCGTACAACATCCAGCACGACCGTCATTTCATTAAAAGTCAGATGCCATACATTCGATACCATCAGATCTGTAACCTTGGATGCTATTTTCATCAGCTGGTTTAATCTGTATGGCGACATTTCCTGTAAAAATTTCTCGTCCATATCATCTGATCCTCAAACTCTTTCCGCGCGGTTCCAGATGCGCCCACTCAACGTCCTTTTCCGCAAGCAAGTTTCTGATGGCATCTTTGTCCGGCACCGGCGGTTGCGGAATAAGATATTTTCCAGGTATATCTCCGATATTATCTGTAATTGTGAGCGGCTGCAGCCCTCCGTTTGTTGCCACGCTAAAACTAAACAATGCTGTCTTAAATTTCGTTTTACCGATAAACTCGAGATTTGCCTGCAGGTTCTGCTTTAACTGTCCAGAACGGTTTTCAAGTGACCGGCGCCGTGCTGCAAGCCTGTCCTCTTCTTTCTTTAACAGCTCAGCGTCTGTCTGCATAATCCGGATCAGCTTCGCGTAGTTGTCTGCCTTATCCTCGATCTCCCCTTCGATAGACTCCAGTGTATCCATGATTGTCTGCTCATCTGTTTCTCCGTCGTAAAGCATGTTCAGTACGGCATCGTACTGCTCTGTAAGTTCGTATAATGATATATTTCCCATTGACTTCTCCTTTGCATTTTGTCTATAATAAAGTTGAGTTATTTGCTGTGTCCCGATCTTGCTTGCCGGCGGTCGGGACATTTTCTTCATCCGGAAGCAATATTGCAATCGCATACAGGATTCCCTCTGCCTTTGCGACATCTACTACATCTCGTTTTGGCAGATGCTCCCACTCTTCGATCAGTGCCTGCAGATCCGCATCACTCACGAGATGCTCTTTCTTTGATTCTTCCATGATGCCTCACCTTTCTGTCCTGATGTATGTCCGCCGCGATCGCCGCCGTCCCCAGCACCCAGTTATAAAGCGCCATCATCGCGAATATGTACGCCCAGTCGCCTTTTGTCATCCA
>NZ_CATNVD010000035.1 GCF_951230155.1 Parablautia sp. Marseille-Q6255
TTGAACTCATCATACAGACTCCTTATGTTTTTTCTCAGCAATTAAACAATAAGATAAATCTGTATGATTGGGAAGAGGTTTCGATCTCTTCCCTTTATTTTTGCCAATGATAATTATACTCTAAGATAGAGACATAAGAAATAAGAACATAGAAATAGAGATGCTGAAAAATACCTCCGGCGCCATGCGTTCGAAATCGTATTTGACTGCATCTCTGTCTCACTATAAAACTATGCGTTTAAGCTCTGCTCCCATACTTCAGCGCAAAGTAAAGCCCCCAGTCCTGGTCATTTGCCCACGCATCGTAAAAACCGGCTGCAACGCCGTTTACGCTCATCGGATAAACCATCGCGCACGAAGCGCTCCCGTCTGTGTGAAAAAGGCTGAGTACCGCTTTCAGCGTCCGGTCTGCTTTCCCCGTAAAATATCCGCTCTCATCCACACCCTTTGCCTGCGCATAGGCATAGCCGGAAAGCGCGCTCCAGTAATGCGGAAATGTATCGCCCAGGCAGCGTCTTTTCCCGAACCAGAAGCCGTCCCAATGGCGGATCGCTACCTCATTCATATGATAATCCGGCTGAAAGCCCTGGAACAGATCCAGTACCTTAAGCTGCTCCAGCGCCTCTTTTTTGTTTTTATTTTCTTTATCATCTTGTCCCTGTCAGTCTGCGCAGATCCAGTATCCCCCATCCCTGCCGGTTCTGAGGAAAACCACAGCTGACCGCTGACTCCTTCATCCGCATCTTGACCTCAACGTTTGTAAGATACGGCTCTTTTTCCAGCAAAAGCGCAGCAGCCCCTGCTACTGCCGGAGCTGCCATCGAGGTACCGCTTTTTTTACTATAGTACCTGCCATTTCTCCAGTATGGACAGCAGGATACCACCTCAGTCCCCGGAATCACAAGCTCTGGCTTGCAGATACATTCCTGTGTGGGGCCGCAGCCGGAGTACAGACGGCCAGCTCCTCCCGACCGTCTCATCCAGTCTGCTGCGCCGACGGTAATCACCTTGCGGCTGTTTCCCGGCACTGTGACAGTCGAAGGTCCCGGTCCGAGATTTCCTGCCGCGACCACAACAACGATTTCTGCATCCCACGCTTCTTCTACTGCATTTACCAGCAGCGTTCCGCTTTTTGCCTGTTCTCCCAGTGTTGTGCCGGCAGAAATATTCATGATCCGTATCCGGTATTTTTCCTTATTGACGATCACCCAGTGAATCGCCCTGATCAGCTCCTCCATACTTCCCTCTCCATTACGGTCAAGTACCTTCAGATGAATCAGGCTGCAGCCGGGAGCAATCCCACAGTACCGCCCGCCGCTGCTGCTTCCGTCTCCACAAAGAATTCCTGACACATGCGTCCCGTGGGATGCATCATCGTAACACTCCTGTCGCCCATTTATAAAATCTTTAAATACTATAATCCGCTTCGCATAGTCCGGATGGCGGCTGATCCCGGAATCAAGTACGGCAGCTGTGACACCCTTTCCGGTAATCCCGGCCTGATGCACAGCATCTGCATACAATTTTTTTCTTACCCAATCCATACATATCCTCCCGTTATACAAAGTATGCATCACACCTGTTATCCGAAACCCCTGGCGTCAGTGAACAGGAATTAAATTCATTGCCCTGATCTCCATGCTGATGGATCATATCTACTATTTCTTCGGATATACAAATACCATTCCATGGTGGTTTGGACTGGTCGGACGTCTGGCAGCTCCGCCAGTGATTGACTTTCTAACCGAATCTTACGTTTCGAGGTTCTTGCCATTTAGCCCACCTCCTTCACAGTTTCTGATTGTGAAAAAAACTCCGACAACATCAGCCTCTTTTCCATTTCTTCCTGTTTCGCAAGCGCCTGCTCTGTCTCAGTGTATTGCTTTTCATAAATCGCACTAAAGTTCTTAAAATCTGCCTGCGTGATTACCCCCATTTTCAAATCTTCATAAAGTCCAGTCCGCAGCTCCAGATACTTTTCCTGCTCCTTTCTTAATCGTGTAATTTCTTTGTCAAATCCAACCACATCTGCAAACTCCATTTCCTTTGTCTTGAGATACTGTGCCTGCTGCACCCCTCTCCACAATTTCTCGTAGAACAGATATAATATATTTTTTCCGTTCCCTTATATCGGTTCATTCGACGAACCATTGGCTCTTTACAATCTCCGCAAAACAAAAGTCCCGAAAACATGTGCGCTTTCTCTTTTCCCTTCCCAGCTCTGGTATCGACTTTTAAAAGCCGCTGTACATTTCGGTAATCCTCTTTGGAAACGATTGCTTTATGAGTTCCCTCTACCTTAAACCACTCAGACTCTGGCTTTTCTAAAATCTTATCTACCTTATAATTGACTTTCTCCCGTTTTCCCTGTACCATCGTTCCGGTGTAAATCTCATTGGTTAAAATACGCTTTACCGCCACCGCAGACCATTTTGACACAATTCCGGCTTGAAAACCTGTGGAATAATGTTCTCCATGAGATTTCTTATATTCCAATGGAGAGAAAATTCCATTCTCATTCAGTCGGTTTGCAATGGCAAGATTGCTCATACCATCCAGTTTCCATGTAAAAATATTTTTCACAATCTTTGCCGCATATTCATCTATAACCAGCTTATTTTTATCTTCATGGTCTTTCTGATATCCATAGACTGCAAATGCCCCGATAAATTTTCCTTTCTCCCGTTTTATTTTCTGATGTGATTTTTACCTTTTCTGAAATATCCTGACAGTAGGAATCATTCACAAAGTTTTTGACCGGAATCACAAGAGATGTGGTACTCTGATCCGCAGTCAGACTATCGTGATGATCTGTGATTGCAATGAAACGCACAGAAAAAGCCGGGAAGGTCTTTTGAATGAACCGCCCGGCTTCAATATAATCTCGTCTAAATCTGGATAAATCTTTTACAACAACACAATTATCAGCAAAACCGTCAACAAACACATCAACATATTTAAAAACGCATATGCCAGGACAGAAGGAGTAACCCATATCATCAGGAAACGAGCTACTGCACATATGCCAACCATAACAAGCAATTGTATATTAGTCCCATCATGTTAATACTTAGTCCTTCTGGAACATTACTACTATTATACAAAATCATGTGTTATTCCCCAATCAATGCATATACTACCTTAGAGCCTTATAACCCTTTGTAAATCTCCTGTGGAAGATTCCTTCGGAAACAGTTGACATTTTTATATCGGTTTGTTACATTAGGCTCAGTGATCGTGTTGCGGAAACTTGCGAAGCCCGTGACCGGGGGGGGAGAGCCTGCGGATCTCTCCCTCTTTTGCTATATAGAGGTGAATACTATGATGAAAAAGACATTTGCCAGCTTTGAGCAGCAAATACAACATTTAGAGGACAAAGGAATTATCATATCCGATCAGGACTATGCTGAAGCCACCCTCAAGCAAATAGGATATTTCCCTTTGATTGATGGGTACAAGCACTTATTCCGAGTTCCTTTTACCAAAACATATAAGGAAGGAACAACCTTCGAGGAAATTGTTGCCTTATATGAATTTGACTCTGATTTACGAGATTATAATCTATTTTTGGCATTTTCCAATCTATCTTTATCAATAGAAATCATTTTTATTGAAGGATGATTATTTTCTCTATAATATACAATCATATTAGACAAGAATCTTTCTTTACAACAAATCGCCTCTTTTCTTAATTCAAATTCATTTGTTGCATTTTCAATCCATTGTTTCATAATACTCTTAGGTAACTGAAATGTATATTGTGCACCACATGCTAACTTCCAAGGAAGATTTGGACTAACCCAACAAAGATTATATTCTCCTTCAAACTTATGTTTATCAAGAAAATGATGACTTTGTTTTCACCTTCAAAGTCATCGCCAAAATAAATCTACACTTAATTCTTCTTTGATAGCTGCTGAGCTTCTCTTTCAAATACATGTGAGATATCGTACAATTCCGGCACATCAGAAATCGTACACACACTCACACAATAATTCAGCCACGGAATTTCTTTCGTCATCCGGTAAATTACTGCCATTGCTTTTGCTTCAGACATTTCCTTAGTTGAATGATAACCTGATCCTTGAATATGTTCAAAGCCATTCTTCTCAAAATATGACCTGACATCATAATACGCATTATGCCAATCCCCTTTAGGATAATGTTCTTTCAATGCCTCTGTATCTAAATCAAAATTGATACCTTTTCTCTGCGTACTGTCCACTCACTTAATTCCTCAAAAAATCAGTAATCAGATTTTCTTTTTCATTTCCATTATACCAGAAACATTCCTGTAAATGTTTGGAAATACCTGCTGCACTTTTGAGTGCAAAAATAGCCGCCCAAAACCTTCCGTAATCCTGCTGACGTCCTCTGTCCAAATATACTCTGCGTCCCGGCTCCCGGTTGGCACAACTTAAATCTTCCCTTTCAAAAATCTGATCTGTCTGCTCACAAATTCTGTCCATATCACTTGGCGTCAAATTATCAGAATCAAATTTTAATTCTACTTTATACATTTCATTCACCCTTCCACTTATCTCCACTTATCTGAATGATTCTTTCCCTGTTTCTCTACAATCATTCTATCACATCTCATCCCAAAAGTCATTTTCTTTTTTACTTATTGGTTTCCCCGTTACTGTCAAGTAATCGTTGGCAAATTTTTTCATACATGATTTATCATACGCCCGTTCAGGATACAGGCAACGCTGCTAACGCACCCGCTCCATTTCGCTCGCAGCGGAAGCTGACCTCATCCATCTCACCTGCGACTCTGATTCATTAAGTACCGGCGGCTTCACAGGTGTTGCATTTGGTATCTGTTTTTGTTCCGGGCTGTTTAATATCC
>NZ_CATNVD010000036.1 GCF_951230155.1 Parablautia sp. Marseille-Q6255
CAGTCATCTGGCAGCGAAAGTATTTTGCAACCACTTCTTCTCCGTCTTCAAGAAGAGTAATGTATGTACCACTCTTTGAAGGATATCCTGTGTTCCATATCATTGTTACATCTACTTCGCTTTCTGCTTGAAAAAGCTGAGAGAATCATCCCTCAGCTGGTTGAACTATTACGTCTATCAAGTTACGCCATAGAAAAAGCAGCCACGCAGGCTGCCTGTTCTGAAAATGTTTTGGGGTCCTCATTCGAGGAATCGGAACAGCCGGAATCGAACCGGCGACACCACGGATATAAGCCGTGTGCTCTGCCAACTGAGCTATGATCCAATATGCCGGCAAGGTTCCTGCGGCGTTGCCTCGTTTGAGTCCGTCTTATGAGGTATCACCTTGTACCGGCAAATCAGCCGCCGAGCTGTGACGCCCAGCGACTGTGGAGGAAATGTACTTGGCTTTTTGTATCACCTAATTTTACATGCTACCATTATAAATCTTTCAAACGGACATCGCAAGGACACGTTTTTGCCAACCTTCTGTCACTCCAAGTTTACTGCGTCTGCCCCGAACAGATACACACTCAGGATATTCGTCAGCTCTTGAACCCACCGGCGCGCTGTTCGTTCTGAATACCCATATACCTCCGTAATGCTCTCATACGTCATCTCGTCAAAATAGAAATACTTAAAGGCAAGAAACTTCTCTGGCGTATTCTTACTGTACTGTTCACGCTCAAGCAGCGCCACACATTTATCTATATGTGCAATCATCACGATACTTCTGAGCTTGCTTTTGAGAATACTGTTGATGAAAATATCCTCTTCGGTAAACTCTTCCAGTTCATCGCTGTTATCCATCTCGGTCAGATCGGAAATCCCCTCTTGCACACTCTCGCAAATGCGATTGTAATTTTGCAGCAATTTCTTTGTATTCCGAAATGTCTTGACCCGCTTTTCTTTCTCAAGCTCTTTTCTCAACTCCTTGACTGCCTCTTTCGCAGCCATCGTCGCGATCGTTTCCGCTGTTACCGTTTTCACCGGCATCCCCTCCTCTCTGATATGGTCTGTGCCTCATATGCCACCATGCAGACTCCGGCGGTTTGCACTTATCATTGTATATCCTCGGTGCATGGTACATCGGAGCTTTTCGCTCGCGCTCGTCGATTATCTGCTGCACGGTCTTGTATCTCTGATTTTCTTTGTCCATATGCCATCACTCCACCCTCTCAAACCGTTTCATCGTATTCTGCTTCCAGTCCTCGCCAACAGACTTTTTCACTCCGCCGGACAGCAGGTCTTCCAGAAATATCGCCCAACGTTCCAACTGCTCCTTTTTCCAGCTCAAGATTGCCTGATCGAGCGCCGAGTCCTCCGTGAGCAGCATGTGCCGGATGTTTACGATGCCGGCACGCACTTCTTCAAGCTTCTGCGCGATCGCAATCTTCATCTCGCCTGCTCCCATAGCCTGTGCTTCTTGTTTCCAGTCAATTTCTCTGTTCATCTTCATCCTCCCCCAACAAATCTGCATTATCAAAAATGTTTCCACAAACTTCGACGTCTGTTGTATAAACATTATCAAAATCCACTGTGAGACTATTCCCACTCAAAACGAATCTTGCTGCATCATTATCCCATTCGCAAATAAAGCGTCCGTCTTCTTCATCAATTGTTCCATCTCTAATAGTACAGATATCATTCTCCCAAATCTTCTGACCGTTCTTGTCGTTCAGTCCGGTGTACTGGCAAATAGTATTCCCATCACATCTATACGCCTTGTCTTCAAAATCACTTATTATAACTATTTCTGGATGTATTGTGTGGAGTAAATCTCCTTCTACCCATTCCCCATTATCTATTCTCTTTGCTTTAAAAAGGATTTCTCTCATTTCGTTTCATCTCCTCTCTTGTACATCTTACGCTTCCGGCATCTCTCCTTGCTGCTTACCAGCCTGCCCTTAATCAGCGTCGCCTGCGGGCAATCCGGCGTGACGTATACCGCCAGCTACCCGATATCTTCGATATGCTGACACGTTTCGTAATTTTCTCTGTTCATACTTTCTCCAGTAACCATCTGATCACGCACTTCCGGCATGCTTCCTTCGTCGCTCCGTCCGCATAATCATCAAGATTGCATGTGCTTTTACAAAATCCCATATCCGCATCCTCTATGTACTCGTTGTCTAAAATCACATCTGCCATCTCGGATACAGACATTGTTCGTATCCGGTCAATCCTCGATATCTTCATCGCTCTTCCGATCCCTCCGCCACATCCACGCGATCATCGCCGCCGGCACGATCACGCAGATCCCGATCACAGCCGATATGGCGAACGCGATGGTTATTATTACGTCAATCATTTGATATCCCCTTTCTTCATGTGTCAATTAAACGTCAATACATCAACTGGATACATTAATTCTCCTTCTTCAGTAGCCCGCGTACGCATTGTCCCGGCCGGAGGCTGGCTCCTTTCTTTTATTTCATTTCATCATCAAAAAATATCCAAAATATTAAAAACAATGATTTCAGAAGCGCATCTTCATTGCTTGCATTTACACGCCGTGTTATCTCATCAT
>NZ_CATNVD010000037.1 GCF_951230155.1 Parablautia sp. Marseille-Q6255
ACCTGCAATATTCATCGCAAATCTTCTCCTCCAAACCTGCGCACTCCTCGAACCTTGCCAGACGTTCCATTACTTCTTTGTGATTTGTTTTGTCTTTGATCACGGCGATACCGCCGTGACGTTCTGTGTATTTCATCTTTATCCCTCCAACAACTCTGAATTATCAAAAATGTTTCCGAATACTTTATAATCGCTTCGGTTGATGTAGAAATCCGTCAATGGCATCGGAAGGCAAAATGGTTCACATTTGCTCAACGCATCTGTTTCAATCACTTCCGTTTGCCATCCGATAACTCTATCAACAACTTCTAATGTCTCGGTATCGATTACATTAAATTCTCCAAATACAACTCTCACCAAATCATCTTCGTTTCCATGGCCTATCAAAATATCATTCTCCCAAATCTTATTTCCGCTCTTGTCGGTAAGTCCTGTATACTGGCAGAGGGTGTCTGGATTTATAGGTGGTGCATATAACGCACCTGATTCAATTGGTTGTATCCGATATTTAAAGATGTTAGGCCGAGATTGGTCTATTACAAGACACCCTTCCACCCATTCGCCATTATCTTTTCGCTTTGCTTTAAATAAAATTTCTCTGTTCATCTCCATCACTCCTCTCCTTAAACACCTTGCATCTCCGGCAACGCTCTTTGCTGCTTACCAGATGCCCCTTAATCTGCGTCGCCTGCGGGCAGGACGGCGTAACATACACCGCAATCTGCCCGATTGATTTTATGTGCGCACACGTTTCGTAGTTTTCTTTACTCATCATTCCGTTCCTTCCACCACATCCACGCCACCGTCGCCGCCGGCGCGATCACACATATTCCGATCACTGCCGAGATGCCGAGCGCTATGTTTATTATTACGTCAATCATCAAATATCCCCTTTCTACTTGCATCAATCGATTACATCAATTAAAAATCAATACAACAACTGAATACATCAATTACCGATCGCTATATTTACGATTACATCAATCATTGCTTATCTCATTTCTGTATATACGGTTCTAAAATATCTTCAAAACTCATTTGCTGTATTGTCTTAAAATTCAGCATTTCTTTTTGGGCTTTCTCGTAAAAATTTCTGTCAATCTCAAATCCAAAAGCACTTCTTCCCAATTCCTTTGCAGCGCGTAACGTGCTACCACTTCCTGCACACGGATCAATTACCACATCGCCCTCATCTGTAAAAATCTCAATTAACTGTTTCAGAACCTTGACCGGCTTCTGCGCTGGATGGATTTTTGGGATATCTTTCCCGTCTTTTTTCCACGCAAACCAGTTAAATATCATATGTCCTGTCCCCGGAATGTTCTTTCCGTTTTCATCTGTCTGCACGCCGTTTCTGAACTTCGGAAGTCTATCCCGATAAAGAACAAGCGCGTATTCTGTCGCCCCTACAATCCGCATATTTGCCTTTAAGACTTGCGGGCTGTAATTCTTACAAAATACAAGTGGTATGTAATGCACAAATCCATGCTTCTCTGCCGCTTTGATAAGCGTCTGTATCTGCTCGAACGAACAAAATACGATCATGCATGGAGAATTACTACTCCTGCCTCTCTTTATTGGCCTTGTATCTTCTTTTTTCAGCATTTTCGAACAAAAATGAAAATACTCATAGAGATTAAAATTGAAGTCGGAATTGAAAGCCGCCTTTCCTGCAAGTTTACTTTCTCCATTCTTGTTGTCCCCGCCGATATACCAAGATGGATTTGAACCATAGAAATTCTTTCCAACATTGTACGGAACATCAGCAATAATAAGCTGCGCTGGCGGAATTGCATATTTTTTGTAATTCTGCATCGAATCACGATATAATTCACATTTAATTTTCTTTTTTCTATTTTCCATTTTCCTCAAGAAGCCCGTGTACACCTTGCCCCGGCCGGAGGCTGGCTCCTTTCTTTTATTTCATTTCATCATCAAAAAATATCCAAAATATTAAAAACAATGATTTCAGAAGCGCATCTTCATTGCTTGCATTTACACGCCGTGTTATCTCATCAT
>NZ_CATNVD010000038.1 GCF_951230155.1 Parablautia sp. Marseille-Q6255
GAGTGAAAAAGTCTGTTGGCGAGGACTGGAAGCAGAATACGATGAAACGGTTTGAGAGGGTGGAGTGATGGCATATGGACAAAGAAAATCAGAGATACAAGACCGTGCAGCAGATAATCGACGAGCGTGAGCGGAAAGCTCCGATGTACCATGCACCGCGAGTCTACAGTGACAAGCGCAAACCGCCAGAGTCTGCACGGTGGCATATGAGGCACAGACCGTATCAGAGAGGAGGCGATGCTGGTGGATCAGAAAACCGAAAACGAGAAGAAGAAAGAGTACCTGTGGCGCTATCAGAATGCGAAACGGAAAGAAGCTGAAATAAACGAAGAAATCATGCAGCTGCGGATAGATAAGATGGTGCCGAGCCTTGTGCAGGACGGTATGCCGCATGGATCCGGCGGTGGTGATCTGTCTGGATACGCGGCACGGCTGGATGAGCTGATGCGTGAGCTGTACGAGCAGATGGAGAAAAAGATAACAATTCGCTTAGAAATCAGCAGGAAAATAGAGGAGATGCAGGATGAAACGGAAAGTCTGCTGCTGAGATATCGGTACATACAGGGGCTGAATTTTGAGGAGATAGCGGTAAAGATGGGATATGGGTATCGCCATATAACGCGCCTGCACGGATGGGCACTACAGCATTTTGAAATGTAAAAGATGTCCTACTATGTCCTATTCAAATGTGATATAGTGTATGCAGGTAAATTGATGGTAGTCATCAGTTTCCTCCACGGCCGCCGGGTGTCACAGCTCTGCGGCTGAATCGGTTAGTTCCAGACCGAGCGCAAAGGAACTCGCGGCATACAGCTGACCGCGTCAGCAATACAGCTGCGCATATGGAGCATAGCTCAATAGGTAGAGCACACAGACATGAGTCTGTTCGGTAGTGCAGGTTCAAATCCTGCCGTTCCAGTCCCATGACAAACTCCCCTAAATATTTTGAAGAGGCAGCCCCTGTGGCTGCTTTTCTATGGCGTAACTTGATACACGTAATAAGTATACCAGCTGGGGGGGTGATTCTCTCAGCTTTTTCAATGCAGAAAGCGAAGTAGATGTAACAATGATATGGAACACAGGATATCCTTCAAAGAGTGGTACATACATTACTCTTCTTGAAGACGGAGAAGAAGTGGTTGCAAAATACTTTCGCTGCCAGATGACTG
>NZ_CATNVD010000039.1 GCF_951230155.1 Parablautia sp. Marseille-Q6255
AGAAAAAACATAAGGAGTCTGTATGATGAGTTCAATGATAAAGGAAAACGGCGTAACATTCAAGCAGTTAGAGAAAAATATTTTTAAATGGATCTGTGAAATCGGTCAAAACTTTACGAGGGAGTTTTTGGAACGGTATGACCAGATCCTGATGCAGGAGCGGGATAAGAGTAAATACAGACATAAGGGGCTGCGCCAGACCACCGTGAAAACAGTCTATGGAGAAGTAACCTATCACAGGGCTGTTTATGAAGTGACAGAAGAAGACGGCTGGAGGCACTTTGTGTATCTGTTGGATGAAACGCTGGAGCTGGAACAGATCGGTCTCATTTCAACGAATATGGCGGAGCTTCTTGTAAAAGGGATCACAGAGCAGTCTTATAGAGCCTGTGCGGCACAGGTGAGCGAAATGACAGGACAGACGATCAGCGCGATGGGTGTGTGGAATGTCATACAGGCATTAGGGGCAAAGGTTTGTGAAGAAGAAAAAGAACTGACAGAAGCCCATAAGCAGGGAAAAGTCTGTGGAGAGAAAGAAAGTCCGGTACTGTTTGAAGAAGCAGATGGGGTATATATAAAGCTTCAGGGAAAAGACCGCAAAAACGCCAGACAGGACAAAGCAGAAGTAAAAATAGGAATCGCATACGATGGATGGAAACAAACAGGTCAGGACAGATATCAGCTGGTAAACAAGGTGGTCGTGGCTGGATTTTCCCCTGCAAAAGAATTCCATGCCTGTCGGGAGGCAGCGATCGCCCAGACCTTTAACTTAGATGAAGTATGCCAGCGGATCCTGAATGCAGACGGAGCCTCCTGGATTAAAAAAGTGAAAGACAAAAGTACCTGTTTCCAATTAGACCCGTTCCACAGGAATAAGGCAGTAAAAGAGAAAATATATAACAAAAAAGCGCAGAAAGATATCCTGGAGTTATTAGCACAAGAGGAGATAGAGGAGGTATTCCATTATCTGGAGCTGTATAAAAACAGCCTGTCAGAGGAGAAAGA
>NZ_CATNVD010000040.1 GCF_951230155.1 Parablautia sp. Marseille-Q6255
TTATCACGTCTTTCATCGGCTCTTAGTGCCAAGGCATCCACCCTGCGCTCTTCTTCGCTTAACCTTCATATACATAGCGTTGTATATGCGGTCGGGTTGTGTTTACGAGTTTTCTCTCGTGTGACTTTTGTCACTTTGTTGCTTGCTTTTTATAAGTTCAAATCTCTTTGAACCTATCCTCGGATGTCTTGTTGATAAATAGTTCCGTTCGTATTCGCATGCTCACAAACAAGTTTGCTGTCCGAATACTCTCTTCATTATTTATCGGATATTTTTGTCTGTATGCGGTTTTCAAGGTACGTTAGCGATAATGTAAGAGTTTTCTTTCATTATCGAATGGAGATGGAGAGATTCGAACTCTTGACCCCCTGCTTGCAAGGCAGGTGCTCTCCCAACTGAGCTACACCCCCATATGTATGGTTCAATTTTTTATTGGTATGTTACATACCAGTGGGCTTAAGTGGACTCGAACCACCGACCTCACGCTTATCAGGCGTGCGCTCTAACCGGCTGAGCTATAAGCCCGGTTTTTAATCTGGCAGCCACCTACTCTCCCACACCGTCTCCAGTGCAGTACCATCGGCCGCTTAAGTCTTAACCATCGTGTTCGGGATGAGTACGGGTGTTTCCCCTAAGCGCATCGCCACCAGAAGCTTTGAGTACTTAGCGAGGTCCTTTCGAGCTTAGTACGAAAGCTGTTCGTTGCCACTTTTGACAATTGAACTACTAATGTTCAATTGTATGATGAGATCGATCTTTGCGACGATCGAATCTAGTGCAGTCGAACTTCCTCTGCTTGATAACTCAACAGCAAAACAACCTCTACTTATTCTTCCTTAGAAAGGAGGTGATCCAGCCGCACCTTCCGATACGGCTACCTTGTTACGACTTCACCCCAGT